>NZ_VIVE01000006.1:0-240990 GCF_007828995.1 Arthrobacter sp. AG367
TAGTTGCCGAAGAAGTGCATGTAGAGGGCGGCGGCGGTGATGTCCACGATGGTGGTGGTGGCCCAGTTGATCCAGTAGAACCAGCCGGAGACGAATGCGGCTTTTTCGCCGAAGAATTCGCGGGCGTAGGAGACGAACGAGCCCGAGGAGGGCCGGTGCAGGACCAGTTCGCCCAGGGCGCGCAGGATCAGGAACGCGAAGAACCCGCAGACCGCGTAGGCGATGACCAGGGACGGGCCCGCGGCGTTGAGCCGGCCGCCGGCGCCCAGGAACAGGCCGGTGCCGATCGCGCCGCCGATCGCGATCATCTGGATCTGCCGGGGCTTGAGGTTCTTGTGGTAACCCTTGTCCTCCGCGTGCAGGGAGGTCTCGGACGCATGCGCGTGACCACCATCAATTATGTGGTCGAAGCCAACCTCGTCATTGGGGTTGTTGGGCATGGGTATTTCCTTTCGATCCGGGGAAGATCTGTCTTGGATGGGAAAAACTAGAAAACTGACCAGCCGGTGCGGTCGGAGAGGTCGGCAAGGGCTGCCGTGCCGGCGAGGGAATTGCCCTTGGCATCCAGGCGCGGGCTCCAGACGCAGATGGCGCACTGGCCCGGCACGATGACCAGTATTCCGCCGCCCACCCCGCTCTTTCCGGGCAGGCCCACGCGGTAGGCGAATTCGCCGGCGGCGTCATACATGCCGCACGTCAGCATGATGGAGCCGATCCGCTTGGCCTCGCTCCGGGACAACACGGTGCCGGCGGCTCCCTGTCCGTCATTGGCAAGGAACAGGCCGGCCTTGGCCAACTCCGCGCAGGTCATCATGATCGAACACTGGCGGACGTAGTTCTCCACCACTGATTCCGCAGGCTGCGTGAGGTTCCCGAAGTCCTTCAGGAAATGCGCCAGGGCAAGGTTGCGGCTGCTGCCGGCCAGTTCACCGGCGGCAGCTGCCTCGTCAATGAACGGCCCCTGTCCCCGGCTGTCCGCCTGTCCCTGGTGACCCGCTTGTCCGGTCAGGAACCGCAGGAGGTGCGCGGCGGCGTCGGGCGTCTCCTGCATCAGGTGGTCGGTGACCACCAGCGCCCCGGCATTGATGAAGGGGTTGCGCGGGATGCCATGTTCGGCCTCGAGCTGGACCAGGGAGTTGAAGGCTGTTCCGGACGGTTCGCGCAGCACCCGAGACCACAGCCGGGCGGACCGGCCGCCCTGCAGCGCCATGGCCAGGGTGAAGACCTTGGAGATGCTTTGGATGGAGAAGGGGACATCGGCGTCACCGGAGCAAAAAACGTCACCGGACGTGGTGGCGACGGCAATGCCAAACCGGTCGAAGGGAACCTTGGCCAGGAAGGGGATGTTGCGGGGTACTGCACCCGTTTCCTTCCGCGGACGGTGACGCCGGACGATGTCCTCGAGGAGGATGTCCAGGGGTGGTGCGCCGAGTGTTGTGGTCATTTCCTGCCTGAAGTGTCGTAGGAAGTGGAGGCCCACTCCTGGAGGTGGAGCAGCGCCACCAGGGAATCCCTGGGGCTGCCGAAGTCGAGGCCGGTCACCCGGGTGGCTTTGGCCACCCGGTAGTAGACAGTGTTCTTGTGCAGGTTCATCCGCCTGGCGCATTCGGCGACGTCGAAGGACGCATCGAAATACGTGCGGAGGGTGTCGGCGAGTTCGGCGTCCTCCTGGAGGAGCGCTGCCAGGCCGCGGTGGCGGAAGGGTGAGGTGTGGAAGTTCCGCACCGCCTCGCGGTAGAGGATTTCCGCTTCGAAATCGCCCACCGCGGCAACCGTGCCGGGTTCTGCCGTGCCCACGCAGGCCAGCAGCGCCTCCGTCACCCCGGTCACCGTATGGAGGGACAACAGGTCCGGCACCAAGGGGCCCACGGCCGCGAATGGACTGATGCCGAGGTGCTTGCGGGCATCCCGGACGATTGCCTCGGCAAGGGACCGCAGCCCCGATTCCGCGGTGCTGGACTGTAGGTCAGGCACGATGATGGCGGTGTCACCCTTGAACTGGCCCACGACGGCGGTGGGCTTGTACGCGGCCGCGTGGATGGAGGCGAGATTGGCAAGTTCCCCGTGCTTGAGTGCGGCGTCGTCGGCGCGCGAGTCGGCGTCGGACATGCCGATGAGGATGAGGGCGGCGGGACGTTCCGAAGGGATTTTTCCGCTGTGCGCGCTGGCGGCGGCCTCCGCGGGACCTGACAGGATCCGAACAATCCGGTCCTCCCGCATATGGACGGACTGCTGGTTGCGGTACCGGATCAGTTCGGCCGAGACGCGTGCCGCGGATCCCGTGAGGACATACTCAACGTCCGGGCCGAAGCCGGCTCCGGTCTCCTGGAGCCAGATGTAGCCCATGATCCGTTCGCCGGCAAAGAGCGCGATGGCCACCCGTTCCCGCAGCCCGTCCTGGGGCCGTGCGGGTACCCGGACCGGCTGCCGGGTGCGGTGCAGTTCGCGGTAGGCGCCAAGATCCTTGAGCAGCAGTTCGTATTTGCGGGGGCCGCGCCGGGCCAGGATGGAAGCCTTGCGGAGTTCGTCGATGTCATTGGTGACGGTGGAGTAGGCCAGGACCTTGTTGGCCGCATCCTCGATGAGCACGTGGCTGGACGTGAGCCGCGCTGTGGTCTGGGCGATCGCGAACAGGTCTTCCTCGAGCAGGGTCAGCACTTCGCTCTGGTAGCTGCGCGGCTGGATCCGGTCCTTGGCAATGGAGAGCAGGCGGTCCCAGTCTGCTGCCGGATCCACCAGCAGCAGTCCCGATCCGGCTGCGCGGAGGAGTTCTTCCGCTTCCGCCAGGTCTTCGCGCTGGCCCTTGACGGCGACCACCGGGGGCGGGTCCTTCAGGAGGCGCCGGAGGGCAGGCAGCGCCGAACGGCCACGGACCCCGATGAGCAGGACAAAGGCTTTGCCGGCCTGGGCTGCTTCATCGTCGGCGTCGACGATCAGGAACCGTTCGATGTCCGGCGCCGAGGGGGCCGGGCGAAGGATGAGGCTGGCGAAGCCGAGGGGAAGATCCGAGAGGATGTCATCCACCGTAACCGCGGCCATGGGTTGTCCTTTTGCGTCGATCCCACCGGACGGCTCTGTCCGGTCACCTCATGCTATCCAGCGTCCTGGGCTGATTTTATGGAACCTGCTCCAAGTCCAGGGGATCCTTTTTAGGCTCCAGCCTGAGGTGATGCACCGCACGTGACGGGACATGCGGGCAGGAACGCCGAAAGGCGGGCCAGCCGGTGCTGGCCCGCCTCTGGTGCGGTGCTGTGGCGGGTGCCACGGCGGCCTGTCAGATCCAGGCCGGTGCCGGCGGCGCCGGGGTAGCTGCTTCGCCGTCGCGCTTCGCCGTGGTTCCGTCCGTGCCGCGGCCCGCGGCCCACTGGGCGATGGCGGCCAGTGAACCGGACACCACGGTGGGCGACGGGGCGGCGGTATCCCCAAACGACAAGCCGGTGCCGTCCACTGTGATGAGGAGCCCGGCGTCGGTGCCGCGCGCATGCCAGGCGCCGGTGATGTCCTTGAGCAGGCGTTCCAGGACGGGTGCGGGGATGTCCTTGAAGGTGGCCCCGTTGTCCAGGTCCACGGCGTGGACCCAGACTTCGCGGGTGCGCATCCAGACGGTTTCTTCTGCGGGGACGGTCCTGCCTTGGACGGTTTTGACCTTGTGGTGCCAGTTGTCGGCGGGCAGGTCGCGCCATTCGACGTTCAGGTGCACGGCGGAGTGGTCGAACAGGTTCCGCAGGGCGATGGGGCTGAGGGTGGCGCCGAAGTCGATCTCGTGTTTGCGGACCTCAACGGACGGGTACATCTGTGTTTCCACCCCGGTGGCCGCCCACTCGACCAGGCGGGCGATGGCCCTGGCGTTGTAGCCCACGTGGGCTACAACGTGGCGGCGGGTCCAGCCCGGCAGCAGCGAGCCCCCGTCCAGTTCCGCGTCGGGGAGCTCGTTGAGCTTGCGGGCGAAGAACGCGGTGCCGCGCCGGGCCTGCAGCAGCCCCTCGAGCAGCACGGGGTCGCTGGCCTGGTCGTGCCGGGCAACCATCAGGCTTCCTTGACCACGCGGTTGGTCAGCTGGCCCAGGCCCTCGATGGTGGTGACCAGGACTTGGCCCTCCTGCAGGTAGCGCTTGGGGTCCTGGGCGTGGCCCACGCCGCCGGGGGTGCCGGTGGCGATCACGTCGCCCGGGTTCAGGGTGATGATGGTGGAGATGTAGGAGACCAGGTATTCCGGGGTGAAGACCAGGTCGCTGGTGGGGGTGGACTGCTGGACGTCGCCGTCCACTGCCGAGGTCATCAGCGGCCCGGGGGTGAATTCGTCCTTGGTGACCAGGGCCGGGCCGAACGGGGTGGACTTCTCCCAGGTCTTGCCCTGCAGCCACTGGATGGTGCGGAACTGGTAGTCGCGCATGCTGATGTCGTTCAGCACGGAGTACCCTGCGATGTGCCCGGCAGCCTCTGCCTCCGGGATGCGCCGGCCGGCCTTGCCGATGACGACGGCGAGCTCGGCTTCCCAGTCCACGGTGTCCGATTCCTGCGGCAGCGCGAGGTCATCGTTGGGCCCGATCAGCGACTCGGCGTACTTGGCGAACAGGGTGGGGTACTCGGGAACCTCGCGGCCCATCTCCTTGATGTGGTTGCGGTAGTTGTGGCCCACGCAGATGATCTTGCCCGGGGAAGGCACGACGGCGGCGAGGTCGGCGCCGTCGAACGCGTGCGTTGCGCCGTTGGCATCCTTGGCGATGGTTTCCCAGTTGGGGTCCTGCAGGAGTGCCCCGACATCGGAAAAGCCCGGGATTTCGGTGAGGGTCTCGCCGTCCTGGCGGACCGCCGTCGTGCTCTTGCCGCTGCCGGTGCCGGCGGGGAGGCGGAGGGTGAGGAGTTTCATTACTTGGTGCGTCCTTCGATGTAGGTGCGGTTGAAATTCAGGCGCTCAAAGATGGGGGCGTCGCTGAACCGGAACAAATCAAACTCGGATTCGGCCTGCAGTGACCAGGCGGCCCAGGACGGCACCACGAAGAGGTCGCCCTTGGCCAGGGCCCTGGTTTCGCCGTTCAGGGTCACGGTGCCTGTGCCTTCGAAGACCTGCCAGACGCTGGAGCCCACCTCGCGGACCGTCTCCGTCCAGGCGCCGGCGCGGAGCCGGTGGAACTCGGCGCGGATGGTGGGCATGACGTCCCCGCCCGTGGTCGGGTTGGTGTACCGAACGGCGGCGTGGCCCTGTGACACGGTGGCCGGGTGGCCCTCGTCCTCGAGGAGCAGCTGTTCGCGCAGGGCGGCGTCGGTGTACTTCCACCGGTACGCCGCGATGGGGGAGTTGGTGGTGTCATCGAGGCCGGAGAGCGGGCGGAGTCCGGGGTGGGCCCAGAGCCGCTCGGAGCGGGAGATGTCCGGGGTGGCTTCGTCGGTGACGCGTTCGGTGCCGAACTCGAAGAACCCGGCGTCCGCGTAGTGCACGAACGGGATGTCCAGGCCGTCGATCCACGCCATGGGCTCGTCGGTGTCGTTGTGGTGGCCGTGGAAGTTCCAGCCCGGGGTGAGCAGGAAGTCGCCGCGGGACATCCGGACAGGGTCCCCGTTCACCACGGTCCACACGCCCTCGCCCTCGACGACGAACCGGAACGCATTCTGCGAGTGGCGGTGCTCCGGGGCCGTTTCACGGCCGCCCAGGTACTGGATGGCCGCCCACAACGTCGGGGTGGCGTAAGGCGTGCCGGCCAGGCCCGGGTTGGCCAGCGCAATGGCGCGCCGTTCCCCGCCGCGGCCCACCGGCACCAGGTCCCCGGCGCGGGCGGCCAGGGGGTACAGGTCATTCCAGCGCCAGACGTGCGGCACTGCTTTCGGGGACGGGACCATGGGCATTAGGTCCGCGATCTCCGTCCACAACGGAATCAGGTTTTCCTTATCGAAATCCCGGTACAGCTGCTCAAGCTGCGCAGCCTCCTCCGGGGTGGGCTCGGGAACGTGGTGTTCCTGCGCCACGGATTCGTGCGTTTGGTTTTCAGCGCTGATCGACACTGGCCTTCTCCTTGCGTGCGGACTGATTGCGACGTGGATTCGACCCTAGGGAAGATCTGCTGTGATCCCCAGCATATTCTGGCATGCAGAATTCCTTCGGCCCTGCCGGTCAGCTTCCGGCTGCCCCGTCCGCCGGATTGGCCGCGATGTCTATTTCCAGCTGGCGCCGGGTCTCCATCATGACGCCCACCAGCCCGGCGTCGAACAGGGGCCGGAACCGTGCCACGGGAGTGGCCACGCTCAGGGCGCCCACCACCATGCCCTTGCCGTTGTGCAGGGCCATCCCAAAGGCGCTGATGCCCTCCTCGGTACCCTCGAAGTTGGCGGCAAATCCGTTGGCGCGGACGGACTCAAGCTCGCGCAGGAACGCGGGGTAGTCGGCGTCCGGGATGTAGTCGCCGCCCAGTTCCGCGTTGGGGCTGCGGAACAGCTGCTCCAGCACGGCGGGATCGAGCTCCGCCAGGATGGCCTTCCCGCCCGAAGCTTTATGCGCGGGGAGTAGGGTCCCCTGCCGGTCCCCGACGCGCAGGATGTTGGTGCTTTCCACCGTGTCCAAAAAGCGGACTTTTGTGCCCACCCGGATCATGAGGTTGACGGTCTCGTTGGTGCGCGCGCACAGCAGTTCCATGTGTGGCCGGGAGATGTCCCGCAGCTGGCGTGTCCAGCTCAAGCCCGCCGGGCCGGCGCCCATCGCGGGGCCCGGCACATACCGGCGCGTTTCATCCTGGACCGCGAAGCCCCGGTACACCAGCATGGCCAGGAGCCGGTGTGCCGTGGACGGCGCAACGCCGAGCTCCGCCGCAGCGTCCTTGAGCCGCAGGCTGCCGACGTCCCGCAGGAGCTGGAGGAGCTGCAGGGCGTTATCCACCGCTTCGATGGAGTAGGTGGGCTTCCGCCGGGCAGGAAGATTCTGCATGACAGAATAATATGGGCGCGCTGGTATGACTGCCAGCACAGTGGTGGGATGAATCACACAACTTCCGCTGCAGCGCCGCAGCGCATGGCCGCCCCCACCTCGGGCGCAGGCCTTTCCGGGTTCCCCCGGCGTTCCGTACTTGCCGTCCTGGTGTGCTGGCTGCTGGTCGTTTTCGACGGCTACGACCTGATCGTCTACGGCACCGTCCAGGGCTCACTCATCAGCGACACCGGCTGGGGCCTGACCAAGGCCACGGCCGGGACCATCGGGTCCATGGCCTTTGTCGGCATGATGATCGGAGCGGTCTTCGCCGGCCGTATGTCCGATACCTGGGGCCGGCGGCGCACCATCATCGGCTGCGCCATCGTGTTTTCCGCGTTCACCATCCTTTGCGCCTTTGCCCCCAATGCGCCGGTCTTCGGCGGCCTCCGCCTGCTGGCCGGCATCGGACTGGGGGGCCTGGTGCCCTCAGCGAACGCTTTGGTGGCCGAACTCGTGCCGGAAAAATGGCGGTCAACCATCGCCACCCTGATGATGTCCGGCGTTCCCATCGGCGGCTCCCTCGCCGCGCTGGTGGGCATTCCGCTGATTCCGGCCTTCGGCTGGCCCATCATGTTCCTCGTGGCCGTCGTCGCCCTGGTGGTAGTGATCCCGCTGGGGTTCCGCTACCTGCCGGAAACACTGGCACCCAAGACAACCGGCGGCAGCACCGCGAAGGAGTCCGTGGGATTCGGCTCCCTGCTCCGGGCGCCTTACCTCGGCACCAGCCTGCTGTTTGCCATCGGCACCCTGGTGACCCTGTTCGCCTGGTACGGGCTGGGCACCTGGCTGCCCAACCTGATGCAGCTGGCCGGGTACAACCTTGGCTCCGCCCTGACGTTCGCGCTGGCGCTCAACCTGGGCGCCGTGGCTGGCTCGGTACTGACCGCCTGGGCCGGCACAAGGTTCGGGCCCATTCCCACGGCGATTGCGGCAGCGGCGGTGGCCGCCGTCGCCCTGGTGGTCCTGGTGTCCGGGCCGCCCGTCGCCGTCGTCTATTTCATGCTGGTGCTTGCCGGCGTGGGAACGCACGGCACCCAGTGCCTGATTATAGCGGCCGTGGCCAGCCACTATCCGGCACACCTCCGCGGTACTGCCCTTGGCTGGGCACTCGGCGTGGGCCGCATCGGGGCAGTGGCCGCACCGCAGGCCGGCGGGCTCCTGCTCGCAGCGGGCCTGGGCGTCAACTCAAACTTCCTGGCGTTTGCCGGAGCAGCCGCCGCAGCAGCAGTCCTGCTCGCAGCAGTCGGCATCAAAATCAAGAAATCAACAGCAGTAGGAGTTTCCAATGTCTAACGTCAAAGCGTCCACCGACGTCCTCGTGGTGGGCGGCGGCATGGCCGGGCTTGCCGGAGCGCTGGCGCTTCGCGAAAACGGCGCCGACGTCACCCTGGTTGAAGTGGCACCGGCCTTCGGTGAAGTGGGTGCGGGCCTGCAGATGGCCCCCAACGCATCCCGCGTCCTGAAGCGCTGGGGCCTGCTGGAGAAGGCGCTGGAAATTGGCGTCCAGCCCAAGCACCTGGTGTTCCGCGACGCCATCACCGGCGAGGAGCTGACCCGCCAGACCCTGGGCGGTGAGTTCGAGGAGCGCTACGGCGCCCCCTACGTCGTCATCCACCGCAGCGACCTGCACCGGATCCTGCTCGAAGCCTGCCAGGAAGCCGGCGTCACCCTGGTGAACGACGTCCTGGTGCAGAAGGTGGAAACCGACGGCGACCGGGCCCGCGCTTACGCCGCCAAGGGCGAGGTCTTTGAAGCCGACGCCATCCTGGCTGCGGACGGGCTCAAGTCCACCTTGCGCGGCACCGTTGCCAATGACGGTCCGGTGAATTCGGCCTACGTGGCGTACCGCGGAACCGTGCCCATCACCGAGGAGACCCCGGCCGCGGACCTGGAGGACGTCATCGTCTACCTGGGACCGGACTGCCACCTGGTCCAGTACCCGCTGCGCAAGGGCCAGCTGCTCAACACCGTGGCGGTGTTCAAGTCCCCGTCCTTCGAGCGCGGCGAAGAGCAGTACGGCGGCGTGGACGAGCTCGAGGCAGCCTATAAGGACTGCGTCCCCGCCGTGCAGGAAGCCCTGAAGAACCTGGCCACCGGCATCCGCTGGCCCATGTACGACCGCGACCCCATCGAGAACTGGGTTTCCGGCCGCATGGCACTCATCGGCGACGCCGCCCACCCGATGCTGCAGTACCTGGCCCAGGGTGCCTGCCAGGCGCTGGAGGACGCGGCAGTCCTGCAGGACGTGGCCCGCGAAAAGGTCTTCACGCCCGAGGGCATCGACGCCGGCGCCTGGGAAGCTGCCTTCCGCGGGTTCAACGAAGCCCGCGCCGCGCGGACGGCCCGAGTGCAGCGCACCGCCCGGATCTGGGGCGAGTCCTGGCACGTGGGCGGCGTGGCACGCATCCTGCGGAACATGCTGTTCAAGAGCCGCGGCGACAACAACTTCCAGTACAACGACTGGCTGTACGGGCGCGGTGAGCCGGGCGTTCCCGCGGAGGTTCCGGCCGGGGTTCCGGCGGGGTCCAGGCTGGTGGAAGCCTAAGCACTGATTTTCCAGGGCGGGCGTACGACGGCGGGTGGCTCCCGCCGTCGTACGCCCGCCGGAGCGGCCCCCACCTGGACCCGCGCCAGCGGGGCCTTTCCAGGCAGGAAGTCGTTGACGCCATCGCCCGCCGCGGACGTCCGGGGGGAAAATGAGCCTCGCCTTCCTATAGTCGTGCAGGGCCTGTGGACTCCCGGATGGTCAAGTGGGTGGGCATGACCGCCAGCTGCCGGGCGGCTCTTCCCGCCAGCGGGTTGAGCTGGGCCAGCAGCATGGACACCGCCACCCGGCCGGCCTGTTCGATGGGACTTGAAATGGTGGTCAGGGGCGGGTTGCAGAAGTCCGCGCCGAAGATGTCGTCGGACCCGATGATGCTCATGTCCTCCGGGACGCGGATGCCGCGGGCCTGGAGGCGCTGGAGCATGCCGATGGCCAACAGGTCGTTGAAGACGATGCAGGCAGTGGCACCCGTCCTGACCGCCGCGTCTGCCGCGGCAGCCCCCGACGTCGTCTTCGGGGTGTAGGGCCCGATCCGGTGGACCTCCATACCGCGCCGTTTCGCGTCCTCCTCGAAGACCTTCCACCGCATCTGGTTTGACCACGACGTGGGTGGTCCGGCGACGTAGCAGACCTTGTGGTGGCCCAGGGAGGCCAGGTGTTCCAGGGCCTGGATGATGGCCGACGGCGTATCGATCATGACCGTGGGAGCGCTGGTGGAGGCGCGGTTGAAGGTGACCAGGGGCTGCGTCCGCGAGACCTCCGCCAGCTGGGCGTCCGTCAGGCGGGAGGCAGCGAGAATGAAACCGTCGGCGGATTTGCGCATCTTGTGCAATGCATCGAGTTCCACCTCGTTGGATTCTTCAGTGTCCACCAGCAGCTGTGTGTAACCGGCTGCCTTGAGCTGGTGCTGCGTGCCCCGGATGATGTCGAAATAGAACGGGTTGGTGATATCGGGCACCAGCACCGCCACGGCGTTGGTGCGCCCCGAACTGAGTCCCCGCGCCTGGGAGCTCGGCACGTAGTTCAGCTCCGCGGCTGCCTCTTCGATCCGCTGCCGGGTCCTCGCATTGACCCGGTCCGGCCGCGACAGGGCACGTGACACCGTGGAGGTGGCCACTCCGGCCAGTTCCGCCACGTCGCGGATGGTGGGCGGCCGGTTTGCACTGGCGTTAAGGTCTAGCGCACCACGCGTGGTGCCTTCGACGGGTAGATCAGCCATGACGCTGGACCTTTCCTCGCTGGCTGGACGAACCGCCGTCGACAATTAACGCCGGCGAGGCCCCTGACTCTGTGCCTTAATCCCACCATTTTTGGCAACTTTTGGCAACCGCTTGCCGGAGTTGTTGCATGCTTCCTAGACTGGCATTCGAGTCGCCTGCAGTGATTTCCGCCACAGGACGGATGTGGCCATGTGGGTGTCCTAGAGGAGAAAAACAATGAGGTTTAAATCGACTACTGGGCTTGCGGCGATTGTTACGGCTGCAGCACTGGCCCTGACCGGTTGCGGTTCGGGTTCCGGGACCGGTGGGGGAGGGTCCACGAATGCGGACGGCAAAGTGGACGGGACGGGCAAGACGCTGAACGTCCTGACTGGCGTTCTCAGCCAATACCCCGAGCAGCAGAAACAGTGGCAGAGCGATATTGCCGCCAAGTTCAAGGCTGAAACCGGGGCCGACGTGAAGTTTGAAACCTTCGCCTCGGCCAACGACGAGCTCACCCGCATCCAGACTTCCGTGGTCTCCGGCCAGGGGCCGGATGTCTACGGACTCGGCACCACCTTCACCCCCACGGCCTATGCCACCAAGGCCTTCGTCACCCTCTCGGATGACGACTGGAAGAAGGTTGGCGGCAAGGACCGCTTCAACCAGGCTGCCCTCGGTATTTCCGGCCCGGACAAGGACCACCAGGCCGGCATCCCCTTCGTCAGCCGCCCGTTCGTGATGGCGTACAACAAGGACCTGCTCGCCGCGGCCGGCATTGACAAGCCCGCAACCAGCTGGGACGAGCTCGCAGCCCAGGCCAAGAAGATGACCAAGGCTGATACCTATGGCATCGCCACGGGCTACAAGGACAACTATGACCCCTGGAAGTTCATCTGGGCCATGGCCGTCCAGGCCGGAAACCCGTTGGTCGACGGTAACAAGCTCAAGATGGACGACCCCACCGTCAAGAAGGCCTACCAGACGTACTTCGGCTGGTTGACCCAGGACAAGGTCGTTGACCCTGCTTCCGTCGGCTGGAGCAACAGCAACGCCGTGGCGGCCTTCGCCAGCGGCAAGGCCGGCTACCTGATGATGACCACCTCCAGCTCCATCCCCACCCTGGACAAGTCCGCAGTTGCCGGGAAGTACGAGTACGCCCTGATGCCCACGGTCGCACCGGGCGAGACGCAGTCCAAGTCCGATGGCGAGGCCGCCAGCATCCTCTCGGGCGACAACCTGGTGGTGGCTGATTACTCCAAGCAGAAGGACCTTGCCTTCGCCTACATCAAACTGATCACTTCCAAGGACGAGCAGTTGAACTACCAGAAGACCTTCGGCGACCTGCCTGCAAACGCCGAAGCCCTGGCCGCTCTGACAGACCCCAAGCTCAAGCCGGTGGCTGACGCCGCCGCCACGTCCAAGGCCACACCGTTCACTGGCGCCTGGGGCGATATCCAGCTCGGCCTCCTCAACGTCACCGTGCAGTCGATCCCGGACCTGGCCGCGGGCAAGGTGGACGAGTCAGCACTCGAACAAAGGATCAAGGACGCCCAGAACAAGGGCCAGGCTTCCCTGGACCGGGCCTCCAAAGGATAGGTTCTGATGTCAACCGACGCCTCTCATGAAGTCCGGCCTGCGGTGGATTCCGCCGCGGGCCGGGCGCCCCGCGATTCACACGACGCCGGGCAACAGCCCGGCCACCGGGGCGGCCGACGCCGCAAGGGAATGAGCGAACGCAACCGGCCGCTCTGGATGCTGATCCCGGGTGGGGTCCTGATGATCATCATCATCGTGGTCCCGCTGCTGCTGGGCATCTACATGTCCGTCCTCAACCTGGACCAGTACACCCTGCGGAAATGGATCAGTGCGCCGCTCATCGGAGCCGAAAACTTCGTTGAAGCGGTGACGGCATCGCCCTTGCTGCACGCCGTCTGGCTCAGTGTCAGCTACTCGCTGCTGGCCATGGTGGTGACGCTGCCGCTGGGCATCGCCGCCGCGGTGGCCACGCAGAACGCGTTCAAGGGCCGGGCAGTGATCCGCTCGGTCTTCCTCATCCCGTACGTCCTCCCATCCTTCGTGGTGGCCACCGTCTGGCGCACCATGCTCCAGCCCGGCGGGATCGTGGACGAGGCCTTGGCCACCGTGGGGATCCACGTGGGGCTGTGGCTTAACGGCCCGCAGACCTTTTGGACGCTGGTACTGGTCCAGATCTGGGCATCGTGGCCGTTCATCTACCTGCTGGCCCTGTCCGGCCTGCAGTCGGTGGACCATGAGGTGCACGAAGCGTCGGCACTCGACGGTGCGCTGTGGTGGAACAAGCTCCGGTACGTAGTGTTCCCGTACTTGAAGGGCCCGCTGGCTCTGGCCTTCCTGATCGGGATGCTGCACCACATCAACAACTTCACCCTCCCGTTCGTGCTGTTCGGCGTCCCTGCGCCGGCCGACGTCGAAGTCCTCCCCATCCTGACCTACGTCACCAGCTTCCAGAGCTTCCGCTTTGGACTCAGCGCCGCAATGGCCTTCATTTCCCTGGTGCTGATCGCCATTCCGCTGTTCGTCTACCTCCGTGCCGTCAAGCTTGACGACGCCGAAACACCAGGAGCGAAGAAATGAGCACCACGACAGCCACCCGGCGGAGTGCGTCAACCGTTGACGTTGACCGTCCGGGCTCGCACCGCCAGCATGAGGTGCTCCGGCTCCTTCCGGGCCCCCTGCTGGTCATCATCCTGGTATTCCTCGGCGCACTTGTCCTGATCCCTGTGCTGTACATCTTCCTGGCTTCGGTGAACTCGGACATCGGGGTGGCCAATGGCGAGTTCTGGCCGTCCTCAGTCACATTCGATAACTACTCGAAGATTTGGACCAGCGTTGGCCTGGCCACCGGCCTCACCAACAGCGTCCTGGTGGCGGGAGCAACCGCGGTGGTCTCCGCAGCGATGTCCATCTCCACTGCGTTCGTCCTGGTCCGCTACAGCTTCCGCGGCAGGCTGACCATCCTCCGCGGGCTGCTGGCACTGCAGTCGGTGCCCGGAACCCTCATGGTGCTGCCGGTCTTCGTCCTGTTTTCCTCGGCGGCAACCTACCTCGGCATACAGGTGATCGGAACCCAGTGGGGCCTGTTCGTGACCTACCTCACCTTCGCCATGCCGTTCTCCACCTGGGTGATGGTCACCTACCTTCGCGGGCTTCCCAAGGAACTTGAAGAAGCAGCACGGATCGACGGCGCGTCCCACCTTGGCGTCCTGTTCCGGATCATCCTTCCGCTGAGCTGGCCCGGCATCGTGGTTTCGGGCATCTTCGCCTTCCTGCTGGGCTGGAATGACGTGTTGTTCGCCTCGGTGATGACCCGCCCGGAAAGCCAGACGGCCGCCGTCGCACTCCAAATCTTTGGTGCTTCGCAGGAAGGCGGCGCCATTCCGTTCTACGGCCAGATGATGGCGGCGGCATTGGTTTGCGCCGCTCCTGTGGTCATTCTTTACCTGATTTTCCAGCGTTACCTAGTAGGCGGGCTCACCGCCGGAGGAGTTAAATAACCATGGTTTCGACCACCCAGGTCACGTGGCAGCTGTCAGGCTTCGGCGACGAGATCGACGACGACCCAGCGGTCCAGATAGCAGTGCTGCAGGCCCTCGGCGCCAACCACATTGAAGTCCGCAGCGCCTGGGGCACCAACATCGTGGACCTGAGCGATGAACAGCTCCAGTCCCTGGCATCCCTGCTGGCGGAGAAGGGCATGAAGGTCTCCGCCGTCGCTTCCCCCATTGGCAAGGTGGACGTCAGCCTGCCGGTGGAGCACGAAGTGGAACGGCTGCGCCGGGCGGTCAACGCCGCCAAGGTCCTGGACGCCAGGTACATCCGCATCTTCTCCTTCTACTACGGCGAGTCCGTGCAGGTGGAGTCCATCCGCGATGCCGTCATCGAACGCATGCGGGCGCTCGCCGATGTGGCTGAGGAAGCGGGCGTGATCCTGCTGCACGAGAACGAGAAAGACATTTTCGGCGACGTACCAGACCGCGTCCTGGACATCATCGAAACGGTCAACTCGCCCGCGCTGAAGGTGGCATGGGATGCCGCGAACTTCGTCCAGGTGGGGGTCAAGCCCTTCGATGAGGGATACGCCAAACTGCGTCCGCACCTTGAGTACCTGCAGGTCAAGGACGCACTGTTCGAAAACGGCCACGTGGTGCCGGCAGGTGAAGGCGACGGGGATGTGCTCCGCACCGTGGAGGCCCTGAAGGCAGACGGGTACCAGGGCTTCGCCTCCCTGGAGCCGCACCTCGCCGGTGCCCACGGACTGGGCGGTTTCTCCGGCCCCACCGCGTTCGGCATCGCAGCACGCGCCTTTGCAAAAGTCACCGCAGAAGCAGGAGTCCAGACCGCATGAGCACCCTTAACGTAGCCATCACCGGATGCGGCGTCATCGGGCGCACCCACGCCGTAGCCCTCGAGGCGTTTCCGGAAGCACGGATCGTGGCACTGGTGGATGCCATCCCGGCCGCCGCCGAGGCCCTGGCGGACTTTATCGAACAGCGCGGCGGCCAGAGGCCGGCGCTGTACAGCACACAGGCGGAGGCCTTTGCGGCTGAGGACATCGATCTTGTGGCCCTGGCCACCCCCAGCGGCCTCCACATCCAGCAGGGCCTGGAAGTCCTGGCCGCCGGTAAGCACGTGGTGATCGAAAAGCCACTCGACGTTGACCTCACCCGGGCCCAGGAAATCGAAGCCGCAGCCAAGGAAGCGGCCGCTAAGGGGATTGTTGCCTCGGTGATCAGCCAGCACCGGTTTGACCAGTCAAGCGTCGCTGTTGCCGACGCTGTGGCCAAGGGACGTTTCGGGCGGCTGACGTCCGCCATCGCTTCCGTGGCTTGGTGGCGCAGCCAGGGGTACTACGACTCCGGCGACTGGCGTGGCACCTGGGCCATGGACGGCGGCGGTGCGCTGATGAACCAGGGTGTCCACACGGTGGACCTGCTGCTGTGGTTCATGGGACGCCCCGTTGAGATCCATGCGCACACCGCCAGGCTTGCGCACGAACGCATCGAGGTGGAAGACACCGCCGTTGCCACCATCACCTTCGAAAACGGCGGCCTGGCCGTCCTGCACGCCACCACCGCTGCCTACCCGGGGCTGACCGTGCGCGTCCAGCTCATGGGGTCCGAGGGCTCGGCGGTGGTGGACAACGACCGGCTGCAGTACTTCCACAGCAAGGACGCGGGCGGCGAGTCCGCGGACATGGGCCTTCAGGGCGGGGGCAACCAGGCGGAAGAGGAACTGGCCAAATACCCCGAGGAGGACTACAAGGCCGCGGACCCCACCGTGTATCCGGCCGGCCACGTCCGGCAGTACCGGGACATCCTGGGCGCCATCGCCGGTGGGCGGCAGGCCGGCGTCACCGTCAGCGACGCCGTCAACGCACTCGCCGCGGTGCGTTCCGTCTACGTTTCGGCCACGCTTGGCCAGCCCGTCCTCTTCGACGATGTCCTGGCCGGCAAGTACAACGACCTCGAAGTCCGCACCGGCGGCACTTCGGCAGAAAGCGCCTGAGCCATGAAGTTTTCAGTATTTACCGCATCAACCCCCGAATGGACCCCCGACGAAGCAGTGCAGCACCTGGCCCGGCAGGGCTGGGATGGCATTGAGTGGCGGATCACCGACCAGGCCGACGCTGCCGAGCCGGGCTTCTGGGCCGGCAACAAGGCCACCGTCCCGCTCACCGGCATGGAGGACCACCTGGACCGGATTGCCGCCCTCACATCCGGCGCGGGCCTGGAATTCTCCGGCATCGGGGGATATGCACGGTGCGACAACCATGCGGACGTTGACCGGATGCTGGCCGCCACTGCCAGGCTCGGCGCCGGGCAGGTCCGGGTGACCACCCCTCCGTTGGGAACGGCCGTCTGGGGGAACGAACCGGCCAGCGGTACCCCGTACCCTGAGCTGTTTGCCGGTGCCCGCCGTGACTTCGAGTGGATCGCCGAACGGGCTGCCCACCACGGCGTGAAGGCACTCGTGGAACTGCACCACCGCACCATCACCGCTTCGGCCTCGTCCGCGCTGCGGCTGCTGGACGGACTTGATCCGCGCCACGTGGGAGTCATCCATGACCTCGGCAACCTGCTGATCGAAGGCCAGGAGGACTACCTCCCTGCGTTCCAGCTCCTGGGCGACTACCTGGCCCACGTGCACGTCAAAAACGCCGTCTGGGTCAACAGCGGCAACACCGACGACTCCGGTGCCGCCATCTTCCGGAACGAGTGGGCCCCGCTGCGTTCCGGCCAGGGCAGCGTGCTGGAGTACTTCAAGGCACTAGCGGCCCATGGCTATGACGGCTGGGTGACGGTGGAGGACTTCTCCACCGAACTCCCGCTGGCTGAACGGACGGCAGATAACCTTGACTACCTCCGCTCCGCGGCCGCGCTGGCGGGACTTTCCGTCCCCGCAGGGAGGCGATGACCCGTGGGAACGCCGATTGCGGAACACCCCGACCGGCTGCTGCCGGCTGATCCGGGTGTCCGGAGCATCGCACGGTCACTGTTCACAACTGTGGAAGGGCTGCCCATCATCTCCCCGCACGGGCACGTGGACGCTGCGGTCATCGAGCAGAACACCCCTTTCCCGGACCCGGCTGCCCTGCTGGTCACCCCGGACCACTACGTCACCCGGCTGATCCACGCCGGCGGGGTGCCCATGGACCAGCTGGGGCTGGGCAGCCAACCCGCCGCGTCACGGGAGGTCTGGCGCCACTTCTGTGCCGCCTGGCCCACCTTTGAGGGAACGGCATCCGGTTACTGGATCCGGCAGGAGTTCGCCCACGTGTTCGGCCTGGCGGAGGAACCGTCCCGGGAGAACGCGGACCGGCTTTACGACGCCCTGCAGGCCAAGCTCTCTGAGCCGGGCTTCCGGCCGCGCGAGCTGTTCAAGGAATTCAACATCGAGGTGCTGGCCACCACGGATGATCCCCTGGACTCACTGGACAGCCACGCCGCGCTGCACGCGGACCCATCCTTTGCCGGGCGCGTCCTGCCCACCTTCCGCCCCGACCAGTACCTGAACATGGCGCACCCGGCCTGGCGGGACAACGTGGACCGCCTGATCGCTTCGGCGGGGGATGGCGCTTCGGGTTACGCCGGGTACATCAAGGCGCTTGAGTCCCGGCGCAGGCATTTCGTGGAGCGGGGCGCCGTCTCGGCCGACCACGGCGTTTTCACTCCTGCCACCCTGAAGCTGGACGACGCCGAGGCGGAGCGGCTTTTTGAGCGCGGGCGCAACGGCCAGGCGGATGCAGCTGACAGGGAAGCCTTCGAAGCGCACATGATCTACCAGATGGCGCGGATGTCCGTGGAGGACGGCCTGGTGATGACCGTCCACCCCGGATCCTTCCGCAACCACCATGCCCCCACGTTCGAGGCGTTCGGGGCGGATACCGGCCACGATATTCCTGTGGCGGTCAACTACACCGAGGCCATCCGGCCCCTGCTGCAGGATTTCGGGACCGCCAAGGACTTCCACCTGGTCCTCTTCACGCTCGACGAGACGGTGTTCTCCCGGGAACTTGCCCCGTTGGCCGGGTTCTACCCGTCGGTGTACCTGGGAGCGCCGTGGTGGTTCCTGGATGCGCCGGACGCCATGCTCCGTTTCCGGTCTGCCGTGACGGAGACGGCGGGCTTCTCCCGGTCCTCCGGCTTCATCGATGACACCCGGGCCTTTTGCTCCATCCCGGCCCGCCATGACACGGCCCGGCGGATCGAAGCCTCCTTCCTGGCGCGGCTCGTGGCCGAGCACCGGGTCACCGAAGAGCGGGCGCACGAACTGATCGTGGACATCGTGGACGCCTCGCCCCGCCGGGTGTTCAAGCTGTGAGTGCCCCCTTTACGTCCCCTCCGTCGGCCACGCCGCCCACTGCGGAGCTTCCGCGGCTGAACCGGACGCTCCGTCAGGTGCCCAAGGCGCCGGTCCGCATTGTCCACCTGGGGCTGGGCGCCTTCCACCGTTCGCACCAGGCCTGGTACACCCAACAGGCATCAGATTCCGCCGGTTGGGGGATCGCCGCCTTCACTGGCCGCCGGCCGGATGCGGCCCTTGCCCTGGCTGAACAGGATGGTCTCTACACGCTGGTGGAACGCGCAGACGAGGGCGACTCCTTTACTGTCATGGGCAGCATCGTGGAGGCCCTGGACGGTGCGGACATCGAGCGGCTTGCCGCCCTCGTGGCTGCACCGGAGACCGCCCTGGTTACGCTGACCATCACCGAGGCCGCCTACGGGTTGGGTGCGGACGGCAAGCTGGACACCAAGGCGCCCGACGTCGCCGCCGACCTTGCGCTGCTGGGTTCCGGCAGCGGACGGCCCACCACGCCGTTGGGACGGCTGGTGCTTGCGCTCGCCGCCCGCCGGGATGCCGGTTCCGGGCCGATCGCGATTGTCTGCTGCGACAACCTGTCCAACAACGGCACGGTGGCACGGCAGGCAGTGGCGGGGTTTGCCGGGGCCTGGGATTCCGAATTCGCCGCGTGGGTCACGGGCAATGTCAGCTTCGTGAGCACATCCGTGGACCGGATCACGCCCAGGACCACGGAAGGGGACCTCGCCGCCGTCCGGGAAGCCTGCGGTTACGTGGACAATTCCCCGGTGGTGGCTGAACCCTTTTCAAGCTGGGTGCTCAGCGGGGACTTCCCCGCGGGCCGCCCGCGATGGGAGGACGCAGGTGCCCTGTTCGTCCAGGACATCGAACCCTACGAGAACCGGAAACTGTGGCTGCTGAACGGCGCACACTCACTGCTGGCTTATGCGGGCCAGTTGCGGGGCCATGCGACCGTCGCGGAGGCATTGGCCGACCCCTGGTGCAGGCGGGCAGTGGAGGCTTTCTGGGACGAAGCAGAAACGAACCTTGCCGGCCCCGCCGACCTGCGGATACCCGAGTACCGGCAGGCTCTCCTGGCCCGTTTCAGCAACGCGAGGATCGCCCATAACCTGGCCCAGATCGCCATGGACGGCAGTACCAAACTTCGGATGCGCGCTGTCCCGGTGCTGCAGGCTGAACGCGCCGCCGGACGGTCCGGTGCCGCGGCGGCGCTGATGATTGCCGTGTGGATGGACTACAGTGCCACCGCCTCCCCGTTCCAGGACCCTCTGGAGCAGGCCGTGACAGCCGCCAACCGGCTGCCAGGCACTGAGCGAACCAAGGCGCTGCTGGCAGTTGTCGATCCTGCCTTGGCAGGGGATGCCGGTGTGGTGGGACTGGTGGAAAGCCTGTGCGGCACCGCTGCCGGGCGTTCCGCTTCCGAATAATCATGAGTCAAATCTGCCCGGCACGTGCGCGTGCCGGGCAGATTTTGTGTGAAACGAAATTATGGCAATTTTTGGCAACCGGTTGCCACTGGGTTTGCCGTTTCGTTAGTATTACTGCCGGAGCAACACCCGGCGCGCCCACGCGGCCCGCACTTCTTCTCTTGGCCACCACCGCAATGACGCGTTAGGACTCTCAGAATGAACAGGCTGACCAAGCTCAGCATCCTCGGCTATGGCGCGGGGGATCTTGCCAACAATCTTGCATTCACCCTCTCCACCACCTACCTCCTGCTGTACTACACGGACGTCGCCGGTATCTCAGCGGCGGCAGCAGGCACCCTCTTCCTCCTGGTGCGCGTCTTTGATGCTTTTGCGGACATCTTCGCGGGCCGGATCGTTGACCGCACCTTCCACAGGAAGCTGGGCAAGTTCCGCCCCTTCATCCTCTTCGGTGGCCTTCCCCTGCTGATCATGAGTGCCCTGACCTTCTCCGTCCCGGCGGACTGGAGCCATGACGGCAAGCTTGCGTATGCCTACCTGACCTACGCCGGCCTGGGCCTGGCATACTCCATGGTCAATATCCCGTACGGCTCGCTGGCCGGCGCCATGACGCAGCAGCCGGCGGAGCGTGCCAAACTGGGCGCTGCCCGCTCCTGCGGTTCACTCGTTGTGGGTTCCGGCCTGCTGTTCTTCATCACGCCGCTCACCAAACAGGGTGCCGCGCAGCTGCAGCCACTCTTCACCACGCTGACCATTGCCTTCGTAGTGGTGGGCATGGCGCTCTACCTGCTGACCGTCTTCACTACCCGGGAAGTGGTCCACCGCGAGGTTCCCAAGGTGACCTTCAAGCAGTCCCTGGCCACCCTGAAGGGCAACCGTCCACTGCTCATGCTCTGCATTTCATCCCTGCTGATGCTTACCGCCAGCACGGGGCTGTCCACCATCCAGGTCTACTACCTGCGGGACGTGCTGCAGAATGTCAGCCTTGCCCAGCCCATGGCCGTCATCAACGTGGTCCTGGCCGTGGTGGTCATCGTGCTCACGCCGGCCATGGTCCGGCGCTGGGGGAAGAAGGCCCTGTACCTGGCAGCCGGAGGCCTGGTGGTGCTCGGTTCGCTGGTGGTCATGCTGGCCCCGCACTCGTTGACCTACCTGGCCTTTACCGGGCTCGTCATCAGCCTCCTGGGCGTGCAGATGATGAACATCGTGGTGTGGGCACTGGAGGCGGACACTGTGGAGTATGGCGAAGCACGTACGGGTGTCCGAACCGAAGGCATCATCTACTCCCTCTTCTCCTTCACCCGGAAGATGGGCCAGGCGCTGGGCGGAGCCGTCATGGCCTACGCCATTGCCAGCGCCGGCTACGTCCGGTCGGACAGCGGCCAAAGCGAGGCCACCATCCAAGGGCTGCAGCTTGCCGCAGGACTGGTGCCCCTGGTCCTCTGTGGGCTGGGCATGGCCATCATGAAGTTCTACAGGCTCACTGACACTGCCCACGCGGAAATCGTCGCCGAGATCAAAGCCCGCCAGGCTGTAGCCGCCGCCGGTACAAGCCGGCAGGCCGCCACCCACGCGGAACTCCACTAACCACCGAAAACACTCCTTCCCGCCACAACGCCCCCTCCGACCGACCGTCTCCGAAAGGACCAGCTGTGAAAATCATTGCCGCGGAAGTGTTCGTTACCAGCCCCACCCGAAACTTCGTGACCCTCCGGATCACCACGGACGAGGGCGTGACGGGCATTGGCGACGCCACCCTGAACGGCCGCGAGCTCGCCGTCGCCGCCTACCTGAAGGAACATGTCGCGCAGTTGCTCATTGGCAAGGATCCGCACCGGATTGAGGATACGTGGCAGTTCCTGTACCGGAGTGCGTATTGGCGGCGGGGTCCGGTGACGATGGCGGCGATCGCTGCGGTGGATATGGCGTTGTGGGATATCAAGGGCAAGGTGGCCGGGTTGCCGGTGTACCAGTTGCTCGGTGGTGCGTCGCGGAACGGGTTGCGGGCGTATGGGCATGCTTCGGGTGCGGATATTGAGTCGTTGTTTGATTCGGTGCGGGAGCATCTGGAGTTGGGGTACAAGTCGATCCGGATCCAGACGGCGATCCCGGGGATCAAGGCCGTGTATGGGGTTGCGGCGCAGGCGCAGGCGTCGGGGGAGCGGTATGACTATGAGCCGGCCGGGCGGGGTGCGTTCCCGCAGGAGGAGGACTGGGATACCCGGGCGTATCTGCGGCACCTGCCCACGGTGTTTGAGGCGGTGCGGAACGAGTTTGGGCCGGAGTTGCCGTTGCTGCATGACGGGCATCACCGGATGACGCCGATCCAGGCGGCGAAGCTGGGCAAGGCGTTGGAGCCGTATGACTTGTTCTGGTTGGAGGACTGCACGCCGGCGGAGAACCAGGAGGGGCTGCGCCTGGTGCGGCAGCACACCACCACGCCGTTGGCGATCGGGGAGATCTTCAATACGGTGTTTGACTTCCAGACGCTGATCAAGGAGCAGTTGATTGATTATGTGCGGGCGGCGTCCACGCACTTCGGTGGGATCAGTCCGTTGAAGAAGGTGATGGATTTCGCGGCGCAGTACCAGATCAAGTCCGGTTTCCACGGTCCGACCGATATTTCCCCGGTGGGCTTCGCGGCGCAGCTGCACGTGGGGTTGGCGATCCATAACTACGGGATCCAGGAGTACATGCAGCACTCGGCCAAGACCAACGAGGTCTTCGAGCAGTCCATGACGTTCGTGGACGGGTACCTGCACCCGGGCGACAAGCCGGGCATCGGCGTCGAATTCAACGAAGAAGCCGCCGCGGCCTACCCCTACCAGCAGGCCTACCTGCCCTACAACCGCCTCGTCGACGGCACCGTCCACGACTGGTAAGACCGCCACGACTGGCAAGGACCAAACAATGATCAAACATCGCATTATCGTCATGGGCGTCTCCGGCTGCGGCAAGACCACCATCGGTGACCTCGTCGCCCGCGAACTGGGCGTCCCGTTCGTTGACGGCGATTCCCTCCACCCCGTGGAGAACGTCGCGAAAATGGCTGCGGGCACACCGCTGACGGACGAGGACCGCTGGCCATGGCTCGCAACGGTGGGCAGCAAGCTGGCGGCTGCGGGCGACGGTGGGCTGGTCCTGGCGTGTTCTGCCCTGCGCCGAAGCTACCGGGACGCCATCCGGGAACAGGCCCCGGACACCGTCTTCCTGCACCTGGACGGCAGCAAGGAGGTTCTGAAGGCGCGGACCGAGGGACGGACCGGGCACTTCATGCCTCCCGCGCTGCTGGAATCCCAACTCGCCACACTGGAACCTCTGCAGGAAGACGAGCGCGGCGTGGTGGTTGACATCGCCGCACCCGTTCAGGACGTGGTGGCGGAGGCACTCAAGGGGATTGCCGCCGTCGTACCTCCTGCCAAGGGGGCCGCGGGCACCAGGCCGCGCCAGTTCGACGTCGACCTTTCGGCAGCGCCATTCATGCTCGACGCCGGCGCGATCGCCTGGGTGGAAGGCACCATTGGTGCCATGACGCTCGAGGAAAAGATCGGGCAGCTGTTCATCAACCACAACAACGACTACTCGCCCGGATACCTCGACGGGGTGCTGGAAAACTACCACGTGGGCGGCATGCGGTACCGGCCAGGCCCGTCCGCCGCCGTCCAGGAACATATCCGCTACGCGCAGTCCAAGTCCCGGATTCCCTTGCTGATTGCCTCCAACCCGGAGATGGGCGGGGCCGGCAGCTGCGACGACGGCACGTTCGTATCCACGCACCTGCAGGCAGGCTCGCACCCGGACTGGAACATCGCCCGGCAGATGGGGCAGGTGGCAGGCGTGGAGACGGCTGCCCTGGGCTGCAATTGGGCCTTCGCGCCGATCGTGGACATCCACTACAACTGGCGGAACACCGTCATTTCCACACGGTCCTTCGGCAATACGCCGGAGGTGGTGGTGGAGCGCGCCAAGGAGTACTTCGACGGCATCAGCGAATCACCCACTGCCTGCGCCATGAAGCACTTCCCGGGCGACGGCATCGACGAGCGGGACCAGCATGTGGTCACGTCCTACAACACCCTTGGGTACGAGGAATGGAACCGAACCTACGGGCACGTGTACCGGGAGATGATTGCGCACGGCGTGCAGTCCATCATGGTGGGCCATATTGGGGCGCCGGAGGTCTCGCGGCATTTCCGGCCGGGTCTTCCTGATGCCGGGATCCTGCCGGCCACGTTGTCCCCGGAACTGCTGCAGGACCTGCTGCGCGGCGAACTGGGCTTCAATGGCCTGGTCCTCACCGACGCCTCGCAGATGGTGGGCCTGACGCAGGCAATGAAGCGGAAGGACCTGGTTCCGGCAACGATTGCGGCCGGCTGCGACATGTTCCTGTTCTTCCGAAACCCCGCCGAGGACTTCCAGTACATGCTGGACGGATACAAGTCCGGGGTCATCACCGAGCAGCGGCTGCACGACGCCCTGCGGCGGATCCTCGGACTGAAGGCATCCTTGGGGCTGCACCTGAAATCCGCTGACCAGTTGGTGCCGCCGGCCGAGGCGCTGGCCGTGATCGGCAGTCAGGCGCACCGGGCGATTGCGGCCGAGATCGCCGACAAGACCGTCACACTGGTGAAGGACACGGCAGGGAACCTGCCCATCACCCCCGGGACTCATCCGCGGATCCGGTTGTACGGCATTTCCGGCGGCGCCGACTTCACGCGGGCAGATCCGCTGGCCTACCTGGACGTGGTGAAGGAGGAACTGGAGGCCGCCGGCTTCGAAGTGTTCTTGTACCGGACGGCTGAACAGCGCGAGGCGGCGGGGGAGACCGGGGTGAACTTCATGTCCGTCATCTCCGAGGAAGCCACCGGGGACTACGCGGAAAAGTACGACGCCGCATTTGTCTTTGCCAACGTCAAGGGCTTCGCCCAGGAGGCCGCCATCCGGATCAAGTGGTCCTCGCCGATGGCCGCGGAGATCCCGTGGTACGTCACGGAGGTGCCCACGGTGTTCGTGTCCCTCAACCAGCCGAACCACCTGATTGACGTGCCCATGGTGAAGACGGCAATCCACGCGCATGCCGGGACTCGGGAAGCCATCCGTGCCGCGGTAGAGAAGATCCAGGGCAAGTCCGCGTTCCAGGGAACGTTCAACGAGAACGTGTTTTGCGGCTCGTTCGACACCCGGCTTTGAGCAGGTACTGAAGAAGGAGGCGCCGCCGCAACAGCGGTGGCGCCTCCTTCATGCCCGGAAGGCCAGGGCTGGGTTCCGGGACACCGCCACGTTCTTCGCACTGCCTGATGACTTCTTGATGGGTGGTTGCCAGGCAGTTGCCTGCCTGGGACGTCAGTCGTTGCAGGGCGGCCGCAAAGGGGGGCCTTGGACTCTGTGGCGGCCAGATGATGGTTTGTAGGCTGCAAGGCATCGCGGAACCACCTCAACCAAAGGGAGGCGTGCCATGAGCAGCACGGCGTCGGATGTCCTGGCCGTCATTCGGCCGAAGACAGGCACGAATCATTCATCCACCTCTTCCCGCCGCCGGCTTTCCGGATTCCTTGGTGCTGCGGCCGCTGCCGGGTTTCTCACGCACGCCCTCGTGCCGCGTGCCCTGGGGACATGGGGAACCACGGAGCCCGAAAGAACAATGCCCCTCCCGGGGGACGAATTGATTCCCGATCCCGAGGACATCCAGACCATGGCGGTCACTGTCTCCGCCCGTCCCGACCAGGTGTGGCCCTGGATAGTGCAAATGGGTGTGGACCGGGCGGGGCTGTATTCCTACACGGCGGTGGAGAACGGATTGCTGCACCTGGGTGTCACGAACGCGGACCGCATTCATCCGGAGTGGCAGGACCTGCAGGTGGGGGACATCATCGCCTTCACGCCGGAAGGTTACCCGGGCGGCCGGCGCGGGCCGCGCGTGGTGGAGTTGGAGGAGGGCCGACACCTTGTTCTGGACTCAAGCCCTGGTGCCCCGCCCGGAAAAGTGACAGGAACCTGGCAGTTCGTCCTCCACGATGCAGGTGCTGCCGGTACCAGGCTGCTGCTCAGGACGCGCACGGGCCCGGGACGCCCTGCCGGGCTTCGTGTGACGGACTTCCTTCTTCGACCCGGCTACCTGGTCATGGACCGCGCCATGCTCCTGGGCATCAAAAAGCGCGTCGAGACGGAAGCGCAGGGGCGTCCGCCGCTGCCGACCCCGCAGTGACGCCGTCCTGGACGTGGGCGCCTATATGGGCTCGGCGTAGTGTGAAGCAGTGGACTTTTCCTGTGTGATTGCCGAAGGTGTTGTGCTCCGTCCCGTCCGGGCGTCGGACGCAGAGGCGCTGGCAGCGGCGTTTCAGGAGAACCGGTCATATCTCGCCCCGTGGGAGCCTGTCCGGCCTGAGGAGTTCTACACCGTCCAGGGCCAGCGGGACGTGGTTGAGCGGCGGCTTGTTGAACTCGATTCGGGCACGGCACTTCCCATGGTGCTGGCACAACATGACGGTATCGTCGGGCTGCTGACCCTCAGCTCAATCGTGCGTGGCGCATTCCAGAACGCGCACGTTGGTTACTGGATTTCCCGCACAGCCCAAGGGAAAGGGCTTATGACGGCGGCAGTAGCGGCGGCCGTCAATATTTCACAGGCTGCATTGGGACTTCACCGACTCGAGGCAGCAACCCTGGTGCACAACACGGCGTCGCAAAGAGTGCTGGAAAAGAATGGCTTCGTGGCCTACGGCACGGCCCCCGACTACCTCCGGATAGCCGGCAGGTGGCAGGACCACCGGATGTATCAGCGGATTCTCTAATCCTGCGGAGACCGGCAGTGACGCCAATGCTCCCGGCAGCATCCGTGGCTGGCCAGCATGTGCGGCTTCGCGGCAGGACACAGGGGAGGGTTTTCGATGCACCATCGCCGCGTGCGAAGATGTCGCCGGACTCCCGGCTGAACAGGACGGGACGAATTCGATGCCTGGAGGACACTATGCGCGCGATTGTCATGAACAGCATTGCCGGGCCGCTGGCGGTTCACGAGGTCGACGCCCCGGAGGCGCCTGCCGGCGGTGTGGTGATCACCGTCGTGGCCACCGGATTATGCCGCAGTGACTGGCACGCATGGGTAGGCCACGACGACATCGCTCTGCCGCACGTTCCAGGCCATGAGTTCGCCGGCGTTGTGGCCGTGGTTGGTTCGGGTGTGACCAGATGGACGGTTGGCGACCGCGTGACCGCACCCTTTGTGGAAGGCTGCGGCGCCTGCGAATGGTGCCTCGGCGGCAACGCGCAGGTCTGCCCGGAGCAGCAGCAGCCAGGCTTCACCCATTGGGGTTCCTTTGCCGAGCAAGGTGTGATCCATGCGGCCGACACCAATCTCGTGGCAATTCCCGAAGGGGTCAGCTTCGAAGCAGCGGCCAGCCTGGGATGCCGCTTCGCCACTGCCTACCGGGCGCTCACGGGCCGGGCCCGGCTTGCGGCCGATGAATGGGTCACTATCGTCGGGGCAGGCGGTGTGGGGCTCAGCGCCGTCATGGTTGCGAAGGCGCTCGGCGGAAAGGTTGTGGCTGTCGACCGGAACCCCGCCGCCCTGGAGGTGGCCGCTTCCCTCGGCGCAGACCACGTATTGGTCGCGGACGGCTCGGACATCCCCGCACAGGTGCATGCGATCACGGGAGGATCCCATGTCTCCATTGATGCTGTCGGCAGCGAGCAGACGTGCGCCGACGCGCTCCTGAGCCTTCGTCGCCGTGGACGGCACGTCCAGATCGGCCTCCTCCCGCCCATAGAGGGTCACCCCCGCGTGCCTATGGCGCGCGTTATTGCCTGGGAACTGGATGTGTTCGGAAGCCACGGGATGGCTGCGGCCGACTACCCGCAGATGCTCGCCCTCATCGAGTCGGGGTCACTGGAACCGCAGAAGCTCATCGAACGCGTTATCGGGCTGACCGAGGCCGCTGACATGCTCCCGCAGTTCGACACTGTTAAGGTCGCGGGCATGACGATGATCGATCCCGCGCGCTGACGCTTTGGCCGCTGAGGACACATGGCCCGGGGAAAGCAAAAGGCCCTGGTTTCCTTGATGTACAAGGGAGCCCAGGGCCTTTTCCTATATGGCGGTGACGGTGGGATTTGAACCCACGTTGGCTTTTACACCAAACAACATTTCGAGTGTTGCACCTTCGGCCGCTCGGACACGTCACCAACCTCAATAGGGTACCGGAGCATGGCCTGCATCCCCAAAACGGACGCACAGTGGGTGCCTCTTGCGGGTTTCATCCAACCCAGCGCTGCCTGGGGGATGGGCGTTGGAGCAGGATCATAATTGTCGGACCCCCTTGTCATAGTTGGTTTATGGGGAAGGCGGCGGTTGTGAGGGCGTTCGAGGAGATCCGTGCTGCCCTTGCTGTGCTTCAGGCTGAGGTGGATGGGGCGGGTCTGGAGGCGTTCGCGGATGCTGATGCGGGTTCTGATCCGCTGGCCGGTCTGGCGGATGGCTGCCTGGAGATTCTTGCCGGGGCCCGGGAGGTGGAGGCGCGGGTTGCGGGGGTGAAGGCGAAGGCTGCGGTGGCGTACGCGGAGGCTGCGCATGCTGTGGCGGGGCCGGACGTGCCAATGGTGGCGCAGGAAATGGCGGTCGCGGCGGAGATCGGGTGCGTGCTGGCCCTGGGTCCGCGGGCGGCGGCGTCGTTCCTGGCCACCTCCCACGCCCTGACTGTTTCATTGCCGCGGACTTTGGAGGCGCTGCAGTCCGGGACCCTGTCGTGGCAGCACGCGATAGTGCTGGCAGACGAGACGGCGTCCCTTGATGCGGCGGGGGCGGCGGCGTTGGAGGCGCATTTCCTGCCACCCGATACGCCGGACCCGGACGCCCTTCCCCCGGCCAGGGGGTGCCCGGTTGGGGAACTGCCGGCGCACCGGTTCCGGGTCAAGGCCCGGACCTGGCGGGAACGCCACCACGCCGAATCGATGGAGAAGCGGCACGCCAGGGGTGTGGCGGAGCGGCGGGTGGAGTTCCGGCCGGACCGGGACGGGATGGCGTGGCTGGGCGCGTACCTGCCCGCGGACCAGGCCATGGCTGGGTGGAACCGGCTCACCGCTGCCGCACGAGGTTTGCAGGGGCCGGCCGAGGACAGGACCATGCCCCAGCTGCGCGCGGACAGTTTCACCGCCGCGATCCTCGGCAGCGGTAACACCCGGGGCGGCAGCACCAGTCTCACCAGTGCCAGTGCCACTGCCGGCGTCGTGGCTGCTGCCGGGCCGGGCGCCGGCACCAGCGGCAGCGGGACCAGCGCCGCATCGGGAACTGGCCACCAGTCGCCATCGGTCCGCGCCGAGGTCCTGGTTACGGTTCCGGTGTTCGCGCTGATGGGCCTGACCGATGAACCGGCGATGCTGGACGGGTATGGTCCGGTGCCGGCGTCGATGGCGCGGCGACTGGTCGCGGACGGGGCGGGCTCGTTTTACCGGGTGTTGGTGGACCCGCGGGACGGGGCGCCGTTGGAGATCGGCCGGAAGAGTTACCGGGTTCCCAGGGCGATGCGGGCCTGGCTGCGGATGCGGGACGGGAAATGCCCGTTCCCGGGCTGCAGCAACAACTCCCTGGACACGGAGGCCGACCATCTCCTCGCCTGGCACCACGGCGGCACCACCGGAATCAGCAACCTGGGACAGCCCTGCCCGAAACACCACAGGCTCCGGCACACCACCGCCTGGAAACCCACCCCGGCCACCACGAACGAACCACCCGGCTGGACCTCACCCACAGGCCGCCACTACACAAGCGAACACCAGGACTGGGAACCACCAAGGTGGCCGGAACGACCACAGCCGGGCAGCATCGACATCGTTCACCACGGCACGTCCCCCTGGGAGGATGCCCTTGAGAAGTTCCTGCACGCCCATGCCTGACCACCCTCGGTTGCTAACGGAGAAGCCCCAACTGGTCCGGGGTATCCACATCCTCACCCGTTGACTGGTCGCTGCAATCCACCTCATCCACCAGTTCCGGATGCGCCCGCAGGAAGCCGCGTGCGCCGGCGTCGCCCTTCACTGTTGCACACACCGCTTCCCGCAGGGACACGTCGATGAGCAGGGGATGGCCGCGCTGGAGTTCAGCGTCCCCGCCATCGCCGGGGCCGTCGCGTCGGCGGTAGGCGGCAGCGGTAATCCGTCCGGGGCGGTGGCGGTCCAGCAGCCGCTCCACGGTTTCGGAGGTCAGGCCCGGCTGGTCCACCAGCGCAACCAGCAGGTGGTCCTGCGGAGCCGCGGCCTGGTTCCCGAGCAGGAAGGAGCTGCCCATTCCTGACTGCCATTCCACGTTGGTCAGCACTCGGCAGTGGTCCAAACGGGCAGCAGCCTCAACATCAGCTGCTCCAGCCCCCAGGACCACCACCACTTCCCGGCAGCCGCCGTCGAGCAGCCTGCCTGCGATGGCCTCAACCAGCGGCCGACCGCGATACGGCAACAGGGCCTTGGGACCCAAACCCAGCCGGGTCCCGCCTCCGGCTGCCAGCACAATGCCCGTCACCCTGGGGCCAGCCGATTCCGCTCCGCGGGCATCCATGCTCGTCATAGCTGCACTGTAGTGCTTCCGAGGCGGTGGCCTTTTACACACCAAGTTCCCGGGCACGCCGCAATGCGCCAACGGCTCCAGCCACGAGCTCCTGCACGATCCCTGCGGCCGGGAGAATGCTGCTGACCAGCCCCGCGGACTGGCCGGTGAATGGTACATACTCCTCCATCCGCCCCTCCCGGATTCCCGTTCCAATTTCTTCCTGGAGCCGGGCCGACTGGTGCACCGCTCCAGCCCGGTTGGGTTGCCACTGATCTATGAAAGGGGTCCGCAGGGCGCGGGGAACCACATCGAAGGCACCGCTCCCCGGTTTCGTGAAGATATCGTCCCAGACCTCCACCTTGACGGCGTCCTGGGCTTCGGCGGCTACCAGGGAGCGTTTCCAGCCTTCGCTGATCGATGCTTCTGTCGACGCCAGGAAACGCGTCCCCATATTGGCTCCCTGGGCGCCCAGCATGAGGGCAGCCGCCAAGCCCCTGCCGTCTGCAATTCCACCCGCAGCCAGAACCGGCAAGGGATTCACCGCATCCACCACCTGCGGCACCAGGACCAACGTGGAGATACTCCCGCCGAACCCGCCGGCTTCAGCTCCCTGGGCAATGATCACGTCCGCGCCGCGGTCCGCAGCCAGCCGGGCCTGCTGGACAGTGTGGACCTGCTGTACAAAAAGGCCACCCGCTGCATGCACCTTTGCCGGGAACCCGTACGGATCGCCCAGCGCCATGGAAATCACAGGCGCCTGCATCTCCACAGCTATGTCGAAGGACTCGGGGTGGCCCTGCAGCCAGGGCTGGGTGAAGTTCACCGCGAAAGGCCGCCCGGTGAGCTCCCGGATTCGCCGGATGCTGCCGCGAAGATCCTCGGCGGTGCGAAGTGCACCGCCGAGGCTGCCCAAAGCGCCTGCGTTGGAAACAGCAGCAGCCAGTGCTGCATCGCTCCCGAAGGGCCCCATTCCCGCCTGCATGATGGGGTAGTCAATTCCGAGGAGTTTACAAAAAGACGTCCGCAGCATCGGACTCCACCGCTGCTCCTTCACACAACAGGGACGGGCTTACAGGGCAAGTACAGACCGCAGCTGCACCGTCGTCAATAGGCCCAAAGGCCTCCGGAATTTGGCGCGGTTTCCCCGTCTCAGGCGTCGCCGCCCGCGCCACCGGTGGTGCCGGCGTTGACGTCCAGGAGTTTGTAGCGGTCCAGGGCATACGACGGCGCGCCCTCCTCAACCTCGCCCCTCGCCGCCAGCATTTGCAGCACTTTCACCACGATGGAGTGGGTGTCGTTCTTGAAGTAGCGGCGGGCTGCTGCGCGGGTGTCGGAGAAGCCGAAGCCGTCGGCGCCGAGGGTGGCGAATTCGTTGGGGACGAACTGCCGGATCTGGTCGGGGACGGCTTTCATGTAGTCGGAGACGGCGACGATGGGGCCGGTGGCGCCTTCGAGTTGCTGGGTGACGAACGGGGTGCGGGCGGGTTGGCCGGGGTTGAGGAAGGCTTCTTCTTCGGCGGCGAGGCCGTCGCGGCGCAGTTCGTTCCAGGAGGTGACGGACCAGACGTCGGCGGAGACGTTCCAGTCGTCGGCCAGGACGCGCTGGGCTTCGATGGCCCAGGGCACGGAGACGCCGGAGGCGAGGATCTGGGTGCGGGGACCGTCGATCTTTGCCGGTGCGAGCAGGTAGATGCCCTTGATGACGCCTTCGATGTCGAGGTTTTCGGGTTCGGCGGGCTGGACGATGGGTTCGTTGTACACGGTGAGGTAGTACATGACGTTCTTGTCCGTTGAGTCCGGCCCGTACATGCGTTCGAGGCCGGAGCGGATGATGTGGCCGATTTCGTAGCCGTAGGCGGGGTCGTAGGTGAGCACGGCGGGGTTGGTGGAGGCGAGCAGGGGGGAGTGGCCGTCGGCGTGCTGGAGGCCTTCGCCGGTGAGGGTGGTCCGGCCTGCGGTGGCGCCGATGATGAAGCCGCGGGTCATTTGGTCTGCTGCGGCCCAGAAGGCGTCGCCGGTGCGCTGGAAGCCGAACATGGAGTAGAACACGTAGACCGGGACCAGGGGCACGCCGTGGGTGGCGTAGGAGGTCCCGGCGGCGGTGAAGGCTGCCACGGCGCCGGCTTCGTTGATGCCGGGGTGGATCAGTTGCCCGGCGGGGGATTCCTTGTAGGCCAGGACCAGGTCGCGGTCCACGGACAGGTAGTTCTGGCCCTCGGGGTTGTAGATCTTCGCGGTGGGGAAGAACGCATCCATGCCGAACGTGCGTGATTCATCCGGCACGATGGGCACAATCCTGCCCCCGAACTTTTTGTCACGGAGCAAATCCTTGAGCAGGCGGACGAAGGCCATGGTGGTGGCGGCCTGCTGCTTGCCAGAACCCCGCCTGGCTACCTCGTAGGACTTTTCATCCGGAAGCTCCACAGCACTGTATCGGCTGCGGCGCTCGGGAACCGATCCGCCCAACGCCCGCCGCCGTTCAAGGAGGTAGGCGATCTCGGGTGCATCCAGGCCCGGGTGGTAATAGGGAGGCCGGTATGGGTCGGCGTCCAGTTGTTCGTCCGAGATGGGGATCCGCAGGTAATCCCTGAAGTCCTTGAGATCCTCGACCGTCAGCTTCTTCATTTGGTGCGTGGCATTCCTGCCTTCAAACCGCGGTCCCAGGCCGTAGCCCTTGACGGTGTGGGCGAGGATGACGGTGGGTTTGCCCTTGAATTCGGTGGCGGCTTTGTAGGCTGCGTAGACCTTGCGGTAGTCGTGGCCGCCGCGTTTGAGGTTCCAGATCTGGTCGTCGGTGAGGTCCGCGACGAGGTCTTTGGTCTGCGGGGTCTTGCCGAAGAAGTGCTCGCGGACGAACCCGCCGGACTCGGCTTTGTAGGTCTGGTAGTCCCCGTCGACGGTTTCGTTCATGATTTTCACCAGGGACCCGTCGGTGTCGCGGGTGAGCAGGTCATCCCATTCCCGGCCCCAGACGACCTTAATCACGTTCCAGCCCGCGCCGCGGAAGAACGCTTCGAGTTCCTGCATGATCTTGCCGTTGCCGCGCACCGGCCCGTCCAGGCGCTGGAGGTTGCAGTTGATCACGAAGTTCAGGTTGTCCAGGTTTTCGTTCGCCGCCAGCTGCAGCAGGCCGCGGGATTCGGGTTCGTCCATTTCGCCGTCGCCCAGGAACGCCCAGACCTGCTGGTCGGAGGTGTCTTTCAGGCCCCGGTTGTGCAGGTACCGGTTGTTCTGGGCCTGGTAGATCGCGTTCATCGGGCCGATGCCCATGGACACGGTAGGGAATTCCCAGAAGTGCGGCATCAGGCGCGGGTGCGGGTAGGAGGACAGGGCATGGCCCTCGCGGGACTTTTCCTGCCGGAACCCGTCCAGGTCCTCCTCGGAGAGGCGTCCTTCCATGAACGCCCGGGCGTACATCCCGGGGGAGGCATGGCCCTGGAAGAAGACCTGGTCCCCGCCGCCGGGGTGGTCCTTGCCGCGGAAGAAGTGGTTGAACCCGACCTCGTACAGGGTCGCGGCACCGGCGTAGGTGGAGATGTGCCCGCCGACGCCGATATCGGGCCGCTGCGCCCGGTGGACCATGACCGCGGCGTTCCACCGCATGTAGGCCCGGTACCGGCGCTCGTACTCCTCGTTGCCCGGGAACTGGGCTTCCTGGTCCACCGGGATCGTGTTCACGTAATCGGTGGTGGTCACCATCGGCACCCCGACACTCTGCGCGCCGGCGCGCTGCAGCAGGCTCCGCATGATGTATTGGGCACGCTCGGTGCCCTGTTCCCTGATCAACGCATCCAGGGACTCAACCCACTCGGCAGTCTCTTCCGGATCACGATCAGGCAGCTGGTTAGTCAACCCGCTGAGGATATGGGAGGTATCTTCTCCTGCAGCCACGGCAGCCTCTTTTCATCTTCGAATGCTCGGCTTAAGTTTTCATATTACGAGAAAACATTATTGCTAGATGAGATTAGTCAGACGCGGGGGTATGGTCAATGTGACCGGTGCCCCTGAGCCCGCAGAGTGCGCAGGCCGGGAGGAAGAAACAGTTTGTGACTGCCCGCCCATGCCGGCATTGCTTGACGCCCCCGTGACGCAGGTCATACTCTTATTTCACTATTCAATATCTCGATTCCGCAATGTGGAATAACAGAAACGACCCAAGGTCGGCCTCACCACACGGAATCCACCAAAGAATTGAGACCCCTATGCAGACCCCTCCATCGGCGGGCGTTGACGCGGACCTGGACCTGACAGCGCCGTCAGCCGGGCCGGTCCACCCGGCCGGCAGTGTCGAAGCCCTGTGCGAATCGGCCAGCGCGGCTTCCGGCAAGAGCATCAGCCCTTCCCTCTACAATGCAGACCTTGCCCCCACCAAACGCACGGGCCGCAGCTGGACGAGCTACAGCATCTTCACCCTGTGGGCCAATGACGTGCACAGCCTGGGCAACTACGCCTTCGCCATCGGGCTGTTCGCTTTGGGGCTGGGCGGGTGGCAGATCCTGATGGCACTCGGCATTGGTGCCGCGCTGCTGTTCGGCCTCCTTACCCTTTCCGGCTTCATGGGGGTGAAGACCGGCGTCCCCTTCCCGGTCATGAGCCGCATCAGCTTCGGCATCAGGGGCGCCCAGATCGCCAGCCTCCTCCGCGGCGCGGTGGCCGTGGCCTGGTTCGGCATTCAGACGTACCTGGCGTCCGTTGTCTTCCGCGTCATGCTCGTGGCCATGTTCCCGGGCCTCCACGACCTGGACCAGGACTCCCTCCTGGGGCTGTCCACGCTGGGGTGGATGGCATTCGTGGCCCTCTGGGTGGTCCAGCTGGTCATCGTCAGCTTCGGCATGGAGATGATCCGCAAATACGAGGCCTTCGCCGGCCCCGTCATCCTGGCCACCATGGCCGCAATGGCTGTCTGGATCTTCGTGGAAGCCGGCGGAAGCATCGCCTGGACCTCCAACAAGGCCCTGGAAGGGCCGGAAATGTGGCTCACGATCTTCGCCGGCGGCGCCCTCTGGGTTTCGATCTACGGCACCTTCGTCCTGAACTTCTGCGATTTCACCCGCTCAGCCGTCTCAAAGAAGGCCGTGGTCCGCGGAAACTTCTGGGGCATCCCCATCAACATGCTCGTGTTCGGCGCCATCGTGGTGGTCATGGCCGGTGGCCAGTTCAAAATCAACGGGACCATCATCAAGAGCCCCTCGGATATCGTCCAGACCATCCCCAGCACGCTCTTCCTGGTCCTTGCGTGCCTTGCCCTGCTGATCCTGACCATCGCAGTGAACCTCATGGCCAACTTCGTCGCCCCTGTCTACGCCCTGACCAACCTGTTCCCCCGGCGGTTGAACTTCCGCAAGGCAGCAATGGTCTCCGCCACCATCGGCCTGGTCATCCTGCCCTGGAACCTATACAACAACCCGCTGGTCATCGTGTACTTCCTGGGCGGCCTCGGTGCCTTGCTCGGCCCACTGTTCGGCGTCGTCATGGCTGACTACTGGCTGATCCGCCGTGGCAAGGTCAACGTCCCCGAGCTCTACACGGCATCACCGGAGGGCGCGTACTTCTACAGGAAGGGCGTCAACCCCCGGGCGATCATCGCCATGGTTCCGGCCGCCGTCCTTGCCCTGCTGATCGCCTTCGTACCGGCACTGGCTGCCGCGGCACCCTTCGCCTGGTTCTTCGCAGCGGGCATTGCGGCGGCACTGTACTTCTTCATCGCCGACCGCAACCAAAGGCTGGACGACCACGACGGGGAAGCCATCGCCGTCGTCAGTACCCACTGAGCCAGTCACAAGCCAAGGACCTACCCAATGCGCATACTTGTCGCCAACGTAAACACCACGCAATCAATGACTGACTCCATCGCGGCCTCGGCACGCAGTGTTGCCGCTCCCGGCACGGAAATCGTGGGAATCACCCCGAGGTTCGGCGCGGACTCCTGCGAAGGCAACTTCGAAAGCTACCTGGCTGCCATCGCCGTGATGGACGCCGTCACCTCCTTCCCGGGAACGTTTGACGCCGTCATCCAGGCCGGCTACGGCGAGCACGGGAGGGAAGGGCTCCAGGAACTGCTGGACGTGCCGGTGGTCGACATCACCGAGGCTGCCGCCGGCACAGCCATGTTCCTGGGCCATAAGTACTCGGTGGTCACCACGCTGGACAAGACGGTTCCCCTCATCGAGGACCGGCTGAAGCTGGCCGGCCTGGACGCAAGATGTGCTTCCGTCCGTGCCAGCGGAATGGCGGTCCTGGAACTCGAGGAGGAACCGGAACGCGCCGTTGAGGCAATCATCAACCAGGCCATGCTGGCCGTCACTGAGGACAAGGCCGAGGTGATTGTCCTTGGCTGCGGCGGGATGGCGGGGCTGGACGAACAGATCCGGCAACGGGCAGGCGTTCCCGTGGTGGACGGTGTGGCCTCGGCCGTAACCATCGCCGAATCGCTGGTCCGGATGGGCCTTTCCACCTCCAAGGTGCGGACCTTCGCTGCGCCGCGTCCCAAGACCGTCATAGGCTGGCCGCTGAACAAGCCGGCCGTGCCGGCGCAGTTTTAGGCCAGGAGACCGCATGACCACTTCCCTTCCCACAGCACGCGTCGCCGTAGTGACCGGGGCCGGCTCCGGCATTGGCCGGGAGGTTGCCCGGCAGATGCTGGCCGACGGCTACCGCGTGGTGCTGGCCGGCCGCCGCGAGGCCCAACTTGCTGAAACGGCGGACGGCCACGCGGAGGCCCTGGTGGTGCCGTGCGACGTCACCCGGCGCGACGACGTCGAACGGCTTTTCGAGGCAGCGCGCCGGAAGTGGGGGCGGGTGGACGTCCTGTTCAACAATGCCGGCGTGTTCGGTCCCGCCGCCGGGGTGGATGAGATCAGCCTGGAAGACTGGAACGCCACCCTTGCCGTGAACCTCACCGGGTCCGTGCTGTGCGCCGCCGCGGCGGTAAGGACCATGAAATCGCAGGAACCCCAGGGCGGCCGGATCATCAACAACGGCTCCATCTCGGCGCATTCACCGCGGCCGCGGACGGTGGCCTATACGGTCACCAAGCACGCCATGACAGGCCTGACCAGGAGCATCGAACTGGACGGCCGGGGCTACGGCATCACCTGCGGGCAGATCGACATCGGCAACACCGCCACCGACATCATGGACACCATCGGCGTCGGCTCGGGGGCCCTGCAGGCAGACGGCAGCCGCAAGGTGGAGCCCATGTTTCCGGTGGCGGACGCGGCCCGCGCAGTACTGATGATGGCCAACATGCCGGCCTCGGCCAGCGTGGGGTCAGTAGTGGTCACCGCTGCGGGCATGCCCTTCATCGGCCGCGGCTAAGGCTTCTGCCGGGCCGGAGCAGCGCGAAGGGCCGGAGGGGCTAGAGGGGCAGCAGGGCTGACAGGTCCGCGCGCAGCCCGGACGCGGCCACCTTTCCGGCGCTGACTGCGTCGGCCCACTCCATCTGTCCCGTCACCATCGCAAGCCAGGTGGCGGCGTCGCACTCAATCACGTTGGGCGGGGTGCCGCGCGTATGCCGCGGGCCCTCAACGCACTGGGTGACGCCGAACGGCGGGACGCGCACCTCCACGGAGTTTCCCGGTGCACGCGCCGTCAGCTCCTCCAGCGAGTACCTGACGGCAGTGGCCAGGACGGTTCGCGGCAAGGGAACGTCCGACGACGGCTGGGCAGCTTCCAGCCATGCGTTCAGGGCTGCTTCGCCTTGCTGGACGTCAATACGACGGCGGGCTACGGCCATGCGGTCAGCCTTCCTTTGATGTCTGGTGTGGGAAGGGGCATCAGTCCAGGAGGGCGGAAACAGCAGGGCCCAGGCGGATCTTCCCTACCGGCCGTCCGCCGCCCATCACCGGTTCCACCACCTGCTCCAGGGCGCTGGCAACTCCCGGGATCTCCACGGCCCCCGCCGCGGCGAGCAGCGTCAGGGCCACCAGCAAGGTGGCCCTGATGTTTCCGTCCAGGATCTTGACGGCCACGGACACGCCCTGCGGAGTGGCCATGGCCAGCACCCCCTCTGCCCCGATCTTGGCGATGATCTCCAGCTCGTCCATCACCAGGGTGTTGGCCTCGCCACGGCCCTGTACCGCCCAGGGGTAATCGAGCATCGAAGTGGCGATGGTGGCGGCCCTGGCGCTGAAGCTCTGGTCCCCGGGAGCCTTGGCGAGCTGGGAGTAAGCCCTGGCCAGGCCTTTCAGGGAGACAGCCGCCACGGGGGCGCCGCAGCCGTCGATCCCCAGGTGGGCGATCTTCTCACCCGTGTATTCCTCCACGACGGTGCGCACGCGCTGCTGCAGCGGGTGGTTCGGCTCCAGGTAGCTGTGCGTGTCCCACCCGTTTTCCGTGCAGGCCCACAGGAAAGCGGCGTGCTTTCCGGAGCAGTTGTACGCCAGCCGCGACTTGCCCTTTTCGGAGCGCACCAGCCAGTTCCGGGCCGTTTCATCCTGCGGCCAGGCCTCGGGGCACTGCAGCTGGTCTTCACGGACTCCGGCGGCCTTGAGCATGCCCGCCACCACGTCCATGTGGTCCAGGGAGCCCGTGTGGCTTCCGCAGGCAATGGCCACCTGGGCGCCCCGCAGCGGAACGCCGGACTGCATGGCGGCCAATGCCTGGAACGGCTTGAGCGTGGACCGCGCGAAGATGGGCGTGTTGATGTCTCCGAGTTCGGTGACCACTGAGCCGTCGGCGGACAGGAGCACGGCGGAACCGATGTGCCGCGACTCCACAAAGCCGCTGCGTTCGATCACGGCCAGTTCGACGGCGGAGTCAACAGTGAAGGTGGCATGCGGATTATGCGGCATACTGCCAGTCTATGGGCCAGCCCCGCAGAAGCCCGGGCACTCCGGGCTGCGGCCTACTGCACGGTGACCATTATCGACTGCCAGCCCGACGCACCGTCAGGCACGGGATCTGCGCGCTGGTCGGTTTGGACCGCCCCGGTCCCGTCGGTTGCCCGTACCTTGATGTAGTGGGGGCCGGGCGTGGCGTCCCACTCATAGGACCACTGGCGCCAGGTAACGGTGGACGCTTCGGCGGAGAGGGTGGCTTCCGCCCACCCGCCGTTGTCGATCTGGATTTCCACTTTGCTGATGCCGCGAGTTTGGGCCCATGCGGTGCCGCCCACCGCGACTTTCCCGGCCGGCACCTTCGCGAAGGACTTGGGCACGTCCACGCGGGCCATCGTCTTGATGGGGCCGCGCTCGGACCAGCCGCGCTCGGTCCAGTAGGCCTTGCTGTCCGCGAAACGGGTGACCTCCAGGTCCACCACCCATTTGGTGGCGGACACAAACCCGTACAGTCCGGGGACCACCATCCGCACGGGGTAGCCGTGCTCCAGCGGAAGCGGCTCACCGTTCATGCCGATGGCCAGCATGGCGTCCCTGTCATCCTGCAGAACCTCAAGGGGAGTGGAAGCGCTGAAGCCGTCGATGGACTTTGACAGCACCATGTCTGCTCCGTCTTTGGGCTTGGCGCGCGCCAGCACCTCACGGATGGGCAGGCCCAGCCACTTGGCGTTTCCGGCGAGGTTGCCGCCCACTGGATTGGACACGCAGGTGAGCGTGACGTGGGATTCGATGAGCTCGGCGTCGAGCAGGTCCTGGAAGGTGAGCGTCACTTCCTGCTCCACCAGCCCGTGAACGCGCAGTTCCCAGTCGTCAACGTTGATTTCCGGCACGCTCAAAGCCGTATCGATCCGGTAGAACTCGCCGTTGGGCGTCAGCCACGGCGGGACGCCGGGGACCGTGGACTGGACCCCGGCCGGTACGGCGGCTGCAGCTTTCGCCGGCGTTGGCAGGCTCAACGCTTCACGGGCCTGGGCCACATTGCTGCGCGCCGCAGCCAGCAGCCGCCCACCGGTGGCGGCGATGCCCGCGGCTACGGCCGTGACTCCGGCAGTGGCGAAGAAGCGCCGGCGGCTGGTGCCTTCGCCCCCAGGCCGTTCGCCGCCGTCGGACGCTGTATCCGCCGGTGCTTCCGGCCACGCCTTCAGCCCCCACAGCGGCACCATCAGGCGGTGCAGGACCACCAGTCCGGCCAGGGTTCCCAGCACCGAAGGGATGGCGTCGGCGGGCCCCACGCCGGCGCGGGTCACCACGCTGGCCACGATCACGGCCCCCATGAAAAGTACACCCAGGACGCCGAGGGCCCATTTCCGGTAGGCCACCACGCCCAGGATGCAGGCGAGCACCGCAATGGTCAGGCCCATGCCCACGAATAGCGCTGTCTTGTCGTTGGTGCCGAACGTGGCGATCGCAAAGTCCTTGAGCCACGGCGGCGTGAAGTCGATGAAGGTTGACCCCAGGGCAAAGAGGGGGGTGGCGCGGGCGGTAAAAAATGCGCCAATCAGCTCCGCAACGGCAAGTACGACGGCGGCTGCCACCACGCCTGCCAACGCGGCCATGGTTCCGGCGCCTGTCATCCTGTTTCGCAGCTTTGTCATATGTATGGTTCGGAGCGGGCGGGACTCCGGATTGACCAGGCGGGGGAGGACACAGCTTAGGAGCGGGGAGGGTGCACAAAGTACCCTTGGACACTGTGAAGGTACTCGTCATTGGCCCCGGAGGCCGCGAACACGCCATTGTCCGCTCCCTGCTCGCCGACCCCAACGTGTCCGAGGTCCACGCGGCACCTGGCAATGCCGGCATCAGCAAACTGGTTCCCACCTACGACATCAACGGCAACGATCCCGACGCCGTCGCCGGGCTGGCCGCACGGCTCGGTGTAGACCTCGTGGTGGTGGGCCCGGAAGCTCCGCTGGCCGCAGGCGTATCGGACGCCGTCCGCGAAGCCGGGATCCCCGTCTTCGGACCCAGCAAGGCAGCAGCCCAGCTGGAGGCCTCAAAGGCCTTCGCCAAGGAGGTCATGGCGGAAGCCGGCGTCCCCACGGCGATGGCCATGGTGGCCACCAACGCCGAGGAAGCAGCATCGGCACTGGACACCTTCGGCGCCCCCTACGTGGTGAAGGACGATGGACTCGCCGCGGGCAAGGGTGTTGTTGTCACCCGCAACCGCGATGAAGCTTTGGCACATGCCCAGTCCTGCTTCGACGCCGGCGGCTCCGTGGTCATCGAGGAGTTCCTGGACGGCCCGGAGGTTTCCCTCTTTGTGCTCTGCGACGGGCAGAACACGGTGGCGCTCTCGCCCGCCCAGGACTTCAAGCGCATCTTCGACAACGACGAAGGGCCCAACACCGGCGGCATGGGTGCCTATACCCCGCTTGAGTGGGCCCCCGAGGGACTGGTGCAGGAAGTCCTTGAACGCGTGGCCCAGCCCACCGTCAACGAGATGGCCCGCCGCGGCACCCCTTTCGTCGGCGTGCTGTTCGTCGGCCTGGCCCTCACGTCACGCGGCACCCGCGTGATCGAGTTCAACGTCCGCTTCGGCGACCCGGAAACCCAGGCCGTCCTCGCCCGGCTCAAGACCCCCCTCGGTGCGCTGCTGATGGCCGCCGCCAAGGGCGAACTGGACAAGGCTGAGGAGCTGCGGTGGTCCAAGGAGGCCGCCGTCGCCGTCGTCATTGCCTCCGAAAACTACCCGGACACGCCCCGCACCGGTGACCGGATCCGTGGCCTCAAGAAAGTGGAAGCGCTCGACGGCGTGCACGTTATCCACGCCGGAACCACCCTGGACAAGGAAGGCAAGGTGGTGTCCGCCGGCGGCCGTGTCCTGGCGGTTGTCGCCCTGGGCAGTGACCTGGTGGAGGCGCGCGAGAAAGCGTACGACGGCGTGGAGCTGGTCCAGCTGGACGGGGCGCAGTTCCGCACCGACATCGCCCGCAAAGCCGCCCGTGGCGAGATCAAGGTTCCTTACGGCGCCACCGGTTCGATGCCCATCGTGAAAGCAAAGGCCTGACATGACTGAAAACCGAGAGAACCGCGGCTACGCCACCAAAACACTGGATCTTCCCGGCTGGACCCACGTCTACTCCGGCAAGGTACGCGACCTCTATGAGCCCGCCGACGAATCCATCCCGCAGCGCGTTGGGCAGGACTGCGTACTGGTGGTGGCCAGCGACCGCATCAGCGCCTTTGACCATGTGCTGTCCAGCGAAATCCCGGACAAGGGACGCATCCTCACGCAACTGAGCCTCTGGTGGTTCGACCAGTTGGGCGTGGAACACCATGTGCTCGGCTCCACGGTGGAGGACGGCGTCCCGGCCGAGGTTGAAGGCCGGGCCATGATCTGCAAGAAGCTGGACATGTTCCCGGTGGAATGCATCGCACGCGGCTACCTCACGGGCTCCGGCCTGCAGGAGTACAAGGCCTCCGGAACCGTATGCAACATCCCGCTGCCGGAAGGGCTGGTGGACGGATCCCGGCTGGAGCACGCCATCTTCACGCCGTCGGCCAAAGCGCTGATCGGGGAGCACGATGAGAACATCACCTACGACGCCGTAGTGGCGCTGGTGGGCGACGACATCGCGGGCCGCCTCAGTGAGTTGACGCTGAAGATTTACACGACGGCGGAAAAGATCGCCCGGGAGCGCGGCATCATCCTGGCGGACACCAAGGTGGAGTTCGGCTACGACGCAGCCTCCGGGTCGATCACCCTGGGCGACGAGGTGCTGACCCCGGATTCCTCGCGTTTCTGGGACGCTGCCACCTACAAGCCGGGCCAGGCCCAGCCGTCCTACGACAAACAGTATGTGCGGGACTGGCTGACATCGGCGGAGTCCGGCTGGGACAAGGCCTCGGACACGCCGCCGCCGGCGCTCCCCGCTGAAGTAGTGGAACGGACCCGCAGCCGCTACGTCGAAGCATACGAGAAGATCACGGGGAAGGCGTTCTCCTAGAACAACCGGAAGCCAGGTAAGCCCGCACTGCGGGTTTACCTGGCCTGGTCAGCTGGCTTTCGCAGCCGCAGCGGCGGCGCGTTTCTGCGCCAGCTTAATCTCGAGGATCGCGTCCAGCGCCTGTTGAACCCGGTCCTGGGCGCCGGCAGTGGCGAAGGCCTTTTGGGCTTCCTCGAGATGCACCAGTGCTTCGTCCGTATCACCCGCGGCCTTGAGGGACTTGCCCAGGAGGAGGGAAACTTCACCCGCGGTGTGCGTGGCGAGCTCCGCGCGTTCGGCGTGGATTTCCCGCAGCTTTTCGACGGCGGCCACAATGTCCCCGGTCAGGTACAGCCAGCGGGCACGGATGAAGGCGACCTCCAGCTGATCGGACTTGTTCCCACCCACAATCGACAAGGCCAGTTCGGCACGTTCGATTGCCGACAGGGTCTCCGGCTCCACGATGCCCGAGGAAAGCCGGACGGCTGCGGAGGCCTTGTTGAACCGGGCCCACAGTTCGATGTCATTGGCGGGGGAGAGCAGGCGTGCTGCCCGCTCATGGTGTTTGACGCCTTCCGTGTAGTCATGCCGCATGAACGCAACGTTCCCCACAACCCAGGCCACCTCGCCGGCGAGCTGCGTCATGGAAAGCTCATCCACGTGGTCGATCATGGCCTGGCAATACTTCCAGGCCTCGTCGAGCCGCCCGCTTTCTGCAAGCGCCCCGATCAGCGCGTGATGGGCGTTGATGATCAGGGTGGATCCCTTGGGAAGCTGCCTGCAGAGGTCCACTGCCTGGATCCCCTGGTCCACGGCAAGGCTCAGCTGGCCTTGTCCCTGGTAGATACCCGCCAGCATCTGGTGTGCCCGTACGGCAAGGCCTGCCGATTCCCTGGCCATGGGATGCTCCAGCAAATGCTCCATGATCTTCTGGGCTTCGCGCCAGTTTCCCTGCTTGATGAGGCATTCGGCCTGCATATAGGTCATGTTCCACCAGGCGCTGGTGTTCCGCCCCTCGAGGGCAATCTTTGCGGCCGTGGCAGCGTGGCTTGCCGCCAGTGGATAATCACGAAGGTCCCACGCCTGGCGGGCATAGAGGCCTGCCAGCACGTACTCGGCGTCGCTCACGGAAATTGGCTGGCTCCAAGCCTCCAGCGCCTTGGGTGCCAGTTCCAATCTGCGTGCCAATTCTTCAATTACTTCGGCTGTCGGCTCCCGGCGGCCGGTTTCCAGCAGCGAAATGTAGCTGGGTGAATACAGGTCCTTGCCCAGTTCGGCCTGTGTCAGTCCACGCTCCAGGCGCTCCGCGCGGAGCTTTTCTCCGAACCCGTTGCCCACGCGTTTCCTCCTTTTGGACACTTGGGCTGCCGAATGCTTGACAGTCCCTGTGGAAAATATTTTACAATGTGTGTCAACAAGGACAGTGCTGGCTTTGTAACGAATCCGACTCGTATTGAGGAACTTATATGTTGAAGAAGATCGCAACCGCGGCCGTCCTGGCTGGGGCCCTGGCTTTTTCTGCGGCGGCTCCGGCCGTCCTGGCTTCAGGTTCCGTCGCCGATAATTCGGGTGTGTCGGTAGCTGTTGGTAACTGGCCTGATCCCGCCTCAGCAAAGGTGAAGAAGGACAAGAAGACCGATACTACCTACACAACGTACGTGGGCAACTGGCCTGATCCCGCTTAAACAGCTTCCTCACACAGGAGGCGGGAGTGGCCCCGGAGCAACAGCTCCGGGGCCACTCGTTTTAACCCCGGGGTGCCGGGCCGTGACCACATCGAGACAAAAAAGAGGGCCTCCGCAAGGAGACCCTCTTTTCGTTATGGTCGGGATGACAGGATTTGAACCTGCGACCTCTTCGTCCCGAACGAAGCGCGCTACCAAGCTGCGCTACATCCCGATCCGCTGCAAAAGCAACTTTACAAGGATAGCCGATTCCGGGTCCCGATGCGAAATCCAGCCCGGTCCAGCCCGGTCCGGGGCGGGACGCGGGTCAGACCAGGGAGTCCTTCCACGCCCCATGCAGGTCGGCGAAGCGTCCGCCGCCCCCGATCAGTTCCTCCGGCGTGCCGTCCTCCACGATCCGCCCGTCGTGCACCACCAGGACACGGTCCGCCGTCTCCACCGTGGACAAGCGGTGGGCGATGATCAACGCCGTCCGGCGTCTGGCTTCCGTGCCGGCCAGCAGGCGGGCCAGTCCGGCCTGCACCAGGCGTTCGGACGGGATGTCCAGTGAGGAGGTTGCCTCGTCCAGGATCAGCACGGCCGGCTGCGCCAGGAACGCCCTGGCAAAGCTGATCAGCTGCCGCTGGCCGGAGGAGACCCTGCCGCCGCGCTTGTTGACGTCGGTGTCGTAGCCCTCGGGAAGTTCAAGGATGAATTCGTGGGCGCCAACTGCCTTGGCGGCCTCTTCGATTTCGGCGCGTGATGCCTCCGGCCGGCCCAGGGCGATGTTGTCCGCCACCGAGCCGCTGAACAGGAAGGCCTCCTGGGTGACCATGACGATGTTCCGGCGGAGGTCGGTGGTGGCCAGGTCGCGGAGGTCCACGCCGTCCAGGGTGAGCGTTCCGGAGGTGACGTCGTAGAACCGGGCGATGAGTTTGGCCAGGGTGGATTTTCCAGCGCCCGTTTGTCCCACCAGCGCCACTGTCTGTCCGGCCGGGATGTGCAGGTCCAGGCGCGGCACCACCAACGGACCGTCGCCATAGCGGAACTCGACGCCGTTGAAGTCGATGCGTCCCGTGGCGCTGGGCAGGGCCACCGGGTTCCTGGGTGGCCGGACCGTGGGAACCTCTTCGAGCAGTCCGGACACCTTCTCCAGTGCTGCCTGCGCGCTCTGGAATGAGTTGTAGAACATGGCCATCTGGTCCACCGGCTGGAAGAACCGCTTGGTGGACAGGATGAGGGCCAGGAGTACGCCCACTGCCAGGCCGCCGTCCAGCACCCGGAATCCGCCGAAGAGCAGGACCACGGCAACGCAGACGTTGCCAATCAGCACCAGTCCCGGTTGGAAGATGCCGTTGAGGTTGATGGAGCGGACTGTGACCAGGCGGTAGTCCTCGGCGAGTTTCCCGTAGCGCTCCGAGTTCTCCTTCTCCTTGCGGAAGGCCTTGACGGCGCGGATGCCGGTCATGGTCTCCACGAAATGCACGATCAGCCGGGCGGAGACCACGCGGGACTCCCTGAAGGCAATCTGCGAGTGCTTCTGGTACCAGCGCGAAAGGAAGAACATCGGCACGCCGGCGGCCAGCACCAGCAAACCGCTCCGCCAGTCCAGGGCAAAGATGGTGACGGCGGTGAAGGCCATGAAGAGCATTCCCGAAGCCAGTGAACTGACCCCCGAGTCGAGGAGTTCGCGCAGTGCTTCAAGGTCTGAGGTCTGCCGGGCGATGATCCTGCCGGAGGTGTATTTCTCGTGGAACTCCAGGCTGAGCCGCTGCGTGTGCCGGAAGACGCGCACCCTGAGGTCCAGCAGCATCGCCTGGCTGAGCCGCGCCGTGGAGGTGACGTACAGGGCGGTGAGTCCCGCCGTCGCAATGGCTGCCAGAAGGTAGCCGACGCCGGTGAACACCAAGGGGGCGTTGTTGCCGGCCTGGAGGGCGGGAAGGGCATGGTCGATCCCGAACGCGATCAGTGCCGGGCCGGCCACCCGCGCGGCCTGGGACAGGACCACCATGGCGATGGTCAGCCAGAACCGCGCCCGCACGGGACGGATCAGCGATCGCAGCAGGGCAAGTGACCGCCGTCGTACTGCCCGGCTGTCGCTCTTGCTGAGGTGGGCATTGTCTTCATTGGCGGTGCCGAACGTTGCAGTGCTCATCGGGACACTTCCCCAGCATTGTCTTCAAGTGCCGACAGTTCAGAGTCCAGGTCCCGCGGCTCCCGGTCCAGGCTGGCGATGACGTAGCGGTAGTGCTGGTTATGGGCCAGCAGTTCGGTATGCGTTCCGACGGCGGCGATGCGGCCGTCTTCCAGCAGGGCCACCCGGTCCGCGAGGGCCACCGTGGACGGCCGGTGGGCCACGATCAGGGTGGTGGTGTCCTTCAGGACCTCGCGGAGGCGGGCCTCCACCAGCTCCTCGGTGTGGACGTCCAGGGCTGACAGCGGGTCGTCCAGGACCAGGATCCGCGGACGGGCGGCGATGGCACGTGCCAGGGCGATCCGTTGCCGCTGGCCGCCGGACAGGCTCAGGCCTTCCTCGCCGATCAACGTGTCCACACCCCCGGGCAGGGAATAGGCGAAGTGCGCCTGCGCCACATCGAGGGCCTCGTCCAGGACCTCCTCTGTGCGGGCCGGGGCGCCGAGCAGGACGTTGTCCCGCACGGAATTGGAAAAGAGCGTGGTGTCCTCGAAGGCCACCCCCACGATCCGGCGCAGCTCCTCCACGCCGAAGTCCCGGATGTCGACGCCGTCGATGGTGATGGCGCCGCCGGTGACGTCGTACAGGCGCGGCACCAGCTGGATCAGCGCACTCTTGCCGCTGCCGGTGATGCCCACCAGGGCCATGGTTTCGCCGGGCCGGATGTCCAGGTTGATGTCCTTGAGGATGGGCTTGTCCGGGGCGTCCTCGAAGGCGAAGGTTGCGTTGTTGAAGCGCAGTGCCCCGGCCAGCTCAGCCGGCCGGCGGGGCTGGGCGGGACTGGTGATGGTGTTTTGCGTGTCCATCACGTCGTAGTGGCGGTCGACGGCGGTCTTGGCGGTGAGTGCCATGGCCAGCAGCATGCCGGAGAATTCCACGGGGGAGGCGATGACTGCCGCGGTGGCGAAGAACGCCACCAGGGAGCCGATGCTCAACTGGCCGCTGGCGCACAGCATGACCCCGACCACCAGGCCGGCTCCCAGGGCGAGTTCAGGAAGCAGGGTGACCACCATGGTGAACGTTGCCTGGTGGCGTGCCTTCTCGATCTCTGTCTGGCGCAGGCCTTCTGCCTGCTCGTTGAAGTTTTCCAGGGCTTCCCGGCTGCGTCCGAAGGCCTTGAGCACGCGGATGCCGTGGACCGATTCCTCCACGGTGGTGGCAAGGTCGCCGGCCTGGTCCTGGCTTCGCCGCGCCACCTTGCTGAACCGGGTGCGGAACCGGAAGCTGTTGATGGTGATGGGAACGGCGGCGGCCAGGAAGATCAGGGCCAGCTGCCAGCTCATGGCGAACATGGCCACGACGCCGATGATCACCGTCAGGGTGGTGACCACCAGCATGATGGCGCCAAAAGCCATCCAGCGGCGCAGGAAGTTCAGGTCCGTCATGGCCCGGGACAGCAATTGGCCGGATCCCCACCGGTCGTGGAAGGAGACGGTCAGGTCCTGCAGATGGTTGTAGAGGGACACCCGCATGCGGGTCTCCACGGTGGTGGCGGGGTTGATGACGAACTGCCGGCGCAGCGCCACCAGTCCGGCTTCAGCGATGCCCAGGACCAGGATGACGGCAGCCGACACCCAGACCGCCTCCGGCGTGGCCCCTGGCTGCAGCGCGGTATTGACCAGGACCCGCAGCACCTGGGGGATGGTCAGCGCCACGACGCTGGCGAGCAGGGCGCACAGAAGTCCCAGCAGGAGCCTGGGGATGATGGGCCGGACGTGCGGATAAAGACGGCTGATGGATCGGAAAAATGGAGTCTGCTTGGCCATGCCCGCTTCTCAAGCTCTAAAACGAATGTAGTTTCCTCTAGCAACTACCCTATGCCATTGGCGTGAGGCGGTTCACAGGGATTTGCGGTGCTGGCCGGCTGCTTGCCCAGTCATTGCAGACCGTAATGCTTTCGGTTCAGTTGGGGGAGGTAAGGGTCAGCAGGACGGCCTCGGGTTTGCAGGCGATCCTTACCGGGGCGAAGCGTGAGGTGCCGATGCCGCCGGACACGTTGACCGGCGTCGTGCTTCCGTTGCTTGTCCAGTCGTTGAGGCCCTTCGCCCGCCAAGTGGGGAGGTCGCAGTTGGCCACGAGGGCGCCATACCCGGGGATGCACAGCTGGCCGCCGTGTGTGTGGCCGGCCAGCAGGAGGTCCGCGCCGCTTTCGGTGAAGTGGTCCAGGACCCGCTGGTACGGTGCATGGATGACCGCGATCCTGAGGTGGTCCTTGGCATCCTGGCTGACCGTTCCACGGGGCCAGCCGGCGTACCGTTCCCGGTTCAGGTGCGGGTCGTCGACGCCGGAGAAATCGAAGCGCATGCTGTTGAGGACCAATGACTGGTGGCGATTGGTCAGGTCCACCCAGCCGCTCATGCCGAAGCCGGACCGCAGGCGCGGCCAGTCGAGGGCAACCGGCTTGGGCTTCGCCTTGGACGGCCCCAGCAGGTAGGACGCAGGGTTCTTTGGGCTGGGCGCGAAGTAGTCGTTGGACCCGGGGACAAAGACGCCGGGGAACTGCAGCAGCGGTTTCAGGGCATCCAGCAGCGGGTCCACAGCCTTCACGTGGCTGAGGTTGTCGCCGGTGTTCACCACCAGGTCCGGCCGGAGGTCCGCCAGGGACCTTAGCCAGTCGGCCTTCTTCCGCTGCCCCGGCACGAAGTGGATGTCGCTCAGGTGCAGGATGCGGAACGGGCCGCGGCCGGGAGGGAGGATGGCCAGGGTTTCCTCCCGGAGGACGAACTGGTTCTTCTCCCACAAGCCGTAGCCGAAGGCTGCCATTCCGGCCGCGGCCCCGGCGCCTGCAGTGACGGCAAAGCCGCGCCCGATTGCGCGGGCGCGGCCTGCCAGGCTGTCGATGCTCATGCGTGCTTAGCCGTTGCCCTTTCCATTCCCGTTGCCATTGCTGGTGGGGGCGGGGGCCGGCGCCTGGGTGGCGGGCGCCTGCGTTGCCGGCGTGGACGGTACGGGAGCCTGGGTGGCCTGCGGGGTGGTCCTTCCAGGCGAGGTAGTGGTTGTTCCGTTGACCATGTTGCTCGGCGGTGCCGGGAACGGGTTGGTGCCGTATGCCGGGGCGATCTTCGCCATGTAGTTGGAGAACATGGGACCGGCGATCATGTAACCATCGATGCCTTTATAGAACTTGCCGTTGACCGTGATGTTCTGCCCTGCACGGTCCTGTGCTCCCAGCGGGTCGCCGAACCACGCGGCCGTTGCCAGGCCGGTGGTGTGCCCAACAACCCAGGTGGAGCCGTTGTTGTTGGACGTACCGGTCTTGGCACCAATGGGGAAGCTGGTCTTGGTGGAAATCCGGGGCTGGATCAGCGAACCGGAGCCCCTGTTCAGCACTTCCTGGAGCGCGTAGTTCACGCCGCGTGCAACCTCCGGTTTGATGGCGTCACGGCAGCTGCTGGACTGTGCCGGGAGCTGCTTGCCGGTGGCGTCCGTCACCGAGGTGATGGCGATGGGCTCGCAGTACTTGCCGTCGTTAGCGAAGGTGGCAAACGCGCTGGCCATGGTCAGCGGAGAGGTCTGCGTGGACCCCAGCAGGTTGCCCAGCGTCATCATGTTCACCTTGGGGTTCGGCTCGCTGCCGTCCGCTGAGGGCAGGCCGCTGTGCAGTCCCACCGCATCAGCGATCTTCTGGATGCCGCAGAAGTCCAGCTGTGCCGCGGACGCAAACGTCACCGTGTTGATCGAGTTGTAAAGGCCCTCCAGGACCGACAGCGGCTTGTACCACTGGGGCTCGGCGTTCTGGAGGTCGTCAGCCGCGTCCAGGCCCGCGTTCTTCTGCGCCGTGCTGTAGGCACCCTGAACCTTGCCGCAGGTGTTGCGCCACGGATAGCCGATCGGGTAGACGCGCTGGGCCGCGTTGACCATGGTGTTCATGGACTTGCCCTCGTTGAGCCACTCGGCAAAGGTGAACGGCTTCATGGTGGACCCGGGCTGGGCGCCGCCCATGCCGTTGAGGTCGTTGCCGTCCTTATCCAGCTTGTCCACGTTGAAGTTGAGCTGGGAATCGAAGCCCTGGCCGGGCAGGAATGTGGTGTTCTGGGCCATTGAGATGATCTTGCCCGTACCCGGCTGCACCGACACCATGGAGGCGCCCCACTTGTCGGGGTTGGCGCCGGCGGCGGCATTGGCCTGCTCCTGGGCCGTGGCCTGGGCCTTGGGGTCCAGTGTGGTGGTGATGGTCAGCCCGCCGCCGTAGATCAGCCGCTGGCGCTCCTTGACGTCCGCGCCGTAGGCAGGGTTGTTCTCCAGCAGGTGCAGGATGTAGTCGCAGAAGTACGGGGCCGAGGCCGCGTAGGCGCAGCCCTGCTTGGGCTGGGTCACCTTGGGCTCCACCGGGGTGGCGACGGCCGCGTCGTGTTCCGCCTGGGTGATCTTCTTCTGGTCAAGCATCAGTCCCAGCACCAGGTCCCTGCGCTGCTTTGACTTGTCGGGATTGATGATGGGGTCAAAGGCGGAGGGGCTGTTCACCAGGCCGGCCAGCAGCGCTGCCTGGGGGAGCGTCAGGTCCTTGGCGGTGGTGCTGAAGAAGTACCTGGAAGCGGCCTCGATGCCATATGCATCACGGTTGAAGAACACGATGTTCAGGTAGCCCTCAAGGATCTGGTCCTTGCTGAACTCCTTCTCCAGGGCGATGGCGAGCTTCATCTCGCGGAGCTTGTCACCAACACCCTTGTTGACGCCGTTCAGCTTGATCTGGTCCTCCTCGCCGGCGGCGGCGAGGTTGGCGTTGAGAACGTTGTTGACGTACTGCTGCGTGATGGTGGAGGCACCCTGCTTGTTGCCTCGGATGGTGCTGACCAGCGCGCGGAGGATGCCGGTGGTGTCCACGCCGCCGTGGTCATAGAACCTGCTGTCCTCGACGGCGAGGATGGCGTTCTTCATGTTCGGTGAAATCTGGTCCAGCGGAACCTTGGTGCGGTTCTCGGTATAGACGCTGGCGATCTCGCTGCCGTCGGCAGCCAGGATCCGGGTGGTCTGGCTGGGGGGATCTACCTTCAGCTCCGCCGGAAGGGAATCGAAAAAGTCGATGGAACCGCTTGCCGCGCTGCCGGAGACGGCCGCGGCAGGCACCAGGAGGCCTGCCACGAGGACACCGCAAATTGCGCTCACACCAAGGAAAAGAAGGATCTTACCCAGTGTGGTGGCAGTGTCGAATAAGGGGTTCTTGCGAGTCGCCATGTTTTCCACTTTACCGGCAAGGGCTACGCTTTCTTTCATGACCAAATGGGAGTACGCGACGATTCCGCTCATTATCCACGCCACAAAGCAGATCCTGGACCAGTGGGGAGAGGACGGCTGGGAGCTCGTCCAGGTAGTCCCCGGACCTGACGGCAACGGCCTTGTCGCCTACCTCAAAAGGGAGAAGCAGTAGCATGAGCACCCCCGCAGAAGCCCAGTCCAGCGCCGCAGCGGCGCCCGTATCCGCCGTCGAGCAGCGCCTCGCGGAACTCGGCATCACCCTGCCCGAGGTCGCCGCCCCGGTGGCCTCCTACGTTCCCGCCGTCGTCTCCGGAAGCCATGTCTACACCTCGGGCCAGTTGCCGTTTATTAACGGCAAACTCGAAGCTACGGGCAAGGTGTCCGCGGGCACCGAAGGGTACGCCGACGAGCCCACCGTTTCCCCGGAGGACGCGCAGCGCTTCGCAGCGGTGTGCGCCGTCAACGCCCTGGCTGCCGTCAAGAGCGTCATCGGGGACCTGGACCGGATCACCCGGATCGTGAAGGTGGTGGGATTCGTCGCTTCGGATCCCTCGTTCACGGGCCAGCCCGCCGTCGTCAACGGTGCCTCGGAACTGCTGGGCCGCGTCCTCGGTGACGCCGGGCAGCACGCACGTTCCGCCGTCGGCGTTGCCGTTCTTCCGCTCGACTCTCCCGTAGAGGTCGAGCTCATTGCCGAATTCAGCTAAGACCGGACACTTCCCTTGCCGCACCTCGCACGACGCCTTTTTGCACTTCCCCAAGACCTTGAAGGGGCGGCGCAAAGCTGGCTCGAACACGGCGAGCGCACCCCCCGGGCCGCGCGCTACGCCTCATCCGTAGTCCTCCTGCGTGATTCACCCACCGGCCTGGAGACTTGGCTGGGTTACCGGCCAGGCTCCTCGCCGCTGGGCGTCCTGGCGTTCCCCGGCGGGTCCCTTGACCCGGCCGACGACGACGCCATGGGTTGGCTGGGACCCTCACCGCAGCATTGGGCCGAGCAGATGGGAACGGACGACGTCGGGCTGGCCCGCCGCCACGTGGGGGGCGCCATCCGGGAACTCTTCGAGGAGACCGGCGTGCTCCTGGCCGGTCCCGACATGTCCAGCACGGTGGAGGCCACGTCCACGTCCGAGTGGATGCGGGCACGCGTGGCGGTGGCCGACCAGGAGAAGACGCTTGCCCAGGTGCTGGGCAAGCGCGGGCTCTCCCTGCGCACCGACCTGCTCAAGTCCCTCGTCAACTGGCGCAGCCCCGACTTCGCGCACCGCCGCTTCGACACCCGCTACTTCGCCGCCACGGTGCCGCTGGGCCAGGAACCTTCGCTGCTGGACGGCAAGGGCGTGTGGGGCAGGTGGGTCAACGCCGCGCAGGTGATCCAGGAGCGGAACTCCACGGCGCTGGGCGACGAGGCAGGCCAGGAGAACACGGTGGGCCGCCCGCTGGGCGAACTGCTGGTCCCGGGTTCCGAAATCATGCTCGAGAAGATGGCCGCGGCCAACGGCTGCATTGCCTACCTGAGCTACAAGCGCAAGCCCCACGTTTACCAGCCAACCCTGGTTGAAGAGGACGGCAGGCTCATGCTCGAAGTCGAGGCTGCCAAGACCGTGGCGGGGGACCACCAGCGCGAACGCTGACGCTCCACGGAGCCGGGTAAAATCTTCACCAAAGCCACACCGGGAGCAAGGGGGCGCCTTTGCGCGCAACGGTCAAGGACGTAGCGCGCCTCGCAGGGGTTTCGCCAAAGACCGTCTCGAACGTCATGAACGGCATTGTTCCGGTCAGCGGCCCCACCAGGATCAAGGTGGAGCAGGCCATGGCGGAACTGGACTACGTTCCCAACCTCTCTGCCCGGGGACTGCGCAACGGAAGGTCGGGCGTCATCGCCCTGGCCCTGCCCGATCTGGCCACGCCGTACTCCGCCGAGATCGCACACAGCGTGGTGGAGGTGGCCCACGAGCAGGGGTGGAGCGTGCAGATCGAGGAGACGGGGTCCGATCCCACGCGCGAATACGAGCTGATGTCGCGGGCGCGGTCCAACCTCATCGACGGGCTCATCCTCAACCCCGTGGTTTTGGACGAGAGTGCCGTGAAGGTGGGGGTTGCCCTGCCTCCGGTGGTCCTGCTGGGTGAGGTGACGCAGAAACTGGCTGACCGTGTATGGGTGGACAGTGTTGCCGCCGCACGGGACATGACGCTGGCGCTGGGCAGCACCGGCAGGCGCCGTATTGCCGTGCTGGGGGCCGCGGAAGGCAGGGGCTCGGCGGCGGCCGTCCTCCGCACCCGTGGGTACCAGGCTGCACTCGAAGAACTTGGCATTGGCTGGGATGACTCACTGATCATCCCCTGCGAAAAGTGGAGCCCGGATACGGCGGCGAAAGCGCTGTCCACCTACCTTGACTCGCATCCCCTGCCCGAGGCCTTGTTCTGCTTCACCGACTCCATGGCCATCGGGGCCCTCAGTGTGCTGTGGAAGCGGGGCATCAGGGTGCCCGACGACGTGGCCGTAGCCGGCTTCGACGACATCGCCGACGCCAGGTATGCAGTGCCGTCGCTGACCACCGTTTCCTTTGACAAGCGCCAGGTGGCCAGGGAGGCCTTGCGCCTCCTGACCGAGCGCATGGCCGACCGTGAGGGCCCGCAGAAGGTAGTGGCCATCGATTACCGGATCGTGGAACGGCAGAGTACCTCCTAGGCTCCTGCCCTCCGACCGGGATCCTGGCGCGGGAGCCCTAATCGAGAGTGGCGGGTCACTTTGCGAACGCTAACAATTATCCATTGCGGTGGCCATTACATCGATGTAATGTGAGGCGTGCGTCACACCGGGGGCCCCGCGGGGCATGGCTGCCCAGCATGCGGCAGCAACGGTTTGTGGCGCGGGAATGACTTTCAGCGGACCCATCCAAAGGAGTGACGGGTGAAGCAGTTTGATTTTTTCGCAGGCAGGCAGCTGTCGAGACGGCAGCTGTTGTCGGGAACCGCAGCAATGGGCAGCGTCATTGCTGCGGCGGCCCTGGCAGGGTGCGGTGGGAATGCCTCCGCAGCGGCCGCCAGGGACATCCAGTTCTGGCATCTGTTGTCCGGCGGCGACGGCATCAAGATGCAGGCCATGATCAACAAGGCGAACGAAGCCAACCCCGGGTTCAAGGTGCACCCGACCGTCCTTGCGTGGGGCCCGCCCTACTACACCAAGCTCGCCATGGCCTCGGCCGGCGGCCGGCCGCCGGAGTTGGCCATCATGCACGCCAGCCGTGTCCCGGGCTACGCCCCGGGCGGCCTGATTGAGCCCTGGGACCTCTCGCTGCTGGCAGAGCACGGCGTCACCGGCGCCGACTTTGCCCCGCGGATCTGGCAGAAGAGCCAGCAGGACGGCAAGGTGTTTTCCATCGCCCTGGATTCGCACCCGTTCATCATGTTCTACAACACGGACATTGCCCGCAAGGCCGGCGTCCTGGGTGGTAACGGGCAGCTGCAGGAGGTCACGTCCCCGCAGGGGTTCATGGCCATGGCCAAGGAAATGCAGAAGGTCACGCAGGCCCACGGGTTGTCCTTTGGCTACCTCGGCAGCGGATCGCAGATGTGGCGGCTGTTCTACACGCTCTACAAGCAGCACGGCGCGGACATGACGCTGACGCCGGGCCAGCCGATGAAGGTTGACCGGGACGCCGCCATTGAGTCGCTGGAATTCATGGCATCGCTTTTCGACGACACCATTGCGGCAAAGAGCGGCGACATCAGCACCGGCATCGCGGAATTCGCCCGCGGCGGCTCGGGCATGCTGTTCAGCGGCGTCTGGGAACTGCCGACCATGAAGAAGGCAGGCCTCCCGGTGGACGCTGCAACGATCCCCACGCTCTTTGGCACCCCGGCCGCGTACGCGGACTCGCATTCCTTCGTCCTGCCACGGCAATTGAACGTGGACGATACGAAGCGGCGCGATGTCTACAAGTTCGTCAGCGACATCCTCAAAGGATCGCTGTCCTGGGCGGAGGCAGGACACATCCCCGCCTACCAGCCCGTGGTCCAGTCCCAGGCGTATAAGGCCCTCACACCGCAGGTGCATTACGCCAACGCCGCGGACGTCATTGCCTACGATCCCGAAGCCTGGTTCAGCGGCTCCGGTTCCGACTGGCAGACCTACTTTGCCGAAAACGTCCAAAACGTCCTCCTAGGCCGCGACAAGGCAGCGGCCGGATGGGACGCCTTCGAAAAGCGCACCAACACCCTTCTTTCCCGGCCAAATCCGGTCTAACCGCCCGAGCGACAAAGGAGTCCTTCATGAGTTCTTCACCAGCAGCCCGGCGCAGGACCGGGAGCCTCGCCAGGAGCAACCTCAGCGGTTGGGGGTTTGCGGCGCCCTTCCTGGCTTTCTTCGTCGTCTTCCTGGTGTGGCCGGTTCTTTACGGCATCTATATGAGCCTCACCGGCAAATCCCTTACCGGAGCCAACGACAGCGTGATCGGTTTCGCGAACTACGCCGAAGCCTTCGCCGATGCCGACATGTGGCGTTCGCTCGGCAACACCCTCTACTTCACCGTCATCAGCACGGTCCCGCTGGTGCTGGTCGCTTTGGTGATGGCGGCACTGCTCAACGCCGGCCTGCCGGCGCAGTGGCTGTGGCGCCTGTCCTACTTTGCCCCGTACCTGCTCGCGTCCACCGTCGTTTCGCTGTTCTTCAGCTGGATGTACAACCCGCAGCTGGGCCTCATCAACGATTCCCTGTCCAGGATCGGCATCCCCAAAGTCGCCTGGCTCAACGACCCCAACGTGGCCATGTGGGCCATCGTCATTGCCACGCTGTGGTGGACGGTGGGGTTCAACTTCCTGCTGTACCTGGCGGCCATGCAGAACATCCCGCAGCAGCACTATGAGGCGGCATCCCTCGACGGCGCCGGAGCCTGGCGCCAGCTCTTCTCGATCACCTTGCCGCAACTGGGCCCCACCACCGTGATGATCGTGCTCCTCCAGGTCCTTGCCTCGCTCAAGATCTTCGACCAGGTGTACCAGATGACCGCCGGCGGGCCCGGAGGGTCCACCAGGCCGGTGGTGCAGTACATCTTCGAAACCGGGTTCACCGGCTACCGGCTGGGCTATTCCGCAGCCATCTCCTACATCTTCTTCGGACTGATCGTGGTCGTCTCGGTCATGCAGTTCGTCATCACCCGCCGCAGGAGTGCATAACCATGGCAACCCAGACCATCAGCCGGCCCCGACCAGGCACCAACACCAGCCAGGAAACCCGCCAGCCCCGCAAGACGATGACCCCGGGCAAGATCGCCACCCTGGTGGTGGCCGCGGCCATCGCGGTCCTGTGGCTGGTCCCGTTCGCCTGGGCCACCGCCACCGCCTTCAAGAGCGAGACGGATGCCGCAGCTCCGAAGGTCAGCTGGCTGCCGCCGTCGGGCTTTACTGCCGACGCATTCGTCAAGGTCTTCCAGGACGGAAACATCCCGCTTTGGACGTGGAATTCCCTCTATACCTCGGCCGCCATCACGGCCATCACCCTGGTGATCTCGGCGCTCGTGGCCTACGCCTTGTCCCGGATCGACTTCAAGGGCAAGAAGGTGCTGATGACGGTGATCATCGCCTCCATCATCGTCCCGCCGCCGGTCCTGATCATTCCGCTCTTCTACCAGATGCTCGCCCTGCACATGGTGGACACCTCATGGGCCATCATCCTGCCCCAGGTCATCCACCCGGCCATGGTGTTCGTACTCAAGAAGTTCTTCGACCAGATTCCCCGCGAACTTGAGGAGGCCGCGGTGATGGACGGTGCCAGCCGCATGAGGATCTTCACCCAGATCATCCTGCCGTTGTCCCGGCCCATCCTGGCCGCCGTCGCCATCTTTGTGTTCATCGGCGCATGGAACAACTTCCTGTGGCCGTTCATCGCCACCAACGACGCCTCGCTGCTCACCCTCCCGGTGGGCCTGCAAACCATCAAGAGCGCCTACGGCATCCAGTACGCGCAGAACATGGCGTCCGCCCTGCTCGCGGCGCTGCCGCTCATCCTCGTGTTCCTTTTCTTCCAGCGCCAGATCATCAAGGGCGTCGCGACGACGGGCCTCGCCGGAACCTGAGCCGGCACCTTCCGCCCATCCAGACCCACACCTGCGAACCAACCACAACCAAGGAGATGTCCCACATGTCCCGCGCACGGATCACCCTCGACCGCGACTTCACCATCGGCGAAGTCCCCCGACGCCTCTTTGGCTCCTTCGTGGAGCACATGGGCCGCTGCGTCTACACCGGCATCTACGAACCGGGCCACCCTGAAGCGGATGAAAACGGCTTCCGGCAGGACGTCCTCAAACTCGTCAAGGAACTCGGCGCCACCGTCATCCGCTACCCGGGCGGCAACTTCATCTCCGGCTACAACTGGGAAGACGGCATCGGCCCCCGCGAAAACCGGCCCCGCCGGCTGGACGGCGCCTGGCACACCGTGGAGACCAATGCGTTCGGCCTCCACGAATTCGTGGACTGGTCCCGCCAGGCCGGCACGGAAATCATGGAAGCCATCAACCTGGGCACCGGGGGAGTGGACGCGGCCCGCGAGATCGTCGAGTACGCCAACCACCCCGGCGGCAGCTACTGGTCCGACCTCCGCGCGAAGAACGGCCACAAGGATCCGTTCAACATCAAGCTCTGGTGCCTGGGCAACGAGATGGACGGGCCGTGGCAGATCGGCCACAAGACCGCAGAGGAATACGGCCGTCTGGCCCAGGAAGCCGCCAAGGCCATGCGTTTCGTGGACCCGGACATTGAACTGGTGGCCTGCGGAAGTTCCAACTCCGGCATGCCCACCTTCGGCGCCTGGGAGCAGACTGTCCTGACCCATGCCTACGACGAGGTGGACTACGTCTCCCTCCACGCCTACTACCAGGAGCACGACGGCGACGTGGGCAGCTTCCTCGCCAGCGCAGTCGACACCGACTATTTCATCGAGTCAGTCATCGCAACCGCCGACGCCGTCCGGGCGAAGGGAAAGCACAAGAAACACATCAACCTTTCCTTCGACGAATGGAATGTCTGGTACCAGCGCGGCCGGGACACCGAGGACCAGCTGCGCAACGTCGCCAAGGCCGGCTGGCGCGAGCACCCCCGGCTTATCGAGGACAAGTACAACGTGACGGATGCCGTGGTGGTGGGAACCCTGCTGAACTCGCTGCTCCGCCACGGCGACCGCGTCAAAATCGCCAACCAGGCGCAGCTGGTCAACGTGATCGCCCCGATCTTCAGCGAGGAGAACGGCCCGGCCTGGCGCCAGACCATCTTCCACCCGTTCGCCCGGATGGCAGAGCTGGCCAAGGGCCAGATCCTGCGGTTGTCCGTGGACTCGGACCAGTACGCCAACAGCCGGTTTGGTGACACGGACCTGGTGGATGTCAGCGCCACCTGGAACGAGGAAACCGGCCGCGTGGCCCTGTTCCTGGCCAACCGCGGCCTGGAAGAGGCCGCGGACGTGGAGGTCAGCCTGCGGGGCTTCGACGCACGGCGGGTGGTCAGGGCGGAGGTGCTCGAGATCCCGGAAGGCGGCGACCGCTTCACCATCAACAACCAGGAAAAACCCGACCGGGTGGGCCTGAAGCCGCTTGAGGGAGCCAAGGCAACCGGATCTGAGCTCCGGCTGGGACTTCCCGCCCTGTCGTGGGCTGTGGTGGAACTGGACGTGGCGAAGAACTGACCCACGTTCCAGGCACAAAAGGTCAGGCACAAAAGGTCAGGCACAGGAAAGGCCGCCCCGAGGGGCGGCCTTTCCTGTTGGGCCTGGTTTTTGTTGGGCTTGGTATTTCTTGGTTCTGGTTTTTGTTGGTCCTAGCGGGAGCGCTGGCGGAGGCGCTGCATGTCCAGGATGACCACCGCGCGGGCTTCGAGGCGCAGCCAGCCGCGCTGGACGAACTCGGCCAGGGCCTTGTTGACCGTTTCGCGGGAGGCGCCCACCAGCTGCGCCAGTTCTTCCTGCGTGAGCTCGTGGGCCACCAGGACGCCGTCGGTAGCCGGCCGGCCGAAGCGGTCCGCCAGGTCCAGCAGCGCCTTTGCCACGCGGCCGGGGACGTCGGAGAACACAAGGTCCGAGAGGGAGTCGTTGGTGCGGCGCAGGCGGCGGGCCAGGGCCTGCAGCAGCTGGGCCGAAACCTCCGGGCGGGTGCGCAGCAGGGCGTTCAGGCTCTCGTTCTTCAGCCCGGCCAGCCGGGTTTCGGAGACCGCGGTGGCGGTGGCGGTGCGGGGGCTGGGGTCGAACAGCGCCATCTCACCAAAGAGCTCGCCCGGGCCGAGGATGGCCAGGAGCGATTCACGGCCGTCGGGCGAGGTGCGGCCAAGCTTTACCTTGCCGGAGACGATGAAGTACAGCTGGTCACCCTGGTCACCTTCGCGGAACACCGAAGCGCCGCGGGACAGGTCCACCTCGGTGAGCTCGTCCGTCAGCAGCCGGAATGCGTCGTCGTCGAGCGTGGCGAAAAGGGGTGCTCGGCGCAGTACCTCGATGTCCATGAAATCTCCTGAGTAAAAGTATCGGCTGTGGCGCTTGTGCCATTGTTTCAGAATTTTCAACGTTCTGTGACGAACTTGGCAGCCGAAACGCCTGCGGGCAACCGAATGCAGGTCTGCCGGAGGGCGGTGCACGCCACAGAAGATTGTCAGCGTCCGCCACTAGAATGGGGGTTCAACTGTAAATAAGGAGCCTTTGTGGTCGGCCTGACTGTCCTGGACATCGTCCTGATCCTGGCGCTGCTGTCATACCTGATCTATGGCCTCCGCAACGGGTTCCTGGTCACTGTCGGCGGCCTCGCCGGGTTTGCTGCCGGTGCCATCGCCGCATTCTTTGCCGTCCCCCTCGTCAGCACCTTTGTCGAGGACTCCGGGTGGAGGCTTACCGCCATCATCGCTGCCGCCGTCGTGCTGATGGCCGTGGGACATGGCCTGGGCACCATGGCCGGGCGGCAACTGCGCGGCGTGGTGCGGATCCGTCCCTTGCGGGCGGTGGACCGGCTGGTGGGCGGGGCGCTGAACCTGGTGGTCTCCGCGCTGGTCATGTCCATGCTGGCGTTCAGCGTCAGCTCCCTGGGCGTGCCTTTCGTGTCCCAGCAGCTGGCCGAGTCCAAGGTGATCCGCTTCATCGACGGGCTCACCCCCACCCCCGTCAAGGCCACCATGGCGCAGCTGCGGTCCACCGTGATCGGCAACGGCATTCCCACGTTGATCGAAGGGCTGGACCAGGGCCAGGCGGTCCAGGTGCCCAACACCAGCACCAACACTCCGGCGCTGAACAAAGCGGCGCAGTCCGTCCTGAGGATCGCCGGCACTGCCTACGAATGCGGCCAGAACCAGACCGGCAGCGGCTTCGTGGTTTCCCCGGACCGCGTGGTGACCAACGCCCATGTCGTTGCGGGCGTGTCGCAGCCGGTAGTGGAGATGCCCGACGGCGGTGCGATGCCCGGCCGCGTGGTCTACTTCGACACCAAGCGGGATCTGGCGGTCCTGGCGGTGGACAACCTGCCGTCCCGGCCGCTGCCGCTGAGCCGCGACCTGCCCGGCGGCAGCCAGGCCGCGTTCGCCGGGTACCCGCACGGCGGGCCTTTCCAGTCCAAGCCCGCCACCGTGCAGGACATTGCCACGGTCCTGGTCCCGGACATCTACGGGAACAACCCGTCCCCGGAGGACATCTACCGCCTTGCCGGGGACGTGCAGCCGGGAAACTCGGGCGGCCCGCTGCTGACCACTGACGGCCAGGTGGCCGGGGTGGTCTTTGCCAAGGCAACCTCTGACGCCGAGGTGGGGTTCGCCATCACCATGAACGATCTTGACCCGGTCGCGGAGCAGGCACCCGCATTGTCCACACCCGTCTCCTCCGGGCAGTGCATCCAGAAGTAGCGGCTCCCGGCTACAGGACCTCGGCCAGGTAGTCGATGGCAAGTTTGTAGCCGAACACCCCGGCACCAACGATCACCGCCGCGCAGACCGGCGACAGGTAGGAGTGGTGCCGGAATTCCTCGCGCTGGTGCACGTTGGTGATGTGCACCTCGACGGTGGGCACCTGCACGGCGGCCAGGGCGTCACGAAGAGCCACGGACGTGTGCGTGAAGGCGCCGGCGTTCAGGACAATGCCCACCGCGGTGCCCCGGGCGGCGTGGATGGTGTCCAGCAGGACGCCTTCGTGGTTGGACTGGACGCACTCCACTGCGAAACCGTGCCGCTCTCCGGCGGAAGCGGCCAGCCGCTCCACATCGGCAAGGGTGGAGGTGCCGTACTTCTCCGGCTCCCGCGTACCCAGCAGGTTCAGGTTGGGGCCATTGATGACCAGGATGGTGCCGCGGCCGGCTTCGACGGTGGAGGAGGCTTCAGTCATGCCTGCAAATCTATCGGTTGGCCCTGCCCGCCGCGCATTCTTACGTCCGGATGCGCGGCGGGCAGGGGGTCCGATGGCTGTTTAGAGGGCCGTCGCCTTCAGCAGCAGGGCATGCTCGGGGTTCAGCACCGGCATCGGCAGCCCTACCTCCGCGAGGAAACGGCCGTTGGCAACGGCTCCACCGGCAAGCCACGCCGGCGGTTGCGCCTGGGTGAAGGTGTGCGCGTAGTCGGCGTCCTCCTGGACGGGGGCGAGGACCTCAATCCGGTAATTCCGCTCCGGCTCCAGGCCGGGGAGGCCCATGCGTCCGGGCTGCTCCGCGGCAGAGGTGCGCGTGCCCACAACGGCGAACAGGGCCGCCGTCGTGCTGTCCGCGATGGACCCGTCCGCCACCACGCCGTGCAGCAGGAAGGCATCATCGGCGACGTCCGCGTGGACCCGGCGGCCGCTGTGGATCAGGTCCCGGTGTTCCTTGTACAGGCCCACGATGCGCCGAAGTTCGTCGCGCTCCTTGCCCTGGACGCTCCGGACGTCCCATTCCATGCCAAAGTGGCCGAACAGGGCGGTGATGGCCCGGAAGGACAGGTCGTGCGTGCGGGCGGTGGTGTGCGACGTGGTGGGGCCGATGTGGCTGCCCACCAGCTCGGGCGGGACCACCGCGCCGGTCCAGCGTTGGATGGTCTGCCGTTCCAGCGCATCGTTGCAGTCCGAGGCCCAGATCCGGTCGGTCCGCTCCAGGATGCCCAGGTCCACGCGCGCGCCGCCGGAGGAGCAGCTTTCAATCTCCACGCCGGGGTGTGCCTTGCGGAGCTCGTCGAACAACCGGTACGCGGCGAGGGTCTGCGCGTGGACGGAAGGGGCGCCGGCGTGGCCGTGTTCCACGAGGTCGCGGTTCTGGTCCCACTTCAGGTAGCTGATGTTGTTGCCGGACAGGAGCCCGTCGATCCGGTCGTAGATGTACTGCCACGCGTCCGGGTTCACCAGGTCGATGACGTGCTGGTTGCGCCACTCCAGGGGCAGCCGGCCGCCGTCCTTGTGTGCCTTCGCCGACGGGCCCACGATCCAGTCAGGGTGGGCGCGCGCGATGTCCGAGTCAAGGTTGACCATCTCCGGTTCAACCCACAGCCCAAACTCCATGCCGCGGGAGGTGACGGCGTCGATGAGGGGGGCCAGGCCGTTGGGCCACAGGGTTTCGTCCACGTACCAGTCGCCCAGGCCTGCATGGTCGTCCCGGCGGCCGCGGAACCAGCCGTCGTCGAGCACGAAGCGCTCCACGCCGAGGTCGGCGGCCGATTCCGCCAGTTCGGTCAGGATGTCCAGGTTGTGGTTGAAGTAGACGGCCTCCCAGACGTTGAGGACGACGGGCCGCGGCTTGCCGGCGGGCAGGCCGGTGGACGCGGCGGGCAGGACATGGTGGGGACGGGAGCGGAACCAGCTGTAGAACGCTTCGGTAATGCCGTCCAGGCCGTGGTCGGAGTAGGCGGCGAACAAAGCGGGGGTGGTGTAGCGGGCACCTGGTTCAAGGATGACTTCGGCGGGACCCAGCAGCTCGGAACCGCCGATCATGGTCCGGCCGTCGCCGATGGTGTCGGCGAACTGTTCATGGTTGCCGCTCCAGGCCAGGTGGGTGGCCCACACCCTGCCGTGCCGGTTGCCGAAGCCCTTGGTGCCGGCGGCGAACAGCAGGGAGGAATCGTGGCCGGTGCGGCCGTGCCGGCCGGTGCGAACCCAGGTGCCCTGCTGGATGGGGCGGCGCTGGGGATGCCGCTCGCGGCACCAGCGCCCGGTCAGGTCAAGGAGTTCGACGGCGTCCGGTGCCACGGGCAGGACGGTCGCCAGCTCGTCCACCTGGAAAGGCGTGGTTCCCTCATTGGTGATGGTGTGGCGCAGTTCCAGCAGGCCGCCCGCATGAAGCGCAAGGGACGTGGCGACGCTCAGGCCCGTGTCGCCGTCGGCCTGCACGATGGTGGCGCAGGATCCTTCGGTGCTGACGGAGGTGACGCGGAGGCGCGAGGAGAAGTCCAGGCCGGCGCCGCTGTCCGTGATCCTGTGGCCACGCAGGGCCGGGCGCCCGCGCCAGGCCGAGGAAGCCTGGGGGAGGAGGCCCGCGGGAACGCGGACGTCGATCGACGAGGGCGGCACCGCAGCCGTGAGGATGGCCAGGTCCGGCAGGTCTGCGCCCAGCTCGGCGCCCCAGTGGATGACTTCGGCCTCTCCGCTGTCGAAGCTGATCACCAGGCTGGTGCCGGCGGAACGGAGGTGCAAGGGATCCATAGGGAAGTCTCTTTCAGTGTTCAGGGATTGCGTCGTCACGAACGCGCAAAAGGAAAATCACGGGAAGGGGAGGCCGGGTGCCGCCGCCGCGAGGAGGGGACGGCGGCACCCGGCCGGGGGGGGGGGGGGGCCCCCCCCCCCCCCCCCCGGGGGGGGGGGGGGGGGGGGGGCGGCGGGGGGGGGGGGGGGCGGGCGCCCCCCGGCCGGGTGGCTGCGACCACATACGCAGCCACGTGCGGGGGCTACTTGAAGAGGGCGTTGACCTGGCCGTTGGCGGCCGTCAGGGAGCTGGCCTTGGATTTGCCGGAGACCACGGAGTCCATGGCCGGCTTCATGATGCCGTCAACCTTCGCGGCGTTGTCAGCGATCGGGTAGAGGAACGTGGTGCCGTCCTTGACCTGCTGGCTGAAGGGGGTGACGTCCACGCCCTTGGCCTTGAAGGCTTCCACGGCCTTGTCTGCGGAGGTCTTGATGGCGGGGAAGACGACGGCCTTGGAAGCCACCACGTCCTGGCAGGCGGCGGAGCCGAGGTATTCGACCCACTTGATGGCGGCCTCGGGCTTCTTGGTGCCGGCGTAGATGGAGTCCGCCAGGCCGTTGTACATGCTGGCGCGCTTGCCGTTGACACCCACCGGGGTGGGGGCGATGCCCACCTTGACGTCCTTGTAGCCGGTGTACTGACCGATCATCCAGGAGCCGTTGGCGTTGATGACGGACTTGCCGGCGGCGAAGGTATCGGCCATGCTGGCGCCCACCGTGGTTTCGAGCTTGGGCATGTAGCCCTTCTCCACCAGCCCGGCGAACCAGTCGATGCTTTCCTGGAACTTGGGGTCGTCGTAGTTGAAGTGCTTGCCCCACGGGTTCTTGTCCGTGTGCGTCCAGCCGGTGGTGCCGGTCAGGTAGCTCCATTCGGTCTGGCCCTGGCCGGAACCGGAGCCGTTGAGGCCGAGCCCGTAGACGGCAACGTTGTTCTTGTCGAAGCCGGGCTCGTCGCCGCGCTTGCCGTTCTTGTCCACGGTCAGGTGGGCGATGGTCTTTTCGTACGAACCGCCGTCCTTCGGATTCCACGTCAGGTTGGCCATCTGCTCCGGGGTGACGCCGGCGTCCGCGGCAAGTTTGGTGTTGTAGAACAGCGCGATGGTGTCCCAGTCCTTGGGAAGTCCGTAGCGCTTGCCGTCCTGGCCCACCCAGAGGTCCGCCAGGCCGGAGTTGTAGATGCCGGTGTCGATGTTGTCCTTCTTGACGGCGTCGTCCAGGGCGAGCAGCTGCTTGTTCTTGATGAATTCGGGGTACTTGCCCAGGTGGTCGGTGAAGACGTCCGGGGCGGTGCCTGCCACGAATCCGTTGGTCAGGGTGCCCCAGTAATCGTCCCAGCCGCGCTGGGTGACCTTGACGGTGATGTCCGGGTTGGCCTTGTGGAAGTCGTCGGCGCACTGCTTGTAGGCGGGGAGCTGGTTGGCGTCCCAGAGCCAGTAGTTGATCTCGCCCTTGCCGGCTTCCGCGGAGCCGCCGCCTCCGCAGGCGGAGAGGGCCAGGACTGCTGCCGCGGCTGCTGCGAGGGAGCCGAGTGCTTTCTTGTTCAGGTTCATGGGGGTCCTTTCAGGGTGCTTCCGGGCAGGCCGCCGTGGCGCGCGCCGGGAGGGGGAATTTCGAGGGAAGGGGTGATTACTTGATGCCGGAGAAGCCGATGGAGTTGACGATTTTCTTGCCGAAGACGGCGAACAGGATCAGGACGGGAAGGGCGGAGACCAGCGTGGCCGCCATAAGGCCGGACCAGTCCGGCGCTCCCTGCGGCGATTGGGACTTGAAGACGCCCAGGCCCACCGTGAGGACGCGGACGGACTCCTCCTGGCCCACCAGCAGCGGCCAGAAGTACTCGTTCCACTGGCCGATGAAGGTGAGCAGGGCCAGGGTGGCGATGGGGGCTGCGGCGTTTGGCAGGATGATCTGGAAGAAGATCCGAAGGTGCTTGGCGCCGTCGAGCATTGCCGCTTCCTCCACCTCGCGGGACATGTTCAGGAAGAACTGCCGGAGGAAGAAAATGGCGAACGGGGTCATGAAGATGTAGGGGAGTACCAGCCCCGCCATGGTGTTGAGCAGGCCCAGGTTCTTGATCAGGAGGAAGTTGGGCAGCGCGGTGAAGATCGGCGGCACCATCATGGTGGCCAGGAACAGGCTGAAGACCAGGTTCCGTCCCCGCCACCGCAGCCGGGCGAAGGCGTAGGCGGCCATGGCGCTGAAGAACACTGCGCCGGTGGTGGTGATGGAGGCAAAGAGCACGGAGTTGCGCAGGTAGATCCAGAAGTCGATTTGCGCGCCGGATCCGCCCTGGGCCACTGCCTCTTCGGGGGACTGCAGGCCGAAGACGCGCTGGAATGCGCCCAGGCTGAATTCTGCGGGCAGCAGGTTGGTGGCGTTGCCGGCCAGGGCCCCGTTGGTGGACAGTGCCGTCCGGAGGATCCAGTAGAAGGGGAGGACCGAGACGGCCACGGCGATGGCCACAAGGAACCAGGCGGCGGTGCGGCGCCAGTTGAACGGACGACGCCGGGTGGCGGGCCGGGCGGGTGCGGAGACTTTTGCGGTGGTCATGGAAGTGTCCTTAATCCAGGTCTGATTCGTTGCCCTTGAGGAACTTCATCTGGATGAAGGCCACCAGGGCGAGGATGACGAAGAGGATGACCGCCAGGGCGGAGCCGTAGCCGAAGTCCGATTCCGTGAAGGCCTTTTGGTAGATGTAGAACTGCAGCACCCGGCTGGCATTGACGGGTCCGCCCAGGGTGGTGACGGCAACGGTGTCGAACACCTGGAAGGAACCGATGACGGTGACGATCAGGACCAGCGCGAGCACCGGGCGCAGCAGCGGCATGGTGATCTTGCGGAATGTTTGCCAGGGTGAGGCGCCGTCCAGGTTGGCCACTTCGTAGACGTGGCTGGGAATGGCCTGCAGGCCGGCGAACAGCAGCAGGGCGGTGTAGCCCATGTGCCGCCAGGTGTTGATGAGGGCCTGGGTGGGGATGGCCCATTCCTCGCTGCCGAAGAATGCCACCTTGGGCAGGCCGATGGCGTCGATGAAGTAGTTGACGATGCCGATCTGGTAGTCCAGGAGCCAGAACCAGAGGAGGGCGGCGATCACGTTCGCCATCAGGTACGGCAGCAGGAGCGCGCCGCGGATCACGGTTGATTTGGCTACCCGGTGCATCAGCAGGGCAAGCCCCAGTGCGAGCGTGGTCTGGAGGAGGATGTTGATCAGGACGTACTGCCCGGTGACAGCCAGCGCATTCCAGAACAGGGGGTCCTTGGCGATGGCCTCATAGTTGGCGGCACCGATCCACGTCGGGTCGCCGAGGATGCTGTATTCGGTGAAGCTGAGGTAGATGCCCCGCAGGGTGGGCACCAGGTAGAAAACGATAAATCCGATCATCGCCGGGGCTATGAAGAACAATGCGATCTTCAGGTCGCTCTGTCCCCGGCGCTTCAGCGGCCGGTGCGCTGGGTGCACTGCCGGGCTGGCGTTCCTGGTAAGGGTGGTCATCGTCGACCCTTTCCTGAGTGTGATGGAAGTAACAGGCTGGAAAGAAATCTACACGAGTAGATATTGGACGGCAAGGGCTTATTTCAATGTTTCAAAACCAGGGCAATTACGCCAGTGACTGGATATTGACTCGAGTAGATGCGGGTGAAACACTCGGAGAAACTTCAATCGGAAGGCAAACAATGACGTTCTCCATCGGCATCGTGGGCGCGGGCCAGTTCGGCAGCCAGTTCGCACACCTGTTCAACCTGCATCCCGGCGTCAGTGCGGTCTATGTTGTGGACGAGCTGCCGGAGCGGGCTGAATCCGTGGTCCGAAGGCTGGATCTTGCCGGCGTCGTGCCCGACTTTGACGCCCTTCTGGCCTCCGACGTCGACGCCGTGGCGGTCTTTACCCAGCGCTGGACGCACGGACCCCTGGTGGAGCGTGCTCTCCGCGCCGGCAAGCACGTCTACTCAGCCGTGCCCATGGCGGTTGCCGAAGAGGAGATCGCCCGCATCATCCAGGCCATCCGGGACACCGGCAAGGTGTACATGATGGGTGAGACCAGCTACTACAACCCCGCCACCGTGTATGCCCGCGAACAGCAGGCGGCCGGCAGGTTTGGCCGGGTCTTCTACTCCGAAGGCGACTACGTCCACGACATGGACCTCGGCTTTTATGACGCCTACCAGTACAGCGGGGGCGAGCGGTGGAAGGAGACGGCAAGCTACCCGCCAATGCTCTACCCCACCCATGCGATCGGCGGGGTGCTGGGGGCCATCCCGGCGCACGCCGTCAGCGTCAGCTGCGTGGGCGTCAAGGACCAGCGGGACGACGGGGTATTCGACAAGGACGTCAGCATGTTCGGCAATGACTTCTCCAACGCCACGGCGCTCTTTGAACTGAACGACGGCGGCGTGATGCGCACCAACGAGATGCGCCGCGTGGGCTATCCGTCCCACATCCGCGAATCGCGCTTCCGGTTTTTTGGCACGGAGGCAAGCTTTGAACAGCTCGCCAGGGTCACCGTCTGGCAGGACAAACAGAATGTCCACGACATCTCCGAGCAGATGGAAACCCGGCCCAGCATGTCCCTGGACGATCCCTCACTGGCCAACGTGGCCCCGGAACTCCGGGACGCATTCGTGTCGGGACTCGCTCCCGTCCACGACGCCGGACGGTTGCCTGAGGAGTTCCGCGGCGCACCGAACGGGCACGAGGGAAGCCACCATTTCCTGGTGGACGACTTCGTCACGGCGGTCAATGACGGCACACTGCCGCCCGTGAATGCGTGGGTGGCCGCCCGCTTCACCCTCCCGGGTATCGTGGCCCACCAGTCCGCCCTGCAAAACGGCGTACGGCTTCCCATCCGTGACTTTGGGGATGCGCCGGGTATGAGTGGTTAGCATGGACAGCATGACTTCCCCGGCCGCGCAGGCCTCCCGCGGCGGCCCGGTGACCCGCAAGGATGTGGCGCGCTATGCCGGCGTCAGCACCGCCGTCGTCAGTTACGTGGTCAATGGCGGACCCAAGAAAGTGGCGCCGGCCACCGAAGCCAAGGTCCAGGACGCCATCCGCGTCCTGGGCTACCGGCCCAACGCCGCCGCGCGGGCGCTGAAGCTCGGCTCAAGCGAGACCCTGGGGCTTATCGTCCCGGACATCTCGAACCCGTTCTTCTCACTGTTTTCGCACGCCGTGGAGGATGCCGCCGCAGACCTGGGGTACGCGCTGGTGTTGAGCAACTCGGACGGAAACCTGGCCAAGGAACGCCGCAACATCCGGAACCTCGCCGCCCGGCAGGTGGACGGCGTCCTGCTGGCCAGCGTCCTTTTCGAACCCGATCTCGAGGCGCTGGAAACGGCGGACATCCCGTCCGTGCTGCTCAACCAGGAACGTGACGCCCCGGGCTTCAACAGCATCGGTGTGGACCTGGCGGCCGGAGCCAGGATCGCGGTGGAACACCTGATCAGCCATGGCCACACCAACATCGGCCTGGCCATGGGAACCAACGTCTCCGGGGAGACCGACGGCCGTGAAGTAGGTTGGCGGCAGGCGCTCCAGGAAGCTGGTCTGCCCGAGGGGCCCATTGCCTACAGTGCCTTCACCCGGCCCGGAGGGTACGTGGCCGGGCAACGCCTCCTGGCGTCAGTGAACCGGCCAACGGCCGTCTTCGCCACGTCCGATATGCAGGGGATTGGACTGCTGCGGGCCATCCATGAAGCGGGACTGTCTGTTCCGGGCGACATTGCCGTGGCGTCTTTTGACGGCTCGGCCGACTCTGAATACTCCTGGCCGCCGCTGACCACCGTTGAGCAGCCGGTGGCGGCCATGGCGGAGGCTGCCGTGGCGGCACTCGTTGGAGCCAGCCGGGGGGAGGCCCCGCGGCACCGGATCTTTCCCACCAAACTGCACGTACGCCAATCCTGCGGCTGCCCCTAGCCGGCCGACTGCATGGCGGGCAGGCGCAGCCTGGTCCGCTCCTGCAGGACCCGCCGGGCCTCCGGGCCAAGTCCGGAATCGCTGATGACCTCATCCACGTCATCCAGGGCGGCGATGGAACTGATGCCCAGCATTCCCCATTTGGTGTGGTCGGCCAGCACCACTGTCTTGCGCGCTGCTGCCATGAAGGCCCGGTCGGTTTCGGCTTCGAGCAGGTTGGGTGTGGTGAAGCCCGCCTCGGCATCCATCCCGTGGACGCCCAGGAACAGCACGTCCAGGTGCAGTTGCTTGAGGGCGCCCGTTGCGATGGGCCCCACCAGGGCGTCTGAGGGCGTGCGCTCGCCGCCCACCAGGATCACGGTGGAGGAGTAACGGGCCGAGCCGGACGAGGCAGCGTGGTGGAAGAGGTCCGCGATCCTGACAGAGTTGGTGACCACCGTGATCCGCGGCCCTCCAACCAGTTCCTTGGCCAATGCCCACGTGGTGGTGCCGGCACCCAGGCCGACCGCCATGCCCTCGTGGACCAGGGCGGCCGCCTCCACGGCGATGGCGCGCTTCTCCACGGTCAACTGCGTGGACTTCAGCTCGAAACCGGGCTCATGCGTGCTTGCATCCCCCGGCAGCTTGGCGCCGCCGTGGATTCGTTCCAGCTTGCCGCCCTCCTCGAGCAGCTCGATGTCCCGCCTCACCGTCATCAACGAGACGCCAAGCTGGGTGGCGAGGTCCGAGACCCGGACCACCCGCTCCCGCTGGACGGCATCCAGGATTGCTTGGTGTCGGGCGGCAGGCAGCATGGAGGCGGATCCTTCAACGCGGGTGGCAAGGGTGCTCCCAGCATACGGCGACGGCGCCTCCCCGGCTGGGGAAGCGCCGTCGCCGTATTGCTACTTCCGGAGGCTGGCCGCGATCTGCTGCATGATCGTGGGGTCGGACAGCGTGGTGGCGTCGCCCGGGTCGCGGCCTTCCGCCACGTCCTTGAGGAGCCGGCGCATGATCTTGCCGGACCGGGTCTTGGGCAGTTCAGGCACCACCAGGATGTTCTTGGGCTTGGCAATGGGCCCGATTTCCTTGCCCACGTGGTTGCGCAGCTCCTGGACGGTGGCGTCGCCGTTGTTCACGGCATCGCCGCGGAGGATCACGAACGCAACCACGGCCTGGCCGGTGGTTTCGTCCGTGGCGCCCACGACGGCGGCCTCCGCCACGGCGGGGTGGCTCACCAGGGCGGATTCGATTTCTGTGGTGGAGAGCCGGTGCCCGGAGACGTTCATGACGTCGTCCACGCGGCCCAGCAGCCAGATGTCCCCGTCTTCGTCCTTCTTGGCGCCGTCCCCGGCGAAGTACATGTTTTCGAAGCGGGACCAGTAGGTGTCCTTGAACCGCTGCGGGTCGCCCCAGATGCCGCGCAGCATGGCCGGCCAGGGTTCGCGGATCACCAGGAAACCGCCGTGGCCGTTGGGGACGGACTCGCCCATTTCATCCACCACGTCCACGGCGATACCGGGCAGCGGCACCTGGGCGGAGCCGGGCTTGGTGGCGGTGACCCCGGGAAGCGGGGCGATCATCTGTGCGCCGGTTTCGGTCTGCCACCAGGTGTCCACGATGGGCGCCTTGTCGCCGCCGATTACCTTGCGGTACCACATCCAGGCCTCGGGGTTGATGGGCTCGCCCACCGAACCCAGCACCCGCAGGGAGGAAAGATCGTACTTCGCCGGGATCTCCGAGCCCCACTTCATGAAGGTGCGGATGGCGGTGGGAGCGGTGTACAGGATGGAGACCTTGTACTTTTCCACGATCTCCCACCAGCGGCCCTGGTGCGGGGAGTCCGGCGTGCCCTCGTACATGACCTGCGTGGCGCCGTTGATGAGCGGGGCGTAGGCGACGTAGGAGTGGCCGGTGACCCAGCCGACGTCGGCCGTGCACCAGTACACGTCCGTTTCCGGATGCAGGTCAAAGACCGCCCTGTGGGTGTAGGCGGTCTGGGTGAGGTAGCCGCCGGTGGTGTGCAGGATGCCCTTGGGCTTCCCGGTGGTACCGGACGTGTAGAGGATGTACAGCGGGTGCTCCGAATCGTGGCCCACTGCGGTGTGCTCTGCGCTGGCCGTCCCCACCGTGTCCGCCCACCAGTGGTCCCGGCCCTCGTGCCAGTCCACGTCCTGGCCGTTGCGCTTGACCACCACCACGTTCTGGACCGTGTGGCCATCGTGGGCCAGGGCATCATCGACGGCCGGCTTCAGGGGGCTCGGCTTGCCTCGGCGGTAGGTGCCGTCGGCGGTCACCACCAGCTTGGCTTCGGCGTCGTCGATCCGGGACCGGAGGGCCTCCGCGGAGAATCCACCGAACACCACCGAGTGGACCGCGCCGATGCGTGCGCAGGCCAGCAGCGTGATCACGGCCTCCGGGATCATCGGCAGGTACACCGCAACCCGGTCACCCTTGGCAACGCCCAATGACTCGAAAGCGTTGGCCGCCTTCTTCACTTCCTCGGTCAGCTGGGAGTAGGTATAGGTGCGGGTGTCGCCGGGCTCGCCCTCGAAGTAGATGGCCACGCGGTCGCCGTTGCCGGCCTCCACATGCCGGTCCAGCGCGTTGTACGCCGCGTTGATTTCGCCGCCAACGAACCACTTGGCGAACGGCGGATCAGACCAGTCCAGCGCCTGTGTGAAGTCCTTGGACCACGTCAGCAGCTCCCGGGCCTTCTTCGCCCAAAACGCGGGCCGGTCGGCGTTCGCCTCCCCGTACTCGGCGGCGGTGACAACGGCGTCGGCCGCGAATTCCGGGGAGGGTGGAAAGGCCCGCGTCTCATGCAGCAGGTTCGCGAAGGCATCGCCCTGGTGGCCTTGCTGTCCTGCCGGCTGGGCGGAAGCGGACGGAACGGTAGCCGTGGAGCTGGGGGTGTCCTGGGACATGTGAACCTCATCATTCATCGATCTTTGCCGCGCGGGACGCCGCCACCGCATTGGCCCGCCGATCGCACGGCATTGGGCTCCAGCCGGGGGCGGGCATACCGCAAAGAGCTGTTCCGCAACCAAGCCTAATGCTTACGGTGCATCCGCTGTGTGCCCCGTCACATAGGCGACCATGAGCGGCATTTTTTATGCGGTGAATGGTCTCTTCATGACTCGCCAGGCACCGCCGGAGGCCTGCCCCAGCTAGTGATCGGCCGGGCCGTTGACTAGGCTGAGATGGAATTGTGACTTCACTTCGGACCTCTCCGGCCGGGCGCAAACAGCGCCTTGCCGGGCCCGGACCGCATGTCAAGACGGCACAGTTTTCGGGTCCGGACCGGGCCCGGTGCCGCCACGCTAAGGAGAGCAGAATGAACCAGCAGAGTTACGGCCAGCGAACGGGTCCGGACACCAAGGCAGGGCCAGGAGCCTCCGGGCCTGCCGTGGGAGGATCCGCGCACGCGACACCGGCCGGCAACGCCGCCAAGGGGCAGGCTGCAGGGCAGAAGGCCGGCTCCGGGAAGATCGACCCGAACGCCAACCAGGCGGTCCTCGGTCCGTTCACCGTGCGCGACCTGGCCGTCTTCGCAGGCACCCTGATCCTCTTTGTCGCGTCCCTGCTTCCCCTCTTCGGCGCCCGGTACAACCTGTGGAACCTCAACAACCTGTTCTTCCTGGGACTGGGCATCGTCCTGCCGCTGATCGCCAGCGCATTGTTCGCGGCGCGCCGCCTGGCACCCGGCACGAGGATCCGCGTGGGGTCGCTCTCGATCGACCAGTTCGCCTCCGTTGTGGCCTCCTTCGCCCTGGCCTTCTTCTTCCTGTCCGTTGCAGGCGGCTACGTCACCAGCCTGCTGGTGGGCCTGATCGGCTCGCTCGTCCTCTTCGCCGCCACCGTGCTGGGCCGGTTCCTGCCGTACCTTTCCGGTGACTTCAAGGACCGGCCAGAGACGCCGGCGCACATTGTGGCCCGCGAGGCCGCGGTCCCGCTGCGGAAGCCGCGCACCCCCAAAGCCCCCAAGCCGGAGTCCGGCTCCAACCAGTCAAAGGGCGGCTTCAAAGGTGCCACCCTGTTCGGTGGGGCCGGTGCAGGTTCCTCCGCCGTCGAGCCGGGATCTTCCAGCCCCAACCCTGCGCCGGCGCGTTCCACCCACACGCCCGCCACTGCCGCCGTCCCCGTGGCCAATGCCGGGGCTGCCGTTGCAGGGACCGGCGCTGCAGCTGCCGGCGCTCCAGCTGCCGGCGCTCCAGCTGCGGGCACCGTCGCGGGTCCGGCTGCCTCGACCCCCGCGGCGCCAACCGCCCCTGTATCAACCAGCCCTGTATCATCCACCCCTGTATCAACCGCCCCCGAAGCCGCCGACCGGGATGCCGGCACGCCGCATGTGGACGCCGGCCCGCCCACCCAGGCGGCCGACGTCGTCCGTCCTGGCTCAACCCCGGCCCCGGCAGCCGAGGAGACCCAGCACGGTGCCGTCCCCGCCGCGGGCGCTCCGCAGGCAGCGTGGGAGCCGCCGGCCGCCACCGCTGTCCACCAGCAGGTCCGTTCCGAGCATCCCATCGGCGCGACGGTGGACCCGTCCACCCGCCATGACGAGACCGACGGGCAGCCCATCCATGAGGCTTTCTGGTTCGCCGTCGCCCAGCACCGCACCGCCTACGACCCCCGCACCGGTGCGCCTGCCTTCGTGATCGAGCCCGGCGGCTGGGTACTGGCGCTTGAGGACCGGGGCCACGAATTCCTGGTCCAGCACACGGACGGACGGCTGGGCGTCCTGCGCGACCTCAGCAACATCGAGCGCGGCTGACGCCGTGGCCGGGCCACGCAGCAAGAACGGGCAGGCCGCGGGGATGCCCGTGGTCTCGTCCGAATCCGTCCTGGCGCTGAAACGGCGGGCACGGCGCATCCACCGGGCCCTGGCCGAAAAATATCCCTACGCCCACGCGGAACTGGACTTCCGCAACCCCTTCGAACTGCTGGTGGCCACCGTGCTGTCCGCCCAGACCACCGACGTCACGGTCAACCAGGTCACCAAAGTGCTGTTCGCACGCTGGCCCAATGCCCGGTCCCTGGCCGAGGCGGAACCCACGGAGCTTGAAACGATCCTCAAGCCCACGGGGTTCTTCCGCGCCAAAGCGAGGAACGTCCTGGCGCTGTGCACCCGCCTGGTGGATGACTTTGACGGCGAGGTCCCGGGGCGGATGGAAGACCTGGTCACCTTGCCCGGGGTGGGCCGCAAAACCGCCAACGTGGTGCTGGCCAACGCCTTCGGCATCCCGGGCATCTCCGTCGATACCCATTTCGCCCGGCTGGCCAAGCGGTTTGGGTGGACCCAGTCCGAGGACCCTGTGCAGATCGAACAGGACGTGGCGGAGTTGTTTGACCGCAGGGACTGGACCATGCTGTCCCACCGTGTGATCTTCCACGGCCGCCGAGTCTGCCACGCCCGGAAGCCCGCCTGTGGTGCCTGTCCCGTGGCTAATTGGTGCCCGAGCTATGGCCTGGGGGAGACCGACCCCGTCAAAGCAGCCAAGCTCCTCAAGTATGAACTTGCGCCCGGCAGCGAGGCGTTGCTGGAGCAGTACCTGTCTGAACAGCAGCGGGCTGCGGAGATCCGGATGGCCTCCCAGGCGAGGGCCACGTGAGCGCAAGGGAAGACCTGGCCGCGCTGGTCCAGCGGGCGGAAGCCGGGACGGCCGGGCCCCCTGATCCACGCTGGGCTGCACTGACAGTAGATGCCTCCCGCGCCCGCAGGGCCGCGGTCCTGATGCTTTTCGGGGTGCTCGACGACGTCCCGGCCGCGTCCGGCAAGCCACTGGCGCCGGCGGACCTGGACGTCCTGCTCCTGGAGCGCGCCCACACCCTGGGTTCGCATCCAGGGCAGGTGGCGTTTCCCGGCGGCAGCATCGACCGGGGCGAAACGCCGGTGGCGGCTGCGCTTAGGGAAGCCGAGGAGGAAACCGGACTGGACACCGGCGGGGTGGAAGTCCTCGGCACGCTCCAGGAACTGGGCCTGGCGCACAGCAACTTCCTGGTGACGCCGGTGCTCGGATGGTGGCACTCGCCGTCGCCGGTACGGGTGGTGGACTACGCCGAATCCGCCCAGGTATTCCGCGTCCCGGTCAGGGACCTCCTGGACCCGGACAACAGGGTGATGGCCACGGTGCACCGCGCAGGCCGCACGTTCGACAGCCCTGCCTTCACTGTCAACGGCGTGGTGGTGTGGGGCTTCACCGGCATTGTGCTGAGCGGCCTCTTCGACCAGCTCGGCTGGTCCGTTCCATGGGACCGCACCAGGCTGCACCCGATCGGGGTCTAGTTTTCAGGCCTGCTGGTGGCGCAAATCCACCACGATTCCGGTGGCGGCATTCTCGCGCATGGCGTTGATCCCGTCGCGGAGCAGGCTGAGGGACCTGAAGGTTGGTGACACCGCAACGATATTGCCTTCGGCGTCGGTCAGCCGCAGCCGGTACGACTCATCGCCTGCACGGTGAATTTCAAATCTTCCCGCCATGGACGGGGACCTCCCTGGTATGCGTCGTTGCATCAGCGTGTGGACCGGTCTGCATCAGCCCCGCTTCGACTGTAACGTCCGTCACCGGGCGCGCATAGCTACCGCCGGGTAGATTACTTATCGTCTCGACGACAGTAAAAGAGGCAGCACGGGATGCCCTCCGCCCTATTTGGCGAGGTCGTAGGAGTCCACCACGGCCATGCTGACGGGGAACTCCACGGGGATGGGACCGAACAGCAATTCCTTGGCGGCCTTGGCCGATTCCTCGATTGCCGCGATGCAGGCATCGACGCGGTCCGAGGGCGCGTGCACCATGACTTCGTCATGCAGGAAGAAGGCGAGTTGGGCCCCCACAGGTCCGCCGCTGCCGCCGGTTCCTGCCGGCCGCAAGGCGCGCAGCCGCCGTCGCAATTCTGCCAGCCAGCAGGCCGCCCAGTCCGCTGCCGAGCCCTGGACCACGAAGTTCCGGGTAAACCGCCCGCGGGACCGCGCGATCGACTCTGCCCTCCGCTGCTCCTCCGCCGTGGCCGAGCGCTGGCTGAGGAACCACTGCCCGGACGGCGGAGGGCTGCTGCGGCCCAGCCTGGTGGTGACCGTCCCGCCCGCTTCGCCCGCCCGTGCCGCCCGCTCCACAAAGTCCACGGCACGCGGGTAGATGCGGGCCAATTGCGGCATGAGGCGGCCGGCCTCGCCGGAGGTGGCGCCGTACATGGCGCCCAGCAGGGCCATCTTCGCCTTGGCCCGGTCGCCGCCAAATCCCTTGGCGGCGATCCCGGCGTACAGGTCCTGGTCCCGCGCCGCCTCAGCCATGGCCGAGTCCTGCGCCAGGGCCGCCAGGACGCGCGGCTCCAGCTGCGAGGCGTCCGCAACGATGAGCTTGTGGCCAGGGTCGGCGTGCACCGCGCCGCGGACCTGGCGCGGAATCTGCAGCGCCCCGCCGCCGCGGGATGCCCAGCGGCCCGACACCACGCCTCCCACCACGTATTCCGGGCGGAACCGGCCGCCGTCCACCCACGCGTCCAGCCAGGACCAGCCGTTGGCGGTGTGAAGGCGGGAAAGCCTCTTGTACTCCAGCAACGGCTCGATGGCGGGGTGGCTGGACTCCCTCAGCTCCCACTTGCGGGTGCTTTTGACCTCGATCCCGTTGCGGTGCAGGGCGCGCATCAGGTCCTGCGGGGAGTCCGGGTTGAGCCCGGGTGAGTTGAGCATGACGCGCAGCTCCGCCGCCAGCGCCTCCAGTTTCACGGGACGCTGCCCGGCGGGCGGGCGGGGTCCCAGATGGCCGGCCAGGATCTGTTCGTGCAGGTCTTCCCGCCAGGGGACCCCGGCGTGCTGCATCTCGGCGGCCACAATAGCTGCCGCCGACTCCGCCGCGAGCAGCAGCTGGAGGCGGTTCCGGCGGTTTTCCTCCGTGCCCACGCCTGCCAGCGCACTCTGTTGGGCTGCGTATTCGGAACGGAGTTCCTCGAGCGGCGCCCCCGGCGGCGGCCCGGTTGCGGGATCATCGAACAGCGCGCCCTGGTCTGCAGGGGGACGCGGCGGCTGCAGCGCCTTTGGCGTAAGAGCGGGATCCTCCACCGGTACCCTGTCCGTGTTCCGGGCGTAGTCGGTGTGCGCGCTGAACTGCGAGAAGGCCAGGATGTTGCCGCACAGGGTGAGGTCGTAGCAGCGCTCCACCTCCACCTCGGATGCGAGCAGCGCCGGGTACCAGTCCTGGGTCCGGTGCCATATCCAGCGGGGCGGTTGGCCACCGGGGCGCCGTGCCTCCAGTTCGCGGACGACGGCGGCAAGGTCGGTGAGTGCCACAACGCGGGGTTCGGGATTGGCCGGCTGGGCGAGGCCCGCCTGCGTCAGTTCCTGGAGCGCCGCGCCGCGGGGGTGGGCGGCGAGCAGCAGGTACATGTTCCCATTGTGCCTTGTTGGAGGCTGTGCCTCGTTGGAGGGTTGGGCCTTGTTGAGGTGTCCGCGCTGCAGGTTGTCCACATACGGGACTTGCTCCCTTAACCAGGCCGCACCGCCGCGGCAGAGTGGCTCCATGAGCAGGCACCAGCTGAACGCATCCACATCCGGTCCGGGACCGGCCTCCGGCTCCTCGTGGCGGCCAACGAACACGGCGTCACCATCCCGCGGGGGTCCTGTTGCGGACAGCGGGGAAGCGTCCGAGGCCGCCTGGCTGCCGGAGCATTCAAGGCCTGGCGCTTCAGGGCTCAGGGGTTCAATGCCTGGGGGTTCAATGCCCGCCGGGATGCGGCCGGATGGCGCAGGAGAGGTTCTGCTGGTGACCTCCTCCGGCGTCCTCCGTGCCGAAGTGGAGCGTATTGTGGCAGCCGCCGGCGCGCACCTGCACGTTGTCCCGGACGCAGTGGAGGCAGGCCGCTACTGGGAGGCGGCAGCTGCCGTCCTGGTGGGCAGTGACGTGCGTGAACTGCCGCCCCGGCGCAGCACGCCTGCGGTCATGGTGGGCCTCGACGGCGAGGGCGACAGCCTCTGGCACCTGGCGGCGGCCCTCGGGGCAGAGCGTGTTGCCGTACTGCCGGATGCCGCCGCCTGGCTGGCTGACCATCTGAGCCGGTCGCGGTCGCCGGGCCCGGGCGGAATGGTCCTTGGCATCACGGGCGGTTGCGGCGGTGCAGGAGCCACCACCGCCGCCATCTGGATAGCGCAGGCGGCAGCAGGGCTGGGGGTACGGGTCCTGCTGGTTGACGGCGACCCATGGGGTGGCGGCCTGGAGCTGGCGCTCGCAGCAGAGGAAGCCCCCGGGCTCCGATGGCCGGACCTCGCCGAGGCCAGGGGAAGCATCGACCCCCTGCAGCTCTCGGATTCCCTACCCGTTGCGGGAGGCTTTTCCTTCCTGTCCTGGCCTGCCACACGGGAGCAGACCCTTCCCGTCGCCGCCGCAGCCGCAGCAGGTGTGCTTGATGCTGCGCGCCGTGGCTATGAACTGGTCCTGCTCGATGTGGGAAGGGGGGCAGAGCCGCTCCATACGGTGGCCTGGGACTGCGACCGGATCATGATGGTGGTACCCGCACAACTGAAGGCAGCAGTGGCGGCCGTACGCCTGATGCAGGAGCTTCCGCCGGTGGAGGCGGCCCTGCTGGTGCGGGGCCGGCCGGGCTCCGCGCTGGACAGTTCGCTGATCGCTGACGCCGTGGGGCTGCCGGTCCAGGGCCGGATACCAGAAGTCCGCGGCGTCGGCGGAGCCATGGAATCCGGCCGGCTGCTGGACCTGGGGAAGCGCCGGAACATCCGGCGCTTCGCTGCATCTGTGCTCGATTGGCTTGGCGATGACCTGCCGGCTGGAGAGTTGGCATGAGCCCGGCGCCGGGTAATCCGTCGGCTCCGGCCGGGAAAGCGGGCAGCGCAGCGGGGCCGGGAGGCCTGGGCTCACGGCGCAGCGTCCGCATCCTGGAAGCAAACCAGGCCGGCCGCCTGACGCGCAGCAGGGGAAGCGCCGGCAGCGGCAGGACCATCGATTCAGGGCTGCTGGAATCCGTCCGCGAATCGATGATGGCAGAGGCCGGTGCCGTGACGCCGTCACGGGTTGCCGCGGCAGTCCAGGCCACCGGCAAGCTGTTGGGCACCGCAGGATCCCTTGCCGCCGTAGAGCGGATCAGTGCCGAACTCAACGGGCTGGGGCCGCTGCAGGAGCTCACCCGGGATCCCGCCGTCACCGACATCTTCGTCAACGCTCCCCACTCCGTCTGGGTGGACCGGGGCCGCGGCATCGAGCGGGTCCCCGTCCTGTTCGACGGCGAGGCACAGCTGCGGGCGCTGGCCTGCAGGCTCGTCGCTGCAGGCGGGCGCCGCCTCGATGACGGCTCGCCCTGTGTCGATGTCAGGCTCGCCGGCGGCTACCGTGTCCATGCCGTGTTGCCGCCGGTTTCCACGTCCGGGACGCTGCTGAGCGTCCGGATCCGCAGGGAGAAGGTCTTCAGCATGGAGGAGCTGCTCACCGGGGGCATGTTCGGCCCGGGAGTGCAGGCGGTGCTTGAGAAGGTCGTGGACAGGAGGCTGAGCTTCCTGATCAGCGGTGCCACGGGTTCCGGGAAGACCACGCTGCTGTCTACGCTCCTGGGATTGTGTGCGGCGGAGGAGCGGCTGGTCCTGATCGAGGATGCGTCCGAACTGAATCCTGTCCACCCGCACGTAGTCGCGTTGGAATCACGGCACGGAAACCTCGAAGGCGGCGGGACAGTGGACCTGGGGGAACTCGTCAGGCAGGCACTTCGCATGCGTCCGGACAGGTTGGTGGTGGGCGAGTGCCGGGGCGCGGAAGTCCGCGAGCTCCTTACCGCGATGAACACCGGGCACAGCGGCGGTGGAGGAACCATCCACGCCAACACGGCAGCAGCAGTCCCCGCCAGGCTCAACGCCCTGGGCGCGCTCGCCGGGCTGGGACCCGAGGCTGTTCGGCTCCAGGCTGCCAGCGCCCTTGACGCTGTGATCCACGTGGGCAGGACGTCCCGGGGGAGGGAAGTCCTTTGCATCGGACTTATCGGCGACGGCCCGGAGGGGCTGACGGTGGTGCCGGCGGTTGAAGAATCGGGGGTGGCGGGTCCCGCATGGCCGGCGCTGGCTGCCCGTTTGGGAATGGACTCCGGGGTCACCCTGTGACGATCCTCCTCATCGGAGTCCTGGGCGCCGCTGTGGTGCTGCTCCTGAAGCCGCCCCTGGATGCTGCGTCCAGGTTGCGTGCAGCAGGCGGCAGCAGCCAGAAGGCACCGGGATCCCGGCAGGGCCGGATACTGCGCTGGGGCAGCGCAGGCGGACGGGGCCCGGCGAAAGTGCGGGGCCCTGGACTGACCCTGGTGGTGCAGCAGCTGGCGGCGCTGCTCAGGGGCGGCCGGACACCCGGGCGGCTGTGGGACGAGCTGTGGTCCGTGTACGGCACGCCGCAGGACGGGCAATGGCATGACCACGCGGCGCTCCCATCCCCAGCGCTGTCAGAGGGTTCAACTGCCGTCCTGGCTTCCGCACGCGCGGCCGCGGCAACCGGAGCCCCTGTCTCGGAGGCCATCCGGCGTGCGGTTTCCACGGCGTTGCCTCACAGGGACCGGGAGGCCAGGACCTGGTCTGAGCTTGCTGCCTGCTTTGACATAGCCGAAGCCAGTGGATGTCCGCTCGCCGACGTGCTGACCCGGTTCGTGGCCCAGCTGGAAGCGGAGGATGATGCGGATGCAGCCAGGCAGACCGCCCTCGCCGGCCCCAAAGCCACGGTCCGTCTTTTGACCTGGCTTCCATTGATGGGTCTTGGACTGGGTGCTGCCCTGGGCGTGGATCCATTGGCCACCCTGCTGGGAACACCCCTGGGACTGGCCGCATTGTTCAGTGGCGCGGTGCTCACGGCAGCAGGAAGGGCGTGGTCCGCCAGGCTTGTTGCGGCGGCCGCAGGGACAGGAGTGCCATGACCCCGGGTTTGGCTGCAGGCTTTGCACTGTTCCTGCTGCTCGCCGCAAGTGCCTGGCTTGCCTGTTCCGGCTTTAAACGGTCGCGTCACCGGCTCCGCCACCTGTTTCATGCCGTCCCGGGGGCGCAGCAGGTGGCCGAAGCCGAGTGGCCCGCAGGGGGCCGCGGCGCAGGCCTGAAGGACACTGCCATGATGCTCGAACTCGTGGCGGCGATGCTGGATGCCGGAGCCGGCATCGGGCGATCGCTCGAACTGGTGGCTGCCTCGGCCGCGCCGCAGTACAGGGACTCACTGCGGCCGGTCGTCTCGGCGCTGGCCATCGGGGCCGACTGGGAAACAGCGTGGCGCAGCTCCGCCGTCCGGCTCCCCGAAATCCTGGAGCTCCGGGATGCGCTGGGCTTCGCCGCGCTCACGGGGGCGCCATCGTCTGCAATCCTCTACGCCCAGGCAGCAAGGCTTCGCCGGGAACGGTTCCGGGCCGCGGAAAAGCGGGCCGCTTCGCTTGGCGTGAAGCTGGTGGTTCCGCTGGGCCTGTGTTCACTCCCTGCCTTTATCTGCTTTGGCGTCGTCCCCGTGCTGCTTGCCCTGGTTCCCACCGGGTAACCTGCCGCTGCCGTGGCCACCGCGAACGCCGATCCCTTCCTCCACAACACCGGGACGGCCCACCTTTTCCACTTAGCGCATCCCCTCCCTTACCTGCTCCCGCTGGGCGGGGAAGAGTCAAGACAGCCGGGAAACCACCGGAAACCAATGGAAAGGAAAACCACATGTCCATCCACCACCGCCGTCACTACACGGCAGGAACCTCCGCGCCCGCGAAAAAGGACGGCGCCCCGCGCAGCACCAGCAGCATCCCATCCGCTTCCGCCCCTGCCTTGGGCCCAAAGACTTCCCTCCCGGAGGCAGGCAGGATCGTCGAACTCCACCCTGGTTCGGGAAGTCTCCGGCCCAAGACATGGCGCCCCACGGGGCTGCTGGGTTCCCAGGCCGGCATGGCCACCGCGGAATATGCCATTGCTACCCTGGCCGCCGTCGGGTTCGCCGGGCTGCTTGTGTTCATCCTCCGCAGCGACGAGGTACGTGGTTTCCTGCTCAACCTCATCCGCACCGCGCTGGCGCTGCCGTGACACCCCTGCCGGCGGGGCTGCGAATTCAGGGACCCCTCACGGCCGTCGTCGGCAGCAGCGCCGGCGGCAACGATGACCGGAAGACGGCGGACGCCGGTGCAAACGCCCGCGGCGCGGTTACCGCAGAGTTCGCCGTGGCACTGCCTGCCGTACTGGCATTGCTGGCCATGCTGCTTGCAGCAGCCGCCGCGGGGATGACGCAACTGCGCATCGAGGAGGGAGCCAGGGCCGGTGCCAGGGCGCTGGCCCGGGGCGATGACACCGTGGCAGTGGAACGGACGGTCCGGACGCTCGCCGGCGTTACGGCGGCTGCGTCAGTTGCTGCAGACGGCGAGTGGTTCAACATCACGGTCACGGACCGCGTGCCTGGGCCATTGGGAGCATCCATCCCGTGGACCCTCACCGCGCGTGCGTCAATGAGGAGCGAAACAGCCGGGACGGGAGCCGGCATCGGCGCCGGTGCCCTCAGGGGCTCCACGCATGGCCAGGCCGCCAAATGATGGCCGATGCCGGACGGCCCCACACTGCCGCCGCCAGGCGCCACACCACCAAGGGCAGGCGCGGGGCGGGAAGGCCTGACGGCCGCGAACGCGGTTCGGGCACAGTCCTGGCCGCAGGGCTGGCCCTTGTGGTCATGACGGCCATGGCCGTCATGCTGCTGCTGGCCCAGTCCGCCGTGCTGGCCAGCAGGGCGGCAGCGGCTGCGGACCTGGCGGCCCTTGCCGCAGCGGATGCGCTCCGCGGCATCACCACGGGCGAGCCCTGCAGTGTTGCCGCCGAGGTCGCCGCGCGGCACGCCGCCACGGTCCTTAGCTGTACCGAGGGCGCGGGCCAGACCATTGAGGTGCGGACCCGGCTCGGCGAGCGCCCGCTGCTGGGAGCCGCAACCGGACATGCCCGGGCAGGGCCGCCGCCATAGCGATGACGCCGGCATCGGGCGTCAGCTCCTCGCCTCCACATCCACACGGGACGTCTCGGAGGCATCCTTGAGCAGGACATCCAGCAGGGTCACCGCGGCGGCCTTGTCCAGCGGATTGTTCTTGTTGCCGCACTTGGGGGACTGCACGCAGGACGGGCAGCCGGACTCGCACTCGCAGGCCTTGATGGCGTCCCGGGTTGCCGCCAGCCACACCATGGCCTTGTCGAAGCCCCGTTCGGCAAACCCCGCCCCGCCGGGGTGCCCGTCATACACGAAGATGGTGGGCACCCCGGTGTCCGCATGCAGTGCCGTGGAGACCCCGCCGATGTCCCAGCGGTCGCTGGAGGCGACGAGGGGCAGGAGCCCGATCGCGGCGTGCTCGGCGGCGTGGAGGGCACCGGGGAACTGGGCTTCGATGAGGCCGGCCCCCGTCAAGGAACGGTTGTCCACCACGAACCATACGGCCTTGGTGAAGAGCTCCCGGGCACCCAGCTCAAGGGGCTCCTCACCCAGGACTTCGTTGGAAATCAAGGCCTTGCGCTGGAAGGAGACAACCTGCGTGGTGACCTTCACATCGCCGAAGTGGACGGTTACATCGCCCCATTGCATGGTCCGCACCGTGTCCAGGACCTCGATCTGGGTCACGTCCCGTGCTGTGGTGTAGTAGTCGGGGTTTGCCCGGCGAACCATGACACAGTGGTCGTCTTCGTTCAGGTCCTCCACCACGTAGGTGTCGCCCTGGTGGACGTATACCGCGCCCGTGTGGGCCTGGTAATGGGTCTGGGGCGAGTCCATGGTCCCCAGCAGCGAGCCGGTCTCGGCGTCAACGATGCTGACCGGACCGCCGCCGTCGGCCCGGAGATTGACCATGGCCGCGGCGCTTTGCGAGTGGGTCCAGAACCAGCCGGCGGGACGCCGCCGCAAATATCCCTGCGCCACCAGACGGTCCAGGAGCTTTTCGGCAGTTCCGCCAAAAAGGTCCAGCTCCGCCGGTCCCAGGGGGAGTTCCGCTGCCGCGGCGCAGAGGTGTGGTCCCAGCACATAGGGGTTGGACGGGTCGAAGACCGTGGCCTCCACCGAGACATCGAAAATCGCCTCCGGGTGGTTCACCAGGAAGGTGTCCAGCGGATCATCGCTGGCCACAAATGCGGCGATGGCATCCTGGCCCGCCCTGCCGGCGCGGCCAATCTGCTGGAACAGGGAAGCCCGCGTCCCGGGCCAGCCGGCCACCAAGACCGCATCGAGACCGGAAATGTCGATTCCCAGCTCCAGGGCGGACGTGCTGGAAACGCCCAGCAGCTGGCCCGACCGCAGCGCCTTCTCCACCGCGCGCCGCTCTTCCGGAAGGTATCCGGAGCGGTAGGCGGCCACCCGCTGCGGGAGGCTGGGGTCCACCTCGTCAAGGAGCCGCTTGGTGATGGCGGAGATGGTCTCGGCGCCGCGGCGGGATTTGATGAAGGCAATGGTCCGGATCCGGGCGGACACCAGGTTGGCGAGCAGGTCAGAAGTTTCGGCCACTGCCGTCCGCCGCTCCTTGGCCCCGTTCTCGCCCCGGACCTCGGTCAGCGCCGGTTCCCAGAGCGCCACGGTGGTGGCCCCGTGGGGCGAGCAGTCCTCGGAGACCGCTTTCACGGGGGCGCCGATGAGGCGTGAGAAGGAGACATCAGGCTCGGAGGCGGTGGCGGAAGCGGCGATGAAGACCGGTTCGGGGAACGAGGTGCCCGCGCCGTAGTACGCGCAGATCCGGCGGAGCCGGCGCATCAGGTTGGCAACATGCGATCCGAAGACGCCACGGTAGCTGTGTGCCTCGTCCACGATGACGTAGCGCAGCCGGCGGAAGAACCCGGCCCACCAGGCATGGTTGGGAAGGATGCCGAAATGCAGCATGTCCGGGTTGGCCAGGATGAAATTCGCGTGGTCCCGGATCCACCGCCGGGCGGCCGGATCCGTGTCGCCGTCGTACGTTTCCGCCCGTACCGTGGGCAGCCTCAGGGCCCGGATGGCGTTCAGCTGGTCGGCCGCCAGCGCTTTGGTGGGGGAAAGGTAAAGGGTGACGGCACCGTCGTCGTGAATCTTTCCCGGCTCCGCCAGCACGCGCAGCTCGGAACGGTGGATCGCATCCAGCGCCGGCAACTGGTACGCCAGCGACTTCCCGGACGCGGTTCCGGTGGCCACCACAACGTGCTCCCCGGCATATGCTGCATTGGCCGCGTCCACCTGGTGCCGGTACGGCTCGCGGATGCCAAGCGACCCGTACGCCCCGAGAATGTCCGGGTGCACCCAGGCCGGCCACGGCGCGTGGATTGCCTCCCGCGCCGGGATCCTGCGGACATGACGGAGCTGTTCCGGGTCCGGGCCGCGGCCCAGCAGAGGAATCAGGGAGTCATGGGGGTTCACCCCACCATTCTTTCATCCGATGCACCGCGGCAGGCCACGGGTCACCAACGGGAACCCCGCAGCCCGGCTCCGCCGGACGGGCCGGCTCAGCTCAGCGACAGATCCGATCCGTCATGCGATGCCGAAAGCATCAGGACCCGGGCAATGGTGCTCCAGCCGAGGTGCGAATAGAGCTTCTGCCCGTCCACGGACGCCAGCAGGAGGCCGGTCCGGATGCCGCGGCCGGACGCCTGCGCCGCCAGCGCCCGCATGATCAGGCTCCCCAGGCCCCTGCGCTGGAATGCCGGCTGGGTGATGATCTTGTCAAAGACGGCGGTATCACCCACCACGAAGGCCCGGCCGCCCGCCGCGACCGCGTCCCCCGAAAGGACTTCGGCGTAATACACGCCGTCCCTTTCGTACGTGGAAAGTCTCAGGTCGTCATCGGAAAGCCACGGGTCCTCCGCGTCCTGGGTTTCCATGTCAACGATCATCATCGCCTGCGAATCCGAGGTGACATTCAGGCCCTGCCGGCCTGCCATTGCCGCATAGCGGGAGGGGTCATTGGTAAGGATGGTCAGCACCCGCGCGGGGGCTTCTGCGGTTCGGGCGGCCAGCGTGGCGAACTCGTCATCAGTAGGTTCTGAGGCGAAGACTTCCCACTCGCCGCTGGTATCAGCACGGAGTGCTGCCGGGAAGCGGCCCTCCTTGGCGGTCTGGTAACCGCGACACCCGGCCCAGCCCGCAACCCACACCTCAAGCAGGCCAGTGATGTCTTCAACAGCGGTTTCCGGACTCATGGCAAGAAGACTATTCCAGCCCGATCGCCAGCAACAGGGGGTAGGAAATCGCTTATGCAATCGTAATGAGGCCCTCCTCCGGGCGTTGTGAAGCAGGACCAGGCCGCCGCTGCAGCCGGTACCCTTAAATGCGTGGCTTTGAACAAAATTGTGCTTTTCTACGGCTTCACCCCCATCACCGATCCGGACGCCGTCCGGCTCTGGCAGCGCGCCCTCTGCGAGAAGCTGGGCCTTACGGGCCGCATCATCCTCTCCAAGGACGGAATCAACGCCACCGTGGGCGGGGAAATCGGCGCCGTTAAGCAGTACGTCAAGACCACGCGCGAATACGCCGGGTTCCGCGGCATCGACGTCAAATGGTCCGACGGCGGAGCAGAGGACTTCCCCCGGCTCAGCGTCAAGGTGCGGGACGAGATCGTCTCCTTCGGCGCACCCGGAGAACTCAAGGTCGACGCCAACGGCGTGGTGGGCGGCGGGAAGCACCTCAAACCCGAGGAACTCCATGAACTGGTGGATGCCAGGAAGAAGGACGGCGAGGACGTCGTCTTCTTCGACGGCCGCAACGCGTTCGAAGCTGAGATAGGCCGGTTCAAGGACGCTGTAGTCCCGGACGTGGCCACCACCCACGACTTCATCAAGGAACTGGACTCCGGCAAGTACGACTCCCTGAAGGACAAGCCGGTGGTCACCTACTGCACCGGGGGCATCCGCTGCGAGGTGCTCTCCAGCCTGATGGTGAACCGCGGCTTTAAAGAGGTGTACCAGCTGGACGGGGGCATCGTGCGCTACGGCGAAGCCTTCAAGGACCAGGGACTGTGGGAAGGCTCGCTCTACGTCTTTGACAAGCGCATGCACCTGGAGTTCAGCGACGACGCCAAGACCATTGGCCAGTGCGCCCGCTGCTCCGCGCCGACCAGCAAGTTCGAGAACTGTTCCAATCCCACCTGCCGCACGCTGACGCTGTACTGCACGGAGTGTGCCGCCAGTCCCGAGACGTTGCGCTGCCCCCAAGGCTGCACCGCCGCCTGAGGACGGTGCCGCCCCGGACGCAGGTGCCAAGCCAGGGTGAGGCCCCCGCCGGGACAACCCCGGCCGTCAGAGCCGGTACACGCGGAACGCATAGTTGGCCGCGGTCCTGGCCTCCACCCTGACCGTCAGGACGCTGTCCGTGGACAGGTAGATGACGTTTTCGCGGTTGATGCCGCACCGCAGGCCCAGGTCCACCAGCGTGAGGGTATCAGTGCGCACCGTGAAGGTCACCCGGCGCTGGCTCCTGCAGGCGATGGCCAGGGTGTAGGTTCCGGTCTTCAGGACCGGTGAGGAGATGGTCCGCACTTCCGCGGGGGCCAGGAGCCCGGCATCGGCCTGGACCACCGGACCGGTGCCGTCGGGGAGCGCCCGCGACACCCAATCGCCCAGGTCCGCCTCGCTGACCGGGTCCTGCTGCAACGGGTCACGGGTGAAGGCCGGCGCCGGGGCGGCGCTGGCGGTGCCCTGCACGGTGCCGGTCCGGGCGTCGTCGTACGTATATTCGCAGCCGGCCAGCGCACCTGCCGCAAGCACCAGCCCAAGGGCGACGGCGGCGGCGGGCTTCGGTGCCAGCGGCGCCCGTGCTCTCCCTCGGGGAAGGGGCGCGGAGATTCTCCGCACACTGGGCATAGTCAGACTTTATGCCCGCAGCGGGCGGCGGACCATAGCCCGAGCGGGCGTTATTGGGCCGGTACCAGCTGGTAGGCGTAAAGCAGCGGAGCGTCCACGCTGGAGCTGCTGATTTCTACCCGTCCGGCAGCCGGCAGGCTGATTTTCGTGGTCTCGCGCCGGCCGTTGCAGGCGGCCCCGGCTTCCGCCACGGGCTTGCCGTCCAGCGTCACCGCGAAGAAGGCCTTCCCCGTCCCGTCACAGACTGCCGTCAGCGTGTAGCTTCCGGCAGGCACCCTTGCGGCCGCCTGCACGATCCGGTCGCGGTTAAGGATCTTGCCCGAGTCCTGGAGCACAACGGCCGCTGAGGAGGAGGGCAGGGCCGTGGCCCGCCACTTGGGGACATCCGCATTCTCCACGGAGGTCCCGGGCGAACACCCCGCAACGGCCAGGGCGAGGACCGCGGCAAACAGAGTCCCCGGCAGCGGCCGGCGCACCGCAGCGGCTGCCATGCGGGCGCGCGGAAGGAGGGCAGGACGTGAAGGCATGGCTCCACCGTACCGCGCAGGCAGGCCGGACTAAACTTGAGCGGTGCCTAGATCCCCTCACGAGTTCACCGCCGGCAACACCCCCGACGCTCCCCGCAGCGACCTTCCCGGCCTGCTGGCGGCGCTCGCCGCAGACCTCCGCCGCCTCGATTACACGCTCGACGGCGTCGCCCGGCTGCTTGGCCCCACCGCCTCCGCGGCACTGAACCGGGACCAGATCATCCCCGCACTGCTCGCTGCCGAGCGGGCAGTGCGGCAGGACAACCGAGCAGCGCCGCTTGCCGCCGTCGTCCGTCTGTGGCTCCTCGCCGAGCCCCAGGAACGGGAAACGCTCGACGCCGCCCTGCCGGGCACAGGCGTGGAAGGCCTCCTCGAGCTTGGGCTGGTACAGCCCGTTCCCGGCTCGGGCCTGCTCACCGCCAAGGCCGACCTGCGGCCGTACGGATGGGACAGGAATGACGACGGCAGCGGCGGCGCCGAGCTGTGGGTGGCCAGCGACCTTGCCGCCCACCAGCAGGCCGGGGTGCTGCGGCACGACCACGTCCTGGGCATCGGGCAGGCCTCCACCACCCTGGTGCAGACCACCATCCGCCGCCACACCGAGCGCGCCCTGGACCTGGGAACCGGCTGCGGCATCCAGGCCTTCCACCTGCTCCACCACTGCCAGCACGTGACCGCCACCGACATCTCCGAGCGAGCCCTGGCCTACGCCCGGTTCAACATCCTGCTCAATGCAGAGGCGCTGTCCGTCGATCCCGACCGGCTCGAGGACCGGGTGAGCCTGCGCCTGGGTTCCCTCCTGGAGCCTGTAACCGGTGAGGAATTCGGGCTGGTGGTCTCCAATCCGCCGTTCGTCATCACCCCGCGCAGTTCCGGCGAGGATGCCGCGGACCAGTTCACCTACCGCGACGGCGGCCTCCCGGGCGATGACATCGTCGCCTCCCTGGTGGCAGACCTGCCCGGGATCCTGGCCCCCGGCGGTTCGGCACAGATGCTGGGCAACTGGGAAGTCCCGGCCGGCTCTGGCTGGGACGAGCGGCCAAAGTCGTGGGTGCGGGCGGGAACTGACGCATGGTTTATCCAGCGCGAGCAGGTCAGCCCGGAACAATATGCCGAAACCTGGCTGCAGGACGCCTCGGAATCCCGGGACCGGCAGCACTACCGGGACGCGTACGCCGCCTACATTGACGACTTCGCCTCCCGGAACGTGGCAGGGATCGGTTTCGGCATGGTGTGGCTGCGGCGCCCCGCACACGGCGGCCCGGCCGCCATCAGCCGGTTCGAGGAAATCAGCTACCCCATCGAGCAGCCCATCGGACCCCACCTGGGTGCCGCCGTCGAACGCAGCGACTGGCTGGCCGCGCATGATCTTGCCGGCACGCACCTGCTGGTGGCCGACGACGTCACCGAGGAGCGCCACCAGCGCCCCGGCGCCGAACACCCGGGCGTGATCCTGCTCCGGCAGGGTGCCGGGCTTCGGCGCACCAACCTGATGAGCACCGAGCTGGCGGGCTTCGTGTCCGCGTGCGACGGCGACCTCACCGCCGGTCAGATCGCCGGTGCCCTGGAGGCCCTCCTGGGTGGGGCCCTGGACGCCGGCGGGGACGGGGAGCAAGGGTTTGACGCCGGATCCTTCCAGGGTGCGCTGCTCGCCGACGTGGCCAACCTGGTCCGCGACGGCTTCCTCATTCCGGCAGGGAGCCCAGCCTGACGGGAGGCCCCTAAGACGCTCGGCGGAACCCCGTCTTTTCCACATGAATGCGCACGATTCCCCAAAATATGGTGAACTAGGCGAACATGGGCTCATCTGCCCCAGCAACCTTTTTCTGTAGGAGCACAGTGCCAAGCAAGGCCAAAACCGGCAAGAAACTCGTGATTGTGGAGTCTCCGGCCAAGAGCAAGACCATCGCCAAGTACCTCGGCGAGGGCTTCATCGTTGAGGCCTCCATTGGTCACATCCGCGACCTGCCGCAGCCGTCCGAACTCCCTGCCGAGCTGAAGAAGACCTCGGTGGGCAAGTTCGCCGTGGACATTGAGCACGACTTCAAGCCGTACTACGTGGTGTCCCCGGACAAGAAGAAAAAGGTGACCGAGCTCAAGGCTGCGCTCAAGGACGCCGACGAACTCTATCTCGCAACCGATGGGGACCGCGAAGGCGAAGCCATCGCGTGGCACCTGCTGGAAGTGCTGAAGCCCAAGGTCCCGGTGTACCGGATGACGTTCGGCGAAATCACCAAGGAAGCCATCCAGCGCGCCATGGGCAACCTGCGCGACGTGGACCAGGACCTGGTGGATGCCCAGGAAACCCGCCGCGTGCTTGACCGGCTCTACGGCTACGAAATCTCCCCCGTGCTGTGGCGCAAGGTGGCGCGGGGACTGTCCGCCGGGCGCGTGCAGTCCGTGGTCACCCGCATGGTGGTGGACCGTGAACGCGAACGCATGGCCTTCAAGGCAGCCTCCTACTGGGACCTGACCGGCCAGTTCGGTGCCGACTCCGGCTCCTTTAAGGCCAAGCTTGCCGCCGTTGACGGCGCCAAGGTGGCCACGGGCCGCGATTTCAACGACAACGGCGAACTCACTTCCCGGAACGTGGCCCACCTCAACGAGGAACTGGCAACGTCCCTGGCGGCAGGGCTGCAGGATGCGGAGTTCCGGGTCCGCTCCGTTGACACCAAGCCGTACACCCGGCGTCCCGCGGCGCCGTTCACCACCTCCACGCTGCAGCAGGAGGCGGGCCGGAAGCTGCGCTTCTCCTCCAAGAGCACCATGCAGATCGCCCAGCGGCTGTATGAAAACGGCTACATCACCTATATGCGTACGGACTCCTCCGCGCTGAGTGACGAAGCCATCACCGCTGCCCGCCGGCAGGCTTCGGAGCTGTACGGCCCCGAGTACATCCCGCAGTCACCGCGCGTGTACACCGGCAAGGCAGCGAACGCGCAGGAGGCACACGAGGCCATCCGCCCCGCCGGCGACTCGTTCCGCACCCCGGCCCAGGTGGCCAAGCAGCTGTCGGGCGACGAATTCCGTTTGTACGAACTGATCTGGAAGCGCACCGTCGCCTCCCAGATGGGCGACGCCAAGGGTTCGACGGCGACCATCCGCCTGGGTGCCGTGGCCACCGACGGGCGGGACGCGGAATTCTCCGCCTCCGGCACCGTGATTACCTTCCCCGGCTTCCTCGCCGCCTACGAGGAAGGCAAGGACGAGACGCGCGGCGACGACGACTCCGACGAAGCGCGCCGCCTGCCCAACGTGGCCAAGGGCGACTCCCTCACCGCTGCGGACATCCAGGCCGTGGGCCATGAGACCTCCCCGCCTCCGCGCTACACCGAAGCATCCCTGACCGCGGAACTGGAAAAGAAGGGCATCGGCCGCCCGTCCACCTACGCCTCCACCATCTCCACCATCCAGGACCGCGGCTACGTCCGGAAGCAGGGCTCCGCGCTGGTGCCCAGCTGGATCGCCTTCTCGGTCATCCGGCTCCTGGAGCAGCACTTCTCCGACTACGTGGACTACGAGTTCACCGCCGACATGGAAGGCGATTTGGACAAGATCGCCAACGGCCAGGAAGCCGGCGCGTCATGGCTGCGGCACTTCTACTTCGGCGAGGACTCCGACCCCGGCCTGCTGAGCATCGTGAACAACCTGGGCGAGATCGATGCCCGGGAAATCAACTCGATCCCCATCACCGACGACATCACCCTCCGGGTGGGCAAGTTTGGCCCCTACCTGGAAAGCTCGGCGGCAGTGGTGGACCCGAAGACCGGCGAAATCGTCGAATCGGCGCGCGCCAATGTGCCCGAGGACCTGGCCCCCGACGAGCTCACCGCCGCCAAGGCCATCGAACTGATGGAGACGGCGGCGCCGGAGGAACGCGTGCTGGGCGCCGACCCGCACACGGGCCACACCGTTGTTGCCAAGAACGGCCGCTACGGCGCCTACGTCACCGAAATCATCCCGGAGATGACCGAGGAACAAATTGCGGCGCAGCCGGTGGAGTACTACAAGAACGGCAAGCCCAAGCCGCCCAAGAAGCCGGTCAAGGCCAAGCCGCGCACCGGTTCGCTGTTCAAATCCATGACCGTCGAATCGGTCACGCTGGACGAGGCGCTGCAGCTCATGAGCCTGCCCCGCGTCCTGGGCGAGGACGCCGAGGGCAACCTCATCACGGTGCAGAACGGCCGGTTCGGCCCGTACCTGAAGAAGGGAACCGACTCCCGGTCCATCGGCTCGGAAGAGGAAATCTTCACCATCACGCTGGAGCAGGCGCTGGAGATCTACTCCCAGCCCAAGCAGCGGGGCGCCCGCGCCGCGGTTCCGCCGCTGGCAGAGTTCGGCCCGGACCCGGTGTCCGAGAAGAACATCGTGGTGAAGGAAGGCCGGTTCGGCCCCTACATCACCGACGGGATCACCAACATCACGGTTCCGCGGGCCACGTCCCTCGAGGAACTGACGCGCGAACAGGCCGTGGAACTCCTGGCCGAGAAACGCGCCAAGGGTCCGGTCAAGCGGACCACCACCCGCAAGGCTCCGGCCAAGAAGAAGGCAACGGCGAAGAAGTAGCCCGTGGCCGGCGCGTTTGCGCCGGCCACCGGATCGTGATCGGCTAGTCGTATGACTGAACAGCCAGCGCACACGGACCTCCAGCCGCTCAACGACCTCGAAGAGAAGCTCGCCACCGGCGGACAACCCGACGCGAACCCTGTGGACGTCATCCTGTCGTTCCTGAACAGCGAGGTCTACATCATCAGCTCGGACACCGTTGAGGGCATCGACTCCCAGGTGGAGCCCCTGGTCCTTGCCAACGCCGACGGCGACCCCGTCCTTGCCGTGTTCTCGCACCCGAGCCGGGTGGAACAGCAGTACCTGGAAGCTGCACCCAACGTGCTGGGCACCCAGGGCGCCGCCATCATCGCCAACCTTGGCGATGAACTCGGCATGGTGATCAACCCCGGTGCTGCCTATGGTTTCGAGATCAACCCCGAAGGCGTGGCCAACATCAGGCGCGACTTCAAGCGCGCTGACGAGCAATAATGTCCCCATGCGTCTAGGCGTCCTCGATATCGGTTCCAATACTGTCCATCTGCTCCTGGTGGATGCCCACCCCGGTGCGCAGCCGGTCCCGTTCGCGTCCCACAAGCGGCCGCTGTCCCTGGTCCAGTACCTGGAGCCGGACGGCAGCATCAGCGACGAGGGCCAGCACGAGCTGACCGAGTTCGTGCTGGAAGCGTGGGAATTTGCTGCCCGGCACAAGGCCGAGGACCTGCTGGCCTTCTGTACGTCAGCCATCCGCGAGGCCACCAACGGCCCGGCAGTGCTGGCCCGGGTCAAGCACGAAACCACGGTGACCCTCCAGGAACTCACCGGAAGCGAGGAAGCGTCCATGACGTTCTTCGCGGTGCGGCGCTGGCACGGGTGGGGCGCCGGACCCATCCTGAACCTGGACATCGGCGGCGGTTCCTTCGAAATGGCTTTCGGCCAGGACGAGCTCCCCGAAGTGGCTACGTCCGTGCCGCTCGGCGCAAGCCGCCTCACCCGGGACTGGCTCGCCGAGGATCCGCCATCGGCCAAAAGCGTCAAGGAACTCCGGCGCTATATCAGGGCGACGCTCAAGCCCGCCGTCCGCGGGTTCGACGGCCTGGGCCGGGCCAATGTGGTGGCCGGCACCTCCAAGACCTTCCGCTCCCTGGCCCGAATCGCCGGGGCTGCCCCCAGCGCTGAGGGCCCGTACGTCAAACGGGAACTGCACGCCTCGGACCTGGGGATCTGGACCCAGCGGATCTCGGCCATGAGCTCGGAGGACAGGCTGCACCTTCCCGGCGTCTCCGAGGCGCGGGCCCATCAGCTCCTGGCCGGCGCGCTGGTGGCCGAAGCCGCCCTTGAGATGTTCAAGTTCAAGAAGCTCCGCATCTGCCCCTGGGCACTGCGTGAAGGCCTCATCCTCCGGCGCCTGGACCAGCTGGTATTTTCCGGTCCGCTGGAGCCGGCACCGCATGTGGCCGCTTCCCGGCCGGTGGAAGCACCGGTCTAGGGGCCCAACGCCCCCGCTGCCGCGGCCGTTAAAAGCGGAAGCACCGGGGCGGGCAACAGGAAAATGGGGGAAAACCTGTCGCCGCGCCGCCGGTGCCCTGGCAGGCATCCCCATGCCTGCCGCATCACTCGCACCCTCAATGAGGTAATAACTACGTTAGGACCGCAAGTTGTGTGCTGCCTGCGGTGAAGATGGGAGTTGCCTGTGAATGCATGCCTCCTGCAATGATGGAGGCATGAGCAACCGAATCGCATTCCTTGGCTGTGGATCCATGAACGAGGCCATTCTTGGCGGCCTGCTGGAGGCAGGGACGGATCCCGGGGATGTGGTGGCCACGGTCCGCCGCGCGGAGCGTGCATCCGAGCTGGCCGAGCGCTACCCGGGGATCACTGCCATTGCCGGCGAGGAGGAACCTGACAACAACAGGCAAGCAACCAAGGGGTCCGCCGTCGTCATCCTTGGCGTCAAGCCGGTGGGCATCGCGGACCTTGCCCGGGAGATCAGCCCGGCACTTTCGCCGGACACCGTGGTGGTGAGCGTCGCCGCCGCGGTCTCGATCGCCCAACTCGAGGCAGCCCTCCCGGAAGGGCAGCCGGTCATCCGGACCATGCCCAACACGCCGGCAAAACTGGGGCGCGGCGTCGTGTCCGTCTCGCCCGGAACCCACTGCAGCCCTGGGCAGCTCCAGAAGGTCAAGGACATCCTCCAGGGAGCAGGCACCGTGGTGGAGGTCCCGGAGGAGCAGGTGGACGCGCTCTCCGCCATCAGCGGGTCCGGCCCGGCCTACGCTTTCTACCTCGCAGAGGCCATGGCGTCCGCCGGGGAGGAACTGGGCCTGGACCGGGAGTTGTCCCTGTTGCTGGCGCGCGAAACGGTTGCCGGTGCGGGCCTCATGCTCGCCCAGCCCGGAGCGGACCCGGCAGCGCTGCGCAAAGCCGTGACCAGCCCCAACGGCACCACCGAACGCGCCATCGCCACCTTCGACGAACAGGGCATCCCGGCCATCATTGCGGCCGGTGCCCGCGCGGCAGCCGACCGGGCAGCGGAGATTACCAGGCAGCTCGGCTAGGGCCGCGCGGCGAACCGTTCGAGCAGGTCCACGTGGCCGGAGACGATGAGCATGTCGCGGGAGGACACCTTGGTCTCGGGCCGGGCATAGGTGAAGTCCTCGCCGGGGGACTTCACGCCCACAATGGTCACGCCGTACTTGGAACGGACCTTTGACTCGTCCAGGGTGAAACCCACCGTTTCGCGCGGCGGGTACATTTTCACGATGGCAAAGTCGTCGTCGAACTCGATGAAGTCCAGCATGCGCCCGGAGACCAGGTGCGCGGCGCGGACACCGGCGTCGGCTTCCGGGTAGATCACGTGGTTGGCGCCGATGCGGGTCAGGATCTTGCCGTGGGAGGGCGTAATGGCCTTCACCCACAGGTGCTCGATGCCGAGGTCCACCAGGTTGACGGTAATCAGCACGGAGGATTCGATGGAGGTGCCCACACCCACGACGGCGGAGCTGAACTCCTGGGCGCCGAGCTGGCGGAGCGCATCGATGTTGGTGGCGTCCGCCTCCACCACGTGGGTCAGGAGGGGCGCCCATTTCTGCACCAGGTTCCGGTCCCGTTCGATCGCGAGGACTTCCCGGCCCTGCTTCACCAGCTGTTCAGCCGTGGATGATCCGAAGCGGCCCAGCCCGATCACCAGTACAGGGGCATTGTGGGCGGGGCGCCGGGGGGCGTCTGTGGAACTAGCCAATGATCGGCCTCTCTTCGGGATAGTGGTACAACTGGCTGCGCTGGCGCAGGGCCAGGGCAGCGGCGAGGGTAACGGTACCCACGCGGCCCGCGAACATCAGCGCCGTGAGGACGTAGACGCCGGCGGGCGGCACCTCCGCGCTGAGGTTGGTGCTGAGTCCCACCGTGGCGAACGCGGAGATGGTTTCGAACAACACACGGTCAAGTGACTGGCCGCTGATGTGCAACAGCAGGAAAGCCGACACGGAAACCAGGGTGGCGCCGGCGACGATCACAGAGATGGCCACCCGCATGCTGCCCTGCGGGATGGTCCGGCCGTAGACCTTGACGTCGGCGTCGCCACGGGCCTCGGCGACGATGGCCAGGAACATGACGGCGATGGTGGTCACCTTGATGCCGCCGGCCGTGGAGGCGGAGCCGCCGCCGGCAAACATCAGGGCATCGGTCAGCAGCATGGTGGTGGAGTCCATTTGGTTCTGGTCCACCAGGTTGAATCCGCCCGAACGCGTCATCACGGACGCGAAGAGCGCGTGGGTGATCTTGTCGCCCACGCTCATGGTGCCGATGGTCCGGGCGTTGTCCCACTCCATCAGCGCCCACAGGAACGCCCCTGCCGCCAGGAGGATCAGGGAAACCTGGATGGTGAGCTTGGTGTGGAGATTCCACTTCTTCCAGTTCAGGCCGTTCTGCTGCAGGACCATCACCACGGGGAATCCCAGGCTGCCCATGAAGACCCCCAGCATGAGGGGGATCAGGATCCAGAGGTCCGTCTCGTAGGGCACGATCCCGTCCGAGTGCGGCGTGAAGCCGGCGTTGTTGAACGACGAGATGGCATAGAAAATACCGTGCCACACCGACTGCCAGAAGGGCTCACCCAGGGTGAGGAACCGGGGGACCAGCGCGAGCGCCAGGACACCCTCGATGACCACGGACGTGGTGATGACGATCCGCAGCAGGGTGCCCACCTCGCCCAGGCGCCCGGCGTTGTTCATGGACTCCGCCGCGATGATCTTGCCCCGGACACCCAGCCGCTTGCTCACCATCAGTGCCAGCAACGACGCCAGCGTCAAGGTGCCCAAGCCGCCGATGAAGATGCCCACCAGGATCACCAGCTGGCCGAAGAAGGACCAGTGGACCGCCGTCGACACCACCGTGAGCCCCGTGACGCACACCGCAGAGACCGCGGTGAACAGCGCCTGGTGGATAGGCGTGGGGGTTCCGTCAGCTGAGGAGACCGGCAGGGACAGCAGGAACGTGAACACCGTGCAGACGGCGGCGAACGCCGTCAGCGCCAGCCGTGCGGGTGTGGTGTTGGCAATGTCGTCAATGAAGTCGCGCAGCCGCGTGAGGACCCGGAGGCCCTCCCGCTCCTGCGCCGGGGGGTGCCAGGTGGCCGGCGTCCGGGGCCTCGACTGGCTCTGGGTCATGTGTGGCTTTTCCTCGGTTGTAACGGCTTCCCCCAGTAGTAAACCACTAAAGCCCGCGTCATGGCCGGGTGGGCGGCCGTGCGGGCTCGGGTAGCCTGTGATTGATGACATACCTGCCCGGCCTCAGCCAGCCCGCGCCGCCAACGATGGTGGCGTGGAGTCCTGACATGACAGCCTACAACTTTGGTCCGGGCCACCCCATGGCGCCGGAGCGGATGGACCTGACGGCCCGCCTTGCCCGCAGCCTGGGTCTGTTCGACCTGGACCATGTTGACGTCGCGGCGCCGGAGGTGGCCTCGGACGCCGACCTGCAGTCCGTTCACTCGCCGGAATACGTGGCGGCGGTCCGCCGTGTCAGCACGGACCCCTCCCGGCCGGACGAGTCCCGGGGGCTGGGAACTGAGGACGATCCCGCGTTCGCCGGCATGCATGAGGCCGCGGCACGCCTGGCCGGCGGCTCCCTGCTGGCGGCATCGCGCGTGCTGGAGGGGTCGGCCGTCCACGCCGTCAACTTCGGCGGCGGCATGCACCACGCGTCCCGGGACCGTGCCAGCGGATTCTGCATCTACAACGACGCAGCGGTTGCGGTGCAGAAGCTGCTCGACGGCGGCGTACGCAAAGTGGCCTACATCGACGTCGACGCCCACCACGGGGACGGCACCCAGAACATCTTCTGGGATGATCCCCGGGTCCTCACCCTCTCGCTGCATGAGACAGGGCTGACCCTCTTTCCCGGGACCGGGTTCGCCAACGAGATCGGCGGCCCGGCGGCAGAAGGAACCGCAGTGAATGTAGCCTTGCCTGCGGGCACCGGTGACGCCGGGTGGCTCCGCGCCTTCTACGCCGTGGTGCCGCAACTGGTGGGCGCCTTCGAGCCCGAGGTGGTCGTGAGCCAGCACGGCTGCGATTCACACCGCAGCGATCCCCTGACGCACCTCAATCTCAGCGTGGACGGGCAGCGGGAGGCAGCAAACGCCGTCGGGCATCTGGCCGAGCGCTACTGCGGTGGCCGGTGGATCGCCACCGGCGGCGGCGGCTACAACGTGCTGGACGTGGTGCCGCGGGCCTGGAGCCACCTGGTGGCCATCGCCGCCGGACGGCCCGTGCCGCTGCGGACGCCCGTGCCCGGGGACTGGCGGCAGTATGTGACGGAGAAGTTCGGCAGGGAGGCGCCGGCCCTCATGGGGGATGACGTGGAGCTGTGGTGGCGGTCCTGGGAAGTGGGCTTCGACCCCAACGACGCCGTGGACCGCACTGTCATGGCCACCCGCAAGGCAGTGTTCCCGCTGCACGGGCTGGACCCCTGGTTCGACTAGGTTCCCTGGCGGCCGAAATAGTTGATGCCTTTCGGGGCATATGTCGCTAGGGTGGGAGGCATGGTGACAGACGACGTATTTGCCGTCATAGCGGAATCCACCCGGCGGGATATCCTGGTGGCCCTCCGGGCAGGAGACAAAGCCGTGGGGGAGCTGGTGGAGGAACTGGCGGCGAGCCAGCCCACCATTTCCAAGCACCTGAAAGTCCTTCGTGAAGCACAGCTGGTCAGCATGCGGGCCCAAGGCCAGAAGCGGTACTACGCGTTGAACCGCGGGCCGCTGGAGGGCATCGCCAGCTGGCTGGAGACGTTCGACGTCGGCCCTGGAGCCAAAGCCGCCACGGCACCGCGTGGCCATCATCAGGAAATCCCGGATCAGGCAGTCCCGGCCCAGGCGGGCAGTGCCACAGCGGGCGCTGCCCACCTGACCGAAGGCGTCGCCGCCGCGGCCCCCTCCCTGTCCCGGGCCGCCGGCGCTGCCGGGCCAGGCACGTCGCAGACCCGGGAGGAAGTCCCGGCGCCCGTCCTGGTGCGCGAAGGCGCCGAGCTGAGCCCCGCCGTCGTGATTCCCGGCGGGACGGCCGCCCCGTTGAGCGATGACAGCGTGCCCCAGCAGATCGGCAGGACTGTCGGCCGCGCTGCCACCAAGGCCGCCGACCTGCTGGCGAACCTGCCCAACCTCCCTAAGTTCGGCCGCAAGAAGTAATCCCCGCGGAGCGGTAAGCGCAGCGCAGCCTACTTGGCAAGCAGGCGCACGTGGTCCGGGGTGAGTTCGGACACCCTGCTGACGCCCAGCAGCGCCATGGTCCGCGCCATGTCCTTCTCGAGGATCTGCAGGGTGCGGTCCACTCCCGCCCGTCCGCCGGCCATCAGGCCGTAGAGGTAGGCGCGGCCGATCAGGGTGAAGTCCGCGCCCAGGGCCAGGGCGGCCACGATGTCCGCGCCGCTCATGATCCCGGTGTCCAGGATGATGGCGGCGTCGGTGTTGTCCGCCGTGAAGGCCTCCTTGACCCCGGGCAGCAGGTGGAACGGGATGGGGGCCCGGTCCAGCTGGCGGCCGCCGTGGTTGGACAGGACCACGCCGTCGGCGCCGTGGTCCACTACCTTGCGGGCGTCCTCAACGGTCTGGATGCCCTTGACCACCAGCTTGCCCTTCCAGGTTTCGCGCAGCCAGTCCAGGTCCTCGAACGTGAGGGTGGGATCGAACATGGAGTTGATGAGATCGGCCACGGTGCCGGTGTAGCGGGAGAGCGAGGCGAACGTGAGCGGCTCGTGGGTGAGGAAGTTGAACCACCAGGCCGGCCGGTAGGAGGCATCCAGGACGGTCTTCACCGTGAGCGCCGGCGGGATGGTCATGCCGTTGCGGACGTCGCGCAGGCGGGCGCCGGCCACGGCAGTGTCCACGGTCACCATGAGGGTGTCGTTGCCCGCCCTGGCTGCGCGCTCGATCAGTTCCAGCGACCGGTCCCGGTCCGTCCACAGGTACAGCTGGAACCAGTTGCGCCCGTTGGGTGCGGCAGCGGCGACGTCCTCGATCGAGGCGGTGCCCATGGTGGACAGGGTGTAGGGGATGCCTGCGGCCTCCGCTGCCTGCGACCCTGCGTATTCGCCCTCGGACTGCATCATCCGGGTGAACCCTGTCGGTGCGATGCCAACGGGAAGCCGCGAGGGCTTTCCCAGGATCTCCGTACTGAGGTCGATGGCGGAGACGTTCCGCAGGATGCCCGGCCGGAACTCGATGTCCAGGAAGGCCTGGCGGGCGCGGCGGAGCGTGATCTCCTCTTCAGCCGCGCCGTCGGTGTAGTCGAAAGGCGCCTTGGGGGTGCGGCGCTTGGCGATGTCGCGGAGTTCCCAGATGGTGCTGGCCCGCTTCAGCCGCGCCTCCTTGCTGAACTCCGGCTTCTTGAACTGCATCAGCGGCGCCAGGTCCGAGTACTTGGGAATGCGGCGCTTCAGGGCTGCGGGCAGCGCGGACGACGACGGTGCCGGGGCGGGTGCCGGCGCTGCGGGGATGTCGGTGGTGTCCGGCGCCGGGGTCGCCTCAGGGTTGTTGGGCTGGATGGTATGCGTCATGGGTCCTCCTATGGTCCAACCACACTCTAGGTGATGTGGTCCAACCACATCAAGTACCATTGGCCTATGCGTACCCATCAGCTGGTCCTGTCCTGGATCGAGGACCAACTCTCGGCCGGCCGGTTGGCCGTGGGCGGAAGGCTGCCGGCGGAGCGCACCTTGGCCGAACAGCTCAAGGTCTCCCGCACATCGGTCCGCGAGGCGATCCGGATTCTGGAGGCAATGGGAGTGGTCCGCGCGGGCGTCGGGTCCGGGCCGGAAGCCGGGACGGTGGTGATTTCGGACCCCACCGCGGCGTTGGGCTCCGCCCTGCGGCTGCACGTGGCCACCCAGCACCTGCCCGTGGCGGACATCGTGGAAACGCGGGTCCTGCTGGAGTCATGGGCTGCGGCGAAAGCCCCGCAGGACGCACCCGAACTTGACGGGGCGGCCGCGCTCCTGGCGGCCATGGATGCCCCGGACGGACTCTCGGCCAGCGATTTCCTGGCCCTCGATGTCCGGTTCCACCTGGCCCTGGCCAACGCCGCCGGCAATGCGGTGGTCAGTGCCATGATGGGGTCGCTCCGGGAAGCCATCCAGGGCTACGCTGCCGAACTCACGGCCACCTTGCCGGACTGGGAAGCCACAGCGTCGCGCCTGCGCACCGAACACCACGCCATCCTCGCTGCGGTCAGGAATGGCGACGGCGCCCGGGCCGCGGAACTCGTGGCGGCCCACATCGAGGGATTCTACAAAGAGGCCGGGCTGGGCGCGGGATAAGCCTGGGCGGAGCGTACAGAAAGGCTCAGCCGTGGACCGTGCTGCGCGGCGCCTTGGCCGGCCCGGTGCTGGCCCGCACTTCCAGCCGCGGCTGGTAGCGGCTGCCCGTGGACGCATTGCCTTCCTTCCGGATCAGCGCCCGGAGCTGGTGCCAGGCCTGCTCGCCCAGTTCGGTGATGGGGACCGCGCCGGTGGTGAGGGCCGGCGTCGTGTACCTGGCGAAGGGGATGTCATCGAAGCCGGTCACGGAAATGTCCCCGGGGACGTCCAGGCCGCGCTCATGCAGTCCGCTCATCAGGCCCATTGCCACCAGGTCATTGAAGGCCAGGATGCCTGTGGCCCCGCTCGCCAGGACGGCATCCACCGCTTCGTGCCCGGTGTCGAAGTCGGAGCCGCCCTCCAGCATGGTCACCTCCACCTCGGGGTGGGCGGCCCTGAAGGCCTCCAGGCCCTTGAGCCGCATCTCATTGGAGGCGCTGCGGGGCGGGCCCGCGAGGAAGGCCAGGCGGGTGTGGCCCAGTTCCACAAGGTGCCCCGCGATGTCCTGGACGCCCTGGCCGTAGTCCACCACCAGGCTGGGCACGTTCGGCGTGGAGGTGGTGCGGTTGATCAGCACCAGCGGGTGCAGCGAGGGTGCGATCTCCTCCAGTTCCGCATCGGACATGCGCGGGGCGCACAGGACCAGCCCGTCGCAGCGCCGGCGCGCCTCGCCCGCGAGGATGGACTCCTCGCTGGACACTTCGAATGAGTCCGCGATGAGCACGCGGTAACCGTCCTGGGCGGCTGCCCGGCTCAGGCCGCGGAGGATCGCCTGGAAGGTGGGGTTGGCCAGGTCCGGCACCACAATGCCGATGGTGTCCGTCTTGCCCAGGGCCAGGCTGCGGCCCACGGGATTGGGCTGGTACTTCAGTTCGGCGGCCGCTGCACGGACCCTGGCGGCAATGTCCGGGTCCACGGTGAAGTTTCCGTTCATGACACGCGAAACGGTGGCATGGGAGACTCCCGCCTTCACGGCGACATCTGCGATGCCGATCCTGCCGCTTGCCGATTTCCTGGCCATGGGCAACCCTTCGTTTGCGCCATCCGCCGGAGCTGCCGCGACCGGTTGGTGCCCGGGCGGCCGGCCGTGATGGCAACCTGCTTTGAAAGACAGCATATACGGGCGCAGGAAAGCGATTTCTATGCTTTTCCCAGCCGTTTTCCCGGACCGCCGGCAGATGTCCTGCGCCGGGAGCGAAGAAAGCGCTTTCCCTCAGCGCGGGAAATGGTTGACGAATGCCCCACGGGGTTGGTACAACTTTTATAGACAACCGAGAAAACGCTTTCTCGCCTGCTTTTCCAACGGGGGCAGCAGAGTGCCGCCGCTGATCCACAGCCGCCGTTCCCACGGCCGTTTAATGAGCTTTCGAAAGGGACCCCCATGGTCAACACAGCCGAGACGACGTCGGCCGCAGCTGCCGCGCAGGCCACTGCCAAGGACGGCGGGAAGACCCGCATCGCCCTGATCGGCACCGGTGGCCGCTCCGAGATGTACATCCGGGCCATCTTCGGCAAGCACGCCGATACCGCCGAACTGGTGGCGTTCTCCGACGTGAATCCCGGACGTGTGGAGTTTTACCAGAAGCTCATCCAGGAACTGGGCGCGCCGGGACCGGTGGCGTCCTTTGATCCCGCGGACCTGACAGCGTTTATCCAGGCCAACGGCATCGACCGGATTATTGTCACCACCCCGGACTACACCCATGCGGACTATATTGTTGAGGGTCTTCGTGCCGGAGCGGATGTCGTGGTCGAAAAGCCACTGACCATCGATGCCGAAGGCTGCCGCCGCATCACCCAGGCCGTCCAGGAAACCGGCCGGAACGTGGTGGTCACGTTCAACTACCGCTACTCGCCCCGCAACAGCGCGCTCAAGGAAATCATCCAGAGCGGCGTGATCGGCAAAGTCACGTCCGTCGACTTCAGCTGGGTCCTGGACACCGTCCACGGCGCGGACTACTTCCGCCGCTGGCACCGTGAGAAGAAGAACTCCGGCGGGCTGCTCATCCACAAGGCGTCGCACCACTTTGACTTGGTCAACTGGTGGATCGACGACGTCCCGGAGCGGGTCTTCGCTTCCGGTGGCCTGAAGTTCTATGGCGACAAGAACGCTGCCGAGCGCGGCCTTGGCCCACGCCCGGAACGGGGAACGCCCGACGCCGATGCCCCCGCCGGCGCGAAGGACCCCTTCGCGCTGGACCTGCGCGAGGACGAGCGGCTCAAGGCACTGTTCCTGGACAACGAACACTACGACCGCTACCGCCGCGACCAGGATGTCTTCACCGCCGGCATCACCATTGAGGACAACCTGGCCCTGGTGGTGGAGTACCAGGGTGGGCCGCGCCTGAGCTACTCGCTGAACGCGCACAGCCCCTGGGAAGGCTACCGGGTGGCGGTCAACGGCACCGAGGGCCGGGCGGAGCTTGAAGTGGTGGAACGCGCCGCCGTCCTGCACAGCACCGACCAGAAAACCGTCGTGGACCCTTCCGCAACCCCGGTGGAGGAAGAGGACGCCGTGCGCCGCAACGGCGAGCGGCTGGTGGTCCAGCGCCACTGGGAGGCCGCCTACGAGGTGCCGATCGTCAACGGCGAAGGCGGGCACGGCGGCGGTGACGAACTGCTGCTGTCGGACCTCTTCAACGGACCGGGCGAGGACCCCCTGGGCCGTCCCTCCGGTTACCTGGACGGCCTGCGTTCAGTGTCCGTGGGCATCGCAGGCAACCGCTCCCTGGAATCGTCCCTGCCCGTCCGGGTCGAGGACCTGGACCTCGGCGTCGATCTTCGCCGCGCCAAGTAGAGGAAAAACCATGAGCAGGATATTCGTGACCGGCGGCGCGGGCCGCCTTGGCCGCAGCGTGGTGGCGGGGCTGGCCCAGGCGGGCCATGAGGTGGTCTCGGTTGACCGTGACGCCGTCCCCGCAGGGCTCCTGCCGGCCGGCGTCGTCCAGGAGACCGCGGACCTCCTGGCGCCGGGCGAGGCACTGCGCCTCCTTCGGGATGCAAGGCCCGACGCCGTCATCCACCTTGCGGCGATCGCGGTACCGTTCAGCGCACCCGAGGACGTCATTTTCGCCACCAACACCCGGCTCGCCTTCGCGGTCATCAGCGCCGCAACGGAACTGGGCGTTGGCAAAATCGTCACCGCCAGCAGCCCCACGGTCCTGGGCTACGGATGCCCGGCGGGGTGGCTGCCGCCGTCGTTCCCGTTGGACGAGCGCACGCCGCCCAAGCCCTGGAACGCCTACGCGCTGTCCAAGCTCATCGCCGAGCAGACCATGCAGATGTTCGCCACGGCGCAGGGAGAGAAGATCCGGTACGCGGCGTTTCGTCCCTGCTTTGTCATCTCGCCGGAGGAATGGGACGGTGCCCCCACCCAGCAGGGGCACACGCTCGCCGAACGCCTGGCCGACCCCGCCCTCTCCGCTCCGGCGCTGTTCAACTACGTGGACGCCCGGGATGTGGCTGATTTCCTGGACCTGCTGCTGCAGAAAATGGCAGACATTCCGAACGGGGAAACCTTCTTCGTAGGGGCAGCCGACGCACTGGCCACCGCGCCCCTGGCGGAGCTGATGCCAAAATTCCTGCCGGGAAGCGAAGCGCTCAGCGCCGGCCTCACCGGAACCAACCCGGCGTTCTCCATTGCCAAGGCCCGGGAACTGCTCGGCTGGGAGCCGAAGCGCAGCTGGCGCACAGAACTCAAGTCCCACCCAACCCTCAACGACGAGGCTTCCACGCTGGTTACCGCCAGCGCCGGAGGCAAGGAGACATCATGAAATTTGACGGCGTACTGTTCTTCCCCGTCACCCCGTTCACGGCCGAAGGTGCCGTTGACGTGGAACTGCTCAAGGAACACATCAGCTCCCGGCTGCCTTTCGGCCCGGGCGGCGTCTTCCCCGCCTGCGGCACCGGCGAATTCCACGCCCTCAGCATCGGGGAGGTCCGCACCGTGGTGGCGGCCGCCGTCGAGGTCGTTGCCGGACGAGTCCCTGTGGTGGCCGGTGCGGGCGGACCCCTGGGCCACGCCCTCGCAGCCGCCCGGGCTGCCGAGGAAGCAGGCGCCGACGCGCTGCTGGTGCTTCCGCCGTACCTGGTCACCGGCCCCGCGGACGGGCTGGTGGCCTACATCGAGGCCGTGGCCAACGCCAGCAGCCTGCCGGTCATCGTGTACCACCGCGGCAACGCCAAATTCACCGCGGCGTCAATGGCCAAGCTCGCCGCCAACCCCAAGGTCATCGGTTTCAAGGATGGTCTTGGCGACGTGGGCCTCGCCCAGGAAATCGTGTCCGCGGTCAAGGCAACGGGCCGCAAGGACTTCGCCTTCTTCAACGGCCTGCTCACCGCCGAACTGACGCAGGGCGCGTACCGCGGTCTGGGCATCCCGCTGTACTCCTCGGCGGCTTTCGCCATGGCCCCGGAGATCGCCAAGGCCTACTATGACGCCTACGCTGCCGGAGACGAGGAACGGCGCAACGCCCTCCTTGAGGGTTTCTACGCACCCCTGGTACGCCTGCGGGACCAGACCCCCGGCTTCGGCGTTTCCCTGATCAAGGCGGGCCTCCGGCTGGGCGGAATGCCGGTGGGTTCCGTCCGCCCGCCGCTGGTGGACCCCACGGAGGAACAGCTCGTGGAGCTCAAGGCCATCCTGGCCAAGGGTTACGAGCTGGCCGGGCACTGATGGGCGCACCGGCGGCCGAAGCCGTCCGTACCGTTCCGCGCATCACCGGCCTGTCGACGCGGCTCCTCACCGTTCCGCTGCGCCGCAGCTGGGGCGCAGAGGCGCCGGAGAACCACGTGATCGCCACGGAGGTTCACACGGACGACGGCGGCACGGGCTTTGGTTTCTCCTGGACGCCCACCATCGGTCCCCAGGCAGTCAAGGCGCTGCTTGATCACGACATCGCCCCTTTCATCGCCGGTCTGCCCGCCACCCCCGAGGGGGTGTGGGACGTGCTCTGGAAGCGGCTGCACGAGGCCGGCGGCGGAGGGCTCACCACCATCGCCATGGCTGGTGTGGACCTGGCGCTGTGGGACCTGCAGGCCCGCCGTGCCGGGACGTCGGTCACCGGCCTGCTGGGCCAGCGGCAGGAATCAGCCGAGGTTTACGGCTCCGGCGTGAACCTGCACTACACCCTGGACGAGCTGGTGGCACAGGCTGAACGCTGGGTTGCCGCCGGCCACCAGGCAGTGAAGATCAAGGTGGGCAAACCGGACCTCCGCGAGGACCGCGAACGCGTTGCCGCCGTCCGCTCCGTCCTGGGCCCGGACCGCAGGCTCATGATCGACGCAAACCAGCGGTGGGACCTGCCCACCACCTTCCGGGCCCTCGATGTGCTGGCCGAATTCGGGCTGGAATGGCTGGAGGAACCCATCCGCGCGGACGATCTCTGGGCCTACCGCAGGCTCCGGAAGCACTCGCCCGTGCCCATCGCCCTTGGCGAAAACCTGCACACCATCTACCGGTTCCGCGATTTCATAGAGGCGGAGGCGGTGGACATCATCCAGCCCAACATCATCCGGGTGGGCGGCATTACCCCGTTCCGGCGGATCGTTGAGCTGGCACGGACCAACAGCATCAAGGTCATGCCGCACCTGCTGCCCGAACTGTCCGGGCAGCTGGCCCTGACCCTGGCGGAGCCCACCATGGTGGAGGACGTCGAGGAGGCATCCTTCGAACAGTTGGGGATCCTGGCCGGCCCGTCGCCGGTGCGGTTCGCCAACAGCAGGGTGGCCCTGGCGGACCGGCCCGGACTGGGCTTCCGCTTCCGGGAAACCCCGCAGCCATGAACTTCCATACGACGAACAGGTACCTGACGTGACAACTGCAACGCTTTCCCTGACAGAGCTCACCGCTGCGGCCACAGCAGCAGCCAGGATCTCGGCCGCAGCCCCTGACGCAGAGCGCGCCGGCTGGCTGAACGCGGTGGCTGACGCCCTGGACGCCAATGCTGCTGAACTGGTGGACATCGCGGACGCCGAGACCAGCCTGGGTGCCCCGCGGCTCACGGGGGAGGTGGCCCGCACCACCGGCCAGCTGCGCCTGTTCGCCCGGGTGATCACCGAGGGTTCCTATCTTGAAGCCATCATCGACCACGCGGATCCCGCTGCCACCCCGCCCAGGCCTGACCTCCGCAGGATCCTCAAGCCCATCGGCCCTGTTGCCGTCTTTTCCGCCTCCAATTTCCCGTTTGCCTTCTCCGTGGCAGGCGGTGACACCGCCTCGGCCCTCGCCGTCGGGTGCCCGGTCATCGTCAAGGCACACTCAGGCCACCTGCGGCTGTCCGAACGCACGGCGGAGATCGTGGCGGAGGCGCTTCGCGGCGCGGGTGCACCGGACGGCCTGTTCGCCCTGGTCCACGGCCGTGAAGTGGGAACAGCCCTGGTCCAGGACCCCGCCATCAAGGCCGTGGGCTTCACCGGGTCCATCCCCGGCGGCCGGGCCCTGTTCGACCTTGCCACCTCCCGCCCCGACCCCATCCCGTTCTACGGGGAACTGGGGAGCCTGAACCCCGTGGTCATCACCGCGGCGGCACTGGAGGAACGCTCCGCGGAACTCGCCGCCGGACTGGCAGGCTCCTTCACCCTTGGGGCGGGCCAGTTCTGCACCAAGCCGGGCCTGGTGTTCATCCCCGCGGGGACGCAGTTTGCCGGGGCCGTGGCGGAGGCCAGCAAGGACAAGCCGGCCCTGGGCATGCTCACCAGCCGGATCGCGGAAGCCTACCCGGACGGGTTGCGCGCCTTCGCGTCAGTCGACGGCGTGGAGGTGGTCAGCGGCACAGTGGACCAGGACGCGGCCGCCAACGGCGCCGCTCCGGTGGTCTTCTCCACCACCGCCGCCAAGGTGCTGGAACGCCCGGAGCAGCTGCTGGAGGAGTGCTTCGGCCCCACCACCATCCTCATCGAATACACGGGCCAGGACGAACTGTCCGCCGTCCTGGCCAAGGTCCCGGGGAGCCTGACCGGCACCCTGCACGCCCAGCCCGGTGAGGACATCGCAGGCCTGGTGGAGCAGCTGTCCGGACTTGCAGGACGCGTCCTGTTCGAAGGCTGGCCCACGGGCGTGGCCGTCAACTGGGCCCAGCAGCACGGTGGCCCGTACCCGGCCACCACGTCACTGTTCACCTCGGTGGGCGCGACGGCGGTCCGCAGGTTCCAGCGGCCGGTGGCCTACCAGGACGCCCCGGAGGCAGCGCTGCACCCGGCACTGCGTGAGGACAACCCCCTGGGCATCCCGCGCCGCGTGGACGGTGAACTGCAGCTTCCGTAAGCCAAGGGCCGGCAGGACCATCAACTAAGCCCCGGGACCGCAAGGTCCCGGGGCTTACGTGATGCCTGCAGAAGCGCCTTACAGCTGCAGCGTCACCGGCCGGTCCAGCCCATTCACGGTGGCCACAGGCCAGCGCGGGTCCACGGTGAGCACTCGAAGTCCGGATTCCGTGAGCTGTACCGTGTCTTCGATCTTGACGCCGGGGCCGGAAGGGTTCCAAGTGAAGGCCTGGTCCAGCACCACAGTGTCGGTGGCTTCGGATGTCACCCGCGGGTCACGGCCCGCGTAGCCGGCCGGACCACCCTGGTGGTGCTGCTCCCACTGGTCCGCCCCGAAACCGTGCCGCACGTAGGATGCCTGGATCTCGGCGAAAATCCTGTCCAGCCCGACTCCCGGGACGGTGGCGTCAAAAACATCCGCTTCCACTGCCGCGATGCGCGCCTCGGCGTCGCGCTCTTCCGGGGTGCCGGCGTCGAACCTGATCCAGCGGGTGATGTTGGCAACCAGGCCGTCGCGGCGGGCGCACACGACGGCCATGGCACGCCTGCCGAGGGGGGAGTGCGTGGCCAACGGGTGCCGGAAGGTGGTGCGGGAGCTGCCGTTGCACAGCAGGACCAGCGGCTCCGCGCCGGCGGCCACCACCCGGCCCGCCAGGGCCGAAACCAGCTCGAATTCCGTGGTGTCGGGGCGGGCGGCAGACAGGACATCGGTCATCATGGCGGCCAGTTCCGCGCTGAGGGTGGAATAGCGGGCGCTTTCAGCGGGAAGGAGCCGCTGGCGGGCGGCCCGCAGCTGCGAAGAGACGTCCGCTTCCGCCAGCGGCCGGGAGCCGTTTCCGACGGCGGCCGCGGCCTGGTGCAGGTTCCCGTACCAGGGCACGGTGTGCAGGTTGACGCCGCCGGGAAGCTCCTCGGCCGCGATCCTGCCGGCTTCGTTGTTGAACGTGACCAGGTGGTCGCCGTCCCGGTCCACCAGCAGGGCGGCGATGGGATCGCCGGCCAGGCTGATGTGGACGCGGCTGCCGTCCAGGTACCACGTCAGAGCGGTGTTCGTGGTGAGAAGCACGGAGTCATGCCCGGCGGCGTCGAGAATGTCCTGGACACGCTGGCGCTTGATGGCCCGGTCCGTCCTGGAGCCGGGAGCCACCCGCGCCTCCCGCCCGGAAACGGCTGATGTTGTTGTTTGGCTCATGACGGCTCCCCCTGCTGGTTGGTCAAATCTTCGATGTCGGTTGTGGACAGGATTCCGTCGGCCACAAAGACGGTGACGCGCCGCCGCACGGGACTGCCCGGCCGGGCCGTCACGGGGGCGTCCCATGCCAGGGACTGGCCCACTCCGGGGTAGCCGTCCACCCGGACAAACCAGGGATCCGTGGACCCTTCCGGTGCGACGAACACCAGGGTGGCGGGCCCGCCGTCGAACTTTCCTGACCAGGCGAGCCAGGGCGTGACGCTTCCGTGGGTCTCCGCCTCGCCGGAACCGGCGGGCGTCCAGACCGCGACGTCACCGCAAGGGGGCAGGCGCCAGAAGAAGCCACCGTAACCGCCCTCGAAGCGTCCGTTCGATCCCGGGCTGCCCAGGCTGACCGGCTTGTCACCGGCGGGGGACAGCGCGAAGTCGAGGGACAGCCGCCAGATGGAGGGCGCGACGCCGGACCACGCCCAGGAGCGCTCCTCCACTAGGATGGGGGCACCGTCGGGCCCGTTCCAGTCCAGGGTTTCCTGGAGCTTGCCCGCACGCCCTTCGCCGGCGTCGGCCTGCGCCGCCGTGGTGGCGGTGCGGACGATGCTGCCATGGTCAGGACGCCAGACGTACTGCCCGGCTTCCCGGGTATAGGTGCGGCCGCCCCAGAAATTCACCCCGTCCACGTCCTGCAGCGCCACCCCAACCCCCAGGTGCCACACGTGGTCCAGCGGCTGGTGGTCCGTCACCACGGTGCCGTTGAGGGTGCGCACCGGGTGCAGGTAGGGGCGCGGGGAGGATACTGCCCGGATATGGCTGCCGTCCTGGTAGTCCGCCACCGGTCGGCCCCCAACGGTCAGCGTCCGGACCGGCGGAAGCGGGCGGGCCCAGGGGACGCCGAGTTCGGCGAAGGTTGCCTGCGCCTTGACGGCGCGGGCCATCAGGTCGGTGATGCCCGGGACCACGGGGTGGGCGTCGTCGCCCCCGCCCTCCCAGGAGACGTACCGGGCGTCGATCGGGGCCGGTGCCGGAGAGGTGCGGATGGCCTCCAGGACGGCAGTGAACGCGCCGGTGTCCTCAAGGGCGCAGAGCAGGGGAGCCCCCGTGGCCCGGGCCTCGAGCAGGTTCTCCAGCAGGTCCGTCCGCGCGTAGGTCTCCCGGCGCTCGCCGTCGGGCGTGGTGATGACCACCTCATCGCTGGTGTAGGAAAGGGTGATGTCACCCAGGGTTCCGTGCACGGTCACGGTGGGGTCCAGCTGTTCCGGGGCGCAGAGCGTGAGGGCGCACAGCAGCGTGGTTCCCTGGGAAGTGCGGACGCGCAGCACGGAGGTGTCGTCGCTTTCGGTCTGGTTGGCCCGGTACAGGTCCGTTTCCACGGAGGCAATGTCCGCCAGGGTGTGTGCCCCGGCCAGATGCAGGGCGGTGGCCACTGCGTGAGCCAGGGCATTGGTGGCCACGCCGTCCACCACGTCCACGCCGTCGAGGCTGCGCTTCCCGGCCCAGCGCGAGCGCTTGAAGTATGCCGTGGTCCGGAGCCACTGGCCGGTGGCGCTGATGCCCAGGACGGTGCCGATGTCCCCGGCGGCCACCAGGTCCCTGATGGCGGGCAGGGCGTGCGATCCCAGGCTCTGGAAGCCGACCTGGACCAGGCGGCCCGCTTTCCCGGCGGCTGCCAGCACGTCCTGGAACTGGGCGAGGGATGCTACCGGCGGCTTTTCCACATACACGTCCTTGCCCGCTGACAGGGCGGCGAGGGCCAGGGGAGCATGGGTCTGGATGGGGGTGGCAATGATGACGACGTCGACGCCCGGCTGGGCGGCCAGCAGCCCGTCCATGTCCGGGTACACAGCCACCGAACCGGCCAGGCTGCCGGGCTGCGGCGGGTTGGGATCGGCGACGGCCACCAGTTCAAGGGCGCCTGCCTGTTCAAGGCGGGCCAGGTTGGCAAGGTGCCGCTCGCCGAAGCCGTGCACGCCCACCAGGGCCACCCTGGGGAGGTCTGTGGACGGGGGCTGCCGGTGTGTGGATTCCGCCGAATGCTGTGTGGTCACGTGGGTCCTTGGGGAGGTTGTGGAAGAGGGTCAGAAGGCCAGCGTCTTGGCCAGGAACTCAAGGGCTTCGTCCTGCATGGGCGCGGTGAAGACGTGCCCGCCGGGCCAAAAGCTGCCCGTGTACCTGTCGGTGCCCCCGTACAGGGATTCCAGTATCCGGTGCGCCTGGCGCATTCCGTCTTCCGGAAAGAGATCGTCGGCCAGGGCGTACTGCACCAGGAACCGGGCGGCTCCTGCGCGGGCGGTGAGTTCGGGCCAGTCGCCCAGCTTCCACAGCCCGGGAGTCTGCAGCAGCCACGAATGGGCGTCCAGGTAGGCCGGGAGCAGGGACTCGAAGGTGGTCATCATGCAGGACACCACGGCGGCCCGGATACGCGGACTGAGGACTGCCAGGGCCAGGGAACGGCCGCCGCCGCCGGAGAATCCGATGCAGCCCAGCCTGTCCTGGTCGACGTCCGGCAGGGACGCCAGGATGTCCAGCGCGGCGAGGTCGTCGTGTGCCACCATGCCTGCCAGGCTGCTGCCGAGCAGCCCTGCGGCCTTGGCCACCGTGTCCTCGTGAAAGCCCGCAGCGGCGTTGTAATCGTCCGCGTCGGAAGGTACGACGCCGTCGTCCCGCCATTGTGCCCGCCGCGCGTCCAGTGCGGCGGAAGTGCGCCAGGGGGGAGCAGAAAGGTCGAATTTGCGGCTGCCCCAGGCGAAAGAGTCATGGGCCAGCACAGCGAAGCCGCGGCGAGCGGTGTCGGTGGCCAGGGCGTGGCCGTCGTAGTGGCCGGCGCGGGCTGCCGCCGCCGACGGATGGTTGTCCGGCAGTTCCACCAGCCGGTCGGCGCCGCCGAACTTGTTGCCGCCGTGGCAGTGCAGCGCCAGGACCCCCGGCAGGGGCCCGGAGCTTCCGGCCGGCCGGATCAGCCAGCCCGTGGTCCGTGGGCCGAAGCCCAACTGCCAGCTGAGCTGGGAGGTGGTGGCGCCGTCGTGCGTTTCCTCCCAGTGCACGGTTAGTCCGGAAGGTGCGCATGCGCCGGGAACACCCAAGGCGTCCGAGAACTCCTGCGCAGGAGGGGCGGAGGCCTGATGCCGTGGATGGTTCCGGACGTAGGCAGGCCAGTCTTCATAGCCGGCAATGGCACTGGGGCGTGCTGTCGGGGTCATCCAGCCTGCCTCCTTTCGGCGGTGATTCTGCTATTACAGCGCGGTCGGTCCGGTTCACGCGAGGTTCTGATTAACCTCGGAGATCATGCCCTTGGCTGCGTCCCTTGGGGAGATCTTCCCGAAGAGTACATCCGTGTTGTAACGGTTCAAAACTTCCAGGGTTGCGGATGATCCTGCCGGGAACGGCTTGGGGGCCTCGACCTTCAGGGCGGCGATGCGGTCCAGGTACGCTGCCTCCTTCTGCTGTGTTTCCTTGAGCAGGGGAGTGATGCCCGCCTTCAGCTCGGTGTTGGCAGGCATGCCCCGGTCGCTCTTGATCTTGGACGCTGCATCCATGTTGTTGACCAGGTAGTTGATGAAAAGGGCCGCTTCCTTGGGCTGCGCGGACTTGGACGAGATGGCGTATTCCATCGAGGACCGCAGCCAGGCGCCGGGCTGTTTGCTCTCACCCGGCAGCTTGGCCATGACCAGGGGTGCACCCGAGTAGGACGTCATCTGGTTGCTCCAGGAAATCTTCATGCCTTGTTTCCCCTGTCCCATCAGCGTCAGTTCCGGCTGCGCGGAACCGTCCTCAACGGTCTGGGACGCGGAGGGGGCGCCTCCGGTTTCCATCAGCTTCTTGTTGAGCTCAAACCACTTGGCGAGCGTGTCCTCGCTGATGCCCATTTTCTTGCCGTCGTCCGTGTAGAGCTCCTGGCCATTCTGGCGCGCCCAGACGGCAAGGAAGGAGTCGTTGGCCATGGGGGTCGTGCCGAAGGTGCCGGCGGGCGACTTTTTGGTGATTTCCGCGGCGATCCGCGCGTAGTCGTCCCAGGTCCAGGTTTCGTCGTCCGGCAGCGGCACCCCGGCGGCCTCGAAGACCTTGGGGTCCAGGACCATGGACATGGAGTTGACGCCCGCCGTAATGGTGTACTGCTTTCCGTTGATCTTGCCCAGGTCAACGGTCCCGTCGGCGAACTTCGAGGTGTCGATCTGGTCCTTGACCTTGTCGAGGTCCAGGAGGACGCCGCGGCTGGAGTATTCGCTGGGGTAGGCGCCGCTCATGGCGATCACGTCCGGGGTGGTTCCGCCGGCGATCTGGGTGGCCATCTTGTCCCAGTAGGAACTGAATTCGGTGTTCTCGCCCTGGACCTTGATGGTGGGGTTGGCGGCTTCGAAGGCTTTGATGACCTCCATGGTGGTCTTTGCCCTGGAGTCGTTGCCCCACCATGCGAACCGGATCGTGACGGGATCCTCCGCAGTCCCTACTTTCCCGGCCTGCGGGCTGTTGCCGCAGCCGGTAAGAACCATAGCCAGTGCGGCGGCGGCGCCGGTGATTCCCATTACCGATTTCCTGAGACCAAACCTCATTGTTGTCCCCTCATATTTGGTAGTCACGTCCCCCTGCCACATGTAACAGAAAACGTTTTCTCAAAAACTAACAAAGGGCTGTACAGGAGTCAAGAAACCGTTTACTTTGGTACGGAGCCGCTTTCTAAAACGACGCTCCCGGCGGGCGGAACCGCTCCAGCCCTGGCGGGCATGCAGCGGGCCCGCAAAGGGAGTCCCGATCCCCCATCGCCTGGCGATGACCGAAACGTGGAGGCCACGATGACCGAAGGAGACCACATGGCCGCAAAACATATTCCCAGGACGCGCCGTCCGGCCCAGTTGCCGGCCGCAGCGTGCCTGCTGTCCGTGACGGAGCAGCAACCGTGAGCGCCATCAGCGAACTGTCTTCGCTGAGCCGGCGGAAGGGCAAAGCCACCGCTGAGGAGAAGAAGGCCAACAGGCGGGACAACAAGGCCGCCTACATCTTCCTGCTCCCGTGGCTGGTGGGCCTGGTGGCCATCACCATCGGCCCCATGTTGATGTCCCTCTACCTGTCCTTTACGGACTACAACCTGCTGCAGCCGCCTGAATGGACGGGGCTGGACAACTTCACCAGGATGCTCAGCGATGCCCGGTTGCACAACTCGTTGCGGGTTACGTTCACGTACGTCCTGGTGGGTGTTCCACTGCAGCTGGCTGTTGCACTGCTGATCGCGCTCGTCCTGGATAAGGGGCTCCGCGGCCTTCCGTTCTACCGCTCGGTGTTCTACCTTCCGTCGTTGCTGGGCGGTTCGGTGGCCGTCGCCATCCTGTGGAAGCAGATCTTCGGTACCACGGGCTTGGTCAACCAGGTGCTGGCCATGTTCGGGATCCAGGGTCCCGGCTGGATCTCGGATCCCAGCACCGCCCTGGGATCCATCATCCTGCTGCACGTCTGGACCTTTGGCGCTCCCATGATCATCTTCCTCGCGGGGCTGCGACAGATCCCAAATATGTACTATGAGGCGGCCAGGGTGGATGGTGCCACCACGCTGCAGCAGTTCTGGCGGATCACCATGCCGATGCTGAGCCCGATTATCTTCTTCAACCTGGTGCTGCAGATCATCGGTTCGTTCCAGTCCTTCACCCAGGCGTTCATCGTCTCCGGCGGCAACGGCGGACCATCCGACTCGACGATGTTCTTCACCCTGTACCTCTACCAAAAGGGCTTCGGCCAGTTCGACATGGGCTACGCCTCAGCCATGGCGTGGGTGCTGCTGCTTATCATCGGCGTTTTCACCGCCATCAACTTCATCGCTTCTAAGTATTGGGTTTTCTATGACGACTAAGCTTGAGACGCTGCCCACCCCGGAGAAGAAGTCCGGGGGCGCCGGCAAGCCTACGAACCGCAAGCCCAGGGTCCGCGAGTCCCGGGGAACCCTGGCCTTCAGCCGTGCCCAGCGCAGCAAATCGCTGATGAAGCACGGCATTCTGATCCTCGCCGGCACGCTGATGATCTACCCGCTGCTGTGGATGGTGGTGTCCTCGCTGCGCCCGAACGAGATGATCTTCCGTGAACCGGGCCTGTGGCTGAACAGCCTGGAAATGAGCAACTACACGTCCGGATGGTCGGCCCTGACCCATCCGTTCGGCCACTACATGATCAACTCCGCGATCGTCGTGATTGGATCGATCCTGGGCAACCTGGTCTCATGCTCGATGGCTGCCTACGCGTTCGCCCGCCTGCAGTTCACCGCCAAGAAGCTGTTCTTCGGCATCATGCTGCTGACCATCATGCTCCCGTTCCACGTGGTGATCGTTCCGCAGTACATCCTGTTTTCGCAGATCGGCTGGGTGAACACCTTCTGGCCGTTGATCGTCCCCAAACTGCTCGCCACGGATGCGTTCTTCGTCTTCCTCATGGTGCAGTTCATCCGCGGCATCCCCAAGGAGCTTGACGAGGCCGCCAGAATCGATGGAGCCGGCCACCCGCGCATCTTCCTTCGCGTGATTCTGCCGCTGATGGTGCCGGCCCTGGCCACCACCACCATTTTCACCTTCATCTGGACCTGGAACGACTTCTTCGGCGCCCTGATCTACCTCACGGACCCGGACATGTTCACGGTTCCGGTGGCCCTGCGGGCCTTCGTGGATTCGCAGTCGGCCACGAGCTGGGGCTCCCTGTTTGCCATGTCCATCGTGTCCCTGCTGCCGGTTTTCCTGGTCTTCCTCTTCGGCCAGCGGTTCCTCATCAAGGGCATCGCCACCACCGGAATCAAGTAACGGCAGGCCTCGCCCGTCGCCGCGGTACCACCCTGCACTACCTGTTCGAACGGCCCGTCGCCAGCGACGGGCCGTTCGTGCGTCACGGGACGGGGGCATTTCGTCCGCATCTTGTAATACAAGTAATGAACTTGTAGCATTAGGTACAGAAAGCGCTTTCGCGGACTGTGGCCGGCCTTCGAAACCTCGACGGCCATGCCACCGGCCAGCCCCAACATCACCGCACCTGGATCAAAGAAGATCGGAGTTACACAGTGCCGCTATTTCCCCGTCCTGCATCCGCTGCCAAGCAGCCGGCAGGGGTACCACCTTCACGCCCATTGCGCCGAACCCGTACAGCAGGTGCGGTCGCCGCTGCCGTCGCCGCCGTCCTTGCCCTCAGCGCCTGCGGCGGGGGAGCCGCTCCGCAGAACGCTGACGGAACCGTTGAGCTTCGCTTCTCCTGGTGGGGCGGCGACAAACGCGCCCAACTGACGCAGGAAGCCATCAAGCAGTTCGAAGCCGAAAATCCCAAGATCAAGATCAAGCCGGAGTTTGGGGACTGGAGCGGCTACTGGGACAAGTTGGCCACGCAGGTGGCAGCCAACGATGCCCCGGACATCATTCAGATGGACGAGAAGTACATCACGGAGTACTCCAGCCGCGGCGCCCTTCTTGACCTGTCCAAGTACGACATCGACACCTCCAAGCTGGACGAGGCAGCACTCAACGCAGGCAAGGGCGAGAAGGGGCTGACGGGGATTGCCGCCGGCATTAACGCGGCCACCATCCTGGCCAATCCTGCCGTCTTCCAGGCTGCCGGGGTTCCGCTCCCGGACGATAGCAAGTGGACCTGGGACGACTTTGGCCGCATTGCCGCTGAGATCACCGCCAAGTCGCCCAAGGGGACCTACGGCGCTGCAGCCTACGGAACTGACGAGGCGTCCCTGGGTGTCTGGCTTCGGCAGAACGGCAAATCCCTGTATACCTCCGATGGAAAGCTGGGCTTCGAGCCGAGCGATATCGCCGAGTGGTGGGCATTCCTGAAGCAGCTGAGCCAGAAGAAAGCAGTCCCATCCGCGTCCGAGGTAGTGGAAGCCGAGGCTGCCCCGCTTGACCAGAGCGGATTGGCAACAGGCAAGAACGGCATGGCCTTCTGGTGGTCCAACCAGGCGCCGGCCCTGGAAAAGGCAAGCGGCGGGGACCTGAAGATCCTGCGGTTCCCCACCAAGACCGGCTCTGCCGCTGATGCAGGCCTCTGGTACAAAGCGTCGCAGTTCTGGTCAGCTTCCTCGCGCACCAAGCACCCGCAGGAAACGGCCAAGTTCATCAACTTCCTGACCAACAATGTCAAAGCCGGCGAGGCCCTCCTCGCTGACCGGGGTGTCTACCCCAACTCCGACGTGCGGGCCGCGATCCAGCCGAAACTCACCCCGGCCGATGTCAAGGTGGTCAAGTTCATCGACCAGATCAAAGACGAGCTCGGCGAGGCGCCGGCGCCGCCGCCGAAGGGAGCCGGTGCCATCCAGGAGATCATCAAGCGTTACACCTCTGAGGTCCTCTTCGAGCGCTTGTCCCCGGATGATGCCGGCAAGAAGGCCACCGACGAGATGAAGTCGGCCATCAGCAAGTAGGACTCCACACCGCCAACACGGCTCCGGACAACATGGGTGGGTGCCTCCCCACCCAGATGTCCGACGGCGGGTGGCAGCTCCGCCCCGGCGGGAACCGATGGTTCCTTTCCGGGGCGGAGTTGTTTAAAGCGCAGTTGTACGGCTGCCGGCTTGCTGCGCCTGGCTTTCAGCCACCACTGCGACGCCGCCGGCAGGAACAGTACCCGGAAACTGCTCACCGGTCAGCAGGTCCACACCGGCGGCTGTGACGGCGGCATCCGCCCGCGTGTGGTTGATCGCGAAGAGGAAGCTGCGCCCGTCGGCGGACCGGCGTCGCACCACTTCCACCCCGGGATCGGCAGTGGCAACGGGGGATACGCCTGATTCGGCCAGCAGTTTGTCAACCAGGGCCTCAATCCCGTCGGCATCGGGGAACGTGGCCAAGTACCAGGCAGCCCCGGAACCCACGGGCCGGCGGGTGAGGGAAGGGACGCCCTCCAGCGGGTATTCGGTGAAGGTCTGGATGGCCTCGGCGCCGGCAAGGTGCAGGTGTTCGCTCCAGACGGATGACACAGTGCCGTCGCCCAGCTTCAGCTGCGCCCCGGCCAGCAGCGGATGGAACTCCTCCACCCTTACGCCCAGGAGCTCACGGAAGGCGCCCGGATAGCCGCCCAGCCGCACATGGTCCTGCATGTCCACGATCCCGCTGAAGTAGCTGACCAGCACCGTTGCGCCGGAGTCGGCCGCAGCGGCGACATTGTCAGCGGACTCATCGGACACGGCGTACAGCGTGCACACCAGCACCAGGTCGTAGCCTTGCAGTGACGTTGACGGATGCACCAGGTCCACGGAGACTCCGCGCAGGACCAACGACCGGTGGAACGCCCGCAGCAGGTCCAGGTACTTCACGTCGATGCTCGGCTTGGAGTCGATCTCAGTGGCCCACCAGGCCTCGTAGTCGAACACAATGGCGGTACGCGACTGGACCCGCGAACCGCGCACGGGTTCGAGGCGTTTCAGTGCCGCGCCGAGCTCCACCACCTCACGCCACACCCGCGTGTCCCGTCCGCCGTGCGGGACCATCGCTGAATGGAATTTCTCGGAGCCCACATAGCTCTGCCGCCACTGGAAGAACATCACGGCGTCGGCCCCGCGTGCCACGTGCGACAGTGAATTGCGCAGCATCTCGCCGGGCATCTTGGGCTGGTTGCGCGGCTGCCAGTTAACGGCCGACGTCGAATGCTCCATCAGGATCCACGGGTCGCCCCCCGAGATACCACGGGTGAGGTCCGCGCTGAACGCGAGTTCCAGGTGGCGTTCCGGGTCCGCGGCCACAAGGTAGTGGTCGTTGGCGATGACGTCCAGGTCTTTGGCCCAGCTGAAGTAGTCCATGGATTTGGTGGCACTTGAGGCCATCAGGTTGGTGGTGCAGGGGATGTCCGGGGTCACCTCGCGAAGGACGGCCACCAGCTCCCGGTAGTAGTCCATCAGCGCCCACGAGTTGAACCGCTGGAAATCCAGTTGCTGGCCCGGGTTCAGGGTGGACGGGGCGACGGCGGGCGGCAGGATTTCGTCGAAGGAGCCGTAGTTCTGGGACCAGAATGCCGTGCCCCAGGAGGCGTTCAAGGCATCGATGCTCCCGTACCGGCGTTCGAGCCAGGCGCGGAAGGCGGCTGCGTCCTCTTCCCCGTAGAACTCCGAGACGTGGCAGCCCAGTTCGTTATCAACGTGCCACAGCGCCAGCGCGGGGTGGTTCTTGTACCGTTCGGCGAGTGCGCGCGTGATCCCGGCGGCGTAGCGGCGGTACACGGCCGACGACGGCGTGTAGTGCCGCCGTGAGCCTGGTCCCAGCACGGTCCCGTCAGCCGTTACCGGCAGGATTTCCGGGTGTTTGCGGACCAGCCAGGCGGGAGGCGCGGCGGTGGCGGTGGCCAGGGCCACTTTAACGCCGACCCCGGCGAGGTTGTCCATGACTTCGTCCAGCCAGCCGAACTCGTAGTGCCCTTCCGCGGGTTCCAGCAGGGCCCAGGAGAAGATGCCGACGCTGAGGAAATTCACGCCCGCTTCCTGCAGGAGTTCCAGATCCTCCAGCCGGACACCCGCGGGCCATTGCTCGGGGTTGTAGTCGCCCCCGAATGCGATGCCCCCGACGTTGCTCCAAACTTTGGGCGGGCGGGTGCTTTCCTGCTGTGTCATGGGACTCCTTTGTCGACTGAGGTGCTGCCTTGCAGTAAGGAAACGCTTTCTTGGAAAACGCTTGCCTGAGGGCCTGGAAAACGCTTGCCCATGATCCGAATGCAGCTATTGTATCGTTTCAGACGCCATGTTAGCCAGCTCACTACTTACGTTGTAGACCGAGCCAGGCCAGGCACCCGTAGAGCAAGGAGGCTCCCGTGATCAACAGAAGGCATTTCCTCACAACCGTGGCCATCGGCACCGCATCTGCCGCAGCCCTGGCAGCCTGTGGGAACGGAGGCAGCTCGTCCGGCCAGACCGGATCCGCTGAAAAACCCGTGACCATCAACTACACCTGGTGGGGCAACGACGACCGCGCCGAGCGGACCCGCAAAGCCATCGCCCTGTTCGAGTCGAAGAACCCGGACATCAAGGTCAACGGCAACTTCACGGACTTTGCCGGCTACTGGCAGAAGCGCGCCACCGAAGCGGCAGGCGGCGGCCTGCCTGACGTGATGCAGTGGGACCTGTCCTACCTGCGCGATTACGGCCAGCGCAACCAGCTCCTGGACCTGGGCACAGTGAAGATCGATACCTCCGCGTTCGAGAAATCACTCCTGCCGTCCGGCCAGATCAAGGGCAAGACCTACGGCATCCCCACCAGCACCAACGCCTTCGCGGTCTACTACGATCCCGCCAAGCTGGCCTCCCTGGGCATCGCCGAACCCACCGGTAAGTGGACCTGGTCCGAATTCCAGGCATTCCTGAAGGAAGTTGGGGGCAAAGGCAACGGCACCCTGTACGGCTCCACGGACTTCACCGGCGTGTGGTGGCAGTTCAACATTTGGCTCCGGCAGAAGAACATCCAGGCTTTCACCAGCGACGGGAAGCTGGGATTCAGCAAGGACGACCTGAAGACCTGGTGGAACCTCAACTCGAAGCTGCGCGGCACCCAGGCCCTCGTGCCGGAAGACCGGGTAACCCAGCTCAAGCCCAAGTCGCCGTTCGGCTCCAACGTCAGTGCCGCCGAGGTTACCTGGGACAACTTCATGGCCGGATACTTGGCCGACAGCGGTGCCAAGCAACTCAAGCTGGTACCGGTACCCTCGGACGACCCGAACAACCTGGGCCTGTTCCTGAAGCCGTCCATGCTGATGGTGGCCAGCGCCAAGACCAAGTTCAAGGACGCTGCCGCACGCTTCATCGATTTCATGGTCAACGACCCCGAGGTGGGCCAGATCTTCAAGACCTCCCGCGGCGTTCCGGCCTCCAAGACCCAGCGCGACGGCACCACGTTCGATGGCGCCGACAAGCTGGTGGTTGATTACGAGAAGTCCATCGAGCAGTACCTCAAGGACGCACCCGAGCCGCCCATCGTCGGTTTCGGCACGCTCGAAGCGTCGTTCGGCCGGATCGCCTCCGACCTCAACTACGGCAAGCTCACCGTTGACGGTGCCGTCGACGCGTGGTTCAAGGAAGCCGAAGACCTCATCAAGCAGAATGCCTGATCCGGCCAGTGCCGATCGAGTGTTCACGACTGACGGATTGAACTCGTGACTCAAAGCCCAACCCTGAGCAGGCGCCAGGGGCACTCCGGTACCGCGCTGCCGCGCAAGTCGCGGCAGCGCGGGGCGGATGCCCGCGCCGGTTACACCTTCCTGCTGCCCTGGCTGCTGGGTTTCATCGCCCTGACGGTCGGGCCGATGATCTCCTCGCTGTACCTGTCGTTCACCAACTACAACCTGTTCGAGCCGCCCAAGTGGATCGGCTTCGACAACTACGCCACCCTCTTCCAGGACGAGCGGTTCCTGCAGTCCGTGGGCGTGACCCTGTCCTACGTGGTCTTCGGCACCCCGCTCAAGCTCGCCGCGGCCTTGGCGGTGGCGATGCTGCTGAACAGCAAGCGCCGCGGCCAGGGCTTCTACCGGTCGGCTTTCTACGCCCCGTCCCTGATTGGGGCCTCGGTGTCCATCGCGATCGTCTGGAAGGCCATGTTCGGCGATTCCGGACCCGTTGACCAGGGCCTGTCCTTCTTCGGGATCAACATCGGCGGCTGGGTGGGGAATCCGTCCATGACCATGCCCATGATGATCCTGCTGACCGTGTGGCAGTTCGGCGCCCCGATGGTGATCTTCCTGGCCGGCCTGAAGCAGATCCCGGGCGAACTCTACGAAGCAGCATCGATGGACGGTGCCGGTCCGGTGCGGAAGTTCTTCAACATCACCTGGCCCATGCTCTCCCCGGTGATCTTCTTCAACCTCCTGATGGAAACCATCCACGCGTTCCAGATCTTCGCGTCGGCTTACATCATTTCCAACGGTGAAGGCGGCCCCGCCGGATCCACCCTCTTCTACACCCTCTACCTGTACCTGCGGGGCTTCAGCGACTTCCGGATGGGCTACGCCTCAGCCATGGCGTGGTTGCTGGTGATCGTGGTAGGCATCATCACCCTGATCTTCTTCCGCACGTCCAAGTCCTGGGTCCACTACAGCGGTGATGCAAAATGACAACCACGGCAACCCCCGTCCAGCCGGCCCCGGGCGCCACCGCCCCGGCCTACAACCCGAAATCCGAATCCAGCAGCGCAAAACGCGCCAAGAGCACCATCTTCCACGCCGCAGCGCTCGTGCTGACCTGCGTGGTGCTCTACCCGGCCCTGTGGATGATCGCCTCCGCGTTCAAACCCAACTCGGAAATCGGCGGCCAGAACACCTCGCTGTGGTCCAACAACTTCAGCCTTGACAACTTCGCCACCGCGATGGACGGCATCGGCGGGGTCTCCACCCTGCAGTTCTTCACCAACTCGCTGATCCTGGCCGTCGGCGCCGTCGTGGGCACCATCCTCTCAGCGAGCGTGTCCGCCTACGCCTTCGCCCGGATCAAGTTCCCCGGCCGCAGCGTGTTCTTCGGCATGATGATCGCCACCTTGCTGCTGCCGTTCCACGTGGTGATCATCCCGCAGTACATCATCTTCCAGCAGCTCGGACTGGTGGACACCTACGTTCCCCTGCTCATCGGCAAGTTCCTCGCCGGAGACGCGTTCTTCGTGTTCCTCATGGTCCAGTTCATGCGAAACCTTCCCTCCGAACTCGACGAAGCAGCCCGCATCGACGGCGCAGGGCACGTCCGGATCTTCACCTCCATCATGCTGCCCCTGATGAAACCGGCCCTGATCTCCACCTCGATCTTCTCCTTCATCTGGAGCTGGAACGACTTCCTGGGCCCGCTGCTCTACTTGAACACCCCCGACAAATACCCGCTGCCCCTGGCCCTGCGCCTCTTCGTGGACCAAACCCAGTCTTCGGACTACGGCGCCATGATCGCCATGTCCGTCCTGGCCCTGCTCCCCGTGCTGATCTTCTTCCTGATCTTCCAGCGGTACATCGTCGAAGGCGTTTCCACCCAGGGCCTCAAGGGCTAACGGTCAACGGAGAGAAAAATGAGCATCATGGACAGCACCACACCGGCAGCCCACCAGCACGAGCCCATCCCGGTGAACAGGTTTGCCCTGTTCTCCGAAACCCTCCTGGCAGGACTGCTGGTGCTGGTGCTGTCCATCCCGCTGGTCACTATCCCCGCCGCCTACGCCGCCGGCATCGCCCACCTGAAACGCCACCTGGCGGGCCGGGATGATTCGGTCCGCGGACTCTGGAGCCTCTTCAAGGAGGCCCTGCCGGGCAGCTGGAAGCTGGGCCTCACGACGGCGGCTGCCGCCGTCGTGATTGTCCTCAACCTCCTGCTGGCCTGGGTGGGGCAGCTTCCCGGCCGTGGTGTGGTGCTGCCTGCCACCCTGGTCCTGGCGGCCGGGGCGGCGATCGTGCTGCTCCGCACCGCCTCCGCCTGGTCCGACGGACAGCCCACCGGCGCCACCGGCAACAACATGTGGCACCAGGCCCTCCGTACCGGCAAGGACATCTCCCTGCGCGACTGGACCGGTTCGCTGCTTCTCGCGGCCGCGCTGTTCTGCGCCGTGGTGTTCGTCTGGATGCTTGCGGCGCTCTTCGTGGTAGTCCCCGGCACCCTGATCCTCGCCGCGGCCGCAGTCAAACTCCGTTCCCACCGCACCCTCCGGTAGCTGTGCCTTCCCGACGAACCCGTTCCGGAACCGCCCCCAGTCCCGGTACCACCCGGGCCCGCTGGTACCACCCCCTCAGCCAACACAATTACCGTCTGTTCCTGGCCATGCAGCTGGCCGGGAGCCTTGGCGTGTGGATGCAGCGGCTGGCGCAGGACTGGCTGGTGCTGCAGCTGACCGGAAGCCCCGCGGCGGTGGGGGCCGCCGTCGCCCTGCAGTTCCTGCCCATGCTGGTGGTGGGCCCGCTGGCCGGACTGGTGGTGGACCTCTTCCCCAAGCGCCGGATCATGATGGTGTGCCAGTCCGTCATCGTGCTCCTGGGCCTTGGGCTGGCGGCATGGGCGGCAAGCGGCACCCTGACCGTCTGGGTGGTCTACGGCAGCTGTATCGCCCTGGGCGTCACCGCCGCAGTGGACCAGCCCACCAGGCAGGTCTTCGTCAATGAAGTGGTGGGCGACGCCGCCCTGCGCCCGGCGATCGGACTCAACAACGCCCTGTCCCAACTGGGCGCCATGGCCGGGCCTGCGCTGGGCGGCATCGTGATTGCGCAGGCAGGACCGGCGGCCGCGTTCGCTTTGAATGCGTTGATCGGGGTTGTGGTGCTCGGCCTGATTGCCGGCATCCGGTTGCACGAACTGCACCCCGGCGCACCGGCCGAAAGGGGCCGGGGCCAGGTCCTTGCCGGCTTCCGGTATGTCCGGGAGAGGCCGCGCCTGCTGCTCCTTATTGTGTTGGCCGGGCTGCTGGGCGCCTTTGGCATGAACGGGCCGGTGGTCCTTGCCGCCTTTGCCGAGCGGGTGTGGCACAACGGGGTGGAAGGCTTTGGCCTGTTCAACACGGTCAGCGCCTTGGGCGCACTGGCAGGCGCACTCCTGGCGGCACGGCTGGGCAGCATGGGCCGAAAGGGCATCGTGGCCGCGGCGGCCCTCTTCGGGTTGTCCCAGCTGGTGGCCGCGCTCATGCCCACCCTGGTGCTGTTCGTGGCGATGCTGCTGGTGGTGGGTGTGATGACGCTGCTGTTCCTGACCTCCGCCGCCACGGCCGTCCAGCTCGAAGCCGGTCCCGCTATCCGCGGCCGGGTGATGGCCCTGTATTTGCCGCTCCTGCTGGGCGGGCATGCCTGCGGCGGCCTCCTGGCCGGCTGGCTGACCGAGCAGTTCGGTGTCCGGGCCGGGCTGGTGGTCACCGGCTGCCTGGGCATGCTGTCCGCCGTGGTCATCGGCTTCCTGCTCTGGCGGCACGGGCGGCGCACCCGTCCTCCCGTGGCAACTACCGGGCCGTAAACGTCCAGGTGCCGGTGTGCACGCGGAATTCCCTGGCGGCGCCGGCCGCTGCGAGCAACGGGACGGAAGGTACGACGACGGCATCCGCGGAGGGCCCCTTCACCCCGTAGGCGCCGTCGGGCAGCCGGACGATTGCCGTGGTTCCGGGTGGAATGGTGCATTCCAGTTCCACCAGGCCGCCGCGCCGGTGCCAGCCGGCCTGAACGTATCCGTTGCCGGTAGGGACGCTGCCGCGGGCATGCTCCAGCCGGCAGAGCGGTGGTTCGACCACTACTTCGGTGCCGCCGGCCACGGCGTACCGGATGCCGAGCAGGTGCTCAAGGATCTCCTTGAGCACGGACGCGGACCAGGCATGCGACTGGCTGTAGTCGCTGCCGTCAACCAGGTCCCACGCCTCCCACGTGAAGGTGGCCCCGCGGTCCAGGAGCCGTGCCCAGCCGGGCTGCCCCTCGCCGGTGAGCAGGTCCAGCACGGCGTCCGTCATGCCCTGGTCCACCAGCGCGCGGACCAGCCGGTGGACCGTCATGGGTCCCTGCCGCATTCCCATTCCGGCAATCCGGGCGGCATCCGCAGCAGCATAGGCGGGGTCAGTGATGCCGAGCGACAGCGGGAAGGACGTGGCGTGCTGGGAAGCGTGGGAACTGGGTGTCCCGTCCTCGTGGAGCCCGTCCACCATCACCCCGCCAACGCGCAGCCGGCTGCGGATCGCGCCGGCCAGGGTGCGGGCCATGCCGGCATAGTGGGCCGCCGCGTCCCGTTCGCCGGCCGCGCCGCAGAGCCGGGCGGTGGACACCAGGGCCGAGTAGGCCTGGGCGTTGACGGTGGTTTTAGCCGCGCAGTCCATGTCGTAGCCGAACCGGCCGGGCGCCGGCCAGTCGACGATGCCGTGCAGGTAGGGTCCGGAGCCGCCGCCCAGCCTGGTGACCAGTCCCGCCGTCGGGCCCTCCGCCGGAATGTACCGGAGCGCATAGTCGGCCGTGTCGCGCAGGTGCGGCAGCAACTCCCGGACCAGGGCAAGGTCACCCGTGCGCAGGTGATACTCCTCCGCCCATTCCGGCAGCATCAGGGAGAAATCGGGGATGTCGCGCTTCCCGTCGCCGTTGGGATAGACAGCGTTGTAGCGCCCCTTCTCCTCCCCGTCATGCCAATAGCGGCAGGCTGACCAGGCGAACTCCCGGAGCGCCTGCGCCGTATAGGCGTGTTCGCCGAACAACGCCATGGTGGCATAGGAAATGTTCGCGGCGTCGGCCAGGAACTGGCCTTTTTCCCGGGTGGGAGTGTCCACGAACTGTTCCTGGATGCCATGCAGCGCAGAATCGCGGAGCAGGCCGAACACCGCGTCCAGGGTTGGGTCCGAACTGCTGAAGCTGCCCTCGGCGGGGTGGCTGGCATGGACGATGGCGGCGCCAACGCGTGAGACTTCCGCGGCATCCACGCCGGGAAGCTCCAGGTAGCGGAAGCCCAGATGCACTGAGGCCCGGTACTGCTGGGGCCCGGAAGCCTGGGTGTAGGGGAAGGACATGTCGGTGTTCTGGCTGGCGGTCTTCCCGGCGTCCACCCTGCCATCGGGGCGCAGGACGTAGCCGGCCCGGAGCATCACGGTGCGCCCGGGCACCCCGTCCAGGAAGTCCACCTCCGGCCGCGCGGCGATGACCTGGCCAAAGTCGGCAACCATTGTGCCGTCGTCGGCCGTCAGGAACTGCCGTGGCGCCACGAACCCGCCGGCAAGGAAGGTCCTGCGGGGGTGCAGCCGGGGAAAGTCCGACGACGGGTGGCCGGCAATGGGGATGGCGGGCGGCAGGTCAAAAGCCGCGTCAAGGGACGCGGCTGCCTGTCCGTCGAGGTGCTCGACGGGATCGCCCTCGTCGTTGCGGTAGCCGGCCTGGCGGTACGGCGCCTCGCCGGCGGACCAGCCAGGGCCCGAGGTAAGGATTTCCCGGCGCCCGTCGTCGTAGTCCACGGTGAGCCGGATCAGGAGGCCGGGGATGCCGGCGGCGCGGCCTTGGCCCGGGCCGTACCAGTGAAGCAGGGCCGTCACCGGCACGGGCGTGTCCGTGGGGTGTCCGGCGAGGAGCTCCGTAAGGTCGGCGGCGTCGTAATAGCCCTCGCCGGGGTAGCCGAACGAGGTGGTGCTGAGGCAGTGCGTTCCTGCCACGGAGAACTGGGCGTGATGGTGGGCTGCGGCGTAGAGCCGGGCACGCCGCACGGTCCCGCCGAGTGTGAAGGTGGTCCGGAACAGGGTCCACTCATCCGGCTGGCGGTGAAGGGTGGTTCGGGGCCAGTGCGCCAGGCATGCCAGGGCCTGGTCAGCGTCCGTGTCGAAACGGTGGTCCAGCAGCAGGTTTTCGCGTCCACCGGCCGTCCCGGCGACGCGCAGGGAGGCGTACTCGGCCTGGCTCCGCGGGCCCTGGTGCAGCGCAAGCATGGCTGCGCCGCCTTCGTCAACAGGGAGGTCAACCGCCAGCAGTTCGGCGCCGTCCACGGCGACGCGGATGATCCGGCCATCATCGCTGACCGCAAGGTTCCGCCAGGCGCCGCCGGACGCCGCGTTGGTGGCCTGGGCGCTGGCTATTAATGCCGTCTCCGGAGCCGCGGGGGAGGGGATCTCCCATGCCGGGGCGTGGCGGAGCACCACTTCCCCCGTGGCACCCAGTTCCAGCAGCAGGCCGGTTCCGGGGCAGCTGCTGCGCAGGAGCAGGCCGGCCCGGCCCATCACGGGGCGTACCCGGGCCTCAAGCCGGAAGCTGGGCAGCGCAGGGCAGGGAACAGGGAGGAAGGGGGAACCTGCCACCCGGAGTGCGTGGTCGAGCACTTCCAGCGGGGCCCGTCCACCCGGGGCCCGTCCCATCCAGCCGGCCCGCCACGAACTGTCCGTGAGGCCGGTGCTGAAGGGCTGGAGGGCGGACCAGGGACCGGGGACACCGGTGGCGTCCCGGATGCGCACGCGCCAGGCGTAGTCGGTGTCCTCGTCAAGGCGGGAACCGCCGTACGGAACCCCACGCTGGGAGGAGGCCGGCACCTGCCCCGAGTTCCACAGCACGGCGCCCGGGGCATCCTGGACCTCAAGCTCGTAGCCGGTCTGCCGCGCAAGGGCGGGATCGCCGTCGTCGTCCTGCCCCAGCTGCCAGCTGAACTGAGGTGACAGTGCGGCGGTCAGGCACGAGGCAAGCCCGTCCGTCAGGAGGTTGATGGCGTGGAGCTGCCCTGCGTCTTCCGAAATCGCTGCGGCCTCGCGGTCTGGGGCTTCCTCCACGCCCCTCATGAAGCCGGGATTTCGAAGGAAGTTGGTTTGGCGGCAGCCCAGGGGAGGCCAAGCTCACTGAACGTGGCATGCTGCCGGCCCGCGCGCTCCAGGGCGTCCTCGATGCCAACCACCACGGCATGGGCTGCATCGCCTTCGCCTTCCCACCGGACATGCGCTGGATCGATGGGAACGGGACGCGGTGCTGTCCTGACGGCCTCAAGCACCAGCATGAACGCCCCGCTGTCCACCAGGCTGCTGATCAGCGGAACGCCGTGGGCCCGGTGGGCCAGGAGGTTCTCCGTCAGGTCGTCGCGGCCGTAGGTCTCCTCCGTGCGCCCGGACGCCGTCTCTATGGTGAGCCGGTCCTCGGTGTAGTGGAACACCGCACTGCCGGCCGAGCCCTGAAGGGTGACATAGGGCTCCACGGATTCCGACGCGCAGATGGTCAGGGCGCAGGTGATCGGCAGGCCCGTAGCGGTGCGGATCCGGATCAAGGACGTGTCATCCGACTCGATGTCGTTGGCACGGTACAGGTCGGTCTCCACGGAAGCGAGGTCCGCGGTGGTGCGCGCCCCGGCAATCCGCAGCGCGGTTGCCACGGCGTGCGCAAGTGGATTGGTGGCAACACCATCCACCACGTCCACCCCATTGATGCTCCGTTTTCCCGCCCAGCCGGAGCGCTTGAAGTAGGCCTTGTCCCGCACCCAGCGGCCGGTGGCGGAGATGCCTTCCAGGGTTCCGATGGTTCCGGCGGCAACCAGTTCTTCGATGGCTTTCAGGGCGTGCGAGCCGAGGCTTTGAAAGCCGATTTGTACCTCCCGGCGCGGTTGCGATGCCGCCGAACACAGCCGGTTGAAGTCCACGAGGGAGGCCACGGGAGGCTTCTCCAGGTACAGCTCAGCGTCCGTTGAGAGGGCGGCCAGGGCCAGCGGGGCATGGGTCTGGATGGGCGTAGCCACAATGATCAGGTCCAGGTCCCGGGTCGCCTCGAGGAGGTCATCGAGCCCCTGGTAAACAGCGGCCGACGGCGGGACGGCGCCGGGTGCCGGCGGCTGCGGGTCCGCCACGGCCACCAGTTCAACGCTCCCGGCCGCCTGGAGGCGTTCGAGGTTCCGAAGGTGATGGGTGCCAAAGCCGTGCACCCCCACCAGGGCAATCCTTGCCGCAGCAGGTGCGGCGACTGTCCCGGCGCCGCCGCCGGCGGCTTCCGTTGCTGTTCCCAATGGTTCTCCGTTCTGCCCGGGCACCGGCCTGCGGGTACCAGCATCGAGGTGCGCAGCAGTCCAGCAAGCGCTTTCCACCTTTTAGTGTGCGGTATGCAGGCGTCCCCCGTCCAGCTATGTAACGATTCAAAATTCCGCTTGACCCGGGTGTGGAGGGGGGGCTAGATTTTCGAGGAACCGATTACTGGCGTGATGCGGACCACTTTCCGCTTCGCCTCTGCAACGATGGAGAAGGGGGATTGCGGCATGCTGTCCGGAACCTTGAGTGCGCGCGCCTACTCATTTTTTGACACGCTCGTATGGATAGCCTGCCTCAATCTGCTGTGGATCGCCTTCACCGTTCTGGGTCTGGGGGTCTTCGGTGCTGGACCGGCTACTGCCGCCGCCCAGATTGCGGTGCGCAAGCGGGCCGCTGGGGACGCCGCTCCTCTGCTGCGTGGCTTCACCGCCGCATACTTCCGGAGCTTCCCCAGGGCGAACATGCTTTCACTCCCGGTCATGGCCATCGCAGCGGCGCTTGTCCTGAACTGGAACTACTTCTCCCGGGGCGCAGGCCTCTTTTCGCAGCTCATGGCGGCCGGCATTTTCGTTGCGGCGATCTTCGTGGCCGGTGCCGCCTGCTACGTGTTCCCCATGTATGCGCGGTATGAGCTCCCAATGGCGCAGTACCTCCTGGTGTCCTCCCGGTTTGCGGTGCGGCACCTGGCGGGAACGGTGATCCTGCTCTTTGTTTCGGCCGCGGTGGTTTACGCCAGCGGCAGCCTTCCGGGCCTGATCCCGTTCTTCAGTATCGGCGTCTGGCTCTACCTCACCGGCTGGTTGTGTGACCGCTTCTTCACCGCCAATGACGCGGCCGTAGCAGCTGTGGCGGAACCAGCCGTCCCGCCAGCCCTCCAGCAGGCCTCGACTGCCTGACTTCCCCCGGGCAGCCGGCCGCTTGCATTGATGTGGCCCAGACCTGCCCGGACATGTGACTGAAACGTATCAACAAGGGGCGGAACAACCCCCAAGTACCCCAACGAAGTGGAAAAGGAAGAATATGATCCGCAGGAAACTTTCCCTGGCCGCCGCCGTCGTCACCGCCACGGCACTGAGTCTCACGGCCTGCAGCGGGAGCAACACTCCCGCTGCGGACCTCACCTCGGTCTCCATCATGGCCCCGTTCCTGGAGGCGCAGCCGCCAGCAGCGGACGGCGCGGTCCAGAAGAAGCTGGAAGAACTGACCGGCAAACAGGTCAAGATCAACTGGGCCCCCAACGCCTCCTATGAGGACAAGACCAACATCACGCTGGCCGGATCCGACATCCCGCAGGTCATGGTGATCCAGGGCAAGACACCCGGCTTTGTGAAGAACGCCCAGGCCGGCGCCTTCTGGGACCTCACGGACAAGCTGGACAAGTACCCCAACCTCAAGACAACTCTTCCGGACATCCAGAAGAACGCCAGCGTCAACGGCAAGGTCTTTGGGGTATTCCGGGGCCGCGCCCCCATGCGTACGGCCGTCATGTTCCGGCAGGACTGGCTGGACAAGCTGGGTCTCCAGCCGCCCAAGACCGTGGAGGACCTGTACAAGGTGGCCAAGGCCTTCACCGAACAGGACCCGGACGGCAACGGCCAGAACGACACCTACGGCATCACCATCCCTAAGTGGGGTGCGCTGGGCACCAACAGCCCCTACGACGTGATTGAGGAGTGGTACGGCGCGGGGAACCGCTGGACGGAGCGGGACGGGAAACTCATCCCCAGCTTCGAAACGGACGAATTCCTCGAGGCGGACCGGTTCATCAAGAAGATGGTGGACGAAAAACTCATCAACCCGGACTTCGCCACCTTTGACAGCACCAAGTGGAACGAACCGTTCTTCAACGGAAAGGGCGGCATCATTGTCGACGTCGATTCCCGGGTGAGCGTGCTGATCAACCTGTTCAAGCAGGCAGACCCCAACAACTTCCAGAACAAGGTGGGCTTCGTGGGCAACCTCGAAGGACCCGACGGCGAACTGCACGCGCACCCCACCGACGGCTACTCAGGATTCCTGGCCATTCCCAAGGCCAGTGTCAAGAGCGAGGCCGAGCTGGACAAGGTCCTGCAGTTCCTGAACACCATGAACGGCAAGGACGTGGCCGTCCTGCTGAACAACGGCATCGAAGGCGTGAACTTCACGGTGGAGGACGGCAAAGCGGCCACCATCAAGCCCGAGACCGCTGAGGGCAAGGCTGTGACCACCGATATCAAGAGCTACGCGCAGCTTGGCATGAATGTGGCGGGCAACCAGTTCTACCCGGTCAAGCAGCCCACCGACTACGAGCAGCAGGTGTTCGACAAGCGCACCGAAGTGATGGCGGAAGACTTGAAGAGCGCCGTCTACAACCCGGCCGCCCCCTACGTCTCAGAAACCTACGTTGCCAAGGGTGCGCAGCTGGACAACATTGTGGCCGATGCGCGCATCAAGTACCTCGCCGGCCAGATCGATGAGCAGGGCCTCAAGGACGCCATCAAGCTGTGGGGCACCAGCGGCGGCAACAAGGTCAAGGAAGAGATCAACAAGCTGTGGCAGGACAACAAGTAAATGGCAGCCCCTGTCATTGACACCCTCGCCGGGGAGCAGACGCGCGGGAATGCCACCGCTCCCCGGACCGGGGGCAGGTTCTCTGTCCATTTCGCCCACTACAAGTGGCTGTACCTGCTGCTCCTGCCCGGTGTGGTGTACTTCGCGGTGTTCCGCTACGCCCCCATGTACGGGGTGTCCATCGCGTTCAAGGATTACGTCCCGTTCCTTGGCGTGAACGGCAGCCCCTGGGTGGGGTTCCGGAACTTCGAGGACTTCTTCGCGAACCCCGACTTTCCCCGGCTGCTGGGCAACACCCTGATCCTGGCCTTCCTGAACCTGGGCGTGGCCTTCCCGCTGACCATCATCCTGGCGCTGCTGCTCAACGAGGTCCGGCTGTCCATCCTGAAGCGTACGGTCCAGACGCTGGTGTATATCCCGCACTTCCTGTCCTGGACCATCGTGGCATCGCTGAGTTTCCTGCTGTTCGCGTTGGATATTGGCCCGCTGTTCCAGCTCCTGAACAACGTCCTGGGCACCCACATTGATTTCCTGTCCGACCCCGCGTGGTTCCGGCCCCTGATCGTGCTGCAGGAAATCTGGAAAAACACGGGCTGGGGGACCATCATCTTCCTGGCGGCTCTGTCCACCGTGGACCAGGACCAGTATGAGGCGGCGATCATCGACGGCGCCGGCCGGTTTCGGCGGGTCTGGCACATCACCCTTCCCGCGATCCGTTCCACGATCATCGTGATGCTGATCCTGGCCATCGGGCAGATGCTCAACACGGGCTTCGAGCAGATCTACCTGATGACCAATGCCCTGAACCGGGAAGTGGCGGATGTCTTTGACACCTACGTCTACTTCGTGGGCATCACCCAGGGTGCCTACAGCTACTCCACCGCGGTGGGCCTGTTCAAATCCCTGGTGGGCATTTTGCTGATCTTCGGCACCAACGCCCTGGCCAAGCGATTCAACCAGAGCGGACTGTTCTAGCCATGAAAATCCACAACACCCGCGGCGGCCGCGTCTTCGATGCCGTCAACTACGTCTTCCTGTCCCTGATCGGCATCATCACGCTGTTGCCGTTCGTCTACGTCTTCGCCGGGTCCTTCGCCAACGAAGCCGAGATCACCCGCCGGGCCTTTTTCGTGTGGCCGGAGCAGTTCACCCTGGGCTCCTACGAATACATCTTTGCCACCCCGGCGTTCATCCGCGCTCTGGTGACCACCATCCTGGTCACCGCGGTGGGCACCCTGGTCCAGCTGGCCTTCACCGTGACCATGGCCTACCCGCTGGCCAAGAAAACCCTCCGCGGCAGGAACGTCATCCTGTCCCTGGTGGTTTTCGCAATGGTCTTCTCCGGCGGCATGATCCCTACCTTCCTGCTGGTCAAGGACCTGGGCCTGCTCAACACCTACTGGGCCCTGATCCTGCCCGCGGCCATCAACCCGTTCAGCCTGATCATTATCAAGAACTTCTTCCAGGAACTCCCCGCGGAGCTTGAGGAATCAGCCAAGATGGACGGCGCCACCGAGATTGGGATTCTCTGGCGGATCCTGCTGCCGCTGTCCAAACCGGTTCTGGCAACGTTCGCGCTGTTCTACGCCGTGGGCATCTGGAATGACTTCATGTCGCCCCTGCTCTACCTCAGCGACAACTCCAAGTGGACGCTCCAGATGTACCTCCGCCAGGTCACCGCCGCCTCGGACCTGCTGGGAACCGGCAACGTGGACCCCAACTACATTCCGCCGGAACAGGGCATCAAGTTCGCCGTGATCGTCGTGGCTACTTTGCCCATCCTTATTTTCTATCCGTTCCTGCAAAAGCACTTCGCCAAGGGCATGCTCATCGGTTCCGTGAAAGGCTGATCCGCCCGTTGAGGAAAGACACCATGAAGATCCTGCTGGCCGGAGATTCCACCGTGGCCAACTGTCCCACCCATGAGTTCCCCATGAGCGGCTGGGGTGCACACCTGCCTCCGCTCACGTACAGGTGGGGAGCGGTCCACAACTTCGCCAAGGGCGGGGCCAGCACGGAGTCCTTCCGCGATGACGGGCTGTGGGCGGCGCTGCTGGCGGAGGCCGGTGAAGGCGACGCGGTGCTCATCCAGTTCGGCCACAACGACCAGAAGAAGCAGCACCTGGCCGCCCGGACCGGCTACGCGGCCAACCTGCGCGCCATGGTGGGGGAGGTCCGGGACCGGGGCGCGGCTGCGGTGCTGTGCACCTCCGTGGAGCGGCGGCACTTCCTGGACGCGCCGTCGTCGGACGCTGTCCTGGCGGAAAGCCTGAAGGACTATCCGGAGGTGGTCCGCGAACTCGGCCTGGAGCTGGCGGTCCCCGTCGTGGACCTGAACGCCTGGACCCGGCGCCTGTACCGCCGGCTGGGGCCGGACAGATCCCGGGAGCTCTTTTGCCACTTCGGGCCCGGGGAGCACGCACATTGGCCTGGCGGCCTGGCGGACAACACCCATTTTTCCCAGTCCGGGGCTGCGTTGGTGGCGGGGGAAGTGGCCCGGCAGCTTGGTTCGCTGGGATACGGCGCGGCCGGCTCCAAAGAGTTAAGTACGACGGCGGGACGCGGCTAGGTGGGCACGACGGGCTTGGAGACGGGCATCCTCTACAGCAACCCGCTGGCAGGACCGGATGACGTGGCCGGTTGGGTGGCGGAAGGGCCGCTGCGGATGGGGAGCCATGAAGGAGCCCTGGAGCTGTCCGGCGCACTGGACGACCAGGAGTTCGGCGACCACGCGCATTGGACGGTCTGGTGCCCCCGGGACTTCCCGGACGGCATCCGCATCAGCTGGGACTTCCGGCCGCTCGCGGAGCCCGGCTTGGCCATGCTGTTCTTTGCAGCCACAGGACAGGCCGGGCTGGACCTGTTCAGCCCGGCCCTTGCGACCCGGACGGGCTTCTATCCCCAGTACCACTCCGGCGACATCAACACCCTGCACGTCTCCTACTTCCGGCACAAGCACCCGTCCGAGCGTGCCTTCCGTACCTGCAACCTGCGCAAGAGCGCGGGATTTGAGCTGGTGGCGCAGGGTGCGGACCCGTTGCCGCCCGCGGAGGATGCCGCCGGCTTCTACCGGCTGGAGGTGGTGAAGGACGGGCCCCGGGTGGCATTCTCCATCAACGGCCTGCTCCTTTTTGAGTGGGACGATCCCTCGGGAAGGGTGCTTGGCGGCGGCCGGATCGGCTTCCGGCAGATGGCTCCGCTCCGGGCTGCCTACCGGAACCTGGTGGTGGAGAGGCTTTAGGGACAGCGCAAAAACTTGGGGGGACAGCGCAAAAGCGGACGGCCTCGAAGGGCCGCCCGCTCTTGGCAATACCTGGTTGTTGGAGTGCTGGCAGACTACAGTCCCAGGACCCGGTTGAGCAGGTTGGCCAGGCCGCTCAGGCCGGTCCCGCCGTCCAGGAGTCCGGTGATGGCGCACAGGAGGTTGCCCACCAGCTTGCCTGCGCCGGACTGCGCCACGATGTCCAATACCACCTGGTTCAGGTCGACGTTGAGTCCCAGGACATCGAGGTGAAGCGGGCCGAGGACAAGGTTCACCACGTCGCAGCCGCCACCGCCGGCCATGGTGGTGGGTGCAGCAGCGGCGGTTGTGGTTACCGTCTGGTTCACCTGGGTGGCCTTGCCGGCGAGGTCGGTGAAGGTGCCCTGCACCAGGCCGGTCACCATGAGCTGGCCGTCCTGGGCATCGAAGCCGGTGGGAGTGAAGGAGCCCGCAAAGCTGCCTACGCCCTCGATGGTCTGGTTGATGGTGCCCGTAACGCCGGCAACCTTTGATGACTGGGAGGCGGCAGAAGGAGCCGCGGGTGCTGCTGCCGTGGCCGGGCCTGCCATGCCAAAGAGCATGGCGCCGGAGAGGGCGAGAGCGGTGATTGAAGCTGAGACCTTGGTTCGCATTTTCGGTAAATCCTTTCAGCGCCGGGTGGCGGCGCAATGAATCCTCCGAGGCTCCGCCCCCATGGAGAACCCCGGCGGAACTGTTTATTTCAAATGCAGTTCATTTCAAATGCAGCCTCGACGGGCCGCGACACGTGGCGTTTGACTGGTGATCCAGGCCACGGGCACGTCGACCAACCTATTAGTAAGCATGCTGATCAGTCAAGCCCGCCGGAGGGCAGGCCCGTGGTCCGGGGAGTGGCGCGCGCCTGGCTGTCCATGCGTGGGGCAAGATAGAGGGGTTCAGCAACTGCCCACTGGAGGGAGGCGGCGTCATGGAGCCCGTAACGGTCGACGGTGGCAAGGGCACCGTGGAATTGCGCACCGATGGCATCATCCATCTCATTTGGGAACCTCGTGTCCGGATAGAACTCCAGGATGCGCAGGCGGCCATGGCGACGGTGAACCGGATAGCCGGGGATGGCAGCTACCCCATGCTGGTGGATATGGCCACCACGGAGGCCGTCAGCAGGGATGCGCGGTCGGTCTTCTCCATTCCATGTGCGGCCAACCGCATCGCGCTGCTCGGGGCAAGTCCGGTGGACCGGATCATCGCCAACTTCTTCCTGGGAGTCCATATTCCACCCTGCCCCACCCGCTTTTTCACTTCGCGGGATGAGTCCATGAAGTGGCTGCAGCAGGGCGGAAACTAGCCTGGCCGGTGGGGTTGTCAGCCGGCGGTCGGTGCCGTGCTCTGCCGGATGACAAGCTCAGGCGTGAAGACCACTGACCGGTGGACGGGGTTCTGGGACTCCACTTCCTCGGCCAGCAGCTCGATGGCTGTCCGGCCCAGCAGCTCGGTGGGCTGGCGGATGGAGGAGAGCGGCACCACGGCGGAGACGGCAAAATCGATGTCGTCGTAGCCGATCAAGGCTACGTCCTCAGGAATGCGGAACGTGTGCGTCATGGTCAGTGACTGCATGACACCCAGGGCCAGAAGATCGTTGGCGCAGAAGATCCCGTCCGGCAGTTCCGCCCGGCCGCGCTGCACCAGCATGTCGCCCACGCTGCGTCCCGCAAGGACCGTCTGCCCCTTTGAATCCAGCACCTCCAGCGTGGCGTCCGGCTCCTCCTTCACGGCCCGCCGGGCACCCTGGAGGCGGTCCGCCACCTGCCGGATGGAGGTGGGGCCGCCAACGAAGGCGAGCCGGCGGCGGCCGGTGTCCAGCAGGTGCCGGGCTGCGAGGTACCCGCCGGCGTCGTCATCCACAGCGACTGAACTGAACTTTGATTCGTCAGCCAGCCGGTCCACCAGCACCGTGGGCACCCCGCGCTCGCGGAGGAGGTCCAGCCGCTCCGTGATGTCCCCCACCGGCGAAATCAACAGGCCCTGGACACGCTGCTCCTGGAAGAGGTCGATGTAATTGGCCTCCCGGCCGGCGTTGTGGCCGCTGTCGCCCAGCAGGACGGCGCTTCCCTGCAGTGCGGCGGCGTCCTCGGCGGCGCGGACCACGGAGGTGAAGAAGGGGTTGCCGACGTCCAGGACAATGAGTCCGATGGTGCGGCTGTGGCCCGCGCGGAGTTGCCGGGCGGCGTCGTTTCGGACAAAGCCAAGTTCATCGATGGCGCGCAGGACCCGTTCCTTGGTCCGTGCCGACACCCGGTCCGGATAATTCAGGACGTTCGACACCGTCCCCACGGCCACGCTTGCATGGTTGGCCACGTCCTTGATACTGGCTGTGCGGTTCATCGATTCTCCGTGCTGACTTGCCCGCTGCAGGAGGTTCCGTGCGGGAGATCAAAAGTTCCTGTCATTGCTTGACAGCTGCTCAAGTCCAAGAGTACTTTGAATCGTATTAATGAAACGATTCAAAGATCAACGTTTGAAAAAGGAGTCCCAATGAGGGTGTGCTTCCGTTCCTCGGTGCAGCCGGCGCTGATCGATGAATACCGTCGCCGGCACGCCGCGGTGTGGCCGGAGATGCTGCATGCGCTCAAGGAAGCGGGATGGCATAACTACTCCCTCTTCCTGGCGGAGGACGGCCTCCTGGTGGGCTACGTGGAGTGCGACGACTTTGACGCCGTCCGCGCCCGCATGGCCCTGACCGAAGTCAACGCCCGTTGGCAGGCGGAAATGGCAACCCTCTTTGCAGATTCCGGCCAGGCGCCCGACGAAGGGTTCCAGGTCCTGGAAGAAGTTTTCAACCTTGACAGCCAGTTGGCCGCACAGCCCTCGGCGGGCTGACGGGCTGAAGCAGGCAGCCCGCCGTCGAATCCGTCGGGCACCACCACCAGCACGGCTCCAGCAGCGGGGCACCCATCCACAACGCATCAGACAGACGCTCAGACACCGGAAAGAACCATCATGAATGACGTAGCAAAGGCGCTGGGCAGGCTCGGGGAGCTTGCCATCGAGGTCCCATCGTGGGCTTATGGAAATTCAGGCACGCGGTTCAAGGTGTTTGGCACACCCGGTACGCCGCGGACGGTCCAGGAAAAGCTGGCCGACGCCGCGAAGGTCCACGAGTTGACCGGGCTGGCTCCCACCGTGGCCCTGCATATCCCGTGGGACAAGGTGGACGACTACTCCGCACTGAAGGATTACGCCGCCGGACTGGGGGTGGGGCTGGGCACCATCAACTCCAACACCTTTCAGGATGATGAGTACAAATTCGGTTCACTGACCTCCTCCAACGAGTCGGTCCGCCGCCGGGCCATTGACCACCACCTGGACTGCATCGACATCATGCACGCCACGGGTTCGAAGGACTTGAAGATCTGGCTGGCGGACGGCACCAACTACCCGGGCCAGGACGACATGCGCGGCCGCCAGGACCGGCTGGCCGAGTCCCTGCAGGAAATCTACGCGGCCCTGGGGGATGGGCAGCGGCTGGTACTGGAGTACAAGTTCTTTGAGCCGGCTTTCTACCACACCGATGTTCCGGACTGGGGCACTTCCTACGCCCAGACCCTGGCCCTGGGTGAGAAGGCGTTTGTCTGCCTCGACACCGGCCACCACGCGCCGGGCACCAACATCGAGTTCATCGTGATGCAGCTGCTGCGCCTGGGCAAGCTGGGTTCCTTCGACTTCAACTCGCGCTTCTATGCCGACGACGACCTGATCGTGGGTGCTGCGGACCCGTTCCAGCTCTTCCGCATCATGTGCGAGGTGATCCGCGGTGGCGGCTTCGGCAAGGATTCCGGTGTGGCCCTCATGCTGGACCAGTGCCACAACCTGGAGGAGAAGATTCCTGGCCAGATCCGTTCCGTCCTGAACGTCCAGGAAATGACCGCCCGCGCCCTGCTGGTGGACACCGCGGCGCTGGCCGAGGCGCAGCGCGCCGGCGATGTGCTGGCCGCCAACGGCATCTTCAACGATGCGTTCTACACCGACGTCCGCCCGGTCCTTGCCGAGTGGCGTGAATCCCGCGGCCTGCCCGCGGACCCGATCGCTGCCTTCAAGGCCAGCGGCTACCAGAAACAGATCAACGAGGACCGCCTTGGCGGCCAGCAAGCCGGATGGGGCGCATAACCAGCCATGAGCAACAAGACTGTTGAAGACCTGATTTCCCGTTCCAACCGCCTGGGTGCGGACAAACGGAACACCAACTTCGCCGGTGGCAACACCTCCGCCAAGGGCACGGAGAAGGACCCGGTCACGGGCGAGGATGTACAGCTTTTGTGGGTCAAGGGTTCCGGTGGTGACCTGGGCACGCTGAAGGCACAGAACCTGGCGGTGCTCCGGTTGGACCGGTTGACCGCCCTGAAGAACGTGTACCCGGGTGTTGAGCGTGAAGACGAGATGGTGGCGGCTTTCGATTATTGCCTGCACGGCAAGGGCGGCGCCGCTCCGTCGATCGATACGGCGATGCATGGTTTGGTGGACGCCGCGCATGTGGATCACCTGCACCCGGACTCCGGCATCGCCATTGCCACCGCCGTTGACGGGGAAGCACTGACCACCAAGATCTTCGGCAACAAGGTGGTCTGGGTTCCCTGGCGCCGTCCCGGATTCCAGCTGGGCTTGGACATCGCCGCCATCAAGGACGCCAACCCGCAGGCCATCGGCACCATCCTGGGCGGCCACGGCATCACCGCCTGGGGCGCTACCAGCGAAGAAGCGGAAGCCAATTCCTTGTGGATCATCGAACAGGCCGAAAAGTACATCGCAGAGAACGGCACGGCCGAGCCCTTCGGCGCCAAGCTGCCCGGATATGCGGCCTTGCCAGAAGCTGAGCGCCGCGCCAAGGCCGCAGCCCTGGCGCCTGTGATCCGCGGCCTGGCCTCCACGGACAAGCCGCAGCTGGGGCACTTCAGTGACGACGCCGTCGTCCTGGACTTCCTCGAAGCCGCCGAGCACCCGCGCCTGGGCGCCCTGGGCACCTCCTGCCCGGACCACTTCCTGCGCACCAAGGTCAAGCCGCTGATCCTGGACCTTCCGGCCGACGCCTCCATTGAGGATTCGATTGCCCGGCTGCAGGAGCTCCACGCCGGCTACCGCGAGGACTACCAGGCCTACTACGACCGCCACGCGGATGCCGATTCGCCGGCGCTGCGCGGCGCCGACCCGGCCATCGTGCTCGTGCCCGGCGTGGGGATGTTCTCCTTCGGTGCCAACAAACAGACCGCCCGGGTTGCCGGCGAGTTCTACATCAATGCCATCAACGTCATGCGCGGCGCCGAGGCCATCTCCACCTACGCACCCATCGAGGAATCCGAGAAGTTCCGGATCGAATACTGGGCGCTGGAGGAAGCCAAGTTGGCCCGGATGCCCAAGCCCAAGTCGCACGCCACCCGCATTGCGCTGGTGACCGGCGCGGCATCCGGGATCGGCAAGGCCATCGCCAAGCGCCTCGCCGCGGAAGGCGCGTGCGTGGTCATCGCCGACCTGAACCTGGAGAACGCGCAGAAGGTCGCTGAGGAACTCGGCGGCCCGGATGTCGCGGTCGGCGTCCAGGCCGACGTCACCGACGAAGCCCAGGTCGCCGCGGCGATCGACGCCGCCGTGCTGGCCTTCGGCGGCGTGGACCTGGTAGTCAACAACGCCGGACTGTCCATCTCCAAGCCGCTGCTGGAAACCACCGAAAAAGACTGGGACCTGCAGCACAACGTCATGGCCAAGGGCTCCTTCCTGGTGGCCAAGGCCGCCGCCAGGGTGATGATCGCCCAGGGCCTGGGCGGGGACATCATCTACATCTCCTCCAAGAACTCCGTGTTCGCCGGCCCCAACAACATCGCCTACTCCGCCACCAAAGCAGACCAGGCCCACCAGGTCCGGCTCCTCGCGGCCGAACTGGGGGAGCACGGCATCCGCGTCAACGGCATCAACCCCGACGGCGTGGTCCGCGGCTCCGGCATCTTCGCCGGCGGCTGGGGCGCCAAGCGCGCAGCGGTCTATGGCGTTGACGAGGAGAAACTGGGCGAATACTACGCCCAGCGCACACTGCTCAAACGTGAAGTCCTGCCCGAGCACGTAGCCAACGCGGCCGCCGTCCTCACCAGCAACGAACTGTCCCACACCACCGGCCTGCACATCCCCGTGGACGCCGGAGTAGCCGCAGCCTTCCTCCGATGAGTGCGGCTGTGATTGCCGCCGTCGACATCGGTGCCTCCTCCGGGCGGGTCATGCTGGGCCGGGTCTCCCCGGACTCGGGGGTATCGCTGGAGACCGTCCACCGGTTCCCCAACGGTGTAGTGGAGCTCGACGGCGGCCTCCGCTGGGAGTTCGACGCCCTGTTCGCGGAGGTCCTTGCGGGCCTCCGCGCCGCGGCTACGGCGGCGGCGGCGCAGGGCGAAACAATTGCCAGCATCGGCATCGACACGTGGGCCGTGGATTACGGCCTGGTGAACAAGGCCGGCGAGCTGGTGGCACAGCCCTTCAGCTACCGCGATGACCGGAGCAGGGCCGCCGTCGCGCCGGTGCACGCCAAGCTGGACCCTGCACGGCTCTACCGGACCACCGGGCTGCAGTTCCTCCAGTTCAACACCATCTACCAGCTGGCCGCCGAGCGTAACCTGGCCGGGCTGAAGGCCCTGTTGATCCCGGACCTGATCGCGTTCCTGCTCACCGGGGTGCGCCGGACCGAGGCCACCAACGCCTCCACCACAGGGCTGTTCGATGCCGTCGCGGGGGAGTGGGCCACCGATTTCTTCACCGCCCTCGGGCTGCGGAAGGACCTGTTCCCGCCGCTGATCCAGCCCGGGGAACCCTACGGGTACCTCCTGCCGGACATCGCCGCGGCCCTGGGACTGCCGCGTGAAACCACGGTGGTGGCGGTAGGTTCGCACGACACTGCGTCCGCCGTCGCCGCAGTCCCAGCGCAGGGCGAAAACTTTGCCTACATCTCCTCCGGCACCTGGTCCCTGGTGGGGCTGGAGCTGCAGCAGCCCGTCCTGACCGAGGCCAGCCGGGAAGCGAACTTCACCAACGAACGCGGCGTGGACGGCACCATCCGCTACCTGCGCAACGTGGGCGGACTCTGGCTCCTGAGCGAGTGCCAGCGGACCTGGGCGGGCGAGGGTTTCCAGCCTGACCTGGCCGCGCTGCTCTCCGCTGCCGCAGCCCTGCCTGCCGGCGGTCCCCAGGTCAACGCCGACGACCCCTACTTCATCGCCCCGGGCGATATGCCCGAGCGCATCCGGGCAGCAGTCCGGCGAACCGGGGACGTCCTGCCCAACGAGCCCGCGGCGATCACCCGCTGCATCATGGACAGCCTCGCAGCTGCTTATGCCAGGACCATCACCACGGCCGAACGCCTGGCAGGCCGTGAGGTGGACGTGGTGCACGTGGTGGGCGGCGGCTCGCAGAACACCCTGCTCTGCCAGCTCACCGCCAACGCCACCGGCCGCCCGGTCATCGCAGGTCCGGTCGAAGCCACCGCCCTGGGAAACGTGCTCATCCAGGCCCGCGCCGCCGGGGCTGCCACCGGGGGCCTGCCACTCCTGCGCGGAATCATCGCCGCCGGAACGGACCTTCGACGGTACGAACCCCAGGAGCTGACACTGAACGCCGCCAGGAATTGAACTCCTGGGTGTCCACAGGCCCAGGCGGCAGGATGCCGTCATCGTGCGCTAGAAATAGAGGAGCGTCCCGCTGGGGCGCCAACAACCGAAAGCAGGACGGACAACGATGCCCCTCTTCGACCTACCCCTGGCCCAGCTCCGCAGCTACACCTCCGACGTCACCCCGCCGGAAGACCTGGATGCGTTCTGGGATGCCACCCTGGCGGAGGCCCGTGCCTTCCCGTTGAACCCCGCGTTTGAGCCGGTGGAGAACTACCTGGCACTGATCGACACCTTCGACGTCACGTTCGCCGGCTTCGGCGGGGCACCGGTCAAGGGCTGGCTGCACCTTCCCGCCAACCGGGACGAGGGGGCCCGGCTACCGGTGGTGGTGAACTACATCGGCTATTCCGGTGGCCGCGGCCTGGTCAACCAGGACACGCGCTGGGCGCAGGCCGGGTACGCGCACTTCATCATGGACACCCGCGGCCAGGGGTACGGCGGCACCCTGGGCCACACCGCGGATCCCCACCCCTCGGCGGGGGATGTGGCGCACGCAGGCCTGATGACCCGGGGCATCGCGGCCCGGGAGGACTACTACTACCGCCGGGTCTACGTGGATGCCTTCCGGGCGGTGGAGGCGGCCCAGGCCCACCCCGCGGTCGATCCGTCCAAGGTGGTGCTGGCCGGAGTCAGCCAGGGCGGCGGCCTGGTGGTGGCCACGGCAGGGCTTACCGCGGGACGGCTCGACGGCGTCATCGCCGCGCTGCCCGACGTCCCCTTCCTCCAGGACTTTCCCCGCGCCATCGACATCACCCCGCGCGGGCCGTACCCGGAGATTGCCCAGTTCCTGGCACGCCACCGGGACCGCTATGAGTCCACCCTTGCCGTCCTCAACTACTTCGACGGCGTCAACCTGGCCCGCCGCGCCACCGCCCCGGCACTGTACTCCGCGGCGCTGATGGACGACATCTGCCCGCCGTCCACCGTTTTCGCCAGCTTCAACGCCTACGGTTCCGGATCGGGCGCCTCCTCCGCCAGCGGGGCGGACAAGGAGATCGAGGTGTACCGGTTCAACAACCATGAAGGCGGCCAGGAACATCACTGGATCCGGCAGCTCCAGTACCTCCGCAAACTCCTCGGCTGAGCCCGGGCAGCGGGCCGGTAAAGCCTAAGCTTGTTCGCGGATCCGCACCTTGTGCGTCCGGATCCGCGAACAAGCCCGGGATGGAATGTGACGGAAGCTGATTTTGCTCCCGCGGCGGCCCGGGTTTATGGTCTTTTCCATGACTAACCGTTGGTATGCGTATTTTTCGTTGGCTCTGGAGGGGCCCGCGTCTAACTGACACGCATCCAGCATTCCTTCAGAGCCAACAGGGCAGAGATTATTCTCTGCCCTTCGCCGTTTCTCCGGCGGGTTCTGAAATCCGGGCCCGCTTCCCATCTGGAACAGGACCCGAACATGAGCACCGCAACAGCACCGGCACAAACCACCTCAAACCAGCGCGCCAGCGACACCAAGTCCACGTCCAACCTGCGCGTCAGCGAGTTCACTCCGCTGCCCACTCCTTCCGACCTCCTCGCGGAACTGCCGCTGGACGCCCGGGCCGCTGCCGTCGTCGAACGCGGCCGCGATGAAGTGCGCGCCATCATGGACGGCGTGGACGACCGCCTGCTGGTCATCGTGGGTCCCTGCTCCATCCACGACCCCAAGGCAGGGCTGGAATACGCCCGCCGGCTGGTCAGCCAGGCGGAGAAGCACAAGGAAGACCTGCTGATCGTCATGCGGACGTACTTCGAAAAGCCGCGCACCACCGTGGGCTGGAAGGGCCTGATCAACGATCCACGGCTGGACGGCACCCATGACATGGTCACCGGCCTCCGCACCGCCCGGCTGTTCCTGCAGCAGGTCACCGCGCTGGGCCTCCCCACGGCAACGGAGTTCCTGGAACCGATCAGCCCCCAGTACATGGCGGACCTGATCTCATGGGGTGCCATCGGTGCCCGCACCACCGAGAGCCAGATCCACCGGCAGCTCGCCTCCGGGCTGTCCATGCCCATCGGCTTCAAGAACGGGACCGACGGCGGCCTCCAGGTGGCCATCGATGCATGCGGTGCCGCGGCGGCGGCGCAGGCCTTCCTGGGGATCGACGGCGACGGCCGGGCTGCGCTGGTGGCAACGGCTGGAAACCCGGACACCCACGTGATCCTGCGCGGCGGCCGCAAGGGACCCAACTACTCAGCGGCCGATGTGGAACGCGCCTCCGGTGAACTGGCAGGCAAGGGGCTGAACCCGCGGCTGATCGTGGATGCCAGCCATGCCAACAGCGGCAAGAGCCACCACCGGCAGGCTGAGGTGGCCCTGGAGATTGGCGCGCAGCTGGAGCAGGGCGGGGCTGCCGCGCGGGCCGTGGCCGGCGTGATGCTGGAAAGCTTCCTGGTGGGCGGCGCGCAAAACCTGGATGTTGCCGAGCACGCGGCCGGACGCGCGGAGCTGGTGTACGGGCAAAGCGTCACGGATGCGTGCATGGACTGGGACGTTTCCGCGTCCGTCCTTGAGCAGCTGGCGGCATCGGCACGGAAGCGGCGGCAGTCAGATTAGGGGCTGAAATAGGGGAAGCACTACTTTCACATCTGCCACATGAACATCTAGAGTATCTTTTTAGGTGGTTGGTGGATGGCTCAGCATCGTAACACCGCATTGGCACGTACCTGGGGTCACTGTTGTCCATCCGTCAGCAAAGGAAAATAGGGAAATGTCGGCAGAACAGAACTTCTCCAACGCGAAGTTCCTGACCGTGGCTGAAGTAGCCGAGGTCATGCGGGTCTCCAAAATGACTGTTTACCGGCTGGTCCACTCCGGCGAAATGCCGGCGGTGCGCTTCGGCCGCTCCTACCGGGTCCCCGAAAACGCCGTCGAACAGTACCTCAGGGGTGCTGTCGTGGAAGGCCACACCGAAACCGCCTGAGGCTGCCTGTCCTGAGCGGCTCCCGATAAGCGGTACCCTGTTAAGGAACGTTTTACGTCATTGTAAGAATCTGTCAGTTGTTCAGTTCGTAGCTTTGTCCACGGACATTCTCCATCAGACAGGTACTGCATCTAGTTTGTAAGGAACTTTCGTGGGTTCAGTTATTAAGAAGCGTCGCAAGCGTATGGCCAAGAAGAAGCACCGCAAGCTGCTTCGCAAGACCCGTCACCAGCGCCGCAACAAGAAGTAGCGATACTTCAAGCAGCGTGGAAATGCCCGTCGCCTTCCAAGGCGGCGGGCATTTCGTTTACCGGCAAGAGGTAAGAATTATGCCCGCGGGCCGCGGATGCGGGCGAAGCCCTTCCAGAGGCCGTAGATGGCCCCGCCGAAGGTGGCCGCCTTGAGTCCCAATGTCGCGGCACGGCGGCCTGCGCGGAAATCGTAAACCGGCCAGTTGCGGTCGCGGGCGTGGCGTCGCAGCCTGGCGTCCGGATTGATGGCCACCGGATGGCCCACCAGCGACAGCAGCGGGACGTCGTTGTAGGAGTCGCTGTAGGCCCAGCAGCGCTTGAGGTCCAGGCCCTCATCGTCGGCGATGGCCTGCACGGCCACGGCCTTGGCCGAGCCGTGCAGGATGTCTCCCACCAGCCGCCCGGTGTACAGGCCGTCCGAGACCTCCCCCACGGTCCCCAGGGCTCCGGTCAGTCCCAGCCGGGTGGAGATTACGGTGGCCACTTCGATGGGGGTGGCTGTCACCAGCCAGACGCGGCGGCCCACCCTCAGGTGCTGTTGCGCCAGCGCTTTGGTGCCGGGCCAGATCCGGGACGCGATCATCTCGTCATAGACTTCTTCGCCCAGCGCCTTGATGTCATCCACACTGATGCCCACGGCCAGGGTCAGGGCCGAGTCCCGGACGGCATGGACATCGTCCATGTTCTCGCCGCGGGCCACAAACTTGAACTGCTTCCAGGCCATACCCGCCGCCTGCCTCAGGGTGAAGGCTCCCCGCTGGTGCATCTTGCGGGCCACATGGAACAGGCTGGCACCCCGCATCAGGGTGTTGTCCACATCGAAGAACGCCGCCTCGCCGGGCTGCGGCGCAGCAACCGGCCGTGTGACTACGGCGACGTATTTCTCCTGGGGCATGGAGTTGAGTCTAGTCAATCCACTGGCCCGCCGCCGTCGGCGTCAGCCTCACGCCGGGAACGGCGATACCGTTAAGCCATGGCTACACCCCGCGTCGTCCTGGTCACCAAAGCTGACTGCCACCTTTGTGAGGAGGCGCGCGACGCCGTCGGCCGGGTCACTGCCTCATTGGGCCTTACCTGGAGCGAAGAGCTGGTGGACAACCAGCCTGAACTGCGGGAGCGCTACGCCGAAGAGATCCCGGTGGTCCTGGTGGACGGCGTGCAGCGCGACTTCTGGAAGATCGACGAGGTCCGGCTGGCACGCGTGCTGCAGCGCGCCATGGGCCGGTAGGGAAGTGGCGGCAGTTTCTGATGGTCCTGGTTTTGAAGGCATGAGCGGCAGGGACCTAGAGTGGACTCACAACGCGACGCAAGGGAGGTGCGGGTGACATCCCTGGGTTCTTCGCCCCAGTCTGTCCCGGACCTTCCGGATGCCACGGGCGCACTGACCAAGCAGATACCTCCTGCCGCCGTGGCCCGGCTCACCATCTACCTCCGTGCCCTGAACACATTGCTCTCCGAGGGCGTGGAGCGCGTTTCCTCCGAATCCCTGGCAGAAGCCTCCGGCGTCAGTTCTTCAACCCTCCGCAAGGACCTGTCCCATGTGGGGTCCTATGGCACCAGGGGCGTCGGTTATGAGGTGCAGTACCTCAGCCGCCACATCGCCGCCGCGCTCGGACTGACCCACGACTGGAAAGTGGCCATTGTGGGCGCCGGCAACTTGGGCAAGGCGCTGGCACGCTACGGCGGCTTTGAGTCGCGCGGGTTCGATGTGGTGGCCATCTTCGACGCAGACCAGATGGTGGTGGGCAACGAGGTGGGATGGCTGCGCGTCAGCGACGTGGCAGACCTGGAGACCGTCCTGCACCGCACCGGGGCCAACATGGTGGTCCTGGCCCTTCCCGCGGCCGTCGCGCAGGGCGTTTGCGACCGTGTGGTGGCGGCAGGCGTGCGCAGCGTGCTGAGCTTTGCACCCGTGATGCTGCAGGTTCCCGAAGGGGTCAATCTTCGCAAGGTGGACATGGCCACTGAACTCCAGATCCTGGCCTACCACGCCCAGCGGGCCCAGACGCCCGGGCAGACGGCCTAGGGTTTCCCTGGAAGTTTTCCCCCGGCCCAAGTTTTGGCGGACCCGTTAAAGCAGGTGGCCCGGGATGCGAATGATGCATCCCGGGCCGCGGGCAGTGTCAGCGGGCGGAGTGGCTACCGCCCGTAGGGGTTGCCGAAGCCGCCCGAATAGGGGTTGGCGAAAGGCTGCTGCTTCCGGAAGTACGGGGCGGCTGCGGGAAGGTAGAGCAGCACGATGGCCGCAATTCCCAGGAGCGTTCCGATGGTGGCAAAGCTGGGGGGACCAAAGAGTCCGAAGACGGACAGTGCAGCGAAGACCGTTCCCAGGATGCGGGCCCAGTTCTTGCCCTTTCGGACGAAGAAGGCCACCAGCAGGTAGAGGGCCACGCCAATGATCGCGAACACCACCAGGGTGCCGGCGATGACCCCCTTAATGTCGTCATAGGTGACTCCACTGGCGCCTCCGGCCGCCATCTGGTCCTCGAATGTCCGCCGGAACACCGGATCATCCAGCTGCGTCAGCCCGGTCAGCAGGGAGATCACGAAGATCACTGCCGACGCGATCAACAGCCAGAACGAGATGTTCACCAGCTGCGGGACGCCGTTGCCTCCGGCCGGCTGCGGCTGTTCCGACGGGTACTGGCCGTAGGGGGACTGCCCGTAGGGCGGCTGGCCGTACTGGGGTGCATTCTGCCCGAACTGGGCGCCATACTGCGGCGGGTTCTGGCCGTAGCCCGGGGCCTGCGGCGCATTCTGGCCGTACTGGGGCTGGTTTTGGCCGTACTGCGGCGCTGCCGGCGGCTGGTTCTGGCCGTACTGGGGCGCGTTCTGCCCATATTGCGGGGCGTTTTGGCCATACTGCGGCGCATTCTGCCCGTAGCGGGGCTGCTGCTGGTCTCCGGACTGGGGGCTGCCGGCCTGTTCATGCCCCGGCTGGTCGTTGCTGGGGTCTTGGGGCGACGGGGGCGGGACGGGAGGAGTACTCATGGCGTTCCTTCTGCAGGTCGGGATCCGGGTAGGCTGCCGGGAATCAGTCCTCTGCCTTCCCCCAGCATGGCTTAAGTCCACCGTACCCCCGGCGGGCGGCGTTGTGGGTGATTCAGCGGGTATTGGCGCAGGTGGTTGCCGTTAAACAGGGAACCCCGGCGCCAGGCCGGGGAGGCCTGGTGCCGGGGTTGTGCCCTGGCGGGCGGAACTACGCTGCGGGCGCGATGAAGGCGAGTTCGAGGTTGATGGCAACCTTGTCGCTGACCAGCACGCCGCCGGCTTCCAGGACGGCGTTCCAGGTGAGGCCGAAGTCCTTGCGGCTGATGGTGGTCTCGGCGGAGACGCCGGCGCGGGTGTTGCCGAACGGATCAACGGCAACACCGTTGAATTCGGTTTCCAGGGTCACCGGGCGGGTGACACCCTTGATGGTCAGGTCGCCGGTGAGCTCGTAGCTGTTGCCCTTGGCCACCAGGCCGTTGGATACGAAGGAGATCTCGGGGAACTTCTCCACATCGAAGAAGTCCTCGCCCTTGACGTGGCCGTCGCGGTTGGCGTCGCCGGAGTCGAAGCTGGCGGTCTGGATGGTGGCGTTGATCCTGGACTCAGCCACATCCTGGCCCAGGTCCAGCGTGGCAGCGGCCTCTTTGAACTGGCCGCGGACCTTGCTGATGCCGGCGTGCCGGACAGTGAAGCCGATCTCGCTGTGGGAGTTGTCCAGGGTCCAGGTGCCGGTGGTGACGTCTGCGGGAAGTGCCATGATGTTGCTCCTTGTAAAGGTGTATGTACTGAGGTCCTGCCGTTGAACCTTCATCTGTTGAAGCCTCAACTAACTTGCTGCATCCAGTATAAACATGCGTTTGCATGTTTTGTTCCCGTCCACGGAACATTTCTTCAAAAACTTAAGTTCTACTCTTTGTAGAAGGAGCGGCCCGAGATTTCGGATCGCACGCCATCTTTGAGAAACTGGTAAACATGCCCCAAGCCACTGTCCATCTGCTCCGCCACGGCGAGGTCCATAACCCCGAGGGCGTTCTCTACGGACGGCTTCCCGAATTCCACCTCTCCGAACTGGGGCAGGAGATGGCCCGGACGCTCGCCGAATACTTCCGGCAGCGCGCCGAACGCGGCGCCCGCATCACCTACCTGGCCGCCTCCCCACTGGACCGCGCGCAGGAAACGGCGCGGCCGACGTCGGAAGCCCTGCAGCTGCAGGTCCACACCGACGAGCGGATCATCGAAGCGGAAAACTACTTTGAGGGCATGAAGGTCACCAAGGCCGAACTCCGCCGGCCCAGGCACTGGCCGCACCTGGTCAACCCGCTGCGCCCCTCCTGGGGCGAACCGTACAAGGAGCAGGCCGCGAGGGTGGCGGCCGCGGCGCAGGACGCCCGGCTGCGGGCCATCGAGCTTGCTGCCGGCGACTTCGGTGCCCACGGCCCCGAGGCGATCCTGGTGAGCCACCAACTGCCGATCTGGGCTGCCCGGCTCAGCGCCGAAGGCCGGCCCCTGTGGCACGACCCACGCAAGCGCGAGTGCACCCTGACGTCCGTCACGTCCCTGGTGTTCGACGACGACGGCTCGCTTTTGCGGGTCGAGTACAGCGAACCCGCGGCGTCCCTTCTTCCCGGTGCCGCCAGCACCCCTGGAGCCTAGAAGTGAGCAACAACAACCTCCCCTCCCGCCGCAGCATGCTCGCCGCCGGCGGCATGGCCCTGACCGCGCTGACCCTGGGCCTCTCCGGCTGTGCCCAGGAGGATGCGCTGGCCAAGCAGGCCAAGGCGGGGGACAACAAGAACTATGTGGCCGGCGACGGCTCCGTGACAGAGTTCGCCGCCGGGGACCGCAAGGAAGCCGTGCAGATCCAGGGTGCGCTTTTCAACGGCACTGCGGTAACCCCGGCCGACTTCCAGGGCAAGGTGAGCGTCCTGAATTTCTGGTTCGCCGCCTGCGCGCCGTGCCGCGTGGAAGCTCCCCTCCTGGAAGCGCTGCACCAGGAGTTCAAGGACCAGGGCGTGCAGTTCTTCGGCGTCAACCTCCGGGACGAGAAACCCACGGCGGAGGCGTTCGAAAAGACCTTCAACCTGACCTACCCGAGCTTTGACGACAAGGACGGAAGCGTCCTGCTGTCCGTGTCCGGCCTGGTACCGCCCGGCGCCGTGCCCACCACCCTGGTCCTGGACAAGCAGGGACGGGTGGCCTCGCGCGTCCTCGGCGAGATCGAGAAGGGCACCCTGAAAGCCCTCATCACCGCCGCCGTGGCCGAGTAGGGCGGGCCGGGACCATGAACAGCCCCTTCGCCGAAGCCATCCTCAGCGGCTCCATCCTGCTGGCCATTCCGGTGGCACTGCTTGCCGGACTGGTCTCCTTTCTTTCCCCCTGCGTCCTTCCCCTGGTTCCTGGCTACCTGGGTTACGTCACGGGCCTGAGCGGCGTGGACCTGCAAAAGCAGAAGCGCGGCCGGATGCTGGCCGGGATCGGGCTCTTCGTCCTGGGATTCTCGGTGATCTTCGTCCTGCTGGGCGGCGCATTCGGCCAGTTGGGCACCCTCATTACCGGCAGCCAGAATGCCTGGATCACCCAGCTCCTGGGGGTCCTGGTGATCATCATGGGCATTGTCTTCATGGGCGGCTTCAGCTGGCTCCAGCGGGACGCAAAGATCCACGCCAAGCCGCCCGCCGGGCTCTGGGGAGCACCGCTGCTGGGCCTGACCTTCGGCCTGGGCTGGGCGCCGTGCATCGGCCCCACCTACTCGGCCGTGCAGCTCCTCAGCCTTTCCGGCGGCTCCTCGGCCGCCAAGGGCGCCTTCCTGGCATTCGTCTACAGCCTGGGACTGGGCATTCCGTTCCTGGTGATCGCGCTGGCCCTGCGCCGCGGAATGGGCGTCATGGCGTTCTTCCGCAAGCACCGCGTTGCCATCCAGCGGACCGGCGGCGGAATCCTGGTGGTGCTGGGCCTGCTGATGGCCACCGGCGTATGGGGAGCCTGGGTGACCGGGCTGCAGTACTGGTTCCAAACCGACGTGAAGTTGCCGATCTGATGAGCGAGCGTGTGAACGTAAAGAAGAAGCAATCCGCCCCCGTAGCGGAGGCAAAAGCCCAGGCCGCCCTTCCGGCCCTGGGCCCCAAGGGCATGCTGCGGTGGGCCTGGACCCAGCTGACCAGCATGCGCACCGCGCTGTTCCTGCTGCTGCTCCTCGCCGTCGCCGCCGTCCCCGGATCCCTGTTCCCGCAGCGGCCCGCCAACCCGGCCGTGGTGACCCAGTACATCAAGGACCATCCGGACTACGGCAAGCTGCTGGACTCCCTGCAGCTCTATGACGTCTACTCCTCGGCCTGGTTCTCGGCGATCTACCTCCTGCTGTTCATCTCGCTGATCGGCTGCGTGGTGCCGCGTGCCATCGCCCACTACAAGGCCATGCGCTCCCAGCCGCCACGGACGCCGCAACGCCTGTCCCGGCTGCCGGAATACGGCACCCTGGTGATTCCCGCCCGCACCGGCATCCCCGCGTCGGAGGCCATCAACAGTGCGGCCGGACTGCTGCGGAAGCGCGGCTACCGGGTGGAGGTCAGGGACGCCGACGGCAACCGCCCGTCCCTGGGGGCCGAGCGCGGCTTCCTGAAGGAAGTGGGCAACCTCGTCTTCCACACCTCGCTCATCGGCGTGCTGGTGGCCGTGGCCGCAGGCGGCCTGTTCGGCTACAGCGGCCAGCGCATCCTGGTGGAAGGCGACACGTTCGTGAACACCCTGGTGGGCTACGACCAGTTCAACCCGGGCACCAACTTCCAGTCCAGCCAGCTGCAGCCGTACTCGCTCCAGCTGGACAAGTTCAACATCACGTTCGACCGCGAATCCAAGGGCAAGTTCGGCCAGCCCATCGACTTCGCCGCCACGGTGACCACCAAGGAAAACCCGGACGCTCCAGCCAAGCAGGAAATCCTGAAGGTCAACGATCCCGTGACCCTGGGCGGCACCAGCATCTACCTCACCGGCAACGGCTACGCACCGGTGGTGACCGTACGGGACGGCGCCGGCAACGTGGCCATGCAGGGCCCGGTGGTGGCCAAGCTTCAGGGCGATAACTACTACTCGTCCGTGGTGATCAAGGTTCCGGACGCCCAGCCGGACCAGCTGGGGTTCGTGGGCTTCTTCCTCCCCACCGCGTTCGTGACGGACAAGAACGTTTCGTTCAGTGCCGACCCCGAACTGTTCAACCCCCAGCTGACCCTGAACTCCTACTACGGGGACCTGGGCCTGAACACCGGTGCCCCGCAGAACGTCTTCGAACTGGATGTCAAGAACCTGACGCCGCTCAACGCCAGGAACCTGGCGGCCGGCGGCATTACGCTGGCACCCGGCTCCACCTTCACACTGCCGGACGGCAAGGGCACCATCAGTTTCGACGGCGTGAAGCGGTACATCGGCGTGGACATCCACCACAACCCCGGGCAGGTCTACGCCCTGGTCTTCGCTTTGCTGGCCGTGGCCGGCCTGATCCTCTCGCTCTACGTCAACCGCCGGCGCGTCTGGGTGCGGACGGGCACCGCCGCGGACGGCCGCACCATGGTGGAATACGGACTCCTGGCCCGCGGCGAGGACCACCGCCTCGCCGGGGAGGCGGCAGCGCTCCGGAAACTGTTCTCCGCCGAGTGGCAGTTGCCGGAAGACACCGAAGACACTGGCCAGTCCCAGCAAACTCCCAGCCGGCGGAGCGATAATGTCGCAGGCTCCGCCGCTAATGCCGCAGGCTCCGTCACCACCCCAGCAGGCCCCACCGGGCCCGAAAAGGACCAGTAATGCCATTTGGAATCAATGAAACCATGGGCCAGTACAGCGAACTCTTCATGCTGCTGGCGGCGGGTACCTACACGGTGGCCTTCATCGCCTTCGCCTGGGACCTGGCCAAGAGCAGCAAGGCGCTGCGCGCTGTGGACCTCAGGGCCGCGCAGGCCGGTGCTGCCGCCAAGGTCCCCGTAACCGCCGGCGTTGCTGCCGGAGCAGGGGCGCGCGAAGGATCCCGCGGTGTTGAGGCCCGACTGGACGGGCCGGCCGGACGGGCCGAGCGCCCGTCGTCGTCCGCCGCCAAAGCCAGCGGTGCAGGAACCGGAGGCTTCATGACTGCCGACGGCGACATGAAGTACGCCGCCGAGCGCCGGGTTCCGGCGCGTGTTGCGGTGGCCGTGACCACCCTTGCTGTCGTCATCCACGGCGCCGGCGTGGTCACCAGGGCCCTGGGCGCAGGCCGGGTGCCGTGGGGCAACATGTACGAATTCCTCACCACCGGCGCCTTCCTGGTGGCGGCCGTGTTCCTGCTCTCGCTGATCCGCCGCGACCTCCGCTTCCTGGGCACCTTCGTGGTGGGCCTGGTGATCATCATGCTGGTGGCTGCCTCGGTGGCGTTCTGGACCCCCGTGGGACACCTGGTTCCCGCCCTGCAGAGCTACTGGCTGGTCATCCACGTTTCCATCGCCGTGCTCTCCTCGGCGCTGTTCACCCTGACCTTCGCGATGTCCGCACTGCAGCTGGTGCAGACCCACCGGCAGAAGACCGTGGCCGCCGGCGGTGCCGACAAGCTCGGCTTCATGCGCCTGGTGCCCTCCGCGCTGAGCCTGGAAAACCTGTCCTACCGCATCAACGCCATCGCCTTCATCGGCTGGACCTTCACCCTCATGTTCGGTGCCATCTGGGCGGAAAAGGCCTGGGGCCGGTTCTGGGGGTGGGACACCAAGGAGGTCTGGACCTTCGTGATCTGGGTTGTCTACGCCGGCTACCTGCACGCCCGGGCCACCCGCGGCTGGACCGGAACACGGGCCGCCTGGCTGTCGATCGTGGGCTACCTTTGCGTGATCTTCAACTTCACCATCGTCAACCAGTTCTTCAACGGACTCCACTCCTACTCCGGCCTTTAAACAAGGGCCTTTCGGCCCCTAAAACGGGGGTTTCCGGGTCCTAAAACCGGGGGCGCAGTCGAGAGACGGCAACGGTCCGATAAATAACCATTCGATGTAGCAACAGGGGTGTTCCCCGGTCCTTCGGAAATGCTACGTTGGTGACGTTCCCTGTGATGAAGCTTGCAGGTGGACCACCAGCCTTTCGAGGTACCCCAATGAGCTACGCTCTCGCCGTTGACGTCGGGACCAGTTACACGGCAGCTGCCGTTGTGCGCTTTAACCAAGGTCCCAACGCCGTGCCCGAATGCCTGCCCCTGGGCACGCGTGGAGCGTCTGTGCCCTCCGTGGTGTACTACCCGGAGGAAGGCGCGGTCCTGGTGGGGGAGGCGGCAGAACGCCGAGGACTGGACTCTCCGGAACGCGTGGTCCGGGAATTCAAGCGCCGGATTGGCGACGACGTACCCTTCGTCCTGGGCACCCTGGTCCTGCGGCCGGAGGACGTCTATGCCACCGTTGCCCGCTGGGTGGCGGACCGGGCCACCGAGCGTGAGGGGGGCCCGGCGTCGGCCATTTTCCTGACCCACCCCGCAGCCTGGGGCAACCACCGGCTTTCCGTCGTCCGCGACGCCCTCGCCGCGCATGGCCTGGAGAACGTCACGCTCCTTGCCGAACCCGAGGCCGCAGCCCTGCATTACGCCTCCCAGGTGCGCGTGGAGGAAGGCAGCACCATCGCCGTGTACGACCTCGGCGGCGGCACGTTCGACACCGCCGTGCTGAGGAAGTGCGGCAGCAGCCGCTTTGAGCTCCTGGGGCACCCGGAGGGCATCGAGGACCTGGGCGGCGCCGACTTTGATGCCGCAGTGTTCCGGTACGTGGCTGCGCACACCGGGAACGCCCTGGACGATCTGGACACTGGTGACCCGGCGGTGCTGGGGGCCCTCACCCGGCTCCGCCGCGAATGCGTCGAGGCCAAGGAAGCACTCTCCGCGGACAGCGAATCCACCATTCCGGTGCTCCTGCCCGGCATCCAGCAGCAGATCCGGCTGGTCCGTTCGGAATTCGAGGCGCTGATCGAAGAGCCTGTACGGGAAACAGTGGAGGCGCTGGAGCACTCCCTGGCCCAGCTCCACCTGGTTCCGGCAGACTTGTCCACGGTGCTGTTGATCGGGGGATCGTCCCGGATCCCCCTGGTGGCCCAGGTGGTGTCGGAGGAGCTGGACCGGCCTATCGCTGTGGATGCCGATCCCAAGTCCTCCATCTGCCTGGGGGCGGCAGTGGCAGCCGTCCTCGCCCGCACGGCCGCAGTGGCGGCAGCAGCTGACCCGGCAGAAACTGAAGCGGCCGCCCGGGAGGCGCCGGCCGCCGTCGTACCCTCCGACGTGCCGCCCGCTCCAACCGGCCCGGGCAGGCCCAGTTGGTCGCGGAAATATACGACGGCGGCAGGCGCCCCGGCAGGGCCAGTCGCCGTCCGCGGTGCCCGGCGCGGGGCGCGGGGCGCGCACGCGCCGAAGCCCACCGTCCGCGTGACCGCCGTGGCCGCGGCTGCTGCGGTCCTGACGGTCCTCACGGCAACGGCCGCGCAAAGCCCGGACGGTTTCGGAAGCCTGACTGCCATGTTCGTGCCGCAGGCCGGTGCCAGTACCACGGGAGGCTCCGCCGGCACCGATGCGGGCGGTTCGGACGCCGCCGGTGCAGGGGAGTCAGCAACCCCGGCCGCGGTGGCCCAACCACTCGCGGGCATCGAGGCCAGCGCCAGGAAACCCCTTGCTCCAGGGACCGGACTGGAAGCATCTGCCACGCCCCCCGGCGGGCAGGCGGCCGGCAACGACGGGCCGGCGGCTGGAAGCAGCGCGATTGCTGACGGGCCTGTCGTCGCAGCGGCGGCAGTCCCCGATGCGCTTGCCGGCTCCGGGGGGACAACGGGTGGGTCAGGCGTTGCTCCCGAGGCCGTTACGGTGGTTCCCACGCCCGCTTCCGACACCCCGCAGGCGGGCGGTTCCGCCGACCCCACACAGAGTGAAGGCACCCCAACGCCCACCGACTCCGGGACGGCTGACCCGACGACTCCTGCGGCGACTGATTCGCCCACGGCAACTGAATCGCCTACACAGGACGACACCAGCCAGCCCACGCAGACAGAGAGCCCAAGTGCCACAACTGCCCCGGATCCCTCGATGACACCAACGGAGGTGGCCGTGGAAGCTACCGGCAGCCCAGCGCCGCAAGTAACACCGCTTGAACCCGAAACCACGTCCGCCGCAGCCGCCGTTGAAACGGCCACGACCGCCGCTCCGGGGGCCTGAGATGGACGGGCAGCTTCAGGACGGACAATTCCAACGGGAGGAACAACCCGGGGCGGCGTCTACGGGACCGGACCACCAGGGGCACCCGCTGCACGCTGCCGAGCAGATGGCCAAGCAGCTGAAGGGTGCCAACGCCGTGGTGCGGGAACTGCTGCTGGCGCTCTCGGTGGGCTTCGCACTGCCGGGGCCGCTGCCTGCGGACCTGCAGCAAAAGTTCGGCAGCGGCGGGGCGGAGGACCTGGATGTCCTGGTGGACCGGGCCGAGGCCGCGGGACTGCTTGGGCCGGACGGCACCGTGGTGGGGACCGCGCAACACGCACTGCTGGCTGCCACACCCATTGCCAAGGTGCACGCGCTCCAGCGTGAGCTCGTGGGCGTCTACACGGCCGCCGGACAGCGGTTGGGTAACCTTGCCCGCGAGCTTGCCCGCGGCGGGCTCACCGACCCCCGGGTGGCTGCTGAACTGGAGCTGGCCGCGGACAGTGCGTTGGAGCATAACCCCCGGCTCGCATCGCAGCTTTACGAGGAGGCCCTCCTGGCGGGCGCCGATCCGGTAGCGACGGCAGCCCGCCGCGCGCAGGCGGCGGCCGGTGATGGTGAGCTTGATGCGGCTGCGCGCATCATTGACACCCTCCTGGTCAGCGCCGACCCGCGGGATGTGCGCCGGGGTGCGGATGTGGCCGCCTCCGTGTGGGCGCAAAGGGGCATGCTGGCCCGCGGGGCCGATGTTTACAACTGGTTGGGCCCCGAGCGTGTGGGCGTATCAGCGCCCCTCGCCGCCGTTGTCCTGATAGGAGTCGGAGACCGGTCTGGGGCGGAGGCGTTCTTCCAGCCCGCCGCGCCGGCAGCTTCCCCCACCCTTCTTGCCGCCACGCTGGTCCAGACGGGGCAGGGGGTCTTCGCATCCCTGGGGGAGAAACCACAACAGGGCATCTCCGTGCTGATCCATGCCTCGGACATGCTGAACTCGGCAGGCATATCGCTTCCGCTGCCGGAAACGCCGGCTGCGCTGGCAGCCTTGCTGGCCCTGCACACCGGTGAGCCGCACCTGGCGGAAACCGTCTGCCGGGCAGCGGCCGCTGCCGGGCAGGGAGGCAATGCCGCACAACCCAGGCTGCTGCTGCTGCAGGCCTGGGCGGACATGATGCAGGACAAACTCGAGGATGCCCGGCTTGCCGCCACGGAAGCCGCCAAGGCCAACCATTGGCCGCTGGTCCCGCGCGACGAGTTCATGTGCGCTGCACTTGAGGTGGGGCTAGCCCGGCGGAACGGTGACGTGCCGGAGCTCCTCAGGGCGTGGGAGCGGGCCCGCGAGGCCATGCTCCATACCTCGGTGGACCTCTACAACCTCCTGCCGTGGGGGGAAATGCTGATTGCTGCTGCCCGCCTGCGCGAAACGCGGCGCGTGGCGCACTACCTGGAAGAAGCCTGGAAGCTGCTGGGGCGCCTGGACGAACCCGCGCTGTGGGCCGTTCCCCTGCACTGGGCCGGCGTCCAGGCCGCACTGCTGAATGAAAGCCCCGCCGATCTTGCTCCGCATGCCACTGCACTGGCCCGGGCCTCCGTCCACAGCCAGCTTGCCGCAGTCTTGGCCACCGCGGGAAAGGCCTGGGTTTCGGTGCTCGCCGGCCGCTTCCGTACTGCCGACGTGGAGGGCGCGGCCCGGCTGCTGGGCGCTGTAGGAATGCCCTGGGAGGGTGCAAGGCTGGCCGGCCACGCTGCCGCACGTGCTGACGAGCGGCGGGACATGATGCGCCTGCTGTCCTGCGCCCGGGACCTCCACCCGCAGGGCAACCCGGCCGGTGCCGCGTCAGGGGCCGCCATCCAGGCAGGAACCCCCGCCGACAACGGCGGCAGGGCGCACCAGCCGGACGGCTCCGGACTGAGTGAGCGGGAAAAGGAAGTTGCCAGGCTGGTGCTTGAGGGCAAAACCTACCGGGAAATCGGTGAGGCCATCTACATCTCGCCCAGGACGGCAGAACACCACATTGCCCGGATACGCCGCCGCCTGGGCGCTGAAAACCGGTCTGACCTGCTGGCCCGTTTACGGGTGGCCTTGGGCGTTGAGAATTCCCAGCACATGAACCCGCAACAGGAGTAGTCCCTAATGCCCCTAGCCGCGGACCCGGGAGCACCCCGGTACGGCTTCCACCGGTAGGGGGAATGCGCCCGATGCCCAGTCTCCGGCAGCGAACCTAGTTTTGAAGCAGCCAGACACGTTCCGCCGGATGATCCGCAACTCGACGAAGATGTGAGGACCACTCATATGCCAACACTCGCAAACGACCTTGTTCAATTCCTGATGCACCTCTTTGGCAGCCGCAAGGCAATCCAGGCGTTCCTGGACAACCCGGAGAAGACGCTGGCCGAACACGGCCTGGGCAACGTGTGCTTGGCCGACGTTGACGCTGCAATGCCTGTTGTCCTCGACTACGCTCCCATCACCGTCAACGCCTCGTCGTTCGAACGCGAATACAACACAGGCGGCAGCAGCGCATGGGCGGGCGCAGGTGCGTCGGCTGGCTCTGTGTCAGCGGGTTCTGTGGGGGGCGCAACAGCCATCCACGCCGGAAGCCAAGGAATGGTACATGGCATCCCGAACTACGACCAGGACGACCACGCCCACGCAGTACAGCAACTGCACAACGTGATAAACCACTTCTCCTACACCACCAGCACCACCACGGTTGACGACCGGGACACCATGACCGACCAGTCCGTCAACCAGAACATCTGGGCGCACGGAGACGTGGAGCAGTGGTTCGACAACGACGCCGTGGTGGCCACCGGGGACCGGGCAGTCGCCGCCGGCGATGACGCCGATCTCAGGGACTCGAACAACATCAGGGATTCCTACAACACCGATAACTCCACGGATAACTCCACGGACAACTCCATCCACGCCGGCGGGGACGTCGGCATCGGCAATGAGGAGACTGACATCTCGGACTCCTTCAACACCGACGTCGGCCTGGATGTTGACGACTCCTTCAACGACAACTCGGACAACTCCGACTACTCGGACCATTCGGACCACTCCGTCAGCACCGATACTGACCTCGATGTCCGCGACTCGTTCAACGACAATTCCGACAACTCCACCCAGGCCTCGGTGGAGGTGGAGGACTCCTTCAACCAGGACAGCTCCAGCACCACGACGCTGGAAGATTCGTTCAACCAGGACAACTCCACCGCCAGCACAGTGGATGTCAACGTGGAGGACTCCTTCCAGGACAATTCGGCCACGAGCATCGTGGAGGACAACGTGGTGGTGGCAGACAACCAGTTCGATTTCACGGAGGACAATTCCAGCCACACCGATATCGACCAGGACAACCACACCACCATCGACGATTCAGTGGTTGACGACTCCACCGTCCTGTAACACGCTGTTTCCGGGAGGCGAACCGCCCGGCAGGAGGCATCCCACCTTCTGCCGGGCTCTTCCCGTATTACCGAAGGCGCACTGGACACATTTTCCGCACTGGAACGAGGGGCACGCTGTGGCAGAAGCAGGACCGGCAAGGGCAGCGGGGCCCATGACGGCCGGCCAGCTGGTGAGGCTTGTTGACGAGGGCCTGCAGCTGGTGGGCGGCGGGGAGCGTGCGGACCTGCGCAGGAGGCTGGAGCAGGCCATGGCACGGCTGCAGGATCCCAGCATCCGGGTGATTGTGGTGGGGGAGTTCAAACAGGGGAAGAGCAAGCTCATCAATGCCCTGGTGAACGCGCCGGTGTGCCCGGTGGATGACGATATTGCCACCTCGGTTCCCACCATCGTCCGCTATGGTGAACCGGCCTCGGCCGCCGTGCTGGTCCCGGCAGCTGAAAAGGCGCCCGGGGAGGCTGCCGCCGACGGCCGGGAAGGAAACGTTGAGCGCCGGCCCGTCGACCTGGCAGAACTGCCGGCCCTCGTCTCGGAGCAGGGCAATCCGGGAAACAGCCTGAAGCTTGCGGCCGCGGAGGTCTGCCTGCCCCGACGGATCCTCACCGGTGGGCTCACCATCATCGATTCCCCTGGGGTGGGCGGCATGGGCTCCACCCACACCCTCACCACCCTTACCGCCCTTCCCACCGCGGATGCCATGCTGCTGGTCTCGGACGCCTCCCAGGAATACACGGAACCGGAACTGCGGTTCCTGCGCCAGGCCATGCGGATTACGCCCAGCGTTGCAGCCGTCCTTTCCAAGACGGACCTCTACCCGGACTGGCGCCGCGTAGGGGAACTGGACAGGACACACCTGGACCAGGTGGCACCGGACATTCCCCTGTTTCCCGTCTCCGCGGACCTCCGCCTTGAGGCCTCCCGGCTCCAGGACAGCGAGCTCAACGCGGAATCGGGCTTTCCCGGCCTGGTGGCCCATCTGCGCAACGATGTGGTGGGCAAGGCGCAGCGCATCCAGCGCCGCTCCGTCAGCCAGGACCTGCTGTCCGTGACGGACAACCTGCGGCTGTCCCTGCAGTCCGAGCTTGAGGCCCTGGAGAACCCTGCGGGTACGCCGCAGATGCTCGCGGACCTTGAGCAGGCGAAAACAGAGGCGGACGACATGCGGAAACGGTCTGCGCGCTGGCAGCTGACCCTCAGCGACGGCATCAACGACCTCATTGCCGACATGGAATACGACCTCCGGGACCGCCTGCGCCGGATCCAACGGGAAGCCGAGTCGGCCATCGACCAGGGCGATCCCGGGCCGGTCTGGACGGAATTTTCCCAGTGGCTCGAAGATTGCGCCGCCGCGGCGGTGTCGGACACCTTTGTCTGGACCAGCGAGCGGTCGCAGTGGCTGGCGGCGCAGGTGGCGGAACATTTCGCTGCCGACGAAGTATCGCTGCCCGTCCTGCACGTTGCCGATTCAGGGGACGCGCTGGATCCGGTCGACCAGATGGCGGAACTGGACCCGGGCCGGGTCAACCCAATCCAGAAAGTCCTGATCGGCATGCGCGGCTCCTATGGCGGCGTTCTGATGTTTGGCCTCCTCACAGGTATTTTCGGGATGGCCCTGATAAATCCCCTGTCGGTGGGCGCCGGACTGCTGCTGGGGCGCAAGGCCTACCGGGAGGACAAGGAAACGCGGCTCAAGCGGCGCCAGGGCGAGGCCAAGGCGCTGGTGAGGCGCCAGCTCGACGACGTGACGTTCCAGGTGGGAAAGCAGCTCAAGGACAGGCTGCGCCTGGTCCAGCGGACCATCCGGGACCACTTCACCGACATCGCGGACGAGTACCACAGGTCATTGTCGGATTCGGTGGCCGCGGCCCAGAAGGCCGCCAAATCGTATGCCGAGGAGAGGGAAGGGCGGATCCGGGAGATCAGGGCCGAACTCAAAAAAGTGGATGCGCTGCACCGGGCCGCGGAAGCCGTGGCCGCGGAGGTCATGGCCGCCGGGACCCGTGCCGGGGCGGGCGTTGGATGACGCCGTCCACCACGGCCGGGGCAGCCGGACTGATCCGGGAAGCGCTGGAGGTCTACGGCGACGACACCCAGGCTGCCGAAGCGCTGCGCGGCTACGCGCGGCGGCTTGCCGAGCCATTGCGGATTGCCATTGCCGGCATGGTGAAGGCAGGAAAGTCTACGCTCCTCAACGCCATCATTGGTGAGGAGATCGCGCCGACGGACACCGGCGAATGCACGCGGATCGTCACCTGGTACCGGCACGGCCACACTCCCCGCATCACGCTCCACCCCGTCACTGGGGAGCCCCGGAACCTGCCGTTGAAACGCGTGGACGGGCGCCTGGTCTTCGCCCTCGACGGCGTCGAGGCGGAGGAAGTGGAACGGCTCGACGTCGAATGGCCTGCGCCGGCCCTGCAGGCCATGACGCTGATCGACACCCCCGGCATCGCTTCCGTGTCCCAGGACGTGTCCGCACGGTCCATACGTTTCCTGACTCCGGAGGATTCGGCGTCGGAAGCTGATGCCGTCATCTACCTGATGCGCCACATGCACGCGTCCGATCTGAGGTTCCTGGAATCCTTCCGCGACACCGCGGCGGGCCGCTCGGGTACGGTCAACGCCATCGCGGTGCTGTCCCGTGCCGACGAGGTGGGAGCCGGACGGATCGACTCCCTGTTGTCCGCCGGCAGCATCGCGGAAAGGTACAGCCGGGACCCCAACCTCCGGAAGCTGGCACTGGGCGTTGTCCCGGTGGCCGGACTCCTGGCCCAAAGTGCCCGCACCCTGCGCCAGCCGGACTTTGAGGCCCTCCAGTTGCTGGCCACCCTGGACCGGGCCGCGCGCGAACGGATGTTGCTGTCCGCCGACAGGTTCCGCCGGTCCGGGGAACCCGTGGCACTGACGGAAGAGGCACGGTCCTCACTGCTGGAGCGCTATGGGCTTTTCGGTATCCGGCTGGCCGTGGTCCTTATCCGCAATGGCTACCCCGAGCCAACGCCCCTGGCCCATGAGCTGGCCCGGCGCAGCGGCCTGGATCCGCTGTTGGAGGTGCTGGACCGGCAGTTCCAGGCGCGGGCGGAAGCGTTGAAGGCCAGGACCGTGCTGGTGGCGGTGGGGAACCTCCTGGACAGCCGCCCCCGCGAGGGAACGCAAGAGTTGGCGGCGTCCCTGGAGCGCGTCCAGGCCAACGCGCATGAGTTCCGCGAACTCCGGCTGCTGGCGGCCCTGCGCACTGCCGGAGTGGACCTGGCTCCCGAACTGGCGGCGGAAGCTGAACGGCTCATTGGCGGCCGCGGCGCGGCGGCATCCCTGCGGCTCGGCATGGCGCCTGACTCCGGTCCGGACGTGCTGGCCGCTGAGGCGCGGCGCTGCCTGGCGCGGTGGCGCAGGGTCGCTGAAAGCCCGCTGACGGCCAGGTCCGCTGTTGAAACGTGCCGGGTGGTGATCCGCAGTTGCGAGGGTGTCCTTGCGGATTTCGCAGCCAGGGACGCCCAGGCGCAGTCAGCGTAGGGCTCAGGCCTGCGTGGCCTCCCGCTTCAGCCAGGAGCCGGCGGACGGCAGGAACAGAAGCACCAGCCCGGCGAACGCCAGGAGCAGGCCGGCACCCCACAGCATCACCACGTAGCTGCCGTCGGCGCCGTTTGGGACCAGGAAGGCGGATGCCAGGAGCAGGACGGGAAGGTGGGCGGCCAGCAGCAGGACCAGGACCCAGCGGGCCCAGTTTTTGCGGCCCAGCGCCGCGGCCAGGACAGCAGCTTCAAGCACGGTCACCAGCAACAGGGCGCCGATGCTCCCCCAGAAGACGATCTCCGCCGCGGTCCCTACCGACCCGGCGTCGCTGCCCGCAGCCATGTCCGCCACTACGCCACGGAGCCGCTGCAGGTTGGAATCCCGGGCCACGAAGGATCCCAGCAGGACGGCCAGGCCCGCCACGAAGCTCAAGATCCAGAGCGTGCGGGCCGTCCGGACAACCTGGGGTACCGGGGGAGTGACGGGGATGGGCGGCGGCGCGGAGTAGGACAGGCCGGGCCTCGGTGGGGGAGCCGGCACGCGCCGCTCTTCTCCGCCGGGTTGGAACGCCATAAGCGTTATTTCAGTCCGTCGGTATCGTGTTCATCGGTGCCGCGCTGGCCTTTGCCGCCGTCCTCCTTGGCTTTTGCGTCCAGCTCGTCCCGGAGTTTCTTGAGGCGCTCCGTTTCGGCCTGCTTGCGGCGCCGTGCCTCAAGGTTGCGGAGGAAGTCCGGGTCATCGTCCGGAGCCACGGGATGCGGGTAGCTGGGCCGGGGCTGCTCAGTACCGCGCGGTCTGCCAATCAGCAGCCACAGGATGGCTCCCAGGACGGGCAGGACAATCTGGACGATGATCCAGGCCGGTTTGGAAATCCCGCGGGTCAGTCGGCCCTCAGTGCGAATCACGTCCACCAGGCCATACACGAAGATGACGAGGACTGCGACGGCCAAAGCCACACGGAAGAGCATGCCATTAAGTCTATCGTCAGGACGCGCAGGGGCCGCTGGCGGAGGCGGCTAAACTTGAATAGTGGCCTTTTTGAAATATTCCCTGATCCGGCTGGCAATCTTCGTGCCCCTGTTTGCCCTGTTCGCGCTTCTGCAGGTGGGGGTGCTGATGTCCGTGATCTGCGCCGCGCTCATTGCCTTTGCCATCAGCTACCTGTTCTTCCAGAAGCAGCGCGACGCTGCCGCCGCGGCCCTGCAGCACCGCTTCTCCGGGAAGGCCAAGCCGCTGCGCTCCGCCGGCGAAGTCCAGGACGCCAACGCCGAGGACGCCCTGCTGGACGCCAACCCGGACATCACCATCAACAACGCCAAGGGCAGCAACAACAACAAGCGCTAGAACCCGTGGCTGAGGATCAGCCCCAGTGAGAACAGCACGCTGTAGCCAAGGTTGATCAGGCCGGTCTGCTTCAGGACCGGGATCAGGCTTTTGCGCTTGCGCCCGTTGATCATCAGCCAGGCCGGCATCAGGCAGGCCGGAATGAGCAGCAGCACGATCAGGATCCACGGCCGGCCCGGTGCCAGGATCACCACCAGCAGGATGGCGACGGCGAGCATCAGCACGTAGCTTTCCCGCGCATGCTTGTCGCCCAGCCGCACCGCCAGGGTCTTCTTGCCGGCCTGCATGTCGGTGGGGATGTCCCGGACGTTGTTGGCCATGAGCAGCGCCGTGGCGATCAGGCCGGTGCCGATCGCTCCGATGACCGCGGACAGGCTGATGTGGCCCGCCTGCGTGTAGGTGGTGCCCAGGGTGGCCACCAGGCCGAAGAAGACGAAGACGAACAGGTCGCCCAGGCCCATGTAGCCGTAGGGGTTCTTGCCGCCGGTGTAGCCCCAGGCGGCCATCACACAGCCGAGCCCCACCAGGATCAGCCACCAGGCCTGGGTGAGGACCACCAGGACCAGGCCTAACACCATGGCCAGGGCGAACGTTCCCAGCGCCGCCCACTTGACGTGTTCAGGCTTGGCGGCGCCCGAGCCCACCAGCCGCAGCGGACCCACGCGGTCGTCGTCGGTCCCGCGGATGCCGTCCGAGTAGTCGTTGGCATAGTTCACGCCCACTTGGAGCAGGAGCGCCACCAGAGCCGCAAGGATGGCGTTGGGCAGGAGGAACGAGTCCATTTCGTAGGCGGCGGCGGTGCCGATCAGCACTGGCGCGATCGCTGCCGGCAGCGTCCGGAGTCGGGCGCCTTGGATCCATTGGGCGGCTGTTGCCACGGTTAGTACCTCGTGTTGTTTCGGTAAGACGGCAGGATGGAACGTGCGCACCCGCCGCGGTGGTGCAGGTCCAACTCTACTTTCCCCCGTGCAGGGCGCTGAGTTCGGCGGTCATGGCGAGCCGGTCCGGTTTGCCGTTGGGCAGCATCCGCAGGGCCGGTGCGGTGAGGACGGTCTTGGGCGCCAGGACGCCCAGTTGCTGCTGCCACAGTTGTTGGAGCACGACGGCGGCGTCCCCGGCTTCCTGCCCGGACGCGCCTTCGGGGGTGAGCGCCACGTAGGCGGCCACGGCCTGCCCCCACTCCGCGGACGGCACACCGGCCACGAAAGCCGCGGCGACGGCGTCGGATTGTTCCAGCTGCTCCTGGACGTGACCGGCGGAGACCTTCACGCCGCCGGTGATGATGACGTCGTCGGCCCGGCCCAGCACGGTGAGCCGGCCGTCGTCGTCAATGGAGCCCAGGTCGCTGGTGCGGTACCAGCGCACGCCGGCCTCCTCGAAGAACGTCCCGGTTTCCTCGTCCGGCGCCTCGATGTAGCCTGCGGCCACCGTGTCCCCGCCCAGCAGGATCCGGCCGTCCTCCGCCACGCGGACCGAGACGCCTTCAAGGGGGTAGCCGTCGTAGACGCAGCCGCCGGAGGTCTCTGCGGAACCGTAGGTGGTGATGACCCTGGCCCCGGCGTCCCGGGCGGCTGCCAGCAGGGCCGGCGGGGCCGGGGCGCCGCCCAGCAGGATGGCATTGAAGCGGCGCAGCACGGCGAGCGTGTCCGGTGACGGGTGGTCCAGGAGCCGCTGCAGCTGGGTGGGAACAAGGGAGGTGAACCGGATTTTGTCCGTCAGTTCCAGCGCGGCGGCCGTGAACGCCTCCGGGGTGAAGCCGCCGGACATGTCCATGACCCAGGGCCGGGTGCCGGCGAACAGGGAGCGCACCAGCACCTGGATGCCGGCCACGAACTGAACGGGCAGCGCCAGCAGCCACTGGCCCTCGCCCTTGAGCCGCAGGGCGGTGGCCATGGAGGAGGCCGCCAGGGATTCCACGGTCAGCACTGTTGCCTTGGGTGTGCCGGTGGAACCTGACGTGCGGACCACGGCTACGGCGTCGTCGCAGCCCGGCGTCTCCACGTGGCCCACGACCAGGCTGCCGTCCGGGCCCAGGGACAGTTCGACGGCGGGGCCCTCACCATGGAGGGCGGCCGCGAGGGCTTTCAGGGCGGGTTCGATATTCAGCGGCCCGGTGGGGACGGGCGCCGGTGTTGCTTCGCTGTTCATTGCCGTCCTGCCTTAGAAGTAGTGCGGGAAGCGTGACCAGTCGGGGTCGCGTTTTTGCAGGAAGGCCTCCTTGCCCTCCACGGCTTCATCCGTCATGTACGCCAGGCGGGTGGCTTCGCCGGCGAACACCTGCTGGCCGGCCAGGCCGTCGTCCGCGAGGTTGAAGGCGAACTTCAGCATGCGGATGGCCTGCGGGGACTGGCGGGCGATGTCCGCGGCGTACTCCAGCGCCACTTCCTCGAGCCGCGCGTGGTCCACGGCCTCATTCACTGCACCCATGCGAACCATGTCCTCTGCGGAATATTCGCGGGCCAGGAAGAAGATCTCCCGGGCTGTCTTTTGCCCCACCTGGCGGGCCAGCAGCGCGGAGCCGTAGCCGGCGTCGAAACTTCCCACGGTGGCGTCTGTCTGCTTGAACTTGCCGTGCTGCCGGGAGGCGATGGTGAGGTCGCTGACCACGTGCAGTGAATGTCCGCCGCCGGCGGCCCAGCCGTTGACCACCGCGATGACCACCTTGGGCATGGTGCGCATGAGCCGCTGGACTTCCAGGATGTGGAGCCGGCCGGCGCGGGCGGGGTCGATGGTTTCCTGCGTCTCGCCGTCGGCGTACCGGTAGCCGTCCCGGCCCCGGATCCGCTGGTCGCCGCCGGAGCAGAAGGAGTGGCCGCCGTCCTTGGGGGAGGGGCCGTTGCCGGTGAGGAGCACGGTGGCCACGTCGGGGGTCATCCGGGCGTGGTCCATGGCGCGGTAGAGCTCGTCCACGGTACCCGGCCGGAACGCGTTGCGGACCTCGGGCCGGTTGAATGCGATGCGGACCGTGGGCAGGTCACGCACCCAGCCGCCGTCGGAATCCCGCTCCACCTGCCGGTGGTAGGTCATGTCCTGGAAGTCCTCGAAGCCGGAGACCACCCGCCAGCGCGTGGGATCGAAGACGTCGGACACCGGGGCGGGGATCTGGTTGCTCACTGTCCAAGTCTAGTAATCGGCATCAGCTGATGCAGAACTCGTTGCCCTCGGGGTCCGCCATGGTGTGCCAGGAATGGGGCCCCTGCCGCGCCGACCACAGGAAGGACGCGCCGCGGGCCTCAAGCTCGCGCCGCACTTCGTCCTTGTCCCGGCCGTCCAGCCTGACGTCCCAGTGCACCCGGTTCTTCACCGTCTTTCCCTCCGGGACCGACTGGAACAGCATGCGCCGCGCAGGCGCCTTGGCCTCGATCTCCTCCGGCGGCCGGATGGCAGCGCCGTCCTTCCACACCAGGTTCCCGCGGTGCGTCATGGTCTGGTCCTCCGAGGCGAAGCCCTGGTCGACCATGGAGCGGATGAACCCGGCGTCCTGCGGTTCCACGGCCCACTGCAGGGTTTCCGCCCACCAGTCGGCGAGCTCGTGCGGCCTGGCGGAATCAATGACTATCTGGATATTCAGTCCCATCCGTCCACCGTACGGCCGCATGCAGCGGTGCGGAAGAACCGGGCTGAAGGTGCGCGAAAGATCTATAACGTTGAAAAGTATTCTTGACTTTATGTCATGACATAGGTCACAGTTTCACCGGAAAGGGTTTTCCCTCACGACCGCGAGAGACAGGACAGAGCATTGTCAGAGACGACAAGAATCTCCAGCATTACCCGCCGCCAGCTTGGCCTGACGGCCTTCGGACTGTCGGCCCTGGCTGCCGGCCTCACAGCGTGTAGCGGAGGAGGGGCAGGCAACTCCCCGGATGGGGGCTCCAAGACCCTGCAGCTTATCCTCTCCGGCGACACCAACCAGGGTGGAGCCTTCGCCGCTGCGGCCAAGAAGTACAAGGAAGCCACCGGGATCACTATCGAGGTTGTCGATGTCCCTACTGCGGACATCACCACCAAGCTGAAGAATGCCGCCACAGCCAATGACCTCCCGGCGTTGGCCCGCGTCACCGGACTGGACCCGCTCTGGGCGAACCAGCTCCAGGACCTCTCGGACATTGCCAAGTCCCACGGGATCGACGAAAAGTACCTTCAGGAATCCCCGGACGGCATCATCCCCGCAATCCCCTCCGACCTCACCGCGGTGGGCCTGTTCGTAAACAAGAGCCTGTTCGACAAGGCCGGCGTTAAGTACCCGGCCGACATCGGGAACACCTGGACCTGGGACGAGTTCATCGCAGCCGTGAACCAGGTCCGCGAGAAAGCCGGCGCGAAGTACGGCGTGGTAATGGACCGCTCCGGCCACCGCCTGCGCGCCATGATGTACGAATTCGGCAGCACTGCCTTCGCCAAGGAAAACGGCAAGTACACCGGCGACAGCAAAGCCGTGGAAACGCTGGACTACTTCAAGAAGATCAACGACGACCAGACCATGCCCAAGTCCGTCTGGCTCAGCGGCGAGGACGGCAACGCCATGTTCAAGAGCGGCCAGGTGGCCGCCTACTATTCCGGCAGCTGGCAGGTGGCGGACTTCAACAAGAACATCAAGGATTTCGAGTGGCTGTCCGTGCCGCTGCCCAAGAAGGAAGCCAATGCCACCAACCTCGGCGGCGGCTTCATGGTGGCCTTCAAGGACACCGGCGCAGATGAGGAAGCCAGGAAGTTCATCGACTGGTTCTACAACGACCAGAACTACACCGAGTTTGCCAAGACGGGCGGCTACCTGCCGGTGAAGGACCTGAAGGTGGAGTACCCGTTCCAGCAGGCATCATTCGAGCTGTACCAGAAGCAAATCGCCGGCAACCAGGCCAAGGGGGACAACGCCATCAAGCGCGTTGTCATCGAGGCCTACGCCGAAACGCCATTCTCCGGCGACCCCCTTCGAGAGGAGACCGTCAAGATGCTCTCCGGCAGCCAGGACGCCAAGACCACGGTGGACAACATCGTGAAGCTCTACAACGGCGCCTGATCCCGTGGCACAACAAACCATCAGCGCGGTGACGGAGCCCCAAGCACCAGCGCCGCCGCCCCGCAGCAAATCCGCCCAAAAGCGCCGGAACCGCTACGTCATCGCGCCGCTGGTCCTGGTCGGCGTCAATGTGGTCCTCTTCCTGGTCTTCTTCGTGTGGCCGGGGGCCCTGGGCCTGCTGTACTCCTTCACCGACTATCGCGGCATTGGCAAGCTGCACTTCATCGGCCTGGCCAACTTCCAGAAGCTCTTTGCCGACGCCGGCTTTTACAGTGCGCTTGGCCGGACCTTCGTGTACACGGTCCTGTCGGTTCCGCTGGTTTACGTCTGTTCCCTGGGGGTGGCCGCGCTGCTGGTCAGCAAGGCGGTCCGCGGCCGCACGGCAGCCAAGATGGTGATCTTCCTGCCGTGGCTGATTTCGCCGATAGTGGTCGGCGTCATCTGGAAGTGGCTGTTCGGCCAGGACTTCGGGTTCGTCAACTTCGTGATTTCCACCCTGGGCGGCAACCCCCTGCCCTGGTCCAGCGACGGCAACCTCGCCCTGGCCGTTGTCATCTTCGCCTCCGCCTGGGGCGGCACGGCCTTCAACATGCTGCTGTTCATAGCGGCGCTGAAGAACATCCCGGAGTCCCTGCTGGAGGCAGCGGAACTGGATGGGGCCAGCGCATGGCAACGCTTCCGGCACGTCACGCTCCCGGGAATCGCGCCGACGTCGTTCATGGTCATCCTGCTCTCCACCATCCACGCGATGAAGGAATTCGCCATGATCCAGGCGTTGACCGGCGGCGGCCCGGGGACGCAGAACACCCTGATCGTGCAATACATCTACAAAACCGGCTTCGAGCAGTCAAAGGTGGGCTACGCCAGCGCGGCCTCCATGGTGCTGATGGTTGTCCTGCTGGCCATCGCCCTCATCCAGCTGCGGTTCAACCGGAAGAAGGGCTGACCCATGGCTGCTGCTGCCAACCTGCCTCCCGCCGTGGCGGAGGAACCCGCACTGGGCGCGGAGCGTTCCTCCCAAGCGCCCGGCAGGCGCAAGACCCGCCACCGGCCGGGCAACACGGAACTCCGTGCCAAGGCATCCATCCCGCTGACCGTGCTGACGTGGCTGATCGCCGCCCTGTACGCACTGCCCCTTCTGTGGTTCCTCCTCAGCTCGTTCAAGCCCGGAAGCGAGCTGTTCAGCTACCCGCTGTCCATGATCCCCCGCGAATGGACGTTCCAGGGCTTTGTGGATGCGTGGGAACGGGTGGACTTCGCCCAGTACTTCCTGAACACGGCCACGGTGTCCATCGTGACCACGGTGCTGACGGTCTTCTTCAGTGCCTGCACGGGATATGCGCTCGCCAAGTACAACAACAAGGGAACCAGGTTGTTCTTCGTCTGCATCCTGGCCACCACCATGCTGCCCACTGAGGTCATCCTGAACCCCACTTTTTCCGTGATCCGTGACCTGGGGCTGTACAACTCGCTGGCGGGTATCATCGTGCCGTCCGTGTTGACGGCAACCGGGGTGTTCATGTTCCGGCAGTTCTTCCTCACGGTTCCGGACGACCTGCTGCACTCCGCCAGGATCGACGGCGCGGGCGAGCTGGCCATTTTCTTCAGGATCATGCTCCCGCTCTCCAAGCCGATCCTCTTCACGCTGGCCATCTTCTCCTTCCAGTGGCGCTGGAACGACTACATCTGGCCGCTGATCGTGCTGAACGATCCCAAGTGGTACACCCTGCAGGTGGCGCTGCGAAGCATCGTGGGTGCGGAAAACATCGACTGGCCGGTCCTCCTTGGGGCCTCCGTCATTTCCCTCCTGCCGCTGGTGCTGGTGTTCTTCATCTTCCAGAAGTACGTGTTGAACGCGGACGTCAGCGCCGGCCTGAAGGACTAGGACGGTCCCGCCGCGGCGGAACCGGTGAAAGGCAGCAAATTGCAGACAACAACTATGGACACGGCATTCCTGGAGCAGGTGTCGCGGGCAGCGGACCGGCACGTGGCGGACTTCCTGGCAACGCACGACGACGACGACGTCCAGGCCTTGGCGCACCGGCCCGCCATGGCCAGGCTGCTGGACCTGGTCACGGTCTTCACCGAAACAGGCTCCAGCTTCCACCTGGCGGACCGTCCCGGCGCGGCGATGGGCCCTTGCCTGGACCGGCTGGAGGCCCTGCAGGGACCCACCGGCCTGTTCGACGGCACCAACCTGTGCTCGCCGCCGGACTCAGCCTTCACGCTGAACGACGTCTGCCTGGCGCTGCGGCTCATCCGCCGCCTGGCCGCTCCGGGCCCCCTGCTGGAAGAGGTGGACGCCCGGCTCTCGGCGATCGTGGCACGATCCGTTGATGCCATGGTGGCCGGAGGCGTCCACACTCCAAACCACCGCTGGGAGCTTTGCGCGGCCCTCGCCCAGGTCAACCTTCTCCAGCCGCGGGCGGACATTCCGCCGCGGATAGCACAGTGGCTGGCCGAAGGCATTGACCAACTGCCGGACGGAATGTACTCGGAACGGAGCCCGCTGTACGCCACGGCGGTCACCAACCCTTCCCTGCTGACCATCGCCGACTGCGCAGACCGCCCGGAGCTTGTGGACCACGTCCGGCGCAACCTCACTGCCTTCCTGCCCTGGTTCAACGGTGACGGCACAGTGGAATCAGTGTTTTCACGGCGGCAGGACCAGTGGATGGCGTTTGGTGCCGCCCCGTTCCTCCACCTCTACCGGCGCTTGGCGGCACAGGACGGGCGGCCTGATTTTGCCGCCGCAGCCGCCTGGCTGGCACGGTTTCCTTTGCACGAACCCGCCAAGCTGCTGGCCATTGCCAGGCTGGATCCCCGGCTGGCAGGGACGGGTCCGGCTGCACCGCCGCCGGCCGCCGGCGTCCTGTCACTGCCGCGCGCCCTTGCCCCGGAGGAGGCAGCACTGGAGAGCTGCGGGGTGTACCGGTTCCGTTCCGGCGCTTCGGTGGCCACTGTGTTCGGCGGCTGCGACCCCCTGGTTCCGGGTGTGGGCTCGGGTTTGGCCACCAACCCCTCCTTCCTCCGTTTCGGACATGGCGCAGCGCTGCTCTCCGACGTGCGCCTGTCCAGGAGCTTCTTCGACCTGGGTCCGTTCCGCAGCCAACGCGCTCTTCGGCAGGACCGGTCGATGGTGCTCTCGGAAGAGGTGCAGGCGAACTTCTACCAGCCGCTGCCGCCGGAGAGAGTGCGGGCAGACGGGGTTTACGCACTGGAACATGAAGGCAGGTTCAGCGCCGCCATGGAGTTCAGCGCGCGTCCCCGGGACATCCACAGGCTGGCCACGGAGATCGTCGTGCAGTGCGACGCCGGGCACGTTGGCCTGGACATCGGCTTTGCAGGCACCCAAACGGCTTTTGCTCTTGAACTCACGTTCCGGCCGGGCGGAGTGCTGGACGGCGTCGAACGGGTGGGGGATGCCGGAACATTCCGGCTGGTGGCAGGCACTGGCTCTTATCGGGTGGGCAACGAGGTCATTGAGTTTGGCCCGGGACTGCCGATGGATCCGGATGACCCTGCCGGATACAATCCCGGTGAAAGCTACCGCTACCTCGGCGGCACCAATGCCGCCGGCGGCGTTAAGGTCTACATCACCGGGCGCACCGCAGGAAGCCACCGGTTCCGGTTCCGGGGGTACACGGTCCCTGGCTGACGCCGGGCCTATGCCTGGATGTTCTGCATCTGCTCGAAGAGTTCCGGCGGGATGGCGTAGACCAGGATTACCGCCAGCAGGTTCTTGGCGGCGTGCACGAAGTAGGAGAACATCACGTTCTTCCCCGTCCACACGTAAACGAACACCAGCGTGGCGCCCATGGCCAGGTAGGGGAGCAATGCGGTGAGGGTGATCGCTTCCTGCCCCACGATGTGGAGCGCTGCGAACAGCAGGACGGACAGGGCACAGCAGATCCAGATGTTGAGGCGCCTGCTGAGCTTGCCGATCAGCAGGTGGCGGAAGATGTATTCCTCCACGAACGGGCCCACCACCACCAGCAGCGGAACCATGAGCCACGCGGGAACCTGCTGCATGAGCGCCTGCAGGCCCGCCTGGTTCGCGGAGGTCTCCACCTGCCCGTTGGCGGCCACCACAATTGCGGTGAGGATCATCATGGCGATTACGGCCGCCGGCACCATCAGCAGCGTGAACCAGGGCCGGGTTGCCAGGACCTTGAGGTCCCGGACCACCACTTTGCGGGCGGCCAGCAGCGCCAGTATTCCCACCGAGGCATAGAACAGCAGGTTCACGGCGTAGGTGGCGGCGGCGGGGGACGGTGCGATCTGCCGGACGAAGGGAACCACCAGATCGCCGGCAACCGCGAAGAACCCTGCGATGGCAACGTAGAGGCACAGCGTGGCCAGGTCCATGGGGGAGAAGCGGTACAGCTGGGGCTGTGGCGCGGGCGGTACGCGGTGGACTGTTGCCATGCTTTCAGCCTATCCCCCAACCAGGCAGCAGCAGGTGCCGGTATCCGGGCTGACGGAACGGTGAGAATCGCGTAAAGCAGTCTTTACCGGGGGACCGGCGGCCGGAAACATCGGCGGCGGAAGATGGGCCCATGCCCGTCTTTCCGCCGGCCGAAAGGATCTGTCCGTGATCACCAAGAACCTTTTCCTGCAAGGCATTTACCACTTCCAGGGCGTGGGAATGGAGAAGCCCGTCCCCCTGCACAGCGAACTCTCGCACTACGTCCCGGACGGGGTGATCAACCAGGCGCTGTACTTCCGCGGCGGCAACTCAAGCAGCGAACTGATCGCCGTGGTGCTCATGCGCAACGGCGTTCCGATGCGGTACTTCCCCATCGGAGCCAGGAACGAGGTCCATGTTCCGCTGCGCGTGGTGGAGGACATCGACGGCGGCTCGGTGATTGAGCTGTACCTGGCGGCGCCCGAGGGAGTCCACGGATCCGTGGTGATCGACCTGGGGATGGTGGAGCACTGATGGGCAGCATGGCGGAGCAGACGCAAACCGGGGCGCAAGCCGCAGCCCGACCCAGGCCCCGGTCCCGCGCAGGGGACAGCCGCCGGCGCCTCGTGGTCATCGGCAACGGCATGGCCGGCGCCCGGGCGGTGGAGGAGATCCTGGCCCGGGGCGGTGCGGAGCAGTTCAGCATCACCATGTTCGGGGACGAGCCGTACGGAAACTACAACCGGATCATGCTCAGCCACGTCCTTTCGGGCGAGGAGAGCGACGCGGACATCTTCCTCAACCCACTATCCTGGTACCAGGACAACGGGATCACGCTGCACGCGGGCGTCCGGGCGGACAGGATCGACCGGTTCGCCAAGCACGTGTTTTCCAGCGACGGTCGGGTGACGCCCTACGACACGCTGATCATCGCCACTGGAAGCCGCTCCCACCTTCCTCCCCTGGACGGCCTCTACACGCCCGGCGGGTCGGTGAAGCAGGGCGTCTTCGGCTTCCGCACCATCGATGACACCCGCAAAATGGCTGCCCACGCACAGCAGGAACATCACCGGCACGCCGTGGTGATCGGCGGGGGCCTGCTGGGGCTGGAGGCCGCTGCCGGGCTGCGCAGCTTCGGGCTGGGCGTGGACGTGGTCCACTCCGGCGGCCACCTGATGAGCGCACAGATGGGGCCCGACGGCGGTGCGGTGCTCCGCCGGAGCGTTGAGGCCCTGGGCATCGGGGTACTGACCGGCTGCCGGACCACGGCCGTCCTTGGCAGGGAGAGGGTGACCGGCGTCAGCCTCCGCGGCCGGCCGGACATTGCGTGCGACATGGTGGTGGTGGCGGCCGGGATCCGTCCCAACGTGGACCTGGCTGTCCTTAGCGGGCTCCCGGTGGAGCGGGCCATTGTGGTGGATGACAGCCTGCGGGTCCAGGACGAGGACGACATCTACGCGGTGGGGGAGTGCGTCCAGCACCGCGGTGAGGTGTACGGGCTGGTGGCCCCGCTGTGGGAGCAGGCGGTGGTGCTGGCCAACCATGTGACGGGGACGGACACGGGCGCCGCGTACCTGGGCTCGCGCACGGCCACCAAACTGAAGGTGGCCGGCGTCGAGGTGGCTTCCATGGGCCTGCACGGGCCGGAACTTGAGACGGACGAACACATCGTCTTTTCCGAGCCCAGCCGCGGGGTCTTCAAGTCCATCGTGGTGCGGGACAACAAGATGGTGGGCGCCACGCTGCTGGGGGACAGCCGCAAGGTGGCCTACCTGACCCAAGCGTTCGACCGCGGGCTTCCGTTGCCCGAGGAACGGCTCGGGCTGATGTTCGATCTTGGCACGCCCGGGGAGGAGGCCGGAGTCGCGGAGCTCGACGGCGAAGCACAGGTCTGCAACTGCAACGGCGTCAGCAAGAAGGACCTGGTGGGCGCGGTGAAGGGCGGCTGCACCTCGGTGTCCGGGGCCATGGACGCCACCCGTGCCGGTAAAGGGTGCGGCTCCTGCAAGCTCCTGGTGCGGCAGGTGGTGGAGTGGGCGGCCGACGGAGCGGTGGAAGAGGATCCCGCTGCCGGCTACTACGTTCCCGGCATCCCCCTGGACAAGCAGGCCCTGATGGCAGAAATCCGGGCACGCGGCCTGCGGTCGGTTTCGGCCGTGTTCCAGGCGCTGGCGCCGGGCGGCGCCGAGGATGCAAAGTCGAAGATGGGGCTCGCCTCGCTGCTCAAGATGATGCTTGGGGACCGGTACATCGACGAACGCGACGCCCGCTTCATCAACGACAGGGTCCACGCCAACATCCAGCGGGACGGCACCTTTTCCGTGGTGCCCCAGATGAAGGGCGGCGTGACGTCGGTCCAGCAGCTGCGGCGGATCGCAGATGTTGCGGAGAAGCACAACGTCCCGCTGATCAAGCTCACCGGGGGGCAGCGCATCGACCTGCTGGGGATCCGCAAGGAGGACCTGCCGCAGGTGTGGGCGGACCTGGACATGCCCTCCGGCTATGCCTACGGCAAGAGCTTCCGCACCGTGAAAACCTGCGTGGGAAAGGACTTTTGCCGTTACGGCACCGGCGACTCCACCAAACTGGGCATCGAGATCGAATCCCGCTTCCAGGGCCTCGAGGCGCCCGCCAAACTCAAGCTCGCAGTCTCCGGGTGTCCCCGGAACTGCGCCGAATCGCTGGTGAAGGATGTGGGCGTGGTGGCAGTGGAGGGCGGCCGCTGGGAGATCTATGTAGGGGGAGCCGCCGGTGCCCACATCCGCAAGGGAGACCTGCTGGCCACCGTGGACGATCCGGAAGAGGTGAAGGTCCTTACCGGCCGTTTCATGCAGTACTACCGCGAACAGGCCAACTGGCTGGAACGGACCTATGCCTTCGTCCCGCGCGTGGGCATCGAGCACCTGCGGGCCGTGATTGTGCAGGACGCAGAGGGGATCGCCGGACGGCTTGACGAGGCGGTGCAGGCCTCCGTGGACAGCTACGTTGATCCGTGGCAGGAACGCGATGACCCGCGAACGCCCGGCCAGTTCAGGACTTCTCTGCCCCTGACCGTCCTCCCTCAGGTGCCGGTCCGATGAGCGGCGCCGGAACAGGTGCCGGCGCCCATGTCCTGGGGCCGGTCGACCAGATTCCCCTGGGCGAGGGAAGGGCCTTCGGAGTCGGGAGCGAACAGGTGGCCGTCTTCCGGCTGCGGGACGGTTCGTTGCGGGCGGTCTCCGGGGTCTGCCCCCACCGCGGCGGCCCTGTTGCGGACGGCACCGTGGACCGGCAGGTGGTGATTTGTCCGCTGCACCAGCACGCGTTCGACCTCACGTCGGGATGCTCCACCACCGGAGCGGAACCCCTGCGGACCTACCGGATTTCCCTGGATCCGGAGCAGAATCTGGTGCTGGAGACGGCTGAGATGTAGTGCGCGTCACGTACCACTCCGGACTGTCTTGTAGGATGGTCAGGTCGCGTGAAGCTTCGGCAGTTCGACGATCCGCCCACACATCTGCAGGTTCAACGGCCCAGAGGCCGAATTTTGTGAGCTTGATCATACGAAGTCCGGATGCGGCCAACCCCCAACCCACAAGGAATCGTTGTGCCTCAAAGTACCCCCACAGATCTCGAGAACCGCACGGCCCCACCCGTCGCCGTCGACTCATCCCTCAGCGCCGAGGGCTACAGCAAGACGCTCGGCCGGCGCCACGTCACCATGATCGCCATGGGCGGCGCCATCGGCGTCGGCCTCTTCATGGGAGCCGGCGGCCGCCTCGCCTCCACCGGCCCGGCCCTGATCTTCTCCTACGCCATCGCCGGCGTCATCGCCTACCTGCTCATGCGGGCCCTGGGCGAACTCATCATGTACCGCCAGACCTCCGGCTCCCTGGTGAGCTACTCCGGTGAGATGTTCGGCCAAAAGGGCGCCTACCTGTCCGGCTGGATGTACTTCATCAACTGGGGCATGACCGGCATCGCCGAGCTCATCGCCATCGGCCTGTACTTCCAGTTCTTCTTCCCCAATGTCCCCGTGGAAGCGTCGGCCATCGCCGCCCTGGCGCTCCTGGTGGCCGTCAACCTGCTGAGCGTCAAAGCGTTCGGCGAGTTCGAATTCTGGGCCTCCTGCCTCAAGGTCGGCGCAATCGTCATCTTCCTGGCCGTGGGCACCTTCATGGTGGTCACCAACGCCAAGGTGGGCGACGGCCACGCGTCCGTGTCGAACCTCTTCGCGGCCGAGGGCGGCATGTTCCCCAAGGGCGCGCTGGTGATGGTCCTGGTCCTCAATGCCGTTATCTTCGCCTACAACGGCATCGAACTGGTGGGCGTCACCGCCGGCGAGATGGAAAAGCCGGAACGCGAAGTGCCCAAGGCGATCCGCGCCGTCGTGCTGCGCATTGTGGTGTTCTACGTAGGGTCCGTCCTGCTTCTGGCCATGCTGCTGCCGTCCGACCAGTACAAGGCCGGCACGTCCCCGTTCGTGACCGTCTTCGGCCAGATGGGCCTGGGCTGGGTGGGCGACGTCATGAACATGATCGTCATCACCGCCGCCCTCTCCTCCTGCAACTCCGGGCTGTACTCCATCGGCCGGGTCTTCCGCACCATGGCCAACAACGGCCACGCCCCGCAGTGGCTCACCAAAATGTCCAAGCGGCACGTCCCGTATGCAGCCATCCTGGCCATCGCCGCGTTCTACCTCGTGGGCATCCTGCTGAACATCTGGCTGGGCGGCTCGCACGCGTTCGACCTGGCGCTCAACAGTGCCTCCATCGGCGTGATCTTCTGCTGGGGCTCCATCTTCGCCAGCCAGATCGTGCTGCGGCGCCGCAAGGGCGTCACTTCCACCCTGCCCATGCCCGGCTCGCCGTGGACCAGCTGGGCGGGCATGCTGGGCCTGCTCGCCATCACCGTGCTGATCGGGTTCGACACCATGACCAGCAAGGACGGCGAGGTGTTCTACCTGGGCCTGTGGACCCTGGCCACCATTCCGTTCTTCGCGCTGGTCCTGTGGCTGGGCTGGCAGAAGGTCAAGAACAACCAGCCCAAGAGCCAGCTCTTCAGCTAGCCCTTCCGGCCCCAGCAGCACGGACGACGGCGGGACTCCCCTTGGCGGGAGACCGCCGTCGTCCGCGTTTGGGCCACGTGGCCTCGCTCCGTCCAGCCAGGCGGCCCGTCAGCCGCGAAGGTACCTGGCGAAGTGGTCCTCAATGCGCTGCCAGGCTTCGGGCGAGGACTCCGGGTCCGGTCCCACGCCCATGACGCGCATCAAGGGCCGGAGGAGGACCGGACCCAGCTCTTCATCATTGAGGAACGCGTGGCCGGCCGCAGGGAATTCCTTGACGCTGTGCTCGATGCCCAGCTGGTCCAGGGCTGACTCCAGCCGTGCTGCGGCTCCCTTCAGTGACTTGTCAGCACCGCCATAGTTGGCCACGATCGGACAGGCTCCGCGCAGCGCTTCCACCAGGTCCTCCTGCTGCTTTCCCGGAAGCCGGCCGTAATTGACGGAGGCGGCATCGAACCCGTCACGGGCCACCAGCAGGGCGAACCCGCCGCCCATGCAGAAGCCGATCACCCCTGTCCTGCCGTTGCCGAGTTCCGATTCCGCAAGCCATTTCCGGGCCGTGGCGATGTCGATGAAGGGCCGGCCCCTGCGGGCCGCCATGGCTCGCATGGTTCCCACCAGGCACCGCCGCCGTCCGCCGTCGCTGAACAGGTCCAGGGCCAGCGTGAGGTAGCCGGCACGGGCCAGACGGTCCGCGTGCCGACGGGTCTGGTCATCCAGGCCGAACACCTCATGGATCATCACGACGGCGGGAAAAGGGCCTTGCCCGTCAGGTACTGCCAGGTAGCCGCGCAGGCCGGGGGAACCGCCCGCGGCGGCGCTTTCGTCGCCCAGCTCAACGATGGTCATCGGCCAAGGCTAACCGCACGCCCTGCGGAAGTCCCGCCTTTCGGGTTCCAGCCCTGATGGGTTGTGGGAAGGATGGCCTGCAGCGCCGGGTCGGGGCAGACTGGGCATGTGAGCGAACCATGGGTGCTGCACGTGGACCTGGACCAATTCATCGCTGCCGTCGAAGTGCTCCGCCGGCCTGAGCTCGCGGGCAAGCCAGTGATCGTGGGCGGCCGAGGTGATCCCACCGAACGGGCAGTCGTGTCTACGGCGTCCTACGAAGCCAGGGCCTATGGCGTCGGCTCCGGCATGCCGCTGCGCATCGCCGCGCGGAAAGTGCCGGACGCGGTCATCCTTCCCGTGGACCACGAGGCGTACCTGGAGGCATCGGAGAAGGTCATGGCAGTGCTGCGCTCGCAGCCCGGGTCAACGGTGCAGGTGCTCGGCTGGGATGAGGCGTTCGTCGGCGTCGAGACGACGGATCCGGAGGCCTGCGCCCGGCAAATCCAGCAGGCCGTCCTGGCGGAAACGCGCCTCCACTGCAGCATCGGGATTGGCGACACCCTGGTCCGTGCCAAGGTTGCCACCGGATTTGGCAAGCCCGCCGGCATCTTCCGGCTGACGGAAGGCAACTGGCTTGACGTCATGGGGGGCCGTCCCACGATTGAGCTGTGGGGCATTGGTGCAAAGGTCTCCCAGCGCCTGGCCAAGCTGGGCATCAAGACTGTCGAGGCGCTCGCAGCCGCGGACCCCGGTGACCTGGTCCCCGAGTTCGGTCCCAAGATGGGTCCCTGGTACGCCCAGCTTGGGCGGGGCGACGGCGCGCGGGTGGTCGACGATACTCCCTGGGTGGCCCGGGGGCACAGCAGGGAGACCACCTTCCAGCGCGACCTGACGGATGCGGCGGAAATTGACGACGCCGTTAGGGAGTTGGCCGCGCGGGTGCTGGAGGATGTTGCTGCCGAGGGGCGGCCGGTGATTGGCCTGACGTTGAAGGTGCGGTACGCCCCGTTCAGCACCACGACCTACGGACGGAAGATCCCCGCGACGTCCGATCCGGGCGAAGTACTGGCCCGGACCTTCGACCTCCTGGCGAAGATCGAGCCGGGCCGGCCCATCCGGTTGCTCGGCCTCCGGGCCGAGATGACCATGCCCGAGGATTCGCGAAAGGGGCACACGCCCACCCGCAGTGGATGGTGAGGGCTGGTGCAGCACGCCGTTCGCTGCGGCCGCACCAGCAAGGAACTAGTCCCGCTTGAACTCGTCCTTCACACTCTCGCCGACCTTCTTGGCATCGGCTTTGACCTGGTCGGCCTGGCCCTCTGCCTTCAGCCGGTCATTGTCGGTCGCGGTTCCTGCAGCTTCCTTGGCCTTGCCGCCAAGGTCCTCTGCCGCGTTACTGATCTTGTCTCCGAGGCCCATGGTTCCGGCCTCCTTTCGTTTCCGTCGATCAACCGTGCTCTCTCACAATATGCAAAGCTTGCTTACTATTTCAAGCCCCTGGCCCTGGGCGTGCTGTTCCTTGTCGGTGCCGGCCGTTAGGCTCGGGCCATGGATAAAGTGCGAGGCAAGGGGGTGGCCAAAGTGGCGCCGCCCCGGCTCTCCCCGGTGGAACTGCAGGGTCTTGAGGACCGCCCGGACCTCGAGTTCCGGCGTGGCGGGAGGCATGAGAACGCCCGGTTCAGCCGTCCCGCCGCCGACGGCCTGGACCTGGGCGGTGCCGTCTTTTCCGAGTGCGTCTTCGAGGCCGCGTCCTTCAATGAGACCCAGCTTCGCGGTGCCTCGTTCCGCGACTGCATCCTGGCCGAACTGTATGCGCCCGTCTTCCGGGGCGCACGGAGCACCTGGCAGGAGGTGGAGTTCCGCAATCCGCGCCTGGGCTCTGCTGAGCTCTATGAAAGCGGCTGGCGGTCCGTCCGGATCGACGGCGGCAAGCTGGACTTCCTCAACCTCCGCGGCGCCAAGCTCACGGATGTGCTGATCACCGGCTGCATCATCAATGAACTTGACCTTGGTGCCGCCGTGGCAACCCGCGTGAAGCTTGTGGACTGCACGGTGGGATCGCTGGACCTGGCTGGAGCCAAGCTGAAGGACTTTGACCTCAGGGGTACGGAATTCCGCAAAATCAGTGGACTCGGCAGCCTGGCCGGCATGGTGATTGGCGATTACCAGCTGGGACTCCTCGCGCCACTCCTTGCCGCCCACCTGGGGGTGACAGTCCTGTAACTGGATGCGCATGCACAGCATCGCCGTGTACCATTTACAGAACGAACGGTCGGTAAGTGGAGGATTCCGCTGTGCCGGCCGCCGATGACAGTGCTGTTTATCGCGTGAAGGGTGTTTCCATGGCTGCAACCGCAGGTCCGCAGGCTTTCCTTGTTGGCGGGGTCCGAACGCCCGTGGGCAGGTACGGAGGCGCGCTGTCCGCCGTGCGCCCGGACGACCTCGCCGCCCTGGTGCTCCGCGAGGCCGTGGAACGCGCCGGTCTGGATCCCGAGAGCATTGACGAAGTAATTCTCGGCAACGCGAACGGCGCGGGGGAGGAGAACCGGAACGTGGCCCGGATGGCCACCCTGCTTGCCGGGCTGCCGCTGCACATCCCGGGCATAACGGTCAACCGGCTCTGTGCCTCCGGCCTGAGCGCCATCATCCAGGCCAGCCATATGATCAAGGCCGGCGCCGCGGACATCGTGATTGCCGGCGGGGTTGAGTCCATGAGCCGGGCACCCTGGGTGCAGGAGAAGCCCACCGCCGCCTTCGCCAAGCCGGGCCAGATCTTTGACACCTCCATCGGCTGGCGGTTCACCAACCCCCACTTCCAGCACGGCGGGCTGTCCCGCGACGGCAAGATGACCTACTCCATGCCTGAAACGGCAGAGGAAGTGGCCAGGGTGGATGGCATCTCCCGCGAGGACGCCGATGCATTCGCCGTCCGCTCGCACCAGCTTGCCCTGGACGCCATCGAAGCCGGCCGCTTCAAGGACGAGATCGTTCCCGTGACCGTCAAGACACGCAAATCCGAAACGGTGGTGGATACGGACGAAGGCCCGCGCCCCGGCACCAGCATGGACGTTCTTGCAGCGCTGAAGCCGGTGGCGCACGGCGGATCCGTGGTGACCGCCGGGAACTCCTCGTCCCTCAACGACGGCGCCTCGGCGATCATTGTGGCGTCGGAGGCAGCCATCGAGCGGTTGGGCCTGACACCCCGGGCGCGCATCATCGACGGCGCGTCTGCCGGCTGTGAACCCGAGATCATGGGCATTGGTCCCGTCCCCGCCACCCAGAAAGTACTCAAGCGCAGCGGCCTGGGCGTCGGTGACCTGTCCGCCGTCGAACTTAATGAAGCCTTTGCCACGCAGTCCCTGGCCTGCATCCGGCGCCTGGGGCTGGAGCCGGAAATCGTGAACCGCGACGGCGGAGCCATCGCCCTGGGGCACCCGCTTGGTTCCAGCGGCTCACGGATTGCCATCACCCTGCTGGGACGGATGGAGCGTGAGGACGCCCGAATCGGCCTTGCCACCATGTGCGTGGGCGTCGGCCAGGGCACCGCCCTGCTGCTGGAGAAAATCTGATGGCGGCCTGCGTGGACTTGGCGGCGGAAGAGTTCACCGCCCTTTTGGTGGAGGAGCGGGACGACCGGGTGGTGGTGCTGCTCAACCGGCCCGAGGTGAAGAACGCAATTGACCAGCAGATGGTGGATGAGCTCCATGTTGTCTGCACAGCGCTGGAACAGAACCCCAAGGTGCTGATCATTGCCGGCGTGGAGGGTGTCTTCGCCTCCGGCGCGGACATCGCGCAGCTTCGCGAAAGGCGTCGGGACGATGCCCTGCAGGGGATCAACTCCACCATCTTCGTCCGGATCGCCAAGCTGCCCATGCCGGTCATTGCCGCACTGGACGGTTACTGCCTGGGCGGCGGGGCGGAGCTTGCCTACGCTGCGGACTTCCGGATCGGCACCCCCAACGTGCGGATCGGCAACCCGGAAACCGGGCTGGGAATCCTTGCCGCGGCCGGGGCCAGCTGGCGGTTGAAGGAGCTGGTGGGCGAACCGCTGGCCAAGCAGATCCTGCTGGCCGGCCTTATCCTCGGCGCCGATGAGGCCAAAGCGGCCAACCTCATCACCGAAATCCACGATCCCGCGGAGCTTTTGGATGCAGCCCACGGCCTGGCCAACAGGATCGGGCGGCAGGACCCGCTGGCCGTCCGCATTACCAAATCCGTGTTCCACGCCCCTGCCGAGGCGCATCCGCTGATCGACCAGCTGGCCCAGGGCATCCTGTTCGAATCCCAGGCCAAGTTCGACCGGATGCAGGCGTTCCTGGACCGGAACGCAGCCAAGAAGGCCAACGCCGCCTCCGCCAATCCAGCCGACGGAAAGTAGACCATGAGCAACATTGAAGTCCCCGCCAACCTTCCCACTTACGTGGGAGTGCTGGGCGGCGGCCGCATGGGCGCCGGTATTGCCCACGCTTTCCTGATCAAGGGCGCCGACGTGCTGGTGGTGGAGCGCGACGACGTCTCCGCCCAGGCCGCCCGGGAACGGGTGGAGTCCGCGGCCGCGAAGAGTATTGAGCGCGGCGGTGTGGACGCCAACTTCGAAGAGCTGGTGTCGCGGCTCACCGTCAGCACCGACTACGACTCCTTTGCCGGCCGTCAGCTGGTGGTGGAAGCCGTGCCCGAAGACTGGGACCTCAAGGTGACGGCGCTGCGCGGGATCGAGGAACGGCTGACGGAGGATGCCTGCATCGCGTCCAACACCTCGTCGCTGTCCGTCAACGGCCTGGCCCGTGAACTGAAGCGGCCGGAGAACTTCCTGGGCCTTCACTTCTTCAACCCCGTGCCGGCCTCCACCCTCATTGAGGTGGTGCTGGGTGAGCGCACGTCTCCCGAACTTGCCGCCGCGGCGAAAACGTGGGTGGAGGCACTCGGCAAGACCGCCGTCGTCGTCAATGATGCCCCGGGGTTCGCGTCATCCCGGCTTGGCGTGGCCATCGCCCTCGAAGCCATGCGGATGGTGGAGGAAGGCGTGGCGTCCGCTGAGGACATCGACGCCGCGATGGTGCTCGGCTACAAACATCCCACCGGACCGCTCAGGACCACGGACATCGTGGGCTTGGATGTGCGGCTGGGCATCGCCGAATACCTGCACTCCACCCTGGGCGAGCGGTTCGCGCCGCCGCAGATCCTCAAGGACAAGGTGGCCCGCGGTGAACTGGGACGCAAGACGGGCAAGGGCTTTTTCGACTGGCCCAGCTAGAAACGCTGCCTAGTCGAAGAAGCCCACAATGTAGCCGATGAAGTACAGGAGGCACAGCAGGACCACGACGCCGATAACGGCGATCCACAGGAACTGCGTGCCCTTCCCGGGCCCGCGCTCCTCACGGCCCTGCGGGCCGACGGTGGATGCTTCCCCCGGCGGAGTTTCGCCCGGCGGAACCCCGCCGCCCGGCTCCAGGCCGGTGATCTTGTCGTCCTCGGGATCCGGGTTGGTTCCTGACACAGTAACTCCCTCGCTCGACGCCGTGGTGCTGCCCCCAAGCGTAACCCGCCTACCGGCGGCCCTAGGCTGGTGCAGTGACTTTCCTTGAACCCCTTACCCTGACCGGCCGCTACGTAATCCTGGAGCCGCTCGCGGAGGAGCACCACGACGGCCTGGTGGATGCGGCCAGTGACGGCGAGCTGTGGAAGCTTTGGTACACGTCGGTCCCGGCTCCGGACGCCATGGCGGCAGAGATCCGGCGCCGCCTGTCCCTGCAGGAGCAGGGATCAATGCTCCCCTTCACCACCCGTATGATCGACGCCGCCAGCGGCGGGCCGGGCCGCATCATCGGCATGACCACCTACATGAACATCGACCCCGCCACGCCGCGCGTGGAGATCGGCTCCACCTGGAACGCCGCCTCCGCGCAGGGCACCGGCACCAACCCGGACTCCAAGCTCCTGCTGCTTCGGCACGCCTTCGAGGTGGTCGGTTGCCCGGCCGTGGAGTTCCGCACCCACTGGCTGAACCACCAGTCGCGGGAGGCCATCGCCCGGTTGGGCGCAAAGCAGGACGGCGTGCTGCGCAGCCACTCACGGACCAGCGACGGGAACCTGCGGGACACCGTGGTGTTCTCCATCCTGGACCATGAATGGCCTGCCGTCCGTGCCGGGCTTGAGTACCGGCTGGCCCGGCGGACGTAGGGCGGGATGGCTACCGCACGAGTTGGCCGAGCCTCACCGACGCGAGTAATGCAGAGGCATAGGCCCGGTGTCCGGCCTTGTTCGGGTGGAAGCTTCGCGGATCAAGCTGAACCGTGCCGGTTGAATCGACATAAGCGGCAAAGAAGATCCAAGGATCCCCGGAATTGACCTCGTGCCCGGCGAACCGGTCAGTCACGTCAACGTAAACGGCGTTCGTGCCGTAGTTCACATTTGCGAAGTTCACCGCATCCATAATCGCCCCGTTAATGGCCAATGTTCCGAGGTTGATTAGCTCCTGACTCGTCAGGGGGATGGGGAGTGGAACAACCGGGTCAGTTGTATCGAACAGTTGCGGGTAACCCAACACGACCACCGTCGCATGCGGTGCGGCTGCCTGGATCGCCTTGTATGTGTCTGCCAGCGCCAGGGTGAGGGCACCGAGGCTGGCCTCTGAAGTGGCCGCAGTGACGGCATTCCTGCAATCCGTCGGGCTCAAGGTCGCGCAGATTCCGATTATTTGTGCAAAACCCAAATCGTTCGCGCCTGCTGTGATACTCACCAGTTCGGCATCCGCCAAAGCGGCCTGCGTCTTGGGGTCGCTTAGCTGTGCGGCCACGCTTGTTGGCCCGCCAGTGAGCTCCGCACCGCTACAAGCGGCGTTCACGAGCAGGTTCACACGGCCTGTCTTAGCCACAATGTCCACATAGCCGCCGGGGGTCTGGATGCAGGTTTTGGTCTCGTCATAGGGCCCGGCGCCAATGCCAGCGGTATAGGAATCTCCCAGCGCGACATAGTCGATTGGGGGAGGCGCTGCCTGCGCCGGAATGGCCGCAAGGCCCAACGCCATGGCCATGCTGGCAAGGCCGGCCGCTATAGCCGGGAGTCGGCGTCGTAGTACAGCATTTCCCACTGGAGTCCCCTTTGAACATCAGTCACATGAAGTAGCTAGTGCCCGCAACAGTATTGCCCAGCGGGTGGAAGCCAGGAGGCCTTTGTACCCTTCCCTGTTGTGACCTTTTGTGGTGCAGCATTCAGGAGCTTGTGGTTAGCTGTGCGGATGAGTGAGCGTGGCAGGCCCATGGACTGGGACGGAGCTGTCAACGCGTGGCACGTTTCCGGGGGCATCTACCGGATGGGCCGGCGTGAATGGCTGACCGGGGCGGGATGGAAGCAGGTGTTCGACGACGGCGTCCGCACGGTGGTGGATCTCCGTAACACCGCGGAGGGGCGGCGCCGGGACAACGACCCGGTGGTGCCGGAGGAGGCGTGGACGGGGATCGACATGGTGCAGGCACCCACGGAGGATCCGGATGACCCGCGCTTCACCGCAATTACCGGACCCTACCTGAATGATCCCGCGCATTACGCCGCGAATGCCCGTTTTTTCCCCGAGAAGCTGGTGGGCGTCTTCCGGAGCATCGCCCTGGCCGCGCCCAAGGGGAACGTCCTGCTGCATTGTGCCGCAGGCCGGGACCGCAGCGGGCTGGTGGCCGCCATGGTCCAGGACCTCGCGGGGGACTCCGACGACGCGATCGCCGAAGGGTACCGGCGGGCTGCCCGCGGCATCAACGAGCGCTACCGCACGCACGGTCCGCCGCACAGCCGGGAACGCTGCCTGCCCGAATCGGAACTGGCTCCGCTGCTGGAGCAACGCGGGCTGGCGGTGGTCGCGTTTGTCCGCGGCCTGGACACCCGGAGCTACTTGCTGGCGAACGGATTGAGCCCTGCGGAATTGGATGCCGCTTCCGGCCTTGCACGCCAAAAGGATACTCTTGTGACTTGAGTGACAGGTGTGGTTGCTGTGACCTGTGCGACCGCGCCGTCATCCCAGCGCGTGTAAACGCAGATGCGGACGAGCGGAACGGCGATCCCAATGAAAAGAATTACTGCCACAGGAACGGTAGCCGGCGTGGCACTGGCCTTGGGCCTCGCTGCCGGGCCCGCTGCGGCCTTCCCGGCACCCGCCGGCTCCGAAAACCCGTCGCCGGCTCCGGGAACCTCCGCAGGGACGTTCACGTCTTCCGGTACAACACCAGGCGCGGGCACAACCACCCTGTCAGAGGCAGCGCTGGACGATGCGGTGCAGCGGGACCTCAAGCTGACTCCCCAGCAGTTCGAGGCCGCGGGCGAGTTGGGTGCGCAGGCGGCTGCCGCGGCTGTTCAGTTGCGCCAGGTCCCGGGCTACGCAGGAATCCGGATCGACGGCCGCACCATCATCGTGACCGGATCCGGCGATGCGCTTGGGAGGGCGGTTGCCGCCCTTGCCGGCAATACATTCCCCATGTTGCTCGAAGCACCCGCGGCGGAGCCGCCCACGGCGGCGCCGGCTCCCTCACCCTCGACGGCTGCGGACGGCTCCAGGGCACAACTGGCAGTGAACACGGAGCAGCTGTTCCAGGCATACCTCCGCGACGTCGGCCCGCAGGGTTTGCAGGCCGTCATGTCCGCGGGGGGAAAATTCGTGATCCGAACCGGCGGAATCAACACGCCGGAGGCGCTTTCCGCCGTTTCCCCCGCAGCCGGGGCAGACGCAGCCGGCAAGAGCACCGGCAAGGTTTCCCCTGAACAGTTCGTGTCCCGCTACGCCAACGTGGAGCTCGACGGCGGGACTCCGCTGAAGCCCGAGGCGGACGTTCCCGGCGGCATTGGATACCAGACGGACATCGGCTTCGTCTGTTCCACAGGCTTCTCGGCATTCGACCCCGCCGGGCTTCCCACCGTCCTGACTGCCGGCCACTGCGCATCGGATGGTGCCGCCAAGACAGCAACCCTGGAATTCCAGGGGGTACCGGCCGGGCCCCTGGGAAAGTTCGGCTTCAGCCAGTTCGGTGGCCCGGGCAACTCACCGGTTCTTGATCCCAGTACGCCTTCAGGCCCTGATTACACCGCCATCACAGACCCCGGGAATGTCGGAACGGACATATCTGTCATCCAGTCACTAAGACAGGACATCGATCCGCTTCCTGCTGCCAGTACCTGGGGCGACCCTTCAGCGCCCGGGCCGGACGTGAAGATCATTGGTTCGGCGGACCCGGTGGTTGGGATGCCTGTTTGCCGGTCCGGCAGATCCTCAGGCTGGTCCTGCGGAACCGTCGACGCAGTGGGGATCTTCCTGGTGCCAGGACCTGACTATAAGAAGAACGCCAACGACATCCGGGCCTTTGATGGATTTCTGTCCTACGGAGTACAGTCCAGCGGCGGCGACTCCGGCGGACCATACCTCAGTGGGAACTACGCCCTGGGCACCCACTCCGCGGGGGATACGCCGGATGCGAATGGCAATGTGGTGCAGAATTTTGCTGTCGCAGCAACCCTGCGGGACAGCCTGGCTGTGCTGCCCGGCTACCAGCTGGAAGTGTTCCTCAACAAGCCTGCCATCACGGCACCAGCGCCCGGCGAAACCTACAAGCCCGGCCAGGTCCTTTCCGGCCAGGTTCCTGCCGCGCCCGCTTCGGCCGTCGCTGCCGGGTCCAGCGTCAGGATCACAATCCAAGGGAAGGACCCGTTCGACGTGCCCGTGGACGCGGCCGGAAAGTGGAGTTTCACGGCTCCGCAGGGTGCGGACACGCTACGGTTCACCGCTGAGACGGTCAATGGGTTCAGCCGGTCCGGGGTCAGCAGTTTCGAGTTCGCGGCCGCCACAACGGGACCGCCGACTCCAACGCCAAGCCCGACGCCGACTGCGCCGACAGCGAGCAATCCAGCGCCAAGCAGCCCTGCCCCTGCTCCAACCACGCCTGCTCCCATCGCCCCTGCCCCCGCCGACCCGTCGCCTGCCCTGCCGACTGTAACTCCCGCCGTCGTACCTCCGCCGGCGGCCAGCCCGACTCCCAGCGCACCACCTGCGGACCTTGCCAACACCGGTGGACACGATGATCGTGGCGCCGGCGGCCTGGCCAACACCGGAGCGTCCGGATTGATTACCGCAGCGGCCTGGGCGGCGGGAGCCCTCGCCGTCGGAATCCTGCTCATGGTCCTTGTCCGCCGGCGGAACAGGCGTGCATCACGGTAACCGGACCCGGGCAGGGCCCCGCCAGGGGGCCTGCCCGCAGCCATAGCGCTGTGGATGGTAACTGCGTGGTTAGTCGTGCTCGTCGCACTTCTCCTTGCCGCCAACCACCTGGACGGCCAGTTTCAAGTTGTTGTCGGCCAGGCTTCCCCACGCGTAGACGATGGTGTTCTTCCCGGCTTCGACGTTGATGTCCGCTGGGCCGATCACGGGATCGGTTGTTCCGGCCGCGGCTACCGCTGCTGAAATGGTCCCGGCCTTCAGCTTCAGGGTGGCCTCGTCCGGGTTGCGGAGGTCCTCGATCACTGCCGATCCGCCGGCCAGCACATCCACGGCGGGGGCTGCGGCCACGTGCCGGACCGTCAGCTTGCCCTTCTTGTCGTTGCGGGGCGCCTTGGTGTCGTTCGTGAACAGCGATGCGGTGGGTGCCCCATCAGCGCCGAGGTGCGCCACGGCAGTGTAGTTGCGGCCCTCGTCGAGTTCCACGTCGACCGGCCCGATCACCGGGTTCTCCGCACTGGTGGCATCCGATGCCGTGATGGCGATCCGGTAGTCACCGGCAGCCAATTCCAGCGGGCCGGCCAGGGTCCCTGGTGTGAAGTCATCGAGGGTGAGCTCGCCGTTCACCCACACGTCGACGGTCAGGCCGGGAACCCCGTGCAGGACGGACAGCAGGGCGGGATCGTCATGGTGGTGCCGGCCGCCTGCCTGGGCGGGGGCGGCGAAAGCCAGCGAAGCGGCAAGGGAAAGCGCTCCAGCGGCGTAGGTCATTTTGCGCATGTCGAACTCCTTGAGGGAAGCCCGGTAGCCGGGCAGAGGATGCTTACGCGCTTACTACCGCCGCAACACCGTCCCTGGATGCACGGCCCGGCATCCTTTTTAAGTCAGCTTTTTCTTTTCATCAGCAGGTTGGTGATGCGCAGGGTGCACAGCCGCTGGCCCGCCTCGTTGGTGATCAGCACCTCGTGCGTGGCCAGGGTGCCGCCCAGGTGGATGGGGGTGGCAGTGATGGTGATCTGGCCTTCGCGCGCGGAGCGGTGGTGGGTGGCGGAAACGTCCACGCCCACCGCCGTCTTGCCCATCGTGCTGGCGTGGATGACGGCAGCCCAGGATCCCACGGCCTCGCCCACGGCAAGGGACGCGCCGCCGTGCAGCAGTCCGAAGGATTGCCTGTTGCCCTCTACCGGCATGGTGGCCACCACGCGTTCAACGGACTCCTCCAGGATCTTCACGCCCATCTTTTCGTCCAGCTCGCCGAGCGTGATCTTCCACAGCTCGTGCGCATCGGGCTGGTTCCCGGCAGCATCCATGGGGGTTGGGGCGCTCATACGTTCTCCTTTGGGTGGCCGAATTCAGTCCCGGCCTTCTAGTGTGCAGCACGGCACTTCATGTATGGTGAATATATTACCGAACGGACGGTCAGTAATGACCCGTCCTGTTTGCCTGCCCCCTTGTTGGAAGGACCCGTCAACGATGACCACCACCGCCACAGCTCCCCAGGCCACGGTCGACACCGTGGAGACAGTGCCCAGCTTCATCATGGATGCATGGTGGACGCCCGACGCCGGGTCGTCGGCTTCGGCAGTCCCCGTCCGTGATGCGAGCACCGGGGAGATCCTGGCGAAGGTGAGCACGGAGGGCCTGGACCTGGCCGCCGTCGTGGACTACGGCCGCACCACCGGCCAGGCCGAACTGGGCAAGCTGACCTTCCACCAGCGGGCGCTCAAGCTCAAGGAGCTGGCGCAGTACCTGCACGCCCGGCGCGAACACTTCTACACCTTCTCGGCCCAGACCGGTGCCACCAAGGTGGACTCCATGATCGACATCGACGGCGGCATCGGCGTCCTCTTCACGTTCGGGTCCAAGGGCCGGCGCGAGCTCCCCAATTCCCAGGTGGTGGTGGACGGGCCCATGGAGGTGCTGTCCAAGGACGGCTCCTTCGCCGGCGAGCACATCTACACCCGGATCCCCGGCGTCGCCGTGCAGATCAACGCGTTCAACTTCCCGGTCTGGGGCATGCTGGAGAAGTTCGCGCCCGCCTTCATCGCCGGCGTGCCCACCATCGTCAAGCCCGCCACGCCTACCGGCTACGTGGCCGCGGCCGTGGTCAAGGCCATCGTCGAGTCGAACATCCTGCCCAAGGGCTCGCTGCAGCTGGTCTCCGGTTCGGTCCGCGGGCTGCTGGACGTCCTGGACTACCGCGACCTGGTGGCCTTCACCGGCTCCGCGTCCACCGCACTGTCGCTGAAGTCCCACCCCAACGTGGTCCAGGGCGGCGTCCGCTTCACCTCGGAAACCGACTCCCTCAATGCCGCCATCCTTGGCCCCGACGCGGTGGAGGGCACGCCGGAATTCGACGCCTTCGTCAAGTCCGTGGTCACCGAGATGACGGCCAAGGCCGGGCAGAAGTGCACGGCCATCCGGCGCGCCATCGTGCCGCAGGAACTCGTTCCGGCCGTCTCCGCCGCCATCGGCAAGCGCATCGCCGAGCGCGTCGTCCTCGGTGACCCCCGCGCTGACGGCGTCACCATGGGCGCCCTCGCCTCCGTGGAGCAGCTGAACGATGTGCGCGCGGCCGTGCAGTCCATGCTCGACGCCGGCGGTGAGCTTGCGTACGGAACGCTGGATTCGCCGTCGGTCACCTCAGCCGACGGAACCACCGGTGTGGTGGAGGGCGGGGCATTCATGGCGCCCGTCCTGCTGAACTGGCAGGACCCGGAAGCGGAGGAAGTCCACTCGCTGGAGGCCTTCGGTCCCGTTTCGTCCGTGATCGGGTACAAGGACATTGCCGACGCCGTCCGCCTTGCCGCCCGCGGCAGCGGCTCGCTTGTTGCCTCGGTGTGCACCAATGATCCTGACGTGGCTCGGGAACTGGTCACGGGAATCGCAGCGCACCACGGACGTGTCCTGATGCTCAACCGCGAGGACGCCCGCAGCTCCACCGGGCACGGTTCGCCCGTGCCGCACCTGGTGCACGGCGGTCCCGGCCGCGCCGGCGGCGGCGAGGAACTGGGCGGCATCCGTTCGGTGATGCACCACATGCAGCGCACCGCCATCCAGGGTTCGCCGAACATGCTCACCGCCGTCACCGGTGTGTGGCACACGGGCGCGGACCGCAACTTCACGGTGGAAACCGAGGGGACGCACCCGTTCCGGAAGTCCCTGGAGACGCTGCGGATCGGTGATGCCGTCCGCTCGGACCTGCGGCAGGTCACCCTCGAGGACATCACTGCTTTCGCCAACTCCACGGGCGACACGTTCTACGCGCACACCAACCGGGAAGCCGCCGAAGCCAACCCGTTCTTCCCGGGCATCGTGGCCCACGGCTACCTGCTCCTCGCCTGGGGAGCCGGACTGTTCGTCGAGCCCGCCCCGGGCCCGGTCCTGGCCAACTACGGGCTGGAAAACTGCCGCTTCACCACCCCCGTGGCCGCAGGTGATTCGATCCGGGTGACCCTGACCGCCAAGAAGATCACTCCCCGTGAAACGGACGAATACGGCGAGGTGGCCTGGGACGCCGTGCTCACCAACCAGAACGACGAGATCGTGGCCACTTACGACGTCCTCACCCTCGTGGAGAAGTAACCTCCAACGCCCCATCACCTGCTGCGGGTTTTTCCCCAACGCCCCATCACCTGCTGCGGGTTTTTCCCCGACGCCCCATCACCTTCCGTCAGGAGGTGGTGGGGCGTTTGGGTTTTGGTGCGGGAGGTGATGGGGCGTTGGGGAGGGTCTTTTCCGGCAGCCCGGGCGTAAGATTCTTCCCGTAGGAGGTGGCCCACATGAACCTTAAACTGAGCACAGCCACAACCATCCTGCCCGTCGATGATGCAGCCCGCGCCCGCAGTTTCTACACAGAAAAGCTCGGGCTCCCGCACCGCGGCAAGGCGGACGACGGAAGCGAATTACTCGGCACCGACGGCGGCCCCCTGCTGCAGCTGATGCCGGTCGCGGACGGCAAGCACTCCGATCACACTGCGCTGAGCTTTGAGGTCCCGGACATCGAGGCAACTGTCAGGGACATGGAAGCCAAGGGTGTGGTGTTCCAGGACTATGACCTGCCTACGCTGCGGACGGAGAACCACATCTGCACCACGGACTCGGAGAAGTGCGCCTGGTTCATGGACACGGAGCACAACATCCTGTGCGTCCACCAGAACCTCGGCAGCGCCCTCGAGTACCAGGTCTAGGCGAGTACCAGGTCCGGGCGCGGCAGCTGCAGGCAAGCCCAAACTGAAGCAGCAGAGGTGTCCCGGTCGGATCGGGGCACCCCTGCTGCTTGTCTTGGTTCGCCGGCGTCAGCTTTCGGCGCCGCCGTGCAGGCTGTCGTCGCTGCTGTCATCCTCGCGGCCGGTGCCGTGGCCGTCCTCGCTGCGGTCGGAGAGGTCCATGTTGCCGCGGGCCTCGTCCATGGTGGGGCCGCCGGAGGGAATGCTGTAGGTGTCCGGGCGGACGCCGTGCGACTGTTCCTCGATCAGGGCCTGCTCCTCGCTGAAGCGGATCACGTTGGCCTCGTCGCCGGCGTCGCCGGGAACGTCCTCGCGCATTTTTGAGGGGTCCGGGATGATGAATCCTGCGTCGGGCTCTTCCTTGGGGTGGCTCATATTCTTTTCCTTCCTATCGGGTGGTTGTGCTGGCAGGCCGGTCGCTCAGGTCCACCTTGATATCCAAACTTTGATCGCCGCGCTTGACCTTGAAGCCTACGGTGTCCCCTGGGTTGCGCTTGCGCAGTTCCGCCAGGAGCTTCTCCGGGGTGGTCAGCTCCACGCCCTCCATGGACTGCAGGACGTCGCCCGGCCGGATCCCCGCGCGCCCGGCAGGACCGTCACCGTCGGCAGCGAGCACCACGACCCCGGCCCCTTCCTGGATTCCCAGCTGGTCTGCAATCTGCGCCGTCAGCTCGCCTGGCGTCAGCCCCAGGTAGGCGTGTTTTGCGGTGCCGTTGGCCAGCAGTTCTTCGGCGACGTCCACGGCGGTGGCGGCGGGAATCGCGAAGCCCAGTGACACCGCGCCGGCTGACGGCGGGATGTAGGCCTCGCTGATCCCGATCACCTCGCCGCGCATGTTGATCACGGCGCCGCCGGAGTTGCCGGGGCTGATGGGCGCGTCCGTCTGGATGAGGTCCACCAGGGAGAGGCTGTTGGACGCGGAGCCGGGGATGGAGCGGTGGAGTCCGGAGATGATGCCGGCGGTGGCCGTGTTTTCAAAGCCGAGGGGTGAGCCCAGGACCAGGGCGCCTTCGCCCACCTTGGGCAGGTTGCTTTGATAGGTGGGCTTCGGCAGGCCGGTGCGTTTGGCCTGCACCAGCGCAAGGTCCGTCACCGCGTCGCTGGCCTTCACCGTTCCTTCCACCCGCTGACCGTCCGCGAACCCCACCTCAACCTTGGTGGCGCCGCGGATCACGTGCTCATTGGTCAGGATCAGGCCGTCGGCCGAGTACACCACCCCGCTGCCCAGGCCGCCCTCCGTGAAGATGGTGACAACCGACGGCGACAGGTTTTCCACGAGTTGCGGCAGGTTTCCGGCCGCTGTCCCGGAGTTGCCGCCTTCCGTCCCGGCCGAACCGGAGGTGGAGGGAGCGGGCGTGGAGTTGGCGGAGGCCGACGGCGACGCCTGGCTTGGGGAGGTGCCGCTGGGGGCCGGGGGGCTTGGCGTACCGGTGCAGCCGCTGAGTGCCAAGGCGGCCGCCAGGGCGCCGCCGGCAAGCACTGTCCGGGGGCGCCGTGAACGCCGTGGATCTGTGGCCTGGCCCATCGGTACCTCCCTGCGGATGCTGGTTTTCTACCACCGTAGCCGGGGAGCAGGAAAATACCAAGCACACTTATTATTGATGCCTGGGCCGGCCCGGCTGCCGCCTATGCGTCAGCATGCAGGCCGTCGAACGCCATGGTGATGACGTCGTCAGCCAGCCGCTGCGGGGACAGGGAGCCGCCGGGCTTGTACCACTCGACGATGGAGTTGATCATGCCGAACAGGAGCCGTGAGACGGTCCGCGGGTCGATGTCCTGGCGGAGCGAGCCTTCGTCGCGCGCGGCGGAGATCAGGGCCGCCACCTTGTGGTCGAAGGTGCGCCGGCGTTCCAGCGCATCCCGTTCGATGTCCGTATTCCCGCGAAGACGCAGGAGCAGCGTGACGAAGGGCAGGCGGTCCACCAGCACCGCCACGGTCTGCCGCAGCACAAACTCCAGCCGCGCGTCGGCTGCCCCGGAGGTAGCCTGGGGCTGCTCCAGGATGGCCTCGAGGCCGCCCAGGGCGTGGTCCAGGGCAAGCTTGAGGAGGTCGCCCTTGGACGGTACGTGGTGGTAGATCGCAGACTTGGAGATGCCCAGGTTCTCGGCCAGGATGCCCATGGAGGTGGCATCGTACCCGTGGCGGTTGAACACGTCGACGGCAATCAGCAGCACCGACTGCTGGTCATACCCGGGCCGGCCGCGCTTTGCAGGAGCATCTGTGGAAGACATAGCCGCCATTTTCTCATGAACGTTCGGTAATCGGCCGGAGCCCGGCCACCGGGTCCGGCAGCGCTGGAGCCGGTGGCCGTCTAAGCGGCCCCGGCCGACCGTGGAGAACTGACTCCTAGCCCTTCGGGCGCAGGTCGTAGATCCGGCGCAGCTTGCCGTTGGACCGCTCCAGCGACCCCGGCTCCACCACGTCCACCGTGCACGAAGAACCCACGTGGATCTTGATCTGCTCCTTCAAGGTGCGTGCCGCCGTCGTGCCCTGTTCAATGCTCACCGCGTCGCGGCGCTCGATGCGCACGGTCAGCTGGTCCATCCGCTGGCCCTCGGGGCGGGTGAGTTCGAGCTGGAAGTGCGGGCTGAGCTCAGGGATCCGCAGGGCGATTTCCTCGATCTGGGACGGGAAGAGGTTCACGCCGCGCAGGATGATCATGTCGTCGCTGCGGCCGGTGATGCGGCCCATCCGGCGGTGCGCTGGGCGGGCCGTGCCGGGCAGCAGGCGGGTGAGGTCCTTGGTCCGGTAGCGGATGATGGGCAGCGCTTCCTTGGTGAGGGACGTGAACACCAGCTCGCCGTGTTCGCCGTCGCGCAGGACGTTCTCCTTGCCCGCCACCGGGTTGAAGGGGTCGATGATTTCGGGGCGGAAGTGGTCCTCCCAGATGTGGCTGCCGTCCTGGGTCTCCACGGCCTCGCCGGCCACGCCCGGGCCCATGACCTCGGACAGCCCGTAGATGTCGCATGCCTTGAGGTTCATGGTGACCTCAAGTTCATGCCGCATCTCCTCGGTCCACGGCTCGGCGCCCAGCACCGCATACTTCAGCGATGTGGAGGCGGGATCGATGCCCATGTGGGCCATGGCGTCGGCGATGGTGAGCAGGTACGTGGGCGTGGCCAGGATGGCGTCCGGCTTGAAGTCCTGGATCAGCTGGATCTGGCGTTCGGTCTGGCCGCCGGAGATGGGGATGACGGTGCAGCCCAGGGCTTCGGCCCCGGCGTGGGCGCCCAGGCCGCCGGTGAACAGGCCGTAGCCGTAGGCGTTGTGGACCTTCATGCCCGGGCGGATGCCGGAGGCGCGGAAGCTGCGGGCCACGAGCTTCGCCCAGTCTGCCAGGTCCTGCTTGGTGTAGCCCACCACGGTGGGGCGGCCCGTGGTGCCCGAGCTCGCGTGGACGCGGGCCACTTCGTGCTGCGGTACCGCGAACATGCCGAACGGGTACTCCTCGCGCAGGTCGTCCTTGGTGGTGAACGGGAAGTTGCCCAGGTCGCTCAGTTCACGCAGGTCGTTGGGGTGGATGCCGGCGTCGTCGAACTTGCGCTTGTACAGCGGCACGCGCTCGTAGGCGTAGGCCACCGTGTGCTGCAGGCGGCTGAGCTGGAGGGCCTCGAGCTCATCGCGGGAGATGGTTTCCTCGCGGTCCAGGCCGGGGTCGATGCCGGCAGCGGCGGGGGTTTCGGGGGCATGCAGGGTCATGGTTTCCTACTTCTTGGGAATGGTGCGGCTGCGTCCGCGGAACTCGGCGATGAGCTCGCCCGGGGAACTGGGTTGGGTTTCGGAAGCCGGCGCGGCGGCGTCGGCCGCGAAGATCTGGATGTCGTACAGTCCGCTTCGCCCGGCACTGGAGCGGCGGTCTGCGACGGCGGTCAACACCTGGCCGCGGAAGGCGGGCTTGAGGAAGTTGATGTCGACGCCGGAGGCCACGGTGATGGTGCCTTCCTCGCCGGGTGCAGGGTGGATGGGGTTGCACGCGAGGGCGAAGGCGGTGTCCCCGAACGCGAAGATCATTCCGCCGTGGGCCATCCCGAAACCGTTGAGCATTTCCTGCCGGAGGGTCATCCGGATGGTTGCATGGCCGTCGCTGAGGGCGAGGACCTGGATTCCCATCCATTCGGAGGCGTAGTCGTTTTCCAGGATGGGGTGGGTGGCCCCGGAAAGTGTTGCTTCAGCCATGCGTCATTGCCTCCAGCTTTATTTACCGAATGTTCATTAGGTAATCCCATGAGGGGGTCCGGTGTCAAGGGCAGCGTGCGTTGGCCGGGAGGGCATCCGGGGTGGAATGCCCGACGGCGGCGCGCGCCACGGGGCCTGAAGTGCAAGGATGGGAGGACCTGCACCAGCAAGAACAGCAAAGGGCGGACCATGGCCAAAGGCATCTACGTCAGCGCAACCACCCCCGGCTCGGGCAAGTCCCTGGTAGCCCTGGGCCTGGCGGACACCCTGCACCGGCACGCGGACCGGATCGGCTTCTTCAAGCCCGTGGTCCACGGCCCCTCGGCAGCCGAGGACCCCATGGTGGCGCTGATGAAGTCCCGGTTCGCCCTGGACGATGACCGGTGCCGCGGCGGCCTGACCTACGCGGAGGTCCGCACGCTGCTCGCGGAGGGAAACCGGGCCGAGATCGATGCCAGGTGCGTGGAGATCTTCGCCGACATCGCCCGCCTCTGCGACGTGGTGATCGTCGAAGGCACAGACCTGGTGGGCCAGGACTCCGCCGTCGAATTCGACCTCAATGCCCGGCTTGCCAACAACCTGGCCACGCCCGTGGTGGCCGTTGTGGGCGCCAAGGGGCGGACCGTTCCGGAGACCGCTGCCGCCGTCGAAGTGGCGCGCAAGGAACTTGCCGCGGAAAAGTGCTCGCTCCTGGCCATCATGGTCAACCGGGCAAACGCCGATGACCTGGATGCCATTGCGGCGGCCCTGAAGCCCGGTGCCTCCGGCCGGCCCGTGTACATCCTGCCGGAACTGGAGGAGATCGCCCGGCCCACTACCGGGGAGGTGGCCATGGCGCTGGGCGTGCGGCAGATCGCCGGCACGCCGGACATGGAACGCGACGTCAGGGACATCAAGGTGGCCGCCATGAATGTGGGCAACTTCCTGAACGTGCTGGATGAAGGCGCCCTGGTGATCGTGCCGGGGGACCGGGCGGACGTGATGGTGGCCTGCCTGGCATCCTCCTTCTCACCCGAGTTCCCGGTGGCGTCGGCGCTCATCCTCACCGGCGGCCTGGCCCCGGATGCCAACATCTACCCGCTCCTGGCGCAGGCACCGTTCCCGGTGTTCGCCACCGGAGATGACACCTACCAGACCGCCCGCCGGGTCTCCGAGGTCCGCAGCGAGATCTGGTCCGGGCACCGGCGCAAGGTGGCCTCCGCCCTGGGGCTCTGGTCCCGGCGGGTGGATGAAGCCGAGCTGGTGGAGCGCCTGCACCTGCCCAGGCCCGAGCGGATGACCCCGCTGCGGTTCCTGCACGACCTCATCGAGCGGGCCCGGTCGCAGCGCCGCCACGTTGTCCTGCCGGAGGGAACCGATGTCAGGATCCTGCGCGCAGCCGAAATCCTGCACCGCCGCGATGTCTGCGACCTGACGCTGCTGGGCCCCGAATCCGCCGTCCGGGAACTGGCCGCCGCGAACGGCATCGACCTCACCGGGATCAACGTCATTGACCCTGCCACCTCCGAACTTCGGGTCAGGTTCGCAGAGAAGTACGCCGAACTGCGGGCGCACAAGGGCGTGGACCTGCCCAAGGCGCTGGAGATCATGCAGGACGTGAGCTACTTCGGCACCATGATGGTCCAGCTGGGCGTGGTGGACGGGATGGTCTCCGGCGCGGCGCACACCACGGCGCACACCATCCGGCCGGCCCTGGAGTTCGTGAAGACCCGGCCGGGTGTGAAGATCGTGTCCTCGGTGTTCCTGATGCTCATGCCGGACCGCGTGCTGGTCTACGGCGACTGCGCGGTGAACCCGGACCCCAACGTGGAGCAGCTGGCGGACATTGCCCTGGCCTCGGCCGAGACCGCCGCCCAGTTCGGCGTGGAGCCGCGGGTTGCCATGCTCTCCTACTCCACCGGAGGCTCAGGATCGGGCGAGGCGGTGGACGAGGTGCGGCAGGCCACCGAGCTGGTCCGCCGGCGCCGCCCGGACCTCGCCGTGGAGGGCCCCATCCAGTACGACGCCGCCGTGGATGCCTCCATTGCCGCGTCCAAGATGCCCGGCTCCTCGGTAGCGGGGCAGGCCACGGTGTTCATCTTCCCGGACCTGAACACCGGCAACAACACGTACAAGGCGGTGCAGCAGAGCTCGGGTGCCGTTGCCGTGGGCCCCGTCCTGCAGGGGCTGCGGAAGCCGGTCAACGACCTCTCCCGCGGCTGCACGGTGGAAGACATCGTGAACACCGTGGCCATCACCGCCATCCAGGCGCAAAGTGCTGCGAAAGCCCAGGTGCAGGAACAGGCGCAGGTCTCTGCAGAGGCACCGGCCTCCTAGGGCACCACGCAGAAAACGTACGACGCCGGCACTTTGGTAAGTGCCGGCGTCGTACTTTTGCCTGGCGGCTGGGAAGGCCTAGGCGGCTGCCTTGACCTTCAGCGGCTCGATCTTGCCAATGACGAACAGGTAGTTGGCTGCGCCAATGAGGGAGATCGCGCCGATGACGGCCAGCGGCGCCACGAAGGATCCGGTCTGGTCCACCAGCACGCCGATCAGGATCGGCGTGAAGATGCCGGCCAGGTTGGAGGCGAAGTTCTGCAGGCCGCCGATGGAGCCGACGTGCCGTGAACTTGGGGCAACGTCCGCCGGCAGGGACCAGATGCCGGTTGCCGCCACGGTGAGGCTGGAGTAGGCGACGGACAGGAGGGCAAGGGCCATCCAGGCTTCCGGAACCAGTGCGGCAAACATGATGACGGAGCCGCCTGCCAGGCCGCCGGCGATGGCCGTTTTGCGGACCTTGCTGACCGGAGACCCGGCGCGCACGGCACGGTCGGCCAGGTAGCCACCCAGCCAGCCGAACAGGACGGCGCAGATGCCGGGGATGGCGCCGAAGAAGCCGAGCTTGAGGAGGTCGAAGCCGCGTTCCTTGACCAGGTAGCTGGGGAAGAACGTGATGAAGAAATAGATGGCGCTGTTCAGGCAGAAGAAGCCGAACATCATGCTCAGGATGGTGCGGTACTTGAAGAGCGAACGCCAGGGGAGTTTGGCCGCGCTTTCGTCGTCGCTTGCCGCGCCGCGGGCGCCGCCGTCCTGGATGTAGCTGACTTCGGCGGCGTTGGCGCCGGCGTGCTCCTCCGGGCCGCGGTAGTACTTCCACCACACGGCGGCCCAGATGATTCCAAGGACACCGATGATGATGAACACCGCGTGCCAGGAGGTGAAGGCGACGATCAGGGTGACGATCGGCAGGGCGATGACGGCCCCGACGCGCGAGCCGGAGTCCCAGATGCTGGTGGCGAAGGCGCGTTCGCGGACCGGGAACCAGGTGGCCACCACCTTGGCGGCCGTGCTGGGCGCCGGGCTTTCACCCACGCCGAGGAGGAAGCGCGCCGCGAAGAGGGACCAGAAACTGGATGCGGCGGCGGTGACCATGGTGAAGACGGACCACCACACGGCGGCCAATGAGAACGAGCGGCGCGGGCCTACCTTGTCCACGTACCAGCCCGCTGCGAGCTGGAAGAAGTCGTAGGCCCAAAAGAAGGCGGCAAAGATCAGGCCCTGTTGGGTGGCGCTGAGTTCAAAGTCCTTGCCCATGAAGGGCAGTGCGACGCTGAGGCTGGAACGGTCCAGGTAGTTGATGCTGAGGCCTATGAAGGCAAGCCAGATGATCACCCAGCGTTTGCGGGTCATCAGGCGGGGCTGCCGGGCTGGAGTGCCAAGGGTTGTTTTACTTCCGAGCGTAGTCATGCGGTCTCCTTCGACATATACATGGCTTCGGGTGCGGTGCGCACGGGCGGGAGGGGGAGACGCGGAAGATATCTGCGCCAAAATCATATAGGAATCGGGTTAATCATATAGATTTTGTGATCCAGATCAAGTGTTGCTTTTGGAAAGCCTGCGGAGAAGCTGCCGGCGGCGGGTGGCTTATGATTCCCCCAGCAGCTTCACTCCAACCGGCGCCCGTGCAACCGGGTGCCCCGGTTCAACCCGGTCCACTCCAGTTCAAGAGGTAATTGCGTGCCCCCACGTCAACCATCCGAAGTTCCGCGCGGCAAAGCAGCCGTTCCCGACGTCTACACGGCCATGCGCGCCTCCATCCTGGACGGCGGGATTGCTCCGGGCACCCGCATCAACATTGATGCCGTGGCCCGCAGCCTTGGCGTCTCGCAGACCCCGGTCCGTGAGGTGCTCCAGCGGCTCGAGGGCGACAACCTGGTGGTGTACAACCCCGGCCGCGGCTACAGCACCACCCCGCTCCTGGACCTGCCGGAACTGCGCTCGCTGTTCGAGTTCAGGCTCCTGGTGGAGCCCTGGGCGGCGCGGGCGGCGGCGGTGGACCGCCTTGCCAATCCGGCCGCCGCGCTGGAAAAGGAGCTGGCGGGCTTCCGGGGCACCATGAAGCGCAGCAAGGACCTGAGGCAGGATCTGGTGGCGCACGACACCCGCTTTCATGACACCATCCTGGCCGCCTCCGGAAATCCGGTGGTCCGGCACGCCTTTGCCCAGACGCACTGCCACCTGCACACCTTCCGGCTCTACCCGGCAGATGTGGACGGCGCCATCACGGTGGCTGAGCATACGGCCGTGCGTGAGGCGATCGAAGCCTGCGATCCGGAGCGGGCCGAGGCGGCCATGACCACCCATATCCGCAACTCCTTCGACAGGTTTGCCCAGGCCTTCGAAGGTGAACTTGCCCCCCTGGAGGACAGCGGCCCGCCGCGCAGGCGGATTATCACCGGCTAGCCCAGTGCGGCGCAGCCCCGGCCCCGCAGGGCCGGGGCTTTTGTGTGCCCGGGCAAGCGAACGCCTGCCGGGCAGGTCTTGACCTGGATCACATGTCCTATATGATTTTAGAAATTCGTATAGGAATCGAATCTTTCCCCTCCCAGCAGTCGTAAACCGAAAGTTGAGTTCCATGCCTTCCATCACGTCCATCAAGACCCAGGACGTACGTTTCCCCACATCCCTCGAACTTGACGGTTCCGATGCGGTCAACGTCGACCCTGACTACTCCGCCGCCTACGTTGTCATCCGCACCGACGCGGGCGATGAGGGCCACGGCTTCATCTTCAGTTGCGGCCGCGGCAATGAAATCCTCACGTCCGCGATTGACGCCTACGCACGCCTGCTGGTGGGCCGCGACATCGACGAGCTGATTTATGACCTGGGCGGCGCGTCCAGGCTCCTGGTCCACGACTCCCAGCTCCGCTGGCTGGGACCCGAGAAGGGCGTGACCCAGATGGCCTGCGGCGCCCTGGTCAGCGCTTTGTGGGACATCCGTGCCCGCCGTGAAAACAAGCCGTTGTGGCTCCTCCTTGCCGAAATGACACCGGAGGAACTGGTCAGCGTGGTGGACTTCACCCACATCCGTGACGCCCTCAGCCCCGAGGAAGCCCTGGAGATCCTCCGCGCCGGCCAGGAAGGCAAAGCCCAGCGCATCGAGTCGCTCCGGAACAACGGGTTCCCCGCCTACACCACCTCCCCGGGCTGGCTGGGCTACAGCGACGAGAAACTGGTCCGGCTGAGCAAGGAGGCGGCCGCGGAAGGCTTCTCCATGATCAAGCTCAAGGTGGGCGGCGACATCAACGACGACCGCAGGCGCATGGCCCTGGCCCGTGAGGCGGTGGGCGCCCTGCCCATCGCCATTGACGCCAACCAGCGCTGGGAAGTCTCCGAGGCCATCGAGTGGGTCAACCAGCTGGCCGAATTCAACCCCTACTGGATCGAAGAGCCCACCAGCACGGATGACATCCTGGGCCACGCCGACATCCGCAAGGGTGTCACCCCCGTTCGGGTGGCCACCGGAGAGGCCGTGGCGAGCCGGATCGTCTTCAAGCAGCTCCTCCAGGCCGGCGCCATCGACGTCCTGCAGCTGGACTCCACCCGTGTGGCCGGTGTCAACGAGAACATCGCCATCCTGCTGCTGGCAGCCAAGTTCGGGGTCCCCGTCTGCCCGCACGCCGGGGGAGTGGGCCTGTGCGAACTGGTCCAGCACTTCTCCTTCTTCGACTACGCCGCGGTGGGCCGCAGCCAGGAAAACCGCATGATCGAATTCGTGGACCACCTGCACGAGCACTTTGCCGAACCCGTCCGGATCATCGACGGCCGCTATGCCGCCCCGGCACTGCCCGGCACGGGCGCCGAGATGCTCACCGCCTCCCGCGCCCGCTGGGAATTTCCCAACGGCGCAGGCTGGCAGGAAGTGGGCAACCGGGCCGCCGTCACCGGCGGATCCCTGGCCGCGGCGGCAGGAGCCGGCCGATGACCGCGGCTCCCCACGCAACGGCCGTCCTCGCCGGACCCACCACCGCAGGGGAGCTCGACGCCGCCGTCGGCGCCGCCCACCGTGCCTTCGAGCAGGCCCGTTTGGCGGACCCGCACCGGCGCGCCGGCTGGCTTGAAGCCATTGCCGCCGGCCTGGAGCAGGACGCTGCGGGACTTGTGCAGACCGCCGTGGCCGAAACACACCTGGGGACGGCCAGGCTGGAAGGGGAACTGAAGCGCACCGTGTTCCAGCTGCGGCTCTTCGCGGCGGAAATCCGCCTCGGGGAGCACTTCGACGCCACCATCGACCACGCCGACCCCAACTGGTCCATGGGCCCGCGCCCGGACCTTCGGCGCTACAACGTCCCGCTCGGCGTCGTGGGCGTCTTCGGCGCCTCCAACTTCCCCTTTGCGTTCAGCGTGATGGGCGGGGACAGCGCGTCGGCCCTGGCGGCCGGCTGCGCCGTCGTCCACAAAGCCCACGACGCCCACGCCGGGCTTGCGGCCCGGACCGCGCGGACCGTGATCGATGCGCTGGAAGGTGCAGGTGCGCCGTCGGGCCTGTTCTCCATGGTGACCGGGCGGCAGGCAGGCGAGGCGCTGGTGGACCACCCCCAGGTGAAAGCCATCGGTTTCACCGGCTCCACCGCGGGCGGCCGCGCCCTGCTCGACCGCATCGCTGCCCGCCCGGAGCCCATTCCGTTCTTCGGTGAACTGGGCGGCATCAACGCCGTCTTCGTCACGGGCAGGGCCTGGGCCGCGCGGCGGGCGGACATCCTCGCCGGCTATGCTGCCTCGTTCACCCTGGGCATGGGCCAGTTCTGCACCAAGCCCGGGCTGCTGTTCGTCCCCGCGGGGCAGGCCGATGACGTTCGCCGCGAACTGGCGCAGGCCCTGGCAGGTTTCACGCCCGCCCGGCTGCTCAGCCCCCGCCTGCACGACGGGTACAGCGATGCCGTCAGCCGGCTCCGGGACACCGACGGCGTGGACATCCTGGTGGAAGGCGACTTTGCCGAGGAGCCGGCCCCCACCGTCCTGCTCACCACTGCCGACGAGGTCCGGAAGAATCCGGAACTGCTCCGCCAGGAGATGTTCGGGCCGGCCAGCCTGGTGGTCGCGTACGACGACGAATCCGGGTTGCCGGCCCTGGCCGGGCTGCTGGAAGGGCAGCTGACCACCACGCTCCAGGCGGAAGCGGACGACGACGTCGCCGCGCTCGCTGCCCGGCTGGCGGACACCAGCGGCCGGGTCCTGTGGAATGGCTGGCCCACGGGAGTTACCGTCAGCTACGCCCAGCACCACGGAGGGCCATACCCCGCCACCACCTCGGCCACCACGTCGGTGGGCACGGCGGCGGTCCGCCGGTTCCTGCGGCCGGTGGCATACCAGGACTTTCCCGCGGACCGGCTGCCCGAACCCCTGCAGGACAGCAATCCCTGGCAGGTTCCGCAAAGGGTGGATGGCGTCTGGCAGCGCCCATCCGGCGCCGCAGCCGGGGTTGTGGCCACCCAGGAGGACAAGCAATGAACGCCACAGGCCCGGAAGACGTCCACGCCATACTCCCCGAGGACGCGGACCAGGCCCTGCTGATCGGGCGGGTCTGGGATGTGGAGAGCGGGGGACCACGCGTTGTGGCCGTCAGCGGGGGCAGCGTCTTTGACCTGCACCGCCTGGCCGGAACGGTCGCGGATCTCCTGGAGCTGCCCGATCCCGCTGCCGCCGTCCGCTCAGCCCTGGCAGATCCCGGCCTGGCGGAACCGCGTTGGGACACGGCCGGCGTCGTCAAGGCGTCCCTGGAGGGTGACAGCACCCGGACCCGGTTGCTGGCCCCCGTGGACCTCCAGGTCATCAAGGCCTGCGGCGTCACGTTCGTGGACAGCATGATCGAGCGCGTCATCGAGGAGCGCTGCGCCGGCGACGCCGGACGCGCGGCCGGGGTCCGGGAACTGGTGGGCCGCGCCCTGGGTGGAAGCATTTCCGCCCTGCGGCCGGGATCGCCGGAAGCCGCCGAAGCCAAACGCGTCCTGATCTCCGAAGGCCTGTGGTCGCAGTACCTGGAAGTGGGGATCGGTCCGGACCCGGAAGTCTTCACCAAGGCCCCGGTCCTCTCCTCGGTAGGCCTGGGCGCGGGCATCGGCATCCCGGCCTTCTCGTCCTGGAACAACCCGGAGCCGGAGCTGGTCCTGATCGCCACCTCCGGCGGCACAGTGGTGGGTGCGACGCTCGGCAACGACGTGAACCTGCGTGATGTTGAGGGCAGGAGCGCGCTGCTGCTGGGCAAGGCCAAGGACAACAACGCCTCCAGCGCGCTGGGACCGCTGATCCGGCTGTTCGACGGCCAATTCACCCTGGATACGCTGCGCGGCGAGGAGATCCTGCTGCGCGTCGAAGGCCCGGACGGCTACCTGCTGGAGGGCCGGAACAGCGTGTCCCGGATCAGCCGGCCCTTCGAGGAGCTCGTGGCGGCGACGCACGGGAAGCACCATCAGTACCCGGACGGATTCGCACTGTTCACGGGGACCCTGTTTGCGCCCACACAGGACCGCGACGTGCCCGGACAGGGCTTCACCCACAAACACGGTGACCGGGTGACCATCCGCAGCCGGCACCTGGGTGCCCTGATCAACCGGGTGGGGCCCTGTGAGGAACTGCCGGAGTGGTCATTCGGCCTGCGCCGGCTGTTCGCATACCTGGCCGCGCAGCAGCAGGAGGCGCGGGCCTAGCTGTGGTGCAACAACGTACGACGCCGGCACTTTGGTGAGTGCCGACGTCGTACGTTGTTCATGGGGTGCTTTGGTGCCTGCGGTGCTTAGCTGTTGTCCGGCTTGGCCAGGCTCTCCTGATCCTCTTCCTTGGCAGGCTCGTCGGAGAGGCCCTGCGGGGTGAGGTCCAGGTCCTCCCGGTTCTCGGGCGCCTCCGGCGCTTCCCCGGTTTCTGCGGCCTTGAGGTTGCCCGTGTCGTCCAGGGCCGGATTGGCGCCCTCCACTCCCGTGGGATCACCCTTGCCGCCGGATCCCGTTCCGGCGTTGAGCGGGGCGGTGCTGCTGGATCCCGTGTTGGTGGGGTCGTTCTCGTCGATCGAATTGGGCTCGTTCGTCATGGAATTGTCCTCTCGGCGTGGTCCAGCCTTGTCCGCCGACCATAGTCACAGCGGGGCCTGATCCGCAAGGAAGGGCCCGACCCGATGTTCCCCTCGGCTAACATCGCTGGCATGCCCGGTACAGCCATCACCTCTGCCTTCATCCCTGTCCGCAACCCACACGCCGCGGCCGACTGGTACCGCCGGTTTCTTGGACTCAGCGTCGCGGAGGCGAACACCTTTTCAGCAGTCCTCACCGCTGCGGGAACCGCATCCGTCACGCTGATGGGCCCGGACAGCGGCATCAAGGCCGCCCCCGGTCTGGCGTGGGCAACCTGCAATTTCATGGTGGACGACCTGACTGGAACGCATGCCGTGCTGGCGGAAAGCGGTGTTCCGGTCAGTGCCATCGAGGGGTCTCCGGAGGTATGCCTCTTCTTCACGGCGCAGGACCCGGACGGCAACACGCTGCTGCTCACCGACCGATAGCGGCTCAACCTATAGTGGGGGTTGAACTGCAGACGCCAGGCTGAGGAGGCCCCGCATGCTCGTGCTCGTCATCAACTCCGGTTCGTCCTCCCTGAAGTACCAGGTCCGTGACGTGGCCGCCGGAACGGTCCTCACCGAGGGGCTGATCGAGAAGATCGGCATGGGCAACGGCGGCGGCGGGGACGGCGAGATCGAGGGCCCGCGGGACCACGCGGAGGCGCTGGAGCAGGTGGACGCGGCCATCCACCGGGAACTGGGCGGCCTTGAGCTCGGTGCGGTGGGGCACCGGGTGGTCCACGGCGGCGAGCGGTTCACCGAACCCGTCCTGGTGGACAACGAGATCACCCGCGCCATCGAACGCCTCAACCCGCTGGCGCCGCTGCACAACCCCGCCAACGTGCTGGGCATCCGCGCCATCACCAAAAAGTGGCCCAAAATGCCGCAGGTGGCCGTGTTCGACACCGCCTTCCACCGCACCCTGCCCGAGCACGCGTGGCGCTACGCCGTCCCGGACGAGCTGTACACCAACCACGGCATCCGCCGCTACGGCTTCCATGGAACCTCCCATGAGTACGTGGCGCGCCGGTCGGCCGCCCTGCTGGACCTTCCCGCTGAGGAGTTCGACGGCGTCATCGCGCACCTGGGCAACGGTGCCTCCGTGACCGCCATCCGCGGCGGGAAGTCGGTGGACACCTCCATGGGCTTCACCCCGCTGGAGGGCCTGGTCATGGGCACCCGCTCCGGCGACCTTGACCCTTCCATCCTGGTGTTCCTTGGCCGCGCCGGCTGGACGCCCGAGGACATCGACACCATGCTCAACCGGGAATCGGGGCTGAAGGGCCTGGCCGGCAACAACGACATGCGCTCGGTAGTGGAAGCCTCCGAGTCCGGGAACGAAAAAGCCACGATGGCGCTCGCGGTGGCATCCTACCGGCTGGCCAAATACATCGGCGGCTACCATGTGGCAGTCGGTGGGGCCAAGGCTCTGGTGTTCACCGCGGGGATCGGCGAGAACTCCTCCCAGTTCCGGGCGCAGGTGGCGGACCGGCTGGGCGCCCTGGGCATCGAGCTCGACGGCGGCCTGAACTCCCAGCGGTCCAAGGAACCGCGCGTCATTTCCACGCCCTCGTCCGCGATTCCCGTCCTGGTGGTCCCCACGGATGAGGAACGCGCCATCGCAGAGGCAACAGCCGCCGTCGTCTCCGCCGGCCGATAAGCCCCATGCCTGACATTTCCCTGCCGATCCGCACCGAACGGCTGGTACTCCGCCGTTTTGACGGCGGTGACCTTGAGGCCTTCCACGCCTACCACTCGTTGCCGGAGACCGCCCGGTTCCTGCCCGGCCCGGCCAAGAGCTACACCCAGTCGATGGAGCGGGTGGGCCGGTACGCCAACTTTGCCTTCGAGAAGGAGGGCGACTGGGTGGCCCTCGCCATCGAGGCAGCGAATGAGCCCGGGCTGCAGGGGGAGGTGGTGCTCAAATGGCTGCCGGGACTCGGCCAGGGCGAAGTCGGGTGGACACTGGCGCCCGGAGCACGCGGTAAGGGTTACGGCACGGAGGCCGCCCGGGCCATGCTCCAGCTGGGCTTCGGGGAACTGGGCATGCACCGGATTGAAGCCCGGCTGGATGAACTCAATGTGGCGTCGGCGTCAGTGTGCGGCCGGCTGGGCATGCGGCTGGAGGCGCGGCACATCGACAAGTGGCATTACAAGGGCCAGTGGGCCACTGAGCTCATCTATGCCATCCTGGCCGATGAATGGCGCATCGGTTCCGGCGGTGAGCTTTAGGCCCTGCCCTTGAGGATCAGGTTCCAGTAGATCTTCGGGAACAGGTCCCGGTCCACAACCCATGAGAACTTGCTTTCGTTCCAGGTGGGCACCCGCGGAAGGGTGGGCATGGGGCGGTAACGGTCATCGAACTCGGCGAACACCACCGTGTCCCGTGACACCGTGAACGGGCACACCGAGTAGCCGTTGTACTTCGCCGGCAGCCGCTTGCCTTTCCGGGCTGCCACCAGGTTCTTGGCCACCACTTTGGTCTGCTTGCGCAGCGCCCCGCCGGATTTGGAGTTAGTGGTGCCTGCGGCATCGCCCAGGGACCACACATTGGGGTAGCGGAGGTGCCGAAGGGTCTGCCGGTCCACCTCCACGAAGCCGCCCGTGTCACCGGCGGCCGGCAGGTCCGTGGCCTTGAGCCAGTCCGGGGCCGACTGCGGCGGGACGGCGTTGAGGACGTCGTAGTGCAGGTCCTCCACGGTACCGGCGGCAAGATCCCGGATGGTGGCTGTCTGGCCTGCAGCATCCACGCCAACCAATTCGCTGTTGGTCCGCAGTTCGATGCCGTACTCCGCAATCTTGCGGTCCAGTTCGCGGTCCACCTCCGGAACCCCGAACACGGTGGGGTAAGGCTGGACCATCACCACGCGGATCCGGTCCAGGAGGCCCTGTTCCCGCCAGTAGTCGCAGGCCAGGTACATGGGTTTCTGGGCAGCGCCGCCGCACTTGATGGGGCCCGCCGGCATGGTGAAAACGGCGGTGCCGGACGTCATGCTGCGGAGCAGCGTCCAGGCCTTGGACGCCAGTTCGAACTCGTAGTGGGAGGCGCCGGAGGGCGAGTGCACGGCCTCGGCCAGGCCCGGTACCGCGTCCCAGTCGTACTGCAGCCCGGGGCACACCACCAGCTGCCCGTAGGCCACGGTGGAACCGGACGCCAGGGTGACCGTGTTGGCGGCGGCGTCAATGCCCGCGGCGGCGTCATGGATCCACGTCACGCCCTGGGGCGTCACGGATTCCTGCGAGCGGATGGCTTCCTGCGCCTGGGCGCGGCCTCCTGCGATATGCGAAAAGAGCGGCTGGTAGAGGTGATGGTCCTTGGGCTCGATCACAGCCACGTCCTTGACCCCGTACCGCTGCAGCCGGGCCGCCAGGGAGATGCCGGCGTTTCCGCCGCCGATGATGACTACCTCGTGCTGGGCAGCCACGGCGCTACTTCTTCTCGGTCAGCGCGGATGCCTTGTGCGCCGCCCGCGCACCCGTCTTGTCCGACTCCACCACATACTGAGGTTCGTCCTCACTGGCGCGGTGCGTGTTGCCGTCGAGTTCAAAGTCGCTGGTCTTTTTTTCGACGATTTTCCCGTGCGTCTTGCCCTGCGAAGTGTTCCACTCCACGTGCGTTCCCTTGCTCAATGACATGCCTGCTCCTCTGGGATCCCTGCGGAAAACAAGTGCCCCCCAATAGTAAGCATGGTTAGCTTATGGGCGCATTGACAGGGAAGCGGAGCCGGTCCAAGCTGGCGCTGCGCCTACCTGCCAACCGAACCGCGTCGGCACCAGGTGCTGGTCCAGGAGGATCCGATGCCAGTTGTAGAAGAATCCGTTGTCATCGCCCGGCCGCCGCAGGAAGTCTTCGAATTCCTGTCGAAGTTCGACAACATCGCCGTCTACGATTCCTCGGTCACCACCTCTGAGCAGGTGGGGACCGGTCCGGTCGCGGAGGGAACCCGGGGGAGGGGAACAAGCAAAGTGATGGGACGGCGGTTCGACTGGACCGTCGAAGTGGTGGAGTTCGATCCGCCCAGGCGGATGGTGTCCCGCTCCGTTGAAGGAAAGCTGAACTTCACGGTGACGTTCACATTGGAACCGGCTGATGGCGGCACCCGCGTCACCCAGCGGATCGATGCCGAGTCCGGCCTGGGCGGCATCTTCGGCAAGATCGCAGATCCTCTCGTGGAGCGCGCCCAGGGACGGACCGTCCGCGCCAACCTTGAAACACTCGCCGAATGGCTGGTGGAGCACCCGCAAACCTGAGCCCTGCCTGCTGCCCCGAGGGCGAAGGAAAGCGTACGACGGCGGGACGCGCCCGCCGTCGTACGTTTCAGTCCTGCTTCAGGCCGGCTCCGGGCAGCAGTTCTGTTGCGCCCAGGGAATCGGCGATGAAGGCGTAGTCCCAGGCCCTCTCGCGCCACTGCACGTACCGTCCGGACGCGCCGCCGTGGCCACCGTCCATCTCGATCTTCATCACGATAGGTTCGGACCCCGTGGTCTTGTTCCGCAGTTCCTGCACCCACTTGGCCGGCTCCACGTACAGGACCCGGGTGTCGTTGAAGGACGTCACCGCGGCGATCTTGGGGTAGGCCACCGCCCGCACGTTTTCGTAGGGGGAGTAGGACTTCATGTAGGCGTAGGCCAGCGGGTCCGTGATGGGATTGCCCCACTCCTCCCACTCCAGCGCGGACAACGGCAGGTCCGGATCCAGGATGCTGGTGAGCGGGTCCACGAACGGCACCTGCGCCACGATGGCCGCGTACTTCTCCGGTGCCATGTTGGCCACGGCACCCATCAGGAGTCCGCCGGCCGAACCGCCCAGGGCGGCGATGCGGGAGGGATCCACCCAGCCCGAGTCCGCCAGCCAGTCGGTGGCGTCCACGAAGTCGGTGAAGGTGTTCTTCTTGGTGAGCTTCTTGCCGTCCTCGTACCAGTGCCGGCCCAGCTCGCCGCCGCCGCGGATGTGGGCGATCACGAACACCACACCGCGGTCCAGCAGGGACAGCCGTGCTACTCCGAAGCCGGGGTCCATGCTCATCTCGTAGGAGCCGTACCCGTACACCAGGCCGGCCGCCGTCGAATCCTGTTTGACGGCCTTGTGCCGCAGGACCGACAGCGGGATGCGCGTGCCGTCACCTGCGGTGGCCCATTCCCGGGTGGCCACGTAATCGCTTCCGTCATAGCCACCCAGCACGGGGCTCTCCTTGCGGAGCAGCAGTTCGCCGGTGGGCTGCTCCGGGGTGGGCAGGACGAAGTCGTAAATGCGGGACGGCGTGAAGTAGGACGTGTAGCCCAGCCGGATCACGGGTGCCTCGTAGTCCGAACCGCCCACCCCCGCCGTGTACAGCTCCTCGTCGAACGCCGGCTCCACCGGCGCCTGCTGCGCAGGCGTGCCCAGCCCGGCCAGCCCCATCACCTGGACGCGCTCGATGGTGTCCTTGCGGATGGACACGACCAGGTGCGTGGCGGTGACACCGGCGCCGTTGACGCGGACGTCGCCGGAATGTTCCACGACGGTCTGCCAGGTCTGTTCTGCCAGCGGCTTGTGGAGTTCTTCCGCGTCAGCCAGGGAGACCATGGAGTTGATGGCGCCGTGGTTGTGCGTGAGCAGGATTTTCTCGGTTTTCCCGTCGGGGCCGTCGAGCAGGAAGGGCTCGGCCTCATACAGGATGCGTTCATCCCGCGAGATCACCGTGCTGACGGTCCCGGTGGGGTCGTCGAAACGGAGCAGCCGGGTTTCGCTGTACTCCGAGCATCCAATGCCCAGCACCAGGTAGCGCCGGTCCGCCGAGAGCTCGAAGCCCAGCCACATGGCGGGGTCGTCCTCCTGGTACACCACAACGTCGTCGGCCACGGGTGTGCCCAGGACGTGCGCCTTCACCTGATACGGGCGCCAGGACTCGTCCACCACTGTGTAGAAGATGCGGGTGCCGTCCGGGGAGAACGCCACGCCGTAGAAGATGTTTTCGATGGAATCCGGCAGCAGTTCACCGGTGCGGAGGTCCTTGATCCGGAGGGTGAAGCGTTCGTCTCCGGAGTTGTCCACTGCGTAGGCATAGAGGGTGCCGTCAACCGTGACGGCGGTGCCGCCTATGGAGAAGAACGGCTTGCCTTCGGCTTCCACGTTGCCGTCCATCAGGATTTCCTCGCCGGGGATCTGCAGGCCGGGTTCCACGGCGGGCGGAGTCCAGTCCGCCACTTTGTCTCCGGTGTCCTGCGCCTTGACCCGGCAGTGGATGCCGTATTCCTTGCCCTCCGCGGAGCGGCTGAAGTACCACCAGCCGTCCTTGCGGTGTGGAACGGAGAGGTCTGTTTCCTGGGTGCGGCCCTTGATCTCCTGGAAGATGGCCTCGCGGAGCGGCTCCTGGTGCGCGGTGACGGCTTCCTGGTACGCGTTTTCGGCCCGCAGGTGCTCCACGACCTCCGGCGATTCCTTGTCCCGCAGCCACTCGTAGTTGTCCACGAACGTCTCCCCGTGGTGGGTGCGTTCGGTGGGGATCTTCTTGGCAACCGGGGGCGCCGGGGTGGCAGTGCCGGTGGAATCCTGCAGGGAGGTGGAGGTCATGGATTCAATATATAGACCAGCCCGGACAAGTCGGCAGGCCGTTCGCTACCGGGGGAGAAGGGACGCCCCGAATGGGGCGAAAGACTCTGGGATCCTGCCCGCGGTTCCCGGCACCCTGAAAGGGTCCCGCAGGGAAAAGGAGAAACCATGACCCCCGAATCCGGACCGGCTCCCCGCGCCAAAGCATGGCTGGCGGTGACCCGCTGCATGGGAACGTCGTGCGTGATGCTGGTCCGCAGGCAGGTGCATCTTCCAAAGGAAAACGTGGGCCGGGTGCTGCGCTTCGCTGACGGCAGCACCTCGCGGGTCTACCGGGAGACCGCCGTCGACCGGCAGCCCGGCGAGCCCTGCATCCTGGTGGTGGCCTTCACGCTGCGCCTGGTCCGGGGCCGGGCGCACCGGCTATTCGAGGCGGAAAGCCTGCTGAACACCCCGCTCTTCGTCGGGTTCCCGGGCTTTGTTTCCAAGCTGTGGTGCGCCCACGACACCTTCGGCGCTTACCGCGGCCTGTACGAATGGGACGGTGCCGAGCGGGCGCGAAGTTATGCTGCGGCCCTCTGGCGCGTCCTGGAACTGGTGAGCGTCCCCGGGTCCATCAGCTACAAAGTGGTTCCCGGGCTGCGCCGCGACGAGGTGCTCGCAAACCCCGCCCGGATGCAGGAAGCAGCCACCCAGGACCACGCCTGGTGGCGGCTTCTCGGCCAGGCATGACGGCCGGGCGGGTATGGCAGGCAGGCAACGCACGACGGCGGACACCGACCTTCTGGTGGTAGGCGCCGGTCCCGCCGGGCTCACCACGGCCCTCCAGGCGCACGCCCACGGAGCCACGGTCCGGGTGGTGGACCGGCGCGAACACCGTGTCAGGCCGTCCCGGGCGATGATGCTGCATGCACGGGCACTGGAGGGCCTTCGCCCGCTGGGCGTGACCGACGCGTTGCTGGACCGGGCCGACACCACGCCCCTGGCACGCATACACTTCGGCCGGCGCGTGGTCGAAGCCCGGTTGGGCCACGCGGACCTCCCGGATACCGCCTTTCCGCACCTGACCCTGGTCCGGCAGGCCGACGTCGAGGACGTGCTCTGGCAGGCACTGCAGGCCAGGGGCGTGCCGGTGGACTGGGGCGTGGAGTTCTGCGGACTGGGACCGGAGGGCACCCTGGATACCGGCGGTGGCCCGGGGCCTGGCCTGGTGCATGCGGAGCTTCGCGATGCCGGGGGCGGAGCCGGCGGCCACGCTTCCCGGTTCCTGGCCGGATGCGACGGGCAGTCCAGCACGGTCCGCGGCTTCACCGGCGCGCAGTGGCGGGGTGCCCCGTACCGGGTGGAGGCGGTCCTGGCGGACCTGGAGCTTGATGGCACCCTGGACCCTGGCCTGCTGCACGTGGCCGTCGGGACCGGGGGACTGGCCTTCCTCTTCGCGCTGGGCGAGGGCGCCACCTGGCGGATGCTGGCCACCCGGCCGGCGCTGCCGCAATCCACCGCCGGCTTCGGACAGCTGGGTCCGCCCGTTCCGCCGGATGAAGTGGCCCGCCTGCTCCGGGAGTCGGGACTGGGTGCTGCCGTCCGGGACGTGCGCTGGTCGGCCCAGGTCCCGCTTCAACACCGCCTGGCCAGCACGTTCGAAAACACTCCGCTCTTCCTCGCCGGCGACGCCGCGCACGCCCACTCGCCTGCGGGCGGGCAGGGCATGAACAACGGCATCCTGGACGCCCTCAACCTCGGGTGGAAGCTCGGTTTCGCCTCGACGGCAGGCAGGCCGCTCCCGGAACTGCTGGCAACCTATGGGCACGAGCGGCGGCTCGCGGCCCGGCGCGTGCTGGCGCTGACGCACGTCATCTTCTTCGGCGAAGCCTCGCTGCACCCGGCGGCCCGCCTGGCCCGGAGCCTCCTGCCCGCGTTCGCTCCGGTCCTGCCGGTGCTGCTCCGCCGGCAGTGGCTCACCTCCCAGGGCATCAGGCTGTTGTCCCAGCCATTCGTTCGCTACCGGAACAGTGCCATCTCCCTGGACGGCACGCCGCGCGCCGCCGGGTGGCCGAGGCCCGGCGAGCGGCTGCCGGATGCGCCCGTGACGGTCGGCGGGCGGGCGGCCTGCCTACACGAACTGACCGCCGTGCCCGGCGTCCACCTTTTGCTGGAACGCGACGCCGGCCCTGGTGCCTTTGGCGGTAGCCCCACCTTGCGGTCACGGACGGGACCCGGTCCCCTGCTCCATGTCCACCGCCTCGACAGCCACCCGGGCCGGGGCGTTGTGGCGGTCCGCCCGGACGGATACGTCGGTTTCCGCTGTGGGGAGGCAGGCTCCGCCCAGCTGCGCGGCTGGCTGCGGCTGGTCGGCGCCGTCCCGGACCAATCAGCGCTGTACTAAACGGCGCCGGACTGGAGGGTAGTTGCCGGCGGGCCGCAGGCGTATTCTGTTCAGTTCAAGGCACATCCGCCCAGCGTGAGAGGGGAAGTTCCATGACCATCCCGCCAGTGCACGAACCCGAGCCGTTTCCGCCCGAACCCGGTCCGGAGCCCACATCGCCGGATCCCACCCAGCCGCGCCCGCCCGGCCCGCCGTCTCCCAATCCGTTCCCCGCGCCGGCGCCCCCAGGCCCGCTGCCCGTCCCGGATCCAGGGCCCGCACCGCTGCGTCCGGACCCCACCAGGGACTGACCGGAGAAGACAGAACCTAGTCCGGAAGGGGCCTCTTGCACAGCAGGAGCTGTGCAAGAGGCCCCTTCCGTGTGCCCGGGTAAAAGGCCGAAATCCGAAGCCTGCAGGACCGAAAAATTCTTCAGGAATCGGCACCCAAACCTCTTGCGGACCTGCTTCCACGGTGCTAAAAAATCTATGTCAGCGAATATAGATCGACTGACGTGGATGTTGGATCAACTCTCACGAGGAGGGAAGCCATGTTGATGCGAACCGATCCGTTCCGCGAGCTGGACAGGCTAACCCAGCAAGTCCTCGGAACCACTGCACGTCCGGCGGCGATGCCGATGGATGCATGGCGCGAGGACCAGGAATTCGTCGTGGCCTTTGATTTGCCGGGTGTCACGGCGGACTCGGTGGACGTGGATGTCGAACGGAACGTCCTGACGGTGCGGGCGGAGCGTCCCGATCCCGCTGGCAAGGATACCGAGCTGATTGCCGCTGAGCGGCCGCGCGGCGTCTTCAGCCGCCAGCTGATTCTTGGCGACACCTTGGACACAGAGAAGGTGAAGGCCAGCTATGACGCCGGTGTCCTGACGCTGCGGATCCCGGTCGCCGAAAAGGCCAAGCCGCGCAAGATCGAAATCGAAACGAAGGGGGAAAAGCAGGAAATCGCTGCCTAGACCTTAAGGACCGGGAGGCGGCCATATCTGTTGACTGCCTTTTTGGGGCGAATCGCCATTCTGTGCACGCCACAGCGCCAAACAGCGCAACGGCAGCGTAGGCCCTGACCTCCCGACACGGCGGCCCCCGGCTTTGGCCGGGGGCCGTCCGCATGTCCGGGCGGTCCACGTCAAGGGTCAGGTGCCCAGTTCCAGCATCAGCGCCGGCAGTTCGTCGGCAAGTTCACGGGCCAGGAACCCCAGCGGGCCCAGCCTGCTGGCCAGCCTGTCTGCCGCGGCTGCGTGCAGGTGGGTACCCCAACAGGCTGCCTGCGCGCTGCTGGTTCCCCGGGCACGAACCCCGGAAATGGCCCCGGCCAGCACGTCCCCGCTGCCGGAGGTGCCCAGTCCGCCGTACCCCGTGGTGATCTTCCACAGGTCCGGCTCGTCGGGGTTCAGCCCTGGCGGCTGGGTGATCAGCCCCTGGCAGCTGACTACGGCGTCGAACCGTTCGGAGATTTCGGCCAGGTCCTTCTCGAGGTCATCCGTGTCCCGCCCCAGCAGGATGCCGGCCTCCGTGGGATTCGGTGTGAGGATGAGGCGGCCGCGCCACGGGTCCAGCTGGTCCTCCAGGTGTACCAGCGCGGCCAGCGCGTAGGCATCGAGGACGACGGCGGCGCCTTGCCTGCTGCCGGCGCCACCACCGGGGTTGCCGCCACCGCCGTGGCCGCCGCCGGCCTCGCGCTTAAGCAACGCCTCCAGCAGTTCACCGGCAAGGTCGGGGTCGTCCAGGCCGGGCCCCACCAGGAGGGCATCCGCCTGGTCCACGTAGGAGTGGATGCTGTCCAGTTCCGGTTTGACCGAGCCGCCGGCAGTCTCCGGCAGGCCGATGGAACCGCACTCGGGCAGCGCGACCCCCAGCTGGACGGCCACCGACCCGGCAACGGCCAGGGTCAGCTTTCCGGCGCCCGCGCGCAGCGCTGCGGTGCCGGCCAGCAGGGCGGCGCCGGGGGTGGCCCGGGCACCGCCCACCACCAGCACTGAGCCACGGGAATACTTGTCCGCGCCCGGTGCCGGCAGCGGCCAGTCCCGCAGGAGCGACGGCGTCACCAGGGTGGCGCCGGAGGATTCACCGCGGCCGGACACTGGTGTCTCCGGCATGCTCGGTGACGGTGACGCCCTGCTCGGCCAGGTGGTCGGCAACGTTGAAGCTCTCCAGCGTCCACGGCCCAACGCCGGAGGGGCGGACGAACCGGGTCACCGAAGCGTTGAGGATGGCCTCCGTGGCTGCCAGGTCCAGCAGTTCCTTCTCGCTCAGCCCCTCCAGCACGTACCGGAACAGCATGATCACGGCGTCGTGGCACACCAGCATCACCCGCTGGCCGGTGCCCAGGCCGTTCAGCTCTGCCAGGACGGACCGCAGCCGCAGCGCCACGTCCGCCCAGGATTCCCCTCCCGGCGGCCGGTAATACAGTTTTCCCAGCCAGTCCCTGCGTTCGGATTCCTCGGGGTAGCGGCTCTCCACGCCCAGCCGCGTGAGCCGGTCCAGGATGCCGAGTTCGCGGTCGCGGAGCCGCTCGTCCGTGCGCACCTGCAGCGGCCAGCCGGCTGTTTCCACCGCAATCTCAGCGGTCTGGCGGGCACGGGCATAGGGGGAGGACACCACGGCGTCAGGGCGGAACTCCCCGGCGGTCCGGCCCAGGGCGATACCCAGCGCCTTGGCCTGTTCCCTCCCGGTTGCCGACAGGTCCACGTCCGCATCGCGGGCCGGAACCTCGATGACTTCCACTCCGGCCGCACGGGCCTCGGTGGCCGCCACGTTGCCTTCGCTCTCGCCGTGCCGGATCAGGAGCAGCTCCACGGCCCCGGCCTGCTGGACGGCCTCCGTCAGGCCGTCGTCTTTTGCTGATTCACCCTTCAAGAAACCACCCCGTCCTCGCCGTGCCCGAATGCCGTGCCGATTTGCAGGAACACTACCAACGGCGTACCCAGGGGGCGGCGGAAAATAACGGCCGCCGTCGGCGCAGCAACAGTGCCGCGGGGGACCTGAAGCTACGGCTCCGGCGTCAGGACCTTGGAGAACACCGTGGCTCCGTTGGCGTTGCGAAGGCTCACGGTGAAGCTGTTGTCCGCATCCAACTGGACGTGCCCGAAGAACTGGTTTTCGCCGCCGCGCGGGGACTCCCCGGCAAAGCGCCCTGCCTTCGAGAACACCACCTCGGGCCCGAACGTGCCGTCCATCGTGTTGGGGCCGAATGATCCCGCGGCGATGGGCCCGGCCACGAACTCCCAGAACGGATCGAAGCCGGTGAAGGCTGCCCGTTCGGGGGAGTAGTGGTGGGCGGCGCAGTAGTGCACATCGGCGGTGAGCCACACCGTGTTCTTCACGCCGTTGCGCTTGAAGGCGCTCAACACCGCGGCAATTTCCAGCTCACGGCCCAACGGGGCGCCGGCGTCGAGGTTGGACAGGCTCTCCTGGTTGACCGGGCCGTCCGGCACCACGATGCCCAGCGGCAGGTCCGCGGCGATCACCTTCCAGGTCGCCTTTGACTTCGAAACTTCGCGGATCAGCCAGTCCACCTGCTCCTGGCCCAGGATGGAGGTGGCGTAAGGCTCCTTGCCGTCCGTGTTGGGCGATTTGAAGGTGCGCATGTCCAGGCAGAAGACGTCCAGCTGCGGTCCGCGGCTGATTTTCCGGTAGATCCGGGCGGGCTGGTACTGGCCGGCGTCGTCGAACGTTCCCGGGCGCCAGACGGCCGAGCTGTCCGCGACGGGCATGTTTTCCTGCCATGCCTGCCGGCCGCGGGCAGCCAGGGTGTTGACGTCCCGCACCGTGTAGCGGGAGTCATCGATGATCTGGCCGGGGTACCAGTTGTTGTGGGTCTCGTGGTCGTCCCACTGGGCGATCACGGGGACGTCAGCGAACATGGCCCGCATGTTGGCGTCCATGGAGTTGTACCGGTGCCGGCCGCGGAACTCGGTGAGCGTTTCGGCCACCTTGGAGACCTCCTCTGTCACCAGGTTCCGCCACACCTGGCCGTCCTTTTCCACCACGCTTTCGGCGATGGGCCCGTCGGCGTAGATGGTGTCGCCGGAGTGGATGAAGAAGTCCGGGCGGGTCTGGTGCATGGCCCGGTAGCCGCGCATCCCGCCGATCTCCTCGTTGATGCCCCACCCCTGGCCAGCGGTGTCGCCGGTCCACACAAAGCTTTGGGCAGACGACGCCGGGACGTCGCCGCCGCTGCTGGTGCCACCGGTGCGGCCCGTGCCGTTGATCGTTCCGGCGTCCGGCGCCGTGCGGAAGCTGCCGCGGACCGTCTCGCCGGCCGCCCCGCCGTCGTCCTCGAAGCTGATGTCCAGTGCGAAGCGGGTGTTGGACGGCAGGTTTCCCGCATGGATCTTGGCGGTGAAATCGGACGCCTGGGTGGCCCGGGGCCCGCGGAGCACCCGCTCAAAGGCGCCGCGCCCGCGCAGGACCTGGCCGCCGTCGTCCACGGCCCGCAGGACTGCCGTCATCCGGCCTGCGCCGGACGCGCGGGACCACAGGACGGCTGAATCGGAGGTGACGTCGCCGGTGGCGATGCCGCTGGGCAGGGTCAGGCGGTTGCGGACCAGCGCAACGCCTGACGGTGTGGTGCCTGCCTGGGCACCGGCCGGGACGGATGCGAGCGCGGCGGCCAGGACCGACCCCTTGACGACGGTGCGGCGTGAAACGGTGGCGCGGGAGTTCTCAGTCATGCCCTCAGGTTCGCTCCGGCGGGCGCACAGACTCTGTCCCGCCGGTGAACCCCGGGTAAGCCGCTGCTGAACAAGGCGTGGCGGCCGCGTCCGGAGCGTATTGCCGCAGTGGCGACGCGCAAATTCCGCTGCGACGCCCAAAGTCATCGGCGCACCCCAAATATTGCCGCGCCGGGGAATATGCGCGTCGCCAGTGACTAAGCGTGTCGCTGGCGTGCCCTAAGGCCTCGCGAAGTCGCCGATCCGGCCCTCCCGAAGTGCCGCCCCCACGGCCGCGATCCCTCCATAGTCGGGAAACAGCACGGACTGCCCGGCAACGAAGCCGGAGCCCGCCGTCGGAAGCGTCATGGTGCCGATGGCGTTAGTATCCAGATTGCGCAGGCTGTAGGCCAGGATCGCTGCCTGGACGGGATCGAAACCCTTGTCCACGGTGAGGCAGCAGGAGGCGAAATCAACCAGCGACCGCACCGCGTTCACGTCGTTCAGGGCACTGCCCCCGGTGAGGCGGGCCAGGATGGCACGGAGCATGATCTGCTGGTCGCGGACCCGTTGGAAATCGCCGTCGGAGAACGCGTAGCGCTCGCGGGAAAATTCCAGGGCGGCCTGTCCGTCCAGGTGGTTCATGCCCTGGGTGAAGACGTGCTGGGTTTCGATCGAGGACTGGAAGGACATCGGCACATTGACGTCGATGCCGCCCAGGCCGTCCACCAGGAGCTTGAACCCGCCAAAGTCGAGCATCAGGGTGTGGTCGATGGTAATTCCCAGCAGCTGCTGCACCGTGGCGGTTTGCAGGTCGATCCCGCCATACTGGAGCGCGGAATTGATCTTGGCGCTGCCGAAGCCCGGGATGTCCACCCAGTTGTCGCGGTTGATGGAGACGAGGTAGAGGTTCCGGCGGTCGGCAGGGACATGGACCACCATCAGGGTGTCCGCCCTCTGGTCTGAGGGTTCACCGGTGGCTGCAGTGTGGGCGGCGGCGTCGCGTGCGGGAGTGTCACGGATGTCGCTGCCGATGACGAGGATGTTCATCGGGGTGGCGGGCAGGTCCGGGATCGGGGCAGGCGGCGGTGGGGGAGCAGGAGCGGGCGGGGGAGTTTCAGAGGGGGTCGGGGTGGGCGTGGGCGTCGGCGTCGGGTTGGGCGACTCGGTTTGGGTGGCTGCAGGCTGTGCTTGCTGGCCGGAGCGGCTCAGGCTGAAGACCGCGACTCCGGCAGCCACCACAAGTGCCAGCACCACCAGGGCGGCGACCCAGCGGCGGCGGCCCAGAGCCGCCAGCCAGGCCGGCCGGTGGGAACCGGAGGAACCCGGCGGCAGGGAACCGGAGTTCCCGGAGTTACCGGGCCCGGATGGATCAGAACCGCCTGGGATGCTCATGACGCCTCCACCTCATTGTGTTTGGTGGGTTCAGTGTGCGTCGGGCACGCCCCGGTTGGCTACAAGGTTATCCAAACTGTCACCTGCGAAGGTTCCATCCGGTTCGGCGTCGAGCTGCTGTAACGCTGTTCCGCTAGGGCGACTGGGGCGCGGTCCCGGGGACCGGGGCGTTGAGGCGGGCATGGCGCAGGATGGAGACAATGGCGGGGGCCAGTTGGTCCTCCATCTCCCGGTACACCTCCGGCGCACGGCGGTACGGGTCCACGATGTCGTTGTCTGCGGAGTCGGCGGGGAGCGAAAGGTGGCGCACCCCGGCGGCCCGTGCCGGCAAGCCGCGCCACAAGGCGGCGTTGGCAGCCAGCCGGGCGTCGCCGTCGGACGCGTCGCCGCCCGGAAGCGCACCTGGGGAAGATTCGACGGCGGCCCGCTGGGCATCTGTCCCGGAGGCCCGTTGGGCCAGGACATCAAGCATCCGGGCGAACTCGCGGATGGTGAACGTCCGCTTGAGCAGGGAGGCATCAAGCTGCAGGACCTCGCCGCGGTGCCCGGACGTCATGGTGAGCACCAGGTCAACGCCCCGCAGGATCCTGGGCGTGAGCTGCCGTGCCGCGAACCCTTCGGGATCACCGCCAAAGGTCCGCACGATGTCCGCTGAAATGGGCTGCATGGGTTCGCCCACCAGGGCGCGGGTGCCGGCGCTGGACACCTGGAAACCACCCGGCACCACCTGGTCGAGTCCTGCCTGCAGCAGCCGTTCGGCCACCGGCGAGCGGCAGATGTTGCCGGTGCAGACGGTCAGGATTCGTACTGGTGCGGAAGTGTCCAAGGAGATGTCTCTTTTCCCAGCTGCTGGCGGATCCGGTCCGGACCCGTGCCTTTCAACTTAACACGCAACGGCGCGGCGGCGGGCTCCCGAGGTCAGGTGCCGCCGCCGCGCCGCAGGACTGCCCGGCGGCCGGAAGTGCCGGTTACAGGGTGGTCAGCAGCTGCTTCATCTGCGTGATTTCCGCCTGCTGCGCGTCCACGATGTCGTGGCCCAGCTTCACGGCGTCCGGGAATTTGCCGGCGCTGATCTCCTGCTGGGCCATGTCGATGGCGCCCTCATGGTGCCCGATCATCTGCTCGAGGAACAGCCGCGCGGCCTCGGTACCGGTGGCAGACTTCAGCTTCTCGATGCCGTCGTCGTCCACCATGCCGGTCATGCCGTGTCCGGAGTGGTCGCTCATCATGGTGGGCACGTTCCACCCGCTGAGCCAGCCGGTCATCTGCGCGATCTCCGGTGCCTGCGCCGCCTTGATCTTGGTGGCGAGCGCGGTCACCTCTGCGGGCATGTCCGGCTTGGCCAGGATGATGCCGCTCATCTCCACCGCCTGGGCGTGGTGCGGGATCATCATCTGGGCAAACATGATGTCCGCCTGGTTATGGTCGGCGTTGGCGCTGGGCATGGTGCCGGCGCTTGGCATCGTGCTGGACATGGGGTTGGAGCTGCCGTGGTCCATGGGCATGCCGTTGCCGGAGCCGGCATTGGCCGCGCATCCTGCCAGGCCGAGGGAAGCCGCCAGGGCAGCAGCAATGGACAGGGTTTTGATAGTGGGGTTCATGGGTCCTTCAGGGATGTAGTGGAACTGGGCCGGGGTACAGGGCGCAGTCCGGTTTACGTCCGGCTGATGGAGAGGTCGCACGGTGATGGGCTGGGCGGCAGGTACCCGTAGGAAGAGCCTGGGTTGCCGGCCGCCGGCAGCAACGGAAGGACGGCAAGGGTTGCCTGCGGCGGGAGGACCGTCACGGGGCCGCCGGGGACCGACGGCACGCAGGGCGCCCCCGACTCCTGCGCCCCCGGGCAGGAGTTGCCGCAGGTGCCCGGCGCCAGGGCCGGCGGGTCGGTGGAAGCCGGGGCGGCCGCGTGGCCGGGATGGTCCCCAACCGCGGAATGCACGACGGCGGCGGCCCCGGCCGGTGCCGCGGGGGAGTCAGCGCTGTGGGAGGCCATGCTGTGGGAGGCCATGCTGTGCGACGCCGCGCTGTGCGTATCCATGCCCTGGGCAACAGGCCCGTGCGAAGCATGCCCGGCGGTCAGCACGTGCATGCCCAGCAGCCCGGCGATGACGGCCAGGGTGGCGGCCAGCAGCCAGGCTGCGCGGAGGAAGGACGCCACGGCGCGGGTGGTCATGGCTGTCCCTCCTTCCGATCTGTCCATGCTGTTCAACGTACCTCAGACGGGTTCAGTTTCAGGCGCCGGAGCAGCTGGGCGTTCAGGGCCACCACGATGGTGGACGCGGACATCATCACAGCCCCGGCAGCCGGGGACAGAACCACCCCGGCGAACGCCAGGACGCCCGCGGCCAGCGGCACGGACAGGATGTTGTAGCCCGTGGCCCACACCAGGTTCTCCCACATCTTGCGGTAGCTGGCCCGGGACAGGTCCACCATGGACAGCACTGCGCGCGGATCGTTCCCCGCCAGCACCACGCCCGCCGATTCCATGGCGACGTCGGTTCCGGCGCCAATGGCGATGCCCACCTCCGCGCGTGCCAGCGCCGGCGAGTCGTTGACGCCGTCGCCCACCATGGCCACCTTCAGCCCGCGGCCCTGCAGCTCGGCCACCTTCTTGTCCTTGTCCGCGGGCAGGACCTCGGCGAACACTTCGTCAATGCCCAGGTCCGCCGCCACGGCCTGCGCCACCTGGTGCGCATCACCGGTGACCATGGCCACCTTGACGCCCCTCCGCTGCAGGGCGGACACAGCCTGCCGCGACTCCGGCCGCACCGCGTCCTCCAGGCTCACGGCACCCAGGACCGTGCCGCCGTCGACAACGTGGAGCACGGCGGCTCCGCGGTCCATCCACGCCCGGGTGCTTGAGGCCAGGGCCTCGGGTTCGACGACGCCGAGCTCGCGCAGGAGCGCAGGCCCGCCCACGTGCACGGTGCGGCCGTCCACGCTGGCCCGGACGCCCCGGCCCGGCAGGGAGGTGAAACCGGTGGCTTGGGGCAGTGGCAGGCTCCGGGCCCTGGCGGCGCGGACGATGGCCCGCGCCACGGGGTGCTCGCTGTCCGACTCGACGGCGGCGGCGAGGGCCAGCACGGCGTCCGCCCCGACGCCGCCGGCCACGGCAACGTCCTTCAGCTCCGGCTCACCGGTGGTCAGCGTGCCGGTCTTGTCGAACAGGACCACGTCGATGGTGCGCATCCGTTCAAGCGCCATCCGGTTCTTGATCAGCACCCCGGCCCGGGCCGCCTGCTCCGTGGAAATGGCGATCACCAGGGGTATCGCCAGACCCAGGGCGTGCGGGCAGGCGATGACCAGGACGGTGACGGTGCGGGTGACGGCGTCTGGAACGCTTCCCAGCAGTGTCCAGGCGATGAAGGTCAGGACACCGGCGCCGGCGGCGAAGTAGAAGAGGAAGGCCGCTGCGCGGTCTGCCAGTGCCTGGGCACGCGACGACGACGCCTGCGCCTCTTCCACCAGCCTCTGGATCCCGGCCAGGGCGGTCTGGTCGCCCACGGCGGTGACGCGCACCCGGACACTGCTGTCCGTGGCCACGGTTCCGGCCACCACCGGGTCGCCGGCGCCGCGTGCCACGGTTTTGGATTCCCCCGTGATCATGGACTCGTCGAACTCAGCCTGCCCGTCCACCACGGTTCCGTCCGCGGGCATGCGGGCGCCGGGGCGGACCAGGACCAGGTCGCCGGTCTTGAGGTGGGAAACGGGGACGGTTTCCGTGCCGCTGTCCGTAATGCGTTCGGCCTCGTCCGGCAGCAGAGCCGCGAGGGCATCCAGGGCACCCTGCGCCGACCCGAGGGCACGCATCTCGATCCAGTGGCCCAGCAGCATGATGGCCACCAGCAGCGCCAGCTCCCACCAGAAGTCCAGGTCGAAGCCGCCGATGCGCAGGCTGGTGACCCAGGAAGCGGCAAAGGCCACCGTGATGGCCATGCCGATCAGCAGCATCATTCCCGGAGCGCGGTCCTTGAGCTCCTGCAGGCCGCCTTTGAGGAACGGCTGGCCGCCGTACAGGAAGATGACGGTGCCCAGGACCGGCGGGATCCAGGCGGAACCGGGGAACTCGGGCGGCATGTAGCCCAAAAGGTCGCCCATCATGGGGCTGAAATAGACCACCGGAACGGCCAGGACCAGCGTCAGCCAGAACCGGTCCTTGAACATGGCTGTGCTGTGCCCGGCGTGCTGGCCGTGCGTGTGGACGGTATGGTCGTCGTCGCTGCGGCCGCCGTGTTGTCCATGCCCGGCGCCGTGCGACGGCGGCTGGGTCAGGGTTCCGCTGGGTGGCTGGTGATGGTCGTGCGGGCCGCCCTGGTGCTGCATGTCGTGATGGTCCTGCATCATTCCTCCTTCGAGGAAGCCGCTGCCAGGCGATCGGAATTTCCGACGGCGGCAGGGCGCTTTTGTGCCTCAGGCGCGGGCAGGGTGGTGGCCGGTTCCGCGGCGCCGGCAGGGGCGCAGCAGCTGCAGCCGGAGGAAGCGAGGGGGAGCTGGGGGCGGTTCCCGGTGTTCATGTCAGTTCCAATCCGTTGAGGGAATCAAGGGGCGCTGGGGTTGAACGGCTGTGAAGGCCGGTGTGGGCACCAGCCGGGACATACCACTTCACTGACAACACCACCAATATACCCCCTAGGGGTATAAGTGGCAAGGGTTCCTACTCTATGTGTCCGGTGCATCCATAGGGCATCCCGCCCTACCTTCCGGCGCGCGGGGCGACCATACTGGGAGTAGTGACGAGAGCCCGCTCCCATAGGGGGGGGCTGGCCGGTGTGCGGGAGGGTGGACCTGTGATGGAGCTCAGCAACCTATACACGTATTCGAGTGCGCTCAGAGACAGTGAAAGCGATGCGGGCATCTTCAGGGTGGAGATGGGGCCTGCAGGCCCAACCTTCCACTGGTCGGACGGGATGTTCCGGCTGCACGGCTACCAGCGCGGCGATGTTGTCCCCAGCATGGAACTGATCTTGTCCCACAAGCACCCGGATGACCGGGAGCGGTGCGAGGAGATCCTGGCGCAGGTATCGACCACCGGCGGGTTCTTCTGCATGTACCACCGGATCGTCGATGCCCGCGGCCGGACCAGGCGTGTGCTCACCTCCGGCGAGGCGATCCTGGCCGCTGATGGAACGCTGGCGGCGTTCGAAGGCGTGACGGTGGACCTCAGCCGGACGCTGCAGCGCGAAACTGAAGAGGCTGCGCGCGAGGCCGTGGTGGGTGCCACCGCAACCCGCACGTTGATCGACCAGGCCAGGGGCATCCTCATGGGGCAGCTGAAGCTCGGCTCCGACGACGCCTTCCAGATGCTGGTCAGCACCAGCAGCCACCGCAACGTCAAGCTGGTGGTGGTGGCAGCGGAGTTGGTGCAGCTGGCCAACTCCCCGGAGGCCCGGACTTACCTCGACCGGGCCGTGCGGGCCATCCAGTTGAACAGCCGGGCAGAACGCATGAACGGCCGGGCAGAGCGCGCCGGGGGCCGCCGCGCCGGGTAGCCGGTACCCGGTAGGATACGTGGAGGTGCGCCGGGAAGTCTGGTCGGCATGGATTTGCCGAACCCGGATTTAAGGACGCCTTCATGACCTCCACCCCGCCCACGCCCAGCAGGAACAAGTTTTTCGGCTCCACCGTCTTCGCCCGCGGCAGCTACGCCGAAGCCCTGCGCATCGGGGAGATCCTCCGCAAGGAAACCGTGGGTGGAGCCCTCCTGGTCCTGGCTGCCGTGATTGCCCTCATCTGGGCCAACTCCCCGGCGTCGAACAGCTACTTTGCCCTCCGGGATCTCAGGGTGGGCTATGAGCCGTGGCACCTGGACCTGAGCCTGGGGGCCTGGGCAGCGGACGGGCTGCTGGCCATCTTCTTCTTCCTCGTGGGCCTGGAACTCAAACGCGAATTCGTTGCCGGCGACCTGCGGCAAGTCAGCAAGTCCATCGTGCCCGTCGCGGCCGCCGTGGGCGGCGTGGCTGTCCCGGCGGTGATTTACGCCGTCGTCAACCTCGCCAGCCCGGAAACTCTGCGCGGCTGGGCCATCCCCACCGCAACGGACATTGCCTTTGCCGTCGCTGTCCTGGCCATCATCGGATCCCACCTGCCCAGCGCCCTGCGGATCTTCCTGCTGACGCTGGCCGTGGTGGATGACCTGATTGCCATCACCATCATCGCGTTCTTCTACTCCAGCGACATCCAGGCCGCGCCGCTGCTCCTGGCCCTCATCCCGCTGGCGGTCTACACCTTCCTGGCCCAGAAGTACCGCCGGTTCTTCGGCCGCCACGCAGTTGCCGCCTGGCTGATCCTGCTGCCGCTGGGTGCCGCGACCTGGGCGCTGGTGCACGCCTCCGGCATCCACGCCACCGTGGCCGGGGTGCTCCTGGGCTTCGCCATTCCCGTGATCCGGTCCCGGGCCTCCGGCGGCCCGGAGGCAGGGCCCGGACTGGCCGAGATCTTCGAGCACCGGTTCCGGCCGATTTCCGCCGGCGTGGCCGTTCCCATCTTCGCGTTCTTCTCCGCCGGCGTGGCCGTTGGCGGGTGGGAGGGCCTGGGCTCGGCCCTGACGGACCCGGTGGCGCTGGGTATCATCCTGGGCCTGGTCCTGGGCAAGCCGGTGGGCATCATGGGCACCACGTGGATCCTGACCAAGGCCACCAGGGCCAGCCTGGACAGCTCCTTCAAATGGATCGATGTGTTTGGCGTGGCGCTGCTGGCAGGGATCGGGTTCACCGTGTCCCTGCTGGTGGCGGAGCTCAGCTTCGGCCATGGCAGCCTCCATGACGACCACGCCAAGGTGGGCATCCTGGCTGCGTCACTGATCGCCGCGCTGCTGGCCACGGCTGTGCTGCGGACCCGGAACCGGCAGTACCGGGTCGCCGAAGAGCTTGAGAGGGTGGATTCGGACCACGACGGCGTCCCGGACGTCTACCAGGAACGCACCTGACCCTTCGCCGGGCTTCAGGCGGGGGCGAGTGGTTTTGCCTGGGTCTTGGCTGATACCTGGGTTCCCGTTTCGGCAGGGGCTTCCACGTGGCGGATCTCCAGGGCCTCGGGGTCCAGCAGCTTGCGGGTGCCGGTGCGGGCGTCCAGGATCCAGAAGAGTTCCAGGTGCGGGACGACGTCCGTCACCCGTCCCTTGTGGAAGAGCCTGCCGCGGTGCCATGCCTCAATCTGGTCCCCGATGCGGAGCTGGGCGGTACGTACTCCTTGTGCCTCCATGTGGGCTGCCTCCTGCTGTTGTATCCCCGTAAGCACAGCTTGCCCTGACGAGGTTGCCGGAGTGTTTCCGCCCGGTGTTTTTTCTGTGTCAGCAGGGGCGGGCGCACCGATCAGAAGCTTGTTCGTCCATCTGTGCCCTGTAGCTTCGGATGTGCGGACAAGCTTCTGATACGCAGCTGAGCGCGGCAGGCCGCAGCTCAGTCCTCGATCGGGAACGCGACGGCTTCGCCCACAACCCGCAGGCACAGCTCCATGCCGGGCCGCGCGATCGACGCGTTCCAGTGCCGGATGGTGATCACTTCGCCGCCGCCGGGGTAGCGGTGGTCGGCGTGCTCTGCCACTTCCTGGGGCACGTTCAGCTTCAGCCGCACCGTGGTTTCGGGCCCGAAGTAGTCGGTGTCCACCACCACGCCGCGGATGGGGCCGTCTTCGGCGATGCGGATCTGTTCCGGCCGCAGCATCAGCTGCACCCGTCCCTGCGCCGGTGGCCTGCGCACCGGGATGCCGCCCAGGGAGCAGGTGGCCAGGGACCCTTCCAGCCAGGCGTCCAGGATGACGGCGTCGCCCAGGAATTCAGCGGTGGCGCGGTCTGCGGGGCGGGTGTACACCACAAAGGGGTTGCCGATCTGGGCCAGCTTGCCTCCGCGCATCACGGCCACCTGGTCGGCGAAGGAGAGGGCCTCGGCCTGGTCGTGCGTGACCAGGATGGTGGTGACGCCGGCCTCGGCCAGCACCTTGGCCACGGCGCGGCGGGTGGCCACGCGGAGCCCGGCATCCAGGGCGGAGAAGGGCTCGTCCAGGAGCATCAGCTCCGGTTCACGGGCCAGCGCCCGGGCCAGGGCAACCCGCTGCTGCTGGCCGCCGGAGAGCTGGTGCGGCCGGCGCTTGGCCATGGCGGCATCCAGGGACACCATTTCCAGGAGTTCGGCAACGCGTGCTGCCACGGCCCGCCTGCCGCCTTCAAGCTTTGCCGCATCAAGGCCGAAGGCAACGTTCTGGCCCACGGTGAGGTGCGGGAACAGGGCACCGTCCTGGGCCACGTAGCCGATCTGGCGCTTGTGCGCCGGCAGCCAAGCGCCCTCACCCGCCACCAGGGTCCCGTTGAGCGAGATGCTGCCGGTGTCCGGATGCTCAAACCCGGCGATCAGGCGCAGGAGCGTGGTCTTGCCGGAGCCTGACGGTCCCACGATGGCGGTGGTTCCGCCCTTGGCCACGGACAGGTTGACGCCCCTCAGGACCGCCTGCGATCCGAAGTTCTTGGTGACGTCCGTGATCTGCAGGTGGCTGTTGGTGGTTGCGGCCACTGAGGGTGCCACCCGCGGCTCGGGCAGCCTGCGGGTCGATGGTGCTGTCACTGTCCGGCTACTTTCTTGGACTGTTGGAAGAGGAGATAGGTCATGGGTGCGGAAAGCAGGATCATCAGCAGGGCATAGGGTGCGGCGCCGGCGTAGTCGATTTCGCTGCTCTTGCTCCAGAACTCGGTGGCCAGGGTCCGGGTGCCGTTGGGGGACAGGAGCAGCGTGGCGGTAAGTTCGTTGGCGATGGCCAGGAACACCAGGGCAGCCCCGCCCGCGGCGGCCGGAGCCGTGAGCCGCAGGGTGACACGGATGAAGGCCAGCAGCGGCGGCTTGCCCAGCGCCTGTGCTGCCTCGTCGAGTTCCTTGGGCGCCTGTGCCAGGCCGGCCCGGAGGTTCACCAGGGCCCGCGGAAGGAACAGGAGAACATATGCGGCCACCAGCACTCCCGCCGTCTGGTAGATCCCCGGTACCAAGCGGATGCTGACGGTGACGAAGGCCAGGGCCACCACGATGCCGGGCATGGAGCTGGTGACATAGTTGGACAGTTCCAGGGACTTGCTGAACCAGCCGGGCCTCCGGACCGCGAGGTAGGCCATGGGGAAGGCGACCACGATGGTGGCTGCGGCGCCGAGGAGCCCGTACCAGAACGTGGCAAGTAGTGCGGGGAGGAATTCGGAGGCGGTCCAGGCCTCGGCCCCGCCGGCCAGGATCCACTTCAGCACGTAGAACAGCGGGAGGCCGAACGCCAGGGCGGTCAGCGCCAGCAGGAAGAGCTGCGCGGGGACGTGGTAGGCATGCAGGGGGAGCCGCAGAGCCTTGGCCTGCACGCCTGAACCGATCCTCGCGTAGCGTGCCGTGCCGCGGCTGCGGACTTCGGCCACCAGCAGCAGCAGGCAGAAGAACACCAGCACGCTGGCCAGCATGTTCCCGGCGGCGCCGTTGAACGTGGACCGGTACTGGGTCATGATCGCGGTGGTGAAGGTGTCGAAGCGGATCATCGCGAAGGCGCCGTATTCGGCCAGCAGGTGCAGCCCCACCAGCAGCGCGCCGCCCGTCAGTGCGATCCGCAGCTGGGGGAGCACCACCCGGAAGAAGGCCCGCCAGGCGCCCAGTCCCAGCGCGGCGGCCGACTGCTCTATGGCCGGGTCCAGCCGGCTCAGGGTGGCTGCCGCCGGAATGTAGACCAGCGGGAAGTAGGAGAGGGTGGAAATCAGGATCCCCGAGCCCAGGCCGCCCAGCGACGGGATGGCCGACACCCAGGCGTAGCTGTTCACGAACGCCGGGACGGCCAGCGGCGCGGCCAGCAGGACTGCCCAGATTCGGTGGCCGCGCAGTTTGGTCCGTTCCACCAGCCATGCCCCCGCGACGCCAAGCAGCAGGCACAGCGGGATGGTGGCAGCCATCAGGAGCAGGGTGTTCAGCAGCAGTTCGCCCACCCGGGGGCGCAGGATGAGGCCGACGGCGGTGTCCCACCCGGTTGCCACCGTCATGTAGGCCACGTACCCCAGCGGGATGAGGGAGAAGAGGGCGATCAGCACCGCCACGACGGACACCGCGGAAACGCCGAAAGGCGGGCGGGGGCGTGTGCCCCGGCCCGCCGTCGTCGTGCTCCGCCGTGGGGGAGCCGATAGATCGGAGGTCACGGAATTACAGTAGTCCTGCCTGGGTCATCAGATCGCTGACCTTCTGGGAGTTGAGTTTCGCAGCGTCCACCTTGGGGGCCTGCAGGTCCTTGATGGGAACCAGCTTGTCGTTGGCAGGCACATCAGAGCCGATGGCGTACTCGAAGGACGTGCCGTTCTTCAGGACTTCCTGCCCCTTCTTGCCGGTGATGAACTTCAGGAAGGCCTGCGCGGCTGCAGCGTTCTTGGACGACTTGAGCACGCCGCCGCCGGAGACGGACAGGAAGGCGCCCGGGTCCTCATTCTTGAAGTAGTAAGGCGTGACGTTGTTGGAGTTCTCGCCGGTCTTGGCCTGGTCGCCGTAGTAGTAGTAGTGGTAGATCAGCGCGGCATCCACTTCACCGGCGTTCACTGCCTTCATGGCCGTGCTGTTGCCCTTGTACGCCTTGGAGTTGTCCTTCATGGCCTTGAGCCAGTCCTCGGTGGCGGACTCGCCCTTCAGTTCCAGCAGTGCGGAGACAATGGCCTGGAAGTCCGCGCCGGTGGGTGACGCAGCCCAGCGGCCCTTCCATTCGGGCTTGGCCAGGTCAAGCATGGACTTGGGCAGCTGGTCCTCGGTGAGCTTGGTCTTGTTGTAGACCAGGACGGTGGAGCGTGCGGCGATGCCCGTCCACTTCCCGGTGGAGGGGGTGAATTCGGAGGGGACCTGGGCCAGGGTGTCCTTGTTGACGTCGGCGAACAGGCCGGCGTTCTCCACCTGGGTCATGGCGGGGGAGTTTTCGGTGAGGAACACGTCCGCGGGGGACGCCTGGCCTTCCTGGATGATCTGGTTGGACATCTCCGTGTCATCGCCCTGCCGGAGGGTCACCTTGATGCCGGTTTCGGCCGTGAAGGCATCCACCCATTCCTTGGTGAGGCTCTCGTGCTGGGCGTTGTACACCGTAATCCCGCCCGCGGCGGCGCCGCCGGAAGCGGAAGACGAGCCGTTGCCGGCGGGGGTGGCGCCGCCGCAGGCGGTCAGGCCAAGAGCGGCGGTGGCGGCGAGTGCGATGCCGGCCAGCGCGCTGTTGCGGATCTTCATTGAGGCTGCTTTCGGTGGGGAAAAAGTCTGCTTGAACCTAAGTCCTGATGGGCGCCGGTAAACGGTGCCTATGTCAGGAAACTGTAGGGTAGGCAAACCTAAGCTCCAAGCCGGAAAGCGCTTTAAGTGATGAGGTTCACATCAATTACGCAAACAAGGCATGACGTAATTCTGATGGTCCGCTAGGTGTTCGGGTTGGGGTCGTGGACGTCGTGCTCCCCAATGTCCGCGGCACCCAGGAGGCTCTCCCCGGGGGCGTTTTCGGACGGGTGGAGCCGGACGCTCAGCTCCGGGTGGTGCAGGTCCAGGGCGGGACGTTCCGAACGGATCCGGGGCAGGGACGTGAAGTTGTGCCGCGGCGGCGGGCAAGAGGTGGCCCACTCCAGCGAAGCGCCGAAGCCCCAGGGATCGTCCACGGTGACCTTCTTGCCGGCGCGCCAGGTGATGTAGACGTTCCAGAAGAACGGGATGAGGGACGCGCCCAGGAGATACGACCCGATGGTGGAGAACTGGTTCATTCCGGTGAAGTTGTCCTCCGGCATGTAGTCCGCGTACCGGCGGGGCATGCCCAGGACACCCAGCCAGTGCTGGATGAGGAACGTGGCGTGGAAGCCCAGGAACAGCATCCAGAAGTGGATCTTGCCCAGGCGCTCGTTGAGCATGGTGCCGGTGAACTTGGGCCACCAGAAGTAGAACCCGGCGAACATGGCGAACACCACCGTGCCGAACACCACGTAGTGGAAGTGCGCCACCACGAAGTAGGTGTCCGAGACGTGGAAGTCCATGGGCGGCGAAGCCAGGATAATCCCGGTGAGGCCGCCGAACAGGAACGTGGCCAGGAACCCCATGCTCCAGAGCATCGGCGTTTCGAAGGTCAGCGACCCGCCCCACATGGTGCCGATCCAATTGAAGAACTTCACGCCGGTGGGCACCGCGATGAGCATGGTCATGAAGGCGAAGAACGGCAGGAAGATCGCGCCGGTGACGTACATGTGATGGGCCCACACCGTCACGGACAGGGCTGCGATGGCGATGGTGGCGTACACGATGCCCTTGTAGCCAAACAGGGGTTTGCGGCTGAAGACCGGGAAGATCTCCGACACGATGCCGAAGAACGGCAGCGCAATGATGTACACCTCTGGGTGGCCGAAGAACCAGAACAGGTGCTGCCAGAGGATGGCGCCGCCGTTGGCCGGGTCGAAGATGTGGGCGCCGAACTTGCGGTCCGCGCCGAGCGCGAACAGGGCGGCGGCCAGCGGCGGGAATGCCATGAGCACCAGGATGGCGGTGACGAGGGTGTTCCAGGTGAAGATGGGCATCCGCCACATGGTGAGCCCCGGGGCGCGCATGCAGATGATGGTGGTGATGAAGTTGACGGAGCCCAGGATGGTGCCGAAGCCGGACAGTGCCAGGCCGAAGACCCACAGGTCACCGCCGATGCCCGGGGTGAACGTCGTGTTCGACAGCGGCGCATAGGCGAACCAGCCGAAGGACGCTGCGCCCTGCGGGGTGATGAAGCCGGACACCGCGATGGTGGAGCCGAACAGGAAGAACCAGAAGGCCAGCGCGTTCAGGCGCGGGAAGGCCACGTCAGGGGCGCCGATCTGCAGCGGCATGATCACGTTGGCGAACCCGGCAAACAGCGGGGTGGCGAACATCAGCAGCATGATGGTGCCGTGCATGGTGAACAGCTGGTTGTACTGTTCCTTGGTCTGCAGGATCTGCATGCCGGGCTCGAACAATTCGGCACGGATCAGCAGGGCCATCACGCCCCCGGCGCAGAAGAACACGAAGGACGAGATCAGGTACATGTACCCGATGGTCTTGTGGTCGGTGGAGGTGATCCAGTTGACGATGATGGTGCCTTTGGAGCGCCGGACCACTGCCGGTGCCGCCGTGGCTGCGGTTCCGCCCATTCTTTGGCCTGTGGTGGTCATGTTCGGTGCCCTCCTTTACTGTGCTGCGTCCGGGGCCTGCGGTGACGGGGCCGACATCGGTGCCCTGTTGTAGTCGGCGCCCAGGTTGCCCGTGTTGCCCTTGGCCTTCAGGTCCGCGATGTGGCTGTCATACTCCTGCTGGCTCACCACCCGGACCTTGAAGAGCATCTCGGAGTGGTACTCGCCGCAGAGTTCGGCGCACTTGCCCATGTATTCGCCCACGCGGTTGGGGGTGATGTTGATGTAGGGGTTGTACTGTTCGTGGCCCGGATACAGGTCGCGTTTCTGCAGGAAATCCACCACCCAGAAGGAATGCTGCACGTCGCGCGACTGCAGGTGCAGTTCCACTTTCTTCCCCACCGGCAGGTAGAGGGTGGGCAGCCGGTCCGGGGTGCCCCAGTCGCCCGTCAGGTGGGCCTGCTGTCCGGCGTCCTCGTGGACCTGTTCCTTGACGTAGTTGAAATCCCAGGACCACTGCTTGCCGAAGACGTCGATCACCACGTCCGGGTTGGGGTAGCGTGCATCGATGGCCCGCTGTTCCCGGTCCGTGAAGACGAACAGGACGCCGATGACGATCAGCGGGATGGCCAGGTAGAACACTTCCAGCGGAAGGTTATAGCTCAATTGCGCGGGGAACCCTACGGTGTTCTTCCGGCGCCGGTAGGCAACGATGACCCAGATCATCAGTCCCCAGGTGATGATGCCCACCACCAGTGCAGCGATCCAGGAGTTGACCCACAGGTCCGTGATCAGCGCGGTGTTGTTGGTGGTGTCACGGTTCCCGGGCAGGAAGCCGCGGGACACTTCGGCGGAGCAGGAGGCCAGCAGCGGCAACACACCAAGGCCAGCGCCCAGTCCTGCCAGGCGCCGCACGCTTTGGTTTTTGAATGGTTTCCTACCCACCTGTGGTCCCTCCGGCATGCTCCAGAAGCCCAACTGCATGAGCCCACTGCTGGCCCCGGGACCAGCAGTTGTGTGCCCCACCCTACGCCGGGGCGGATGCTGATGGGAAGAGGTTTTCGGGGGGGGGGGGGGGGGGGGGGCGCGGGGGGGGGGGGGCCCGCCCGGGAACTGCACCCCAAAGGCGCGTCACCCAGGGTTGGATCACACAGCAAACACCCCCCCCGACCCCCCCCCCCCACG
>NZ_VIVE01000007.1:0-217990 GCF_007828995.1 Arthrobacter sp. AG367
TGATCCCGGCAAGCCAGAAGGAACGCGAAGCCGCGGACCAGCTCAAAACCGCAGCCCAGCCCCTGGCAACCCAGGTCACCGACGCCGCCAAAACCGTGGCCCAGGACCTCAAGGAACCAGCCCAGGAAGCCATGGAAAACGTCAAGGCCACCGCCACCGACGCCGCCCAAAACGTCAAACTCGAAGGCCAACAAGCCGCCACCGACGTCAAAGACCGCGCTACCGACGCCAAAGACCACGTCCAAAACACGTAACCCGCGTGGGTATCCACGTACCAAAGCAAAGCCGGCTCCGCATCCCGCGGGCCGGCTTTGCCGTTGCCGGGCCTGGACTCCTGCCTAGCGCTTGCCCTTCTTTCGGGACCCTTTCCCCCGGCCCTTGTCCGGGTTGGGGGCGTATCTCTGGGCTACCTTGGGCGCCTTTTTGGCGCCGGTGCCGCGGCGGTCCGGCTTCGGATCCTTCTTGACCTTGACCGGCTGGGCCGAGGGCTGGCGTGAGCTTTGGGCAGTGCGTCCGCGCACGATGCCGATGAACTCCTCCAGCACCTCATCCGTGGCCTCCGTCGGCCAGGCCAGCGCGATCTCAGTTCCGTCCGCGCCGGTGAGCCTGCGCGCCACCGTGTCCTTGACGTTGAAGTGGCGGGCCACCGACATGGGGAGGACCACCAGGCCGGCGCCGGCGGCAACCACCTGGAGCGCGGCCTCCGGTCCGCCCAGGGCAGCAACATCGAGGAATGACTCCTGCGCCAGGTCGGCCAGGGCCACTTCCTCGAACACTGAAATCTCGTGCCCCTTCGGCGCCACCACCACCGGCTGTTCCTCGTAGAGCGGTATGACGCTGAGCCCTTCCCGCTCGATGGGAAGGCGGACAAAACCCATGTCCGCCGCGCCGTCCCGCAGCTTCCCAAGCTGCGCGCCGTCGTCGACCATGAATGCCTCAAGGGGAATATGCGGCATCCGCTCTTCCCAGCGGCGGATCCATTTGCCCGGCGTCACGCCGGCCACGTATGCGATGCGCAGCACCCGGGGTGCCGCCTGGTCGGCCGGCCCGTCAGGGGCGGATTGGGCATCAGGCGAGGGGGTATTGTCGGAGGGCACGTCTTCACAGTACCCGCCGCCCGGATACCCTTGAAGCATGACCTCTGCAAACTCCCAGTCCATGAAGCCGGCCACCGTTGCCAAGAAACTTGGCATCTATCTCCCGGCCACGCCGCAGGAGTTCCAGGATTCAACCATCACCCGCGAGGAGTTCGCCGAACTGCAGGCCAACCCGCCGGAATGGCTCGCCGAGCTCCGCCGCAACGGCCCGCACCCCCGCCCCGTGGTGGCACAGAAGCTGAACGTGTCCATCAGCGGCCTAACCCGCGGCGGCGTGGAGGAAGCACTGACGACGGCGGAAATCACCGCGCTGCTGCAGGCTCCGCCGCAGTGGCTGGTCACCGAACGTGCCACCCACGCGGCTGTCCGCGCGGAGGCCCAGCGGGTCAAGGAAGAGGCCGCGAAGAAGCAGGCGAAGAAGGACCGCACCCAGGCCCGTTAGCCCTCAGTCCTGGTGGATCTGGATGTAGTTTCCGCAGCCGTCGTCGAACACTGCACTGGTCCCGAACGGATCCGTGGTGGGCGGGGTCTTGAAGCTGACTCCGGCGGCCACCAGCCTGTCGTATTCCGCCTGCACATCGGGAACCCCGAAGACTATTGCGGGTAGGCCCGCCTCGCGCACGGCGTTCATGTAGTTCGCGCCGATTGGGTTGTCGCTGGGCTCGAGGAGGAGTCCTACTGAACTGTCGTCCGCTCCCGGGTCTTTGATGATGTAGAGGTTGTACTCCGGCATGGCCATGAGCGTGTCAAAGCCGAGCGTTCCCGTATAGAAGGCATGGGCGGCGGCGGGGTCCTGGACGTGGATGCTGCACATTTTGAGTCGCATGCCTTCACCGTACCGCTCAGCTCCTGACGGTTTGCAGTGCCTTGGACCAGGAAATGACCTGATCAAGCAGCGGCTGCAGCGCCTCTTCCGCCCCTTCTGACGGTGTGAGGTTGTGGCACGCCTTCTCCGCCATTGACGCTGCGCCCGGGAGACGGTGCAATGGAAGGACCAGCCCGGCCTCTTCCGGCCCGGGGGCTGGGCGCTGGAGGTGCAGGATGTCAGTTGTGGCGGAGTCTCTGATGCAGGGGCTGCTTCAAGGTGCGTGGGCGGTCCTGCTGTGCGGTCCCGTGCTGGTGGCCAGCGTGGCCGCCACGGTCTTTGTTGTCCGACGCCGGGCTTTGGCTTCCGGAGGCAGCGCACCAGCCGGCAACGCACTGGCCGGCCGCGCAGCGGAGGCTCCGGACCAGCTGTTTTGGGACCTGTTCCTGGGTGCCTGTGTCGCCCTTCCCGCGTTGATTATCCCCGCCCTGGTCTCGCCGTGGGCTGGACTGCTGTTGACAGGGGCAGCTGCCGCTGCCGGCATCGCCGCCTACCTTGGCAGCCCCCGGTTCCTGGCCTGGCGCACCGCCCGCCGGGAAGGGCGGCGGCAGCGTTCGGCCCACCAGGCCGCCAGCGCGCATCACGACGAGCTCATGGTCCGGTGGCAGCGCTACGAACTTGATCCGGCGTACAGCATCGACTACCCGGCACTGACTGACGTGCGGCTGCCCGAAACGTCGGCACTGATCAAGGCGATGCGGACGGCGGACCAGTTGCGGACGGCCGCGCACAAGGGTTACCCGGACGCCGTCGGAAGGCTGGCTGCGTCATTGGCAGCGGCGGAACGGGCGGCGGGAATCCCGGCGGCGCTGCCTGCGGAGCAGGCCACCTGAGGTTAACTGCTGTGTCGCCGGCGGTGGATCAGCGGAGAGCCCGGCGGTAGCATCCCAGGATGAAGCCTGAGGAACTGCCTGTCCACGATCAGTATGGCCGCCTGCTGGAGGACCGCGGAGTCTGGCGGCAGGCCACCACACTGGAAGCGGCCGGCGAACTGACTGCCCGGTGGCTGGAGGGCGGGAGTTCTTACCAGCCTGGACACTTTGCGCCGGGCTCCGACGACGAGACCAAACCCATCGCCACAGACTTGGCAGAGCTGAACCGTCACGGGTTGTTCACCAAGGAATCCCAGCCCGGCATCCGTAACGGGGCCGCGGCCCAACGGGAGTACGTCACCGGATTCTGCAGCGCCGCCACCGCCGGTGAACTGCTGGCGCTGTCCACCCGCACCGAACTGGTGACCGTGGCACATGCACCGGGCGAGGCAAGCAGTGCAGCCATCCCGGTAACCCTTGCCGGATCGGAAGTCACCACCGTGCTCGGCTCCAGCGAGAACCCCGTTGAGGAGGAACAGATCCGGGACTGGGCAGAGGAAACCAATGATGCCCTGGCCCTGCTCCTGGCCGACTCCTGGTACGTGGAAATCCTGGATCCGGTCTGGGGAAGGAACGGCGTACTGTTTCCGGCGGTCTTGCAGGCACTGAAAGGGGCGGAGCAGCCCTAGCCGCTCCGCCCCGTTCGCTTACCCGGCGCTCCCGGGAACTACAGCTCCACGGTGCCGCTTTCACCGACACTCATCCGGCTGTTGGTGACCTTTGCCTTCACCCACTGCAGCACCGTGGCGGCCGTGCCGCCGGGGCTGGTCCAGTACTCGGCAGAATCCGAATCGACGCGCAGCAGGCACACCTCGGGGGTATCCGGGCCATCAGGGAACCAGGCTTCAACCGCCTGGTTCCACAGTTCACGGATTTTTGCCCGGTCTGTGACCACTTCGGCGGTCCCGGCCACGGAAACCCATTCGGTCTTCCTGCCAAAGGCGACGTTCACGCGCGGATCAGCCCGGACATGCGCAACCTGGGAAGTGCCAAGGCCGGTGAAGAACCACATGTCGCCGTCGTCCTTTACCTCCTGGACGGCCAGCGGCCGGCTGACGAGGGCGCCTTCTTCGTTGATGGTGGTGACCATCCCGATCCTGGAATCGTTGATGATCTCAGTAACCTTGCTGATGCTCTGGGCGTCAGTCATGCCTCACCTCGTTCGTCGAAAGTCGGGGACGCTCCCCGCCGCCAGCCTATTAGTAAGCATGCTTATTTACCAGCCAGCGGCCACCGGCACCTTTGCCACCTCGGCGATGCGTGCAGCGGTAATCCGGCCCATGCGGACCGCGCCGTCCACGTGCTGGTAGCCCTCGGCAGCAAGGTCGGACGATGACCAGTAGATGGGGCCCACGGGTGCATGCTGGTCCTTGCCGTAACGGTGCAGTCCGCCCAGGTCGTAGCTGGCGGCGTAGGCGCCGCGGGTCCACTCCTCCGAGCCCCAGTCGGACTCGTAGTAGACCTCCGGCGCCAGGGCCTCGTCGCCAAGGTAGCCGGCGATCGATTCCAGGATGGCCTTCCGGCGCTCTTCGGCGCTGAGTTCGAAGACGGCGTCCGCCTTCTCATCCGACACGAAGCCCACCAGGGTGCCGCGCGGATCGCCGTGGTTGGTGTTGTCGTAGACCTCCTGGACCAGGGCGTCCGCCCCGAAGCAGGTGCCGGAGAGTCCCTTGTCCCGCCAGAAGGGCGTGCTGTAGACGGCGTTCACCTTGATCACCAGGCCCAGGGACTGGTGCTGGTGCATCTGGTGCTGGCGGCGCGGCAGCGGCGGGTTGAAGGAGACGCGGGAGTAAAGGTTCGGCGGTACGGCCATGATCACAAACCGGGCGTTGACCGTGGCCCGGTCGGATTCAACGGTGACCCGGTGGCCGCCGTCGGAATCCGGCTCCCAGTTGACGGTGCGCACCGGGGAGTTAAGGATTACGTCGTCACCCAGCTGCTGCGCCTGCAGCAGCGAGACCTGCTGCATTCCGCCCACCACGCGGCGGTCCAGGATGAAATCCTCGTCCGTCAGGTGGGTGAACGAACCTGCGGAGGCTGCCATCAGGACGGCCTGCAGGGCAGAGAAGGCGTGGGCCGGCTTGGTCAGCATGCCGCCGGCGATAAAGAGGCCAATGTTCTTGCACGCTTCCTCGTTGCCCGAGTTCTGCCGGAGCCAGTGATGGAAGGAAATGGTGTCCAGTTCACGCGCCTTGGGATGCGCCCAGGGCTCTGTGGGGCCGATTTCCGCCGCAAGGCCGTCCAGCAGGGCCACCAGGCGGTCCATTTCGACGGCGGTGTCCGGATCCACCGGGAACGTGTCACCCGTATAGCGCACGGGTGCGCCGTCCGCGCCGATGTAGATGGACTCCCCTTCGCGGTAGCGCGGGTACGTTTCCAGGTTCAGCTCCTGGAGCAGGTCCAGGAGTACGGTCTGGTCCGGGGAAACCCACTGGCCGCCGATTTCGAGCATGGCACCGTCCACCGTGTCGGTCCAGGTGCGGCCGCCCACGCGGTCACGGGCCTCGAGCACGGCGACCGTGAGGCCGGCCTTTTTCAGTTCGCGGGCGGCGGTGAGTCCGGACGGCCCGGCTCCGACGACCACGACGTCGCGGTTCAGGTTCAGCATGATGTCCTCTCTGGGCCCCTTAGTGACGGGGACCACTAAATGAATGCCATTCATTTATGAGAACTATAGCGGGTGCCTGCCGGGAGGGGAAGTGCCGGGTGGAATAATGCAGGGGACATCGACGAAAGGGCAGCAATGCCGGCAGTATCAGCCGCACAGGGACGCTCCACCAGCAACGGCGGAGCACAAAGGAGGCGGGCAGGCAGGCCGTCTGCGGCCGTGCTGGCCAAGTCCGGAATTACCGAAGCCGCACTGGAACTGATCAGCCGCAAGGGATATGACGGGCTGACCATGGCCGCCCTGGCAAAGGTGCTGGACGTCGCTCCCTCCGCCCTCTACAACCATGTGGCATCAAAGCAGGACGTCCTGCTGCTGGTGGAGGACCACCTGATGTCCCTGGTGGACGTTACGGGTTTCGGCGGCGGGAGCTGGGAGGACGCCGTCCGGACCTGGGCGTGGAGCTACCGGGATGTCTTCGCCGAGCACACACCGCTGATTCCCGTGATCGCCGTCCTGCCCGTGACGGACGCGCCGCAGACCCTTGCCATGTACGAAACCGTGAGCAAGGGGTTCCTCGACGCCGGCTTCCCCCAGGAGCGCATCATCCCCGCCATCGTGGCGCTGGAGTCCTTCATCTTCGGCTCCGCTTACGACGTCACCGCTCCGGAGGACATTTTCGATTCCGGCTCCATGGCCGGCTCCACCCCCAACTTCTCCGCCGCGGTGCGCAGTTCGGCAGCCGGCCGGGAGCGTGGCCGGCCTGCCGACACCGCCTTCAGCCTGGGGCTTGATGCGCTGATCTCCGGGCTGGGGGCTCTGCGGACACAGGACGCCACATCCGGTTCATAGCGCTGGCCGCCGTGCCGCAAAAGCCCTGAATCAGGCTTCTCCGTTCACGGCCACCACGATCTTGCCCCGGGTATGGCCCTCCATGTTCAGGCGGAAAGCCTCCGCGGACTGAGCCAACGGAAGAACCTTGGCAACCTCTACCCTGATGTTGTTCCGGTCCACCAACCCGGCGAGCTCCTGCAGGTCTGCTCCCACCGGACTGACCCACATCCAGGTGCCGCCGTGCTCCTCCACTTCGCTGTCGGCGATGGATGCATGCCTGCCCCCTTCAGCCAGTACGGCCAGCGTCGCCTCAAGATTGCCTCCAGCGAAGTCGGCAACGACCTCCACGCCGGCGGGACGCAATGCACGAACACGCTCCACGAGTCCTTCCCCATAGGCAACCGGCTCGGCCCCCAAGGAGCGGAGGAATTCATGGTTCTTTTCGGAGGCCGTTGCAATGACCTTCGCACCCAGTGCCACCGCAATCTGGATGCCCAGCGACCCCACTCCACCGGCGCCACCGTGGATAAGGACAGTCTCACCGGACTCGAGGCCCAGGCGGTTCAGGACCTGGTAAGCAGTCAGTCCGGCCAGCGGAAGCCCCGCCGATTCGTTCCATCCCAGAGACTCGGGCTTGCGGGCCAGCAGCCGTTCCGGCAATGCGATGTACTCGGCAAAACTTCCGCCATGGACATAGTCTTTCCGGCCGTAGGCAATGACCTCGTCACCGGGCTGGAACGCCCGGGCGTCGATCCCCACCGACTCGACGACCCCCGCCACGTCCCATCCCGGGATCGCGGGAAACTGCAGGTCCATTGCCGCATCCAGGTAACCGGCCATGATCTTCCAGTCCACGGGGTTCACCGAGGCTGCCTTCACTTTGACCAGGACCATCCCCGGCCCCACCTTCGGCATCGGCCTCTCGGTCAATTCAAGGACGTCCGGGCTTCCGTATTCGCTGTAGGTAATTGCCTTCATGCCTGCGACAACGGCGCAGCGGTCCGCCACTATTCCTGCTCCGGCCCGGGAGTGTCGCACCACACCTCCGGCGGATGTACTTGTAATACAAGTCTGATACTTATATCCTAAGCAGGTGGGGCGAAGGAGCCCTATCCCGCCTCCAGGAGAACTTATGAGCACCGTTGATCTGATCCGGCACGTCAAACTGTCCACCGCCCGCCTTCCCCTCGCCGTTCCCATCAGCGACGCCAAGGTCTTCACCGGGCGGCAGAAGCCCATGACCGAGGTGGTCTTCCTGTTCGCGGAGATCACCACGGAGCTGGGCCACTCCGGCATCGGCTTCAGCTACTCCAAGCGCGCGGGCGGCCCGGCGCAGTACGCCCACGCCAAGGAAGTCGCCGAAGGCCTCATCGGCGAGGACCCCAACGACATCGCGAAGATCTACACCAAGCTCCTGTGGGCAGGTGCCTCGGTGGGCCGGTCCGGCGTCGCCACCCAGGCTCTCGCCGCCGTCGACATTGCTTTGTACGACCTCAAGGCCAAGCGCGCAGGCCTGCCGCTGGCGAAGTTCCTGGGCTCATACCGCGACTCCGTCCGGACGTACAACACCTCCGGCGGCTTCCTGAATGCCACCCTGGACGAAGTTAAGGCCCGGGCCACGCAGTCCGTCGAGGAAGGCATCGGTGGCATCAAAATCAAGGTTGGCCTTCCCGACAGCAAGGAAGACCTCCGCCGCGTGGCAGGGATCCGCGAACACATCGGCTGGGACGTGCCGCTCATGGTGGACGCAAACCAGCAATGGGACCGTGCCACCGCCTTGCGGATGGGCCGCCGCCTCGAGGAATTCGACCTGGTCTGGATCGAGGAGCCCCTGGACGCCTACGACTTCGAAGGCCATGCCCATCTGGCACAGGTCCTGGACACGCCCATTGCCACCGGCGAGATGCTGGCGTCCGTGGCCGAGCACAAGGGCCTGATCAGCGCCAATGGCTGCGACATCATCCAGCCCGACGCCCCGCGCGTGGGCGGCATCACCCAGTTCCTGCGCCTCGCCGCCCTCGCAGACGAACGCGGGCTGGGCCTGGCACCGCACTTCGCCATGGAAATCCACCTCCACCTCGCGGCGGCCTACCCCCGTGAACCCTGGGTGGAGCACTTCGACTGGTTGGACCCGCTGTTCAATGAACGGCTGGAAACCAAAGACGGCCGCATGATCGTTCCGGACCGCCCGGGCCTTGGCATCACGCTCAGCGATCAGGCTCGTGCCTGGACCACCGAGCGCGTAGAGTTCGGCGCGTAATCTTGAGCCATGAGCCGGAACCTCACCGCGGACCTTGCCGCTGACCTTCGCAACCGCATCGTCGACGGCGTGATCCAGCCGGGCGAGAAGCTGCCCAGCGAAAACACGCTCATCAACGACTTTGGCGTCAGCCGCACGGTCGTCCGCGCCGCCCTCACCCGGCTCCAGGCCGAAGGGCTTGTCGAAACCGAGCGGGGGCGGGGAAGCTTCGCCCTCACTCCCCCCACCGACGTGCCCCCGGCAGTGCCGGGTGGCCGCCCGGTGGCCACCACGGAGGACCGGCTGCACCTGCTGGCATTCCGGATGGGAGTGGAGGCCGAAGCCGCCGCACTGGCGGCGCGGAACCGCACGGACCGCCAGTTGCGGGCCGTCAGCGCCGCACTGGAATCCTTCACCGAAAGCGCAGGCCACCCTGCCCACGCCATGAAGTCGGATTTCGAGTTCCACCGCGCTGTGGCGGCGGCATCCGGCAACCCCTATTACTCAGATTGCCTGGCGGCGCTGGGGCAAACCATGATCGCCATGCCGCGCACCCGCCTGATGACCGGCGTCGAACACTACGCCCGGGACCATTTCGACCAGGTGGTGCTGGAGCACCGATCCATCCGGGACGCCATCGCAGATGGTGACGAGGCTGGGGCCGCGGCAGCCATGCGCTGCCACCTGGCAAACTCACGACGCCGGTTCAAGGCGTCGGCGCGCCCGTCCAGTCAGGAGGACGCAGCCAGGACCGCCGGGTCCTAAGCCTGTTCGCGGATCCAGGCCCTCGAGGGCCGGATCTGCGAACAAGCCCCTGACGTTTCCAGACCCAGCCCGGTGTTAAATAGGTAAGGGCCCCAATCGTGTGATTGGGGCCCTTACCATTTGCGTGCGCGAGGGGGGATTTGAACCCCCACGCCCTTTCGGACACTGGCACCTGAAGCCAGCGCGTCTGCCGTTCCGCCACTCGCGCGCAACTTCTTCCACTCAGCCGGTCCGGTTTCCCGTTTCCGCGCCTCGTAAAAGCAGCGAGATCAAGCATAACGGACAGATGCCGCAAATTACCAATTGGCCGCCGGCACCCTTTCCACATGCCCTTAAAGGCGGCATAACAGAGGGGCCTTACCGGCCGGAGACGGAGGGCCGGAGCCGCCGCCGGTTTGCGCGGGTTGGGACCGGACCAGTCACGGATCTGAACTTTTGCCGGCGCCCGGCCGTTGTGGATTAAGGTCATTCGCAGGGGTGCCCAGTAGTATCGGATGTAGGAGTGGCCGCTGCCGGCGGGCATGCCGCGCAGTGCCGGACCGCCCTGCAGGTGCTGGTCAGCAACAACTACTGCCCCGGAACCGGGGGGAAAGGAGAAGAACCATGGGTCTGCTGGACAAGGTTGAACGTGGCATTGAAAAGGCCGTCCGCGGTGTCTTCTCCACCGGTTCCAAGGCCCAGGTCGAACCTGTGGAGATCGCCAGCAGGCTCCGCCGCGAGGTGGACCATAAAGCGATCACCATTGCGGCCGGACGTACGCTGGTGCCCAACGTCTTCGACGTCCAGCTCAGCGATGAGGACTTCGGACGCGCACAGGAGTGGGGCACGCCGCTGGCCGAAGAACTCTGCGACGTGGTCATCAACCACGTCCGGAGCCAGGGCTACACCCTCCAGGGGCCCGTCCGGATCTCCTTCCGCCGCGAAACGGCACTCCGCCCCGGTGATTTCGAAATTGCCTCCTCCACCGAAAAGTCCCAAGGCTCCGGCGGCGCCACGCCGCCCCGGCCGAACGTGCCGGCAGCTCCCAGCCGGCCGCCCGTGAGGCTGCAGCCTGTGCTGGACATCGAGGGCCAGCGTTATTCGCTGAACGCCCCGTCCATCGTCCTGGGCAGGTCGTCCGAGGCGGACATCCACATTGATGACACAGGCGTATCGCGGCGCCACCTGGAAATCCGAACGGCCAACGGCGCCACCAGCGCCGTGGACCTGGGATCCACCAACGGCAGCTACGTCAACGGGCAGAAGGTCTCCGGAAGCATCGAACTCACAGACGGCTCCACCATCACGATGGGACGGACAAAGATCATCTTCCGCCTGCTTCCTGCCAACCCGGGTGGCCACGCATGAGCGACCTGACCATCACCGCGCTGCGGTTCGGCTTCCTGCTGCTCCTCTGGGTACTCATCTTCAGCATCGTCTCCGCCATGCGCCGGGACCTCATGTTGGGCCGGAAGGCCGCATCCGGCGTGCCCACCGCCCGCCAGGTCCGCCGGAACCCGGAACTTGCCGAGACCCCGCAGCCCGTAAAGCAGCAGGCCCGGCAACTGGTGGTGGTCGAAGGCCCGCTCAAGGGCAGGACCCTGCCCCTGGCGGCCAGCCCCATCCTGCTGGGCCGCGCCCAGGAAGCCACCCTGGTGCTGGAAGATGACTACGCTTCCGGCCGCCACGCCCGGCTCTTCCCGCAGGGCAGCCGTTGGTTCATCGAAGACCTTGGCTCCACCAACGGAACCTACCTGGGAGACCAGCAACTGACCCGTGCCCTGCCCGTGGAGCCAGGGGTCCCCGTGAGAATCGGCAAGACGGTCATTGAATTGAGGCCGTGACCGTGGCCGAGGCTGAAAACCCCGCAACCGGCTCCAGCCCGGCGCAGCGGCCCCTCATCATGCGCTTCGCGGCGCGGTCCGACGTCGGCCGGATCCGTTCGAAGAATGACGATTCCGCCTACGCGGGCCGCCACCTCGCCGTCGTCGCCGACGGCATGGGCGGCCACGCGGGCGGTGACGTTGCCTCAGCCGCGACCGTCCTGGACATGATCCACCTGGACAGCCCCGACCACGGCGATGAGGCCGGGACGATCCTGGCCGACGAAATCCAGACCGCCAACTCACTGCTCTCCGAACTGGTGCACATCAACCCCAAGCTGGCCGGCATGGGCACCACCGTGACGGCCCTCCTGCTGGCAGACGGCAAACTGCACTTCGCGCACATCGGCGACTCCCGGGCCTACCGGCTCCGCGACGGCGAATTCAAGCAGGTCAGCGTGGACCACACCTTCGTCCAGCGGCTCATCGACGAAGGCCGGCTCAGGCCTGAGGAAGCGGAAACGCACCCGCACAAGAATGTCCTCATGCGGGTCCTGGGCGACGTCGATGCCAGCCCCGAACTCGATCTGGACACCCTGGACGCCCGTCCCGGCGACCGGTGGCTGCTGTGCTCCGACGGGCTGAACTACGTCGCCGCGCACGCCGTGGAGCGGACGGTCCGGGAAACCCACAACCTGCACGAATGCGCTGACACCCTCGTTGAACTGACTCTTGAGGCCGGTTCGCCGGATAACGTCACCGTGGTCATGGTGGACATCGTGGAGGAAACGCCCGACGACGTCAGCACGGCCGCCGTCGAAATCGTTCCGCCGGTGCAGGGCGGCAAGTCCGCTGCCGCGGCAGCTGGCGGGCAAGGCGCCACCGCCGCGTCCCCTGTTCCGGCCGGCGGGACGGAACCGGCCAAGTCCGGTTCAGCCACTGACGATGCCGGGCAGGAACGGGCGCCCGAAAAGAAGACCGCCGACGGCGGCACCAGGGATCCGGAGGCCGGCTCCTCCGAGGCCGGCAGTACAGACCCCCACCTGGGCGAACATCTTTCCGCTGAAGTCCTCCGCGAAGAACTTGCCTCCCGCCCGCATGAACTGGTGGGTGCTGCCGCTGCCGCCGCCGAATCGGGCTCCATCCCCACTGTGGCCGGACGTACCGTGGCACGGCGGGCAGCCACGCTCCTCACCCATAAGGCAGAACCGGCCGTCGATCCCGAGGACACTTTGCCGACGCTGCGTCCGCGCCGCTGGGTGGCCTGGTCCGTTGCAGCCGCCGTGCTGGTTGTCGTTGCCGTCGGCCTGTGGCTGGGGTACGCCTGGACCCAGACCCGCTACTACGTCGGCGAGTTCGATTCCCGGGTGGCCATCTACAACGGGGTCTCCCAACGTTTGGGACCCATCCAGCTGTCCTCCCTTGAGGCTGTGACGGATATCCGCATGGACTCGCTCCCGCCGTTCTCGCAGCAACGGGTCCGCCAGACCGTCCCCGCCAATGACCTCTATGACGCGCAGCGGATCGTCAAGAACCTGGAGCTCACGGGAACAACCTCCCCCGAGGAGGAGTGCCCCAGGCCATCTGCCTCCGCCACTGCGCCTGCCCCGTCGGCAAGCACAGGCACGTCGGCAAGTGCAGCGCCGCCCGCCAGCGCAGCCGCTCCGCCGCCCGCACCGGATGCCGCCGCGCCCGCACCCTCCGCGGCTTCTCCGTCCCCCACTCCGACTATCACCTGCGAGGCGGCCAAATGAGCCAGGTAAGCACTTTGCCCAAGCCCCGCCGCAACGTTGAACTTGCCCTCCTGCTCCTGGCCCTTGCCGTTGGCATCGGCGCCAACATGATGGTGGGCGTGGACCAGGAGAAGGCCTTCGATTCCGACTTCTGGTTCCAGTCCAGCCTGCTGGCAGCGGCAGCCCTGGCCTTCCACGGTGTCCTGCGCTTCCGCGCAAAGTATGCTGATCCGGTAATACTTCCGATTGTCGTCGCCCTTAACGGCTTGGGTCTTGCGATGATTCACCGCCTGGATGCTCCGGGCGAGGACACGGGAAACAACCAGCTCCGGTGGACCCTCATCGCCATGGCGGTGGCCATTGCCGTCGTGTTCTTCCTGAAGGACCACCGCATCCTGCGCCGGTTCACCTTCATTTCCCTGGCTGCGTCCGCCCTGCTGCTGATCCTGCCCCTGGTCCCGGGAATCAGCGCCGGCGAAATCCTCGGCGCACGGGTGTGGATCAGGTTTGGCCCCATGACGTTCCAGCCGGGCGAAGTAGCCAAGATTACGCTCGCCATATTCTTCGCCGGGTATCTTTCCTCCAACCGTGACCTCATCCTGCTGGCAGGCCGCAAGATCGGCCCCCTGCAGTTTCCCCGGTTCAAGGACATGGGCCCCATGATCACCGCGTGGCTGGTCAGCATCGGTGTCCTGATCTTCCAGCGGGACCTTGGTTCCTCCCTGCTCTTCTTCGGGCTGTTCATCGTCATGATCTACGTGGCAACCAGCCGCATCAGCTGGGTCGTGATTGGCCTGGCCCTGATCCTCGGCGGCGGTTTCGTGGCCGCCCAGGTGTTCTCCCATGTCCAGCAGCGCGTCTACGGCTGGCTCAACGCCTTCTCCCCCGATGTCTACGAGAACGGCAGCCGGCAGGTCATCGAGGGCCTGTTCGGCATGGCCAACGGCGGCCTGGTGGGCACCGGCCTTGGCCAGGGCCGCCCGGACCTGGTCCCGTTCGCCAACAGCGACATGATCATCGCCTCCCTGGGCGAGGAACTCGGCCTCATCGGCCTGTTCGCCGTCGTCCTGCTCTACCTGCTGCTGATCACCCGCGGATTCCGCGCCGCCCTGGGCACACGGGACGCGTTCGGAAAGCTGCTCGCCTGCGGCCTTTCCTTCGCGGTGGCGCTTCAGTGCTTCGTGGTCATCGGCGGGGTCACCCGGCTCATTCCACTGACCGGGCTTACCACGCCGTTCCTGGCGGCCGGCGGTTCGTCCCTTCTGGCCAACTGGATCATTGTGGGACTGCTCCTGATGATCTCGCATGCGGCCCGCGGGCCGGTGGACACTACACCGTTGCCGCCGGCCGGGACGGCAGCGGCAACAGGCATTGACACTCCAACCGAGGCGGTGAAGCAGGCATGAACCAGGCAATCCGGCATTCATGGGTAGCCGCAGTGGCCATGTTTGCACTGCTGTTCGGGGCCATCAGCTACGTGCAGGTGGTAGGCGCCGACGACCTCAAGACCAACCCCCTGAACCAGCGTGCCATCCTGCAGAACTACTGCAACGACCGCGGCGCCATCATCGTTGGGGGCACCCCCGTTGCCGAGTCGGTGGAAACCGGTTCGGAGACCTGCAAGTTCCAGCGCACCTACCCGCAGCCGGAACTGTATGCGGGAATCACCGGCTACTTCTCGAAGAACTATGGCGCCACCGGCCTGGAACAGGCCATGGGCGCCGAACTGGCGGGGAACTCGGACCAGCTCTTCCTTGACCGGGTGGGCCAGCTCTTCCTGGGCAACCAGCCCAAGGGCGCGTCCGTGGAACTCACCATCGATCCCCAGATCCAGAAGCTTGCCTACAGCCTGATCCCGGACGGACAGCGCGGCTCGATTGTGGTGACCAACCCCAAGACCGGCGCCATCCTGGCCATGGTGTCCAAGCCGTCCTACAACCCCAACGTGGTGGCCACCCAGGACGCTGCCGCGGAGCGCGCCGGCATGAACGAGCTGGTCAAGGTTCCGGGCATCAACCTGAACCAGAACGTCAGCGGCCCCACCGGGGAGCTGCTCGCACCGGGATCGGTCTTCAAGCTCGTGGACACCGCGGCGGCGCTTGCCTCCGGCAAGTACAACAAGGACAGTGTCCTCCCCAACCCGGCGGAGATGCCCTTTGACGGCATCCAGTACAAACTGCCCAACTACGCGGGCGGCAACTGCTACACCAGGGACACCGCCAGCTTCGCCTTCGCGCTGCAGCAGTCCTGCAATACCCCCTTCGCCAGCATTGCCCTGGATCTTGGCCGCGACGCCATCGCCGACCAGGCCAAGAAGTTCGGCTTCGGCGAGGACGTCGGCGGCCAGCTGAAGCTGGGCCACGCGCTGGGCAATGGTTTCCCCGGAAACCTGGACGCACCCGGCCTTGCCCAGTCGGCAATCGGACAGAAGGATGTCCGCGCCACGCCGCTGCAGATCAACATGATGACCTCCGCCATCGCCAACGGCGGCAAGCAGATGCAGCCCAACCTCATCAAGACCCTGCGCTCCCCGGACCTTCGTGTCATCGACGAACCGCAGCCGCAGCAACTGCGCACCTCCACCACCCCGCAGATCGCCAGCCAGATCACCGAGTGGATGGCAAGCGCAGTCAGCGAGGGCATTGCCAAGGGCGCAGCGGTCCCCGGCGTCCAGGTGGCCGGCAAGACAGGAACCGCAGAGCTCGGGAACGGAACCAATAACTCCTGGTTCACCGGCTTCGCGCCCGCAAACAATCCGCAGGTGAGTGTCACGATCGTCATGGAGGGCGTGAACATCACCACCGGCGCACAGCTGACCAGTCCTAACGCGAAGAAGATTTTTGAGGCGGTGTTGAATAAGTGAGGCCTACAACCGGAATCACCCTCGGCGGCAGATTCCAGCTGACCACGCGGATTGCGATCGGCGGCATGGGGGAAGTCTGGAAAGCCAAAGACCTCGTCCTGGGCCGCATCGTCGCCATCAAGGTGCTGAAGGAGGAGTACACGGGGGACCCCGGATTCCTCCAGCGCTTCCGTGCGGAGGCCCGCCACACTGCCCTGCTGAACCACGTGGGAATCGCCAACGTCTTTGACTACGGCGAAGAAGAAGGCTCGGCCTACCTGGTCATGGAACTGGTCCCGGGCCAGCCCCTGAGCAGCATCATCGAGCACGAACAAGTGCTGTCGCCGGACCGCACGCTGTCCATCATTGCGCAGACCGCCCGCGCCCTGGCCGTCGCCCACGCCCAGGGCCTGGTCCACCGCGACGTCAAGCCCGGCAACCTCCTGATCACCCCGGACGGACGGGTCAAAGTCACGGACTTCGGCATCGCCCGCCTCGCCGACCAGGTGCCCCTCACGCAGACCGGCCAGGTCATGGGAACGGCGCAGTACCTGGCACCCGAGCAGGCGACCGGCCAAACCGCCACGGGATCCTCGGACATCTACTCGCTCGGCGTTATCGGCTACGAGTGCCTCAGCGGGCACCGTCCTTTCTCCGGCGAATCGCAGATCGCCATTGCCCTGGCCCAGGTGAACGACGCTCCGCCGCCTCTTTCGGAGACCTTGCCGGCCCCGGTCCGGGCCCTCCTGATGTCAATGCTGGCCAAGGACCCCAAGGACCGTCCCGCCAACGCCATCAAGCTGGCCGAGGCTGCGGAGGCCATCCGCAACGGCGACATCAGCGCAGCACGCGCCGCCGTTCCCGGCATGCTTCTTTTCGACGCCGACACAGGGCCCATCACGGCCCCCGTTGACACTGCCACTGCCCCCACCGGAGTCATTGGCGCCCAGCATGACTCCACTCCGGCTGCCACATCAGCCCTTCCAGTGCTGGGTGCCGGCGCGGCGGGCGCCGCGGCCGGGCTGGCTGCGGGCGCCGCGGGCGCTTCCGCCGACGGGGATGTTCCCAAGGGGCCACTGGCCCGGGCCGATGCGCTGGCTGCCGAGCGGAACTGGGACCAGGAGGAGGAAACGTACGACGACGGTCCCTCCGATGAGCCCCGGCGCAAGGGACGCAGTCCATGGACCTGGCCCCTGGTCGCCCTGATCCTGCTGCTCCTGTTTGCGCTGGTGGGTTTCCTGCTGAACCAAATGGGACTCTTCTCGCCCTCCGGCAACCCGACATCCGGCATCACCACCAGCAGCGCGCCGCCGTCGTCGGCAACGCCCACGCGGACCACTGCGTCAGCCACGCCGACGCAGACGCGCAGCACACCGACGCCGACGCCTACTTCCGAGCCCACCCAGGACACGGTCAACGTGATCCCGGCCGCCTACCTCGGCAAGGACTACCGCCAGGTCCAGACTGCCCTTGCCAACCTGGGACTCCAGGTGACGGTCCTGCCGCAGGAGAGCCGGACGGCCGCCCCCGGCACCGTCCTGGAGCTCAATCCGACCGGCGTGGTGCCCAAGGGTTCGCTGATTACCGTCATCTACGCGACCGCTCCATCACCCGCGCCCACGACGGCGGCACCCACGCCTGCTCCCACCACGTCCTCACCCGTGGCGGGCCCCACGCCCCTCTCGCCCCTGCCAACCTGTGCGGCCGGCCAGACGCCCGGAACGCCTGCGACCTGCACGCCGTAAACGTCGGGACCACCAGTGAATGAGTCACCACGCACACCGTTGCACCGGGAGGACAGCCTGCCGGTGGACAACCGGCGTGTCCTGAGCGGCCGCTACGAACTGGGCAGCCTCATTGGCCGGGGCGGCATGGCGGATGTCTACCGGGGAACCGACACCCGCCTGGGCAGGACTGTTGCCATCAAACTGCTCAGGCCGGATATGGCCCGCGACCCGCAGTTCCAGGCACGGTTCAAGCGTGAGGCACAGGCGGTGGCGGCCCTGAACCACCCCTCGATCGTGGCCATCTTCGATACCGGTGAACACCTGGTCCACGACGGCACCGGCGAGGACGTCCGCGTGCCCTACATCGTGATGGAGTACGTCGAGGGAAAGACCCTGCGCGATCTGATCCGCGCCCATGAGGTCAGCATCGACCAGGCCATCGAGTACTGCCTGGGGGTCCTGGGCGCCCTGGAATACAGCCACAAGGCCGGAATCGTGCACCGGGACATCAAACCCGCCAATGTGATGTATTGCCCGGGCAGCAATTCCGTCAAGGTGATGGACTTCGGCATTGCCCGCGCGATTGCCGATTCCTCCGCCACCATGACCCAGACCCAGGCAGTGGTGGGAACAGCGCAATACCTGTCACCGGAACAGGCCCGGGGCGAAACCGTCGACGCCCGCAGTGACCTTTATTCCGCCGCATGCCTGCTCTACGAAATGCTGACCTCGCGCCCTCCGTTCGTCGGGGACAGCCCGGTGTCCGTGGCTTACCAGCACGTGCGGGAAATTCCGGAGCCCGCCAGCAGCCTGAATCCGGATGTGTCACCGGCCCTGGACACCGTACTGGCCAAGGCCCTGCAAAAGAACCGGGCCGACAGGTTCCAGGATGCCGCAGCCTTCCGGCGCGCCCTGAGGGCGGCAAAGGCCGGGGTCCCTGTCCCTGCCGTGCCTGTGTCCGAGGCGCCCACCGATCCCAACGACCACGTTCCCGAAGCGTCCCCGCCAACGGAGGCGTTCGCCGCATCGGGGACCAACTTCCTTGATGACGCGCCCACCGGCCGCCTGGCAGCCACCTCCCTCCATGACGACGGAGCAGCAGGTCCGCTGGAACTTGCGGATGAGCAGGAGATGGACGGGTACAGGCCGGGCGGATACAGGGCAGACGATTACGGGTCGGCTGCGCCGCTCCCGCTTGGCTTCCCTCCGGAACGTGAGCGGACCACCCGGCAAAAGTCCCGCCGTCGTGCGTGGATCGCCACCCTGGTGATTTTCACCCTGCTGGTACTGGCAGGCGGTGGCCTGTGGCTCTACCAAACGGTCAACCGCCCAGCCCCCGCTGCACCCAAAGTGTCAATCCCCTCGGTGTCGTCCATGACGGAGACCGCGGCGCTTCAGGCACTGTACAACGCCGGCCTGCGCCCCAGGATCGCGCGGGCGGTGAATGACACAGTGCCCAAGGGAACCGCCATTGGGACTGATCCCGCGGCGGGCGGGTCACTGGAGCCGGGGGCGGAGGTCATCCTCAACATCTCCGAGGGCCCCAGTTCGGTTAAGGTCCCGGACAGCATCCCCGGCAAGACCGAGGCAGCCGCCCGGGATATCCTGCGGCAGGTGGGACTGGTGGGCGCGCCGTCAACCAGCACGGCCAACAGCGCCACCGTTCCGGCAGGAATAGTGATCACCTCCAATCCGGCGCCCGGGCAAAGCGTTGGCGTCGGCACCAGCGTGGAACTCATCGTTTCCACGGGCAAGGTGGTTGTCCCCGAACTGCGCGGCCTGGCCCGTGATGAGGCCGAGGCGGCCCTGAAGGGGCTTGGCCTGGTGCCGTCGGTGATGGAAGCGGAGAATTCCCAGGTAGAGCCGGGCAAGGTGACGGACCAGAGCGACCCCGCCAACGCCGCCGTCGACCAGGGAAAGACCATCGGCATCGTTGTGGCCAAGGCCCCGCCCCCACCGGCTCCGACCGAAACGGCGACGCCGACGCCCACTCCCACTCCCACGCCGAAGCCCACCAGGAAGGGCTGACGTCCTCCCTGGACCTGTTTTCGGTTGGTGGAGGGCGCCGGCCTAGTGCTGGATGAGGGGGCTCAGTTTCGCCGCCCGCGCGGCTGCGCCTTTCATGCCCAGGGACTCCAGCCAGTTGCCGAGCATCTGGTAGCCGCCTTCGGTAAGGACCGATTCGGGATGGAACTGCACACCGCAGAGCGGCGCGGTCCGGTGCTGCAGCCCCATGACCACGCCGGATGCGGTCTGCGCGGTGACTTCCAGGACGTCAGGAATGGACTCCCGGACCGCGGCCAGGGAATGGTAGCGGGTGGCCGTGATGGGGGAGGGGAGCCCTGCGAAAACGCTGGTGCCGATGTGCTCCACCTGGGACGTCTTGCCGTGCATGAGTTCCGGGGCGTGCGTCACCTTGCCGCCGAAGGCCTCGGCCAGTGCCTGGTGGCCCAGGCATACGCCGAACATGGGGACGCTGTTTTCGCCACACCACTTGATCAGCTCGATGCAGATGCCCGCTTCAGCAGGATTACCCGGACCCGGGGAGATGAGGACGCCGTCGCGGGTGCTGGCAAGCTCAATCGCCTCCGCCAGCGTCACGTCGTCATTCCGGACAACTGTGGTCTCGGCGCCCAGCTCCTGGAGGTAGCCCACCAGGGTGTAGACAAAGCTGTCGTAGTTATCCACTACAAGGATCTTGGTTGTGGTCATGGCTGGTCTGTGGAACCAATCGTCGAGTCGGTGAATTGGGTGAAATGGGACATCCAGGGAAACAGGAACTGGACCATCAATACCAGGGCAATGAAGATCAGAACCAGCGAGATGAAGATCCGGACCCAGAGCGGTCCGGGCAGGTGGCGGAAAATCCAGGCGTACACAGTCAGTTCCTTCCGGTGGCTGCCGCAACCTGCGCCGCGATTTCGGCCGGCGGGCCCGCTGCAGCCGGACGCCAGCTGTCCAGGAGGGCGTAGGCGATGATGCGTTCTTCCGCCCCGAAGCGGGGGTTGCAGCTGGTCATGGTGAGGTAGCTTTCGGTGGGCGTGGCGCCGGGCTGGGTGGGTACCGGTTCCAGGACGTCCGTGCGCGAAGGCATCACAATCTGGTTGTTCCGGAAGACGTAGACGTAATAACCGTCCTTGGTCTGGACGTAGATCTTGTCGCCGGGCACCAGGGTGTGGATGTTATCCAGCACTGCACCGTGCGTCTGGCGGTGCCCAGCCACCGCAAAGTTGCCTACCGCACCGGGCATGGCCGTGTTGCCGTAGTGCCCAAGGCCCAGGGTGTCCAGGACATCCTGGCTGGTCCCCTCGACAATGGGGCGGGTGTAGCCGGGGCCGAACCGGGGGATGTACATGATGCCGATCGTTCCCGCGTGGCCGGGGGCGGTACCCACCACGGGCTTGCCAAAATCCTCACCGGCGGCGGGTGCCGCGGCGGGCGCAGTTGGTGCGGGAGCGGGGGCGGCAGTGCCCAGGTCCTGGGCGAATTCCTTGATGACCTGGCTCTGCCTGGCATCGGACTCGACGTTGGTCCACCACAGCTGCCATGCCACAAAGAGAAGGAGGATGACGCCGGCGGTTATCAACAGCTCGCCCAGAAGCTGGATGGTGCCGCGCAGCAGGGCACGACGGGGGGCGGGCGCAGTGGCGGGCCCCGCCTTCTCCTGCAATACCACGCGTTCTCCTCCGGGCGTTTACCCTGGGCACCGGCTGCCCATCAACTGCGGCTAGAATTGGCTGCTAGTAAGAATCCAGATTTGACCAAGATCGCGCAGACCGCTGGAAATTTCCTTCTTGCAGGATACCAAGCCCGGGGCGCCGGTCTTGCCCAGCCCGCCAAGGAGAGCCAGTGCCCGAGTCAAAGCCTCGCAAGAAGACCGCCAGCACCGCCCAGCCGGCTTCCCCCCAGGCTTACAAGCCCAATCCCGTCTGGTTCAAGCCGGTCATGTTTGGACTCATGATTATTGGCCTCTTCTGGATCATCACGTTCTACATCAGCGAGGGACGCTTCCCTGTGCAGGCCTGGCAGTCGTGGAACATCGTTGCCGGCTTTGGCATTGCCATCGTCGGCTTCCTGATGACTACCCGCTGGCGCTCCTGAGCGGCGTCCCGCGACTGTTCCGGGGAGGACTGCCGTGGCTCCCGAATCCGCCGGCGTAGTTATCGGCGAGGATGGCCTCGCGCGGCCGGCGTGGGCCGCGACGGACCCGCTCATGCGGAACTACTACGACCAGGAATGGGGCATGCCCGTCACCGACGAGCAGGGCCTGTATGAACGCATCTGCCTGGAGGGCTTCCAGGCCGGGCTTTCATGGGCCACCATCCTGCGCAAACGCCCCGCGTTCCGCGCCGCCTTTGCCGGCTTCGATCCGGAGGCTGTGGCCCTGTTCAGCAACGCGGACGTGGAGCGGCTGTTGCAGGATCCGGGCATCATCAGAAACAGGCTGAAGATCCTTGCCACGGTTAAGAACGCACAGGCCACCCTGGAGCTTCGGAACGACGGCGGCCTGGTGGACTTTGTCTGGGGCTTCCGGCCGGACAGCACCCCGGAGCCCCGGGTTGCCGCGGAGATTCCCACCCAGTCTGCAGAGTCCATTGCCTTGTCCAAGGCACTTAGGAAGCGCGGCTTTTCCTTCGTGGGACCCACCACCATGTTCGCCCTGATGGAGGCGGTGGGAATCGTGGACACCCACCTCCTGGCGAGCCATCGGCGGGGATCTTCCGGCGTCTGGCAGGTGTGAGGCCGGTCGGGGCAGAACCGGTCCGTGGCACACCGTTATCCCCAACTGTTGGGAAAGTTATCCACAGTGTGGAAAAGCCTCCCTGGCAGCTCCAGATGTGGCAGCCGGCCCCCGGGGCCGTGCTGATAAGGCTAAGTCTGCCGGGCAGATGCGGTTATTAACAGTGTGGAATACCTGTGGATAATCCCTACGTGCCCGGTGGATACCCGCGGGGTCCGGGGGTCCGGGGGTCCGGGAGGCTACAGGCGGTCCCGCTTGACGGGATGGTGGCTGGTAATGGAAACCCGGTTGAACGCGTTCATCGTCACCGCAACCCAGCTCACGGCCGAAAATTCCTCTGCCGTGAGGCATTCGCGGGCGGCCGCCTCCGCATGCTCCTGCGTCCGCTGGTCCGGGAGTTCAGTGATGCTCTCCACCAACGCCAGGGCCGCCCGCTCCTTGCCGGTGAACAAGGCCGTGTCACGCCACGCGGGCAATACTGCCAGCCGCTGCGGGGTTTCCCCTGCCTCGCCCGCCTTTCGCACGTGTAGGTCCAGGCAGTAGGCGCATCCGTTGATCTGGGAGATCCGGACGTTGAGGAGTTCCAGCAGGCCGCGCCCGATTCCAGCCTCCTCTGCTGCTTCCTGCACCCTGAGGCCCAAGCTGCTGATTGACTTCCAGAGAGCGGGGTGCTGTTTGTCCAGGTATAGATGCTCGGTGACGCTCACGGGGGTCCTTGTCGATAGAACGGCTTGGCAGGCAACCATCATAGGCAGGACGCGGAGAGCCCGCCGGGGATGTTATCCACTTACCAACAGCGCAATACCCACAAGTTATCCACAACTGTGGGTAAGCCCGTGGAAATCCTCCCGCCGCCGGGCGCTGCGCCTACTCCCGCGGGTTTTCCAACGCGGAAACTACACCTCTGTCAGTTATTAACACTGTGTATAAGGGTGTCGATAACGCCCCTCCGGGGTGGTGCACTGGGCCAACATGACGCTGCCGGTGCGTAGTTGTCCACAAAATCCCGTGGAATCCCCTGCTTATCCACTTACACACAGCAATATCCCCACAGGTTATCCACAGATGTGGAGAAAGCGGCGCAGCCTTCCAGCCCATCCCCGGACGCAGGCCATAAACGGGAGGATGCGCATATGAACTACAGCTGTGTAAGTTACCAACATTGTGGATAAGCCCTGTGGAAAACAACTCTGCCCCCGACACCATTGGTGGCGGGGGCAGAGTGCCGTTGCGGTTTGGGGGGATCCTAGAGAGTTACCCGCACCCAGCTCACAGCGATGAGCAGGGCCAGCACGGCCGCCATCCCCAGGGCCTGGATGACACCCTGGCGGCGTCCGCGCGGAGTGTAGGCGAGGACGGCCGCACACAGTCCGCCCGTAATGAGGCCGCCCAGGTGGGCCTGCCAGGCGATGTGGGGGATCAGGAAGCCAATGACGCCGTTAATGGCAATCAGGACCCACAGCTGGCGGGTGTCGCCGCCGCGCTGCCGTTGAACCAACAGCATGGCGCCGAAAAGGCCGAAGATGGCTCCGGAAGCACCTACCAGCCCCACGAGCCCTTGGCCGGGCACCAACACGGGATTGAGCAGCAGGTAGCCGACTGAACCACCAACCGCTGAAATCAGGTACAGCGCCAGGAACCGGACGCGGCCCAGAACGGGTTCGAGGGCCTGGCCGAAAATCCAGAGCGTATACATGTTCAGGAGGATGTGCAGCAGTGAATCCGGGGAATGGAGGAAGGCTGATGTCAGCATCCGCCAAGGCTCGAAAGCACCGTACTGCGGGGCAACAAAAATGTTGTTATAGGCGAACTGCTTGTATACGAAGTCGCCCGGGATGAGCATCTGCAGTGCGTAAACAACAACGCAGGCCGCGATGATGCCGAACGTCGCCAATGGCTTGCCGGTGGCAACGGCGCCGCCGTAGACGGTCCGTACTTCCGGCGTCGAACGTCCTGTTTCGTTGACGCAGTCAACGCATTGGAATCCGACGGCGGCCGCCCGCTGGCAGTCAGGGCATGCCGGGCGCCCGCAGCGCTGGCAGCGCACGTAGGACGGCCGGTCCGGGTGCCGGGGACAGACCGGGACCTGGGCGGACGGCTCGGCCGACGGAATTCCGTAACTCATGCTGGGGTGTTACAGCTGCTCGATGTCGATGCTGTTGATGGTGACGTCTTCAACCGGGCGGTCGCCCATGCCGGTGCGGACACCCTCAATGGCGTCGACGACTTTCCTGGATTCCTCGTCAGCCACTTCACCGAAGATGGTGTGCTTGCCCTGGAGCCAGTCAGTGGGAATGGTGGTGATGAAGAACTGTGAACCGTTGGTGCCCTTGCCCATCTGGATTCCCGCGTTGGCCATGGCGAGCTTGTAGGGCTGGTTGAAGCTCAGCTCCGGGTGGATTTCGTCGTCGAAGCGGTAGCCGGGGCCACCGGTTCCACGGCCCAGGGGGTCGCCCGCCTGGATCATGAAGTCCTTGATGATGCGGTGGAAGATGGTTCCGTTGTAGAGCGGGGTGCCGGTCTTGTCCTCGCCGGTTTCCGGGTGGGTCCATGCCTGTTCACCCGTGGCAAGGCCAACGAAGTTCTTGACAGTCTTGGGCGCGTGGTTGCCGAAGAGGTTAACCACGATGTCGCCGAGGCTGGTGTGGATGGTTGCTTTTGCAGTTGCGATGGCAGTCATAGGCCCCATTCTCCCATGTCGGTTATTTGCGGCCACGGCTGCGGGGGCAGTTCCGCGCTGGGTGAAATCCCCCTAAAATCCGCAGAGTGAATAGCCCGGGGTGATCTGGGCACGTAGGCTAGCGACAGAACCGTCACATTAATCGGGAGGTAGTTGTGAAGAAATCGGATCGTATTACCCGTGACCTTGAGCAGTCGGTCACCAGTGCGGTGGAAAATGCCAAGGATTGGGCGGCGCCGCGGGTGGAAGCTGCAGTGGACTGGGCTGTTCCCCGTCTCCAGCACGGCCTGGATACCGCTTCTCCCAAGATCCAGGAAGGTCTGAAGACGGCCGCGCACTCCCTGGCCGACGGTGTTGCCACCGTGACTCCCCGGATCCAGGACGGTCTGGCCCAGCTGGCCCCCAAGATCAATGACGTCGTCGAAGGCGCGTCACCCAGGCTGCACGAGGCTTTGGACAAAGCCACGCCCGTTGTCCTGAATGCGCGCGACCGGGTGGTGGTGGAATACCTGCCCAAGCTTTCGGACCAGATCGGCGTGGCATCCGGTGCAGTCCACCGCACCCTGGAAAACACTCCGGCACGGGTGGATGCCGTCGCACAGAAGCTGGGCGATGTGGGAATCATCCACGCCCTCCAGGAACAGGCCCAGGCAACCGGTGCACAGCTGAAGGCAGCCGCAGCAGGTGCCGGCCGTGCCGCTGAACTCCAGCTGGCCCAGCCCGAAAAGCCCAAGAAGCGCGGCTGGCTGGTCTTCGGAGTTGTTGCTGCTGCCGTTGCCGCCGGTGTCGCCGCGTGGAAGGCATCCAAGCCTGTGGAGGACCCCTGGAAGACTCCTTCACCGGTCACGCCGACTCCTGCCCCGGTGCCCGCCACCACTGTCAGTGATGTCAAGGAAAGCACGGCAAACGCTGCCGGCGGCGCTGCCTCTGCTGCCGGATCTGCCTCAGCCGCCGCAGCGGAGAAGGCAGGTGAGGCAGCGGACACGGCCACTGAAAAGTCCGCAGACGCCGCTGACAAGGCCAAGCACGTGGCCGCCGACACCTCGGAGGCTGCCAAGAGCACAGCCGATGACGCAAAGCCGGCCACGGAGACTGACAAGGGCAGCAGCCAGGCCTAGTTTTCCCGCAACGCACCAAGGGGCTCCGTTTCACCGCGGGGCCCCTTTTGCGTACCAGAGCCATTCCTCCCGCCGATTTTGCTGACTGCCCTCCACAGACTCCCGAGCCGCCGCAGAAGCGCGGCCACCGCATAAGGCAGGCGGTGGCCCGGGTGCTAGATTTGTAGTGATGCCAGCCAATCGACCCTCTGGGGATGCCTTGAACGACGCAGCCGAACAGCTCCGCGTGTCCATCGTCATCCCGGCATACAACGAGGAAAGCGTGATCAGGCAGTGCCTCATCGCTGCCATCTACCAGTCCGTTCCCGCCCACGAGATCATCGTGGTGGACAACCTCTCCAAAGACCGCACTGCCGACATTGTCCGCCAGATGCAGCTTGAGTACCCGGAAAGTCCCATCATCCTGCTGAGCCAGGACCGGGAGCAGGGACTGATCCCCACCCGGAACTTCGGTCTGGACAGCGCCACCGGGGACATCCTGGGTCGCATTGACGCGGACTCCATCGTGGAGCCGGACTGGGTTGAGCAGGTCCAGAAGGCTTTCGCTGACTGGTCCGTCCAGGCTGCCACGGGCCCTGTGGTGTACTACGACATGCCGATGCGCCGCTTTGGGCTCAAGGCCGACGATAAAATGCGCCAGCTGATGCTCAAGCTGGCCAAGCACCAGTACCATTTCCTGTTCGGCTCCAATATGGCCCTGCGGGCCAGTGCCTGGGAGACCATCCGCTCCGAGACCTGCCGCGACGAAAAGGACGAAATGCACGAGGACATCGATTTGTCCCTGCACCTGGCCGATCATGAGCTTCCGGTACGGTACTGGCCACAAATGGTGTCCGGGATGTCGGCACGCCGGCTGGAGGATTCCCCGCGCGACTACCGCTACTACGTCACCCGTTTTGACCGGACCTATAAAGCCCACAATGTCAGGAAGATGGCGTTGAAGGCCCCCATGGTGGTCTTCTTCTCGGTATATTTCCCGGCCAAGCTCCTCCGGGCCATCCACACGGTCAACACAGCCCAGCCCGTGCGCCGCGGCGGGCAGTAGCTCAGTCCGTCCCTAACTCCGCGAGCCGGTCCGGCGGCGGGGCCGTTCCGCGCCGCGTTGCCATTGCGGCCCTCTGGCCCAGGACCACGACGGCGAGTCCAGCCAGGATCAGGCCGAGTCCGGCGTACGTGCCGGCCGGCAGGGTCTCGTGCAGGAATACGGCAGCCAGCAGCGCTGCCCCGGGGATCTCCAGGAGGATGATCATGGAGACGATGAGCGGGCTCATGGTGGCCAGCAGGTGGTTGAATGCGGTGTGGCCCACCAGCTGCGCACAGACGGTGATGGCTGCGATTCCCAGCCAGCCTGCGGGCTCGAACCCGGCCAGGGGTTGGCCGGCGAACAGCGCCAGTCCTGCCACGAGGGCGGCGCACATCCCGTAGCAAAGCGTGGTGTAGGTTCCGGTGGTCATGCTTTGCCGCGCCTTGCCCCCGGCCAGGGTGTAGAGGCCTGCCAGTGCCCCACCGGCCACCGCCAGCAGGTCTCCCGTGAGTGCCTGCGGTGAGGTTCCGAGGTCGAAGCCGGTGATGGCAACGACCCCGCCGAAGGCGATGCCCAGACCGGCCAGGACCTGCCAGCGGTGCCGGGTGCCGCGGAAGAGCTGGAGGACCGCAATCCAGGCCGACTGCAGGCAGACCAGGGCTGTTGCAGCGGCTACGGAGGTGAGCTGCAGGGAAGTGATGAAGCAGGCAAAGTGCAGTGCGAGGGCGACCGCGGCCAGGGACGACCAGCCGAACTCGCGGCGGGAAATCCTGCCGAACTGGCGGGGCTCCCGGACCAGGGTGGGCGTGGCCATGACGGCCGCTCCGATGGCGTTCCGCCAAAAGGCAATGGCCAGGGCGCTGACGCTGGTTGCGCCAAGTGTGGCCGCTATCAGGGGGCCCGATGAGGCGACGCCGAGAACGCCGAGGGCCGCGATGATCAGATTCACGGCAACCCCCTGAAGCTCGTCCCTGACAGAGATGGAAAGCGAAAAGTCCCGGCCAGCGTTTCCGCTGACCGGGACTTCCTTATGGTGGAGGCACGGGGACTCGAACCCCGAACCCCCTGCTTGCAAAGCAGGTGCGCTACCAATTGCGCCATGCCCCCATAAGAAGCAACCCGTCAATCATACCCTAGAACCGTGGAGCCCCTGACAGGCTCCCGGTGCGGGCTCCCGGGCTAATCCACCGTATCGGTTGACTTGCTCCAGACTGTTTTCCGGGCTTCGGATTCCTGTGCTTTCCGGTAGACCAGGATGCCTGCGATTGCCGCTGCCAGTACAAGCAACTTCTTCACATGCTCCCCGTTCCAGCCAGGTAATGGATGAATCCATCCCTGACCCTTGTTTGAAACCTGCACAGGTTCCGTGGGCGTACCAGGACTTGAACCTGGGACCTCTTCGTTATCAGCGAAGCGCTCTAACCGCCTGAGCTATACGCCCCGATCCCTCATCGGGCCGAGACATGACTTTACAGCACACCCCGGCCCGATCTCAAATCGGGCCTTTCCGCCGGTTTTGGGCCGGCGGAAATGGCTTCCTAGTCGTCGGTGAGGGTAACGCCAATGCCGCCCACCAGGGTGGCAGAAATGTTGTAGAGGACAGCTGACAGCATGGACAGCGCCGTCAACAGGACGACGTTGACCACGGCAATGATGGTGGCGAACGAGGCGACCTGTCCCAGTGAGGCCACCTTCTTCAGTTCGAAGCCGCCGCTTTCAGAACCTGCGAGCGTACCGAGCAGGCTGTCCACCTGGTCGAAGATCCCGGTCAGGTCCAGGACAGTCCAGAGGACAATGGCGGCCACCACGGTAACGATTCCCAGGGCCACGGAGAGCAGGAACGCCATCTTCAGGACGGACCACGGGTCCACCTTGCTGATCAGAAGACGGGCCCGGCGGACCTTGGCCTTCGGCGCCGGCTTGACCAGGCCGGGCGTCCCCTGGCCCGGGGCCCCTTGGGCGGGACGCTGCCCCGCCGGTGCCGGGCGCTGCCCCTGAGGGCCCTGGAAGGGGCGCTGGCCGGGCTGCGCGGGACGGTCTCCCTGCTGCGGCCGCTGGCCCGGGACAGCAGGTCGCTGGCCGGGAGCGCCGGCAGGGGCTGCCGGCCGCTGCTGCGGACGTACGGGGGCGTTCACGCGGGGAGCCCCTGCAGGCCGGTTCCCGTCGGGAACAGTACTGTTCGGCTTGGGAAATGAGTCGGAATTACTCACTCGTTACCTCCGTGTTGTCTTCGTTCGGCTCAGCGTCGCCCGAGGCGTCCTCTGACTCAACGGCCGGTGATTCTTCTACCACTGCTGGCTCGGCGGATTCCCCAGCGGTCCCGCCATCTTCAGCCAACGTTACGTCATCCCCCGAGGATTCCTCGTCCTCAAGACCGCGTTCGCTGTTGCGTGCCACCTCAATGATCCGGTCGTTCTTGTCCGGCTTGGCGAAGATGACGCCCATGGTGTCACGGCCCTTGGCCGGGACACCGGCAACGGAGGAGCGGACAACCTTGCCGCCCTCCATGACCACCAGGACTTCATCCTCCTCCTGGACAATGAGCGCCCCCACGAGGTGCCCGCGCTCTTCCTGGTACTTGCCCACCTTGATGCCCAGGCCGCCGCGGCCCTGGAGGCGGTATTCCTCCACGGCCGTACGCTTGGCGTAGCCGCCCTCAGTTACGACGAACACGAATGAGCCGTCGGTGACCACGTCGGCAGCCAGGAGTTCATCGTCCTCACGGAACTTCATGCCGGTCACACCCGAGGTGGCACGTCCCATGGGGCGCAGCGCGTCGTCCGTAGCGGTGAAGCGGATGGACTGGCCCTTGCGGGACACCAGGAAGAGGTCGTCGGTTTCCGACACAAGCTGGGCGGAGACCAGTTCATCGCCGTCGCGCAGGTTGATGGCGATTACGCCTGCGGAACGGTTGGTGTCATAGTCCTCCAGCCTGGTCTTCTTCACCAGGCCCCTCTTGGTGGCCAGGACCAGGTACGGCGCCTGCTGGTAGTCCTTCAGGTCAAGGACCTGGGCAATGTACTCATCCGGCTGGAATGCCAGCAGGTTGGCCACGTGCTGGCCCTTGGCATCCCGGCCCGCTTCCATCAACTCGTACGCCTTGGCACGGTAGACCCGGCCCAGGTTGGTGAAGAACAACAGCCAGTGGTGGGTGGTGGTCACGAAGAAGTGTTCCACTACATCGTCACCCCGAAGCTGGGCACCCTTGATACCCTTGCCACCGCGCTGCTGCGACCGGTAGTTGTCGCTGCGGGTGCGCTTGACGTAGCCGCCGCGGGTGATGGTGACCACCATCTCCTCTTCGGGGATGAGGTCCTCCATGGACATGTCGCCATCAAAGCCCATCAGGATCTTGGTCCGGCGGTCGTCACCGTGCTTGTCAACGATTTCGCCCAGTTCGACGCTGATGATCTCGCGCTGGCGCTGCTCGGAGCCCAGGATCGCGTTGTACTCCTCGATCAGGGCTTCAAGTTCGGCGTGCCGGTCCTGGATCTTTTGGCGTTCCAGGGCGGCCAGGCGCCGCAGCTGCATGTCCAGGATGGCCCGGGCCTGCAGCTCGTCGATATCCAGCAGTTCCATCAATCCGTCGCGTGCGGCTTCGGTGGTGTTGGAGGCACGGATCAGGGCAATGACCTCGTCCAGCATGTCCAGTGCCTTAAGGAGGGCACGGAGGATGTGGGCTTCCTCTTCCGCCTTGCGCAGGCGGTAACGGGTACGGCGCGCAATGACGTCCATCTGGTGGGTTACCCAGTGCCGGATGAACGCATCGAGGCTGAGTGTCCGCGGAACGCCGTCCACGATGGCGAGCATGTTGGCGGAGAAGTTGCTCTGCAGCTCTGTGTGTTTGTAAAGGTTGTTGAGCACCACCTTGGGCACTGCATCGCGCTTGAGGACGATCACCAGGCGCTGGCCGGTGCGGCCGGAGGTTTCGTCCCGGAGGTCGGCGATGCCTGAGATCTTGCCGTCCTTGACCAGTTCGGCGATCTTGATGGCCAGGTTGTCAGGGTTGGCCTGGTACGGGAGCTCCGTGACCACCAGGCAGGTGCGGCCCTGCAGTTCCTCAACCGCAACCACTGCGCGCATGGTGACCGAACCGCGGCCGGTCCGGTAGGCGTCCTCGATGCCCTTGTGGCCCAGGATGGTGGCGCCGGTTGGGAAGTCGGGGCCCTTGACCCGCACCAGCAGTTCCTCGAGCAGTTCTTCCCGGGTGGCGCCGGGGTTGGCCAGGTACCACTGCACGCCGTCGGCAACTTCCCGGAGGTTGTGCGGCGGGATGTTGGTGGCCATGCCAACGGCAATGCCCGAGGAGCCATTCACCAGCAGGTTGGGGAACCTTGCCGGCAGGATGGTGGGTTCCTGGTTCTTGCCGTCGTAGTTGTCCTGGAAGTCGACGGTTTCCTCGTCGATATCCCGGACCATTTCCATGGCGAGCGGTGCCATCTTGGTTTCGGTGTACCGGGGTGCCGCTGCGCCGTCGTTGCCGGGCGAACCGAAGTTGCCCTGGCCAAGGGCCAGCGGGTAGCGCATGGTCCAGTCCTGGATGAGGCGGACCAGGGCGTCGTAGATGGCGGTGTCGCCATGCGGGTGGTACTGGCCCATGACCTCGCCCACCACGCGGGCGCACTTGTTGAAGGACCGGTCGGGGCGGTAGCCGCCGTCGAACATCGCGTACAGGACTCGGCGGTGCACGGGCTTGAGGCCGTCACGGACGTCCGGAAGGGCACGGCCCACGATGACGGCCATGGCGTAGTCCAGGTAGGAACGCTGCATTTCGGTCTGCAGGTCCACCTGTTCCACACGGTCGATCAGCACGTCGCCTTCAGGAACGGTGTCCGGAGTCCCGGCCTCGGGGGCGGGAATCTCGGGGGTTTCGTCGCTCATTCTTTATTTTCCGTTTCAGGTATATGTCTGGTTCTGAATACTTTGGAGCGGGTCCTTAGATGTCCAGGAACCTGACGTCCTTGGCGTTCTGCTGGATGAAGTTGCGGCGTGATTCCACGTCTTCGCCCATGAGGACGGAGAAGATCTGGTCGGCGGCAAGGGCATCGTCCATGGTCACCTGCAGCAGCGTGCGGTGGTCGGGATCCATGGTGGTGTCCCACAGCTCGGTGTAGTCCATCTCGCCCAGGCCCTTGTAGCGCTGGATGCCGTTATCCTTGGGGATGCGGCGGCCGGCGGCCTGTCCCGCCACCAGCTTGGCGTCGCGTTCGCGGTCGCTGTAGACGTAGTCATGCGGCGCGTTGGACCATTTGATCCGGTACAGCGGCGGCTGCGCCAGGTACACGTAGCCGTTCTCGATCAGGGGACGCATGTAGCGGAACAGCAGGGTCATCAGCAGGGTGGTGATGTGCTGGCCATCCACGTCGGCATCTGCCATGAGCACAATCTTGTGGTACCGCAGCTTGGCGAGGTCGAAGTCCTCACCGATGCCGGTTCCGAAGGCGGTGATCATGGACTGGACCTCCGCGTTGCCCAGGGCCTTGTCCAGGCGCGCGCGTTCCACGTTCAGGATCTTGCCGCGCAGCGGCAGGATGGCCTGTGTCTCGGGGTTGCGGCCGCGCTTGGCGGAACCACCGGCGGAGTCACCCTCCACGATGTAGACCTCGCACTTTTCCGGATCCTTGGAGGAGCAGTCGGAAAGCTTGCCAGGCATGCCAAAGGACTCCAGCGGGCTCTTGCGCCGGGCGTTGTCCCGGGCCTTGCGCGCTGCCATCCTTGCCTGGGCGGCGGAGATCGCCTTGCGGATGACGTCGCGGGCGGGGCCTGGGTTGCGCTCCAGCCAGTCGCCCAGGCCGTCGGTGACAACGCGCTGGACGAAGCCCTTGACCTCGGAGTTGCCCAGCTTGGTTTTGGTCTGGCCTTCGAACTGGGGTTCAGCCAGTTTGACGGAGATGACGGCGGTGAGGCCCTCACGGATGTCGTCACCCGTGAGGTTGTCTTCCTTCTCCTTGATGATGCCCTTCTCCCGGGCGTACCGGTTGATGAGGGATGTCAGGGCAGCGCGGAAACCTTCTTCGTGGGTGCCGCCCTCGTGGGTGTTGATGGTGTTGGCGTAGGTGTGCACGCTCTCGGAGTACGCGCTGGTCCACTGCATGGCCATTTCCAGGGCGATGCGGCGTTCCGTGTCCTCGGTTTCGAAGGCGATGACGTCTTCGTGGACAACCTCCACCTTCTTGCCCGAGTTCAGGTGCTTGACGTAGTCCAGCAGGCCTTCGTCGTACTGGTACACCACTGTGCGGTGCTCTGCGCTGACCTCACCCTCGGTGCTGAGGTCGTCGAGGTCCAGGTCGCCGTCCGAGTCGTCGGCTGCCGTGCGCTCGTCCGTCAAGGTGATACGCAGGCCCTTGTTCAGGAAGGCCATCTGCTGGAAACGGGCGCGGAGCGTCTCGAAATCGAACTCGGTGGATTCAAAGATCGCAGGATCGGGGTAGAAGGTCTGGGTGGTGCCGGTGGCGTCCGTCTCCTCGCCCTTCACCAGGCTGCCCTGGGGCTTGCCGCCGTCGGCAAACGACATCCGCCATACGTGCCCCTGGCGCCGCACTTCGGTGTCCACGCGGCTGGAGAGGGCGTTGACCACGGAAATGCCGACACCGTGCAGGCCACCGGAGACGGCATAACCGCCGCCGCCGAACTTGCCGCCGGCGTGCAGGATGGTCATGACCACCTCGACGGTGGGCTTATGTTCAGTGGGGTGCATGTCCACGGGAATGCCGCGTCCGTCGTCCACCACCTTCACGCCGCCGTCGGCCTGAAGGACCACCTCGATATGGCTGCAGTAGCCGGCCAGCGCCTCATCCACCGAGTTGTCCACCACTTCATAGACCAGGTGGTGCAGGCCGCGGGGCCCTGTGGAGCCGATGTACATGCCGGGACGCTTGCGGACAGCTTCGAGGCCTTCAAGCACAGTGATATCGCTGGCGCCGTATTCCCTTTGGGTGCTGGGCGCAGCCGGGGTATCAGGGGTGCGGCCATCCTCGACTGCTGTATCTGCTGCCAGAATATCTGTATTGTCGTTAGCCACAGGCGCTGCGACTCCTCTGTTCTCGATGATGGCCGGCCGGTTTCTTTTCCCAGGGAAAAGCCACCCGCCAACAGGCACAAACTTATGGCGCCGGTGACTTGTTGACGGTTTGTGCTCCACGCTCCGCACGCGGATAGCGCGCGGAGAACGGACTGGTGTCAACGTTTCATCCGCGCCCAGTTATCTGCATCGATTCTACCGCGAACAGGTCCAGATCCCTGCATTCGGAGGGCCTTCGCCGCCAGTGAACATGGCCCTCCGAGGCTCTGGGTCCCGCCTAGGGCGGCCCCGCGGTACGCCCTCCGGGTGCCTATACACGCTGCGGTCCTTACAGCGCCCTACACGCCCTCGGGCGCAGTTTCAAGAGCTGGGTGCCGGCTATCCGTACGTGTCCCGCGGCCCACGGCCGTTGACGCTGCGTCCACCCTTGCGCCAGCTGGGTGCCGAGGGGCCGAGTACCTGGATGCTGGTCACCACGCCGTCGCCCAGTTCCCGGCGGAATTTATCGAGGAGGCTGCTGCTCAAAAGCCGCAGCTGCGTGGCCCAGGCAGTGGAATCACACCGCACGTGGAGTGTGGTGTCGGTAAAGCTTTCGGGAGTGCAGTGGGCCGAGATTTCCGGCCCCACCAGTGTGGCCCACTCCGCCATGACGGAACCGACGGCCACCGGTGACGTCCAGCCGCGCTCTGCCACCAGCCGGCCAACAACTTTTCCCAGGCCCAGGGGGTCGCGGCCCGTGGAGTGGAACTGGCTGAAGCCGCGCGTGTCACGGATACCGCCCTTGGCCTTCTGCGAACCAGGCCGGGCCACCCTGCGCCGGACTTCACCGCGCGCGGCCGCGGCTTCGCGCATCCGGTTCAGCGCAGCCTGCGGGGCATCGATGTTGTCAGGCTCGCGGCCGGGCTGCGGCCCGCCGCCCTGCTCAGTGCTCATCGATACCTCCCGGGATGACCTTCACCCGCCGCCCGGACAGCTCTTCCGGAATATCGGCGTCGACGGCGGCGGTCACCAGGACCTGTTCCGCGCCGGAGACTATTGCCGCCAGTTTACGCCGCCGCTGGACATCAAGTTCGGCAAACACATCGTCCAGGATGAGGATGGGCGCCGAGCCTCCGGTCCGGGCATCGTCCAGCATCACGTAGTACGAGGCCAGCCGGAGCGACAGGCACATGGACCATGTTTCCCCATGCGAGGCATACCCCTTGGCCGGCGCTTGGCCCAGCATCAGCTCCAGTTCGTCACGGTGCGGCCCGACCAGCGATATGCCCCGTTCCAGTTCCTTCTTCCGCGACTCCGCAAAGGCCTGGACATACCGTTCCGTGAGTTGTTCCACCGAGAGAAGTCGCAGGTCATCCTGCCCGTCCGAAGTACCCCCGGCAGCGGCGCGCTGCACGCCGCCGGCCGGGACGCCGTCGTCGTCCATTTGGTTCTGGAGCGTTGAACGGTAGGTGGCGTCGGCGGGCTTGGTGGCGTCCGTGAGCTCAGCATAGGCGCGGGCCAGGTGCGGGCGGAGCCGTTCCACCAGCTCCAGCCGGGCGTGCAACAGTTCCGCACCGGCGCGGGCCATGTGCTGGTCCCAAACGTCGAGGGTGGATTCATGCGCTGCGGTGAATTTTCCGGCGCGGGCCGATTTCAGCAGGGCATTGCGCTGTTTCAGGACACGGTCGTAGTCACTGCGGGTGGCGGCATGATGCGGAATAAGGCTGGCCAGCAGCTCATCAAGGAAGCGGCGGCGGTTGGACGGATCGCCCTTGACCAATGCCAGGTCTTCCGGCGCGAACAGGACGGTCTGGCAGATGCCGAGAAGATCGCGGGCACGGACCGGGTTGCTGCGGTTGATGCGGCCACGGTTGGCGCGGCCGGCATTGATTTCCAGCTCGAGGACCGTGACCTGGGTTCCGCGGACCAGCCGGGCACGCACCAGGGCACGCTCCGTGCCGAACCGCAGCAGCGGCGCATCGGAACTCACCCGGTGCGAGCTGAGCGTGGCCAGGTAGCCGATGGCCTCCATGAGGTTGGTCTTGCCGATGCCGTTGTATCCCACCAGGACGGTGACGCCCGGGCCCAGGGCAAGGTCAACCTGGGCGTAACTGCGGAAGTCGGTCAGTGAAAGGTGTTCCAGGTACACGCGGTTTTCGGCAATTCTGGGAACGCTGCTGGTTCCCGGTGGGTGCTACTTGGCGGGACGGGTTGCGTGGCCGCCAAACTGGTGGCGGAGCGCGGAAACCATCTTCATGGCAGGAGAGGTGTCTTCGCGCGATGCGAACCGGGCGAACAGCGCGGCGGTGATGGCCGGAGCGGGCACTGCGTTGGCAATGGCCTCTTCCACGGTCCATCGGCCCTCGCCCGAGTCCTCCACGTAGTCGTCGATCGAGGACAGTCCCGGGTCCTCGTCAAGTGCCTTGACCATGAGGTCCAGCAGCCACGAGCGGACCACCGTTCCCTTCTGCCATGCCCGGAAGGTGCCGGGCAGGTCGGTGACGATGTCCTTGGCCGCGAGTAGTTCGTAGCCTTCGGCATATGCCTGCATCAGGCCGTACTCGATTCCGTTGTGGACCATCTTGGCGTAATGGCCGGCACCGATGCCGCCCACGTGGACGAAACTGTCCGCCCGTTCGCCCTCGGGGCGCAGGGCGTCAAAGACGGGCAGTGCGCGTTCGATGTCGGCGGCGTCACCGCCGGCCATCAGTCCATAGCCGTTCTGCAGGCCCCAGACTCCGCCCGAGACGCCGCAGTCCGCAAAGCGGATCCCCTTGGCGGCAAGCAGTTCGCCGTGTTTCTGGTCTTCGGTGAACCGGGAGTTCCCGCCGTCGATGACCAGGTCGCCCTGTTCCAGTTTTTCACTGAGTTCGCTGATTACCGCGTCCGTGATGGCCCCCGACGGCACCATCACCCAAATAATCCTGGGCACCGGGACGGCAGCGATCAGGTCATCGACGCTGGCGGCATCAGTGACGTCCGGGTTCCGGTCATAGCCGGTGACCTCCACGCCACCTTTGCGCAGCCGCTCGCGCATGTTGAATCCCATTTTGCCAAGGCCAATCAGTCCAATGTGCATTATGCGGGTTCTCTTTTCTGCGCTGGTGGGGGATGTGTAGCCCAACTGCGTGCGCCCACGCCGCCAGGGTTCCGTGGCCGGGCTTGCGGGGCGGGGGTGGCGGCCGATGGGGACTAGTTGGGAAGGCGGACCGGCATCACCAGGTAGCGGTAGTCATCCTGGTCCTCGCCGTCGGCGTCTGCCTGGGCCGTGATCATGGCCGGCTTGGGCGCCGTGGTGAAGGAGAAACGGACGAACTTGGTCTCAATGACGCTGAGGCCTTCAATCAGGTAATGCGGGTTGAAGGCAACCGTGATGTCGTCACCGGAAAGCTGGGCCTCCAGCTCCTCGGAGGCTTGGGCGTCCTCACCGGTGCCTGCGTCCAGGTTCAGCAGGCCTGAGGTGAAAGCAAGCCGGACCGGGGTGTTGCGTTCGGCCACGAGCGAGACGCGCCGGACGGCCTCCACCAGTTCCTGCGTCTGGACGGTGGCGTGGATGGGCGTGGACTCCGGGAACAGCGAACGGATTTTCGGGTAGTCACCGTCCACCAGCAGTGACGTTGTGGTGCGGCCGCCGCTTTCGAAGCCGATAAGCCGGCTGTCGTCGTCGGACAGGGCCAGGTTGATGTCACCGCTGTTGCCCAGCGTCTTGGCCACCTCGTTGAGGGTCTTGGCCTTGACCAGGGCACTGGTGGAGATGCCCGGGGTAACCGGCTTCCACGGTACTTCGCGCATGGCGAGCCGGTACCGGTCCGTTGCCAGAAGCGTTATCAGGTCGTCTTCGATCTCCATCCGCACGCCGGTGAGGATGGGGAGGGTGTCGTCCTTGCTCGCAGCGATGATGACCTGGGAAACGGCCTGGGCAAAGGCGTCGCCCGGAACGGTTCCACTGATGGCCGGCAGGGCAGGCAGCGGGGGGTACTCGGCTTCGGGCATGGTGGCCAGGTGGAAGCTGCTTCGGCGGCAGGTGAGCGTGACTTTGTTGCCATCCGTTTCGACATCCACCGGAGCGGAAGGCAGGCTGCGGCAGATGTCGGCGAGCAGGCGGCCCGACACGAGGATGGTTCCTTCGTCCCTGATGTCCGCCGTGATTTCAAGCCGTGCCGAGGTCTCGTAATCGAAGCTGGAGAGGCTGACCGTTCCCGCTTCAGCCTTCAACAGCAGGCCGGAGAGGACAGGCACCGGCGGCCGCGGAGACAACGAGCGGGCTGTCCAGGTGACGGCTTCTGCCAGGACGTCCCGATCGACTCTGAACTTCACGGAAGGGTGCCGCCTTTCATTGCTGCTGCCAGGTAAACCCGGGAATTTCGCAGGGAAACTCCGGAAGAAGTGGGGCGCACCCTGGCTGGTGCATGGTTCGTCGAGCTCGCAACCACGCAGAAACCCAGGGATGGGAGCGCTGCTGACAGCTTAGCCGGAAGATCCTCGATTAACCCATCCCCCGGTGTACAGCCCGGCCCGCTTTGGGGCCGGCAGGCCCCCTCGCCGGGCGTCCGGATCGATCTTGTTGTTTGAGGGAATTCAATTTTTTGGGATTCGTAGTGTTAATAACTGCTGTGGAAACTGTGGATAACCCTGTCCTGCCCCACCGTTCCGCGGTTAAGGCCTGTTCACGGACTGTGCGTTAACTGGGTTTTAAACAGGGTGTGGATGGGGACAACGTGAAGGCCGGTTTTTAACGATCCACAGACGGCTTAAGGGTTTTAAGCCCATTAACCGCGCTTGTCCCCTTAACTATCCACAGGCTTATCCACATGCCCCTGTTAATAAGGTATGGAGTGCCGGGGGCGGTGTGGATTCAGGAGTCGCGCTGTTGCTGTTTGATCCGGTTGGTCAGCTCTGTCACCTGGTTGTAAATCACACGGCGTTCGGCCATCAGTTCGCGGATCTTCCGGTCGGCGTGGATGACCGTCGTATGATCGCGGCCGCCAAGTTCCTGCCCGATCTTGGGAAGCGACATGTCAGTCAGCTCCCGGCAGAGGTACATGGCGATCTGCCGGGCGGTGACCAGTGTCCGGGTCCGGGACTTGCTGCACAGTTCTTCCATGCTGAGCTTGAAGTAGTCCGCCGTCTGTTGGAGGATCTGGGCGGACGTGATCTCCTGCGCGCCGTCGTCGGTAATCAGGTCCTTCAGGACCATTTCGGCAAGTGCCACGTCCACGGGCTGGCGGTTCAGGCTTGCGAAGGCCGTTACCCGGATCAGGGCACCTTCAAGCTCGCGGATATTGCTGGAAATCTTGGAAGCGATGTACTCCAGGGCATCATCCGGTGCCGACAAGCCCTCGCTCAGTGCCTTCTTGCGGAGGATGGCGATACGGGTTTCGAGTTCCGGCGGCTGGATGTCCGTCAGCAGGCCCCACTCAAACCGGGACTTCATGCGGTCCTCGAACCCTGCCAGCAGCTTGGGCGGCTGGTCCGAGGTGATGACTACCTGCTTGTTGTTGTTGTGGAGCGAGTTGAATGTGTGGAAGAACTCCTCCAGCGTCCGGTCCTTGCCCGCCAGGAACTGGATGTCGTCAATGAGCAGCACGTCCACGTTCCGGTACGTGGTCTTGAAGCTGGCGCCCTCGTCGTCACGGATGGAGTTGATGAAGTCGTTGGTGAACTCTTCGGAGTTGACGTAGCGCACACGGATCCCGCTGTAGAGCCGCCGGGCGTAGTGGCCGATTGCGTGCAGGAGGTGGGTCTTACCCAGTCCGGAGTCACCGTAGATGAAGAGCGGGTTGTACGCCTTGGCAGGAGCTTCGGCGACAGCGACGGCGGCTGCGTGGGCAAAGCGGTTCGAGGAACCGATCACGAAGGTGTCGAAGACGTACTTGGGGTTCAGCCGGCCGAATTCATGCGACGTGCTGGGCAGCATGGGCTGCGGCTTCTGCTCGATCAGCTGGTCAGGTGCGTAGGCGGGCTCGACGACGGGCTCAGGCTCCTCATGGATGGGAACCAGATCCGTGTCGACGTCGATGGCGCAGCGGATGTCCTCGGAGAAGACGTTGTGCAGGGCATCGTCCAGGGCGTCCTTGACCTGGGTCTGCAGCACTTCCCGGGTGAGTTCATTGGGCACGGCCACCAGGAGGGTGGAACCGATGAGCCCCTGCGCCTGGGCAAGGATGACAAAGCCCCTCTGGCGGGGTGATACGCGGTGGTCCTGTTCCAGCAGGCTGACAACCCGGCGCCAGGAACTTCCGACAGTATTGGCGTGGTTGGCTTCGTCTACTGTCATCAATCGGTTCCCTCAAAACTTGCTTTGCCTGCATTGCCTGCAGCCCAAGTCCGGAACCAGGGTGCTGGCCCCACTTAATCCACAGGGTTATGCACAGTCCGTGGATAATCGGCTACTGGGACACTCTAGGGGATGAAAAGCCTAGAAGATAGCTGGCTATCCGGCTGTGGATAATTACACTGTTGTGGTTCTCGGAACGCCCCTGTGAGCCACTTCATCCACAGGCTGTTGGGGATACTTAGGCACAGCTGGGGACAGCCGCCAAGGCGCCTTCCGGTTTGACTCCGGCCTGCAGATTGCCCTAACGTTGTGAAGTCCTTTGTGTCCGCTTTTTGGCCCCATCTGAACTCTCCAGGCGCAGTGCGTCCGGACAGCCGGGGGAAGCGTGCATATACAAAACTTAGCGTCGGCCAGTTCTTCCCCATACTGATCGGGTGGGCGCACCTTTGATCCACTGGAGTAACTAACGTGAGCAAGCGGACTTTTCAGCCGAATAACCGCCGTCGAGCCAAGAAGCACGGCTTCCGCCTTCGTATGCGTACCCGTGCCGGCCGTGCCATCCTGGCAGCCCGTCGTGGCAAGGGCCGCACCGAACTGTCGGCCTAGATAACTGGCTTGTCGGTAGACATCCCTTTGCGAGTTTAAGGTGCTGGCCGCCCGCAACCGCTTGAGGACCTCAACCGATTTTTCAACAACCGTACGTTCCGGTGTCCGCAATGGGCGCCGGAACGTAGTGTTATATGCGGCAGCCATTGCTGCCGACGAACCCAGCCGGATCGGGTTCATTGTTTCCAAGGGTGTAGGGAACGCTGTGGTCAGGAACCTCGTTAAGAGGAGACTGAGAGAAGCAGCTGCTGCCTCGTTGCGAGAGCACGGTACAGGACTGGCTATTGTGGTGCGGGCGCTTCCGGCGTCCGCGTCCGCCAGTTGGGACCAGCTGCTGTCGGACTACAACGCTGCATTGGAATCCACGCTGAACCGGCTGGCTGGCCGCCCTCCACGGGCTGCCGCGACAGGTTCGGCCGGTACAACACAGGAGGGGACAACGCGTGTCTAACGCCACCGCCGTCGTCGCCCGTTTCCGCAACGTGCCTGCCGCCGTCGGCAAGTTCCTCTGGAACCTGCCCCGCAACGTCCTCATTCTTCTGCTGATGGCCTACCGCAAGGTGGTTTCTCCCTTGTACGGGCCGGTCTGCCGATTCTTCCCTTCCTGCTCGGCCTACGCCCTTGAAGCGGTCACTGTCCATGGCGCCGTCAAGGGGAGCTGGCTCGCGGTCCGGCGCCTTGGCCATTGCCATCCATGGAATGCCGGCGGAGTGGACCACGTCCCCGCCGGCCACAGGGAATGGCCCGCAGGCCAGACCCCCACAATTGTTGTGCTGAACAATCCGGACAGGTACCTGGTTGCTCGGACTGATGAAGAAGGCCGCAGTGCGGCCTGACGAATAGGGATAAGTATGGACTTCTTTGGAACAATCATGGCCCCGTTCAAGTGGCTGGTTTCCATCATCATGATCGGATTCCACGATGGCTTGAGCGCCATCGGGATGCCTGCTGCGAACGGCTGGACCTGGACTTTGTCCATCATCGGACTCGTGCTGGTGATCCGTGCCGCCCTGATCCCGGTATTCGTCAAGCAGATCAAGGCCCAGCGCGGCATGCAGCTGCTGCAGCCCGACCTGAAGAAGCTCCAGGACAAGTACAAGGGCAAGACCGACCAGCTGTCCCGCCAGGCCATGGCGCAGGAACAGATGGCCATGTACAAGAAGCACGGGACCAACCCGTTCTCGGCCTGCCTGCCCATGCTGATCCAGATGCCGTTCTTCTTTGCACTGTTCCAGGTGCTCTCCGGTATCTCCGCCGCAAAGGACCAGGGCGCCGGCATCGGTGCCATGAGCCATGAGCAGGTTGTGGAATTCGACGCGTCGAGCATTTTTGGTGCTCCGCTGTCTGCCTCCCTGCTGCATGGCGGGGGTGGCGGCAACCAGGTTGCTGTGTGGATCCTTTCCATCGTGATGATCCTGGCCATGACGGCCTCGCAGTTCATCACCCAGAAGCAGATCATGGCCAAGAACATGTCCGAAGAGGCCATGGCCAGCCCGTTCATGCGGCAGCAGAAGATGATGCTTTACATCCTGCCCATCGTCTTCGGTGTGGGCGGCATCAACTTCCCCATCGGTGTGCTCATCTACTGGACCACCACCAACCTGTGGACCATGGGCCAGCAGTTCTTCGTCATCCGCCGCATGCCGACGCCGGGATCCCCCGCAGCCAAGGCCCTCGCCGAACGCCGTGCCGCCAAGGGCCTCCCCGCCCTTTCCGTCCTCACCGGCAAGCGGGATGAAGAAACCGACGCCGCCGCGGCCGCCGCACTTGAGACCAAGGGACAGCGCGTCCAGCCCCAGCGCAAGAACAGGAAGAAGAAGTAATGTCAGCCGAGAGCACCGAACACGCCCTTTCTGAAGAGATTGAAGATCAGGACGAGTCCGTGAACCAGGATGCTTCGTCCGCCAAGGTCTCCGCCGCCAGCCGCCTCGAGGAAGAGGGGGACGTGGCTGCCGACTACCTTGAGGAACTGCTGGACATCGCCGACATCGACGGCGACATTGACATCGAGGTCCGCAACGGCCGGACGTACATTTCCATCGTTGTCGACGAGGAAACCGAGGGGCTGGAGAGCCTTGTCGGCGAGGACGGCGAGGTCCTCGAGGCCCTCCAGGAGCTCACCCGGCTGGCGGTCCTGTCCGCCACGGAAAACCGCTCCCGGCTTGTCCTGGACATCAACGGCTACCGGCAGGAACGCACCGGCCATCTGCAGAAGATCGCCGAAGACGCAGCGGCTTCCGTGAAGGAGACCGGCAAGTCCGTCGCCCTGGAACCGATGAGCGCCTACGAACGCAAGATCGTGCACGACGCCGTGGCCGACCTCGGCCTGGTCAGCGAGTCCGAGGGCGAAGGCGCCGGACGCCACATTGTTGTTTCCGCAGACTAGAGAATGCTGACCCCATAACCATGGTTGACATCACGGCAGCAGAGCTTCGCGCTGCTGAGAAGATCTTCGGCGACCGCCTGGACCTGGCAAAGCGCTACGTGGAGCATCTCGCAACGTCCGGCACTGAGCGGGGCCTGATCGGGCCGCGCGAGGTTCCCCGGCTGTGGAGCCGGCACGTGCTCAATTGTGCCGTCATCGAAAGCGAGATCGCCCAGGGAAGCCACGTTGCCGACGTCGGAAGCGGCGCCGGACTGCCCGGCCTATGCCTTGCCATTGCGCGCCCCGACCTTGAGCTCACGCTCATTGAACCCCTGGAGCGCCGCGTGATCTGGCTCCAGGAAGTGGTTGATGACCTAGGCCTGGACAATGTCACGGTGATGCGCACCCGCGCCGAGCTCGCCGTGGGGCAGGTGGAGGCTGACGTGGTGACAGCCCGTGCGGTATCGGCGTTGACCAACCTCGCCGGCTTGACCATCCCGCTGCTTGGTGGCCACGGTGAAGTGGTGGCCATCAAGGGCCGCAGCGCCGGCGAGGAGATCGAGAAGGCTGCCAAGACCATCCGCAAGTTGGGTGGTATTGAGACTTCCGTGCTGACGGTGGGCGACAACCTCCTTGAGGAACCCACCACGGTGGTCCGCATCGTTGTAAACAAGCCCCAAAAGAAGTCCTAATGCGGGCCCGCTGACGGCTGTCAGCGGGTCGGAGCAGTTAGGCTAGACAACGGCAGCAAAATTGGCTGAACGAGAGTGAGTGTGCCCCAGTGACCAGTAGTGAAGCCTCCGCACAACGGATCCCGCCGTTTGTGTCCTTGGGGTCGGCACGTTCTGTCGCTGGGTCCGGGCTTGCCGGTATAGCAATGGCACCCGGAAGAGGTGGTAATCACCCTAAAACGGTTGGTGCCGCGTCCGCCGGCAGTGCGGTTTCACGTGAAACAACCACTTCAGGTCGTTCGAACGTCATTGACGCCATCGATGATTCAAGTCCCATCGCCCGCGAGCTTGCCCACGAGACGAAGCGCCGTGAGCGCCTGATGGGACGTCAGCTCCCGCGTCCTGACAAGACCCGCATCTTCACGGTTTCCAACCAGAAGGGCGGGGTGGGCAAGACCACCACCACCGTGAATATTGCCGCGGCCCTGGCGGCTGCCGGACTGAACGTCCTGGTCATCGATATCGACCCCCAGGGCAACGCTTCCACCGCACTGGGAATTGAGCACCATGCCGACGTGGACAGCATCTATGACGTCCTGATCAATGACGTCCCGCTGGCGGATGTGGTTGCCCCGTGCCCGGACATTGGAAAGCTCATCTGTGCCCCGGCCACCATCCATCTTGCGGGTGCCGAGATTGAACTGGTTTCGCTTGTTGCCCGCGAACAGCGGTTGCGGCGTGCCATCGATGTCTACGCGAAGACCCGCGAGAAGAACGGTGAAGAACGCCTGGACTACGTGTTCATTGACTGCCCGCCCAGCCTGGGCCTGCTGACGGTCAACGCCTTTTGCGCCGCCAGCGAGGTTCTTATCCCCATCCAGTGCGAATACTACGCGCTGGAGGGCCTGAGCCAGCTCCTCAAGAACATCGAGATGATCCAGAAGCACCTCAACGCGGACCTCGTTGTTTCAACCATCCTCCTGACGATGTACGACGGCCGCACCAACCTCGCTGCCCAGGTGGCCGCAGAGGTACGCCAGCATTTCCCGGACCAGGTGCTCGCGGCTGTGGTTCCACGGTCCGTGCGGATTTCCGAAGCTCCCAGCTACCAGCAGACAGTCATGACGTATGATCCGTCCTCGAGTGGCGCACTGTCCTACCTGGAAGCCGCCGCTGAAATAGCCGAACGCTAAAATCTTCAATACCGCAACGCACGGAGCCAGGCTGGTCCGGGGCTCTACCACTGGAGGGATTTACCCATGAGCGAGAAGCGACGGGGCCTAGGCCGCGGTCTTGGCGCGCTGATTCCGAGTTCCGCCGCAACCAATGGGTCGGGCAACGGTGGGACGGTATCCCGGCCTGTGGATCTGTTCTTTCCCGAAGGACGGAAGAAAACCGAGCCGGTAGAACAACCCGCAGCCGAAGCCCCCGCGAAAATGCAGGACAAGGAAGCCACGGCTCCCGGCCAGCGCACCGCGGCAGGCAACGCAGCGGCTGCCACGACGGCGCCGGACAAAGACGGCGACGGCAGGAAGTCTGCTTCCTCAAGTCCGGAAGTTCCGGCGAAAAAGACGGCTGCCAGGAAGACTTCCGCGGCCAGCTCCAATGAGTCCCCGGAATCCTCCCCCGCCGCTGAAACCCCGGCAGTCCCCGAGGTTGTGGACAGCCCTGCCGAAGACGGTCCAGTGCCTGCCGAGACCGCCGGTGCAGACTTCCGGGAGGAATCCGGTGTTGAGCTGGTGGAAGTTCCCGGTGCCCGCTTTGCGGAAATCCCGGTGTCAGACATCCATCCGAACCGCAAGCAGCCCCGAAATGTCTTCGATGAGGATGACATGGCTGAGCTGGTGCACTCGGTGCGCGAAATCGGCGTCCTCCAGCCAATTGTGGTCCGCACCTCAACCGAATCCGGTAGCGAGCCCTATGAACTGGTCATGGGTGAGCGCCGCTGGCGCGCCGTACAGGCAGCGGGCCTGGAAACCATCCCCGCCATTATCCGTGACACAACGGACGATGACCTGCTCCGGGATGCGCTGCTTGAAAACCTGCACCGCAGCCAGCTGAACCCCCTCGAAGAAGCGGCGGCCTACCAGCAGCTCCTCGAAGACTTCGGCACCACCCACGAGCAGCTGGCGGATCGCATCGGCCGCTCCCGGCCCCAGGTATCCAACACGCTCCGCCTGTTGAAGCTGCCCCCGCTGGTTCAGCGGCGAGTTGCGGCGGGTGTGCTGTCCGCCGGCCATGCCAGGGCGCTTCTCTCCCTTCCCGATGCTGCAGCCATGGAACGGCTTGCGCAGAAAATTGTCGCAGAGGGAATGTCTGTCCGCGCTACTGAAGAAGCGGTTACGCTCTACCAGGATCCGGCCAAGCCCGCCAAGAACAATATCCCGCGTCCCGGAGCACGGCACGAACGCCTGGACTACCTGGCATCCTCGCTGTCGGACCGCCTTGATACCAACGTTAAAATCTCCCTTGGTGTCAGGAAGGGTAAGGTCAGTATCGAGTTCGCCAGCGTCGAAGACCTGAACAGGATCATGGATGTCTTGGCTCCAGGTTCAACCAACTGATTCAAAGTTAGAAGGCCCGGTTCGTTGCGAATCGGGCCTTTTTGTTTTGGTGATCATTGCCCGTGGTTCCCATGGTTGGTTGATGAGGCTGTTTTCAGGCCCTTGTGTCGTTCAACCCTCCCCCAGCTAGTCCCCGAACCCTGCCTATTCCTGGTTGTTCCTGGCTGGCTTCCGCGGGGTTGCCGGCGTACATCGTGCGGCTGCACTTGTTCTGTCAGATTGGTGGCGTGCACGGGGCCGATTTAGTGCCGCTGGGAGGCCGGACAGCAGCCCCAACTCCATCTATGTACGTGCGCAGCGGTAAGTTGCAGATCCGCCATACTGGGTCCACGCTAGACGCGGGCGTCGGTGCCGGCGTCACAAAACGGTGTTCCTGACCTTTATGCGTCGGCCAGTTGTGGTGTGGTCTCTGGTGGGTCAAGGACTCATGGGCTGGTTACCCTCGTTCTTGTTTCACGTGAAACAAGGGTGAGTCCCGCCGCCTTCTGCGGTGCAATCGCTCCGCAAATCACCCCGCAAAGACGCTTAGTGCGATGCTGCGGTGATCTGTGGCTTGCCGCCAAAGTCCGATAACTGCACGCTCGGCCACACTCCACCCTTCTGCTGGACGCTCGCGTGGAGGACTTGCCAGATCTTGGTGAATGTAGTGCCATTGCTGGAGCATTTTGCTCTGCATGGGGTTTCCGCCCGAGTTGAAATGATCGGCATACGCGGCTGGTAACCGAGAATCCGGGCGTTTCGATGAACGCCCCCATTCGTGGAAGACCCAGGTTCTTGACCTTTCCCGCTTCAGCGGCATATCGGCGTCAGGTTCGGTAACTGCGGGAACATGTCCAGTGCCATATCGGAGCGCGTCCGATCCCGACACCAAGTGTGCGCAGAGAATCTCGTAGACGTCCTCGACGTGGACGACCTGGGCCGACTGTCATAGCTCTATAGCCATGCACGATAGCCATGGGACTTGTTCAATCCTGGTGATAGCCCGGAATCATGGCCCAGGCGAAAGTCTACTATGTCAGGGTCCACCGTATCTAGGAATGCGCTTGCGTCCACCTGCGCGTTGATGCCGTCACGCGGCTGCTCGCGGGCGTCAGTCAAGCATGGCGTTTCACGTGAAACAGCCAGCTGCCATGGGGTTCGGCTGCCCGCTGAGCCAGTGGACCACGACGTGGATCCTTGATACCGATGATGCTGGAGCCGTGCGGGAAGGCTACGCTCCGCGTTTCACGTGAAACATGCGCGCTTGCTTTGGGCACCAGGCCCCGACTGGAAGGCGTCATCCGTCAGCCCAGCAGTAATGCGGGCCCCACCAGAGTAGAGCGGACTCTATGGCCTTCGCCTCGCGTGCTCGCTCCCACACCTCTGTTCGATGCCTGCTTGGCCTCCGGCCTTATCTGGGGCGCCATAATTGTCTCCTGACCACTGGTCGTCTCTTCGTGACGAGTCCGCCTTTTTTGGTAGCTGAGCCATATGTGGTGCTGTTCTCCGGAACGTGTCGCCGCAGGTGAGTGGGTGGGCGCCGATCACTGAGTGCGGGGCTGGGATTCACCTGGATGTTGATGGCTCGCGGATTGCAGATGCGTCACCTCGTAATGGAAGGGGCACAGTCGTGGCCAGGTACCGGCAATGTCCTACTGGTATGCGCGTTAGTTTGCACCAGCCACTGTACCGGGAGGCGCGGCCGAAAGGGTGGTCTGCTTCGAAGCTCTTGAGGACCAGGAGAGGGGCTGGATAGGGTCATCACGGTACTGGCTTCTTGCGCTTCCAGAGGTGACTAACCAAAAGCCCCATCGCGGGTGGCACATATCCCTTTCCTGTTGGCCGGCAGGAGGTCCCGTGGCTCCCCTTGGCGCAGTTGCCGGCGGAGCAGAACTGGGATGCCACGGGCTTGTGTGACCAATTTCATCGGTGGATATCATTGTGGATAACGGTGTGGATAACTCTGGCGGCAGGTGTGGGTAAGACTCAATGTGCTAAACCGTCAGTCGGGGGTCCAAGACGACCGTTCCCGCCGCGCGCGCCATCCGACTCGGAGCGTGGGTATGCGTTTCACGTGAAACGATCCTCAATGTCGTCTGCAGCCCCCGCGTACGCTTGGAGATAGCACCCGACTGGTTGATTGGTGGCTTTCGTGGACGCGCCTCCCCATCTCGGAACCGTTCGGCCTGCATTTTCACGCGGATAACCGCTGGGACAACTCCGGATCTGCCGGCAGTAAAGTCTGCCATGTGATGGGGATCAGATCTGCGGAAGCTGCAGCGGCTGTGGATAAGTATGTGGATACTGACGCGATTGGCATGTGGAAAACTTTGTGTATAACTCTGCGCGCACGGTGGGGGTGACGGGTCGCAGGGCGCTCGGCCGCAGGCGCGAATGCGTGGAGTTTCCGACCGGGACAGGGACATGCCCCTGCTCCAATTCACAGTGGATATCGTTTCGTGGGACGCTGAACGGGAGGCTTCGATCCACATGTCCACACTGGGCCATCAGCCTGGCGGTCTAGCTGCTGCTGCATCGGCTCGTGCCGCCGGCTGGTGCCCCCAGGCCGTGGTGTCGAGACGCACACACAGTGTGAATGCGTCGTGAACCAGGTGAGATTGCCGCGCTTGGCCCTTAGTACGATCCTTGTTGCCTTTGCCGACCGCGAGCTGGGGGCGGACGGTCGCGTCGATCAGCGCGCGACTGTCCAGTAAGTCATTGCGGCATCTCGGTAACCGAGGTCGGATAAGCGCTTGGATAAACGAAGCAAGGGGGTCCTACGTACCGATACTCATACCGCGTTGCACCGTAGGGTTTCCGTTACTCCTTCACTGGTGCGGGGCTGCCCTTACTGCCCATCTCCGGTCTGAGTCGCGGGCCGAGAGTGGAGATGTTTCACGTGAAACGCCGCGCACTCCCCTGTGCTTGTCATGTTTCACGTGAAACACTTCTGCGCTCCGCGGGAGCCCGGATGCCTCTATATGGCTAACGACCTGCCATAGAATTTCCAAGTGTTCCGGAGTACGTGAGACCTCTACGGGCCGCCGCAGGACCAGGGTGCACCGACAGTAGCCCGGACATGGGCGACAACAGATGCAGCGGTCTCGCTGGGCCAGCATCACTAAACGTCAGATTCTGTACATGCCCACAACTGCACCTCACATCATGCCCAACTCTCTGTGGTCGGGCCAGGATCGGCTGTGCCTATAGTTTGTGAGCGGGGAACTATCACCGTTCTCCTTCACCCCGCGTCAAGATGGTCAATTCCTGGCCCTACTGTGCCGGTTTCGGTCCGGTTGCAACTTCGTCCCCTCGTGACGCTCCAAAGCGACCTGGAAGTGCTGGGAGGACCGCAGCTCCACCCTCCCCGCGCGTCAGGGTCTCCGGCTGCACGTAATGAATTCTCTGGTCGAACAAGCTTCGCGGCCTTGGGAATAGTTTCGATAGTTGTGCTCTGCCTGACATGTAGAGGATCGGAACCAGAAATGACCCACCGGATCGCGACAAGCGTGATTCAGAGCTGCTCACCGAATTGTGGGCAGCTAAAGCTCCACACCGGCACCCCATTTCTCGGGCGGTCAAGCGAGGCGAACACGGCTCGCACGCTCTCAAGAAGGGGGGACGCACAAATTCATTGCCACGCAAGTTACGGTCGCCTAGTCCTGCTTACCCAGGGCAGCATGGCTCAAGTTCGCCACCCAGTCCACCCAGACGGATGTTTCACGTGAAACGCGACCTACTAGTAGCTGGAGGCAGTAACCCGTTGTGCGGCCCGAATGGTTGGTCCACAGTCCCGTACGAAGTTCGTCGCCAGCGAAAAGGCCCTGATAGTGCAGACTAGGCGTTTCATGCCCTGTCGAACGAATGTTTCACGTGAAACCCTGTCTGACCCGTCCCATCTCAATGGGCGCAGACCAAAAATTGGCCACCGCCCCGGGGCGATGGCCAACTTTGTGCAGATCCCACTTCCTGCCTACCGCAGGGACGGGTGCTCAGGAGAGAACGTCTGCGAATTCCTTTTCGAAGAACTGCTTTGGCTTGGCACCGATAACTGTGCTCTTCACTTCGCCACCCTGGAAAAGGTAAACGGCAGGAATGGAAGTGATTCCATACTCAGCGGCGATGGCAGGGTTGTCGTCTACGTTGACCTTGACGACGTCAACCTTTTCACCATACTCCACGGAAATCTCATCCAGGATAGGTCCGAGCTTGCGGCAGGGCCCGCACCATTCGGCCCAGAAGTCCACGATTACCGGCTTTTCGGCGGACAGAACGTCGGAGCCGAAACTTGCGTCAGTTACATCTTTAGCGTTGCTCATAACCTTATCTTTCTCTTCGGATAACAGTGGGGGCAGATTATGCCGTCAGGTCGGCCAGGTAGTGCTCGACGTCTATTGCCGCGACACAGCCGGAACCGGAGGCAGTGATGGCCTGGCGGTAGGTAGGGTCAACAACGTCTCCGGCAGCGAAGACGCCGGGAAGGCTGGTACGGGAGCTGCGACCCTCCACGGCGATGGTTCCCTCAGGCGTCAGCGCGAGGACATCCTTGACGAGGTCCGTACGGGGATCGTTGCCGATAGCGACGAAGACACCTGTCACTGCGAGGTCTGACAAAGATCCGTCCAACAGGTTCTTCAACCGAATACCCGTCACTTTGTCCGTTCCCAGCACATCGTCCACGGTGCTGTTCCACACAAAGTTGATCTTGTCGTGTGCCAGTGCCCGGTCCGCCATGATCTTTGAGGCTTTCAGCGAATCGCGACGGTGAACAACCGTTACCGATTTCGCAAACTTGGTGAGGAACAGGGCCTCCTCCATGGCGGAATCGCCACCGCCGATTACGGCGATGTCTTGATCCTTGAAAAAGAAACCGTCACAGGTTGCGCACCAGCTGACACCGTGCCCGGACAGGCGCTTCTCGTTAGGCAGGCCAAGTTCCCTGTATGCGGAACCAGTGGAGAGAATGACCGCCTTCGCCTTGAAGGTCTCCCCCGTGGCGATGGTCACCGTCTTGATGGCGCCCTCAAGTTCGAGCGTGGTTACATCCTCGAACTGGATCTCGGTACCAAAGCGTGCCGCCTGCTTCTCGAAGTTCTCCATGAGGTCCGGCCCCATGATCCCTTCCGGAAAGCCGGGGTAGTTTTCAACGTCGGTGGTGTTCATCAACTCCCCGCCGGCGGTCACTGACCCCGCCAGCAGCAGAGGCTTGAGGTTCGCCCTGGCTGTGTAGACGGCGGCCGTGTAGCCCGCCGGGCCGGAGCCCACAATGATGACGTCACGAACGCCGGACGCCGTCTTCTCTTCGATGGTCACTGGACCGTGAACCTCTTCCTTGTTCGACTCGCCTCCCCGTGGAGGCCGGCCACATGGCACAACTGTGCCCGCGTGCTGAATATTCCAGCGCCCGGGCAAGGTGAACCATCGGGGAAGTCAGAGGACCAGCCGTCGCAGGGCGCTCTTTCCAGACTACATTCCCGCTGCGGGTGCCGGTGGGCGGCAGTAACAGCGCCGGTAACACCCGTAGGCGGAAAGACGCCTACTGGACCTTGATTTCAGCCAGCCGGAGACCGTAGCCGTAGCGGGTCTTGGGAGCCGCCAGCTTGGGAAGGGAATTGATGGAGACAATCACGTACTGTGCCTGCACCGGTTCCGGAAGGGGCATGTTCAGGTCTGTGGACGTGAAGCTGTTGGTTCCTACTGCCTTGGCTCCGTCCATGGTGGGCCGGTCATTGGTGTAGACCGTGATGTTGCCCCCCGATCCCCCGAGCTGGGAGAGCGTGATGGAGGAGACAGTGGCAGCGCTCTTCAGCTTCACAACGAGGGGGACGCCCTGCGGGGCCAGGCCACCCCAGTTTTCCGTGGCGAATTCCATATCGGACCAGTAGCTGGCGGCATTGCCGTCGTAGGCCTTGACCAGATCGCCATCGAAGGTGGCGGCGAAGTCGAAGTTCCCCTGCCGGCTGACGCTCTCGATGGCCGGCGGAACGGCGGGCGGCGCCGACGGTGCTGCCTGAGTAGCAGGCGCTGATGCCTGGGAGTTGGTGGTTGCGGGGCCAGCTGTCGGCTTGGCCTGAGGCCCCGGCGTAAAGAGGCTGCCCAGGTTGGTCACGGCGAAGATCAGGCCGGCGATCAGCACAACGGCCAGGAGCCCGCCCACCAGCCAGCGCATGGATCGGGGCTGGTTTTCGGACTCATCACGATCGTCGTCGTCATCCTCGGCACGGTCCGCGAAGGCGACGCCGGCGGCAGCGGGCGCAGCCGCACGTGCAAAGAGGGCTGCCTTCCCCTTGACTGGATGCGATTCCTGCGGGGATTCGTGGGTTTCCTCGTAGTGGTCCTGATCCCCTGACTGCGCATAGTCGTCGTCGGACCACAGGGAAACCTTGGGCGTCCGGTCCTCAGCGGTTGGCTGGACCTGCTGCCGTAGGGTGCTTGCGGCAGCGGTATCGTTGGGTCCTGTGTCCGCCTCCGCAGCGCTGGCGCGTCCGGACGGGGACTGGGCATTGGTTGCCACCGGCTGCGCTGCAGTGGCATCCGGATCCGTCCGGGAGGACCCGTTTCCCTTGTTCGAAGCAGCACCTGCAGCCCCACCGGCCGCTGCAGCAGCAGCCGCTGCGGCCGCACCAGCGCCCGGAGCGGCCCCGGCAGCGCGCACTGGTGCGGCGGGCTGCTGGGCAGCGGGACGAACGGACGGCCTGGGCGGTACGGCCGGCGCTGAACGGTATGGATCAACCTGGCTGGGGTGCGAATCGGCGTAGTTGATGTATCCGGCGTCGACGTGGTCTTCCTCGTCGTACGGCTCCGGCTCGTGCGACCGCGGCTGGCCGAAGATTTCACTGCCCAGCGTGTCCGTGAAGAATGGCTCCACGTACGGCGGATTGGGCGCAACCACCAAGTCCAGCAGGTCGGCGGCGGATGTGTGGTTGGTGATGAGGTAGGTGGCGTCCTCGGTGACGCCAAGGTCCAGGACCTGAACGGTGCCGGGACGTTCGCCGGTGGCGACTTCGCGGGCGCTCTGCGCAACCTGTTCGGTGTTCTCCGGGCCGGCAACCAGGATGCTGACCGGGCGGTTGAGGACCTGGTCCACACCGTCCAGCACCAGATCGTGGTCGTGCGAGGCCAACACTGTGGCGGTGACCTTGTAGCGGCCGCCCAGTACTGATCCGACGTCGATCGGGTTGGACACGTGTTCCTCCTAGACTGTCCGGGATTGCCGGTCTGATGACGCAACCGCCGTTCGGGTGCCGCGCACGGCAAACCCGTAATGCAACTACCCCTGTACCTGTTCGATCCTAGCCGATCCGCCCCAAACGGCTGCGGAGAAGACGTGCGCCAGACCGGACGGAATTTACTTTTTCCGCTTGCGCCTGGTCTTGAAATACGGGTTCTCGCCGGGCTTCCCCTGGTAGGTGCGGCGGCCGGGAAGCGGGATCTGTTCCCTGAGCAGGCCGCCGCGGGCGGTGCCGGGCTGGTCCTCCCCCGGCAGGTAGGCGTCCTCGGCACCCTGGGCCGTGCCGCCGTCGTACATCTGCGGACGGTGCGTCCCACGCTGCGGGTCCGGGCCGGCACGGAAGGAGACGGCGTCGAATTCACCGGAGATACGGGGGATAAGGCCGGTATCAACGGACGTGGTGGCCCGCTCCGGGCGGTGACCGCGCTCCCCGTCCACAGCTTCAGCGGGAGGGGACGACGGCGCGTCCCCGGCATCCGGAGCAGGGGCCTGGCTGCCGCGGCCAAACCTGCCCAGCAGGGGCCGGAGCATGTCGGTGAGCTCTGAGACCCGGAACAGCTTGAGAAGGACGAAGTACACCACCAGCATGACGGGTCCCACCACAATGACGGTGACCAGGGCAGTGATCCGGTTCTGCCATGCGAAACCGTCCGGATTGTAGCTGCCCATGAGCCACAGGGCGCCCGCACCGGCGATTGCCGAACCGAGGGCCGCGTACCCCATGCGGATGTAGGAGTTGGCGATCCGTGGGCCGTCGAGGTGGCCCAGCATGCGCCGCAGGAAGAACGCGCTGATGACCACCGAGAGGATGTTGCCCACCATGTAGAGGACGGCAATGGCGTAGATGATCTGGCCCACCGGCAGGAACTGGATGGCAAACGCCCCCGCCACGTACACCACGGCGAGCAGCAGCTGGACATAGAACGGCGTGCGGGCGTCCTCGTTGGCGTAGAACACGCGGGACATCATGAAGTTGGCACTCATGAACGGAGTGCTGAGGGCCAGGATGGTGAGCGTCTGGGCCAGCATGACGCCGTCCTGCCGCAGTCCGCCGGAGAAGAACATGCCCAGCGGACCGGCCAGGGCAAACAGTGCCAGCGCCCCGAACACAGTGGCCACGGCCATGGTCCGCAGGCCGTGGGAGAGGGCATCGCGCAGTTCAGCCCGGTTGCCGTCCTGCGATGCCCGCGTCATCCGGTTGAAGAGCACGGTGGCCAGCGACAGGGCAATGATCGAGTGCGGCAGCAGGTACAGCTGGCTGGCCACTTCAAGGACCGCGTTGCCGGGCAGGGTGTATGCCGACGGGTCCCCCGCCTGCTGCAGGCGGATGCGTTCGGCGCCGGGAATGGTGGCGATGCGCATGACGTACAGGAAGGCGAGCTGCCCGACGGCGGCCGTCAGGAGCGTCCATACGCTCAGCCTGGCTGCGTGGCCCAGCCCCACGCCGCGCCAGCCAAACCGTGGCCGGAGGCCGAGCTTCAGCCGGAAGACCGGGACCAGCAGGATGGCTGTCTGGGACAGCACGCCGATGGTGGAGAATCCTGCCACCAGGAGCGTTTGCGTTGATCCCCAGTTGTCCAGGTTGTGCGGGTTGACCTCGTTGCTGCCGAAAATCCAGATGAACATGCCCAGGCCGGCGATGGCCACCAGGTTGTTCATGATGGGCGCCCACATGGCAGGGCCAAAGGCGCCGTTGGCGTTCAGGACCTGGGTGAGCAGGGCGTAAAGGCCGTAGAAGAAGATCTGCGGCAGGCACCAGAACGCGAAGGTGACCGCCAGGGCCTTTTGCTGGGGTGAATAGCCCTGGGTGGTCAGTTCGATCACGCCGGGAGCTGCCAGGGTGACCAGGGCCGTCAGGCCGAACAGGAGCAGGACAGCCAGCGTCAGCAGCCGGCTGATGTAGTCCGCTCCCCTGTCCGGAGCCTTGCTGGCCTTGATGATCTGCGGGACCAGGACCGCGTTGAACACGCCGCCGGCCACCAGGAGGAAGATCAGGTTGGGCAGGTTGTTGGCGTTGATGAACGTGTCATTGACCGTTGAGCCCAGGCCCAAGGCGGTACCGAGCATCCAGGTCTTGCCGAAGCCCAGGAAACGCGAAACCAGCGTTCCGGCGGCCATGATGGCGCTGGAACGGGTTTCGCTGGGGCCAGCGGCCACGGGCTGGGCCAGGTCCGGAGCGGCCGGCTCCGGGGGCACGCCGTCGGGTGCCGCGTCATCGGGCCGGCCGGACCGGTCGGAAGGAAAGTTGGTAGCTGACATCGACTTCATCGTCTCACCCACCGGCACTTAACACCGCAATGGCGACGGCGGCGTCCGGGCTTAGAGGTGTCCTGGCAGGACGTCACGGGCGAGGTCGGCGATGCGGCGTTCGTTGGGGAATGACAGCTTCCGGGCAAGTTCCTGGATGGGGACCCACGCCACGTCCACGGCTTCCTGGTCGGGATCGTTCTCGATGGTGAGTTCGCCGCCGGTGGCCCGCAGGAGGTAGTGGTGCACGGTCTTGTGGACCCGGTGGCCGCTGACGGTGAACCAGTAGTCGATGCTGCCAAGCGGCGCCAGGATGGTGCCCTCGATGCCGGTTTCCTCGGCAATCTCACGGACCGCGGCCTCTTCGTTGTTTTCCTTGCCCTCCGGATGGCCCTTGGGCAGGCACCACTCGAGGCGGCCACCCCTATTAAGGCGGGCGATGATCGCAACCCTCAACCCGGCGTCGGACGTATCCACCACGACACCGCCGGCCGAGACTTCCTCGACCGTAGGCAGCGACGCCGGTGCCGATTGCTGGGCAGGGGCAACGTGCGCCCCGATTGCCGACGGCAATGGTGCGTTCGTCCTCCTGCCTGGAGCGCTCGGTACTGGATGGGCCATGGAGTCCACTCTAACGACTGTTGCCCTTCCGTGATGACCGGAACATGACACCAACATGGACAGGATATGACGCACTTTCCGGCGGCGAAGGTCAATTGGCCCGGATCGTGACGCTTTTTGGACTGCCGCGGCGCTGGTTTCTGCCAAGCTTAAGGAACTATGTCGCACGCACATCACAAGATTGATTCCCACACTGTCGACTTCAAGGTGGACCCGGTGGTCCTGGAGCTCGGCCGGCGCTTCGTGGACGCCGGCCACGAGCTGTCCCTGGTGGGCGGTCCGGTGCGTGACCTGTTCCTTGGGCGGACCTCCCCCGACCTTGACTTCACCACCGACGCCACGCCGGACCAGACCGTGGCCCTGATCAAAAAGTGGGCGGACAACTTCTGGGAAATCGGGCGCGCCTTCGGCACCATTGGCATGCGCAAGGCCGGCTTCCAGATTGAGATCACCACGTACCGGGCCGAGGCGTACGATCCCGATTCTCGCAAGCCCGTGGTGGCGTTCGGTTCCTCGCTGACTGATGACCTGCTGCGCCGCGACTTCACCATCAACGCCATGGCGTTGAAGCTGCCCTCCATGGAGCTGGTGGACCCCTTCGGCGGCGTCCGCGACCTCCACGCCTCCGTGCTGGCCACCCCCGGCGCGCCGGAAGCGTCCTTCTCCGACGACCCCCTGCGGATGATGCGGGCCGCCAGGTTCGCCGCGCAGCTGGGCGTCTCGGTCCACGATGACGTGCGGGACGCAATGACAGGCATGGCGGAACGGATCAAAATCATCTCCGCCGAGCGCGTGCGGGATGAACTGGTCAAGCTGATTTGCGGTGCCCGGCCACGGACGGGAATCGACCTCCTGGTGGAAACCGGGCTGGCCGAGCATGTACTGCCCGAGGTTTCCGCCCTCCGCCTCGAATCCGACGAGCACCACCGGCATAAGGACGTCTACCAGCACTCGCTCCAGGTCCTGGAGCAGGCAGCCGAGCTCGAAACCGACGCGGAGGGTCCGGTGCCCGGACCGGACTTCGTGCTGCGCTTCGCTGCATTGATGCACGACGTCGGGAAGCCGGCTACGCGCCGCTTCGAACCGGGCGGCGCGGTGAGCTTCCGGCACCACGACATGGTGGGTGCCAAGCTCACCTCCAAGAGGATGAAGGCGCTGCGGTTCGACAATGACACCATCAAGGCCGTGGCACGCCTGGTGGAGCTCCACATGCGCTTCTACGGCTACGGCGACGCCGGGTGGAGCGACTCGGCCGTCCGCCGGTACGTGACCGATGCTGGTCCGCTGCTGGAGCGCCTGCACCGCCTGACCCGCTCCGACGTCACCACCCGGAACCAGCGCAAGGCCGAGCGCCTGGCCTTCGCCTACGACGACCTCGAAGCCCGCATCGACGCACTCCGGGAACAGGAGTCCCTGGACGCAGTGCGCCCGGACCTGGACGGGGCCAGGATCATGGCCGTGCTGGGACTCAAACCGGGGCCTGTGGTGGGCCGCGCCTACAAGTTCCTCCTGAATGAACGGATGGAACACGGACCACTGCCTACCGCGGAAGCTGAGGCGCGCCTGCTCCGGTGGTGGGCCGAACAGCCTGAATCAGCACCTGCCGGACCCGGCCCTGGAGTCTCTTCCGCCGCCGTCGAACCTTCACCCGTTGAGGAGTCCAAGTGACCAACCCCGCCTTTGCCCCGCGCCCCCAGCTCTGGATCCTCCGCCACGGCGAAACCGAATGGTCAAAGAGCGGGCAGTACACCGGCCTCACCGACCTCCCCCTCACGGTGGAAGGCGAGCAGCAGGCCGTGGAGGCCCGCAAGGTGCTGGACGGCGTCGACTTCGACCTGGTGCTCACGTCCCCGCTGCGGCGGGCACGGCGGACAGCCGAACTCGCCGGCTTCCCCGATGCCCGGCATGAACCGCTCGCGGTCGAATGGAACTATGGCGACTACGAGGGCATCAGTTCGGACCTGATCCGCAAGGACAACCCCGACTACCTGATCTGGACCCACGGCGTGCCCAACGGGGAGACACTCGACGAGGTTGCCGCCAGGGCGGACAAAATCATCGGCCGGATCCTGGAATCCGGGATGGACAATGTGCTGATCGTGGCGCACGGGCACTTCTCCCGGATCCTCACCGCGCGCTGGCTGGAATTGCCGCCCACGGAAGGCCGGCATTTCATCCTGGGCACGGCGAAGGTCTGCACGCTTGGATGGGACAAGAAGACCCCCGCCATTGTCCGCTGGGGCCTCTAAATACCCCTATTCAAAAGTTTTCTTCTTTTCTCCGGAAATTGCTGGTCTTCCGCGAATTCCTGGGGTACCTTTATTCCTGACCCCACGGCAATCTGCCGGGGTCAAAGACCGCATTGCAATCCACGCAGCGGACAGTAGAAAAGGAGGTTGGGATAATGATGACTTTGACTGGCGAATGGAATGCCTCCATCAATGCGTTCCCGGCCTTTGCTGATCCTGTGCGCGTGGCTTCGGTCAACTCGGGTTACCGCCGGCCGGCGGACCTCCCGGGCCTGCTGCGACGCCGCTAGGCGCCAGCCACCTGGCCGCGGGCCACGGTGCCAGTACCGTCAAGGCCCAGGCGGGACTCCATGTCGAAGACGGGCCGTCCAGGCCGGACCACCGTGCTTCTCCGCTGACTTCCGGGAACTGCTGCTGCCCAGGCCTCCCCTTCGCAGCCGCATAGTCCCGCATTTGCCACAGCTCTCCCACCGGCATTGCGGTTCACTCCCGGCTCCCGGTAGTCCGCGCTGCCACTGCGCTCCTGGGCAATTCCACTAATTCCCTCGGTGAATTCCTTGCGCCCAAATTTCCGCGCTTTTGCGCACTGAAAAGGGGTGCTAATTCGCCATGCACTTTTGTGCCTTATAACCGAAGAAAGGAGGTGGCTCCCTTGATGCAAAAAATCATGGGACTCCTGTCCCGGCCCCTGCAGCGCCGCAGTTCCTTTAACAGCGCCCTGCTGGAGCAGCACCGGAACGACGTTTTCGTGCTCATGCACCAGCAAATAGGTGGCCTGCGCTGACGGGCCGGCCCCCAAACCCCCGGGAGGGGGCCGGCTGTAAGCTCGAAGCCATGCACGAGACCCAGTCGCCGGACAGTGGACGACGGCCCCGAATCGTAGTGCCCAGCCGCAGCGATGCCCTGCTGCGGAATTTCACCGAGGTGATCGGCGGCCCGCTGGGATCCAGGACAGATCCCGGCGTGGTCTCCCCCGGTATCTACTCGGTGGAACGGGTGCTCATTGTCCTCACGGCCCTGGCAGCCCTGGTGGGGGTCCTGCTGAAGGGCTATTGCAGGGCCAACGGCTGGGAGACGCCCACGCAGTTCTATGCCACGTGTTACTCGGATTTCCCCGAATTGTTCCGCAACCGCGGCATGGCCGCGGGAATCTTTCCCATCCTGGGCAGCGGCAGCCAGTTCGAATACCCGGTGCTCCTTGGGCTGATCGCGGGTGTGACGGCCTGGCTGGTACCCGGCGGAGAGGCCGGTGCCCGCGCCCTGGCCTACTTTGACATCAACGCGGTGCTGCTGGCGGCGGTGGCCATGGCCACCGTGCTGGTGACAGCACGCATGCCCGGCCGCCGTCCGTGGGATGCGGCCATGGTGGCGGTGGCCCCGGGGATCGTGCTGGCCGGAACCATCAACTGGGACCTTTGGGCCGCATGCCTGCTTGCCCTGGGGATGTACTTCTTTGCCCGGCAACGGCTTGTACCCGCAGGGGTCATGATTGGCCTCGCCACGGCCACCAAGCTGTATCCGCTGCTGGTGCTGGGCGCCATCCTGCTGCTTGCAGTACGCACGGGAAGATGGCGCCCGCTGCTGGTGGCCGGCGGCAGCGCGGCCGCCACCTGGCTGGCAGTGAACCTGCCGTTCGCGGCTGCCAACCCTTCCGGGTGGGCCTTCTTCTTCCAGTACAGCGCTGAGCGGGGCGCCGGGTACAGCTCAGCCTGGTTTGCCTACAACCTGGTGGCGGACAGGCTGGGCTGGTCCGGGCTTGGCGCCGGTGCCGTCAGCATGTTTTCCACCGGGTTCTTTGCCGTGGCCTGTGCAGGCATTGCCGCTGTTGCGTTGACGGCCCCCCGCCGTCCCCGCATGGCGCAGCTCGCCTTCCTGATCGTGGCGGCCTTCATCCTTAGCAGCAAGGTGTATTCGCCCCAATACGTGGTGTGGCTCATTCCGCTGCTGGCCCTGGCGCGGCCGCGGTGGCGCGACTTCCTGGTCTGGCAGGGCATCGAAGCCCTGCATTGGGCTGCGATATGGATGTACCTTGGACAGGTGACCAGCGCAGGTTCCTCCCAGCACAACCTGGACATGCCCTACTACGTCCTGGCGGTGGCCGCGCATATGGCCGCGGTGGCCTATCTCATGGCACGCGTCGTCTGGGATATTTACGATCCCGCCTATGATCCCATCCGCCGCCACCACCTGGACGACCCCCACGGCGGCCCCTTCTCCAACGCGCCGGACCGGATCCGGCTCAAGCTGCCGGCTTCATTCCGCGCGGCGAAGGCGGGGTCCCGTGCCTGATGTGGCAGTAGTAGGGTCCGGCCCCAACGGACTCTCCGCGGCCGCGGTGATGGCGCGGGCCGGCCTGTCAGTGGAGGTCTTCGAGGCCGCAGCGACGATTGGCGGCGGAACCCGGACTACGGAGTTGATGCAGCCCGGGCACTTCCATGATGTCTGCTCCGCCGTGCACCCAATGGCTGTGGCGTCCCCTTTCTTCCGCGCTTTCGAGTTGCCCCGAAGGGTGGACCTCATCACCCCGGACGTGTCCTTCGGTTCCCCGCTGGAAGGTGGCCGGGCAGCCCTGGCCTATCAATCGATGGACAGGACCGTTGAAGGACTGGGCCGGGACGGACCCGCGTACCGCCGGCTCATGGAGCCACTGGTCCGCCACATTGACGACGTCATGGACTTCACCCAAAACCAACTCCTCCGGATCCCCCGGAACCCCCTGGTGGCCGGCGTCTACGGCCTGCGGACCCTGGAACAAGGGACCGGGCTGTGGAACCTTCGGTTCCGGGAGGAACTGGCGCCGGCCCTCCTCAGCGGTGTGGCCGCCCATGCCATCTCCCACCTGCCCTCCCTCGCCGCCTCCGGAGCCGGGCTGATGCTTGGTGCCCTGGGACACGCCGTGGGATGGCCCATCCCCCGCGGCGGTTCCGCATCCATCGCGGCAGCCCTCGCGGACGACATCCGCGCCCACGGAGGAGTCATCCACACCGGAACCCCGATTGACCGGTTGGAACAGCTTCCTGCCACCCGCGCCACGCTGCTGGACGTGGCACCCCGAGGGTTGCTGGACATGGCAGGGGAATCACTTCCCGGACATTACCGGCGGGCCCTGGAACGCTTCCGTTACGGCAATGGCTCGTGCAAGGTGGACTTCATCCTGTCCGGGCCGGTGCCGTGGCAGGCCAGCGGACTTTCCGACGCCGGCACCGTGCACGTGGGCGGCACGCGGGCCGAGCTGGCACGCTCGGAAAACGAAGTCAGTGCCGGACGCCATCCTGAACGGCCATATGTGCTCGTGGCCCAGCCGTCCCGCTTCGACGCAGGCCGCGCCCCTGCAGGCCGGCACACACTGTGGACGTACTGCCATGTTCCCTCCGGCTCGACGAAGGACATGACCAGCCAGGTTGCCGCGCAGCTGGAACGGTTCGCCCCGGGATTCCGCGATCTTGTGGTGGAATCACACGTCATCACCGCAGCGGAGTTGGCTGAATACAACCGGAACTACATTGGGGGCGATTTCAGCGCCGGCATTATGGACGTCCGGGGTCTGGTCCAGAAGCCGGTGGTGTCCCCCATCCCGTGGCGGACGCCGCTGCTGGGCGTCTACCTGTGTTCGTCGTCGACACCGCCGGGTCCCGGGGTGACGGGCATGCCCGGGCTGCATGCCGCAACGTCCGCCCTGAAGGACGTCTTCAAACTGCCGGTGCCGGACCTGGGGCTCTCATAACGCTCCATGACCCGGGACTGAACACGCGTGGCGCTGATGTCAGCCGGCCCGGGGGATAATGGCGCGATGGGGAAAACAACAAAACTTTCGCTTGCCATAACTGCGCTCATTATCGGAACCTCGCTGGTGGCCTGCGATGACGGAAAGTCCGGCGCCGAAGCCGCGGCACGGCAGCTGGCCGGCGCAGTCTCGGCGCTCGATGTAGGGTCCGTGGCTTTCGACGGCAAGGACGCCGCCGCAGCGAACGACCAGCTGCACCAGGTCTTCGCGGCCCTGGACCCGCAAAAGCCCGAGGTCCAGGCAGGCGGACTCACGCTGGACGGGGACAAGGCCTCCGCACCCCTGAACTACACCTGGAAGTTCGGCGACGCGGAATGGAAGTACACCATCGCAGCGAACTTCAGGAAGTCCGGCGATAAATGGCTCACCGTCTGGGATCCGGCCATCCTGGCACCGGGCCTCGGGGACAGCGAAATCGTGACCAAAGGATCCCAGACCCCCCAGCGCGCAGACATCCTGGGCGCCGGAGACGTCCCGCTGGTGACCTACCGCCCCGTGGTGAATGTGGGCATCGACAAGCCCCAGTTGGGCAGCGCAGACCCCGCCGATTCCGCCGGCAAACTGGCTGCCCTGGTGGGAGTGGACCCTGCCGCCTACGTGCAGCAGGTCAAGGCAGCAGGTGCCCAGGCCTTTGTTTCCGCCATCACCCTCCGCGAAGAGGGCCGGACCATCACCGATGCACAGATCCAGGCCATTCCCGGCGCCCGCGGCATCCCGGCATCCATCCCCCTGGCCCCGAGCAGGACGTTTGCCCGGGCCGTGCTCGGGTCGGTAGGGGAAGCGACGGCGGAACAAATCGAGGCGTCCGATGGCGCCCTGGCCCCCGGGGACGTCACGGGCATCGGAGGGCTCCAGCAGCAGTATGACGAGCAGCTCCGCGGATCGGACGCCGTCGTCATCCGCGCGCAACGGGCCGACCTCACGCGCGAACAGATCCAATCCGCCGGCACCGACCCCCGCCGCGTCCTCTTCCAGGTGGAGCCCAAGCCCGGGACGCCGCTGAAGACCACCCTCGATCCGCGGCTGCAGACGCTGGCTGAGGGCATCCTGGAGCCGGTGGGTCCGGCGTCAGCCATCGTGGCCCTCCGACCCTCCACCGGAGCCGTGCTGGCAGCGGCTTCCGGGCCCGGCAGCAACGGCTATAATACGGCAATGCTGGGACAGTACGCCCCGGGATCGATCTTCAAGATGGTGGATTCCCTGGCCATGTTCCGGAACGGGATGACGCCCGACTCCACCATCCAGTGCACCCCCACGCTCACGGTGGACGGGCGGACCTTCAAAAACTCGGAAGGCTACCCCGAGACCTCTTTGGGCGCGGTGACCCTGCGGGACGCCTTTGCCCACTCCTGCAACACTGCCTTCATCTCCCAGCGTGACTCTGTGTCGCAGGGCCAGCTTGAAGCCGCTGCCACGTCCATGGGAGTGGCGGTGGAGGCGCCGAAACTTGGCGCCGAAGCCTTCCTGGGCTCCGTTCCAGGGCAGGCGCAGGGCACCGAACACGCAGCGTCCATGATTGGCCAGGGCAAGGTATTGCTCTCCCCGTTGGCCGCAGCAATCATGGCCGGCTCCGTGGCCAAGGGCGCCCCCGTCGCCGCGCAGCTGGTCCTCAACCCCGACGCCGGTGCGCCCGCTGCCGGAACAACGGCAGGTTCCACTGCCCCCGCGGCCGACCGGTCCGCAACCGCCGCTGCCGAGGCACCCTCCACCGCCTCGGACAAGCCGATCACGGCTGCGGAGGCGGCGTCGCTGGCAGACATGATGCGCGCCGTCGTCACGTCCGGCCACGCAGGGTTCCTGTCCAGCGTCCCCGGGGCACCGGTAGGGGCGAAGACCGGAACCGCCGAATTCGGCACCGAGACTCCGCTAAAGACGCACGCCTGGATCGTGGCCGTCCACGGGGACCTGGCCGTAGCCGTCTTCGTGGAGGACGGCGGCCTGGGCGCCACCACCTCCGGCCCGCTGCTGAAGCAGTTCCTCACCGCCGCCGGCTAGGGGACCCCGCCAGGCAAGGGACCGGCGTGGGAGGATTGACGGTGTGGCCCATATTGACGTTTCCGGCATCGACTACTTCCTCTCCGACGGCACCCAGCTCCTGAACGGAGTGACCTTCAAGGTCCCTGACGGCACCAAGACCGCCCTCATCGGGCCCAACGGCACTGGGAAGACCACGCTGTTCCGGATCATCGCCGGAGACCTGATCCCGGACGAGGGCGTCATTGGGCGGTCCGGAAACATGGGCATCATGCGCCAGTTCGTGGGGCAGGTGCGGGACGGCTCCACTGTCCGGGACCTCCTGGTGTCCGCCGCTCCCCCGGCCCTGGCAGCCGCTGCCCGCGAGGTGGATGACGCCGAGCTGGCCATGATGGAGGACGACGACGAGCCCACCCAGATGCGGTACGCCCAGGCCATCGTGGACTGGGGGGACGCCGGCGGCTACGACGTCGAGACCGTCTGGGACGAGGTCTGCATGGCCGCGCTGGGACTGCCCTTTGACCGCGCACAGCACCGCCCGGCGTCGACCCTTTCCGGCGGCGAGCAGAAGCGCCTGGTGCTGGAAGCACTGTTCGCCGGCCCGGACGATCTCCTCCTTTTGGACGAGCCGGACAACTACCTTGACGTGCCGGGCAAGCGCTGGCTCGAGGAGAAGCTCAATGACTCCAGGAAAACCGTCTTCTTCATCAGCCACGACCGCGAGCTGCTGAACAACGCCGCCGGGCGCATTGTCACCCTTGAGCCGGGGATCAACGGGGCCGCCGCGTGGATCCACGGGGGCGGATTCGAATCGTACGTGGAGGCCCGGGCGGACCGGAACGCCCGGTTCGAGGAATTGCGCAAGCGCTGGGACGAGGAGCACATCAAGCTCAAGGAACTCGTCAACATGTACAAGAACAAGGCCGCGTTCCGCTCCGACATGGCCAACCGCTACCATGCCGCCCAGACCCGGCTGGCAAAGTTCCTTGAAGTGGGGCCGCCCGAGGCGCTGCCCATCGAGCAGAACGTGCAAATGAGGCTCAAAGGCGGACGGACCGCCAAGCGCGCCATCGTGGCGGAGAAGCTGGAACTCACCGGGCTCATGAAGCCCTTTTCCACGGAAGTGTGGTTCGGCGACCGCGTGGGCGTGCTGGGCTCCAATGGTTCCGGCAAGTCGCACTTCCTGCGGCTGCTGGCCACTGGCGGGACTGACCCGGAACGCGAACACCTGCCCGTGTCCGATGTTGACATCGCCGAGGTACCGCACGAAGGCACCGTCAAGCTCGGTGCCAGGATCCGGCCGGGATTCTTTGCCCAGACCCATGTCCGTCCCGACCTGCTGGGAAAGACCCTGCTGGAAATCCTGCACCGCGGCGATGAACACCGTTCCGGGCTGGGCCGGGAGGCCGCCGCGGGTGCCCTGGACGGCTACGGCCTGGCGGGACAGTCGGAACAGAAGTATGAGTCACTCTCCGGCGGCCAGCAGGCGCGGTTCCAGATCCTCCTGCTTCAGCTCAGTGGTGCCACCCTGCTTCTGCTGGACGAGCCCACGGACAACCTGGACCTGCACTCCGCTGAAGCGCTGGAGCGGGCCATTGACCACTTCGAGGGAACTGTCCTGGCGGTCACCCACGACCGCTGGTTTGCCCGGACCTTCGACCGGTTCCTGGTATTCGGCTCCGACGGGAAGGTGTACGAGTCGGCGGAGCCGGTGTGGGACGAACAGAGGGTGGCGCGCAGCCGCTGAGCTGTCCCGGCCACCACATGAGCAAATGATCATGAGTTGATATCATTTGCTCATGAAAACGGACGAGCGGCACAGGACCATTGCCGAAATCCTCCGGCGGCAGCCGGAGGTGAGCGTCGAGGACCTGATGCAGGCCTGCGCCGCCTCTGGCGCAACCATCCGCCGGGACCTTGAAGTACTGGCCGGCCACGGTGTGCTCCGCAGGGTCCACGGCGGCGCCAGGAGCCTGATAGGCCACGGCCGCAACCCGGGCTACGGACAGCGGGAGCTGGAGGACCGGGATGCCAAGAAGCGCATCGCAGCTGCCGTGGCCGGCCTGCTGGCCGACGGCGAACACGTCTGGCTGGACAGCGGCAGCACGGCAACCGAAGTGGCGCGGGCAGCGGCCGGCCGGCAGGTGACCCTGATGCCCATGTCCCTGCAGGCCCTCAATGCGGCTGCAGGCGGTGACGGTGCCGCAGGCTCCCGCCCCGCCCTGCTGCTGCCGGGTGGAAGCGTGGTGCCCGGTGAACTCTGTTTCCGCGGACCGCTGGCCGAGTCCAACATCAGGTCCCTGCGTTTTGACACCGCGGTGGTCACGCCCTGCGCAGTGGACTTCCGCGACGGCCTGCTGGCCCACGACCTCGACGATGCCGCGGTGAAGAAGGCCGGCCTGGAAGCTGCGGCACGAGTGGTGGTGGCCGCCTCCGCGGGAAAGTGGCAGGCCAGCGCCCGGGTGCTCGTCGCCGGCCTGGAAAAAGTGGATGTCATCGTGACGGACCGGCAATTCAGCGCCCAGGACCATGCCGACCTTAAAAAATACTCTGTGGAAGTAGTGTACGTATGAGCTCCAGTACAGGTAAGGAACAGCAGGCAGGCTTGAGAGCCGCCGCCGCAGCCACGTTCGTGGTCTTCGGGATCAACGGACTCGTGTTCGCAAGCTGGGCGGCCAGGATCCCTGCCGTTACGCAGACGCTGCACATCACGTCGGGGCAAATGGGCACGCTGCTGCTGTGCACGGCCGTAGGCTCACTGCTGGCACTTCCCACCGCCGGCCTGGTGGTCGGCAGGATTGGCACCGCCAACACGGTCCGCTTTGCGGGCTTGCTGGCGGCGGCCGCAGGTGTGGGAATCGCCCTGTCGCTTTCGGCCACGTCCATTCCCGGAACAGCGGTTTCGCTGTTCTTCTTTGGCATTGGCATTGGTCTTTGGGATGTGGCACAGAACATCGAAGGGGCCGACGTGGAGCACAAGCTCCGTCGCACCATCATGCCCCAGTTCCACGCGGCCTTCAGCGGCGGCGCATTCGTTGGCGCCCTGGTGGGTGCAGGGCTTTCCACCCTGGGTGTGGACCTGCCGCTGCATCTCATGGCGATTGCAGCCGTGGTGGTGCTGGTGGCATTGACCGTGCCACGCTACTTCCTTCCCCACATCTCCACCGCCCCCGTGGAGGGGGAGCCGAAACCCGCCAAGGGACCGTCCGCGTGGCGGGACAGCAGGACACTGCTCATCGGCGTCGTGGTCCTGGGCGCCACCCTCACCGAGGGAGCGGGCAACGACTGGATCGCCAAGGCCTCAGTGGACGGGCTCGCGGCCTCCGAATCCACCGGCGCCCTCATGTTCGCCCTCTTCGTCCTGGCCATGACCGCCATGCGGTTCCTGGGCGGCCGAGTCATTGACGCATACGGACGGGTGGCAGTCCTGCGGGCCAGCATGGCCGCAGCGGCCGCGGGCCTGGGCCTTTTTGTGCTGGCGCCCAATATCTGGCTGGCCGGCATCGGTGCAGCCCTGTGGGGCGTCGGCGCCGCCCTGGCTTTCCCCATGGGCATGTCCGCTGCGTCCGATGACCCACGGCACTCAGCCGCACGCGTTTCCGTTGTATCCACTTTGGGGTATATATCATTCCTTGCTGGACCACCGCTGCTGGGCTACCTCGGTGACCTCACCGGTATCCACACCGCGCTGCTGGCCATCATGGCACCCATCCTGGTGGCGCTGCTTCTTGCCGGTGCCGCGAGGCCCCTTAACGCGGTCGAGGAAGCCGCCGGGCAGGAAGCCGCCAAGCGGGACTAGACATTGGGTTAGGGTGATCACATGCAAAGCGCCAGGCCGCGGGGGAGAAGCTGGATCAGCCGCCTCGATAGATACCTTCTCAAGCATGTATCCAACCTGCCCGGCGGCAACCACGATGTGTTCTTCCGCCGGCTTTCCGCCTCGGCCAACCACGGAAAGCTCTGGATGGGAGCGGCGGCCGTCCTGGCGTTGTTTCCCGGCAAGACGCGGAGGGCAGCTCTGCATGGGCTGATCGCCCAAGGGGTGGCCTCCGCCGTGACCAACGTGGTGTTCAAGACGCTGCTCCCCCGGACCCGCCCGCTCCCCGAACATCTTCCGGTATTCCGCTTCGTGCATCCACAGCCCACCAGTTCCTCCATGCCATCGGGGCATTCGGCGTCTGCGATAGCGTTCGCAGTCGGGGCAGGCTTGGTCCGCCCGGCCGTAGGTGCTGCCCTGGCTCCCGCAGCCGTGGGAGTCGCCTATTCGCGGGTTCACACCGGCGCCCACTGGCCGTCGGACGTCCTCTTCGGTTCGGCCCTTGGTGCCGGTGCTGCGCTGGTGACCCGCCATTGGTGGCCGGTTCGTCCGCCGATTCCGCAGACGACCAGGGCATGGACCAGTGCGCCTGAGTTGCCGGGCGGCGAGGGTCTGAGCATTGTGGTCAACACCTTGGGCGGATCCTTCAAGGAGGAGACGGCGTCAGCACTTAAGGAAGTATTTCCCAAAGCGCATATAAACACCGTGCAGCCGGACGAGGACCTGGTGCAACGGATCGCCGCCACCGCCGACTTCCCTGGCACCCGCGCCCTGGGCGTGTGGGGCGGTGACGGAACGGTCGGCGCAGCTGCCGCCGCCGCCGTCGCACGTTCGATTCCCCTGCTGGTCCTGCCCGGCGGCACCCTGAACCACTTTGCGCGCGACGCGGGGACGGGGAGCCTGAAGGATGCGGTGGATGCGGCCAGCAAAGGTGAAGCGGCCCTGGCGGACATCGGGGTGGTGACGGCGGAACGGGGCCTGGCGGGAAGCCCGGAGGTCTCCGAAATGGTCATGCTGAACACCTCCAGCGTCGGCCTTTATCCGAACTTTGTCCGCCGCCGGGAACACCTGCAACCGGCGCTCGGGAAGCCGCTGGCAGGGGTGGTGGCCATGTTCAGGACCTTTGCGGCAGGCACCCCAACCACCCTGTCCGTGGACGGCGTTGTGCGCAAGGTGTGGATTGCCTATCTGGGCAGGGGGCGTTATTACCCCCGGGACCATGCGCCCTTGTTCCGGCCGGTGATGGATGACGGCGTGCTGGACGTCCGGATGATCACGGCTGACGAATCCTTTGCCCGGCTGCGGCTGCTGTGGTCCGTGCTGACGGGAACAGTGGCAAGCTCCCGCATCACCCACCTGCGGGAGGCCACAGAGGTAAGGATCGACGCCGGAGGCGCACCCATGGCGCTGGCGGTGGATGGCGAAGCGCTGGCCGGCGTGCGCAGCGTCGCATACCGGATCCAGCCGAAGGCGCTGACGTATTACTCCCCGCGCCGCTGACCACGTGGACGTGGGGGAAGTAACTACCCTGATTCTCCCCTGAATCAACCCTGATTCCGGGAAAAAGCTGCCCGGGCATCGGTAGCGTAAGGCATGAACACCCACCGAAAGTCGTCTGCAGCCGCGCGCTGCCGTGCAAAGGATTCTTCATGATCGAGACAAACGGGCTGACCAAGGTCTACGGCGCCAAAACCGCCGTGGCCGGCGTCAGCTTTACCGTCAGGGCAGGGCAAGTGACCGGCTTCCTGGGCCCCAACGGGGCAGGAAAATCCACCACCATGCGGATGATCATGGGACTGGACCGGCCGACGTCGGGCTCGGTCACCGTGAACGGCCTGCCGTACGTCCGGCACAAGGCACCCCTGCGCGAAGTGGGTGCCCTTCTCGATGCCAAGGCGGTCCACACCAGCCGCAGTGCCTACAACCACCTGCTGGCCATGGCGGCCACGCACAGCATCCCCAAATCCCGGGTGCACGAGGTGATTGAAATGACGGGGCTGGAGGCCGTGGCACGCAAGAAGGCCGGCGGCTTCTCCCTGGGGATGGGCCAGCGGCTGGGCATAGCGGCAGCCTTGCTGGGGGACCCGCAGACCCTCATCCTGGATGAACCCGTCAACGGCCTGGACCCGGAAGGTGTGGTCTGGGTGCGGAACCTGGTCCGCTACCTCGCAGGGCAGGGACGCACGGTTTTCCTTTCCAGCCACCTGATGAGCGAGATGGCCCAGACCGCCGACCACCTGATCGTCATTGGGCGCGGCCGCGTGATTGCCGACGCACCCATCCGTGACATCATCACCGGCAAGGGGCAGGCACGGGTCCGGGTGCGTACCGACGAACCCGACCGTCTCTACCAGCTGCTCGCCGGACGGGGCGCGTCCATCGACGTCCCGGAGCGGGAACTGCTCGAAGTAACGGGCCTGGAGCCCAGGACCATCGCGGCGGCCGCCCTGGAAAACCACGTCATGGTCTACGAACTGACGCCGCTCGTCGCCAGCCTCGAGGAGGCGTACATGGAACTGACCAAGGACGACGTCGAATACCACTCCCTGCCCGCCGCGGAGGTAAGCAAGTAATGAGCGTAACCACCACCGAACCCACGTCTTCGCCTGACCCCGCATCCTCCGCCGGTGGCCGCAGCCCCCGTGCCGGTGGACGGGCCCTGCCCGGCCCCACGTTCTTCCGGGTGCTCAACTCGGAAGTCATCAAGTTCCGCAGCCTCCTTTCCACGCTGATCCTGCTCGCTTCCACGGCGGTGGTCATGGTCGGGTTCGGCGCGCTGTCCGCGTGGGGGACGGGCCAGTTCGCCGACGCGGCCACAAGGGATCCGCAGGCCGCGGCGCGGATGGCATCGCAGGGCGGCGATCTTGCCGTCAGCGTGCCCACCTCCGGCATCGCCTTCGCCCAGCTGATCCTGGGGTCCCTTGGTGTGCTCCTGATGAGCTCGGAATTCACCACCGGGATGGCCCGGTCCACCTTCGCGGCCGTGCCCAGGCGGCTTCCCGCATTCGCTGCAAAGCTCGTGGTGGTCATGGTGACGTCATTCGTGGTTACCGCCGTCTCCACCTGGGTGGCAGGACTGGTGGCCGTGCCCATCCTGGACAACTATGGCCTCACGCTCGACCTTGGCAGTTCCCAGTCGGTGAAGCTCCTTCTGGTCAACAGCATCTATGTGGCCGCCGTCGCCGCCATCGGCATGGCCCTGGGCACTCTCATCAGGAATTCCGCCGGCGGCATCATGAGCCTGGTGGGCATCTTCTTCGTGGCACCCATCGCCTTCCAGCTCATTCCCGGGGACTTCTTCAAGGAGGCCCGCAAGTACCTGCCCGGCAATACCGTTGATCCGCTGACGGCGGCCCAGCATGTTCCGGACACCCTGGAAGCCTGGCAGGCGGCACTGGTCCTTGGCGCCTGGGTCATCGTCCCCGTCCTGCTCGCGGCAGTCCTGTTGAAGCGGCGGGACGTTTAGCGGCCAACCACTGCTGACGCCCCCGGCGAGAGGGACGGCGCGTGGTTTCCGGCACATTACAAAAGTGCATGGCGGGAAACTTTCTTTGCCCGTGGTGGTTCCTGCTTGGAGGCACGTCCTGTTGAGAGCAACCAGGTCTGTTGGAGTGCACAAAGCAAGGTGCATAATGGCCGACCTAGGGTGAAACGACGATGTGGTGCATCACACGGTCCCCCGGTGGTCCACCAAGGCACGTCGCTCAACCCATGCTATTTTCCCAACAGGACGGCGCTTCCATGCATGCTGACCAGCAACTCTCAAAGTCCCTGAAACCCAGGCACCTGTCCATGATCGCCATCGCCGGCGTCATTGGTGCAGGCCTCTTTGTCGGCTCGGGTGCCGCCATCCAGCAGGCCGGCCCGGGTATCCTCGTCGCCTATGCTGCCGCGGGCCTGGTGGTCATCCTGGTCATGCGCATGCTGGGGGAGATGGCCGCGGCAAACCCGGAAACGGGCTCATTCTCGACCTATGCGGACAAGGCACTGGGCCGTTGGGCAGGGTTCAGCATCGGCTGGCTCTACGCGTGGTTCTGGATCATCGTCCTGGGCATCGAGGCCACTGCAGGCGCAGCCATCATGCACCGGTGGGTGCCGGGCATTGACCAGTGGGTCTGGGCCCTTGTCCTCATGGTGCTGCTGACGCTCACCAACCTCGGCTCGGTGAAGTCCTACGGCGAGTTCGAGTTCTGGTTCGCGTCCATCAAGGTGGCGGCGATCGTCCTCTTCCTGGTCTTCGGTGCCGCCGCCATCCTGGGGCTCATCCCCGGTGTCCCAGCCCCCGGCCTGAGCAACCTGATCAACAACGGCGGCTTCATGCCCAACGGTCCGGGCGCTGTCCTGGCCGGAATCCTCGTGGTGGTCTTCTCCTTCTTCGGCGCCGAAATCGCCACCATCGCCGCCGGCGAATCAGAAAACCCCGTGGATGCCGTGAAGAAGGCCGTGAAGTCCACCGTATGGCGCATCCTGGTCTTCTACATCGGCTCCATCGCCGTGGTGGTCACCCTGCTTCCGTGGAACTCGGCCTCGGTGGCCAAGAGCCCCTACGTAGCGGTCATCGAACTGTTCGGCATCCCGGGCGCCGGAACCATCATGGACGTGGTGGTGCTGACCTCTGTGCTGTCCTGCCTGAACTCCGGCCTCTACACCGCCAGCCGCATGCTGTTCTCACTCTCCACCCGCGGTGACGCACCGCGGGCATGGACCCGCATCTCCCGCCGCGGCGTACCCGCTGCCGCGGTCCTCGCCTCCACCGTGGTCGGCTTCGTCACGGTGGGCCTGAACTACATTGCCCCGGACACGGTGTTCCTCTTCCTGGTCAACACCTCCGGAGCCATCGCATTGTTCGTCTGGCTGGTCATCTCCGCCTCGCAGCTGGTCCTCCGCAAGCGCATGGGAGCCGCAGCAAAGGACCTGCAGCTGAAGATGTGGCTTTTCCCCTACCTCACGTGGGCAGCGATCATCAGCATCGTGGCCCTGCTGATCGGCATGGTGATCGTGGAGTCCACCCGGGAGTCCCTGCTGCTTTCGATTGCACTGGCAGCCGTTGTGGTGGCGGTGGGCGTGCTGCGCTACCGGCGGAAGGGCGTGGCCGCCGCGGGCCAGCCGGACGTGGCAACCGAGGCTGCGCCGGCACCTGTCGAGTAGGCGCGGCACTAGACTCGGGACCATGCCTTTGCCTCCCTCTGCTGCAGACCACATCCAGGACCTTGGCGCCTATGTCAGCGCATCGCCGTCGAGCTTCCACGCTGCGCATGAGGGGGGCCGGCGCCTGGAGGAAGCCGGGTTCACCCGCCTGGATGAGCTGCAGCCGTGGGAGGCCGGGCCCGGTTCCTTCTTCATCATCCGCGACGGCGCCCTGATCGCCTGGGTGGCTCCCGAAGACGCGGGACCCGCCACGGGTTTCAACATCCTGGGCGCGCACACCGATTCGCCGTCGTTCAAGCTCAAGCCCAAGCCCACCACGGGTGCGCACGGCTGGCTCCAGGCCGGGGTGGAAATCTACGGCGGCCCCCTGCTTAATTCCTGGCTGGACCGGGAGCTGCGGCTGGCGGGCCGGCTGGTGATGCTCGATGGCACCGAGCACCTCACGGCCACCGGGCCGCTGCTCCGCTTCCCGCAGCTGGCCATCCACCTGGACCGGGCCGTGAACGATGGCCTCACCCTGGACAAACAGCGCCACATGAACCCCGTCTGGGGGCTGGGAAGTCCTTCAGACTCCGACCTGCTGGGCGTGCTGGCGGCGTCGGTTGCCGGCGCATCCGTCGATCCGGGGCAGATTGGCGGGTACGACGTCGTCATTGCGGACACGCAGGCGCCTGCGGTTTTCGGGGGCAAGGGGGAGTTCTTCGCATCAGGGCGGCTGGACAACCTTTCCGCCACGCATGCCGGACTGGCAGCGCTGACCGCCCATGCGGAGTCCGCAGCCGCCGGCGGCCCGATTGCGGTCCTTGCCGCCTTCGACCACGAGGAAATCGGCTCCAACTCCCGCTCAGGGGCCTGCGGGCCCATCCTCGAGGACGTGCTGGTGCGCATCTCCGACGGCCTGGGCGCGACGGTGAGCCAACGGCGGCAGGCTTTGTCGGCGTCGTTCTGCCTCTCTGCCGATGCCGGCCACGCCGTGCACCCCAACTATCCCGAGCGGCACGACCCCGCCAACCATCCCGTGCTGAACGGCGGGCCGCTGCTGAAGATCAATGCCAACCAGCGCTACGCCACGGACGCGTTCGGCGCCGCATTCTGGGCGCGGCTCTGCGGCGAAGCAGGCGTTCCCTACCAGGAATTCGTGTCCAACAACGTGGTGCCCTGCGGTTCCACCATCGGGCCCCTCACCGCGACCCGGCTGGGCATCCGGACCGTGGACGTGGGCGTGCCGCTGCTGTCCATGCACTCCGCGCGGGAGCTGTGCGGGATTGAGGATCCACGCCGCCTGGCCGCGGTGACGGAGCTGTTCTTCCGGACGGCGGCCTTGCCGGCGGGGGCACACCCCTAACGGATCCAGCCGTAGTTGAACCCACCATGGTCAATTTGGTGGGCAGGCACCCCTACCCACGTTTCGCCGTCGGGAACATTGCTGAGAACGGCCGCGCCCATGCCGATGGTCGCGTAGTCTCCCACGGATGTCCTCTCCCGGACGCTCGAATTCAATCCGAGGTAGGCGCCCTTGCCTATCCTGGCGCCGCCGCCCAGTGAGACGCCCGCGGCGAAGGTCGCAAAGTCGGAGACATCGTCGTCGTACGAGAACGTGACGGAGGGCATGGCAACCACGTGGGATCCCAGGCTCACGGCGGCAGTGAGGGTTACGTTGCGCAGCAGGATGCTGCCGCGGCCCACACGGCAGCCTTCCGGGTACTGGACGGAAGGATCCACCGCACTGGCGTACCTCGACTCGCCGATCCCCAGGGTGCCCAGATGCGACACCACCGCTTCGCGTTCCCTGCTGGACGCAATGCACACCAGGAGGAAGGCGTGCATGTAGTTGACTGCATCATCAATGTTGCCAAGGACGGGGGCACCATCGACGGTGACGCCGGCCATCTCCCTGTCATCATCGAGCAGCCCAACCACGTCATACTGGCCGCTGCCGCGGACCATGGCCAGGACTTCACGCGCCAGGCCGCTGGCACCTATCAGGATCAGTTCGCTCACGTGACGGCGCCGGCAGCAGCCTGCCGGGGTGTCGTTACTGGAATCCGGTCCATGCTGTACCTTTCCGGCGCGTGACGTCCTCTGAACGTGGGACAAGGCTATTCGCCAGGGGCACACTTTCCGGCTGGACACCGAAGGCTATGTGGTTCGGAACAGGGACTATGTGGAAACTGCGGGGACCTGTGGATCACAGGACGGGCAGGACGTACGGCTCCGCAGCCGGAGTTGCCTTGCCGGCGGCCAGGGCAGTCAGCTGTGCGCGGGACTCAACGCCGAGCTTGCGGTAGATGGCCGTGAGGCGTACTTCGACGGTGCGGACCGAAACATACAATGTGCCGGCTATTTCCTTGTTGCGCATCCCCCGGGCCACCATCATCGCCAGCGCCCTCTCATGGTCCGTGAGCAAGAGCATTGACGGGTTGCCCTGCGGGCGGGCGGCCTCCCACCGTTCGTCCAGCAGGAGGGCGTCCACGTGCTGCGTCCAGGCATCAGCCCCGGCCTCGTCAAACATCACCTTGGCCCGGAGCAAGGCCTCCCGCGCGTGGCGCAGCCTGCCGAAGCCATGCAAACGTTCCGCATAGCACATCAGGGTCCTGCCCCGCTCAAGCCTGTGACCGTTCCTGTCTTCAAGCGCCTGCTTGAAGAGCTGCAGGGACTGCTCGCCGTCCGCAAGCATGGCGCGGCTCCGGGCAACCACCATGACCAGCCACGGAGAGCGCAACCCCGCCGAACGGCTTTCCAGGCGTTGAAGAGCCTGGGTGGCTTCACGGTGCCGGCCAAGACGGACCAGTACCTCCACCAGGTCGGCCTCACAGCGCAGCAGGGTGGGGTTGCCCAGCCCCAGACCGATTTCCGTGGCCCTGGACAACTGGACAACGGACTCCGCCAGGTCACCCCGCAGGAGTGCGAAGTGGCCATGGCAGGCCGCCAGCTGTGCCGTGAGCCCAGGGTGGTTTCCCGATCGCAGATAGTCCAGGGCATTGGCGGCCTGGTTACGCGCGAGTTCGTCATCGCCCAACGAGTAGGCACGCCAAACCCGGAACAGGTGCCGGGCTCCCCGGTGGTACTCCAGGTCAGGTTGGCAGAGCTCGAGTTCGTCGATCAGCCTGACCGCCGCTGCCACATTCCCGGCGCGGATCTCATTGTCTACTGCCATGAGGGCTGCTGTTTCCCGCCAGTTGGCGTGGTCCGGTTCTGTGGAGCTGCGGAGCATCGCGAAGGCTTCACGGGCGCTTTCGTACTGTTCCGCATAGGTGAGCGCCCGGCCGCGCAGCAGGAGGCGGGCCGGCCGGGCGCTGCGGACCTGCCCGGGGCGGCGGGAGGGGTTTGCCCTTCCGCCGCTGATCGATTCGACCAGCAGTTCGGCATGGTCGGCGATGGCCAGGCACTGCAAGGACGCGGAGCCGCGGAACGCGCCGCCCTGGCGCAGCAGCTCAACTGCCTCTTTCAGTTCCCACCGCTCGGCATAATAGACGGCGGCGATGGCCAGCAGGCCAGCGGAATACCCCGGATCGTGCTGGCCAAACTCCTTTACCAGCCGCTGCAGCATGCTGCAGCGCACCGCAACGCCCTGGACGAAATCGATCTCGAAGGAGAGGCCGGTCAACCGCAGAATCAAGTTGGGGTCGCGGGTGACCCCTTGCGCCCACTCCAGGTACCGGCGCGCATGCACCAGATCACCGCGGGTGAAGAGCAGCTCGGCCAGCCCGGTGAGGCGTGCCGCCGTTTCCGCTTCGCCCGGGTTGATGGCGAGGGCCCGCTCGATGCATTCCACCGCGAAGGACACCTCGCCCCTCCGGACCAGGTGCACCGCGTGACGGAGAAGGTGGAAGGGAGTTTCGTGCTCCAAGACCACCGCGAAGCTCAAGTGCCAGCTGCGGGCATGTCGATCGGTACCCCGTGCTGCTTCAGCCAGGGCGCGGTGGGTTGCGGTGCGGACGTCAGGTGGCATGGCCGCGTGCACATGGCCCCGCAGCATCTGGTCCACTATCCACAGGTGTTGTCCGGATCGCTGCACCAGTCCGGCAGCCACCAATTCATCTGCGTGAAGCCACGCTTCATGGTCGATTATCCCGATAGTGGTGATGTCACTGCGGAACGAGAGCGCAAGCAGGTCCAGGACCATGCTCGCGCCGGGGGTCAGAGCGGCCACCGCTGATGCGTGTCCAGCGTCAAGGCTGCTCGTGGAGGACAGCGGGATGGGCAGTGCGCACTTGCCGCCGGCGTGCCTCTCCACCAGCCCGCTGTACAGTTCGACGGCGGCAAGCGGGTTGCCGCCGGTGGCTGCGGCAACCGCGTGGGCCACCGCCGTCGTGGTCTGTTTGATTGGCATGCTTTCCAGCATCCGCACGGTGTCACCCTGGCTCAGCGCACCCAGGCGCAGGGCGGGGAGGCCGGTGAAGGGGCTTCTGGGGACCTCGTCCCGCATGCCCGCAAACAGGACAATTTCCGTGCCGGCCAGTCGCCGTGCCAGGAATCCAATGACTGCTTGACTGGCCGGATCCAGGCTGTCGGCGTCGTCAATCGCAATGATGGTCCGCGTTGACGACCGGCGCTGCAGTCCGCTGAGCAGCATGCCGGACACAGCGGGAACGGTCAGGGCACCGGCGTTGCCACCCCGGAGGGCGTCGACGGACCCGTTCAGGACCGGGTCATCCATCTCATTCAGCAGCGCAGTCAGCCCGGAAAAGGGCCAGCCCGATTCAGCGGCGCTGGCGGCCAGGAACACGGACCGGTATTCGCAGAGAGAGGGAATTTCGGACAACACGGCTGACTTGCCTATGCCCCGGCCGCCGACGATGGCCAAGGCTGTTTCCTTGGGGCCACGGATCGCAGAAAGAATCCGGTCAATTTCTTTGTTTCGGCCCACAAGCGGCATGGGGTCCCCAATCATCGAAGAAGGAGACCGCATTTTGTACTGCCGGTTCAAATGGTGGCCGCGCTCCCCAACGCGTAGGCCGCTACAAGCGAATATAACGCGCCACTAAACATGGCACCACACAAATTTGCGCTGGATTGCATCAAGATTAGATCCACAATTGCTCAAGGTCCCGGCCGCGTGGCTGAAGGCCGGCCCGGCGAACGCTGGGGCCTTGCAGGGCCTGGCGATTGCGGTATTGGCGGCAGTATCGGCGCCACCCCATCGCATGAACCACGAAGGGCGGCATGATAACCCCCGTACTTAAAAACGCGCGGCAGACAATAACCCCTATACCTAATATCACCCTGCACCCGTAATCCCCGTACTTGCCTTATCGCAGTAAATATGACTGCAGAAACTGAGTACTCGCTACTGGTGACACTCGAAAGGGGTGGAAATAGGCTTTCTCCACGGCCAGAGTCAAAGGCTAACGAGAGCTGGGGCCCGAGACCAGACCCATGACCGGATAAAGCGTCAAAGACGCGCTCGGCTTCCAAGCGGGCGGGTTCGTTGTTAACTATCCGCAAACGTCATGAAGTGGTGAGGTATTTGTCCATTTCCATCCAGCTCCCAATTACTCTTGCGATGCAGGGCACGGAGCCCGGTAAGGCCTCCGTCAGCGTCGTCATTCCAACACTGAACGAAGCCAGGAACATTCCGTGGGTCCTGCGCAGGATGCCGTCCTACGTTGATGAGGTCATCATCGTGGACGGCCGGTCCACCGACAACACTGTGGGAGTAGCCCAGGCGGTCCGCGACAATCTCGTCATCGTCAATGAGCCCCGCAAGGGGAAAGGTGTGGCCCTACGCTCAGGGTTCGCTGCCGCCTCAGGCGACATTATTGTCATGCTTGACGCGGACGGCAGCATGGACCCGCAGGAGATCGGGTGGTTCGTTTCCCCGCTGCAACATGACTACGACTTCGTCAAGGGCTCCCGGCATGTCACCGGTGGGGGCTCCGAGGACCTCACGCGCCTGCGGAAAGCCGGCAACCAGGCGCTGACCAAGTTGGCCAACGCGGTGCTGCACAGCAATTACTCCGATCTCTGCTACGGATATATTGCGTTTCGGCGTGAATGCCTTGAGATCCTGCAACTCGAATCAGACGGATTCGAAATCGAAACTGAACTGATCGTCCGGGCAGCACGGGCCGGCCTCCGGATTGCGGAAGTCCCCAGCATTGAGCTTGACCGGATTTCGGGAGCCTCCAACCTGCAGACCTTCCGTGATGGGTGGCGGGTCCTGAGGAAGCTGGCCCACGAATGCACCATGTGGGAGGCACCCACGGCCGGCGCCCGGCCCGAAGCCCTGCGCCGGGTCAAGTACGCCTACGCCAACGTCAGCGTTCCGCGGACGCCAACCGACCCGCAGAGCATCCTTGCATTGGTTCAGGGGGCTTAGCATGCTGGATCGAATTGTCCGTCCAAGTGTGTCGATCGTGATTTGTGCCTACACCGAACGCCGTTGGGAGCTTTTGCTGGACGTGATCGAGTCCGTCCGCGCCCAAACTGTCGCCCCCCAGGAGATCCTGGTGGTCGTGGACCATAACGAGGACCTCTACGGTCGGCTCCTCGAAATTGTCGACGACGTGACAGTGGTGGAGAGCGAAGGCCCTCCGGGGCTTTCAGGGGCACGCAACACGGGCGTCGGACTCGCAGAGGGGGACATCGTGGCCTTCCTGGATGATGATGCGGTGGCGACGCCAAACTGGCTGGAACGGCTGCTTGTCCTCTACGACGATCCCGACGTGCTGGCCGTTGGCGGCCGCGTCGAACCTGTATGGGACCAGGGCCGCCCAGGCTACTTCGGTGAAGAACTCGACTGGATCGTTGGATGCAGCCACCGCGGAATGCCGACGGTTGCCTCCGAAGTCCGGAACCTCATTGGGGCAAACATGTCCTTCAGGCTCGACGTCCTCCGACAGGTTGGTGGCTTCAACATCGCGCTGGGCAGGCAAGGCAATTTGCCGCTTGGCTGCGAGGAGACCGAGATCTGCATCCGCTCCACCATGGGCGCACCCGGTTCCCGGATCGTTTACGAACCTGCTGCCTTGGTCCGGCATCACGTCCCGCAGGAACGTGGGACTGTGCGCTACATGCTTTCCAGGTCCTGGTCGGAGGGCCTCTCCAAGGCACAGGTCAGCCACGTCGTGGGGCACAAACGGGCCCTCGGTCCCGAACGGCGGTATGTCCGCAGCACACTGCCGCGCGCCGTGTTCTCGGGAATCCGCGATTGGAGCCGGGGCGACAATCCCATGGGACTGGGACGGGCAGGATCCGTCCTTGCGGTATTGGCCTTCACCTCCGCCGGCTACCTCCGCGGCCGCCGGCTGGCGCACAGCTCCACAACCCAGTTGGGCAGTGAAATTCCCCAAGGCGCAGTCTGGCGGGAAGTCCAGTGAGGGTGAACACCTAGCCAGGACGCTGCCCGTCCCGTCCATGGGAAAGACCTCTTAACGTTGGTGGCAACCAAACAGAGCCAACGACTAAGAGGTCTTTCCCAATGTGGAGGTTGAATCAAACCCGGCACAAGCGCTGCGTTCAGGGGCTGCGGCAGTGGGGTCAGCCGGCGTCCGGGTGCCAGTACCGCAATCCGCCGCTGGTACCCCCGTCGTCGGCGACATCGATCAGCGCGTAGGGAAAGACCTGGCGGTCCAACTGATCCGGACCTTGGCCGCGGACGTCCGACGACCAGGTGCCGGTGTTGATGTACCGGGTTGGAGAACCTTCCAGCCGTGATTCAAGGGCGCGGTGCGTGTGGGCCGAGATGTACCAGGCCACTTCGGAACCGTGTGCTTCAAGAATGCCCGCCACCCGGGCTGCCGCCGCAGGAGCTTGCCCGCCACTGACATTGCGTCCAGTGGCAGCAAGCACCATGCGGGTCGCGGTAAGGGGAAGCGCTGACACCGTCCGGAACCGGGACAGGCGTGCAAGTTCCCGCACTGCCGTCCCGTTGAGCGCGAGCCGCTGCGACTCGGTCTGGAGCAGCTCGTCATAGGCCGGGCCGCGGACGCGCCGTTCCGCCCGTTCCGAGGCCAAACAGGCCTGGGCAACAGCTCCGGCACGACTGAGGCGCGACCGCGTGGGATGGGCATGCCAGGCGGCGAGGGGCGGCAGATCCAGCCCGTCAGTGCCGTTGACGGCGGTGCGCAGCACCTCGGGTATCCGGTGCAGCGCGTGATGCAGGTGTCCATGCTCGGCCATCAGCACGGAGGGGACATAGAGGAACCACGGGTGCACCCGGACCCGCGTGGGATCATCGGGTGCCAGCAGCGCCGCCAGCCGTGCGGCCACCGATGGGCGGGCCAACTCCACATCATGGTTCCCGCATACGAAGTGCAGCTGCACCCCGCGCGCCACGCACGCCTCCAGGGCCCGGAGAGTGGCCGGGTGCCGTTCGAAGATGGAGTCAAGCCGGGCCAGGCTCTCGTTCTCGGACAGGCCTGTGAGTTCAAAAGTGTCACCAACGAAGACAAGGTGTTGCTGCATGCCCGGGGCGGCGGGCACCTCGCGGTGGAGGAACCCCGGCAGTACCCTGCCGGGGTTCCGGGGATCGTCGTCAGTGACGTCCAGATGGAGGTCGCTGACGAGCAACCATCGCGCCCCGCGCCCCAGGTTCACGTAAGCAGTCCAAGGACGCGGGGGAAGAGAAGGAGCAGGAAGGCTGCCCACATGACGCCGACGACGATCCTGCTGTTCCTGGACTGGCTGTGGGGAACCGGCGCTGCTGCCGGTTGCCCAGTGCTTGATCCAGTGCTTGGTGCGGTGGTTGACCTGCCGGGCCCAAGCCGCCGGACCTCGAGGGTTACCAGGGTGATGAGCAGCACGGCAGCTGCCAGCACTCCTGCCAGATCCATCATGATGCGACCTCCTGACGTGCCCGCGCCAAGCATGCGAGGACAGTAATGACGGCCATTGTCACGACGCATGCCTGCCACGACCACAGCGTGAGGTAGAACATGGCCGTGGACACTGCGGTGAGTGTGGCCAGGCCCAGTCCCAGGACGAGCAGCACGCCAAGCGGGACGTCGGTAATCGGGATAAGCCGGGCCAGTGCCTGGCCCGGGAGCAGGATAAGGATGGCTATGGCGGCGACCGTCTGCAGCGGTGTCGGCAACCCGACCAGCGTGACCAGGGCCAGTACCACCGCGGCAACCCCCAGCGCCAGGGTGGGCCGGCTCACTCCGCGGCCGGTCATGGCCCCACCCGGTATACGCGTGCGTCGGCATTGCTGTACGCGAGCTCCACGCCGACCTGCGTATCAAGCCAGTCCTCGAGCTCCCCGAGGCCCGTGGCGGTGGTCTGGCCCTGGATGATCAGGCTCGACTCCGATGAGCGCAGGAGCAGCAGGTAGGCGCCGGCGGCATTGTGCCTGGCGTAACCGTAGATGAGGGGGCCGCAGGTTTCGGCCGACAGGTCGGCGGGACAGAGGTCCTCAATGGTCCGGTATCGGTGCTCCAGGTAGTCCTGGTTGCGCCACGGTGTGGGATGGTCAGCCGAGATAATCGAAGAGCCGGGCGGCGCCATGTGGTCCACGGCGGCGATGGCGGCCATCTCGTCATCGGTAAAGACGTCATATTGCGCGTTGCCAAAACGGCCTGTCACGGTCATGACGGCGAACAGGATGCAGGTGAGGACAAGGGCTCCCGCAGCACGGAAGGAAGGCCGGTATCCCACGTTTCCGGGAAGCAGGACCGATGACGCCTGCATCGCAACGAAGGGGAGCGCGAACAGTGATACGCGGATGAGCATTTCCCCGCCGTAGGACTGCGCGGGAAAGAGCAGGAACGGGGCGACGGCCAGGAGGAGCACGCGGATGTCAAGGCGCCCCCTGCGCCAGTCGCGGAACGTTCCAACGGCGGCGAGGGCCCAGAGCAGGAGGGTGAGGCCCATTCGGACCTGCACCACGAGCAGATGTCCAGGGGTCCCGTTGGTGCGGTCGACGACATTTGCTTCGATGGCGGTCTGCAGGCCCGCGTCCGCCAGCGGCGGATGGCCTGCGAGGTACGTGCTTGCAGGAAAAACAAGCCAGAGCACCAGTACGACGCCGGCGATCAGGGGCAGCCTGCTGGGCCAGAGACGTCCGCTCAGGGTAAGGGCGGTGAGCGCGATCAGCACCATGAACGGCGTGAGCTGGTGGCTCGCGCAAATGACCACGATCAGCAGGAGGGTTACCGCCAGGGCGCCAATCCGGCGCCCCGGCTGGGGTTCGGCCGGGGACCGGCCCCGCCACCATGCTGCCAGGTCGGCGCGCCGGAACCCGCGGAAGTGGGAAGGCTCCGTTGCCAGCGGCCCCAGTGCCAGGGCCACCACAACCAGGTAGAGGAAGAAGCCGAAGGCCTGGGGGGAGAGGTAGTCCTGGTCCTGCCAGTTGCCGAGGCAGAAGAGCCAGAGCACCAGCCAGCGCCGGCGCGGATCGCTGATCAGGTACCGTGTCACCACGGCCACGGCGACGAGCCACAGGCCCACGTTGAACACCGGTGCCCACAGGGCAACGCTCACGGGGTCGAGGCCGGCCGTTCCGAGCACGGTCGCCAGGAGGGCAAAGAATCCCGGCCAGTTGAAGTACGCATCGATGTTGGGATCGATGGCCACATTGCGCGACATCGCGTCGGCGATGCCCAGGTGGCGGAACGCCACTTCACCGCGCGGTACGTCCGTCACGAAGACAGCGGCGCCGAAGAGTATGAGCACCAGTACCACGAGGAGCCACAGCATCACCGGGCTGCGTGCAGGGCCTGCGGCATCCCCCCGCAGTGCCACGACGAAGGCGATGTTGAGAATCAGGACCCCCACCCAGAACGGGTAGGGCAGCACACCGACCAGTCCAAGGTCGCTGTTCACAGGAAGTGCCACGGTGGAGGCGGCCCACGCTGCAAGTGCGAGCGACACCGCCCCCGCTGCGGCGCACCAGACATCCCTGGTTTTCCAGCGCGCCTGGGGACGGTGGATGGCCTCCTTGAGCGTGCTGGTCATGATGCCTCCTTTTTGGTGCGGTGGAGAATTGCGATGAGCCGCAGTCCGATGACCAGGGCCCCGGCGGAGAGCACTACCAGCCACGCAAGGGCCATGGCGCTGGAGCCACTGTCGGCGCCCAGGAGCGCCGAGACGCAGAGCGCGGCGCCAAGTGTCACCCCGACGATGATCGACTCTGTATAGCGGCCGAGCACCCGGCAGACGGAGTTGTAGGCCTGCAGCACTGCGTAGGCCACCACTCCCGCGGCCAACAACCGCAGGGTGCCGGTGGATGCATTGGCGTACCTGTCGCCGAGCAGATGGAGCAGCGGGTGGGCAAAGACGATGAGGACCATCGCAGCGAGGCCACCGACTATGAGGGACCAGCGGAAACTTGCCCAGGTGGTGGCCGCCAGGCGGCCCGGTTCACGGACTCCCTCGGAGAATTGGACAATGCCTATAAGCATCGGAGCTGTGTAGGCAGCCCAGGCCATCATCCATGCGGGATACCAGTAGGCCGCCACCTCCGGCGATACCAAGTGCGCAAGCAGGAGCGGCAGCACCAGTCCCGGGGCGCGTTCGGTGAGGGTGAGGAGCTGGTTTGGAATGCCCATTTTCAGCAATGAACGTCCGCGCCCGGGATGCAGGGACGGCCGTGGCCGATAGCCCACCAATCTCCGCAGCTGGACGCCACCGATGATGCACGAGACGGCCGAACCGAGGGTCCAGCAGGCCATCAGCACATCGGCCGTAGCCGCGTGGGCCGCCTGCAACGCCACCAACGCCGTGGCCCCAAGGGAGACCATGCCGCCCAGTGTGTACCTCAGTGTTGCGCTGCTGCCGCGTCCCAACGCGACGAGCGCCTGGTCCAGCACCGTGCACATGGTTCCCGTGACGGCAGCCACCACGAACGTCAACCAGAAGAGAACCGACATCGGGGCCGTGTTCGGCGCCACGAACAACTCCAGCACGAGGTAGCCCAGGGCCAGCACGGTCCCTGCCACCCCCACGATGCCAAACGCCGCGTCCAGCACCCGGGCCGGCGGCTCCCCCCGCCCCACCGAGACGATGACGGCCGAACCGGTGCCCAGCACCGCAAGCTGGGTGCAGATCATCACCGCCGAAACCGCAGCAGTGGTCAACCCAACCTCACGGTCTATCGCCGCGTGCGCGGCGACGACCCAGAATGCGAAACCCGTGCCCGTCTGCGCAGCCTTGGCCAGGACGAGTCCAAGCGAGCTGCGCAGGGGGGAATGCCGGACGACGGGTGGGGCCTCCGTTGGAGCGATCTCCCGTTCAGCCGTCACGACCTAAACCCCTCGCCATACCCGCGTAGTTGTACCAGCAGAAGGCGATGTAATAGCGAAGCCATTTAGGCTGGCCGGAGGCGAGGCTCAAAGCGCTTCCCCGAACGGCGGCGGCGGCGGGCAGGAGCGCCAATCGTGCGCCGCCCCAGCCGTGCTTCCGGACCATCCGGCCCAGTCCCGTACCATCCATGAGGAACTGGTCAAGCGCGAAGTCGAAGTCGTCGGCGGCAAACCGGTGTTCGACCATGACCCGCTGCGACACCCCGGTCTTCATCCCTGATTGCCGCATCCGCCACCGCAGTTCGATGTCCTCGCCCGACTTGAATGCGTCGTCGAAACCGAGGCCCAACATCAGGTCCCGGTCTACGAGCGTGGCGACGAGTCCGAACCAGTTGCGGCTGCGTCCGGTGCGATGGTGATGTGCCAGCGCCTGGCCCCAGTAGCCGGGTCCTGCGACGCTTTCAAGGCCTGCCTGGAGGGCGTCATATCCGTCCTCCACCAACTCAATGAGCAGGTCTGCGACGCCGGTGGCTCCGAACACGACGTCGGCATCCACCAGCAGGACCCACCGGGTGGTGCTGTTCTGGACGCCAAGCGTGCGGGCCCAGGGCAGGCCGCGGCCCTCGTCACTAAGGATCCGGGCGCCGGCAGCGCGGGCAATTTCGACCGTGCGGTCGGTGGACAACCCGTCCACCACGATGATTTCCGCGACACCGGACTGACGCAAGGCTTCCAGACAGCGCGGAAGCAGCTGCTCCGCGTTGCGGGCCGGAACGACCGCGGTGACGTCTGCTGTGCTGTAGCCCACCGTGATCCCCCTTAGGCCTGCTCGTCGAGGATCGACGGCAGCAGCTCGTCCAGGTGCCGGACAATATCGTCCGATGCCTCGTCCGCGGAGTAGGCGGCCGGGACTTGGAACAGGTGGCAGGGGCGTCCGTCCAGGGCTTTGCTGAGAACGAGTCCTTTCGCCGCGAAGTGTTCGCGCCACGGGACCACGGAGCTTGCTGCGAGGCCGGTAACGACCCGCTGCGAGAAGCTCGCCATCTCGATGTGGAAGTTGCCGATCATGCGGTCCACCATCCAGTCGGTGGTCCGTTCAACAACCCGTGACCGTGCGCCCTCGTAGCGCTCCACATATATGGCGGCCGCAAGCGGTGCTGAGGTGGTCACCTTCCGACCGGGAAACGCTGCCTCCGGGGTGACCATGCGGTGCTCCGGCGACCACCGTCGGGAGAAGTCGGCCAGGCGTGGATAACGGATAACGAACGGGTGCACCACAGTGGTGAGGCGTCCGATGCTCCCGGAGAACCGGGAGGGGACGAGGGGCTTGCGCGCACCTTCAAACAGGTGCGGGTAGATTGCGCGGTGATGCGGCTTAATGAACATGGGCTTCGCGTATCCAAGCAGCGTTGCGTCCTCGGCGAGGAATGCCCAGTCGTCACCCATGAACGACCAGCCCTCACGCCGCATCAGCTTGGCGGCGGTGCTGGTCTTACCGGTCCCGCCGGCCGCGGGCAGCGCGATGGCGTGGCCCCGGTAGGCCATCGTTGCCGCGTGGATCATGGCCGCCCCGCGGGAGATCATGGCGGCATCGAGAACCGGTACCACGGAGGTCAAGAGCTCTCCGGGTCCGTGAATACGCCATTGCTCTGCACCCCTGACAACTTGGACCCGGTCAGCCTGGAAGCGCACACTGTTGTCCGTGTACGCCAGCTCATGCTCGACGAAGCCGGCATTCGGCATAGGCTCGGGGCGGTCATCAACAATAATGTCGGGCTGCCGATCCTCCGTGTCGGAGGCGAAACACGCCAACATGCTTTGAAGCTGCCTTGCCGTGGGGGCCATTGCGTCGACGCTGATCGTGACGCGGCCGTGAATGTCGAAGTGCAGTGCCTTCGCCCGCCTGGTGCTCATAGTCCTCCCCTGTCTGATTGGTGTCGGCCGAATACAGCTCCGGCCCGGGCCAATCCACCCAGTGCCCGTAGACGGATTCGAAACCCCCGGCCGTAAAACTCCGCCGGCAGAATCGAGCGTAGGGTAGGCCGCCCGGGTAAACACCGGTAGTGAGTACTCGCCTTTTGCATCGCCTGCTACGTGGGGAATGGCGCGCTTTTCGCAGGGCTGGGGGTGGAGGGGCACGTCCGGGCGTGGCGTTAAGTACGTTGGGGGTTTGTCCCGTTCGGTGCGTCAGGTAGAGGGGGTACCTTGGGCGTAGACGCGAACCCAGTCCACCCGCATCTCGCCGTGACCATTGGGAGTGCCGTCCGGAAACCAGTCCAGTTGCAACGTCTGGTGCATCGAACCCGGTGGCTGATGCGTGGGGTCGCTGTCCTCAAACCACTTCACGCCATCGACGTAGCCGATGATGCCGCCGGGGGACCAGTCAACTGCGTAGTTGTGGAACTGCGTGACGTCCAGGGGCTTGGAAACAGAGGTCTTAGAGTTCGAGCATCCGAAGTGGTGGAAGAAATTGGTGCGGTTCCAGTCACCAGTAGTCTCCGCATAGTCCACTTCACCGTCACAGGGCCAGTGCCCGCTGTCCGGCCACAGGATCGACACCATATGGTACTCATCGTCCCCGGAGCCCGCTGCCCGGACTTCCCAGCGGCCATACCTCTGGAGGCCAAACTTGGCACTCATTCCCGCAGTCGTGCCATCCGAGGTTCCGGTAATGACCATCCTGGAACCATCCACCGTGACCTGCCGGGGACTGCGTATGCCGTTCCCTGCGTGCCCGTCACTGTCGTACACGGACCACTTCGCGGCGTCCGGTGCCCCGGCGTAATTGAACTCGTCGCCGGCGATCGGCGTGCCCCAGCCCAGCCTTGCCGCGGCAGAGGTCGCGGCAGAGTCTGTCATGGGTTGGGCTGAGCTGGCCGAGCAGCCGGACAGGAACAGTGCCGCCATCCCCAGGGCCATCGCGGGTCGACGCATGTGTCAGATAATAGGGGCTTCAGCGGCGGGGTGGATAGCAGCCGCGGTTTTTCCACATAGCGTGCCGCGCCGCTGCCTGGGCTTCGCACCACGGCACTAGCCTTGAGTCAAGCGCGAATCGCCTATCGGGTCCAAATGCACTAGGATATTGAAGTCTGTGCTGCGTCCTGCCTCCGTTCCGGGGCAAGGCATTGCACGGAATCGCAAATGAACCTCCTGTTACGGAAATGCCGTAACCGCTTAGCCCAAAGGAGGTGGGTTCACATATGCGTCCTTACGAATTGATGGTAATCATCGACCCCGAGGTCGAAGAGCGTACCGTTGAGCCGTCGCTTCAGAAGTTCCTGAATGTCATCACCAACGATGGTGGAACCATCGAAAAGGTTGACATCTGGGGCCGTCGCCGTCTGGCTTACGAAATCAAGAAGAAGTCCGAAGGTATCTACGCCGTGGTGAACTTCACCGCCAAGCCGGAAACCGCCAAGGAACTTGACCGCCAGCTGTCTCTTAACGAGACCATCATGCGCACCAAGATCACCCGCCCCGAAGAGCAGAAGGTTGTTGCTGAGTAATTCAGCACCACCTCTTCATTCTTTACCCCGCAGGACACGCACTCTTCACCCAGGATCGAACAAGGAGGCAGTAGATGGCAGGCGAGACCACCATTACGGTCATCGGTAATCTCACCAATGACCCGGAATTGCGGTTCACACCGTCCGGTTCGGCAGTAGCGAACTTCACCATCGCTTCCACCCCCCGCACCTTTGATCGCCAGTCCAACGAGTGGAAGGACGGGGAAACCCTGTTCCTCCGCGCCGCTGTCTGGCGTGAAGCAGCCGAGAACGTTGCCGAATCCCTGACCAAGGGGATGCGCGTCATCGTGACCGGCCGCCTGAAGAGCCGTTCCTACGAAACAAAGGAAGGCGAAAAGCGCACCGTTATCGAGCTTGAGGTCGACGAGATCGGCCCGAGCCTGCGCTACGCCAACGCCAAGGTTAACCGTACCCAGCGCTCCGGCGGACAGGGTGGCGGCGGCTTCGGCGGCGGCAACAGCGGCGGTGGCTTCGGCGGCGGCAACTCTGGTGGAAGCCAGGGCGCCAACGCCGGCGGAGGCTGGGGCGGCGGCAACCAGCAGGCTGCACAGGACGATCCCTGGGCTACGCCCGGCGTGTCCAACGCAGGCGGCTGGGGCAACGGCCCCGATTCCGAACCTCCCTTCTAAAACCCAAACAACGGTCCGGCGCGGGGCCTCCCAGGGAGCCGAAAGGCACCCAGGGAACTGCCGCCGTCGGACCACCACCATCCCGTGGATCAATATCCACGGGCTCCCTAGAATAGGAGCTCCACGATGGCTAAGGCTGAACTCCGTAAGCCCAAACCAAAGTCCAACCCCTTGAAGGCCGCTGACATCACTGTCATCGACTACAAGGACGTAGCATTGCTGCGCAAGTTCATCTCCGACCGCGGAAAGATCCGCGCCCGTCGCGTCACTGGCGTTACGGTGCAGGAACAGCGCAAGATCGCCCAGGCAATCAAGAACGCCCGCGAAGTTGCTCTGCTGCCTTACTCCGGCGCTGGCCGCGGCTAAGGAAGGGATTAACTAACATGGCAAAGCTCATTCTGACCCACGAAGTAACCGGTCTCGGTGCTGCTGGCGATGTTGTCGAGGTCAAGGACGGTTACGCACGTAACTACCTCCTGCCCCGCAACTTTGCCCTGACCTGGTCGAAGGGTGGCGAGAAGCAGGTTGAGTCCATCAAGGCTGCCCGCGCTGCCCGCGAGCACGCTTCCCTGGAAGATGCTCAGAAGCAGGCCGCTGCACTGTCCGCGAAGCCGGTCAAGCTGGTCGTCAAGGCCGGCGAGTCCGGCCGCCTGTTCGGCACCGTCAAGCAGGGCGACGTCGCCGACGCTGTTGAGGCCGCCGGCCTCGGCAAGATCGACAAGCGCAAGGTTGAACTGCCTGCCCACATCAAGTCGGTTGGTTCCTACCAGGCCAACGTCCGCCTCCACGCTGACGTTGCTGCTGTGATCGAACTCGATGTGGTTGCAGGAAAGTAGTCCTCAACTGCATCGGAAGACCCCCGTCGCCGGACTCCGGCGGCGGGGGTCTTTCGTTTTCCGGTGGTAGCCTGCTCCGGTGAACCCGACACCACGCAGCCGCCCCTTCCATCAGGTGGATGTTTTCGCCAGCCAGGCCTACCGCGGCAACCCGCTCGCCGTCGTACTTGATGCCCAAGGGCTGGACACGGCAACAATGCAACACTTCGCCAACTGGACCAATCTCTCGGAAACCACGTTTCTCCTGCCTCCCGAAGATCCCCGCGCCGATTACCGGGTCCGGATCTTTACCGGCAGCGAAGAGTTTCCGTTCGCAGGCCACCCGACCCTTGGCTCGGCCCATACGTGGCTGCAGGCCGGGGGAGTGCCGCGGTCTGACGGCCACGTGGTGCAGGAGTGCGCTGCGGGGCTGGTCCGGATAAAGCGCGACGGCGGGAGGCTGGCTTTCGCGGCACCGCCGCTGACACGCTTCGGGCCTGTGGATGCGGGTATCCGCCGTCAACTGGCCGCGGCTCTGCGGGTGTCCGTTGCCGACATCGTTGACGCGTCGTGGCTGGTGAATGGTCCGGAATGGATCGGTGTCCTGCTGCCTTCTGCGGCCCAGGTGCTGGCCCTGAATCCGGACCAGGCGGCGATGGGCGACCTGAAGATCGGCGTTATCGGGCCGCACGAGCCGGGTGCAGACGCCGACTTTGAGGTCCGCACATTCCTGCCCGGCGACGCCATGGCCGAAGACCCGGTCACCGGCAGCTTCAATGCAGGCGCCGCCCAATGGCTCATTGGAAGGGGCAGGGCGCCGGAGGAATATGTGGCTTCGCAGGGGACCGTCCTGGGGCGCGCCGGACGCATCCACATTACTGCCGATGCCGGGGACATCTGGGTGGGCGGGGACTCCGCCACCTGCATCCAGGGAAGCGTCCTGCTCTGACGCGGCGGCCCGGGTTCACGTCCGGGAATACTTCGCTGCCGGCGGCAGTTCACAGGTATAGATGCAAACGCATGTATGCTGAAGTGAACGATTACCAGGAGAATGCCATGGAAACCCGCCGTATCACCGTCCTTTCCGCAGGGCTTGGCGTACCTTCGTCCAGCCGGCTGCTGGCTGACCAGCTGGCTGCTGCCGCCGAGCGCCAGCTCAGGGCCGGCGGCTACGAGGTGGAGGTGGACGTCGTCGAACTCCGCGACCTTGCCGTGGACATCGCCAACAACTTCGTCACCGGCTATGCCGCACCACGCCTGGCCGAGGTCATAGCCGGGGTGGAGGCCTCGGACGGCATCATCGCCGTGACACCGGTCTTCAGCGCCTCCTTCAGCGGCCTTTTCAAATCCTTTATCGATGTTCTCGACCCGAAGTCGCTGGACGGCAAGGCGGTCCTGCTGGGCGCCACCGGCGGCACGGACCGGCACCAGATGGTCCTGGACTACGCGCTGCGGCCACTGTTCAGCTACCTCCGCACGCGCATGGCTGCAACCGGCGTCTTTGCCGGACCCCAGGACTGGGGAACAGCTGAAGAGGGCGGGGGGTCACTGGCGGACCGCATCGACCGCGCAGCCGGTGAATTCACCACTCTGCTGCAGGGGCCCCAACCGGGCCGGAAGCCCGCCCCGCTGGAGTCCCTTCCCTTCGAGCAGCTGCTGGCCGGGATTTCCGGGAACCGCTGACACACGGGCGGCCGCCCCCGGCGCCGGACCCCGTGGTTTCGGGGTTAGGGGACCCGGGCCGCGGGTTTTAGGGGGCGGTCCGGGGATTGCTATTGATGCTTCCACCGCCAACACTGAGCAATCTGGGGGTTGACTGATAATTCAACACCGGGGAGTGAAGTTGAGAGACCATCCAATATCCAACGTGGACGAGCATGATCGGGGTGCCGGGGCTTCCCGGCCCTTTCTTAGATGGGGACCTGCCGGTCCCGAGGGCCGCCGCATGCGTCAACCCCGACTGGCGTTTCCCGCATTGCTGACGGCGCTGCTGCTTGTGCTTGGTGGTCTGGTGGCGCCGTTGGCCGCCTCCGCCGCTACCGGTGATGTAGGCGTCCAGGGCCCGTCCCACTCCGGGACGGCAACGCCCACCGGGACTAAACGGCAGACGAATTCGCTGTGGTTCAACGACGGGACCTGGTGGGGGAACCTTTGGGACGCCGGCAGTTCCACTTTCCGCATCTTCCGGTTCAATGCCTCCACAAGTTCGTGGACGAGTACAGGTGTGGTGACGGAGTCCCGGGCGAACACCCACCATGACGTGTTGTGGGACGGGAAGACCCTGTATGTCGCGAGCTTCCGGTTCGTCAATGACGGCCTGCCGTCCGAACCGAACTTCCCCACGACTATGCGGCGGTACAGCTACAACTCGAGCACCAAGTCGTACACGAGCCTGGGATCCAGCCAAATCAACAACCAAAAAACTGAAACCATCTCCATTGATAAGGACTCAACCGGCCGGGTGTGGGCCACGTGGCAGCAGGGCAATCGGATCTATATGAACGTCACCGGCACGGACGGCGCCACGTGGGGCACCCCGTTTGCCCATCCGGCGTCGTTGAGCAATGTGTCCGTGGACGATAACTCGGCGGTCATCGCGTTCAGCGGGAACAAGATCGGTGTTATGTGGAGCAGGCAGGTGGGGGACTCCACTGACGGCATGTACTGGAGCTACCACGTCGACGGAGCGTCGAAGACCACCTGGACCACTCCTGTGGCGGCGGTGAAGGGGCAGCGGAGCGGCGACGACCACATGAACCTGAAGTGGCTGGATGCCTCAACAGACAAGGTTTATGCCGCAATCAAAACCTCGTACACCTCGGCGTCCCAGCCGCTGATCCAGTTGCTGGCACTGAATACGTCTACGTCGACATGGTCTGCATACACGATTGCGACAGTGTCTGAGTGCCCGAACAGGGTGATCGTCATGATCGACGAGGCAGCGCGCAAGCTGCGTACCTTCGCTACCTATCCGAAGCCGGGTGGCACAACGAATGCCGGGGTATGCACGAGTTCCGGCGGGGCCATCTACGAGAAATCCACGTCGCTGGACAACATCAGCTTCAGCACCACCAAGACGGCCCGGATCGTTGACGCCGACCAGTACGTCCATAACGTCACGTCGACCAAGCAGAACGTCAACAGTGTTGCGCGGGGCACGGCCAACAGCGGCCTGCTGGTGCTCGCTGACGTGAATGCCACAAGCCGGTACTGGCACTACTACGATTCCACCGGAGGTGCCGGATAGGCGGACGGGACCCAGCCCGTCTTCATCCTGAGCCAGGCAAGGCAAACAGGACAAGTACGGCCGGGACCCATTCGCAGGAATGGGAGCCCGGCCGTACAGCCGTTTCAATTGGCAGGTGTCAGTCGTCCAGCAGCGCAATGAACTCGCGGGCCTGCTTCATGGAGATATCAGAATGCTTGGACAGTGCAGTGGCTGCCGCTTCGGTGTCGCCACTGCGGGCAAGGGTGCGGATCCTGCCATAGATCTCGTCGTTGAGCATGTTGCTGCTCACTTCGCGGGTGACGTCGCCCTTGCTGGCGATCGCCCGGTAGCGGTAAGGAAACCGCTGGGGCTCGTCGTCGTCGGCCTCGGGTGCCTGCGCCGACTCGGGGCTCCGGTAGGGCTGGGGATGGGCCGCCAGGGCCCCGACGGCGTCACGGGAGGCCCGAAGCCCGTCGCCCGTGATTTCGTAGTAGAGCTTGATGGCAGCCATGGCCTGGCCCTGGGCAATCAGGGCATAAAGCCGCCGGTGTTCGTCTTCCGACAGCCGGTCTGCCGCAGCCCGGGCCAGCTCCTGTGGGGTGGCAGCGGGCTGGGACTGGGAGGCGGTATGTGCGGCCCTCCGCCTGGTGGCCGCGCGGTAGGCCACGGTGACCCCCGCAACCACGGCGAGCAGGATAAGGACCGGGACCACAAGCGATTCCATTTTCACGAGCCGTTCTATGTACTTCCTGGCCCTCGCCAGGTGCGATTGCTTTGCTGGTCATCCGCCCAGCCGTGTTCCTGCTGTTGGATGCGCTGCTGCCTGTTTTGGCTTGGGTGGGTAGCCGCCTCCAGCCGGGCGCGGGCGGCGGTGGCCGCCTCGACCTGGGCTGCGTAATGCCGGGCAGACCGCTCGGCAAGTTCGTGCTGGTATTTTTCGGCTTCAGAGGTGCCCGCACCACGCGGCCGCAGGGCTGTGGCAATGCCCCAGATGAGCGCCACCAAAACTATCGCCGGCAACAGCACCAGCAGTAGATCGCCCATACCTAGAGCTTAATCCAGATCGTGGTTATCCACAGCATATTCACTGCTTCGCATACAGCGCCCCGCTGGTGTGGGTCAAACTCCCTGACGGGAATATGAGTAGTGCCACAGCGCCGATCGAAGTGCTCCCGGCCCGGCCTTACCTCCGCTTTCCGCGAGTGGTGCCAACAATGGCCTGTGGATGAAATTCCTTGGAAGAAATATTTACTCCACATGCTGTCCCAAGTGTTTCCGCAGGTCAGAGGCGGAAGCGGCGACAAAAAACTTTGATATCCACAGTGTTCCCCACAGACTGTGCACAAGGTATGCCCCGTACTGCACAGGTTATCCACAGCCCCTGCGGCATGCTGGCTTTGCGGCTGGCGCCAGGGCGGTTAGCGTAGCGGGGTACCTGTTCTCCGCGGTCAAAACAGGGTATGCCTGCACCGGTTTTCAGCCCGGCGCACGGCCTCCTGCAGGTCTCTGTGGAAAAGCTGTGGATAGTGGGGATAACTCCCGCGGAGCCAGGCATCCGGAGCCGCCGGCGCTTGATTGTCAGGGCCAGCGGGTAGACCTGGGCAGGTGGCGGAGCCGGTTACCGGGTGCCGCGAACAGGATGGATCGCCGGGCCGCCAGGCCGGGCATAAATTGAGGACGGCAGCTTTGTCAATCGCGCATCTGGACCCTGTCGAGACAACCCGTGGATCGGACGCCAGCCGGAAACCTCCCCAGGACATCGCGGCCGAACAGTCGGTCCTGGGCGGCATGATGCTGTCCAAGGATGCCATCGCGGATGTCGTTGAGATCCTCCGCGGGCAGGATTTCTACCGTCCCGCGCACGAGACCATCTACGAGGCCATCATTGACCTCTACGGCCGGGGGGAGCCCGCCGATGCCGTCACCGTCTCCGATGAGCTGACCAAGCGCGCCGAGATCAACAGGATCGGCGGCCCTGCCTACCTGCACGAACTGATCCAGACCGTTCCCACGGCAGCCAACGCGGGCTACTACGCCGAGATCGTGGCCGAACGGGCAGTGCTCCGCCGGCTGGTGAACGCCGGAACCAAGATCGTCCAGCTGGGGTACGGGTCGGACGGCGAGGTGGAGGACCTGGTCAACCAGGCGCAGGCGGAGGTTTACGCGGTAGCGGAGCGCCGCACCGCGGAGGACTACGTGGTACTGAAGGACGTGATGGAGTCCACGGTGGACGAAATCGAGGCGTCCGGCCACCGTGGAGAGGGCATGACGGGTGTGCCCACCGGCTTCTATGAGCTCGACGAGCTGACCCACGGGCTCCACCCGGGGCAGATGATCGTCATCGCCGCCCGCCCGGCCGTCGGTAAGTCGACGTTCGCACTGGACTTCGCCCGTTCCGCAGCCATCAAGAACAACCTCGCCACCGTCATGTTTTCGCTGGAAATGGGCCGGAATGAGATCGCCATGCGCCTGCTGTCTGCCGAGGCCACCATTGGTCTCCAGGACCTCCGCAAGGGCACCATCAAGGACGAACAGTGGTCCAAGATCGCCACCACCATGGGCCGGATGAATGATGCACCGCTGTTCATTGATGACAGCCCCAACATGTCCCTGATGGAAATCCGGGCCAAATGCCGCCGCCTGAAGCAGCAGCACGACCTCAAGCTGGTCATCCTGGACTACCTGCAGCTCATGAGCTCGGGAAAGAAGGTGGAGTCCCGCCAGCAGGAAGTCTCCGAGTTTTCGCGTGCGCTCAAGCTCCTGGCCAAGGAACTCCAGGTCCCCGTGATCGCGCTGTCCCAGCTGAACCGTGGATCGGAACAGCGGCAGGACAAGCGGCCCATGGTGTCCGACCTCCGCGAGTCCGGCTCCATCGAGCAGGACGCGGACATGGTGATCCTGCTTCACCGCGAGGACGTCTACGACAAGGAATCACCCCGTGCCGGAGAAGCGGACATCCTTGTGGCCAAACACCGTAACGGTCCCACCAAGGACATTGTGGTGGCCTTCCAGGGCCACTACTCCCGCTTCGCCAACATGGCCGGCGATACCGGCGGCGGCTTCTAAGTATCCCGGCGGGCGCTGGTTCCGCCGCCGGCAGGCCCTGCGGCGGCCAGCAGGTGGTTCGGCAGGCGGTTGCCGGGCGCTGTTCCCCGGATCTCCAGGAGTTCGCGGGCGTGGGCGTGGAGCCGCTTGTCCTCCTCGCTGACCGGCACCCAGGCGGGGACGGGCACGGAGTTGCCCTCGTCGTCGCGCGCCACCATCACGGTGAGGCAGTATGTGGTGAGGGCCAGTTCACGGCCTTTCGGATCGCCCGAACGGACATGGACGGCGATGTGCATTCCCTTGGTCCCGGTGTAAACCAGCCGGGCCTCAACCTCCACAAGATGGCCAATCAGCAGCGGCCGGTAGAAGCGCACGCCGCCGGAGAAGACAGCCACGGTATCCCTGCCGCAGTAACGGGAAGCGCACACGTAAGCGGCCTCGTCGATCCACTTCATGACAATGCCGCCGTGGACCTTGCCGCCCCAGTTCACGTCCGTGGGGGCGGCCATGAACCGCAGCGTCACCCGCTCGGCCGTACCGGCGTCGGTATATTCCTGCCGGTTCATGGCTTCCACGATCTGCTCGCGGACCTTGATCCTGGCCAGCGCGTGGTCCCGTTGCTCGATCTCGGCCGGGGTTTGGGGTTCGAACTGCTGCACCGGGATGGGCCTGCCGTCCGGGCCGACCGCAACGAAGATCACCATGCACTGGCTGCGCATGGTGGCAGGGCCGCCTTTGGGGTCACCCGAGGAAACCACGGTATGGATGTGCATTGAGGACCGGCCGGTGTAGACGATGGTCGCTTCCACCTCCACCATGTCGCCGCTGTTGACGGGATCGGCGAAGTGGATGTTTCCCACGTACGCGGTGACGCAGTAGGACTTGGCCCATCCCACTGCCGCGGCATAGGCGGCTTTGTCCACCCACTCAAGCACCGTGCCTGCGTCCACGGAGCCGCTGTGCCCCACGTCGGTGGGGGCAGCGAGGAAGCGGAGGGTCACGGAGTTGGCGCGGCCGGTCTCAGTCATGCTGCGATCTTACTGAGGCCCACGGTTACCGGCCGGTTGGGCCTGAAACAAACTTCCCGGCGGGAGTGCCGCGATTAAAGCCCGACGCCGGCCGGTCACCTTGGGTGACCTGCCGCCGTCGCACCCGGTGGGACAAGTGATCCTAGGTGAGGGCGGCCAGCCGCGAGTTGCTGCGCCCGAAGAGCGCGCGGTCCAGGGAAAGCCGGCCGGCGCCCGTGAGCGCCAGCGCGAATGCCGCGGCGGCCAGGAGCAGGACGAGTTCGTAGCCGCCGTTTGCGGCAAAGATGCCGGCGGGAGCGTGCACCAGGAAAAGGGCGCCCAGCATGTCCAGGGCGAGGAGGGCGGCCACCACTCGGGTGAGGATCCCCAGGATCAGGGCAACGCCGCCCGCCAGTTCCAGGACGGCGACGGCGGGTGCCACGAGCCCGGCTGCCGGAACCCCCATTTTGGCGAAGGATGCCTGGGTGCCGGCGATGGTCCATTCGTTGAACTTCTGCCATCCGTGGGCTGCGAAGAGGAAGCCAAGGACGATGCGCAGGGCGGTGAGGGCGGTGGTGGTGAGTCGTGACTGGTTCATGGATACCACTCTTGCCGACCAATGGTTGAAGTGTCAACTATTCTTTGGGGGACTGTGGGCTTTCTCATCTCCGGAGCGTGTTGTCGGCGGCCGCGGTTAAGCTGGCAGCGTGCCCCAACAACCCGCCCCCTCCGCCGTGGCCGGCCGCCAAGGCCATGCCCGGGAGATACTCCGCCTTGCTGTCCCTGCCTTTGGCGCGCTGGTGGCTGAGCCCCTCTTCCTGCTGGCGGACTCCGCCATTGTGGGACATCTTGGTGTTGCGCAGCTCGCGGGAGTGGGGCTGGCATCTGCGGTGCTCCAGACCGCCGTCGGACTCATGGTCTTCCTGGCCTACTCCACCACGCCCGCCGTGGCCCGCGCCATTGGTGACGGGCAGTTGGGCAAGGCCCTTGCGGCAGGGCGCGACGGCGTGTGGCTGGCATTGCTCCTCGGCGTGGTCCTCGCCGTGGCAGGCTTCGCGGCGGCCGAACCGCTGATTGACCTGATGGGGGCCCAGGGCAGCGTCCGGACCTTTGCGGTCGATTACTTCCGCTGGTCCATGCCGGGCCTGGTGGCAATGCTCTTGATCTTCGCCGGCACCGGTGTTCTCCGCGGACTGCAGGACACCCGCACCCCGCTGGTGGTGGCCACGGCCGGTTTCGGGGTCAATATTGTCCTGAACCTGTGGCTTGTGTACGGGCTGGGCATGTCTGTGGCTGGTTCCGCGGTGGGCACCAGCCTGGCCCAGTGGGCCATGGCGGCTGTCTATGTGGTGATGGTGCGGCGCAGCGCAGTGCGGCAGGGTGTGAGCCTGCTCCCCAGCTGGCGCGGCATCCGCAGCATGACGCGGGTTGGATCCTGGCTGATGCTGCGCACGCTCAGCCTCCGGGCCGCAATCCTGGCCACGGTGCTGGTGGTGACGGCCCAGGGGGAGGTCAACCTTGCCGCCCACCAGCTGGCCATGACCATTTTTTCCTTCCTGGCGTTCGCGCTGGATGCCCTGGCGATCGCGGCGCAGGCGCTCATTGGCAAGGAGCTCGGCGCGTCCCATGCCGCCAGGGCCCGGCTGCTGACCGGAACGATGATCCGCTGGGGCGCGGGGTTCGGCGTGGTGACGGGCCTGCTGCTGGCAGCGGCAGCCCCCTGGGCCGGGGCTCTGTTCACCACGGACCCCCAAGTGCAGCAGGCACTCACCGCTGCCCTCTGGATCCTGGCGGCCGGGCAGCCGATCGCCGGCTATGTCTTTGTCCTGGACGGTGTGCTGATCGGCGCAGGGGACGCGCGGTACCTCGCGCTGGCGGGGCTGGTGAACCTTGCCGTCTACGTGCCGCTGCTGGCAGCGGTTGCCTGGTCCGGTGCCACCGGCACCACCGGGCTCGCATGGCTTTGGGTTGCCTTCGCGCTGGGGTATATGGCGGCGCGCGCCGTGACGCTGGGCCTGCGTGCCCGGTCCGACCGCTGGATGGTGCTGGGCTCTGCCTGACGCGGCCCGGTTAGACCTTCCAGCTGCCCCCACTAAACTGGACCGGTGACACAACCATCCACCCCCGCCGGTGCTGCTCCCGGAACCACCGCCCGCCACGACCTCTGGAAGCCGGTCCTGCTCCGTGCGGCCGCTGCCCTGGTGTTTGGCGCCGTGACGGTCTTCTGGACGTCACCGTCTGTGGAGGTCATGGGCTGGGCCGGGGGACTCTACCTCCTGGCCGCCGGTGTGGTTTCCCTGCGGACCGTCCCCGCAGCCGGATTCGCGCAGAACTCGGCGGCCGGAAAGCTGCTGTCCGCCGCCGGCGCGGTCCTGGCCGGCGCAGGCTTTGCCGTGCTCCTCCTGCACAGTGACCTGTTGTTCGGGGTGATCGCAGCCCTGGGCCTGGGCGCAGCCGGCATCCTGGAGCTTGCCTGCGGCCTGCAGCACAGGGGCCGCCATGTTCTTGCCCGCGACTGGATTGCTTCCGGCGTCATCGGGATTGGAACCGCGGTGCTCCTGCCGTTCTTCATCAGTCTCGGTGCCCATGCCCTGCTGGGCGTGGCCGGTGGAGGCGCCATTATTTCCGGCGTCCTGTGGGTGCTTTCCGGCCTGACGCTGCGGCACGATGCCCGTGCCGGCGCAGGGAAGCCGTAAACTAGGGGGAGCGCCCTTCTACTTTCTGTAGAAAATTCGGTGCGACACCGCAATTCGTAAACCGGGCCGGCCGTGCGCCGCCCGCAGGGAGGAACCACCGTGGCTGACCAGCATCAAGGAAAACCGCGCAAGCTGCGGACCTCGGTGAAGGGGCCGCTGATGTTTTCGGCATTCTGGGCCGTCGTCGCCTTCGTGGCAGTGTTGATCTTCGCCTCCGGTGGAAGCGCACGTGCACCCCGGTTCGACCTCGCGTTCACCGCAGCCGGCATCGCCTTCATCGCCACCCTGGTGATCGCCGCAATGCTGTCCATGAGCTACAAGGAGAACGCCGAACACCTGGGCAAGGGATCAGGGGTGAACCTGAGTTCGGCGCCCAAAGGATCCCCGCACGCAGGGCCAAGCCATGGCTTCGGAGCTCCCGGCAACCAGAACCCGCCGGCATCCGGCGATGGCACTGACGAAACTCCCCAGCGCTAGCCGTTACCGGCGGCAGCCGGACAAAGCGCGGGAAAATCCCTACCCCGCAGCAGCCTGGCGGGCCCGGTAAGCAGCAACATGCGCACGGTTGGCACAGTTGCCGGTATCGCAGTACCTCTTGGACCGGTTGCGGCTCAGGTCCAGCACGGCGGCATCGCAGTCCTCTGACTCACACATCCGCAGCCTGTCCATCTCCTTGCTGCGGATCACATCAGCCAGGGCCATGGCCGCTTCGGTGCTCATCCGGTCGGCAAGGGGTGCCTCGGGCGCCGTGGCATGAAGGTGCCAGTCCCATCCGTCGTGCTTCATCAGCTGCGGCAGCGCGTTGGCGTCCCGCAGCAGCCGGTTGACGGTTTCCACGGCGGCGTCCTCACCGGCCGTCCATACCGCGGACAGTTCACGGCGCAACTGCCGCACGCTTTCCAATTCCGCAGCGTCCCGGTTCCGGGAGCCGGAAAAACCCTCCGCGGCCAGGAAGCTGTCCAGGTCCGCAACGGAGGCCAGGCCTTCCCTGCCGTTCGCGGCCGTGTTGATGAGGTTCACCACCGTCCGCAGCGCCACTTCAGTGTCAGGGGCGAAAACCATGTTGACTCCTTACAGCGCCTGAGCGTAGTGTCATGAGCATTACCCCACTTTACTCCTGACAGGAGGCAACGGTGCCTGCCGCCCAAAACCACACCCCCACCCCGGAACTGTCCCCCAGGCGTCCCGGCTTCCAGGCCTCCGGGCTCGGCGTCGCGCTGTTCTCCTCCGCCGTCTTTGGCCTGTCCGGATCCTTCGCCAAGTCGCTGCTGGAAACCGGCTGGTCCCCGGGGGCGGCCGTGACTGCCCGCCTGACGGGAGCTGCCCTGATCCTTGCCCTGCCCGCGGCGTGGGCGCTTAGGGGCCGCTGGAGCCAGTTGAAGGACAACTGGCTCACCATCATGCTGTTCGGACTCATCGGGGTGGCGGCATGCCAGTTGTTCTACTTCAACGCAGTGGCCCTGCTCTCCGTGGGCGTCGCGCTCCTGCTGGAGTACCTGGCCCCGGTGATCATCGTCCTGTGGCTCTGGGCCGCCAGCCGACGCCGCCCGCGCGTCCTCACGGCCGGCGGGACGCTGCTGTCGCTGGCCGGGCTGGTACTGGTCCTTGACCTCACCGGAGCCGTGAAGGTTGACCTGGTGGGGGTGCTGTGGGGCATGGCTGCCGCGGTCTGCCTGGCCATCTACTTCTTCATCACGGCAAAGGAAAATGACACGCTGCCGCCCATCGTGCTGGCTGCCGGCGGCCTGCTGGTGGGTGCGGCCGCCATGTGGCTCGCTGCCGCCACGGGCCTGCTGCCCATGGCCTTCAGCACTGCGGACACCACCCTGGGCCCATGGCTTACGCCGTGGTGGGTGCCGCTTGCCGGGCTGGTGGTGCTGGCCACCGTGTTGGCGTACGTCTCGGGCGTCATGGCGGCCCGGGCCCTCGGTTCCAAGGTGGCGTCCTTCGTGTCGCTCACCGAGGTCCTCTTCGCCGTGGTCTGGGCGTGGCTGCTGCTTGGGGAACTGCCGGGCACCATCCAACTCCTGGGCGGGGTGCTGATCGTCGGCGGGGTCATCCTGGTAAGGCTCGACGAGCTGCGTTCCCCCGCCACCATTGCTCCTTACGACGGCGGAAAGGGCACCCAGGTGCCGGCGTCACCGCTTGAGCACGCGAACGACGTCGAGCCTGTCCCTTAGGAGCGCAGGTCCCGTAAGCCGGGCACCGGCGTCGCACGCCAACACAAAAGGGCAGGGACACCACCTGGTGTCCCTGCCCCTTGCCGGAATGCGGCGATAAGCCTAGTTCGATGCCTGGCTCTGCTGCTCGGCGTTGCGCTTGGCCTGCGCGCCGGCTTCCTTCAGCGCCTCGGCAACCTTGGTAAGCATGGTGGTGTGGGTTCCGGACCACTCCTGGCGGAACTTATCAGCGTCCGGGCCCTTCCAGTCAGTGCCGCTCAGGACCTTGGTGAGAGTGGACTTCTGCGTCTCGATCTCGGACGCCCCTGCCTGAAGCTTGCTGCCGAGCTGGCGAAGCTGCTCAACGTCTGCACCCCAAATAGCCATCAGTTTCTCCTTGTTAGGTCGTGGATCCGAACCAGATCGGCTCCCCAGTGGCCCCCCGGCTCATCCGGAAGATCCATTGCCTCAAACCTATCCCGGCCCCCAAAACAGTGTCGATGGGCAGCCCTGCCCATGCCGGGCTCCCCATGGACGCCGGGTAGGGACCATGAAAAGGGGTCGATCCCAGGCGTTGGAAGAGCCTAGCATGGCGGTATGTGCCGGAATATCCGAACCCTTCACAACTTTGAGCCGCACGCCACCTCCGAGGAAGTGCACGCGGCGGCGCTGCAGTATGTCCGCAAAGTCAGCGGCAGCACCAAACCGTCCAAGGCCAACCAGGAGGCCTTTGATGAGGCCGTGCACCAGATAGCCCACATCACGCAGCACCTGCTGGATTCCCTGGTGACGCAGGCGCCGCCGAAGGACCGGGAGGCCGAAGCGGCCAAGGCCAGGGCGCGCGCCGCGGTCCGTTACGGCGCGGCCTGAGCCTGCGCTGCTACTTGCCGAAGCTGCGCAGCCGCAGAGAGTTGGCCACCACCAGCACCGAGCTGGCAGCCATGGCAGCTCCTGCGATCATGGGGTTGAGCAGCCCCAGGGCGGCCACCGGGATCCCCACGGCGTTGTAGAAGAACGCCCAGAACAGGTTGGTCTTGATGGTGCCCAGGGTCTTCCGGGACAGTTCGATGGCCTGGGCCACCTGGGCGAGGTCGTTCCCCATCACCGTCAGGTCCGCGGCTTCGATGGCCACATCGGTCCCTGAGCCCATCGCAATCCCGAGATCCGCCTGCGCAAGCGCCGCGGCATCATTGACGCCGTCCCCGGCCATGGCCACCGTGGCCCCGTCCGCCTGGAGCTCCCGGACTGCTGCCACCTTCCCTTCCGGCAGGACGCCTGCATGGACGTCATCCGCGGCGATGCCGACGGCGGCAGCCACCTGGGCGGCGACGGCGGCATTGTCGCCGGTCAGCAGGATGGGCCGCAGGCCCAGCGCCTTAAGCCGGGCGACCGCTGCGGCGGACCCTTCCTTGACGCTGTCCCTGAGGCTGATGATGCCGGCGGGCGTGCCATCCACTGCCACGCAGATGGCCGTGGCGCCGCCTTCCTCTGCAGCAGCCAACTGCGCCTGCTGGCCGCCGTCCAGGGCAATGCCGTTCTGCTGCAGCCAGCTGCTCCGCCCGGCCATCACGTGGCTGCCTTCGACGGTGCCCGACACTCCGCCACCCGGGGCGGAACTGAACCCCTGGACTGGCGGCAGGTGCACTGAAGGCGAGGTGCCGCCGTCGTCCCCTGCGGGCGCCAGGCGTGCGGCGGAAACTGCTGCTGCCGCAATGGCGTGCGCAACCGGGTGCTCGCTGGCGGCCTCAACGGCTCCGGCCAGCCGGAGGACATCCCGGTCCTGGAAGCCGGGGAACGCGGCCGTGGCATCCACGGCCAGGGCGCCGGTGGTGACCGTCCCCGTCTTGTCCAGCAGGATGGTGTCCACGGTGCGGGTGTCCTCCAGGACCTGGGGGCCCTTGATCAGGATGCCCAGCTGTGCGCCGCGTCCGGTTCCGGTCAGCAGGCCCACCGGAGTGGCCAGGCCCAGCGCGCAGGGGCAGGCGATCACCAGCACTGCGACGGCGGCCGTGAACGCCTGCCGCAGGTGGCTGCCGTCGGCGCCCGGGCCGGCGACGAGGAGCCAGAGCACGAACGTCAGGGCGGCGATGGCCAGGACCACCGGTACGAAGACGGCGCTGATGCGGTCGGCGAGCCGCGCGATGGGGGCCTTGCCGGTCTGGGCCTGCGACACCAGGCGCGCCATCTGGGCCAGTGTGGTTTCGGAGCCGACCCGGGTTGCCCTGACCAGCAGGCGGCCGGAGGTGTTGATGGTGGCACCCGTAACGCGGCTGTCCGGCCCCACCTCGACGGGGACGGACTCACCCGTGACCAGGGAGGCGTCCACCGCGGAGGCGCCGTCCACCACCACACCGTCGGTGGCGATCTTTTCACCCGGCCTTACCACCAGGACGTCGCCCACCTGCAGACCGTCCGCGGGAATTTTCTCTTCCCGGCCGCCGCGCAGGACGGTGGCGTCCTTGGCGCCCAGGTTCAGCAGGGCCTGGAGGGCGTCGCCGGCCTTTTGCTTGGCATTGGCCTCCAGGTACCGGCCCAGGAGAAGGAAGGTGGTGACCACCGCGGCCACCTCGAAGTACAGGCCGCCGGACATGCCTTCCATGCCGGGATGCTCCGTCATGCGCGGGTCCGCCAGCAGCTGCCAGGCGGAGAAGGAGTAGGCGGCGGCCACGCCGAGCGACACCAGGGTGTCCATGGTGGAGGCGAGATGGCGGGCATTGACTGCTGCGGCCCGGTGGAAGGGCCACGCCGCCCACGTGACCACCGGCAGCGCCAGGACCGCTGCCACCCAGCCCCAGTGCGGGAACTGGAACGCCGGAACCATGCTGACCAAAAACACCGGGACTGTCAGCACCGCAGCGGCGGCCAGGCGCGGCCGGAGACTCGAAGCGTGGACCTCAGCAGACGGGTCCACCGGCCGCGCCCCCGCACCAGTAGTGCTGCGGTGGCGGACCCTCGCCTTGTACCCGGCTGCCTCGACCGTTGACGTGAGCTGTTCGTCGGTGATGCCCTCGGGGACCGTCACGTACGCCGACTCCAGCGGCAGGTTGACGGTGGCCGCCACACCGTCGAGCTTGCCGAGCTTCTTCTCCACCCGGTTGACGCAGGACGCGCAGGTCATCCCCTCGATGTCCAGTTCGACGATCCGGGTACCCGGTGGGTGGAGCAGTTCCTGGTGGCTCATGTCGCTTTCCGCGGTGTAGGGGTTTCTAGGCCTCGTTGGCAACCACCAGGTAGCCCGCCTCAGCGACGGCCTCCCCGATGTCGGAGGGTGGGAGTTCCTTGCTTGAGGTGATGGTCACGGTGGAGACCCCGCCGGCGTTCAGGTCGACGGTGACCTCTTCAACGCCTTCGAGGGCTTCAAGTTCTTCACTGACGGCCGACACACAGTGCCCGCAGGTCATGCCGGAGACGCTGATGGTCGTGGTGGTGGGAGAGGTGGTGCTCATGGCTTGCTCCTTCAGTTGGGACGGCGGCGGCCGGGATCCGGGTTTTGGTGGGTGTCAGCGAAGCAGCCGGCCGATGGCGTCGGCGGCTTCCTTGACTTTGGCATCGATGGCTTCAGCGCGTGCTGCCGGGTCCGGCTCGGAGGCTGCACCCACCACGCAGTGGCCGATGTGTTCCTCGACCAGCCCCAGGCTGACGGCGTGCAGGGCCTTGGTGACGGCGGCAACCTGCGTGAGGATATCGATGCAGTACTTGTCCTCATCCACCATCCGGGCAATGCCCCGGACCTGCCCCTCAATGCGCTTCAGGCGGCGAAGGTACGCGTCCTTGTTTTCCGTGTAACCGTGCTGGGCTGCGTAACCGTGTTGGGCTGCAACGCCGGACTCCGCGGCCGGTGGTGCGGCTGCTACCGCCGCAACGGCTTCTTCGATAGCGTTCATGCAGCCAACCTATACCCCTTGGGGGTATGAGCGCAAGTACCCCCTAGGGGTATCCGGGAACTCTTCCCACCCGTCCGTGGGACAGTATCCCGGGCACAAAAAAAGCTCCGGAGTGCGTTATTGGGGGATACGCACTCCGGAGCAGCTTTTGGGCAAATCCGGCTTCCACTCGTGTGGATCGGCCTTGCTTGAATCAGCTTACTGGCAGGTACGGGCAGCGCGCCAGCACCACGAATAAGTACTTTCGCTTTACTTTAAGCCCGCCATTTCCAGGCGTATTTTCCCCGGTATCCGCCGCTCAGGGCCTGTCCTCATGGGCCGGCATCCGGTATGGAACCACAAGCACGGGGCGGCTTTGGTGGTGGCTTAGCCACTGCCCGACCGATCCGTTGAGTGCCTCCGAGAGCCGGTGCGTGAAGCCGCGCTCGGAGGTGCCCACGATGATGACCGGGGCATCCAGTTCGGCGGCCAGTTGCGCCAGCGCCCGTGCGGGATCGCCTGAAAGGGTGCGGAAGGACCACTGCAGGGGCCCGCCGTCGGAAGGCACCTTGTCCGCCGCAGCCTGGACCTGTGCCTTCAACTCCGTTGTCAGGGCCAGCATGTCGTCATCTGCGTCCGGGTGCAGGGAAAGCCGGTGGGCGGAGCGGGCCGGGTCCCATTCCACCAGGTAGCTGGCTTCGTCCACGTACGCGCAGACCAATGGCGCCGACAACCGGGCTGCCAGGGAGGCTGCGGTCTGGAGAACCTCCGGGTGCTGTTTGGGCATGATTCCCGTCAGCAGCGGAGCGCCGTCGAAGTTTTCCCATGTCATGCTGCAATTGTCCGCCCGCACCGGCTGCATGAACAGGTTCGTTCGGCCCGTCAAACTTCCGGAGTGCGGGCCCGGAGGCCTAGGGAAGGCTGGGATATGCCGTGACCACCACGTTCTTGCCCCACGGATCCTCGGTGTAGCAGCTGATGAGGACCAGCCGGTTGGGCACCATGTCCCAGACGGGGCTGTCCTTGAGGCTGGACTTCAGGTAGGTCGTGACGCTGTCCACCCGGTAGCTGATGGTTCCCGCCACTGTTTCCACCTCCAGGCGGTCGCCAACGGCCGCCGCCGAACTGAGGTGGTTGAAGGGAGCATCCGCGCCGTCCCAACTGTGGCCAATCACGTAGGTGGTGTTGCCGGAGCCCTTGCCCGGAACCCCGAAGGGCGTGAGCCAGTAGCCGTCCTTGGTGGCGGGAGGTTCAATGGTCCGGCTGTATTGGGCCCCACTGTCCAGGTCCAGCGGGTGGACGGGCACATCGAAGGCGGCCGACGGGTAGCGGATGCGGACCGGCTGGGATGCCGCCGGAAGCTCCGGTCCCGCAGGCGCTTCCGTTGCTGTTTCGCCAGGAGCCTGGGCTGCCGCTGCCTGGTCGGGTGCCGCTGCGGCGTCCGGCAGGCCGGTCTCCGCAATGGGAGCCGCCCCCGCGGCGGATGGAATGCCGCCACGAACCAGGGCAACCGAAGCGGCGGCATTTCCGATTGCCAGTGGCGGTGCCGGGTGGAACAGGGGAGCGCCGAGGGTGAATGACACGAAGGCGAGGACGCCACAGCACAGGATTGCCAGGTCACCGGCGTTCCACCGGCGCCATATGCGCCGCCACATGCCGTGCTGGGGGGCTGCGTGCCGGCTTCGATCCTGCCGCATGGCGCTCCTCACGGGTTGGCGGGGGTGGAAGGAAGGCGTCCTGCCGGGCACTGGCAGGACGCCTTCCTTGTCAGGGGGCCACTGGTGGTGGCGGTGTTCCGGCTAGCCGGCAGTGTGCAGCGGACGCGACTGGCGCCGTACTGCCACCACGGTCCCCGCGGCAGCAAGCGCTCCCAGGCCTACCAGCCAGCCCGGCAAGCCATCGGGTGCTCCCACCGCCGTCTGTGCGTTGTAGCCCTGGTTGGTTCCGACGCTGACGGGTGCCGCGGCAGGGGCGGCCTTGGGTGTGGCAACAGCCTGCTTGGCGGGCGCCGGCTGCGCGGGTGCGGCAGCAGGGGCCACAGCCGCCACAGCGGCCGGAGCAGTTCCACCGGTTGTGTCGCCGCCGGTGTTGCCGCCGGTATTGTCGCCGCCGGTATCGCCGCCGCCGGTATTGTCGCCGCCGGTGTTGCCGCCGGTATTGTCGCCGCCGGTATCGCCGCCGCCGGTGTTGCCGCCGGTATTGTCGCCGCCGGTATTGTCGCCACCGCCGCCGTTGCCGCCACCGTTGTTGCCGCCACCGCCGCCGTTGCCGCCACCGTTGTTGCCGCCGCCGTTGCCGTTGCCGCCACCGTCGTTGCCGTTGCCGCCACCGTTGTTGGTGCCGCCGCCGCCACCGTTGCCGTTGCCGCCACCGTTGCCGCCACCGTTGTTGGTGCCGCCGCCGCCACCGTTGCCGTTGCCGCCACCGTTGCCGCCACCGTTGTTGGTGCCGCCACCGCCGTTGTTGCCGCCGCCGCCGTTGTTGGTGCCGCCGGTGCCGCCGCCGTTGGTGCCGCCACCGCCGTTGCCGCCGCCGTTGTTGGTGCCGCCGGTGCCGCCGCCGTTGGTGCCGCCACCGCCGTTGCCGCCACCGTTGTTGGTGCCGCCGCCGCCGTTGCCGCCACCGTTGTTGGTGCCGCCGCCGCCGTTGCCGCCACCGATGTTGTTGCCGCCGCCGTTGTTGGTGTCACCGGTGTTGTTGCCACCGCCGTTGTTAGTGCCGCCGTTGGTATTGATCTCCAGCGGTATCAGGGCGCTTCCGTTTGAGCGGGCGACCACCACCTGGTCGGAAGCCGCGATGGCGGGCGCTGTGAGGCTGATAAGGCCAAGCCCCATCACCCCCATTGTTGCTAAGGTGCGTTTCATATTGTCTCCCCATATATGTGTGAAACGGACCATGGCGAGGAAAGGCCAGCGGTAACGCCGTATGCCCCAGCAGCACGGTCAGCTTGCTTGAGATTTCAGGCTAGGAGCGCCGCCTTGCGCAGTCGCCAGTAGGGGATACTCGTCTTTCAACGGGGTTGGCCGGGAAAGTTACCTGCCAGTACTTGAAACCCGGCCGGACACACCTGCTTCCGGCCGCAGCACCTTGTCCCCCGTAGGGGCCGCGCCTAACGTTTAAAGTGACGCAAGGAGGGGTTTCGTGGAAATCTTTATGTGGTGGCTGGACCTGGACCTCGCCAGCAAAGAGTGGCTGCGGGAAAACCTCTATGCGGAGGAACTGCCCCTTCCGGTGCTCCAGGGCATCGCTGAGGCGGGCGGCCCGCACCCCGGCAATCCCGCCGCCGTGCTGACCGTCGCCGACTGGGACTTCATCCAGACCCAGTCGGAGTTCGTGGACTGACGCCTGCCTCTGTGAATGTGGAGCCTGCGCACCTGGAAACGTTGCGCGGTGACTGATCCGGTGGTTGCATGGTCCGCATGGCAACGGCGGCAGAATCATTTGTCCTGGCAATCGGGACCAAGAAAGGGCTGTGGCTTGCCACGAGCCGGGACCGGCAGGAGTGGTCCTTCACCGGGCCGCACTTCCTCATGGCGGAGATCCCCAGCATCGGGATCGATACCAGGGAAGGCCGCACGCGCATCCTTGTGGGTGTCCGCAGTCCGCATTGGGGACCAACGGTTGCCCACTCCGACGACTTCGGCACCACCTGGACCGAGCCGGAACAGGGCGCCATCAAGTTCCCAGAGGACACCGGGGCAGCATTGGAGCGGGTCTGGCAGATCTATCCGGACGCCGAGTCCCGGCCCGGAGTGGTGTGGGCCGGAGCCGAACCCATCTCCGTCTGGAAATCCACGGACGGCGGGGAGCACTTCGAGCTGAACCGCGGCTTGTGGGACCACCCGCACCGCAGCGAATGGGGAGCGGGCTATGGCGGGGCGGCTGCGCATTCGATCGTGGTCCAGCCGGCCGGGGAAACGGTGCACGTTGCCATGAGTACCGGCGGCGTTTACCGCTCGCTGGACGGCGGCACCTCCTGGGAGGCGCGCAACAAGGGCATCTCGGCCTACTTCATGCCGGACCCCAACCCCGAGTTCGGCCAGTGCGTGCACAAGATCGCCGCCGATGCCGCCGTGGAAGGGCGCCTCTATGCCCAGAACCACCATGGGGTGTACCGGACGGACGACAATGCGGACAGCTGGACCTCCATCGCCGAAGGCCTGCCTGCCGATTTCGGCTTCGTCATGCTCACGCATCCCCGCAGGGAGGGCACCGCCTGGGTTATTCCGTTGAAGGCCGACGGCGAACGCATCCCGCCCGACGGAAAGCTTGCCGTCCACCGCACCGACGACGCCGGGAACACCTGGAAGCGGCTCAGCACCGGGCTCCCTGAGCACGAATACAACAGCGTGCTCAGGGACGCGGCGTCCGTGGACACCGCAGATCCCGCCGGCGTGTACTTCGGTACGCGGGGCGGGACGGTCTATGCGAGTGCGGATGAAGGGGAGACATTCAGGGAGGTGGCCTCCCACCTGCCTGATGTCCTGTGTGTCAGGGCGGCCGTGGTGGCAGGTGCCTGAGATTTCTTTGCTGCTGCCCAGCGTCCTGCAGCCCCTGGCCGGCGGGCAGTCCGTACTGACTGCGCCCGCGGACGGGCCGGTGACGGTGGAAAGCCTGCTCGATGCGGTGGCCTCCGACTACCCGGTGCTGGGCCGGCGGCTCCGTGACGAAACCGGTGCGCTGCGCCGGTTCGTCAACATCTACGTCAACGGCGACGAGGTGCGGCGGTTGCAGGGCCTGGATACCAGGGTGGCGCCGGGCCAGGAAGTACTGGTGATCCAGTCCGTGGCCGGCGGCTGACCGGGAGGCGGGCCGGTGGCGGGCAGTCCTTACTGACTACGCCCGCAGCCCCGCATCCAGGTCTCTATGCCACACGCCAGACGGTGCATTCGTCCGTATTGATTGCTTTCCGGACCCCCGTGATCCGGTCCAGGATCCACACCACCCCGATGCCGGGCGCCGTTTCCTGCACGCTGCCGCGGCGGATCACCACGTCGTCGTAGGAAGGGCCTACGGAGAGGCGGGCTTCGATTTCGTCACCGCGGTGGAGCTGGTCCAGGGCGCGGACTCTGGTTACATGCGTGGTCGCTTTCTTCAACATCGGGGGCCTCCTGGCTGGAGCTGGTGCCGGCTCTTGCCTGCACTACCCAGTGTGGGCCGGGAATGTTGCGTAGCGGTTTCCCCGTGGTTAGCGCCCGGTTAGTTCTTCGCGCCGCTGCGGTTTCCTGCCTCTGCTTACATGTCCCCGGCGTTATTCGTCCGTGCCGTTGCGGTAGGCGGCCAGGAAGCTGGAAATCCGCCGGACGGCTTCCTCGATGTCCAGCACCGAGGGGAGGATGACAAACCGGAAGTGGTCCGGCGCGGGCCAGTTGAAGGCCGAGCCGTGGGAGACCAGGATCTTTTGGTCCCGGAGCAGGTCCAGGACGAATTTTTCGTCATTGGCAATGGGATACAGGTCCGGGTCCAGGCGCGGGAACAGGTACATGGCGCCCGACGCCGGCACGCAGGTCACGCCGGGAATGGCGGTAAGGAGTCTATGGGCAAGGTCCCGCTGCTCGCGCAGCCGGCCTCCGGGTTTCACCAGCGCCTCGATGCTCTGGTAGCCGCCCAGGCAGGTTTGGATGGCATGCTGGGCGGGAACGTTGGCGCAAAGGCGCAGCGAGGCAAGCAGCTCAAGGCCTTCACGGTAGGCGGCGGTAGCGGCAAGCGGTCCGGTGATGGCCACCCATCCTGCCCGGTAGCCAGGCATCCGGTAGGCCTTGGACAGTCCGCTGAACGTCAGGCAGCACAGGTCCTCAGCCACGGACGCGGTGTGGATATGCTTTGTGTCGTCGTACAGCACCTTCTCGTAGATCTCATCCGAGAACAGGACCAGGTTGTGCTTCCGGGCCAGCGCCGCGAACTGCTCCAGGATGTGGCGGGGGTAGACGGCGCCGGTGGGGTTGTTCGGGTTGATGATCACGATGCCTTTGGTGCGGCTGGTGATCTTTGCCTCCACGTCGGCCATGTCCGGCCACCAGTTCTCCGCCTCGTCGCAGGCGTAGTGCACGGGTTTTCCGCCCGTCAGGGTCACGGCGGCGGTCCACAAAGGGTAGTCCGGTGCCGGGACCAAAATTTGGTCGCCGTTCTCCATGAACGCCTGGAGGCACATGGAGATCAGTTCGCTGACGCCGTTGCCGATCACGATGTCTTCGACCCCGATGTTCATCAGGCCACGTGTCTGGTAGTACTGCGAGATGGCGGTCCGCGCCGTGAAAATGCCCTTGGAGTCACTGTAGCCCTGGGCGCCGCGAAGGTGGTGGATCATGTCCACCACCACGGATTCAGGTGCTTCCAGGCCGAACGGCGCCGTGTCCCCGAGGTTCATCTTGAGGATCCGGTGCCCTTCGGCCTCCATGTTTTTGGCCGCCTGCAGGACTGGCCCGCGGAGCTCATACCGGACGTTTTCAAGCTTGCTGGAGTGCTGCATTGCGTGCATGGTTGATCTTTTCACACAGCGCACACCGCGGGCAGCGGGTCACGCGGCCCACCTGGCAATGTCGGGACCGCTTGTCCGATAAGTTTGAGACTTGTAGTACTTTGTCCTGCGGCGCGGCAGGATGCGGCGGGAGCGGAAGGAAGTACCCCACGTGGGCGGTGTGCTGATCGGACTGGCGGTGATCGGCGTCGTCATTGCCGTGGGTTACATCGCCGCACGCTGCGGCCTGGGCGATGAACCCACCATCTCGGCGCTGACCCGGACCGCCTTCTTCATCACCAACCCGGTGCTGCTCTTCACCGTGGTGCTGAAATCGGACCTCTCCGTGGTCCTCTCCGCATACGTTCCGCTCGCCATGATCACGGCGGCGGTCACGGCCCTCCTGTATGTGGCCGCCAGCCGGATCTGGTTTCCGCGGCCGCTCGCGGAGACGGCCGTGGGCGCGATGGCGGGCTCCTACGTCAACGCCAACAACATCGGCATCCCCATCACGCTGTATGCCCTGGGGGACGCCACTCCCGTAGCTCCGGTCCTGCTGGTCCAGCTGCTCCTGTTCGCCCCGCTGGTCCTGACCCTGCTGGACCTCTCCGAGGCCGGCCGGTTTTCGCCCCGGCTCATGCTGACGCAGCCCTTCCGGAACCCCATGATCATCGCCTCGCTCCTGGGCGTGGTCCTGGCCGCGTTCCATGTGCAGCTTCCGGCTCCGGTGATGGCTCCACTGACGCTCCTGGGCGGTGCTGCAGTGCCGGTGGTGCTCCTGGCCTTCGGGATGTCGCTGCACGGAACAAAGATGCTTCGAAGCGGCGGCCACACGGCCGAAATCCTCACTGCCACGGCACTCAAGTCCGCGGTGATGCCGGCGGTGGCGTTCGTCGTCGGCCGCTTCCTCTTCAACCTGGACCACCACATGCTGCTGGGCGTAGTGCTCATGGCGGCGCTTCCTTCGGCCCAGAACGTGTTCCTGTTCGCCAGCAAGTACGGGAGGGGGGTGGCGGTGGCGCGGGAAACCATCCTGCTCTCCACCGCCGCCGCGGCGCCGGTGCTGGTGCTGGTGGTTTGGCTGCTGGCAGGCTGAAAACCACTCCGCCGCCGCGCCGCCCTACCGTGCAGGGCGCTGGCCGGGCAAGAATGGGCACTATGGAACTTCCCGTGATGCCGCCCGTCCCGCCCATGCTCGCCAAGGCCGTCAGCGGCATTGACGGCATTCCAGGAAGCGCGGACCTCAGCTACGAGCCAAAATGGGACGGCTTCAGGTCCATCATCTTCCGCGACGGTGATGACCTGGAGATCGGCAGCCGCAACGAGAAGCCCATGACCCGCTACTTCCCGGAGCTCGTTGCGGCACTGAAGGAAAACCTGCCGCCGCGCTGCGTGGTGGACGGCGAGATCATCCTTATCGGTGCGTCCGGCGACCGGCTGGATTTCGACACCCTGCAGCAGCGCATCCACCCCGCGGCCAGCCGGGTGAAGCTGCTGGCCCAACAAACCCCGGCGAGCTTCGTGGCGTTCGACCTGCTGGCGCTGGACGACGACGACTACACCGGCAGGCCTTTTTCTGAGCGGCGGGCCGCGCTGGAGAAGGCGCTCGCGGCCAGCAGCGCCCCGGTCCATCTCACAGCTGCCACCACGGACAAAGCCACGGCCGCGCAGTGGTTCGAACAGTTCGAGGGCGCCGGGCTGGACGGCATCGTGGCCAAGCGGCTGGACGGCCGGTACGAGCCGGACAAGCGGGTGATGTTCAAGGTCAAGCACGAGCGCACGGCCGACTGCGTGGTGGCAGGATACCGCCTCCACAAGAGCGGTCCCGATGCTATCGGGTCCCTCCTGCTGGGCCTCTACAAGGACGACGGCGGCCTGGCGAGCGTGGGCGTGATCGGCGCCTTCCCCATGAAGCGCCGCAAGGAACTGTTCGAAGAACTCCAGCCGCTGGTGACCGGCTTCGAGGGCCACCCGTGGGCGTGGGGCAAGCAGGAAGAAGGGGAACGGACGCCGCGGAACGCCGAAGGCAGCAGGTGGAGCGCCGGGAAGGACCTGTCCTTCGTCCCACTGCGGCCCGAACTGGTGGTGGAGGTCCGCTACGACCACATGGAGGGCGACAGGTTCCGCCACACGGCCCAGTTCAACCGCTGGCGACCGGACCGGGACCCGGAGTCCTGCACCTATGAGCAATTGGAGGAACCGGTCAATTTTGACCTGGCCTCGGTGCTGGAGACCGGGCGGCCTTAGGCGGGACGTTGATTGCCGGCATCGCCGCTGAGCATGCTCCGGGGCGAACCATCTGGAGGGGCCACGGACCGGAAGATACCATTGTTTAACCGTCCGTGAAGCGGCATCGTTTGGTTTCCCGCAATGAGATGGTCCCTACACCAGGAGATGAATGCTGTGGCAGAATCACCGACCAAGAGCCGCCACCCGCGGGGGGAATCTGCCGCGATGAACGCCATGCTGTTGGACCACCCCGTGATCGCAAGTATCAAGGATGAGGATGGTCTGCGGGCGGTTTTGTCCGCCCCGTGCCCGGTTGTCTTTGTGCTCTTTGGGTCCGTCATGTCGATCCGAGGAATCGTGGAGACGCTCAAGTCAGCAGGCAAGACTGTTTTTGTCGACGTGGACCTCCTGGACGGTTTCTCCAGCAAGCCAATCGTGGTCGATTTCCTGAGAGCAAACACGCGTGTCGACGGCATTCTCAGCTCAAAGGCCGCCATCGTACGGGCGGCGAAGACGGCGGGGTTTCTGTCGATTCACCGCCTCTTCCTGATCGATTCCTTCAGCTACAACAATCTGCCCAAGCAGGTTTCCATATCAGGTGCAGACGCCATCGAGATCCTGCCGGGATGCATGCCCCGCGTGATCTCATGGGTTTGCGATGACATAGATCTTCCGCTGATAGCCGGCGGCCTGGTGTGTGACAAAGAGGATGTGATTGGAGCATTGGGTGCTGGCGCCGCGGCAGTGGCTTCATCCAATCGTGACGTCTGGCTTATGTAGCAAACATCCATACTGGCCCCTAGGCAGATTCCCGGCTACATGCTAGAGTCCTACTCAACTTAAAACTTCATACTTGTTCTGGGCTCTGCCCATAACGGTTGCTCGAAAACTAGAGAACAGCGACCCCCAATTTCAAGGGGATCGCTGTTCTCTTTTTTTGTGCCTTCTTTGAACAAGGTGGAGGTTAAGTCAGCGCGCGAAAGCGCGAATGCCTAACACGAACGGAAACATAAGAGTTGACAACCCTCACACGCGAAGAAATTGTAAGCGCCTACGTCGATATCCTCGGCAGTGACCGCGTAATCACCGACGAGCAGACGCTTCGAGAGAACAGCGTCGACCGCTACTACAAGGTTGAAAACGTCTTTGGCATTTATTCGTTACCCCTGCCTGCGGCGGTCGTGAAGCCGGGAACTCCGGAAGAAGTTTCGTCAGTACTAAAACTGGCGAACGAATACGGTATCAGTGTCGTGCCTAAGACCGGCGGCTCAGCCACGGAAGGCGGCCTTGAAACCGTCGTTGAGAATTCGGTCGTTGTTGACGGATCCTCAATGAACGAGATTATCAACATCGACGTCGAGAATATGCTGGCGACAGTCCAGTGCGGCGTTCGGCTGCAGGATCTCGAGGACGAACTTCGAAAAATCGGCTACACCACCGGGCACTCCCCTCAGTCCAAGCCAATTGCGCAGTTCGGAGGGCTGGTCGCAACACGGTCCATCGGCCAGTTTTCGACTCTTTATGGTGGCATCGAGGACATGCTCGTGGGCGTTGAGACGGTGTTTGCCAACGGCGAGATTTGCCGTATCAAAAACGTCCCTCGCCGGGCAGCCGGCCCGGACATCCGACACCTGGTGCTTGGAAATGAGGGCGCCCTGAACTTCATCACCGAGGTAAGCGTCAAGATCTTCCGCTACTTCCCTGAAAACAACCGGTTCTATGGGTATCTGCTGGACGACATGAAGACCGGCTTCGAAATCCTTCGGGAAGTTGTCACGCAGGGCTACAAGCCTTCCGTGGCACGCCTCTACGACAAAGAAGATGGGCTCTACCATTTCGGGCACTTCTCCGGAGGCCGTTGCGTGCTGATTTTCATGGCGGAGGGCCCCAAACTCATTGCCGATGCCACGGGTGAAGCCATCGAGCAAATTGTCTCCTCCTTCGCCTCTGCAGATCGGGTGGAGGATTCGCTCATCGAGGACTGGTTCAACCACCTCAACTGGGACGTCTCCAAGATCGAGGAGGAAAGGGTTGAGATCCGTGAGACGTTGAACAACGGCTTCACCACGGAGATCTCTGGAAACTGGAGCGTCATTAACGACATTTACAATAATGCGCTTGCAAGAATCCGAAGCGAAGTGCCTGCAGAATTCAGCCTTCTGGGCGGCCACTCCAGCCACAGCTACCTCAATGGAACCAATATGTACTTCGTCTACTACTACAAAATTGATGTAGACCCCACCGAGGAACGCACGACCTACCATGATCCGATTCAGAACATCATTGTCGAGGAAACGCTGAAGCTCGGCGGTTCAATGTGCCATCACCATGGTGTGGGAAAACACCGTACGCACTTTCTCGCAGAAGAATACGGTTCCTCGCTATACATGCTGGAGACTCTCAAGTCAGCCTTCGACCCGAACGGCATCATGAATCCAGGGACAATCTTCCCACTCTGAGCCAGTCCGAAATCAATCGAGAACCAGGAAGTTTGTATGCCCGACTTAGACATTGCCGATTTTCAAATGGGCTTCTTCTCATTGGAAGGCAAGAACGCGATCGTAACCGGAGGAAACACCGGACTCGGTCAGGCCTTCACACTGGCGCTGGCCAAGGCAGGGGCCAATGTTTTGGCGGCCAGCATCATGCCCGATGATGGCCGCACGGCTGCCATGGTTGAGGAAACCGGCGCGAAATACGCCTACATGATGTCCGACATCACGGTGGCGGGAAACCCGAAAAAGGTTGTGGACGCCTGTATCGCCGAATTCGGAAGCGTTGATATCCTTGTCAACTGTGCTGGACGCAGCATCAATGAACCCGACGTCCTCAACTACACCCGTGCACAATGGGACCCCATGGTGGCGTTGAACCTGACGGCCGCCTTCGAGATGTCCCACGAGTGCGCCAAGCACATGGTCCCGCAGGGCAGCGGCAAGATCATCAACATCTGCTCGGTTTTCACTTTCCTCGGTGGCCAATGGTCGCCGGCCTATGCAGCCACCAAGCACGGCATCGCAGGATTCACCAAGGCCTACTGCGACGAGTTGGCCCAGTTCGGTGTGCAGGTGAACGGCATTGCGCCCGGCTACTACGCAACCGAACTTACAACTGCCACCAGGTCGGATCCGGAAGCCAACCAGCGGGTCTTGGACCACATCCCGGCAAACCGCTGGGGGCAGACCCAGGACCTCATGGGCGCGACCGTATTCCTGGCCAGCCGGGCGTCCGACTACGTCAACGGTCACATCCTGAGCGTCGATGGCGGCTATCTGGTGCGCTAGGCACCGTCAGCAGATGAGGAACATGACATGACCACCAAGTACATCATCGGACTTGACGGTGGATCCCAGAGTTCGAAGGTAGTTATCTTCGATACGGACGGCCACGTCGTCTGCGAGGCAAGTGAACCCCTGGCACCTATGCACACGCCCGGGGCGGGTATCGCGGAGCACCCGCACGACGACCTTTATGACTCCATGGTTGCGGCGGCCTCCCGGGCGATGAAGTCTTTCCCCGGCAACCCCGCAGACATTATCGGCGTGGGATTGTGTACCATCCGATGCTGCCGCGCCCTCGTCCGCAGCGACGGGACCCTCGCCGGCCCCGTCCAAAGCTGGATGGACCACCGGCTCTCCACAGCCTATGAGCACGAAAACGACGACGTCGCTTTCGTTACCACCGCTTCGGGGTACCTCATGGGCCGGCTCACTGGTGAGTTAACGGACACCGCGGCCAACTACATTGGTCCGTGGCCCATGGATGTCCGGACCTGGAACTGGTTCGACGACCAGGAAAAGTTCGACTCCTTCAAAGTACCGCGAGACATGCTGTACCGGTTGCAGATGCCCGGCGACGTCGGCGGCTTTGTGAACACCACCTTTTCGAGGCGCACGGGGATCCCACAAGGAATACCGGTCGTCCACACGGCCAACGACAAGGCAGCCGAGGCTTTGGGCGCCGGTCTCCGCGACGACTCGACGGGCCTCATCTCACTGGGCACCTACATCGCCGGCATGGTTGTTGGGAAGGAATTTGCGCCCGAACCCCGGACATACTTTTCGAACTTTGCCTCCGAGCCGTACCGCTACATATACGAATGTGCCGGCATCCGCCGGGGCATGTGGACAGTTTCCTGGTTACGGGACCTGCTTGGTGCGGAGAACGCCCGTGCTGCTGCCGCGGCTGGAGCCAGCGCCGAGGAACTCCTCAACAAACTGGCTTCCGACATTCCGGCAGGAAGTGACGGTCTGCTGTGCGTTCTCGATTGGCTGGCGCCCCCGAACAAACCTTTCAAGAAAGGTATGTTCATCGGCTTCGATGAACGGCACGGTTACGCGCACATGTACCGGGCCGTCCTGGAAGGCATCGCCTTCACAATGAAGCGAAACATGGCTGCCATGACCGCTGAAAGAGACATCAGTCTTAGGACGCTTGTTGTTTCGGGCGGCGGCTCGAACAGCGACCTCGTCATGCAGATTTTCGCCGACGTCTTCAATATCCCGGTCGTCAGGAATGTTGTCCGGAACGCTGCCGGCCTCGGCGCCGCCGTCTGCGTTGCTGTGGCCTGCGGAATCTACCCTGACTTCGACGAAGCAGCTGCCCATATGGTTCGGCGCGAGGACCGCTTCGAGCCCGACCCGCGCAACGCCGCGCTGTACGAGCAACTGTGCACGGTCTCGGCTGAAATCCCCATGCAGACGGACCCCATCCTGGAAAAAATCCACAAGATCCTATCTAACAACTAAGGAGCTATTTCATGCTCAAGCTCGGCAAATCAAAGAAGATTTTTCAGCTTGCTTTGCTCATTCTCGCGGCTGGCTCAATCTATCCGCTTGTGTACCTTCGGCAGAACTTCGAATCAACGATTTTAGAGGTATTTCACCTGAGTAACGCGGAGTTGGCAGGCCTCTATTCGATGATCGGGATCATCTTCGTTATCGGCTACATACCAAGCGGATGGTTGGCCGATAAGGTCCCGGTACGGTACCTGATTGTGTTCTCACTGTTACTCACGGCGGTTACGGGTCTGTACTATGCGCAGGTTCCGGACAAGTCCGCCCTTGTCTTTGTCTACCTCGTCTGGGGCTTCGCCACTGTATTCACGTTTTGGAGCGCAATCCTCAAAACTGTCAGCCTGCTGGCGGACAGGAACGAGGAAGGCAAATACTTTGGTGCGCTCGACGGCGGTCGCGGGCTTGTCGAAGCAATTCTGGCCAGTTGCGCCGTTGGCCTCTTCGCACTTTTCGCCGGAAATGGAACTACCGACATCACGCACACCACGGCAGGCTTCCAGGCAGTCGTCTACATGTACTGTGCCGTGCTCGTCGTCGTCGCGGTTTTGATCTTCTTCGTTCTTTCCGATGGTCACGAAAAGACGGAAACCGCGCAAGCGGAACCCGTCGAGTCAACGTTCGCAGCGGTCCGTCGAATTCTCAAGATCCGTGAGGTATGGGTGATGAGTGTAGTTTTGTTCTGCGGCTACACGCTGTTCTGGGGACACTACTACTTCTCCGGTTTCCTCAATGTGAATCACGCCGTGAGTCCGGTCAATGCGGGCGTAGTGACTGTAATCGTTCTGTGGATGCGGCCAATCGGTGGGTTCGGAGGAGGATTTCTCGCTGACAAGCTCGGCAAGAGCCGTGTGCTCGCAGTTTCAATGGTGGTGGCTGCACTGGGATTCGTCAGCCTGAGCCTCCTGCCCAACGGCTCGACTGGCCTGGCATATGTGCTGGTCGTCGTTGTGGGTCTCTTCCTTTACGCGATCCGGGGGATCTACTGGTCCCTGCTTGACGACTGCCGTGTTCCCGTTGCGGCAACCGGTATCGCCATCGGCATCATCTCGTTCGTGGGTTATCTCCCTGACATTGTCATTCCCCAGATCAGCGGTGCGATTTACTCCGCCTTCGGTGACGATGTTGCCGGCGCGAACAACTTGTACTTTATTGTCACTGCCGGTATCGGTCTGCTTGGGGCGGCGGCGGCGGCCTACTTCGCAGTTCTTATGAAGAAGCGCCAGGATTCCGAGGCCACCAGCGTCCTGGAGGCGTCGGCCAGTGCGATCTAGTGTGCCTCGATCCGAAGGAGCGATCGCTGCACACTGATCCCGCGTGGACGTTGCAGATGGCACCAAAAAGCCCGCCACCTAATGGATCATCTTCCAGTAGGTGGCGGGCTTTCCGGCTCTAAACCGGGCTGGTGTGACGTCGGCGCCTACTTCACGCCCAGCAGGTTGGTGGGGGTCCGGAAGGACTCCTTGGCCGTGAGTGCCGAGACGGCGGCGATGGCGCAGATGATGGCGGTGAAGATGCTGATCTGGACCCAGCCGCCCGCCTGGATGCCGCCCATGGCAGCCACAATGGCCGGGGCGAAGCCAGCCATCAGGAACCCGAGCTGGGTGCCGATGGCCAGGCCGGAGAAGCGGACCTTGGTGCTGAACATCTCGGCGTAGAAGGACGGCCACACGGCGTTGGAGGCGGCGTAGCCGAAGGAGAAGAAGCCGATGGCTGCAACGAACATTAACGGGATGCTGTGGGATTCCAGGCTGAGCAGGAACAGCGGGGTGAGGATTGCGCTGGCCACGGCGCCGTAAATGAAGACGGGCTTGCGGCCGATCCTGTCCGCGAGCTTCCCGAAGAGCGGCTGGGTGCCCAGGGCCACCAGGTTGGCCCCGACGACGAGCCACAGGGTGGTGGTGCCGTCCACTCCGGCCACGGTCTTGGCGTAGCTGATGGCCAGGGTGCCGAAGACGGTGGAGACGGCGGCAATGAAGGCGCAGGCGACAACACGCAGGACGTCGCGCCAGTGGCCCTTGAGGAGGTCGGCCACCGGGAGCTTGGAGATCTGGGCGTTCTTCTGCGCTTCCTCGAAGGCCGGCGGCTCGTGCAGCGTGCGGCGGATGAAGAAGGCAACCATGACCACGACGGCGCTGAGCCAGAACGGGACGCGCCAGCCGATGCCGTACTTGATCTCATCCGGCAGGGCCAGGACGGGGATGAAGACCAGGGCGGCGAGGATCTGGCCGCCCTGGGTACCGGTGAGGGTCCAGGACGTAAAGAAGGAACGCTGATTGTCCGGAGCGTGCTCCAGGGTCATGGACGAGGCGCCGGCCTGCTCACCGGCGGCGGAGAGGCCCTGGCACAGGCGGGCCAGCACCAGCAGGACCGGGGCCCACCAGCCGACCGTGTGGAAGTCGGGGAGGCAGCCGATCACGAACGTCGACGCGCCCATGAGCAGCAGGGTAAACATCAGGACCTTCCGGCGGCCCACCCGGTCGCCGAAGTGGCCCAGGATGATGGCGCCCACGGGACGTGCCACGTAGGCGAAGCCGAAGGTGGCGAAGGACATGATGGCAGCGTTGGTGTCTGCATCGGGGAAGAAGACCTTGGGGAAGATCAGCGCCGCAGCGGATCCGAAGATGAAGAAGTCGTAGTATTCGACGGCGCTGCCCAGGAAGCTGGCGAGGGCTGCTTTCCTGGGCGTCCCGGCACGGGTGAGGGCACCCGCCCCGGCGGACGGAAGTGTCTGGCTCATGGTGTTCCTTTGGTGTGACGACATTGTCGCGGATGGATCTGGAGGTCGCAGCCGCCGCTGCCTTGGTGCGGGCGGGGCGCGATGCGGCTGGAGTCCGGAAGAAGACCCGGCGTCAGTAGCCACATGGTGGGAGCTACTTGTGCGATATAGAAACTATGACTGTGAGGGCAGTCACCTGTCAAGAAAATAATCACCATCTAGAAATAGCTCTCACATTGTGGCAACATGATGCCATGAGTGTGAACCAAACCACAGCGGCCAATGAAGAATCCGCTGCTGCCCCTGCCGCCACGGAGCCCGTGAACGCCATGCCCCCGGAGGCGAAGGTTGGCGCGCGTCCTGCGGAACGCACGGACATGGTGGGCAAGGCCCTGGGCCTGCTTGTCCTCCTGGGGGACGAACCCCGCGGTGCCAGCGCCGCGGAAATTTCCCGCCGCGCGGAACTGCCGTTCAGCACAACCTACCGGCTGCTCGGATCCCTGACCCGTGACGGCTTTGTTGACTACGAGCCGGACGGCCGCCGCTACCACCTGGGCCTGCGCATCTTCCAGCTGGGCCAGCGGGTATCCAACCACCACGGTTTCGCCGGCACTGCCATGCCCATCCTGCGCCGGGTGACCGAGCAGACCGGGGAAGCCACCATCCTCAGCGTCCGGGACGGCCTGCACCACCTCACCGTCAGCAAGGTGGACGGGCCGCAGATCTTCCGCGTCACCAGCGATCCGGGCCACCTGGGCTCCTTGTCCACCACCGCCGTCGGCAAGGCCCTGGTGGCATTCGCCGAGGATGCGGAACGGGAGCGGCTGCTCGCGGAACTCCCGCTCGAGGCGCTCACCGCCCGCTCCATCACCGACCGGGACGCGTTCCGGGCGGAAATCGAGGAGGTGCGCCGCCGCGGCTACGCGGTCATGGATGAGGAGAACGAGGCCGGCATGCGTGCCGTGGCGGTGCCCCTGCTCAACAGCCAGGGTCACGCCTTTGCCTCCCTGGCGACGGCCGTTCCGGTCTTCCGCCTGAGCCTCGAGGAGCTGGAGGCCCACGTCCCCGTCCTGGTCGATGCGGCAGCCGAGTTGGCTGCACGCCTTCCGCAGCGCGGCTAAGGCGCCTGTGCCGTTACTCAAAATATTTGGTTCGTATCTCGAACAGTAGTGCGGGAAGTGAACAATTGCTGTACTGTAATCCCTATCACCGGCGCATCCCATCCCCGCATGGACGCTGCCGGTGCCGTTACCAAAGGAGCTGCACGGATGAGTATTCGAACTGAGTCCTACCTCGTGGGACTGGTTGGAGACGGTGTCACGCCGTCGCTCACGCCGCCCATGCACGAACGGGAAGGTGACGTGCAGGGCCTGCGTTACCTTTACCGCCCCATCGACCTCCTGGAGCTGGGGCTGGCGGGCGAGTCCGTCGGCAGCATCCTGCAGAGCGCCCGGACGCTGGGCTTCAATGGGTTGAACATCACCCATCCCTGCAAGCAGCTGGTCCTGGAGCACCTTGACGAAATCTCCCCGGACGCCCGCCGCCTGGGCGCCGTCAACACCGTGGTGATCCGGGACGGCCGCTTCATCGGCCACAACACCGACTTCTCCGGCTTCGCCGCGGCACTGGCTTCCGGCCTCCCCGGGGCGTCGCTGGACCGCGTGGTCCAGCTCGGTGCCGGCGGTGCCGGATCTGCCGTCGCCTACGCCCTGCTGACCGCCGGCGTCAGGACCCTGCACCTGGTGGACGTGGACCCGGGACGCGCGGCAGCCCGGGCCGCCGAGCTCCAGGGCTTCTTCCCGGACAGCACCGTCACGGCAGGTACGACGGCGGAGCTGCCGCAGCTGATGCGCGTGGCCGACGGCCTGGTGCACTGCACCCCCGTGGGGATGGCCGCCCACCCCGGCGTGCCGCTGGACCTGGACCTGCTGGAGTCCCGGCACTGGGTGGCGGATATCGTCTACCGCCCCATCGACACGGAACTGGTCCGCGGCGCCCGGGCCAAGGGCTGCGACGTCCTGGACGGCGGCCGGATGGCCGTGGGCCAGGCCGCGGACGCGTTCCGGATCTTCACCGGGCTGGACGCGGACCCGGACCGCATGCGCGCCCACTTCCTGGAGCTCGTGGCAGCGGAAGAGGTGGCTGCCTGATGCGCACCGGAATCGCCACCGTCTGCCTGTCCGGAACCCTCAAAGAGAAGATGCAGGCCTGCGCCATCGCAGGCTTCGACGGCATCGAGATCTTCGAGCAGGACCTGGTGACGTCCCCGCTGAGTCCCGAGGACGTCCGCAAGCTGGCCGCCGACCTGGGCCTTGGCCTGGATCTTTACCAGCCCTTCCGGGATTTCGACGGCGTCAGCCCGGACCTGCTGAAGGCCAACCTCCGCCGGGCCGAGGCCAAGTTCCGGCTCATGGCCCGCCTGGGCATGGACACCATCCTGGTCTGCTCCAACGTTGCCACCGCCACCATCGACGACGACGGCCTCCGCGCCGAGCAGCTGGCACAGCTTGCCAACCTGGCCGGCGACCACGGCGTCAAGGTGGCCTATGAAGCGCTTGCGTGGGGCAAGTACGTCAACGACTACGAGCATGCCTACCGGCTGGTGGAGATGGTTGACCATCCCAATCTGGGCACTTGCCTGGACTCCTTCCACATCCTCTCGCGGGACTGGGAAACCGCCCACATTGAGGCATTCAACCCGGAGAAGATCTTCTTCGTCCAGGTTGCGGACGCCCCCAAGCTCTCCATGGATGTGCTGTCCTGGAGCCGGCACTACCGGGTGTTCCCGGGCGAGGGCCAGTTTGAGCTGGCCAAGTTCATGGGCCACGTGGTCCGGGCCGGGTACACCGGACCCGTCTCGCTGGAAGTCTTCAATGACGTTTTCCGCCAGTCGGACGTGGAGCGGACGGCCGTGGATGCCATGCGGTCGCTCATCTGGCTTGAAGAACAGAGCGCCAAATGGCTGGCCGGTACCGAAGCCGCACCAGGCAACGGAGCAGCGCTCCGCCGTCGTTACCCCATGGAACTTGCCACCCTGCCCAAGGTGAACGAACCCGCGGGCTTCAACTTTGCCGAGGTCAAGGCGGACGACACCGCGCAGCTGGAGAAACTCCTGGGCCAGCTGGGCTTCGCCTTCGAGGGCAGGCACCGCACCAAGGACGTCCAGCTGTGGACCATGGGCCAGGCCCGGGTGATCATCAACGAACAGGCGGCCCGGCATGCCGAGCCCGCCATTGCCGCACTGGGGTTCGACGTCGATTCCCCCGTGATTGCCTCGGCGCGCGCCCAGCAGCTCAAGGCCCCCGTGGTGGCCCGCAAGGTGCAGGCGGACGAGGAAGTCTTCCAGGGCATCTCCGCGCCCGATTCCACCGAGATCTTTCTCTGCCAGGGCAGCCCGGACGGCACGGCGGCGTGGACCCACGAGTTCGGGGAGGGGCTGGAACACCCGTCCGCCGGAGCCAGTGCCGTGATCGACCACGTCAACCTTGCCCAGCCGTGGCAGCACTTCGACGAAGCTGTCCTCTTCTACACCAGCGCCCTGGCCCTGGAGCCGCAGCCGTTCGCGGAGGTGCCAAGCCCCAGCGGGCTGGTGCGCTCGCAGGTCATGCAGACCTCCGACGGCGCGGTGCGGCTGGTGCTCAACCTCGCCCCCATCCAGCAGGCACGGAGCGAGGTCCGCAAGACCTACCAGGAGCACATCGCCTTTGCCGTGGACGACCTCGTGGCCACAGCCCGGGCAGCCCGGGAACGGGGCCTGGAATTCCTGCAGATCCCGGCCAACTACTACGAGGACCTGGACGCCCGGTTCGACCTGGAGCCTGGGTTCCTGGCCACCCTGCAGGAGCTGAACCTGCTGTTCGACCGCGACGCCGACGGCGAATTCCTGCACTTCTACACCGCCACCGTGGGCAGCGTGTTCTTCGAAATGGTGGAACGCCGCGGCGGTTACGACGGCTACGGCGCCCCCAATGCTCCGGTGCGCCACGCCGTCCAGTACGACTCGCTGCACCGCACGCCTTAGACCGCACCACACAACCCCGGACGCAAGAAACCGAACAGATCAGAAAGGAGCCAGCCATGCCGGAAGACATCACCGCCGAGCTGGAGTCGGAGGAACTCGTGCCCCCGGCCGAACCGAAGGCTGCCCATCAGCCCCTGGACAAGGCCATCGAGTCACAGGCGGACCTCAGCGCAGAGATCAACGCCATCGGCGAGGCCTACCAGCGGGCATTGAAGGACGGCGCCCAGCCGGAAACCCAGCCGCGGCTGGACTACCCGCCGTACCGCAGCAGCATCCTGCGCCACCCCACCAAGAGCCTGCACCACGCGGATCCGGAGACCATCGAGCTGTACTCGCCGGCGTTCGGGCACCAGGACGTGCACGCCCTGGAGTCCGACCTGACCATCCAGCACAACGGCGAACCGCTGGGCGAGCGGATTATCGTCGCCGGCAAGGTTCTGGACGGCGACGGCCGCCCGGTGGCAGGCCAGCTGGTGGAAATCTGGCAGGCCAACTCGTCCGGCCGCTACATCCACAAGCGCGACCAGCACCCCGCCCCGATCGACCCCAACTTCACCGGCATCGGCCGCTGCATCACCGGCCCGGACGGCTCCTACCGGTTCATCACCATCAAGCCCGGCGCCTACCCCTGGAAGAACCACCTGAACGCGTGGCGACCCGCCCACATCCACTTTTCGCTGTTCGGCACGGAGTTCACCCAGCGCATCATCACCCAGATGTACTTCCCGGGCGACCAGCTCTTCCCGCTGGACCCCATCTACCAGACCATCGTGGACCAGGACGCCCGCGACCGCCTGGTGGCCACCTACGACCACAGCCTCACCGAGCCCGAGTGGGCCCTGGGCTACAACTGGGACATCGTCCTGACCGGGCCCAAGCGGACCTGGACCGAAAACGAGGCGCTCGGCGCAGAAGGTGACGAGGAGTAGGAAAATGAGCACCAAACTTGTTCCCACCCCGGGCCAGACCGTTGGCCCCTTCTATGGCTATGCGCTTCCGTTCGAGAAGGACAACGAGCTGCTGCCTCCCGGCTTCCCGGGCTCCATCCGCCTGCAGGGCACCGTCTACGACGGCGCCGGCCACACCATCCCGGACGCCATCCTGGAAATCTGGCAGCCGGACGCCGACGGCAGGGTTGTCCAGCGCACCGGCTCCCTGGTCCGCGACGGCTACACCTTCACCGGGTGGGGCCGCGGCGCCGTGGGCAACTCCGGCGTTTTCACGTTCACCACGGTCAACCCCGGCCCCACCAAACCGGGCGCGGCGCCGTTCATCTCCGTGGCGCTCTTTGCCCGCGGCCTGACCAACCGGCTGTTCACCCGCATCTACCTGCCTGAGGACGCCGAGGCGCTGGCCAACGACCCCCTGCTCAGCTCGCTGGATCCGGAGCGCCGCAAGACGCTCATCGCCCGCCGCGACCCTGACGGCGGCCTCACCTGGGACATCCGCCTCCAGGGTGAGGGCGAGACCGTCTTCCTGGACTTCCAGTGACCAACGCCGCCCCGGGAGATCTGCGCGCCTTCGCGGAAGAGGCCGACGCCGGCCTGCTCAGTCCCGTATCAGCGTCACCGTTGGTGGCGGCGCTGACGGGGGACCGGGCAGTGCTGGCGGCGATCCTCGCCGTCGAATCGGGCTGGGCAGCCGTGCTGCAACGGGCCGGCCTGGCACCTGCCGGTTCTGCCGCCGTCGTGGCTTCCGCTGCCGAGGCAGGGCGATACGACCTCGCCGACATCGCGCTGCGTGCCCAGGGCGGCGGCAACCCGGTCATTCCGCTGCTGGCGGACCTCCGGAAGAAGGTGGCCGCGCTGGACAGCGCCGGGATCGGTGCCGGGAAGGCCGTGCATACCTCCCTGACCAGCCAGGACGTGCTGGACACCGCCCTCATGCTGGTGGCCCGCAACACCGTCCACGCCGTGCTGGCCGACCTCAAAGGCACCGCCGCGGCGCTGGCCGCCCTGGCGGGGCAACATGCGCAGACACTGTGCGTGGGCCGGAGCCTGACGCAGCATTCGCTTCCCTATACCTTCGGGCTCCGGGCCGCGCAGTGGTTCCAGGGCGTGGCCGCCGCGGGCCGGCAGCTGCAAGGCCTGGAGTTCCCGGTCCAGTTCGGCGGGGCTGCGGGAACGCTCGCCGCCGGAACCGTGCTGACCGACGGATCCACTGCCACCCCGTTTACCCTGGCCGATGCCCTGGCCGCCCAGCTGGGCCTGGCCCCCGCGGCGGCTCCCTGGCACACCAACCGGCTGGCCATCACGTCCCTTGGGCATGGGCTGGCTTCGGTTTTGGATGCGTTCGGAAAGATCGCCGCGGACGTCCTGTTCCTGAGCAGGCCCGAGGTGGCCGAGCTTGCCGAGCCACGCGCTCCCGGGCGCGGGGTTTCCTCTGCCATGCCGCAAAAGCAGAACCCGGTCCTGTCCGTCCTGGTCCGCAGCGCCGCACTGCAGGCGCCCGGCCTGGCTGCCCAGCTGCACCTGGCCGCCGCCACCTTCAACGACGAACGCCCGGACGGCGCCTGGCACATCGAATGGCCGGCACTCCGCCAGCTCCTGGCGCTCACGCTCGGCGCTGCCGGACATATCCGTGAGCTCGCCGAAGGACTCCAGGTGTTCCCCGACGCCATGCGCCGCAACCTGGACCTGTCCGGGCCGCTGCTGCTGGCAGAAGGCGTCAGCGCGGCCGTGGCGCCCCTCCTGGACGGGAAGGACGGCCGCACCGGCAAGCAGCAGCTGCAGGACGTGGTGGACCAGACCCTTCAAGCACCGCCTTCCGACCAAGCCGCCACCTACCGGAAGCTGCTCCGCGAGGCCGTCCCTGCCGCCGTCGTTCCCGGCGAGCGGCTGGAGGAGCTCCTGGACCCCGGCAGCTACCTGGGCCAGGCGGCCCAGATCTCCCGCCGCATCCTGGCGGCGTTCCCCGACTTTGATTCCCAGACCACCGACGCGAACGGAGCTTCCCGTGGCTAAGCCAACCCTGAAGGCAGCGCTGCTGTCCCCCCAGCGACCCCTTGGCGACCACCCCCTGCTGGTGGCGGGCCCATCCCTGGGCACCTCCTCCATCCTGTGGAACAGGGTGGCCACCCTGCTCGGCAATGACTACGACGTGGTCGCCTGGGACCTGCCCGGCCACGGCGTCTCTCCGGCAGCCACCGAAACCTTCGACGTCGCAGCCCTCGCGGACGCCGTGGTGGACCTGGTGGATTCCATCGCCCCCGGTGAAACATTCCACTACGCCGGCGTTTCACTGGGCGGCGCCGTGGGCCTGCAGCTGGGCATCAAGCACGGCGAGCGGCTCAAGAGCCTCTCCATCCAGAACAGCGGGGCGAAGATCGGCACCCCGGAGGGCTGGCTGGAACGGGCCGAAACGGTCCGCACCCAGGGCACACCCGTGATGATCCAGGGCTCGGCGCAGCGCTGGTTCGCGCCGGGCTACATGGACCGGGAACCCGAGTTCAGCAGCCGGCTCCTGCACGCCCTGCGCGACGCCGACCGTTTCAGCTACGCCTTCTGCTGCGAGGCCCTGGCCTCCTTCGACGTCCGCAGCCAGCTGGGCAGCATCCGCGTCCCCACCCAGGTCATCGCCGGCTCGGTGGACGGCGTGGCGACGCCGGCCATGGCTGACGAGGTGGCAGCCGGCATCACCGCCGGGGGCGGCACCGCCACTGCCGTCACGCTGGAAGGCGTGGCGCACCTGGCACCGGCCGAGGCTCCCGCGCATGTTGCCGATCTCATGCGCAGCCTGATCAGCTGGACCGAATCCCAAGGAGCAGCCAAGTGAGCGGAAATGAGCGGCACGGCGTGGTCCAGCCCGGCGCCACCAGCCAGGAGATTTACGACGGCGGCATGGTGGTCCGGCGCGAAGTCCTGGGGGACGCGCACGTGGACCGGGCCAACGCCAACAAGGATGAGTTCACCGAGGACTTCCAGGACATGATCACCCGGATCGCCTGGGGTGGTATCTGGACCCGCCCGGGGCTCCCGCGCCAGATGCGCTCCGCCGTCACCATCACTGCCATGGTGGCGCACGGGCACTGGGAAGAGCTGGCCATGCATATCCGCGCCGCCCTCCGGAACGGCCTGAGCAGGGACGAGATCAAGGAGATCCTGCTCCAGACCGCCATCTACTGCGGCGTCCCCTCCGCCAACACCGCCTTCAAGACAGCACAGCAGGTGTTCCACGACATGGACAACACCGGAACGGATAAAACCCCATGAACCAGGCATTTGTGTACGACGCCGTGCGCACCCCCTTTGGCAAGTTCGGTTCCGGCCTCGCCGGCGTCCGGCCGGATGACCTTGCCGCGCACGTTATCAGCGAGTCCGTGAAGCGGGCACCCGGGCTTGATCCCGAGCGGATCGATGAGGTGGTGTTCGGCAACGCCAACGGCGCGGGCGAGGAAAACCGCAACATCGCGCGGATGGGAACCCTTCTGGCCGGGCTGCCGGTGTCCATCCCGGGCACCACGGTCAACCGGCTCTGCGGCTCGTCCCTGGACGCGGCGATCATCGCGTCGCGGCAGGTCAACGCCGGCGACGCCGACCTGGTGCTGGTGGGCGGGGCCGAGTCGATGTCCCGTGCCCCGTGGGTGCTGCCCAAGACGGAGAAGCCCTACCCGGCCGGGGACATGACCCTGGCCTCCACCACCCTGGGCTGGCGGCTGGTGAACAAGGCCATGCCCAAGGATTGGACCATCTCCCTGGGCGAGGCCACCGAGCGGCTGCGCGAGAAGTACAACGTGACCCGCGAGGCGCAGGACGAGTTCGCCGCGGCCTCCCACAACCTCTCCGCCGCCGCCTGGGATGAAGGGTTCTACGACAACCTGGTCGCCCCGGTGCCCGGGACGGACCTGGTCCGCGACGAAGGCATCCGTGCCGGATCGTCGGCGGAGAAGCTGGCCGGGCTGAAGACCGTGTTCCGGACCGAGAACGGCACGGTGACCGCCGGGAACGCATCCCCGCTGTCCGACGGCGCCTCCGCGGCGTGGATCGGATCCGAGGCGGCCGCCGGGCTGCTGGGGCTGGATCCGCTGGCCCGGATCGCCGGCCGCGGCGCGCACGCGAATGATCCGCAGTACTTCGGGTACGCACCGGTGGAGGCGGCGAACAAGGCCCTCGCGAAGGCGGGCATCGGCTGGGACCAGGTGGGCGCCGTCGAACTTAACGAAGCGTTCGCCGCGCAGTCCCTGGCCTGCATCAACGCCTGGGGCATCGATCCCTCGATCGTGAACCGGCATGGCGGGGCCATCGCGATGGGCCATCCGCTGGGTGCCTCCGGCACCCGGATCCTGGGCACCCTGGCCCGGTCCCTGCAGGCCTCCGGCGAACGCTGGGGCGTCGCGGCCATCTGCATCGGCGTGGGCCAGGGCCTGGCCGTGGTACTCGAGAACGTCACCGCTGGAAAGGACCAGTAATGCTGACTTTTGTTGACACCGTCCAGGAGGCCGTGGCCGGCATCAAGGACGGCTCCACCGTGATGATCGGCGGATTCGGCAACGCCGGCCAGCCGTTCGAACTGATCGACGCGCTGCTGGACTGCGGCGCCACGGACCTGACCGTGGTGAACAACAACGCCGGGCAGGGCGACCAGGGCCTGGCCCTGCTCATCAAGGAAGGCCGGGTGCGGAAGATGATCTGCTCCTTCCCGCGGCAGTCCGATTCCTGGCACTTCGACGCCAAGTACAAGGCCGGCGAGATCGAGCTGGAACTGGTGCCGCAGGGCAACCTGGCCGAACGGATCCGTGCCGCCGGGGCAGGCATCGGCGGGTTCTTCACCCCCACCGGATACGGCACCATGCTGGCCGAGGGCAAGGAAACGCGGATCATTGACGGCCGCGGCCAGGTCTTTGAAACCCCCATCCACGCCGACGTCGCCCTGATCAAGGCACTGAAGGCGGACGGCAAGGGCAACCTGGTCTACCGCAAGACGGCCCGGAACTTCGGCCCCATCATGGCTGCCGCCGCGAAGCAGAGCATCGTGCAGGTCTCCGAGATCGTGCCCACGGGGGCGCTGGACCCGGAAAACGTGGTCACCCCCGGCATTTACGTCAACACGGTTGTCCGCGTCCCGGCCTCAGACCGCAGCGCAACCGGCACCAGCGGAAAGGTGGCCTGACCTTGACCACTGCAACATCACTCCAGACCTCCGCCACGCCCCTGGGCCGGGATGACCTCGCCCGGCTCGTGGCCCGCGACATCGCCCCGGGCTCGTTCGTGAACCTCGGGATCGGCCAGCCCACCCTGGTGTCCAACTACCTCACCGAGGACCAGAACATCACCCTCCACACCGAGAACGGCATGCTGGGCATGGGCCCCGAAGCCAAGGGCGACGAGATCGATGAGGACCTGATCAATGCCGGCAAGATTCCCGTGACCGAACTCCCGGGCGCTTCCTACTTCCACCACGCCGACTCCTTCGCCATCATGCGCGGCGGGCACCTGGACATCTGCGTACTGGGCGCCTTCCAGGTCTCGGCCACCGGTGACCTGGCCAACTGGCACACCGGCGCACCCGGGGCGATTCCCGCCGTCGGAGGTGCCATGGACCTGGCCACCGGCGCCAAGGACGTCTTCGTCATGATGACCCTCCTGACCCGCGACGGCGCCTCCAAGATCGTCGAGGCCTGCACCTACCCGGTCACCGGCGTCAACTGCGTCACCCGCGTCTACACGGACAAGGCCGTCTTCCTCACCGGTCCCAACGGTGTCACCGTCCGCGAGACTTTTGGCTGCACCCTCGAGGAACTCCAGGAACTCATCCCCGTCCCGCTCAAGGCCGCCTCGGCCGGCTAAGGACGGCCCTAGGATTGGTTACCATGACCGACGCCGCAGGTACCGATATCCAGCCAACCCCGCAGGCCGGCGACCAGTACGTCCAGTCGCTGGCCCGCGGGCTGGCGGTGATCCGCGCCTTCGACGCCGACCGGCCGGTCATGACGCTCACCGAGGTGGCGGGCCGCACGGGCCTGACCCGTGCCACGGCACGCCGGTTCCTGCATACCCTGGTGGAGCTGGGGTACGTGCGCACCGACGGCAAGACCTTCGCGCTGACGGCCAAAGTCCTCCAGCTGGGCTACGCCTACCTCTCCGGGCTGTCGCTGCCCCAACTGGCCCAGCCGCACCTGGAGGAACTGTCCCTCAAACTCGGCGAATCGACGTCGGCCGCCGTGCTGGACGGCACCGACATCGCCTACATTGCCCGCGTCACCACGCGCCGCATCATGACCATCGGGATCACCGTGGGCACCCGGTTCCCCGCCTACGCCACCTCCATGGGCCGGGTCCTGCTGGCCCACCTGCCGGCGTCGGACCTCAAGGCCTATCTCGCCGCGGCCGACATCAAGCCCCTGACCCCCCGCGCCCTCGGGTCCGTCCAGGAACTGTTGGCCGTCCTGGAAACGGTCCGTGCACAGGGCTGGTGCCTGCTGGACCAGGAACTGGAGCTGGGCCTGATGTCCGTTGCCGCTCCTGTGTACGACGGACCCAAGGTGGTGGCCGCGGTGAACGTCTCCCTGCAGGCCCAGTCCGTGGAGGCCAAACCGGACCGGGAAGCCTACCTGGCCTCGGTGGCGCAGGAGATCATGGCCACCGCGAAACTCATCTCCGCGGACCTGACCGCCCGCGGTTAGCAATACCACCCCAGCCGTGCGTCCACTCCTGGCCTGAGTGCGCCGGGACTGTTCCTGCGCACTCAACCAGGGCCTCGCCGCGCCGCCAGGTTAAGCAAGAGGACGACGGCGGGTGCTTCCCGCCGTCGTCCTCTTCTGTTCGTTATGGGGCTGTGAATGCCCCTACCGGACGGGGTTGCCCAGCTCCCGCAGCGGCGTCTTGGCGGTCTCGCGCGCCCACCAGGCGCCGGCCACGGCGAGGATCGACGAGCCCGCCACGATCCAGGCTGCCGGTCCCCAGTTCGCCTTGTCGGCGCCCACCAGGGCGGTGCCGAGCAGCGGGGTGAAACCGGCGCACAGGATGCCGATCTGGAGCCCGATGGCCATGCCGGAGTAGCGGACCTTGACGTTGAAGAGCTCGGAGAACCAGGCCGGGTAGATCGCGTTGGACATGGCATAGGTGCCGGCGGTGATCAGCGTGCTGGTCAGGAAGATCATGGGGATGTTGCCGGTGGCGATCACCGAGAAATACACGAAGATCATGATGCCGGAGCCCAGGACGCCGATGATGAAGATGGGCCGGCGGCCGAACGTGTCCGACAGGCGCGCGGTCAGGGGCTGGGTGAAGACGGCAAGGATGTTGCCCACGATGCTGACCCACAGCATGGTGGAAGCGGGAACGCCGACGGACACGGCGTAGGCCAGGCCGAATGACTGCATGAACGTGTTGGTGACCGTTTCGAAGGACATGAGCGCCACCTGGAAGAACTGCGCCGGGTGGGTCTGGAACATCTTGGCGAACGGAAGCTTCACCAGTTCACCGTGCTCCTGCTTTTCCTCGAAGACCTCAGGTTCGGCCAGTGACCGGCGGACCAGGTAGGCGACGATGAGCACGATCAGGGAGAGCCAGAACGGGATCCGCCAGCCCCAGGCGAGGCGGTCGGCCTCGCTCATGGCAGCCACGGGCAGGAAGGCCAGGGATGCCATGACGATGCCCGCGGAAATGCCGCTCATGGCAAAGCTGGCGAAGAAGCCGCGCCGGCCCTCGGGAGCCTCTTCCGTGGAGAGGGCGGAGGCGCCGGCCGTCTCGGCGCCGGCGGAGAGGCCCTGCATCAGGCGGAGCAGGACCAGCAGCGCGGGTGCCCAGTAGCCGGCGGTGTTGAAGTCCGGCAGGGCGCCGATGAGGAACGTTGCGCTGCCCATGAGCACCAGGGTGAGCACGAGCGTATTCTTCCGGCCGATCTTGTCACCAAGGTGGCCGAACACCACGGCGCCGAAGGGCCGGGCCACGTATGCCACGCCGAACGTGGCGAAGGAGGCCAGCAAGGCAACCGTGGGGTCGCCCGCCGGGAAGAAGATCTTCGAGAAGACGAGGGAAGCGGCAGTGGCGTAGATGAAGAAGTCGTAGTACTCCAGGGCGCCGCCGAGGAATGCGGCCAGCGCTGCCTTCTTGGCGCGCTTTAGCCGGCGTTGTGCCTCAGGCGTCGGCTTGGCCTGGGCTCCTGCTGCGATGTCGGTCATGTCCGGGTTTTCCTTCCACGCTGAAGGCGGGGGATCTGTTCTATTTGTACGCATTGCGAACATGTGTGCGTAATGCGCCTAGAAAGAGGATACTAGTCGGTGACGCCAATCACAACGCCGACGGAAAGGTGCTTCACAATGGAACCCTCCCGCTTAGTCCTGATCGGATCAGCAGCTTCCAAGGCCATGTCCCCGCGCCTCTGGAATCCTGTTTTCCAGGAACTCGGCCTTGAATGGACCTACGATGCCTGGGATGTGCCGGCCGGCGGCGACCTCGACGAGGTCCGCAGGCGGCTTCTGGCGCCCGGCATCGTGGCGGCCAACGTGACCATGCCGCACAAGCACTGGGCGGCGGAAACAGCGGACGAGGCAACAGACCCAGTCCTGTTGAGCGGTGCCTGCAACCTCCTGGTTCGAAAGGGCACACGGCTGGTGGGGCACAACACCGATATATCCGCCCTGACCGCGCTGCTGGGCGGCCAGTACCAACGGCACGCCCTCCTCCTGGGCGCCGGTGGAGCGGCAAGGGCCGCGATGATCGCCCTGGAGGGGCATCTGGGGACCGTTTCCATCACTGACCGCGACCCGCACGCCGCGGCGGAATTGCTGGATCTTGCCCGGGAACGCGGCATGGACGCCCGGACGGTCTCCTGGCAGCAGGGGCAGGAGCTGTCCGCCGATGCATCCCTGATCGTGAATGCCACTCCCATCGGCAAAAGCATGTCCGACGGTCCGGCATGGGGCGACGGCCCACTCGCCCCTGACGCCGTCGTCTATGACTTCGTGTATGCCCGCCACACCACTGCAAGCGTGGCCCGGGCGCGTGGCATGGGAGTCCGGTGCATCGATGGCTGGGAGCACCTGCGGGAACAGGCGGTGGCCATGGTGCCGCTCCTGGGGCTCGACGGGCAGTCCGGGAGGCTGCTCAAGGAAACGCTGGAACGCATCCGGGCAGCCTCCTGACCGGCGGGCCGCACCCCGCACTCCAGTGCCCACCGGCCCGATATGATCGGACAGGCGCTGAAGCCCGGCGGACCCTGTGCCGGGGCGCCGACCGTCGGGAGAGGAACCGCAACGTTCATGGAGGAGCAGCCAGCCTACTTTGTGAAGTCGGTTGAGAAGGCCTTCGACGTGCTGCTCGCCTTTTCCGCCGACCAGCCACGGCTCACTGTTTCCCAGGTTGCTGCCCGGACCGACATGACCCGCGCCTCCGCGCGCCGGTTCCTCCTGACCCTGGCAGATCTTGGCTACCTCCGCGCCGAGGGCCAGGCCTTTGAACTGACCGCCCGTTCCCTGGACATCGGTCGGGCCTACCTGGCCGGCCTTACGCTTCCCGGGGTGGCCCAGCCGCACCTCAAGGAACTGGCGGAGGACCTGAACGAGACCACGGCCTTGTGCATCCTCGACGGCGGCGACGTGGTTTACGTTGCCTGCGTGCCGTCGCCGCGGCTGTTGAGCGTCTCCATTACCGTGGGGACCCGGTTTCCGGCCTGGGCGACCTCAATGGGCCGGGTGCTCCTCGCCGGAATGCCCCCGGCGCAGCTCGAGGAGTATCTCCGCACGGTCCAGCTGCACCGCTACACCGACCGCTCCATCAGCAGCATTGACGACCTGCGTTCCGAAGTGGAGCTGGCGCGTAAAAGGGGCTGGTCCATGGTTTCCCAGGAGCTCGAGGAAGGCCTGCGCGGCGTGGCCGTGCCGGTGCGGCGGGGGAACGAGGTGGTGGCTGCGGCGAATGTTTCACTGCAGACGCACCGGGCGGCCGCCCAGGACATTGAAGCGTCAGTCCTTCCCCCGTTGATGGAGACCGCGCGGCGGATCGCACTCGATTACGGCGGCCCTGGCCCAACCACCCGCGGCTGACCCTCCCTCCCGCGGTGGACCGCGCTCAAGGCCGCTTGCCATGTAACTGTTTCCACACAAGCACAGCGCACCACTCCCGCCGCAGCTGAACGGGCCATAGACTCTAGCCAACTGCGTGCAGCAGAGCCGCTGCATCGCTTGTCAGGAGGAGGGGTCGGCGGGTGAAACTGGGCATACCGCGGGAACGCCGGGAGGGCGAGCGTCGTGTGGCCGCCACGCCGGATACCGTCAGGCAGCTGGCCGGGATGGGGCTGGAGGTCCTGGTGGAGACCGGGGCGGGGGACGGCGCCGGGCACGCTGACCAGGCATACCAAAACGCCGGCGCCGCCGTCGTCCCGGAACTCAACACCACGGCCCTCGACATCCTGGCGCATGTCCGCCCCCTTGACCCGCACACCGCCGCGTCCCTGAAAAGGGGAGCCGTCACCGTGGGGCTCGCGTCGCCGTCGTCCGAGCTGCCGGCAGTGCAGGCGCTCGCGGACAACGGGGTGACCTCCTTCGCCCTTGAACTGGTGCCCCGCATTTCCCGTGCCCAGTCCATGGACGCCCTCAGCTCGCAGGCGCTGGTGGCCGGCTACCGCTGCGTGCTGGAGGCTGCCATCCGGCTGCCCCGCTTCTTCCCGCTCTACATGACGGCCGCGGGAACCATTCCGCCCGCCAGGGTCCTGGTCCTCGGAGCCGGGGTGGCGGGGCTGCAGGCCATCGGCACGGCCAAGCGCCTGGGCGCCCGGGTTTTCGCCAACGACATCCGTCCGGCTTCCGCGGACGAGGTTGCCTCCATGGGCGGCACCTTCATCCGGCTGGACCTGGAGACGGCGGAGGCGGCCGGCGGCTACGCCCGGCAGCTGAGCTCCGATGCCGGCACACGGCAGCGGCAGCTGCTGGCGCCGCACGTGGCTCAGTCGGACGTGCTGATTACGACGGCGGCAGTCCCCGGGCGCCCCGCACCCCTCCTGGTGACGCGCGGGATGGTGCAGGGCATGCGGCCCGGGTCGGTGGTGGTTGATCTCGCCGCGGAGTCCGGCGGCAACGTGGAGGGTTCGGTACCGGGCCAGGACATCCCCATCCCCACCGCCGATGGAATGGGGCACGTCACCCTGGTGGGCCTGAAGGACCCGGCCTCGGCGATGGCGTCGGACGCCTCCCGTCTTTACGCCAAGAACGTGGCCAACCTGCTGGCCCTGCTGGTGCGCCCGGATGACGCCGGTGCCGGCGGGCTCACCCTGGATTTCGACGACGAAGTGGTGGCCGGTGCCTGCCTCACCCACGACGGCGTGGTGCGGCACCAGCCCACGGCGGAGCTGCTGGCCGCCCGCGCACGTGCCGCCGCAGAGCCGGCCACGGCCGCGGCCCGGCAGGAAGGAACGCTCTGATGGACGGAACAGCCCTGCTGACCATTACGGTACTGGCGGTGTTCGTCGGCTTCGAAGTGGTGTCCAAGGTCTCCAGCACCCTGCACACGCCGCTGATGTCCGGTGCCAACGCCATCCACGGCATCATCCTTGTCGGTGCCATCATTGTGGCCGGCCAGGCAGCAGACCCATGGGTCCTGGCGGTGGCGCTGCTCGCCGTTGTCCTTGCCACCGCCAACCTGGTGGGCGGGTTCGTGGTGACGGACCGGATGCTGCACATGTTCCATGCCAGGAAGGACGCAGCCCCAAAAGGTGCCGCGCAGCCTGAAACGGGCAGCAAATGAGCCTCCTCGACCCCATCGGGACCTCCCTGCTCTACCTCGTCGCGGCGGTCTGCTTCATCCTGGCCCTGCGCGGGCTCAGTTCCCCGCGGACCGCGCGCCGCGGAAACCTGGTGGGCGCACTCGGTGCGCTGATCGCCGTCGTCACGGTGTTCCTGTCCGCCCGACTGGAGAACATCCCCTGGATCCTGGCCGCCATCGCGGTGGGCAGCGTGGTGGCGGCACCCGTGGCCCGGCGCGTGAAGATGACGCAGATGCCCCAACTGGTGGCGCTGTTCAACGGCGTGGGCGGCGGCGCGGCTGCCTTGGTGGCCCTCCTGGAACTGGGCCATGCCGGCAATCCCTGGGTCCGCGTGGCCATCGTGTTCACGCTCCTGGTGGGTGCCGTTTCCTTCGCCGGTTCCGGCGTCACCTTCGCCAAGCTGCAGGAACTGATGACCACCCGGCCCGTGGTGTTCCCGGGCCTCCCGGTGGTGATGGCCGTGGTCCTGCTCGCCGCAGTGGCCGCCGGCGTGGCCGTGGTGCTCACCGCCTCGCTGCCCCTTGCGGTCCTGCTGTTGCTGCTGGGCCTTGCCGCCGGCGTCCTGCTGGTGCTGCCAGTAGGCGGCGCCGACGTGCCAATCGTCATCTCGCTGCTGAACGCCTTCACCGGCCTGGCCGTTGCGGCGTCCGGCCTGGTGCTGGGCAACGTCCTGCTGGTGGTGGCCGGGACCCTGGTGGGGGCTTCGGGCACCATCCTCACCCGGGCCATGGCCGCCGCCATGGGCCGGAGCGTGGCGGGCATCCTGTTCGGGGCTTTCAGGGGAGGTTCGACGGCGGGGTCCACCGCCGTGAGCGAGCGTCCGGTCCGTTCGTCCTCGGCCGAGGACGTGGCGGTCCTTTTGGGGTACGCCCAGCGGGTGATCATCGTCCCCGGCTACGGCCTGGCCGTGGCGCAGGGCCAACATACGGCCGCCGAGCTGGCCCTGGCCCTGGAGGCCCGAGGCATCGAAGTGGATTTTGCCATCCATCCCGTGGCCGGCCGGATGCCCGGACACATGAACGTGCTCCTGGCCGAGGCCAACGTCCCGTACGAGTCGCTCAAGGAGATGGGCGAGATCAACCCGCAGTTCAAGACGACGGACGTGGCCCTGGTGGTGGGCGCCAACGACGTGGTGAACCCCGCCGCCAAGACTTCGTCCGGCTCACCGATCTACGGCATGCCCATCCTTGAAGTGGCGGAGGCGCGGCAGGTGGTGTTCCTCAAGCGGTCCATGCGCCCGGGATTCGCCGGCATCGAGAACGACCTGCTGTATGAACCCCAGACATCGCTGCTGTTCGGCGACGCCAAGGACTCCCTGGCCCAGGTGCTGGGCGCGGTCAAGGCCCTGTAGGCGCGGAACGGCGCACCGGGCGGGTTACCCTTCTCTCAGAAGCTTGCTTTCCATCCGCCATCAGAGGACGCCATGACTGACAACAGCTCCACTTCGCCCAAACGTGCCGCCATCATCGTCAATCCTGCCAAGCCGGTGGATATCGACGTGCGCGGCCTGGTGGCCAAGCACTGCGTGGAAAACGGGTGGGGGGAAGCCATTTGGCTGGAAACCACCAAGGAGGATCCGGGCGTCGGCCAGGCGAAGGAAGCGCTGGCCCAGGGTGCGGACATCGTGATCGCGGCCGGCGGCGACGGCACCGTGAGGTGCGTTGCCGAGGTCCTGGCCGGCAGCGACACCCCCATGGGCCTGCTGCCGCTGGGGACGGGCAACCTGCTGGCGCGCAACCTGGGCATGGACGTCACCGACTACGACGGCGCCATGGCCGGGGCCCTCATCGGCACGGAGCGGAAGATCGACGTGGTCCGGGCCCGGCGCAGCGACCCGGACAAGGACCAGCTCTTCCTGGTCATGGCCGGCCTGGGCTATGACGCCACCATCATGGCGGACACCAACGAGGACCTGAAGGACAAGGTGGGCTGGCTGGCCTACGTGGACGCCGGCATCCGGAACCTGCCCGGCAAACCGGTCAAGGCTACCGTGGTGATCGACGGCAAGCCCGTGGTGCACCGGGGCGTCCGCAGCGTGATGGTGGGCAACTGCGGCAAGGTCCAGGGCGGTCTTGAAATCTTCCCTGATGCCAAGGTGGACGACGGCCTGCTGGACATCGCCATCCTGGCTCCCCACCACGGAAAGCTGGGGTGGCTCTCCGTGGTGGCGGGAATGATCGGCAAGGGCCGCGGCAAGGACACCGCCGTGGAGTACTTCCAGGGCAAGACCGTTGAGATCACGCTGGAACACAAGGACGACTACCAGTTGGACGGGGACCACGAAGGCGAGAGCAAGCACGTGCTCATGACCATGGAGCCCGGCGCCCTGACCTTGCGGATGTAGGGCGGTTTAGCCCAGCAGCCGTCCCCAGCGTGGTTCCAGCAACGGCGCGCCTGCCAGTTTCAGAGCGTGCCAGAGGGTGACGGCAACGGAGTCCAACACCGGCACTCCGGTGCTGTCCTCGATTTCGGCGGCGATGTTGGCCCCGTAGAGGTTGGTGCACAGGTACACCAGGGCGTCCGGGGCATTGGCTGCGAGTTCCAGGGACCCCGGGCGCACCTCGTCGTCGGTGACCCGGGCAAAGGACTCGTTGTCGCTCAAACCCAGCGCCCGGTGGTCCACGGTCTTGATGCCTTCGCGCTCGTAGCAGGCGATGACCCGGTGGTTCACGTCCGCGGTGTAGGGGGTGAACAGGCCGATCCGCTCCGTGCCGAAGGTCCGGAAGGCTTCCAGGTAGGCAAGCGTGGAGGTGGTGGCGGGGATGCCCGTGGCGCCGCTGATCCCGGCCGCCAACTCCTGGTCGTGCGCCGGGCCCAGCCACGAGCCTGACGTGCCGTTCCAGGCAATCACGTCCACGTCCGCCGTCGCCAGCAGCGCTGCTGCCTCCTGCATGACTGTGGGATCGAACTGGCGGTCGGAGGAGTCATCGAGCGCGATGCGGGTGACTGGGATCCGGGTGAAGTGCACCGTGACGTCGGTGCGGCCGCCCAGGATGCGGTAGGTCTGCGGTTCCAGGCAGGTGTTGGAGGACGGCACGATCATGCCGATCCGGCGGGGGCGTGTGCTTGCAGGCATGGGGGCTCCTAGAGGGCGGCGGCGAGTCGGGAAGCTTCGGGGGCAGCAGACTGGTGCTGCCGGAAGCCGGTGCGGTTGATGAAGCGGCCCACGGCGCCGGGGTCATGGAAGCCGTCCGCGTCCAGGACCACGCGTCCCTTGGAAACAACGACGGCGGGCCAGCCCGTGAGTGCCTTCCCGTCAAAAGGCGAGAAGTCCGTTCCCATGTGCAGGGCCGCGCCGTTCACGGTGCGTTCCTCTGCGGGGTCGAAAACCACCAGGTCGGCGTCGAACCCCTCGGCGATGCAGCCTTTGCCGGGCACGGCGTTGATCCGTGCCGGCGCGGCAGCGAAAGCCTCCACGAACTGCTCCACGGTTGCCCCGGCGGAGGTCATCGCGGTGAACGTCACCGGCATCCGCGTCTCCACGCCGGGCAGTCCGTGCGGCATGGCGCGCACGTCGTCGGTGCGCTCGCGCTTCTGGGACAGGTCGTAGCAGGAGTGGTCGGAGGACATGGTGTGGATGGCTCCGGACACCAGCCGCTCCTTGAGGGCGGCCACGGTTTCCGGGCTGCGCATGGGCGGGCAGCAGGCGAACCACTCGGGGAAGGTGGATCCGTAGACGGAATCGTCCAGCGTGACGTAATGCGGGCAGGTCTCGGAGTAGGCCTCCAGTCCTCGGGAGCGGGCTTCGCTCACCAGGTCCACTGCCCCGGGCGTGGACTGGTGGACGAAGTACACCGGTGCGCCGGTGTACTCGGCCATGGCCAGGGTTTCCTTGACCGAGATCTCCTCGGCCAGTTCCGGCCGGGTCCGGTGCAGCTGTTCGATGCCGATCCGCCCGTCCTCCGCGTGCTGGGCGGTGCAGTCGGCGATGATGGGATCGTGTTCGGCGTGGATGTACGTCAACCCGTCCAGCCGGACCATTTCCCGCATGACCTTCAGGATGGTGTCGCCGTCCGCCATGGTGGTGCCCCGGTTGGTGGTGTACATCTTCACCGACCGGACGCCTTCCGCTGCCAGCTGCTCAAGCTGCCACGGGACGGTTTCGTCCCAGGTGACCACGGCGCCGTGAAGGGCAACATCGCAGCGGGACTCCGTGGCGAGTTCCTTCTTGTACAGGGCGGCGGCGAGCGGGGTTTCCTGGGCGTCGCGGGGAATTCCGAAATCGATGATGGTGGTGGTTCCGCCCCACAGCGCTGCCGTGGAGGTGGTCCGGTAGTCGTCCAGGGTGCGGAATCGCCCCGTGACCTGGGCCACGTGGCAGTGTCCGTCCACGCCGCCGGGGATCACGAGTTTGCCCGCCGCGTCGATGGTGCGGTCCGCCGCGGGGACGGGTCCGGCGGCGTCGACGAGCCGGGCAATGCGGCCGTCGTGGACCACGACGTGCGCCTCCCGGCGGCCGTGGCTGTTCACCACGATGGCGTTGGCAATGACGAGTTGTGGCTGGTGGGACATCGGTGTCCTCCTAAAGTTGTTGGGCTCTGGCTAGGCGGCGGGCTGGGGGGTGCCGGCGTGCTCCTGGCGGGCGGCAAGGGCCGCGTCCAGATTTGGCGACAGGCCCTTGCGGTCCTTGGCCGGCGGCGGGGCGAAGGCGCCGGCGCGGTGCGGCCCGGATTGCAGGGCGGCAACGGCCTCGGCCATGCGGATGCCTGCGGAGATGCCATCCACCACAGGGACGGGTATCTGCCCCGTGAGGTCGCGGGCCAGGCCGGCCAGCGGGGCGCCGGCAAGGATCACGACGTCGGCGCCGTCCTCCGCCACGGCCTGCCGGCTGAGTGCCAGCAGGGTTTCCCTGAAGTCCTGCTGGACGGAGGCGATGCTGGTCAGGGAGTCATTGATGGAACGGATGGAGGCCAGCCGTCCGGCAAGTCCGAACTGCTCCACGCACTCGCGGTACCAGGGCTTGATCCGGTCCGAGATGGCGATGATGGAGAACCGGTGGCCCTGCAGTGCTGCTGCGCACAGGGCGGCCTCGGTGATCCCGATGACGGGCACCTCGGCCAGTTCCTTGAGGGCCGGCATTCCCGGGTCCCCGAAGGCAGCCACCACCACGGCGTCCACCGGGTCTGCGCCGGGACGGGTGTGTTCGGCAATGATCTCTGCCACGGCACCCGCGGCGATGAGGGCTTCGAAGCGGGTCTCGATGTACTCCACGCCGTGCCCGGCAGTCCTGACCAGCAGTTCGGTGCCGGCGGAGGCGGAACGGAGCGCCTCGGATTCAATCAGCGCGGTGACATCGGCGCTGATGTTGGGGTTGATGACCAGGAGTTTCATTTTCTCTTCCGGTGGAATTCTGGTTCGGTCTTCTGGAAGTCCTCGGGAAACTGGTCCCGGTACTTTCCAATGTGTGATGCGGACTGGGCGGCTGCCTTGTCCGGATCGCCGCTGGCAATGGCGGTGTACAGGTCGCGGTGTTCGCGGATGAGTTCGGGCAGGTCGCTGACATGCCGGAACAGCCAGTGCATGCGGCCCTGGAGGGGTTCCAGGGCGGACTTGAGGAAGTTGTTGTCCGCGATGCGGGTGATGGCGTCGTGGAATTCGCTGTTGGAGCGGTGCGCCTCCATCACTGATCCCTTGGCCAGGAAGGTTTCCGCATCGTCCAGCAGCCCCTTCAAATGGGCGAGGTCCTCCTTGGTGGCCCGTTTGGCGGCGAGCCGGCAGGCCAGGACTTCCAGGGACTGGCGGACATCGAAGAGGTCCTCCACGTCCTTGGGGCTGAGGCTGCTCACCTCAGCCCCGCGGGCGCCCCGGTCGCTGATCAGGCCTTCCTGGCGAAGCATGCGCAGGGCCTCGCGGACCGGCAGCCGGGAGACGGAGAATTCGGCTGCCAGGTCGCGTTCCACCAGCCGCGTGCCGGGAGCGTAGTGTCCTTCGAAAATCCTGGTGCGGAGGGTATCCCGGACAGTCTCGCGGAGGGGGCGGTCCTTGTCCTGGGTCTCTTCTGCGGTCAGCATGATGCTCCATTCGGATTTTGTACGGCACTGCTCCCGGCTGCGGGGGCGTTGGTTGCAAGTTTCCCTGCGAGGGTCAGCTTAGACAGGAAGCCGCTTGTTGTAGTTCAGCGTCAGGACTGAGGCGCCCATGATCACCGCGGAACCCACGAAGTACAGCAGCGCCCAGGTGTAGGAACCTGTGGCTCCGACGATCAGGCCGACGGCGATCGGCGTGACGAAGCCGGAGATGTTACCGCTGAAGTTCATGGCACCGCCCAGGACGCCTGCGTTGGTGCGGCCGCCCAGGATGGAGGGGATGCTCCAGAACAGGCCCACCCAGCGCAGGAAGAACATGACGAGGGAGAGCAGGACCACAGCGGTGGTGGGGTCCGGGACCACGGTGACGCCCACCAGGCCGCCGATCACCACGACACTCGAGATGCCCAGGAGGGTGCGCATCACCCGGTTGGCTGACGCGCCGGATGCACGCCACTTGTCCGCAATGGTGCCGCCCAGGATTTCACCGACGAAGCCGGCACCGAAGATGACGAAGGTGGACCAGCCGATGGTCTTCAAGTCGAAGCCCTTGGCCTGGGCGAGATAGAGCGGGCCCCAGGTCAGCAGGCCATAGAACACTCCATTGAAGCCGAGCCAGCCGAAGCACATCGCCCAGAAGGAGCGGAACTTGAGGTAGGGGAGCAGTGCGCGTTTGCCCTGGCTGCCGTCGAGCTCAGCTTCGGCATCCTCGGCAGCGTGCGACGCTTCGATGTACTCGGCTTCGGCGGCATTGACACCGCGGTGCTGCCGCGGGTCGTCGCGGACGTACCACCAGACGGCCAGGCCCATCAGGACTGTTGCGGCGCCGGCGATGACGAACGAACTGCGCCAACTGCCCGTCGCTGCGATGAGGCCGGCGATGAGGATGCCGCCAAGGCCTGCACCCAGCGGGGCGCCGGCGTCCAGGATGGTGGCACCGCGGCCGCGCTCCGACTTGTGCATCCAGATGGCGTTGAGCTTGCCGCCGGCGGGCATGACGCCTGCTTCGGTCACGCCGATGCCGAGGCGGGCGATAAACATGCTCAGGAAGCCGCCGGCCATGCCGGATGCGGCCGTTGCCGCGCCCCAGCCCACGCAGGAGGCGGTCATCACCTTGCGGGGACCGAACTTGTCGATGAGCAGGCCCACAGGGATCTGCATCAGGGCGTAGGTCCAGAAGAAGGCGGAGAGCAGCAGGCCCACCAGTTCCGGGGCGAGGTCGAACTCCTTTTGGATGATGGGCAGGGCCACCGAGATGGAGCCGCGGTCGATGTAGTTGACGGACACCAGGACCAGGAGCAGCAGGAACAGCCGCCAGCGGACGGAGGTGCGCCGTTGCGTTCCGTCCTTTCCGCGCGTTTCGGTAGTGCCGGGGGTGGCCTCGTCGGACGTGGCCGTTGTTTCAGTGTTTGGGATGGACACAGCTTCTCCTTCACGGGGAAGTTTACGGATGGGGAGGATGCGAATGGTGCGTTGTACGTACGTGCCGGGCAGGGTTGTTGCGCCTGCCGGCAGGGGCCGCTGGACGATCCGGAGCGTTGAGCGGGAAATGCACTTTTGGGATCCCAATTTGGGATCCCAAAATCAAAGGTAGAAGTGACTCCGGCCACTGTCAAGGGTTTTTGCCGGCCGGGCGCTGCAGGGGCCCTGCTGACGGATTGTGACTGCCGCGCACGGGTAAGGCCGGGCGGCAGCAGCGCGGAAAGCTCAACGCGCCGTGGGGGATCCGTCCGGCCGGTGGGACAGGATCTCGGCCAGTTCCGCCAGCCGGTGGGCCCGCGCGGACTCGGCCGGCGTAAACGGCTCATCCGGCCGGGAGAAGGTGATGGGGCCATGCCAGGCCGTGGGGATCTTAAGGTGCGTCCCGTCGTCGGACGCTTTGAAGCCGGCGTCCGACGGCGGCACAATCCGTGCGTGCAGCAGCTCGGCCACCGCCAGGGGGAGTTCGTCCGGGGTGGCGGCAATCCTCGCTGCCAGGCTGAGCGCCCGGGTTTGCCCGTCAGCCATGGCCAGGGCGGTGGTGGGCCAGGCGTGAGGACTGCTGCCGCCGCCGTCGTGAAGTGCCGCCAGCAGTTCCCGTTCGCCCACGTCCCCGGGCACCGAGAGGACAAACTCATCCAGGACCCCAGCCGGTACCGGGTGGACGTGGATGCTCAGGATGTTGGTGTCCAGCCGGGCCAGCGCCGCCGTGATCCGCTGCAGCGAACCGGGCCGGTCCTGGAGAAGCGTCCGCGCCCGCCACAGGGACGGCGCCGACGCCAGCTGCCGCCGGTGCCGGAGGGCCGGGGCGTGCAGCCAGCGCAGCAGGATCCGGGCAGCCGAGGGCTCGGCCACCCAGATCACCAGGACTGTGGCCGTCAGGGTCAGCACCAGGACCTTGGCCACATAGGGAAGGTGGGTCTCCACCACCAGGGCGTGGACCAGCAGCTCGATGGGCAGCATCACGGCGACGTTCGCCAAGGTCAGCCGCGCCTTGGGCGGCTCAGGCATCAGGCCGCAGACCTCGCAGCGCAGTTCGGCAGCGGGTGTGTTGTGGGCAGGGCGCTTCATGACACAAGCATGGTGCGGTGCTGTTTCCACCGCATTGCCTCCCGATTCCATTCATGGGAACGCGCCGGGGGCCTTCCGGGTCCCGCACCGTAGGATTTATCAGGAACGTCAGCGCGGCCGCCCGTCAGAATCCACCCCAGGAAGGCGCTGCCCGTGAAGTTGTTTGCTGAAATGTTCAGCATTGCCCCCGGCAACAAGGACCACCACCCCGCGTTCAGGTGCGCCGTGGGCGTCTTCGTTCCGCTGATCACGCTGGTGCTGCTCGGCAGGCTGGACCTGGCAATTTTCGCGTCCTTCGGCGCCTTCACCGGAATCTACGGCCGCGGCGAACCCCACGCCGTCCGGTTTATCCTGCAGCTGCGCGCCGGTCTGCTGATGCTGCTCGTCATGCTCCTGGCGGCGCTGGCGGCGCGCATGGGTCCCGCCTGGGGCCTGGACGCCCCCACCCACACGTGGCTGCTGGTCCTGGCCACCACGCTGGTGGCCGGCGCCTGTTCGGTTGCCATTTCCTGGCTCAGGCTGCGCCCCGGCGGCTCGCTCTTCCATATCTTCGCCTTCGCCGCCATCGCATCCATTCCCAACCAGCCGCCGCTCTGGCAAGGCATGCTGGTGGCCGTCCTGACCACGGTGTTCGCCCTGCTGGTCGGCTTCTCGTCCCGCATCCTTCCCAGCCACAGGACTCCCTGGGCCAGGCCTCCCCGCATCCGCCGCACTCCCGCGGAGAAGCGCGCGGCCTGGGTTGAAGGGCTCGGCTACCTGGTGGCCGCAGGCCTTGCCGGCACGCTGGCCACGTGGGCGGGGGAGCGCCTGGGGTTCGGGCACAACTACTGGGCCATGGTTGCTGCCGTGGTGCCGCTGGTGGGCCACACCACCAGGCACCGGGTGCGCCGCGGCATACAAAGGATCATCGGCACGGTCCTGGGCCTGCTGGTCCTCGCGGCCGTGCTGCTGGTGGGCCTGCAGCCGTGGCAAACCGTGCTGGTGATGGCGCTGTGCCAGTTCGGGGCCGAGATGTTCATCATCCGCCAGTACCTTCTGGCCCAGGTTTTCGTGACACCCCTCGCGCTGGTCTCAACACTGCTGGTGGTCCCGGCGTCACCCTCCATCTTGCTGCGCGACCGCATCATCGAGACCGTGATCGGCGCCGCCGTCGGCATTGCCGTGGTGCTGGCGCCCGGCGCATGGCGCCGGATCAGGCAAAGGACGACGGCGGCCTGACCGCCTTGTGCCCGTCCCTGCAACACCAGGGGCAGGGACGGACAGTGACGCGTTACGGACGTTCCGCGGCTGATGCTTCCCGGACCGCAGCGATGGTGTGCGGCACCGTCACCAGCGCCACCACGGCAATCGCGGCAGCGGCCGCAAAGACGTAGAAGCCCCAGGGGTAGGCGATGTTGGCAGCGACCAGCGTGCCGGTGACGGCGGGGCCCATGATCGCGCCGAGCCGGCCCACCCCGGCGGCGAAGCCGAGGGCTGTAGCACGGAGGGTTGCCGGGAACAGCTGGCTGACCCATGCGTAAACCAGGACCTGTGCGCTGAAGACGAACACGCCGGTGACAAAGACTGCCGCGTTGAGCAGCAGTTCATTCTGGATCTTGACGCTCAGGACAGCCAGGAAAACCGCGGAGAGTCCGAACCACAGCAGCACCACACGCTTGGTGCCGTGTTTGTCGGCCAGGATCCCTGCGATCACCAGGCCCAGCACGGCCCCTACGTTGAGGACCAGCAGGAGAACCAGGCCGGTGCTGACGGTGTACCCGGCGCCGGCCATCAGCTGCGGAAGCCAGGTGTTCAGGCCGTAGACCAGGAGCAACCCCATGAAGGACGCGGCCGCGATGGCCAGCGCCACCAAGGGGTAAGGCTTCCGTGCCAGGTCCCGGAAGCCCGTGCGGGCTGCGGCAGGTTCTGTTCCTGCCGCAGCCGGGGGAAGGGTTTCAGGGAGCTTGAACCACAGGAAGGGTGCCAGGGCGAAGCCTGCCAGCCCGCCCACGACGAACATCATCCGCCAGTCCGGGATCAGCAGCAGGGCAAGGAAGGCCGTGGCCACAGCGCCGGCGTGGTAGCCGGTCATGGTCCGGGTGGTCGACTTTCCGGCGGTACCTGCCGGAGCGTAATCGTTCATGTAGGCCAGGGCGGCCGGGAGGCAGGCGCCCAGTCCCAGCCCGGCAAGAAGCCGGACGGCGCAGAACACCGCCACGTTGGGTGCGAACACCACGGCGATGGTGAAGATCGAAAACCACAGGACGCAGGCCACCAGGAGGCGGCGCCGGCCAAAGCGGTCGGACAGCGGGGCGATGAACAGGGCACCGGCGCCAACGCCCACCAGTGAGATTGTGGCGGCCAAGGTGGCACCCACCGCGTCGAAGCCAAGCTCATGGGTCTTGATCAGTGTGGGAATGACGGTGCCCAAAACCACCAGGTCAAAACCGTCAAGAACCATAGCCAGCCAGCAAAGCCAGACTGGCCACTTGGAACGGTGCTGGGATGGCGCAAATGACATAGAAATACCTCGGTGTATCTTCCAGGAGTTTTGAGCGGCAGGCTGCTTTGCCGGTAGTGGGTGGGCAGCATTGCCCACATCCCCAGTGAGGTTTGTATCACTATCGGGTGTAATCTGGGACAACTTTTCCCATTCAATGGAAGCAGGTGTTCACGCTGGCCAACTCCCCGTCCGGCGATTCCGTGGTGGACCGGATCGTGCGGCTGATCTCCGCGTTTCCCCAGGATGTCAATGCCCTCCAGTTGTCTGACCTTGCCGGGCGGGCAGGCCTTCCGCTGACCACCACCCACCGGCTGGTGGGCCAGCTGGCAGGTTACGGACTGCTGGAGACTGCTCCCGGCGGGATGGTGCGGCCTGGACTCAGGCTGTGGGAACTGGTGAACCGTGCCTCGCCGGCGCTGGCGCTCCGGCAGGCAGCCATGCCCTTTATGGAGGACATCCAGCAGGTCCTGAACCAAAACGTGAACCTCGCGGTGCTGGATGGCTGGGAGGCGCTCTTTGTGGAACGGCTGTCCCGCCGGGGCTCGGTGGCCAACCGGGCGCAGGTAGCGGGCAGGATGCCCATCCATATCTCGTCCGCCGGACTGGCGCTGATGGCCCACCAGGACAAGGCCATGCAGCAGGAGTACCTGGGCCAGTTCACCGATCCCGAAGGAAGGCTGGCTGCGGCCGACGTCCGGGCGCTGCTGGCAGAGACCGCCCATCAGGGCTTTGCGCAACTGAAAGGCGTGGTGGATGCGGGCACCTGGGGGATCGCGGTGCCCGTGCTGGACCGCCGGCAGCGGGCCGTAGCCTCACTGGGCGTCGTGGTGCCCCTGCAGGAGATGCGCCTGCAGGCACTGGTTCCGGCACTGCAAACGGCCGCCCGGGGCATTGCCCGGCAACTTGCGGACGCCTGAACCATTCAACGGAATTTCTGTAACGCCGGTCACCCGGCTTCCCCCACACTGATGGCAGACAAACCGATCCGGTGCCGCCCGTGGCGGGACCCGCAACGAAGCGAGACGCAGTCATGGCACGAAAAACCATCACCACCCAGGTGGCCATCATGGGAGGCGGCCCGGCAGGGCTGATGCTGTCCCATCTCCTGGCGAAGGCAGGCATCGAGTCAACGGTCATCGAGGTCCGCAGCCACGAGGAGATTGCCCACACCGTCCGCGCCGGCATCCTGGAGCACGGGACGGTCAACCTGCTGGTGGACAGCGGGGTCTCGGACCGTGTGCTGCGCGAGGGCGACCGGCACGATGGCATCGAACTGCGGTTCAACGGCGAGAGCCACCGCATCGACTTCAAGGACCTCGTGGGCGAGTCCGTCTGGCTGTACCCGCAGACGGACGTCTTCCTGGACCTCGCCGCGCGGAGGAAGGACGACGGCGGCGACGTCCGCTACAGCGTCACCGACACCACTGTCCATGACCTGGAAGGCAGCCCGAAAGTCCGGTTTACCGACTCCGAAGGCGTTGAGTTCGAGATCCAGGCGGATTTCCTGGTGGGTGCCGACGGCTCCCGCAGCCACTGCCGGTTCCAGATCCCGGAAGCCCACCGCAAGTGGTACTTCCACGAGTACCCCTTCGCCTGGTTCGGCATCCTGGCCGAGGCCCCGCGCAGCTCCGATGAACTGATCTACGCCAACTCGGCCAACGGATTCGCCCTGATCAGCCAGCGTACGGAGACAGTCCAGCGGATGTATTTCCAGTGCGACCCCAAGGAGAACGTGGCCGACTGGGACGACGAGAGGATCTGGGCCGAATTCCGGAGCCGTGTCAACGGCAACGGCTTCGAGCTCAAGGAAGGGCCCGTCCTGGAAAAGATGGTGCTGCCGTTCCGCAGCTTCGTCCACACCCCCATGCGCCACGGCAACCTCTTCCTGGCCGGCGACGCCGCGCACACCGTGCCGCCCACCGGTGCCAAGGGCCTGAACCTTGCCATCAACGACGTCAAGGTCCTCTTCGAGGGGCTGGACAGCCACTACAACTCCGGTTCCGGCCGCCTGCTGGAAACCTACAGCGACCGGGCCCTGGAGCGTGTCTGGAAGGCGCAGCAGTTCTCGTACTGGATGACCACCATGCTGCACACCCCCGCCGACGCGGACGATTTCTCCCGCGCCCGCCAGCTCGGCGAGCTGAACTCGGTGGTCTCCTCCCGCCACGGCATGGCCTACCTGGCCGAGGCCTACACGGGCTGGCCCGGCGGCGCCTAAAGCCGCGGGAGAAGGACGACGGCGGTCGGCCGGGGTGGGTTCAGGGGCCTGCCAGTCGCCGGACGGCCGCCGCGATGGCGGCAGCGTCAGGCTGCTCGTCGCGCCTGACGGTAAGCAGGTGCAACAGCACCCCGTCGCCGTAGTCCGCGATATCCCGGGCGCGTGCTGCTGCGTCAGCCACCCCCAGGGCTGCAAGAGCCTGTTCCAGCCCGCCCACCAGCAGGTGGTGCCCGCCGGTCACCGCCTCCGGATGGTCCAGGGACAGGGCCAGCCGGGCCCTGGTGAGGCCGGCATGCTGCCGGGCCAGCGCGAGAACCATCGCGGCCAGTTGCCCGGCCAGCTGGTCGACGTCCCGTGGGGGACCGGCCGGGCCAACGTGCTGCAGGAGCTCTGCGTCCAGCTGCAGCAAACGGTCCAGGACGCCTTCCACCAGTGCTGACCGGTTGCGGTAATAGTTTGACGTCGTGCCTTCGGACACGTCGGCGGCGGCATCCACGGCCCGGTGCGTGAGGCCTTTCAGCCCCTTGTTTGCCACCACGGACAGCGCGGCATCAAGGAGCTGGGTACGTCTGTCGCGCATGACCACAGTCTAGTGGGACTCCTTTCAATTCACTACAAAAGTAGTAGAATCCTGCGTATGGAGACGATCACCATCGTGGGCGGCGGCATCTCCGGGCTTGCCCTCGCGGCGGCGTTGGACCCCAACCGCTTCCACGTGACGGTGTACGAGAAGCGTCCGGAACTGCCCGCCGTCGGCAACGCTCTCGGGATGTGGCCCAACGCCCAACGCGCCCTGGCCCGGCTGGGGATACTGGACCAGGCGCGGGCGGTGAGCCCGGTGCTCGGGAGCGGTTCGGTACGTAACGCCCAGGGGGAGCCCTGGGTTACGGTCGATGCCGGGGAAATGTTCGGCATTTCCCGGACCGACCTGCTGCGGCTCCTGGACACGGCCGTCCCGGGGAGCGTCCGCCGGGCCACCAGCCAGATACGGGGGCTGCCCGCGGACGGGGGACTGGTGGTTGGCGCCGATGGCGTCCACAGCGTTGTCCGTAGCACGGCCTGGGGTCCCGGCGCGGACGCACGTCTGACGCCCTACCTCGCCCTCCGCGGGACCCTGCCTACTCCGGTTGCCCCGGACGAGGTGGGCGAGTACTGGGGCCGCGGGGACCTGTTCGGCATGGCCGCCGCCCGGGGCGGGTCCTTCTGGTACGCCAGTTACCGGTCCGGACTTGGCCCCTACGGGATCGACGTTCCGTCAGCGCTGGAACAGGCCCGGGAGCGCTATGCGGGCCACGCACCTGCCATCCGGCGCGCCCTTGCTGCAGCCACGCCGGAGGAATGCCTGGTCCAGCGCCTGTGGACGGTTCCGCGCCTGGGCTCCTACGTCAGTGGCAGGATTGCGCTCATCGGTGATGCGGCCCATGCCATGATGCCCACACTTGGCCGCGGCGCCTGCGAGTCGCTGGTTGACGCGGTGACACTTGCGGACCTGCTTAACACGCTGCCCGAAGACCAGGCACTGCGCGCCTACGACCGGCAGCGGAGGTTCCGGACCCGCGCGGTGAGCCTGGCGTCCTCGGCGCTGGGCCGCGTCGCGCTCACCGAACGCGGCCAGCCGCTGCGTGATGGCCTGCTCAACCTGGCCCGGCGGCGCAACAAACGCGCCGCCGTCGGCAGCAGTTCCGGCAGGTGATTCAGCGCACGGCCGCGGCAGGCCGTGTTGCGTCGTCACCGCCCGGGGCCTGGGCGCCGGGGAGTCCTCCAGGAGCCTGCTGGACGGGCGGTACCGCGGGCAGTCGTTTCCTGGTCCGCCTCCGCCCCGACCTGCCGTAGACCAGGTACATCGTCACGCCGGTGATGATCATGAGGAGCACCGTGTAGACGAACGTGTTGGCAATACCCTCGGTGCCTTCTGCGCCATCGGTGTTGGCCTTGATCACCAGGCCCAGCGGCTGTACCAGCGGGTGGGCCAGGAAGATGGCTGTGTCATAGTCGTCCAACAGGCTGTTGAAGTTCAGGGCGGTTATGGCTGCTGCCGCCGGGAGTACCAACGGCAGGAGGATGCGCCGAAAGACGTACAGCGTCTTGGCTCCCATGATGGATGCAGCCTCCTCCAGCGACGAATTCACGGAGGCAAAGGATGCTTTGAGCATCCGGAGGGTGAACGGAATCTTCACCGTGACGAATGCGATGAGCAGGATCACCGTTGTTCCGGTGAGCACGGCACCGCCCACCAGCGGGCTGGGGTGGTCGTAGCTGACGATCAGGCCCAAAGCCAGCAGCGCAGACGGCAGGATCCAGGGAATGTGCAGCAGGTACTCGAAGGCCGAGGCCACCCAGTTTTTGTATTTCTGCAGCAGCCGGGCCACGAAGAGCAGTCCGCCGACGGCAATAACGGCCGCCAAGGCGCTGTACACAACACTGACGACAAATGGACGGAGCCCGGACTGCTGGGTGAGGACGCGCACGTAGTTGTCCAGCGTGAGGTTGGCCGGCGACAGCTGCCCCGTCTGGATGGCCGCGCCGTCGGCAAACGAGTAGAGCACGATCAGGGCTACCGGGAGCGTGTAGATGGCAAACAGGAGATATGCCACGGCGTGGACGGCCATGTTGGCTGCGGGGTTGGTGATGTCCTGCTTCTGCAGCTCGGAGGACACCTTGGACACCGAGAAGTAGGTGCCGCCCTTCTCAAGCCGGGACATGACGGCGAGCATCAGCATGGTGGCCAGGCCCAGGATCACCGCCAGCAGCGCTGCCAGGTCCCTGGACGTGGGGCTGTTGGTGAAGGTCAGGATCATCGGGGTAATGGTCTGGAATTCGCGGCCGCCCAGCACCTGCGGTGCGCTCAAAGCCCCCAGCCCGGTCAGGAACGACAGGATGGTGACGGCGAACAGCGTGGGCTTGAGCATTGGCAGGACGATGCGCCGAAGAATCGTCCAGGGGGATGCGCCAAGGTTCCGGGCGGCTTCGATGGTTTGGTAGTCGATCCCCTTGAGTGCGTTGGCCACGAAGAGCATGTGGTTGGTGGTGGTGGCAAAGGTCATGACCACCAGGACGGCGAAAAACCCGGAGAACCATCCCGGGTCCATTCCGGGGATCAGCTTGATCAGCAGCGAGGTGACGATGCCCTTGTCCCCATAAATGAATTTGTATCCCGCAGCCAGCACGATGCCGCCATAGATGAAGGTGGAGGCGTAGCCAAGGAAGAGGATGCGCGAGCCGCGGATCCGGAAATAGTGCGTCACCAGGACGATGAAGACCCCCACCAGGTTGACGGTGACGGAAAGGGCCACGGCCAGGAGGAAGCTGTTGCCGAGTGCCTTCATGGCCCGCTGCGACGAAAACAGCTTCTCCGCGGCGCGCCCCGAGAAGCTGCCGTCAGGAAAGAAGGTGGCAATCAGGATATTGACGTTGGGCCAGACCAAAAACGCGGTGATGAACCAGGTGAGGACGACGCCCACCACCAGGACGAAGGGTGAACGGCCCATGCTGCGCACAGTGGCGTTGGCGCTCATGGCAGGGCAACTGCCCGGTCCCGGCGCAGCGACACACCGGTTTCCGGATGATACTGGAGGATGTGTTCAGGCTGGACATAGACGGTGGTGTTCGTGCCGGCCTCCGGGTGCGTGCCTCCGTTCTCCCTGACAAGGAGGCGGATGTCCGCGCCGTGGCTGCGCACAACGTAGCGGCTGTGGAGGCCATGATAGGTGCGGGAGACCACAGTGGCTGGAAGCCCGACGGCGGTGCCTCCGCCGGAGGGCCGGTCCAGTGAAGCCTTTTCCACGCGGAGGTAGGATCTGGCGTCGGTGCTGAGGCCGGCCCCCGAAAGTTGGTTCACCTCGGAGACAAAGTCCGGAGTCAGGGTTGAGCTGTCGCCGATGAAGTTACAGACGAACTCCGTGGCGGCATGGTCATAGATGTCCTGGGGTGTCCCCACTTGCTCGATGACGCCCTTGTTGAACACCGCGACGCGGTCACTCATGGCGAGTGCCTCATCCTGGTCGTGAGTGACATAGACGGTGGTGATGCCAAATTCACTCTGCAGGTCCTTGAGCTGCTGGCGCAGCTGGTGGCGGAGCTTGGCATCGAGATTCGACAGCGGCTCATCCAGCAGCAGGATCTTGGGCCGCAGCACCAGGGCGCGGGCCACGGCAACGCGCTGCTGCTGGCCACCGGACAGCTCCGCCACGTTCTTCGCCAGCTGCTCATCACTGAGCTCAACGCGCCGCGCGATATCCCGCACAAGTCGGTCGCTCTCGGCAGGTTTTTCTTTCCGGACACGGAGCCCGAAGGCGATGTTTTCCCACACGCTCATGCTGGGGAACAGGGCGTAATTCTGGAACACCATCCCCACCTGCCGCTTGTCGCTGGGAAGCCGGGTCACGTCCTTCCCATCCACCCGGACCGTACCCTTGGCCGGCTGGATGAAGCCGGCCAAGGTGCGCAGCGCCGTCGTCTTTCCACAGCCCGAGGGCCCCAGGAGGGTGAAGAACTCGCCGGGGCGCACATGCAGGTCCAGCTGCGGAATGGCGGTGAAATCGCCAAAGGTAACTTCGATGTTTTCCAAGCGGATCATGGCATACCTGTCTGATGGAAAGCGGAACGGTGACTGGCAGGACGGTTACGTCATGTACTCGAGCTCGATCTTCTCCACCCAGGCACCCATGTTCTTCTGGACGAAGTCCCAGTCGATGTCCTGCTGCTTAAGATCCGCGAAGAAGCCCACCACCTCGGGATTGGCCTTTGCCTGGGCGCCCTTGTTGACCGGCATGGAGTTGAACTTCTGGGCGAACTCGCCTTGGACCTCGGCGCTGCCAAACCAGTCGATGAACTTCTGCGCCTGGTCCTTTTTCTTGGTCCCCTTCACCAGCGCGATCTGCTCTACCGCCAGCGGGACGCCAACCGCAGGGATCACCGTGTCGACGTTCACCTTGAAGGACTTTTCGCGATCGGCAATGATCGAGGACGGCATCTGCCCCATGTCCACTTCACCGGATGCGATGCGGGCGAACAGGTCGGTTTTCGCCACGGCGGGACTTCCGTTCTTGAAGTACTGCTCAACCTGCTTCCAACCGTCATCGGAGATTCCCAAATCCCCTGAGTCGTCCCGGTAGCGCGAGAGGATGCCGGCAAAGACCAGCTGGGCTGTGGCGGTGCCCAGGCCGGTGACCCTTTCATAGCGGCTCTTGAACTCATTCTTGGCCCACAGGTCAGTCCAGTCCTTCGGTGCTGCATCCTTGGCGAACTTGTCAGAGTTGTAGCCAAGGAGGATCGCCTGCTTCACGAGGGGCCAGTACGTCTCGCCGTCACCGAGTCCCTTGTCCACGTCACCTGCCCACGCCGGCTGATAGGCCTCCAATGCGCCCTCGTTCTTGATCTGCGAGAAGTACATGTTGTTCAAGCCGAATGCGACGTCCGCGATCGGGTTGTTCTTCTCGGCAATGAGTTTATTGGTGGCATCAGCGCCGCCGGCCCCCACGATCTCAATCTTGAATCCGGCCTCGGCCGCCTTGGCGGCCAACCAGTCACCCCGGCCTTCACCGTTGGAGTTGGTGTAGACAACCAGGGTGTCCCCGGACGCACCTTGCGGAGCTTTGGAAGCTTCCCCCGTTGAAGTTGGTGGGTTCGATCCACCACCGCATCCGGCGAGGAGGGTGACGGCGACGGCGGCGGCAACCAAAGTCTGCAATTTACGCACGATCAGGACTCATTTCTGGACTGGAATCGGAGCATGTCCGCACAGCCTATAGCCGCGCATGACAAAAACCGGGCTGTTATACCTATCGATTCGATAAACAGCCCGGCTGTCCACTTTGGACCAGATGGGGAAACTCTGGGGGCCCGCGGCGTGAACCGGGGGCGAACGTTAGTCCTTGACCGTGGTACCGCTGAGGTGGTGCGTGGGAATCCGGTCCCGGTCGTAGGTGATCTCCGTGTAGCCGTGCGGCTCGGGCTTGCCGTCCTGGTTCAGGTTCACGAACACGATCTCCTCGATGGTGAGGATGCTTTGCCGCGTGATCATGTTGCGGACCTCGGCGCGCATGGTGAGGGAGGTCCGGCCAAACCGGGTGGCCGTGAGGCCCATCTCGATGAGGTCGCCCTGGACGGCCGAGCTGACGAAGTTGATCTCCGAAATGTACTTGGTGACGGCGCGGCCGTTTCCCAGCTGGAGGATGGCATAGATGGCGGCCTCTTCGTCAATCCATTTCAGCAGGCTGCCGCCGAAGAGCGTCCCGTTGGCGTTGAGGTCCTCGGGCCGCACCCACTTGCGGGTCCGGAAGGTGATGTCCGCTGTTTCCATAGGCTGAGATTAGCCGACGGGGCGGTGCGCCCTTCCAGTGTGACGGCGCGCCGGCACCGGTGCCACGGGCTCCACTGCTAGGCCATGGCGGTTTGCGCCGCGCTGCGGGCATTGATGCTCTTGGCGTAGCAGTACGAGTGTTCCACCCCGACGTAGGGCCCGAAGTTCGGGATGGCCTCGAATCCCGAATTCTCGTAGAAGTTCCGGCCGTCCGGCTGCGCGGACCCCGCCTCTGCCTTGATGCGGGTAATGCCCTGCCTGAAGGCCTCCGCTTCCAGGGCCGCCAGGATGGAGCTGGCCACCCCGGATCCCCGCGTGTACGGCAGTACGTAGAGGCGCTTGATTTCCGCCGTCGATCCGTCCAGGAGCCGCAGCCCCCCGCAGCCCACAGGCTGCCCCGAACCCTTGTCGTACGCCACCAGGAACACCGCACAGTCGGCGCCCGACGGCGGCGGGCCGGGTTCGTGGTCAGGCCGGCCAAAGCGGGCGTCAAGTTCGGCCTGCTGGGCGCGGCGGAGGTCGGCGCCCACGGGGTTGGACCAGGGGACCTGCCGGATGTTCAGCCTGGGGTTGGTCTGCATATCTGCCTCGATTCGCCGGAGGGGTATGCCTGATAAGGCTAGGCGCGGGGAGTTACACAGGTGTTTCCTGGCGGTAAGCACCTGGATAACGCGGATGTTGACGCGGCTGGGCAGGTTACTTGGCAGCCTAGTTACCAGCTGGTCTAAAATAAATCCATGGCTTCTATGGGCAACGAGGGATCCGGCTACTGGTACGGGCCCGACGGGCAGCTGGACTACAGTGCTGCGGTGCTGAAGTCGCTCCGCGACTACCGCGCGGCCGAAACCGAAATCCGCCGCACCACCAGGGACTCCATGGGCATGGGGGAAACCGACATTCTCGCGCTGCGGTATCTGCTGCGTGTGCAGGCCTCAGGCAAGCAGGTTGTCCCCAAGGACCTGAGCCAGTTCCTCAATATTACTAGCGCTTCCACAACCTCGCTGATCGACCGGCTGGTGGCCAGCGGCCACGTTCGCCGCGAGGCGCATCCCTCGGACCGCCGGTCCGTGGTGGTCATCCCCACCGTTGAATCGGACAAGGAGGTCCGCGAGACGCTCGGCGCCATGCACCGGCGCATGATGCAGGTGGCGGAAGGCCTGACCGCGGAGGAGGCCCGGGTCGTGGTCGATTTCCTCCAGCGGATGACGGACGCGCTCCAGGCGCCCGAAGGCAAGGACCAGAAAATTCACTAGGTGGACTAGCTAGATCAACTAGTTATATGTAAGCTTACGATTGTTCCCAAAGTTGCTTCCCAACGGAGTCGTGAGTGTGTTGGTTACTTTCACCGAAGTTTCACCGCCTGAACCCCGCTTGGCCGGGGCGGTCCTGACAAGCGACCTGCTGGAATCCACCTTGGACGGCACCACTGCGCCGCAGGGAGATCCGGCAGTCCACTGTGGTGCCGCCATGCAGCTCGTGACGCCGGCTGTGGGATGGCACCGCGCCAGCTACACCTTCACGCCGGCCGACGCAGGGGGTACGGAGCTTCCGCCCGTGTGGCGCTGCGCCTGCGGATTCCAGCTGGATGCCTGGCAGCCGGCCGATGTCCGCGCCACGCACACCTCCGCTGCCCTTTCAGCATGAGCATCGCCGGGACGGCAGCGCCTGTACTGCCGCTCAGCCCGCAGAAACCTGGCCCGGACGGTCTCATTGCCGGGCGCTACCAGCTCAGGGAACGCCTGGGCCGCGGGTCCGCTGCCGAAGTCTTCCGTGCGGTTGACCTGGAGGGCGGTCCTGATGCCGCAGTCAAGATCGCGGCAGTCAACGGCCGGAAGCAGCACCAGCGCATCCGCAATGAAGCAAGCGTGCTGGCGGGGCTCAACCACCCGTCCATCGTGCGGCTGCTGGCCCAGGGCGTCATGCCCGACGGCGGGCGCCATTCCGGGCGCCCCTTTCTGGTGGAGGAACTTGCGTTGGGCGCGAGCCTGGCCGAAACCATCCGGCTGCAGAATTCGGGGCCCGGGGATGTTGCACTCTGGGCACAGGGTTTCTTCCGTGCACTGGCGCACCTTCACTCCAGCGGGCTTGTGCACCGGGACATCAAGCCTGCCAACCTGATGCTGAGCGGGCTGCGCAGGAGTCCGGTCCGGATCATCGATTTTGGAATCGCCGCCGCGGCGGGGTCGGCTCCCGAGCCCGGAATTTCCTCCGGCACCGTGCATTACATGAGCCCCGAGCAGGCCTCCGGCGGCACGGCTGACCCCTCCTGGGATGTGTACGCCATGGGCCTGGTCCTGCTGGAGCTTCTCACCGGCTCCAAGGCGTTTCCGGGCACCGCCATCGAATCCCTTGTGGCCAGGACCCTGCGGTCACCGGATGTTCCGGACCACCTCGGTGAATGGGCCATCCTGCTGCGGTCCCTGACAGCCATGGATCCCGTCGAACGGCCGACGGCGGCAAGCGCCGCGGCGATGGCAGCACGGCTGATCCCCGCGGCCCCGGTGCAGGCCCAAGACAGCCGGCCCGGCGGGGACGACCAGCGCAGCCGTGTAAGTCAGCGCGTGGAGCCGGGTGCCGTCCCGTGCAAGGCAATGCGCATCTTCTCTCCCCGGCGCCACCGGCAGCAGGTCTAGGGGGCGCCCGCGTCCCGCCCTGTCGGGTCCTCGGCGGTCGGGTCCGCCAGGGCGAGGCCGCCCACCGGGCTGCCGTCCCAATGGATCAGGTTCCAGCCGGCACGCAGGTCGCCCTCCAACGCCACGATCCCGGTATTGGCAAGGACATGACGGGCGGCGAACTCGTGGTCAACGCCGTCGGCCCGCAACCCGGCCCACGTGCGGATGGCTGCACCATGGCTGACGACCGCAACGGTGCCGTGCTGGTGATGTTCGGCCCGCTCCACCACCCGGGCGATGGCACCGTCAAACCGTTCGAAGAAGGCGTGGCCGTCCGGACCCGCCGGCATGCGGAGATCCAGGTCCCCGGCGGCCCAGGAGATGACCGTCCCCATGTAGCGCTTGTGGGATTCGTGGTCGGTGAGCTTCTCCAGCGATCCGGCCTCGATTTCGTGCAGCCCTTCCAGCACTTCGACATCGAGGGTCTGCAGCCGCGCCAGCGGGGCGGCGGTGATCTGGGTCCTGATCAGCGTTGAGGCGTAGAGGGCCCCGATGCGTTCGTTGGCCAGGGCCCGCGCCATGGCCTCCGCCTGGCGCTCGCCCAGTTCGGTCAGCCCAGGGCCGGGATGGTCGGTATCAAGCTGGCCCAGCACGTTGCCGGGGGTTTCGCCGTGGCGGATCAGGAGCAACTTCATGGTCCCAGTTTCGCACTCCGGAATGCTGCCGGCGTACGGCCGGAACGGGCGTCACATCGCCGGGGTCGCAGAAAGGCGCCGGGCCCTGGGGAGCCCGGCGCCGCCGTCGTAATCTTCTGCGTTGGTGCGGAGCCTACTTCAGGTGGTCCACCAGCTGGTCAGCGATGCCCGTGTACTTGCCCGGGGTAAGGGCAAGGAGGCGTGCCTCGGCATCTGGGGAAAGGCCCAGTCCCTGAACGAACTCGCGCATGCGCGCTGCGTCGACGCGCTGGCCGCGGGTGAGGTCCTTGAGGCGCTCGTACGGGTTCTCCATGCCTTCGACGCCGGCAATCGCCTCCGCGCGCATGACCATCTGGATGGCTTCACCCAGCACTTCCCAGTTGGTGTCCAGGTCCGCTGCCAGCACGTCCCCGGCAACGTCCAGGCGCTCCAGGCCCTTGGCCACGTTGGAGATGGCGAGAAGGGAATGGCCGAATGCCACGCCGATGTTGCGCTGGCTGGAGGAGTCGGTCAGGTCGCGCTGCCAGCGGGAGGTGACCAGCGTCGCGCCCAGGGTGTCCAGCAGGCCGTTGGAGATCTCCAGGTTGGCCTCGGCGTTCTCGAAGCGGATGGGGTTCACCTTGTGCGGCATGGTGGACGAACCCGTCGCGCCGGCCACCGGAATCTGGGCGAAGTAGCCGATGGAGATGTAGCTCCAGATATCCGTGCAGACGTTGTGCAGGATGCGGTTGAAGCGTGCCACGTCGGCGTAGAGCTCTGCCTGCCAGTCGTGGCTCTCGATCTGCGTGGTCAGCGGGTTCCAGGTCAGGCCCAGCCCCTCCACGAAGGTCTGGGACACCTGCTGCCAGTCAGCGCCCGGGACGGAGGCCACGTGCGCGGCGTAGGTGCCCGTGGCACCGTTGATCTTGCCCAGGTACTGCGTCTTTTCGATCCGGTCCAGCTGGCGGGTCAGGCGGTGCGCGATGACAGCCAGCTCCTTGCCCAGGGTGGTGGGCGTGGCCGGCTGGCCGTGGGTCCGGGACAGCATGGGGACGGCGCGGTTGTCTTCCGCCATCCTGCTGATCTGTTCCACCAGGGCGCGGGCGGCGGGCAGCCACACATCCTTCACGGCGCCCTTGATGCCCAGCGCGTAGGAAAGGTTGTTGATGTCCTCGGAAGTGCAGCCGAAGTGGACCATGGCGGTCAGGTTTTCGATGCCGATAGCGGGCAGCCGGCGGCCGATGTAGTACTCCACGGCCTTCACGTCATGGACGGTGACGGCCTCGATCTCTGCGAGTTCGGCTACCGAGGCGGCGTCGAATTCGGTGACGATGGCGCGGAGCTGGTCCTGCTGCTCCTTGCTGAGGGGACCGGCTCCCGGCAGGACGTTGTTGCTGGTCAGGTGGATGAGCCATTCAACTTCCACAGCCACCCGGTCGCGGTTCAGGGCGGCCTCGGACAGGTAGTCCACGAGGGGGGCGACGGCGGACTGGTAACGGCCGTCCAGGGGTCCGAGCGCGATTTTTTCCGATGACGCGGCGAGGGCCAGGCGTCCTGAGGGCGTACGGGTATCAGCTGTGGCGGCAGTTTCAGGCATGTGCTGATTCTTTCATGAAGTCCGGCACCGCCTTAAGCCGGGCGGCCACGTTACTTGTCCACATAGCCGACGGCGGTGCTTACCCCGCGGGGGCTGCCTGCCTAGCGTTGGACACAGCAGGGAGATGGCGAAACATCTGGCCGGGAAGGCCGTGACGGGGAGCTGGCATGGGGAACGATCTGACGGACGGGATATGGGGCAACGGGCTGGGCGTCAGCCTTGAAGTCCAGGAACTGGGGCGAAGGGTGGCGCAGTGCTGTCACACGGCGGAAGAGGTGCTCGCAGGATTCCACGAGATCCAGTTGGCGAACTGGGAATCACCTGCCGGGCAGGCATACCGCGATTCGGTCAGCCTGCAGGCGGTGGCGGTCCGCAGGGCGCTTGACCGGGTGCGGGAGGCGTCTGCCGCGGTGGCCGCGCACGCCAGCGCGGCATTGACGGCCGAGTGCTCGCCGGGCAGCCGGTTCTGATGGCCGATGTGACGCCCTCCGGTTCAGGAGGTCCCATCCACGTTTCACCACCGCCCCCGGACGGCATCCTGACCATTTCCGGTGGCGTGGGTGGAATCACCGTCCAGCTGGAGGAACTGGATGCGGGGGCCGCGAAGCTCGATGGACTCGCCGGCCGTCTCGCCGCCATCGAGGCGGAGCTTTTCACGGTCTGGCGGGAGCTTGGTGAGTACCAGAACCAGCCGCGAACCACGGGGACTGCAGCGCTTATTGCGGTGGGGGAGTCAAGGGAGGCGGTCCTCAGGGTCCGGCTGGAGCTCCAGCGGATCAGCGGCCAGGTACGGAGCTGCAGGTGGGATTACCAGATGGCCGAATCCATTGCCCACACGCAGTGGATGCTGGGCCTGTCGAATCCGGACGTTGAGCTCCGGAAGCATGTGGACTTCTGGCGGACGGGATTCCTCAATGGGGATGCCATGGAGATGCTGGTGGCCAATGCCGTCACCACCCTTCCCTTGATCAAGTCTCTGGTCGAAGGCGTCAACCCCGCGCTGCGTCCGGGCCCGGTGACGGCCAGGCAGGAAGAGCGCGTGCCCATCGACCTCGACGCCACCCCCGCCGGGCTGCTTGAACGGGTCAGGCTGGTGGAGGAGCGCGGCAGTGGCTACATCGAAGTCATCGAGGTGGACAACGGAGGCGGAAAGGCCTACGTGGTGGTGGTTCCGGGAACCCAGGTCCATGACGAAGACGAAGGCACCAACCCGTTCGATCTTGCCGGAATCGTCGACGGCCTGGGCAGCAATTCCCGGCAGGTGAATGCCGCAGTCCTGCAGGCACTCCGGGAGGCCGGCGCCGAGCCGGGAGCGGACGTCGTTGCGGTGGGGTACAGCCAGGGCGGAATCCATGCCATGAACCTGGCGGCGGACAAGGAGTTCCTCAAGGAGTACGACATGAAATACGTCCTGACTGCGGGATCGCCCATTTCGCGCATAACGCCTCCCCCCGATGTCAGCACTCTTCACCTGGAACACCGCACGGACTGGGTGCCCGGCAGCGATGGCCTGGACAACCGGGATGCCAGGAACCAGGTCACGGTGACCGTGAACAACGACCTCTACGTGCGCGGGGGAGAAGACGCCGGACTGGGGCCGGGCCACCGCCTCACCGGCTATGAGGAGGCAGCCCGCCTGGTGGGCGCCAGCAAGGACCCGTCCCTGGCCCAGTCCACGGCGGTGCTGGGCGGGGTCCTGGGTGCCGGCGGTGCTGCCACTGCCACCAGGTTTTCCCTGTCCAAGCCGCCACCGCCTCCTCTTCCCAGGGAACGCAGGGACCCCTTTTCGGGGCGGCCGCAGCCGGGTGCCAGGTAAAACTTGCATCCAGCCAAAGCAGGGCAGGCCCTCAGGAGATCTGGGCGGCGTGCATTTCCGCGAACCTCTTGGTGCGCGTCTTTCCCTGCGGGTCCGGCTGCGGGGCGGGCTTCGGGGCCGGCGCCGGCACGGCGGCTGTGCACCGGTAGTTGTAGTCCAGGTCGCCTTCGGTGAACTGGGTCAGCGTGACGGTCCCGCCCGGCGCCAGGGGGGAAGCCGAGCAGTATTCGCGGGCAGAGTCCGTGGATTCCGCACCCGCCAGCCAGTTCCTCAGCCGGTAGAGGTTGCTGCCGGGGCCCACTTCCCCCACAATTTCACCGAATTGATAACCGGTGGAATAGATCCCCACGTCCAAGCCAGTGCCCTCCAGGAACGCGGTCATGCCCTCCAGCTCCGCAGCATTGGCGCTCTTGTCCCACAGCCAGCTGTTTCCGGTTTCAACATCCAGCCACCACATGCGCCGCAGCTCCCCGGCGCCGGAATCCTTCAGGATGGCAACGTCATTGGCGGCCATGGCGTACCCGTGGACGTAGGCGCAGGCAGGTGCCCCCGTGCCGTCACACACTCCGTAGGGGTTGCTGACGTCTATGCCACGGTAGCTGTTGCTCGCAGGCCACCACACCGACTCCACCGGTCCTGTTGCGGCGGTGTTCACGTACACCGCCGCCGGAGTTCCCCCGGCGGCATCCGACGTCTGGTCCGCCCACGCCAGTTGGGCAGCCAGGCATGGGTTGACGGTGTCCGGCCGTCCCCCGTTGACGCCCACGATTGCGAATGACGGGGGTGCGGGGAGGTCTGCGCCGCACTGGGGCCAGGAGATGTCGTTGCCAAGCGCGGTCATGCTCCGCGGTGCCGGCCCTGTTTCGGCATCTGCGTGTGCAGGGCCTGCCTGCCACGCCAAAAGCAGGCAGGCGGCAAGCAGGAATCTCATGGGCTTCATGCGTGGGCCCCCCGTGGTCCGGAACTGACAGCAACAGGGCCTCTGGAGGCCCCGGTTCGCAGCCTAAGCGGCCCGTCCGGCAGGGGTCATGGGTGGCGGGTACTGCTGTTTTGGGAGCTGGGTGGCGAAACGGCACCTGCCGGGTACCTGTTTCCGCCCGCCTTCCTACTTAGAGGCTGGATCCCGGACCGGGGGTCAGCGCCTGCCGCCCGGGAGCAAACCTGCCACCAGTGAGACCAGGGAGATGATGATCGCCGCCAGGACGGCGGTCCAGAAGAAGGAATCGATAGTGAGGTGCACCGGTGTGTAGCCGCTGATCCAGGCTGTCAGGTACAGCATGGCCGCGTTGATGACGATCGCGAACAGGCCCAGGGTCAGGATGGTGATGGGAAGCGCCAGGAGTCTGACCAGCGGCCGCACGAAGGCGTTCACCACCCCGAAGATGAGGCCGATGAAGAGGTAGGCCAGGACGATCCCGATGGCATCGGTGTCCTGTGAAATACCACTGCGGGCCACGGCATCCGATGCCGCCGTGCTGGAGATGTCCATGCCCGGCAGGATCCAGCTGGCCACCCAAAGAGCTGCGGCATTGACGATGACCCGGAGGATGAATGAACCCATGGCACCATGCTTCCACACGGTGCTGATGTGCGGCCGGCAGCGTGCCCTGAATTTCGGTGCATGGTCCCCCGATTCCCGTGGGGGCTTGGAAGTAGGCTAGAAGCCATGACCTCATCTGAGACCAGGGCAGGCGGCATTGCACCCCGCCCGGTGCTGGAGCGGCTGCCCCGCTACGCTGCAGGAAAGCCACCGGCCGCCGTCAGCGGGCTGGCCAGCTACAAGCTGTCGTCCAACGAGAACCCGCTGCCCCCGATTCCGGCCGTCCTCGAGGCGATCGCCCGGCAGCGGGACTTCAACCGGTACCCGGATCCGCTGAGCAGCAGGCTCCGCGCGGCGCTGGCGGAATTCCTTGGCGTGCCCGCCGAGGACATCGTCACCGGCGCCGGGAGCCTGGGCGCACTGAACCAGATTCTGGCTGCCTTTGCGGGCCAGAACGAGGACGGCAAGGCGGACGAGGTCATCTATGCGTGGCGTTCCTTTGAGGCATACCCCATCAGCGTGGGACTGGCAGGTGCGGAAAGCGTGCGCATCCCCGTGACCGCGGACGGACGGCATGACCTGGAAGCGATGGCGGCTGCAGTGACGGCCCGCACCAAAGTCATCCTTCTCTGCACGCCCAACAATCCCACGGGCCCGGCACTCGGCGCTGCTGAAACCGAAGCCTTTATCCGTTCCGTGCCGGCGGACGTGGTGGTGGTCATCGACGAGGCCTACCAGGAGTTCGTCAGGGCCCAGGACGCCGTTGAGGGGATCGACCTCTACCGCAAATACCCCAACGTGGTGGTTTTGCGGACCTTCTCCAAAGCCCACGGACTGGCCGGCCTTCGGGTGGGCTACAGCGTCTCCCAACCGGAACTGACGCAGTACCTCCGCGTTGCCGCCACCCCGTTCGCCGTGTCCCAAATTGCCGAGGACGCAGCAATTGTTTCCCTTGGGAATTACGCCCAGGTTGTGGAAAGGGTACAAAAGCTCGTGGACGAGCGGGCGCGGGTAACCGCCGGCCTGAAGGAGCTCGGATGGGCCATCCCGGATGCCCAGGGCAACTTCGTATGGCTGGCACTCGGTGCTGAAAGTTCAGCCTTTGCGGAGCTGGCGGGGACGCGTGCCCTCTCCGTGCGGGCCTTCCCCGGGGAGGGCGTCCGGGTCAGTATCGGGGAACCCGAGGCCAACACCCGGTTCCTCCAGTTGTGTGCCGACTATACAAAGGCACCGGCAACTTCCTAGCACTTAACAAGTAGCCCTCCCGCTACTTACCGAAGATAAAGTTAGGATCAGTAAGCCAATGTATATGCCGCAAGGGGAATGTATTCCTTTTGAGGCATATATCCCAGCGACATTTGCATTGCATCCGGATGCGGCAAGCAAGGAGACGGTATGGGCACTCATCTGCCTTCCACCGAGTTCGACGGAACAGCGGTAGACGATCAGCGGGAAGCCGATGCTGAAGCCGTCATGGGCGAGCCCGCGGCCCAGATGGTGCAGCTGCTCGGCCCCGACGGGAAGCTCGGCAGCGATCCGGTCTTCAGCGGCTACGCGGACAAACTGACCCCGGAGGACCTGCGTGGGCTGTATGGGGACATGGCCGCTATCCGCCGGTTCGATATTGAAGCCACCGCCCTCCAGCGCCAGGGCCAACTGGCACTGTGGGTACCGTTGACCGGCCAGGAGGCAGCGCAGATTGGCTCGGGCCGTGCCAGCCAGCCGCAGGACTACATTTTCCCCACGTACCGGGAGCACGGCGTCGCGCTGACCCGCAACGTGGACCTGGCCGAACTCCTGCGCCAGTTCCGCGGAGTTTCCAACGGCGGCTGGAACCCCAAGGACACCAACTTCCACCTGTACACCCTGGTCCTGGCTGCCCAGACCCTCCACGCCGTGGGCTACGCGATGGGGATCCAGCGCGACCAGAAGCTCGCCGCCGCCACGGATGCGGCCAACGAGCAGCCGAACGCCGCCGTCATCGCCTACTTCGGTGACGGCGCCAGCTCGGAAGGTGACGTGCACGAGTCCATGGTGTTCGCCTCCTCCTACAAGGCGCCGGTGGTGTTCTTCTGCCAGAACAACCACTGGGCCATCTCCGTACCCACCAACGTCCAGACCCGGGTTCCGCTGTCCAACCGCGCCAAGGGCTATGGTTTCCCGGGGATCCGGGTGGACGGCAACGACGTGATCGCCGTGCATGCAGTCACCGAATGGGCCCTGGAGCATGCCCGCCAGGGCAACGGACCCGTCCTGATCGAGGCCTTCACCTACCGGGTGGGCGCGCACACCACCGCCGACGACCCCACGAAGTACCGCCCGTCGACGGAAGAAGACGCCTGGCGGGCCAAGGATCCGCTGACACGGCTCGAGAAGTACCTGCGTGCCGAAGGCCTGGCGGACGGCGACTTCTTCGCCAAGGTCAAGGCCGACGGCGACGAGCTGGCCGCGTATGTCCGGCGCACCGCCCATGATCTTGAAAACCCGGACATCCGGCAGGCCTTCGCCAACGTCTATGCCCAGGCGCATCCGCTGGTGGCCGAGGAACTGGCATGGTTCGAGGAGTACAGCGCAGGATTCGCCGGCGAGGAAGAAGCCGCCGCGCAGGAAGCAAAGGCAGGCCACTGATGACCACCATGACCATTGCCAAGGCCATCAACGAGGGCCTCCGGGCCACCCTGGCGGCAAACCCCAAGTCGCTGCTGATGGGCGAGGACATTGGTCCCCTGGGTGGTGTGTACCGGGTGACCGACGGGCTGATCGGCGAGTTCGGCCCGGACCGCGTGGTGGACACCCCGCTGGCCGAATCCGGCATCATCGGCACCGCCATCGGCCTGGCCCTGCGCGGCTACAGCCCCGTCTGCGAGATCCAGTTCGACGGCTTCGTCTTCCCCGGCTTCAACCAGATCACCACCCAGCTGGCCAAGATGCACGCCCGCAGCCACGGCAACCTTACGGTTCCCGTCGTCATCCGCATCCCGTACGGCGGCGGCATCGGCTCCGTGGAGCACCACTCCGAGTCCCCCGAGGCGCTGTTCGCGCACACGGCAGGCCTGCGCATCATCACCCCTTCCAACCCGCACGACGCCTACTGGATGATCCAGCAGGCCGTGGAATGCCAGGACCCGGTGATCATCTTCGAACCCAAGCGGCGCTACTGGCTCAAGGGCGACGTCGACGTTGACGCTCCGGGCCCCTCGGAGGACCCCTTCAAGGCCCACGTGCTGCGTGAGGGTACTGATGCCACCATTGTTGCCTACGGCCCCCTGGTTCCCGTGGCGCTTGCGGCCGCCAACGCCGCGGCGGAGGACGGCAGGAGCGTTGAGGTCATCGACCTCCGGTCCATCTCGCCGATCGATTTCGACACCGTCACCGCCTCCGTCCAGAAGACCGGACGGCTGATCGTGGCGCACGAGGCGCCCACCTTCGGTGGAATCGGCGGCGAAATCGCCGCCCGCATCAGTGAACGTGCCTTCCATTCGCTCGAGGCCCCGGTGATCCGCGTTGGCGGATTCCACATGCCCTATCCCGTTGCCAAGGTGGAGGAAGACTACCTTCCGGACATCGACCGCATCCTGGAGGCGCTGGACCGCGCCCTCTCCTACTGAGGACACCATGACCCTGAACAAGTTCAACCTGCCCGATGTCGGCGAGGGCCTCACCGAAGCGGAAATCGTCTCCTGGAAGGTCAAGCCGGGCGACGCCGTCGCCATCAATGACGTCCTCTGCGAGATCGAAACCGCCAAGTCCATCGTGGAACTGCCGTCCCCGTTCGCCGGGACGGTCACCGAACTGCTGGTGGGGGAAGGGGTGACCGTGGACGTCGGCACGGCCATCATCAGCGTCAGCGACCACGTGTCCGGCGATCCCACACCCGCTGACGTCCGTGCACCGGAAGCACCAGTGCAGCCGCTCTACGGCAAGCTCCCGCAGGATGCGGCAGTGGACACAACGGCCGACGGCGGCGCTGGCGGAAGTGCCCCGGCCGCCGGCCCGCTGGTGGGGTCCGGCCCCAAGGCCGACGCGGTCAAGCGGCGCCCGCGGAAAACGGCGCCGGCCGCTGCCGTGACGGTCAATGCCCCGCAGGTTGAACCTGTCCAGCCGGGCACGCCGGCTGCAGTGTCCGCCACCGAACCCGCCGCCGTCGACAACCGTCCTACCCTTGGCGGCACCATCACGGGCCTGGTCAACCGGGTCCTGGCCAAGCCGCCCGTCCGGAAAATTGCCCGTGACCTGGGCATCGACCTGGCAGATGTTGTTGCCACCGGTTCACGGGGTGAAGTAACGCGCGAGGACCTGGTCAGCTACCAGTCTCAGCGCGATGCCGAGCTGGACAAGGCGGACGGCTTCTGGGGCAAGGCCGGAAAGCCGCAGGACCAGCGCGTGGAGCGGATTCCGGTCAAGGGCGTCCGCAAGGCCACCGCAAAGGCGATGGTGGAATCCGCCTTCGCAGCGCCGCACGTCAGCATCTTCGTGGACGTGGATGCCAGCCGCACCATGGAATTCGTCAAGCGGCTCAAGGCCTCCCGGGACTTCGAGGGCATCAAGGTCTCGCCGCTGCTCATCCTGGCCAAGGCCGTCATCTGGGCCGCGGCCCGGAACCCCAGCGTGAACGCGTCGTGGGTGGACAACGAAGACTCCGACACCGCTGAAATCCATGTCAAGCACTTCATGAACCTGGGGATTGCCGCCGCAACCCCGCGCGGCCTGATGGTCCCGAACATCAAGAATGCCCAGGACCTGTCCCTGAAGGAGCTGGCGCTGGCGCTGAACAACCTGGCCACCACCGCCAGGGCCGGGAAGACCCAGCCGGCCGAGATGCAGGGCGGCACGCTCACCATCACCAACATCGGTGCCCTGGGCATCGACACCGGCACGCCCATCATCAACCCGGGCGAGGTGGCCATCGTTGCTTTCGGAACCATCAAGCAAAAGCCCTGGGTCCTGGACGGTGAGGTGATTCCCCGCTGGATCACCACCTTGGGAGGATCCTTCGACCACCGCGTGGTGGATGGTGACCTGTCCGCACGCTTCATGGCCGACGTCGCAGCCATCCTGGAAGAGCCCGCGCTCCTGCTGGACTAGGGCCCGGACCAGGACGTGACGGTAAGCAGCGGCTCAATCCGGGCCAGGAACCGCACCGCCAGGTGGCTGACTGAGGTCTTCCAGCCGCCGGTGGTGGTGAGCATCCAGCTGTTGATCAGCCCCCTGACGGAGGCAGGATTCCCCGGGACCATGGGTTACGGGGCGCTGGCGGCCCTCTTTGTGTGCGTGCTTCCGCTTGTGGTGCTGCTGGTGCTGGTCAGGCTGGGGAAGGTGACGGACCATCATGTGAGCGACCGGAGGCAGCGCGCCCCGGTGCTGCTGATGGCGCTGGCCTGCATTGCCGTGGGGCTGCTGGTGCTGGACACCGTGAACGCCCCGCAGAGCGTGACCGCCATGGTCCTGGCGGTGGTGGGCGGCGTGGCCGTGCTGGCAGTCGTCAGCCCGTTCTGGAAAATGAGCGGCCATGCCGCTGCAGTGTCCTGTGCCGCCGTCGTATTGGTGCTGATGCTTGGCGCGGCCTGGGCCCCGCTGCTGCTCCTGGTTCCGGCGGTGGGCTGGTCACGCGTTGTCCTGCGGGCGCATACCCCGGGGCAGGTGGTGGCAGGTTCGCTCTTTGGCGGAGTGGTGATGGCCGGGATCTGGTGGCTGCTCCAGGGCTGGCTGGTGGGCTGAACGCCTAGTACGCGGAGTAGGCCGTGAGGGCCTCAAGCAGGGCAGGATCAGCTGTGGTTCCCAGAACCACAGCGGCTGCGGTCATCAGGCCGCCCATCAGGGCCGCCATCCCGGCCCAGGCGCCCAGCAGCTTCCAGTCCTCGCGCAGGACGCTCCGCACGGTCTGGGGAAGCTCGAGTCCCGGCGCGATCAGGTTGGGGGCGCTGTCCAGGCTGCCGTCGTCAAGCAGCGCAACTACCCTGCCGTTGCTCCGGTCCACGCGCATGGAGGAGATGTGGTTTCCGTGGCGGGCCAGGAGGATGTCGTGGCCAACGAGCTGCCGGCGCTGCAAGGTGATCAAGGGGGAGCCCTTCGATGGGGGTGGATTTGTCAATGTCCACGCCTTTGGGGCCTTTTCCAATTTTATCGTTGGAGAACGCAGCGAAACCGGTTTCAGCCGGTGAGAACGGACACCCCCCGCAGCGACATGCACCACCACGGGGAGTGTCCGGCGTTACGCCGGCGGCCGGTCCTGACGGTTCAGTCGGCGTCGTAGGTGTTGGCGATGTACACGTCGCAGGGTGCGTTGTGGGCAACGCTGTTGGCCACGCTGCCAAGGACGCGCCCGATGCCGTGCATGCGCCGGTTGCCCACCACGATGATCCTGGCGTCCATGCGGATGGCTTCCTTGATGAGGGCGTCGGCCGGGCGCCCGCGCGCTGCCGAATACGTCACCGTGATGTCGCGGCCCAGCGATTCCGCCACCGTCCGGGCCACCTGCTCCGCGGCGTCCGCGTCGGAGACGATCCAGCGGTCGCTGCCGCTGCCGAACACCTCGGTCCGGTCGCTGTCGAAGGCGGACACGACGTGCAGGGAAGCGCCCAGGGCCGCAGCCAGGTCCCTGGCTGACTGCGCCGCCTTCTTCGCCGTCTCGCTGCCGTCAACCCCTACAACGATGATTCCAGCCATATGCATGCTCCTTTGCTAGGTTTCGGCACTCGTGTGGCTTACGCTACAGCGCGGCGATGGCTTCCTGCAGCACCGGCGCCAACCGGCGCACTCCCTCGGCGATGGCATCGGGTGGTACGGCGCTGAAGGCGAGCCTGAGCTTATTGGACGGTTCGTCCGACGGCGTGAAGGCGGCGCCGGGGATAAACACGACGCCGGCATCGATCGCCTTGTGCAGCAATGGGTAGGTATCAACACCCTCCGGCAGCGTCACCCAGACGAAGAAGCCGCCCTGCGGGTTGGTCCAGGTGGTTCCCGCGGGCATGTATTCCCTGAGGGCGGCCAGCATGGCGCGGCAGCGCTCGGCGTACAGCCGGCGGTAGGTCTCGATCTGTCCCTTCCAGTCGTAGTCGCGCAGGTAGGCCGAGACAAGCATCTGGTTCAGGGCGGGCGGGCAGAGCGTCACGGCTTCGGCGGCCAGGTAGTAGCGGCGCTGCAGGTGCTCCGGCACGAGGGCCCAGCCAATGCGCAGGCCGGGCGCGAAGATCTTGGAGAATGATCCCAAATAGATGACATCGTCTGGGTTTGCGGCCCGTAAGGGAGCCAAGGGCTCCCCCTCGAAGCGGAGCAGGCCATAAGGGTTGTCCTCGAGGACAAGGATATTCGCCCTGCGGCATATATCGACCACCTGCTGCCGGCGTTCCCTGGCCAGGGTGGTGCCGGATGGATTGTTGAAGTTGGGGATGGTGTAGAGGAACTTGATGCTCCTGCCCGCCAGCTGCAGGGCGGCGATCCGCGCCTCCAGCAGTTCCGGAACCAGGCCGTACTGGTCCATCTCCACGGTCTCCACCTGGACCTGGTACGCCTCGAACGTGTTCAGTGCGCCCACGTAGGTGGGGTCCTCCACCAGCACCACGTCGCCCGGATTGCAGAACAGCTTGGTGGCAACGTCCTGGGCGGACTGGGAACCTGCGGTGATCACCACGTTCTGCGGACGGGCATCCAGGATTCCTTCTGCAGCCATGACATCGCAGATCTGTGCCCGGAGTTCCGCTGTGCCCTGCCCGGCCCCGTACTGGAGGGCGGTAAGGCCGTCCTCCGCGATGATTTTCGCCGCCGTGGCTGCGAGCCGGTCCAGGGGGAGCGACTGCAGGTACGGGCTTCCCCCCGCCAGCGACACCAAGCCGGGCCGCATGGAGATGTCGAAGACATCCCTCACCGCCGACTGCCGGATGTTCGCCGCGCGCTCGGAGAACAGTTCCTCGTGCCGGTGTGCCGACGTTGCCGCCCGCTCGATTGCATCAATGGCTTCCGCCGGCAGCGTGCCTGCCGCGGTGTCAAGTGTCTCGTGGGTCACAGAGTCAGGATACAGCCAGTTGTTGCGCTAAAAGCAACATATGTTTATTACTGATTTACCGGCGGCCGGCTACTTCAGTTTCAGGGAGTCCGCCAGGGTCTTTCCGTTGATGTAGATATCAGCCCGGACTGCACCCACTGCCTCAAGGGCGGTCTGGGTGAGCTGGGCGTCAATGCGCGGAAGGTCGCAGGTTCCGCCGGGCTTCAGCGCGCCCGCCAGGTAGACCGTGACCGTTGTGCCGTCAAAGCTGCCGGACAGGAACTTCAGCCTGGAGCCGCCCAGCGCGTTGTACAGTCCATCCGGCTGCTGTCCGCCGTCAAGGAGGGCAGCGATTGCAGCCTTCAGCCGGCCATCCCCGGCGCCGGCGAGTGGGGCGGAGGCGACCAGGCTGTCATTGCAGCCAAAGCGGATACCGTGCCTCCCGCCGTCGTCCACCATCACGAAGTAGGCCGTTACCGGCGGGGCCGTGGCGGCGGCGCTGGCCCGGGGACCTGCGGGTGCCGCTGCCTGGGGCGTACTTTGCGGCCTTCCGGCCGGTCTTCCTTGCTCCTCCCCCGGAGGGCTGCTTTCCATCGTCGCCGGAAGGAGGGCCAGCGGCGCTGCGCTGGTTCCGGCATTTCCGCCGGTGGCAGGCACGGATGGCCCTTCCGGTTGGGGGAGAGGGGCGCTGCAAGCGCTGAGCAGCAGCGCAAGGCACCCTGCTGCCGCTGCCAGGCTGCCGCTGCCCCCGCCGCCCCAACTCCGTCTCTTTGCCATGCGGCACGCAATCCCATCCGGTAGGTCCAGTGGATTAACGCTACGGCGGCCCTGGTCCGCGCAGATGTCCGGAAGGTACCGGTTGGGACAAGAGTTGGTCACGGCTGGGAAGTGCCCCTTAAGCCGGCAGCGCCCGGCATGCAAAGCTGCATGCCGGGCGCTGCCGGGCTCCCTAAGCTGCCAAGTGGCGCGGGAGGTTAGGCTGCCGGTGCTGCGGCGGCCAGGGTGTCGAAGATGCCCTTGATCTGCTCCACGATTTCGGCGTCGTCCTTCGGGTGGACCTCGGCGAAGCGGACCATGGAGCCCGGGACGGCCAGCTTGACGTCGTCGAGGATCTGCGCGCCGGCGATGCCGGCGGCCTTGCGTGCCTCGTCCTGGGCCCACACGCCGCCGTACTGGCCAAATGCTGTACCGACGACGGCGGTCGGCTTGCCCGCCAGGGCCCCGGCACCGAAGGGGCGGGACAGCCAGTCAATGGCGTTTTTCAGGGCGGCGGGAACGGTGCCGTTGTGTTCGGGGGTGACCAGCAGGAGGGTGTCGGCCTCTTCGGCGGCGGCGCGCAGTGCCGCGGCGGCAGCCGGGACCTGGCCTTCCACGTCCAGGTCCTCGTTGTAAAAGGGGATGTTGCCCAGGCTCTCGTGGATCACCACGTCCACCTGCTCGGGCGCGTTGAGCTGGATGGCTTCCGCCAGCTTCTGGTTGGTGGACTCGGCGCGGAGGCTGCCGACAAGGGTAAGGACTGTGCTCTTGGTCATGGAATCTCCTGGCTAGGGTCGCGGCGGGGACCGCGTTCGGGTGAACAGAGGCTCATGGAGCCTTCACCGTACTAAACGGACCGCAGTCCGCTTATATTCCCGGTGGCTACACTGTCTGTGTGAGTTCCATCCCAGTGCGGCCGGGAATGACCCCGGTAACGGCCGCGGAACGCAGCGACGCTGCCCGGAACCGGGAACGTCTCCTGCTGGCTGCCCGGGAGCTGATTGCGCAGGGCGGAGCGGCGGCGCTCACCATGGACCGCCTGGCCGGGCACGCCGGGGTGGGCAAGGGCACGGTCTTCCGCCGCTTCGGCAGCCGCGCCGGACTGATGCTGACATTGCTGAACGATTCGGAGGCCGCCTTCCAGGCCCGCGTCCTGTTCGGCCCGCCGCCCCTGGGCCCAGGGGCTGCGCCGCTGGACCGGCTCATCGCCTTTGGCACCGAGCGGATCGCTTACGTACTGGAATACGGCGACCTGGTCCTCGCTGCCGGACACGCCTCCCGCAGCAGGTTTGACGTCCCGGCCGCCGCCCTCTGGAACCGGCACGTGGAGATGCTCCTGCGCGAAGGCGGCTTCGAGTCCCCCGAACCGTGGCTGATGGCCGGATCCCTTAATGCCAGCCTGGACCCCGAGCGGCTCCTGCACCTTGTCCGCGAACATGGGGTCACCAGTGAACGGCTGGCAACTTCCTGGCGCGATCTTGTCACACGCGTGGCGGGCGGCGCGTAGATTACGCGGTGGAACGCCCTTGCGTCCAGTCAAACCAACTTCACAGAACTATTCATAACGATCTGATACGGCCCGCCTGATTTCGGGGGATTGCGGCGCTTTTCCGGTGAATGCTTGTGATAGTTTCCTCTGGAATGTGACCCGCGACATAGTCCACCAGGACCTGCCCATGGGGCTGCGGGAGGCCAGCTACCCGCTGGTGCAGAACCCGGTGAGGCGGCACAACCCGTGCTTGTCCGGGGACGACGGAAGGATCCAGCAGTGATGGTTGACTTGGCCAGCGGCACGGCACGACATCGGACATTGGAGTGTTCCTCCGTCCAGCATCCGGCGGCGCGGCCAAAGAAATAGCCCCATGCTCAAGTACCTCGCCAAACGCGGCCTCACGTATGTGGTGATGATCTTCCTCACCACATCCGCCGGATACTTCCTGGCTGTCAGCTCGCTCAAGCCGGCGCTGCTCGAGCAGGAACGCATCCCCCGGCCCACCCCGGAGCAGGTGGCCAACTCCATGCGGCTGAAAGGCTTGGACCCGGACCTCAGCCCGTGGGAGCGCTACGTTGACTGGCTCACCGGGATCGTCACCCGCTGGGACTGGGGCCGGAGCCCCAACGGCGCCTACATCAACGCCGAGTTTGGGGACCGCGTCTGGATCTCCACCCGGCTCTTCCTGGCGTCCATCATCCTTACCCTGGTTATCGGCGTCGCGCTCGGCGTCTATTCGGCCGCACGGCAGTACAAGTTCCAGGACCGCGTCATCACGTCCTACAGCTACCTCGCATACATCGTGCCCGCGCCCATCGCGTACTTCCTGGTTCAGCTGGGAGCCATCAACATCAATGAGTCCGTGGGGGACCGGATCTTCTTCGTCACCGGCATCTCCACACCGGGCGTAGCGGCCGGCTGGCCCCAGGCCATGGACCTGGCCGCGCATTACGTGGTGCCTACGGTGGCCATCACACTCGTGGGCTGGGGCGCCTACCAGATTGCGCAGCGGCAGTACCTGCTGGACAACGTGAACGCCGACTTTGTCCGCACCGCCCGGGCCAAGGGGCTCAGCCGGAACCAGGCAATCGCCCGGCACGCCCTCCGCGTCTCCTTCATTCCGGTGGCCCAGAGCATCGCGTTCACCATCCCGGCCATCTTCGCCGGCGGCTTCTTTGCCGAAAAGATCTTTGCCTGGCCGGGTGTTGGCTCCTGGAGCATTGATGCCATCTCGCTGCAGGACGTCAACGCCGCCACGGCCACCCTGGCCTACGGCTCCGTGATCTTCGCCCTGGGCGCCATCCTGGCGGACTTCGCCACCACGCTTGTCGACCCGAGAGTGCGGGTGCAGTAGCCATGACCAACCTGAACGCCGTTGACCCGGCAGCCGTGGCGCAGGACGCGCACCTGGAGAGCGCCGACGTCGTCATCGGCAAAAACACCATTATCTTCCGCCGCTTCCTGCGGAACAGGACCGCAGTGGCGGGCCTGGCCATCTTCCTGGCCCTGACGGTTTTCTCGTTCATCGGGGGATTCTTCACCCCGTGGGACAAGGAAACCATCGACCCCTTCAACATCGGAATGCCGCCATCGGCCGACCACTTCCTCGGTACGTCCCAGGCCGGAATCGATCTCTACGCCATGACCGTCGAGGGCACCAGGATCTCCATCCTGATTGGCCTGGTGGTAGGCCTCGTATCGGTCCTGATCGCCGCCGTCTACGGCTGCAGCATGGCCTACTTCGGCGGCAAGGTGGACAAGGTGATGCTGTTCATCCTGGAGGCCCTGATCATGATGCCGGCACTCCTGGTGGTGGCCGTCGCCACCAGCGGCGGCGCTGCGGGCCTCAAGCGGGACCTTCCCTCATGGCTGCTGCTCATCATCGTGCTGCTGGTATTCAGCTGGATGGGGACGGCCCGCCTGATCCGTTCCATGTCCATGTCCCTCATGCAGCGTGACTTCGTCAAGGCCGCCCAGTACATGGGCGTGCCGCCGCGGCGGATCGTCTGGCGCCACCTGGTTCCGAACATCGGCTCGCTGCTGATCCTGGACATCACCCGCGGGGTCACGGCGGCCATCCTCGCCGAGGTGGCCTTTTCCTTCATCGGCATCGGGATCAAGGTCCCGGACGTGAGCCTCGGCGTCCTGATCGGCGGTGCCACCTCCCAGGTGCAGACCTTCCCCTGGATGTTCTGGGTACCGCTGACCGTCATGTTCCTCCTGACCGGCTCGCTGGCCATGATGAACGACGGCCTGCGGGACGCCTTCGACCCCAGCTCCAGTTCCACCGGCAAGGCCAGGAAGGCCAAAGCCCGGACCATCCCCGCGGAAAAGAAGACGGCATGAGCAGCGAAACCACCACCGGAGCCATGGAACCCGCCCGGTCGGACGTAGAGCGCCTGCACGTGGCAGGACTGCACGCCCCTGCCGACGCAGTGCTGTCCGTCCGCGACCTGAATGTCCGCTTCAGTTCAGAGAACGGCGTTGTCCACGCCGTCAGGGGCGTCGACTTCGACCTGATGCCCGGCAAGACCCTGGGGATCGTTGGTGAATCAGGCTCCGGCAAATCGGTCACCTCGCTGGCCATCATGGGACTCCTCCCGCCCGCGGCCCAGGTCTCCGGCTCCGTCCGGCTCAACGGCAGGGAACTGCTGGGGCTGAGCGACAAGGCCATGTGCCAATTCCGCGGGAACGACCTTGCCATGGTGTTCCAGGACCCCCTCTCCTCCCTTACTCCCGTCTTCACGGTGGGCACCCAAATCATCGAAGCGCTGGCCATCCACCACCCCTCCATGAGCAGGAAGGCCAAGGAAGCCCGCGCCGTCGAGCTTCTCGCCATGGTGGGGATCCCCAGCCCCCGTGAACGGCTGAAAGCCTTCCCGCACGAGTTCTCCGGCGGCATGCGCCAGCGCGTCATGATCGCCATCGCCATCGCCAACAACCCGCGCGTCCTGATCGCGGACGAGCCGACGACGGCCCTGGACGTCACCATCCAGGCCCAGGTCCTCGAGGTGCTCCACGCGGCACAGGAGGAGACCGGTGCCGCCGTCGTGATGATCACGCACGACCTCGGCGTGGTGGCCGGGATGGCAAACGACATCATGGTCATGTACGCGGGCAAGCCGGTGGAAACCGGTGCCGTGGACGACATCTACTACAACCCGCGGATGCCCTACACCATGGGCCTGCTGGGCGCCGTGCCCCGGGTGGACGTGGCGGAGAAATCCTCGCTCGTCCCCATCGAGGGAATGCCGCCCAACCTGCTCCACGCCCCCACCGGATGCTCGTTCGCACCCCGCTGCCCCCTTGCCTCGGAGGCCTGCCTTGACGGCGAGCCCGCCCTCGCACCCGTCGACGGCGGCGCACTGCACCGTGCCGCCTGCATCAAGTCCGGATCGCTGGGCGGAACTGTGGATGTCCACGACGTGTTCGCCGCCCCGCCGGTGCCTGTGTCCCGCTTCGACGCCATCCCCCGTGCCCAGCGGGACACCGTGCTGAAGCTCAAGGACGTGCGGAAGCATTTCCCGCTGACCAGGGGCGCCTTGATCAAGCGCAGGATCGGCACGGTCAAGGCCGTGGACGGCGTGACCTTTGATATCCGCGAAGGTGAATGCTTCTCCATCGTGGGCGAGTCCGGATCGGGAAAGACCACCACGCTCCTGGAGATCATGGAGTTCCATCCGGACCAGGACGGCGAGGTGGTGATCGGCGGGCTCAGCAACAAGCAGGCTGCCGACGCAAAGACCAAAGCCAGGATGCGCCGCGAGCTCCAGATGGTGTTCCAGGATCCCACCGGCGCCCTGGATCCCCGGTTCACGGTGTACGAGGTCCTTGCCGAACCCCTGCAGAACGCGGGCATGGACCGGGCGGCCACCAGGAAGCGGATCATGGAGCTAATGAAGCTCGTGGGCCTGCAGCCGGACCACGTCAACCGCTTCCCCAACCAGTTCTCCGGCGGCCAGCGCCAGCGGATCGGGATCGCCCGGGCGTTGGCCGTGAACCCCAAGCTGGTGGTTTTGGACGAACCCGTCTCCGCCCTGGACGTATCGGTCCAGGCCGGCGTGATCAACCTCCTGGACCACCTGCGCGCCGAACTGGGCCTGAGCTACCTGCTGGTGGCGCACGACCTCTCCGTGGTGCGCCACATCTCCAACCGGGTGGCGGTGATGTACTTGGGCAAAATCGTGGAGATCGGTGCCGTGGACCGGGTGTTCGACAACCCCCGGCACCCTTACACCCGCGCGCTCCTCTCCGCCATTCCCGTTCCGGACCCCCAGCTGGAACGCACCCGCGAACGCATCATCCTGCAGGGTGACCTGCCCTCGCCGCTGCAGGCACCCAAAGGCTGCAACTTCGCCACCCGTTGTCCTGTCTTCGCGGCGTTGCCGCCGGCCAAGCAGGAAAAGTGCCTCACCCTGGAACCGCCCCTGGAAGCTGCGGCATCCGCCGCGGACCAGCAGTTCGCCTGCTTCTTTCCGGATGGGGAACTGGATGAGGACATGCTGGTGGTCCACGAACCGGCGGACCACCATGCGCCCTAGGACTTCTCGACCCACACGCACCACCACTCGCACCAATGAAGGGAAAACCATGAGGAAACTGAACAGGATCGGCGGAGCTGCAGCTGTTGCTGCGGCCCTGGCGCTGACGGCCTGCGGCGGTGGCGGTGCCAGCGGCCCCGAAACGGCCAAGGCACAGGCATCGGGAAGCGACCTGGCCAAGCTGATCAGCATCAACGAGAAGCCGGCTGCCGACCTGCAGCAGGGCGGCAAGGTCACCCTTCCGTTGGGCAACATCGGGCCGGACTTCAACGGGTTCTCCAACAACGGCAACAGTGCGGACAACTCAGCGCTGCAGGTTCCCATGAACCCGGTCGCCATGAACGGCGGCGGCATGGGCGGCTGCTGGAAGGTGGACTTCAAGGGCAAGGTCACGCCGAACACGGATTTCTGCGAGTCAGTGGACAGCGTGGTCAAGGACGGCAAGCAGACCATCACCATCAAGGTGAACCCCAAGGCCACCTACAACGACGGCACCCCGATCGACGTCAAGGCCTTCAAGAACACCTGGAACATCCTCAAGAGCCCGGATGCCGGCTACGACATCGTCAGCTCGGGCGCCTACGAGTTCGTTGACTCCGTCGAAGCGGGCAGCAACGACAAGGAAGTCATCGTCAAGACCAGCCAGCCGGTCTTCCCGGTGGATTCGCTGTTCTTCGGACTCATCCACCCCGCCGTCAACACCCCCGAAATCTTCAATGAGGGCTTCAACGGCAACCTGCACCCCGAATGGATGGCAGGTCCCTTCAAGCTGGACCAGTACGACACCGCCGCCAAGACCGTCACCATGGTGCCGAACGACAAGTGGTGGGGCCAGAAGCCGGTCCTTGCCAACGTGACCTTCCGGCAGCTGGAAACCAGCGCCCAGATCGCCGCGTTCAAGAACGCCGAGATTGACGCGATGTCGGCCAACACCATCTCCCTCTACAAGCAGCTGGACGGCACCAAGGACTCCGACATCCGCCGCGGCCAGCGGCTGTTTGCCGGCGGCCTGAACCTGAACGCCCAGCGCATCACCGACGTCAACGTCCGCAAGGCCATCTTCGCCGCCGTCGACCGTGAAGCCCTGCGCAAGGTCCGCTTCAACGGGTTGAACTGGGAGGAGCCCAGCTCCGGTTCCATGATGCTCCTGCCGTTCTCGGACTACTACCAGGACAACTACCCGGTCAAGGAAACCGGCGCGGACGCCGCCAAGAAGGTCCTCACCGACGCCGGCTACACGGCCAACGCCAACGGGATCATGGAGAAGGACGGCAAGCCCGCCGCCTTCAAGATCAGCAACTTTGGCGACGACCCCACCACCCTGGCAGTGGCCCAGACGCTCCAGAAGCAGCTCCAGGCCGGCGGCATGGATGTCGGGATTGACCAGCGCGCCTCCGCCGACTTCGGCAAGGTCCTGGGCAGCCGTGAGTTCGACCTGAGCATCTCCGGCTACACGGTTGGTCCGGACGCCACCGATGCCGTCAAGCAGTACTACGACTCCAAGACCAACGAGAACAAGCTGGGCGACGCCGAGCTGGACAAGAAGATTGCCGACCTCGCCTCGATCGAGGACAACGCCGCCCGCAACAAGGCAGCCATGGATGTGGAGAAGGAGCACATGGCCAAGTACTACTCCATGGGCGTGGTCTTCAACGGCCCGCAGATCTCCTTCGTCCGCACCGGCCTGGCCAACTACGGCCCGTCCCTCTTCAAGAGCCTCTCGCAGGTTCCGGACTGGACCACCATCGGCTGGGAAAAGAAGTAACGTCCCTCCCGCGGCAGTAGCCGCACAACGCCGAAAGACGGCACCCCTGGTCACCAGGGGTGCCGTCTTTCGGCGTTGTGCGGATCTTGTTCGACGTCGCCACGCCAGGGGTAGCGTTGGTTCCATGACCGGAACTGAAGGCAACCCCCGCACCATCCGTACCGCCGTCGTCGGCTACGGGCTTGCCGGCAGCGTGTTCCACGCGCCGTTGCTCGCGGCCAACAGCAGCTACTCGCTGGACGCCGTGGCCACGTCCGACGCCGGGCGGAGGGCGGCTGCCTCATCCAGGCTTCCAGGGGTGGAGGTAATGCGGGACGGTGCCGCCGTCCTTAAGCGGGCAGCCGACCTTGACCTGGTGGTCCTGGCGACGCCGCCCGCGACGCATCATTCGCTGGCCAAGGCAGCGTTGGAAGCGGGGCTGGACGTGGTGGTGGACAAGCCCTTTGCGGTCACCAGCGGGCAGGGGCAGGAACTGATCGACCTGGCGCGGCAGCTGGGCCGCGTGCTCTCGGTGTTCCACAACCGGCGGTGGGACGGGGACTTCCTCACGCTGCGAAAGCTGCTGGCCGCGCAGTCGCTGGGAAGCGTCACCCGGTTCGAGTCGCGTTTCGAACGCTGGTCCCCGGCCATCAGCAAAGCCTGGAAGGCCCGGGCCACAGCCGTCGACGGGGGAGGCATCCTGTTTGATCTTGGCAGCCACCTGATCGACCAGGCGCTGCAGCTGTTCGGCCCGGCCGCCGTGCTCCACGCCGAGCTGAAGGCGCGGCGCTCGGATGAGCGGACGGATGATGACGTCTTCCTGGTCCTGCGGCACGATTCGGGGGTGACCAGCCACCTGACCATGAACATGCTGTGCGCGCAGCAGGGTCCGCGCTTCCGGGTGCTGGGCTCGATAGGCGGCTTCACCAAGAACGGTGTGGACCCCCAGGAGCCCTACATGGCGGCCGGCGGCAGCCCCCTGGATCCCGCCTACGGCCAGGAGGCGCCGGAGTGGGCCGGCCACTTGGGCCGCGACGGCCACCTGGACCGGCTCCCCACCGAACGCGGCGCGTACCCCGAGTTCTACCGGATCCTGGCGGACAAGATCCTCGACGGCGGCACCGCGTCGGCCCGTCCCCTCCCGGTAGACCCGGAAGACGCGGTCGCGGTCCTGAAAATCATGGAAAAAGCGCGCGAACTGGCCTAGGCCCGTCGATTGCTCCCCACAGGGCCCCCGTAGACGCCGTTTTGAGGGCTCAAAAGGGCGAGTAGGAGCAATCGACGGAGGGGCTTACGCGGAGACCAGTTCGTGCCAGTCCTTGACGAGGGGCAGGTTGTGGGCTTCGGACACGGAGTGGTGTGCCACGTGGCCGGCGGCGATGTTCAGGCCTGCGGCGAGGGCGGGGTCGCGGTCGAAGGCGGCCCTGACCCCCAGGTTGGCCAGGGACACGGCGTAGCGCAGGGTGACGTTGGTCAGCGCGTAGGTGGAGGTGTTGGGCACGGCGCCGGGCATGTTGGCCACGCAGTAGAAGATGGTGTTGTGCACCTTGTACGTGGGTTCCTGGTGCGTGGTGGGGTGCGTGTCCTCGAAGCAGCCGCCCTGGTCCACCGCGATGTCCACCAGGACCGAGCCGGGCTTCATCCGGGCCACGAGGTCGTTGGTGACCAGCTTGGGGGCCTTGGCGCCCGGGATCAGGACGGAACCGATCACCAGGTCGGCGTCCACCACTGACTTTTCGATCTCGTACTTGTTGGAGGCAACCGTCTTCAGCCGTCCCTGGTACTGGGCGTCCAGTTCGCGCAGGCGGTTGATGTTGATGTCCAGGATGGTGACGTCGGCACCCAGGCCCAGGGCCATGGCTGCGGCGTTGGTGCCGGCAACACCGGCGCCCAGGACCACCACTTTGGCGGGACGCACGCCGGGAACGCCGCCCAGCAGGACGCCCTTGCCGCCGGCCGGAGCCATCAGCGAGGTGGCACCCACCTGGACGGAGAGGCGGCCGGCAACCTCGGACATCGGGGCCAGCAGCGGCAGCGAGCGGCCTTCCTGCACCGTTTCGTAGGCGATGGCGGTGACGCCGGAGTTGATGAGTTCGCGGGTGAGTTCCGGCTCGGCAGCCAGGTGCAGGTAGGTGAAGAGGATCAGGCCCTTGCGGAAGCGGTGGTACTCGGACTTGATGGGCTCCTTGACCTTCATCACCATGTCGGCACGGGCCCAGACATCGTCCGCCTCGTTAACGATCTCGGCGCCCGCGATCGAGTATTCCTCATCGGTAATGCCTGAGCCCAGGCCGGCACCGCGCTCCACCAGGACGGTGTGTCCGTGGGTGCGGAATTCGTGGACTCCGGCCGCGGTGATGGCCACGCGGAACTCGTTGTTCTTGATTTCTTTGGGGACGCCGATGATCATCGTCTGCTCCAGTGTGCGGGGCCGGTGGGCCGAAAAAACGGAAAGGATTTCGTGTTTCAACGATAAATCCGGCTGTGAGCCACGTGACACGGAGCGGGCTTGCAGCCATGCCAAGGACCCCCGTGATTCCGCGGTTTTGACGCTTCAGCGCTCGACAGGTGTCGAGCACTGAAGCGTCAGGTGTCGCCTCGTGTCCGTTCGTCTGTAGAGCTCCCAGCGCAGTAGTGTTGCCCCATGCAGCAGCAGGGTGTGGAACAGCTCGTCGAACAGGTGGCGCAGAAGCTGGGGCGCGGCCTGTCCCTCGAGGACCTGGACGGCCTTTTGCTGGCCTACAGCTCCAACCAGTCCCACGCCGACCGGGTGCGGGTGAACTTCCTGCTGAGCAAAAAGGTCCCGGCGGACGTGAGCGCGTGGCAGCTCTCGCACGGCATCGCCACCGCCGTGCGGCCCGTTGTGGTCCCGGCCAACCCTGATCTGGGCATGCTGGGCAGGGTCTGCGTTCCGCTCATGGTGCGGGGCTTCCGCGTGGGTTACCTCTGGGTGCAGCAGGACTCCGCGGAGGAAAGCCCGACGGCGATCCTCACCCAGCTGCCGGGCGTGAACCATGAGCTTGAGCTGCTGTCCGGCCTCCTGCTCGATTCGAATACGGCCGAATCCGAATTCCGGCGGGGCCGGGAGCGGGAGTTCCTGGCCGCCTGCGCGGGAGAACCGAACGCTGTGGCCGCCGTGGCCGGGTGGAAGGAAGTCCAGGGCCGCGGTCCGTGGCAGATGGTCACGGTGCTCGATGCGGACGGCTGGGCCAGCGGCCCGGACCCCATCGCGTCCACCCTGATCCACCGCTCCACAGCGCTCCAGGCAACCGTGGGCGTGGACGCCGCCCTTTTCAGCGCCGGTACGGAAACCCACTCGGTGGTGCTGTTCCGCGAGTCGACGGGCCGGGCCAACCACGCCCAGGTCCTGGTCCACTACCAGCTGGAGCTGGCCAAACGGTCCGGCCGCCCGGTCCACCGGATCATCCTGGGCATCAGCGAGGGCTTCTCCAAGACCCGCCAGCTCTCCGAGGCATACCGGCAGTCGCGGGTGGCAGCGCAGGCGGCAGCCGTGGACCCGCAGCTGGGTGAACTGGTGGACATCCGCGCAACGGGCGTCTACCAGCTTCTCGCCTCGGCCGGGGGAGGGGTGGGGGCCTGGGCGGATTCCGGTTCGGTGTACTTCCGGATGCTCGAGGACCACGACCGCAACGGCGAGCTCATCCCGGTCCTTGAACTCCTGTATGACAACGATGGGTCCGTGCAGGATGTGGCCGGCAAGCTCCACCTGCACCGCAGCAGCATCTACAACAGGCTGGGCCGGATCCGGCAGCTGCTGGGGGTGGACCCGCTGAAGGGGATGCCCCGCCTGGAGCTGCACGCCGCGTTGAAGATGCGGCGCTGGGCGGCGAGGCCAAGGATCTGAGTACCCAGACCTGGCGTTAGGCACCGGCCTCGGTGAAGGACATGATGGCGGCCGCTACCTGCCGTGGCCGCAGGTGCTGGGCCACGTGTCCTGCCCGGTCGATCTCAACAAAGCGTCCCTGCGGCACCACCTGGGCGAGGAGGCGCGACCAATCCGCGCCCGCCACCGGGTCCTGTTTCCCGCGCAGGACCAGCACCGGCACATTGATGCCCGCCAGCCGCAGCTCCGTGGGGTAGCCCATCATCACGGGGAGCACGGTGAAGTACCATCGCGGACCGCAGCGGAAGTAGTCCGACACCACCAGCCAGTTGGAGGAGGCGCTTTCCCGGAGGAGTGAGTCCAGGAACAGTGCCAGGCCCTGCCGCCCCACGCTGCGGTGCCGCGAATCGACCACGGGACCCATCAACACCAGCCGCAGTGCCTGGTCCGGTGCGCAGAGTGCCGCCTCGATGGCGAACTGGACGCCCATCGAATGTCCCACCAGGATGTACGGGCCAATGCCGCTGGCCGTCAGAGCCTGCGCGATGAAGGCGCCGTAGTCCTCCACGGACAACTGCCTCCCCGGCCTGGGGGTGCCGGCAAAGCCCGGCAGGTCCAGGGAATAGGTGGGGGCAGTGGTGGCGAGCTCACCGTGCAGGCGGCGGAGGTAGCGGTGGGAAACGCCGATGCCGTGGATGAGGATGTATGCGGGCTCTCGCGAACAGTCCGCGCGTTCCAGCCCCGGTGCAGGTGTTCCATCAGCCCAGAGGATCCGGCCTTTCAGCCCGTGGGCTTCCAGGTCGGCTGACTGCAGCGGAGGGATTGTCTCGCCGCCGGCCTTCGCCATGGGCACTATTCCCGCGGGCCGGCGTCTGCCCCGGCGTTCTTGTCCTGCCTGCGCTTGTGTTCGGCAAGTTTCTGGCTTTCGAGCCACGCCATGATGTCAGCCTGCCGGATCCGCCGGTGCGAGCCGCGGTACTCCACCGGGATCTCACCGCGGTCCGTCATGTTGCGCAGGTAGGTGTGCGAAATCCCCGCCAGCTCTGCCGCCTGCGACGTGGTCAGCATTTCCGCCACGCTGCTCACGGTCACCGTTTCGCCGCGGCCCAGCCGGGCAAGGAGGTCCACGACGGCGTCCCGTGCCTGCCCGGGCAGCCGATGGACCGTTCCGTCGACGAAGACAGTGATGTCATTGCTGTCCTCGAGGGCGCGCGTCAGGACGCGGGCTTCGCCGGCGGGCAGGCCGGCCGTGACGCGGGGGGCTATCAATGCCATGGACGTAGCCTATCCCGGCCGCAGCCGGCGTGGCCGCGGACCCGTCAGAGCCCCAGCTCCTCCAATACCGGCAGCTTTTCCCGGACCCACGCCCGCGCCTCGGTGGCGCTCGGCGCGGACAGGGCGAGCTTGGCCAGGTCCTGGGCTTCGGACAGGGTTACCGTCTTCAGGACTGCTGCCACCGCGGCGAGGGACCGCGCCGTCATGGACAGGGTGCTGACGCCCAGTCCGGTGAGGACGACGGCGAGGGCGGGATCGGCGGCGGCCTCGCCGCAGACACCCACCGGTTTGTTGTGGCCCTCGGCCCGGGATCCTTCAACCGTCAGTCCGACCAGCCGCAGGACGGCCGGCTGCCACGGGGTGTTCAGGTTGGCCAGCGGGCCGAGCTGGCGGTCGGCGGCCATGGCGTACTGGGTGAGGTCGTTGGTGCCCAGGCTGGCAAAGCTGACTTCGCGGAGGATGGCCTCGGCGGTGAGGGCCGCGGAGGGGACCTCCACCATCACGCCGGGGGTCTTGATGCCCGCGTCGGCGCACATGGAGGCGAACCGGGCCGCTTCTTCCGCAGTGGAGATCATCGGGGCCATGACCCAGACGTCGGCTTCTGACTGCTTCTGGGCCAGGGCAATGGCTTCCAGCTGCCGGTCCAGGACGCCGGGGGTGGTGAAGTCGGTGCGGTAGCCGCGGACGCCAAGGGCCGGGTTGGGCTCCGTGGAATCCGTCAGGAACGGCAGCGGCTTATCCGCGCCGGCATCCAGCGTCCGGAGGACCACCTTCTTGCCGGGGAAGGCATCAAAAACGCTCTTGTAGGCAGCAGCCTGCTCTTCGACGCTGGGTTCGGTGTCGCGCTCCAAAAAGCAGAACTCGGTGCGGAACAGGCCCACGCCCTGGGCGCCCAGCTTGGCGGCCGCTTCGGCGTCCTTGCCGCCGCCCACGTTGGCGAGCAGCGGCACCTCGTGGCCGTCCGCCGTCGCGCCCGTGCCGGTGAATTCAGCCAGCAGCGACGCCGTGGCGGCCCATGCTTCCGCTGTTGCCCGGAGGGATTCGTCGGGGTCGGAAGTGATGAGGCCGGCCGCGCCGTCCACGTACACCTCGGTGCCGTCCGGCAGTTCGTCCACTCCCACGGCGGCAACCACGGCGGGCAGGCCAAGGGACCGGGCGATGATGGCGGTGTGGGACTGGGGGCCGCCGCCGGCGGTGACCAGCGCCAGGACCTTGTTCGGGTCAAGCGTTGCGGTGTCCGCGGGGGCCAGGTCCTCGGCCACCAGGACGAACGGGGTGTTGGACGCGGGAATGCCGGGCGCGGGCACGCCGCGGAGCTCGGCCACGATGCGGGCGCGCACGTCCAGGACGTCGGTGGCACGTTCGGCCATGTAGCCGCCCAGGTTGTGCAGCATTTCGGAGACGGAGGAGCCGGACTCCCAGATGGCGCGTTCGGCAGAGGTGCCGCGGGCCACCAGCTTGGCCGCACCCTTGATCAGCATGGTGTCCTTGGCCATCAGGGCGGTGGCCTCCAGGACGGCCTTGCCGTCGCCGGTGGCATGGGCGGCGCGGTCCTTCAGTTCGTCGTGCACGGCCTGCGCGGCGGCCTTCAGTGCTGCGGTGGCTTCTTCTGCAGTGGTGTCCGGGGCCAGCTGTTCACCGGCGGGAGGCTCACTGATCGGTTTGGGCATCTGCCGGATGGTGCCGATGACGCGGCCTGGACTGACGCCTACTCCTGGGAAGTTCTGCACTGAAGGTCCTCATTCTCTGCCGGTAGACAGGCCCGCCAAGTTCCCCCGGCGCCGTGCCGGGTCCGCCGGAGGACTGCTACGTCCAGGGCGGGAAACGTGCCTGAAAAAATTGTATGTGATTCAGTTCATATAGCAACGCTATAGGTGCTAGGGTAGCGGTTATGAGTTTGGATGGCCAGCTTCCCCCCAAAATGCGGCTGCTCCGTGCTGCCGCGGAACTGCTGGCGAAATCCGCGGGGGCTCCGGTGTCCACGCGCCAGATCACGCAGCTGGCCGGGGTTTCGGCTCCTACGCTGTACCACCACTTCGGTGACAAGGAAGGTTTGTTCGACGCCGTCGTCGCCGCAGGGTTTGAAGAATATGTCGCGGGCGAAAGGGATTTCGCCCCCTCCGGACAGCCCATCGAGGACATCCGGAGAATGTGGGACAACCACGTCCAGTTCGGACTGAACCAGCCCGAGCTGTACCTGGTGATGTTCGGCAATATCCGCCCGGAGAGCCGGCCTGCCATCGTGGCGGACGCCGAGGCGCTCATGGAGGAGATGCTGAACAAGGCAGCGGCGGCGGGCCAGCTGAACGTCCAGCCCCGGGAGGCAGCCAGGTCCATCCTGGCTGCCAACGTGGGCGTGACGCTGATGCTGATTGCGGAGCCCGCTTCCGAACGCAACCTCGAACTGTCCACCATGACCCGGGACGCCATGATCTTCGCGGTGTCCGCCGAGCCCGCCAGCGGCCCGGCCCCGGGCGGCACCGGAAAGTCCTCGGTGGTGGTGGCAGCGATCGCCCTGAACGCCGCACTTCAGGCTTCGCACTCTGACCAGCTTTCCAGCTCGGAACTCAAGCTCTTCCTCGAATGGCTTCACCGGATCTCCACCAGCCCTGCCGGTTAGCCCCGGACCCCCGCAGTACCCAGCAGTACGTCGTCGTAATCATCGGACCACTCCTGCGGAGCAGCAGGAATGAGGTTAGGAAATCACATGGCAACAGAGACAGTTGCAAAACCCCGCACCAGCGCGCGCGTGCACGTCCAAAAGTTCGGGACATTCCTGTCCGGCATGATCATGCCCAACATCGGGGCGTTTATCGCCTGGGGCATCATCACGGCCCTCTTCATTGAGAAGGGCTGGCTGCCCGTACCCGTCCTCGGTGGCTTCGGTGAGACCGGCGGGAAGCCCAACGTCGGCCTTGTGGGCCCCATGATCACCTACCTGCTGCCACTCCTGATCGGATACACCGGCGGCAAGAACGTCTATGACGTCCGCGGCGGCGTGGTGGGGGCCATCGGCACCATGGGCGTGATCGTCGGTGCCGGCATCCCCATGTTCATCGGCGCCATGATCATGGGCCCGCTGGGCGGCTGGACCATGAAGAAGATCGACATGCTGTGGGAGGGCAAGATCCGCCCCGGCTTCGAAATGCTGGTCAACAACTTCTCTGCCGGCATCTGGGGCGCATTGCTCGCCATGCTGGGCTTCTTCGGCATTTCACCGCTGGTCACGGCCTTCAGCACGGGCGCCGGGAACGTGGTGCAGTTCCTGGTCAACAACGGCCTCCTGCCGCTGACCAGCATCTTCATCGAGCCCGCCAAGGTCCTGTTCCTGAACAACGCCATCAACCACGGCGTGCTGACCCCGCTGGGCGTCCAGCAGTCGCTGGACCAGGGCAAGTCCATCCTGTTCCTGCTCGAGGCGAACCCGGGCCCTGGCCTCGGCATCCTGCTGGCCTACATGTTCTTCGGCCGCGGCGCCGCCAAGGCGTCGGCGCCCGGTGCTGCGATCATCCACTTCCTGGGCGGCATCCACGAGATCTACTTCCCGTACGTGCTCATGCGCCCGCTGCTGATCCTGGCCGCAATCGCAGGCGGCATGACCGGCATCGCCACCCTGGCCGTCACCGGCGCGGGCCTGGTTGCGCCGGCCGCCCCGGGCTCCATCCTCGCCGTGCTGGCCCAGACGTCCCGCGACAGCTACCTCGGCGTGATCCTGTCGGTGGTGCTCGCCGCCACGGCATCCTTCCTGGTGGCCTCCGTCATCATGAAGACCACCAAGCACAGTGACGAAACAGACCTGGGCGACGCCACCGCCCGCATGGAGGCAATGAAGGGCAAGAAGAGCTCGGTTTCCTCCACCCTGACCGGTGCAGGTGCAGGTGCAGGTGCAGGCGCTTCCGCAGGTGCCGCGTCCGGCGGCCGCGGCGGAGTGGGCGTGCTGGCCGGACCCGTCCGGAACATCGTGTTCGCCTGCGACGCCGGCATGGGCTCCAGCGCCATGGGCGCCTCGGTGCTGCGGAACAAGATCAAGGCGGCCGGGTTCCCGGACGTCAAGGTCACCAACGCCTCCATCGCCAGCCTCAGCGACACCTACGACGTGGTGATCACGCACCAGGACCTGACCGAGCGGGCCAAGCCGGCCACGTCCAGTGCCGTCCACTACTCGGTGGACAACTTCATGAGCAGCCCGCGGTACGACGAGATCGTCGAGCTGGTCCGCGAGAGCAACACGGAAGGCGGAACGTCCGACGCCGGCACCGCCCACGGTGCGCACGCCGCCGAGGCGCCGGTGGACGCAGCGCCTGCCGCAGCAGGTGCGGCAGCGGCAGCTCCTGCCGCCGGCAGCTCCGACATCCTGGCCCGCGAGAGCGTGGTCATGCGCGGTTCGGCCACCACCCGCGACGCCGCCATCGACGAGGCGGGCCGGCTGCTGCTGGCCCGTGGCGCCGTGGATGAGGGCTACATCGCCGCCATGCATGAGCGGGAAGAGTCCGTATCCACCTACATGGGCAGCTTCCTGGCCATCCCGCACGGCACCAACGCCGCCAAGGACCACATCCGCAAGTCGGCGGTTTCCGTCATCCGGTACCCGGAAGGCATCGACTGGAACGGCAAGCAGGTGAAGTTCGTGGTGGGCGTCGCCGGCATCAACAACGAGCACCTGCACATCCTGTCCTCCATCGCCAAGGTCTTCACCAACAAGGAACAGGTTGCCCGGCTCGAGGCCGCCACGTCCGAGGATGAAGTCCTGGAGCTTTTCGGAAAGGTCAACGCATAGTGAAGGCAGTACATTTTGGGGCCGGCAACATCGGCCGCGGTTTCGTGGGGCTGCTCCTGCATGACGCCGGCTACGAAGTGGTGTTCGCGGACGTGGCCGAAGACCTGATCAACCGGCTCAAGGAAGCGGACAGCTACGCCGTGCACGAAGTGGGGGAGAATCCCGCCGTGCGGACCGTGGACAACTTCCGGGCGCTGAACTCCAACGCCCAGGAAGCGGAACTGGTCTCCGAGATCGCCACGGCGGATATCGTAACCACCGCAGTGGGCCCGCACATCCTGAAGTTCGTGGCGCCGGTGATCGCCAAGGGCATCGCCGCAAGGGAACCCGGCCGGGCGCCCCTGCAGGTGATGGCCTGTGAGAACGCGATCAACGCCACGGACATCCTGGCCAAGGAGGTGGCCGCCCAGCCAGGGGCCACCGCCGCAGTGCTGGACGGCAAGGCAGTGTTCGCCAATACTGCCGTGGACCGGATCGTGCCCAACCAGGAGGCCGGGCAGGGGCTGGACGTAACAGTGGAGACTTTTTACGAATGGGTCATCGACCGCACCGCGTTCGGTGACTCCGCTCCGGCGATCCCCGGCGCCACGTTCGTGGACGACCTCTCGCCCTACATCGAGCGGAAGCTGTTCACCGTGAACACCGGCCACGCCTCGGCGGCATACTTCGGGTTCGAGGCGCGCCTGGAGAAGATCTCCGACGCCATGGCGGACCAGGACGTGGCGGAGGATGTCCGGGCGGTGCTGGAGGAGACCAAGCAGCTCCTGGTGGCCAAGCACGGGTTCAGCAACGATGAGCAGGAAGCCTACGTCCAGAAGATCCTGGTCAGGTTCTCCAATCCCTATCTTCCGGACACCGTCAACCGGGTGGGTCGTGCTCCGCTGCGGAAGCTGAGCCGGAACGAGCGCTTCATCGGCCCCGCCGCCGAGCTGGCCGAACGTGGCGTGGTGCCGGAGGCCCTGCTTGGTGCCATCGCGTCAGCGCTCCGGTTCAACGACCCCGCTGATACAGAGGCCACGGAGCTGGCAGAAATCCTTCGCTCCACCAGCCCCGCCGACGCCACGGCAAAAATCACCGGGCTGGCGCCTGGCCACCCGCTGTTCGCCGCCGTTGCCACCCTCGTCGAGGAGCGGCAGGCCGAAATGGCCGGCACCCCCGCCTGACGCGCCAACTGACACGCTCCATCATTACCTGCGCCCTCAAGCGCAACGCTCCATCAGATCCTGCAGGAATTCCGGCGACGCTCCATCAGAACGACGCCGGCACTTACCCAAGTGCCGGCGTCGTTCTTTGTCTGTGCCAAGCTGGGCGGGTGAACCAGAACCCAAATGCCGCGCCTGCTTTGCTCACCGCCGACGTCGACGGCGGGACGTTCCGCCTCAGGCACGCGACGCGTGCCGACATCCCGGACATGGTGCGCCTGCTGGCCGACGACGCCCTGGGCGCCGGCCGCGAGACCGCGAAGGATATGGAACCCTACGAACGCGCCTTTGACGCGATCCACGCCGACCCCGCCCATCTCCTGCTCGTCGGCGAAAGGGTGCCGCAGGGGGAAGAGGAGGGGCCGGTGGTTGCAACCTTCCAGCTGAGCTTCCTTCCCGGCATCTCCAGGCAGGGCGCGTGGCGCTCACAGCTCGAAGGTGTCCGCGTGGCCGCGTCCCTTCGCGGGCAGGGCCTGGGGAGGCTCATGGTGGGCTGGGCCATCGCGGAGTCGCGGAACCGGGGCTGCGACCTGATGCAGCTGACAACGCACCATAGCCGTTCGGCCGCCCACAGGTTCTACGAACAGCTGGGCTTCGAGGCCAGCCACGTCGGAATGAAGCTGGCCCTCTAGGCCTTGACCGTTAGGTTCCCTAACTGTTAGGCTACCTAACGATGAATACCAACGATCCCCAGCTCCAGGAACTAGCCAGCGGGTTCCGCGAAGCCCTGCGGCACAGCGTCTACCTGGTCCGGCGCCTCGACGCGGACGGTGAACTCAGCGCCGCCCAGCTCAGCACGCTCAAGATGCTGCTCGGCGAGGGCCAGCGGGTCGGTGAGATCGCCCGGAACCTCGGGGTCCGCGTGCCCAGCGCCACCGAGCAGATCATCAAGCTCGAACGCGCCGGCCTGGCCCGCCGCGAGCCGGATCCGGCAGACTCCCGTGCCGTCCGGGTGATCCTCACCCCCGAAGGCCGTGCCGCCGTCGACGCCGCAAACAAGCGCCGCAACCAGGTGATGGCCGACATCCTCAGCACGCTCACCGACCAGGACCGCCAAGCCCTGGCGGAGGCCCTGCCGGTCATCGACAAAATCAACGCATCCCTCCAGAACTGAACCAGCCACGAACTTAGGAGCACCCTCCATGGACGGCCAGCTCGCAGAAACCCTGCAAGCACCAGAATCAACCTTGACGGCCGAAAAGGCCTCATTCCTCAAACAGCCGAAGGCGGTTTGGGCCACCGCCCTCGCCGCAGTGTTCGCCTTCATGGGCATCGGCCTGGTGGACCCCATCCTTCCGGCCATCGCCACCAACCTGGACGCCAGCCCCAGCCAGGTCTCCCTCCTCTTCACCAGCTACTTCCTGGTCACCGCGCTGGCCATGCTGATCACGGGGTTCGTCTCCTCCCGCATCGGCGGCAAGCGGACGCTGCTGATCGGCCTGGCCGTCATCGTCGTGTTCTCCTCGCTGTCCGGCCTGTCCGGCAGCGTCGATGAGCTGGTGGGCTTCCGCGCCGGCTGGGGACTGGGCAACGCCCTGTTCGTCGCCACCGCCCTCGCCGTCATTGTTGGGGTGGCCAGCGGCGGCGCCGGCACCGCCATCATCCTCTACGAAGCCGCACTGGGCCTGGGCATCTCGCTCGGCCCGCTGCTCGGCGCCCTCCTGGGCGGCTGGCAGTGGCGCGCCCCGTTCTTCGGCACCGCCGTCCTCATGGCCGCCGCCTTCATCGCCCTGATCGCCCTCCTGCCCAGGACGCCGCTGCCTGAGCGCAAGGTGCGGTTGCGGGACCCCCTGCTGGCGCTGGGTCACAAGGGACTGCGGACGACGGCGGCAAGCGGCTTGTTCTACAACTACGGCTTCTTCACCATCCTGGCTTTCACCCCGTTCATCCTGGGCATGGACGCGTACGGCATCGGCGGCGTCTTCTTTGGCTGGGGTGTGGCCGTGGCGGTATTTTCCGTCTTCGTTGCACCGGTCCTGCAGACCCGCTTCGGCGCGGTGAAGGTACTGACCGGCACTTTGTTCGTCCTCATGCTGGACCTGGCCGGGCTGGGACTGGCCGCGGGGCACTCGGTGCCTGCCGTCGTCGTCCTGGTCATTGTTGCCGGCGCGTTGCTGGGCATCAACAACACCATCTACACGGAACTGGCCATGGGCGTCTCTGATTCGCCCCGGCCGGTGGCTTCCTCCGGCTACAACTTTGTCCGCTGGATGGGCGGTGCCCTGGCCCCGTTCGCGGCGGCGCAGCTCGGTGAGCACTTCGGCCCGCAGGTCCCGTTCTTTGCCGGGGCGGTGGCCATGGTGATCGCCATCCTGGTCGCGTTCGGCGGCCGGGCCTACCTGTCCTCGCACGAACCGCACGTCGTGTAGCCGCTGCCGGCGCACCAACGGACAAACCCTCCATCACGGCATGTGATGGAGGGTTTGGTGTTTTCCTGCGGAAGCTGATGGGGCGTTCCAGGGAAGGCCGCCAAAAGTGATGGGGCGTTGCTAGGCCTTGGCGGAGCCCTTGGGTACGAACAGCGTCTCGGCCTGCTCCAGGGACATGCCGTTGGTCTCCGGGACCTTGAACATGACGAAGAAGAAGGAAGCCGCAGCGAACAGGGCGTACATGGCATAGGTCAGCGGCAGCGAGCCCGCTGCCATGACCGGGAAGCTCAGGGTGATCACGAAGTTGGCCACCCACTGGGCCGCTGCGGCCAGGCCCAGCGCCCGGGCACGGATCCGGGACGGGAAGATCTCGCCCAGGAGGACCCACACCAGCGGTCCCCAGGACGCGCCGAAGCTGATCACGAAGACGTTGGCGGCCACCAGGGCCACGGGGCCCCACGCGCCCGGCAGGCTGATGTTCTCGCCGCTGCCTGTTGCCGAGGAGAACGCCACGGCCATGGCGCCCAGGGACACGGCCATGCCCACGGACCCGGCCAGCAGGATGGGCCGGCGGCCCACGCGGTCCACCAGGGCGATGGCCACGAGGGTTACCAGGATGTTGGTGACGGAGGTTGCCACCGAGATGGCCAGGGAGTCCTTCTCCTGGAAGCCCACGGCCTTCCACAGGGTGGTGGAGTAGTAGAAGATCACGTTGATGCCCACGAACTGCTGGAGCACCGACAGCGTGATGCCCACCCAAACCACAGCCTGCAGGCCAAAGGCCTTGCCGCGGAGGGACCCCTTTTGCCCGGCCAGCTTGTCTTCCTCAATGGCTTCCCGGATGTCCCGGATATGCCGACCGGCATCCTCGGTGGGTGCGATGGACTCAAAGACTTCCCGGGCCTGGTCCTCTTTGCCCTGGAACACCAGGAACCGCGGGGACTCGGGCAGGGTGAACGCCACCCAACCGTAAACGACGGCCGGGACGGCGGCGGCCAGGAACATCCAGCGCCATGATTCAATGCCCAGCCAGAAGGCCTGGTCCGCACCGCCGGCAGTGGTGGCCAGGAGCGCGTCAGACAGCAGCGCGGCAAAAATACCCGTAGTGATGGCCAGCTGCTGCAGCGAAGCCAGGCGGCCGCGGACCTTTCGCGGCGAAATCTCGGAGATGTAGGCGGGCGCGATGACGGAGGCCAGCCCAATGCCCAGGCCGCCCACCAGGCGCCAGAACACCAGGTCCCAGACGCCGAACGCGAAACCCGTGCCCACGGCGCTGACCAGGAACAGCAGGGCGCCCAGCTTCATGGCCGGAATGCGGCCGTAGCGGTCCGCCACCTTGCCTGCCAGGAAGGCGCCGGCCGCGCAGCCCAGCAGGGCAATGGCTACGGCGAAGCCCGTGACGGCCTCTGACAGGGCAAATTCTTCCTTCATGGCGTCCACGGCGCCGTTGACCACCGATGAGTCGAAGCCGAAGAGGAATCCGCCCACCGCCCCCGCGAGCGCCAGCCAGATCACCCGCCGCGGTATCCCGGTTGTGGTCTGCTCCTGTGCAGTGGGCATGGTTCTCCCTGGGTTTGGGGGTTTTATGGATGCGGTGCGGACGTCGTCGGCTGCGGTACCGGCAGAATGGCCGGCGCACACGCGCTAAACAGTGTGGCACGTCACCGCCCGAGGTTCCACTTGGCGCCGTTTGCCCCGTTAACGCAGGACGACGACGGCGGGCTGTGCCGCCGTCGTCGTCCCACCCGTGCGCTTGCGGGCTAGTGCGCCGGAATCTCCATGCTGTCCTTGTCCTGCGGGGATGCCTTCTGGTCGGTCAGCTTCTTCCGCGGAAGGGCGAAGCTGATGAGGAACGCCAGGCCGGTGAGCGCCGCGGCCGTCAGCATCACGGTGTCGATGGACGTGGCGAAGCCCTCGGTGATGGGCCTGGTGAGGGTGCTGTTGGCGGTATGCAGCCAGCTGGTGTCGTTCAGGGAGTCGTTGGAGGCGCCGTTCTTGAAGAATTCGTAGAGCTTGGCGTTGGCAGGGTCCGACGCGACGGCAGGGTCCTTCAGGACGGCCAGGTAGGCGGGGTCCGTGGTGGCGGCCTTCATGCCGTCGGCAATGCGGCTTGCCGCCATGCTGAAGAGCATGGAGATGAAGACGGCGGTGCCCACGGCGCCGCCCATGGAGCGGAAGAACGCTGCGGAGGAGGTTCCCACGCCCATGTCCCGCGGCGGTACCGAGGTCTGCATGGCCAGGGTGAGCGGCTGCATGCAGAAGCCCAGGCCGACGCCGAAGAAGACGGCGATGAGTCCGGGGACCCAGAGTTCGGTGTCCACTGCCAGTGAGAAGCCCATCACCAGGGCGGCGGCGGTCAGGATGCCGGTACCCATGATGGGGAAGATGCGGAACGTGCCGGAGGCCGAGATGGTGCGGCCGGCGGTGATGGAGCCGAACAGGATGCCCACGGTGAAGGTGATCATCATCAGGCCGGCCTCGGTGGGGGTGAGGCCCTTGACCAGCTGGAGGTACATCGGGAGCATGGCGATTGCGCCGAACATGCCGATGCCGATGATGAAGTTCAGCAGCGAGGACAGTCCGAACGTGATGTTGTGGAAGAGCCGGAGCGGGATCAGGGCGTAGTCGCCGGCGCGCTTCTCCGCCAGCAGGAACCAGGCAATGCCCACCACACCCAGGCCGTAGCAGAGGAAAGAGTTCACGGAGGTCCAGCCCCACGTGCGGCCCTGCTCAGCCACCAGGAGGAGCGGAACGATGGCCACGGTGATGGCGGCGGCGCCCCAGTAGTCGATTTTCTGTTTCAGGTGCTTGGCGGGCAGGTGCAGGAACAGGAACACCACCGTCAGCGCGGCAAGGCCAATGGGAATGTTGATGAAGAAGACCCAGCGCCAGCCGTCAAAACCGAGGATGTTCGCCGAGCCGGCGAATGCCCCACCCACCACCGGGCCCAGGACCGAGGAGATGCCGAACACGGACATGAAGTAGCCCTGGAACTTGGCGCGGTCCTTGAGCGAGACGATGTCGCCGATGATGGTCAGCGCCAGGGCCAGCAGGCCGCCGGCGCCAAGGCCCTGGATGCCGCGGGCAACTGCGAGTTCGGTCATCGAGTGGACCGAGCCGGCGTAAAGCGAGCCCACCAGGAAGATGAGGATCGCGGTCAGGTACAGCGGGCGGCGTCCGAAGATGTCACTCAATTTGCCGTACAGCGGGGTGCTGACCGTGGAGGTGATCAGGTACGCGGTGGTGGCCCACGCCTGCAGGGAGAGCCCGTCCAGGTCATTGGCAATGGTGTAGATGGAAGTGGAGACGATGGTCTGGTCAAGGGATGCCAGGAACATGCCCAGCATCAGGCCCACCATCACGGTGACGATCTGGCGTTGCGTCAGGGTTTCTCCGGGGCCGGGCGCGGCAGTGGCTTTGGACATGGGTGCTCCAAGGGGAAGGAAAGGATATAAGCAGCGATAGTTGCTTTCAGTAACTATCTTACTCGTTGTTTTTATTCCCCGCCCTGCCGGGCTTCCTGCTGGCGCTCCACGAGGATGCCGTCCGGATCGCACCAGACGGTGGCTCCGGGGCGGAAGGTCACGCCGTCGATCACCACATCCACGTCAACCTCGCCGGCCCCCGCCTTCGGGCTCTTCCTGGGGTTGCTGCCCAGGGCCTTGACGCCAAGGTCCAGGTCCGCGATCGCCAGCCGGTCACGGATGGCGCCGTTGATGACGACGCCGGCCCAGCCGTTTGCCACGGCGCTTTCGGCGATCATGTCCCCCATCAGGGCCGTGCCCAGCGATCCGCCGCCGTCCACCACCAGGACCGCCCCGTTCCCCGGTGACCCCAGCGTGGACTTCACCAGGGCGTTGTCCTGGAAGCAGCGAATGGTGCGGACCGGGCCGCTGAAGTGCGAGCGGCCGCCCAGGGACTGGAACTGCAGGGAGACGGACGCCAGCTCGTCGCCGCGCTCATCGTAGAGGTCGGCGGTATTGACCGCTGTGCCTTCGGCCGGGGTGGGTGCGCTCATCTGGTTCTCCTCGATACTCGGCGATTTGTTACCCGGCAACGTGATCCCCCGGGCGGCGTTGACCGCCGCGTGCCCGGTGGCCCGGTACCGCCCACGATAGTCTGATTCCACTGCCAGCCGGCCGCACCAGGGGGAGCACGCCAATGAGTCCGTTCAACACGCCCGCGCCGCCGGATGATGCCGCAGGCAAAACCGCGACGGCGGCGCTCGCCGAGCCGGTGCAGAAGGTCACCGCCCGTTGGGTCACCGGCCTGGTGCTGGTGAACGTGGGCATCAACGCGGCGTTCTTCGGTCCCATCAACGTGTTCATCGGCCAGCAGGCCATCAGCATTGATGCGCCTTCCAAGGAAGCCATCCTCTCGCTGGTGACGGCCTGCGGTGCGGGGGTTTCGCTGGTGGCCAACCCCCTCTTCGGTGCCCTCTCGGACCGGACCACGTCCCGGTTCGGCCGGCGGGCCCCGTGGGTGCTGGCCGGGGCAGTCCTGGCCACGGCGGCGCTGCTGGCCATGTCCTTCTCTGCCGCGGTGGCCCTGATGGTGCTTTTCTGGTGCCTCGTGCAGCTGGGTGCAAATGCCGCTTACGCGGCCATTACCGCCGCCGTCCCGGACCGGGTTCCCGTCATCCAGCGCGGGGGAGTGGGCGGACTCGCGGCCATGGGGCAGACCCTTGGCATCCTCACTGGTGCGGTTTTCGGGGCAGTGGTCTCCGGCAACTTCATGGTGGGCTACTGGCTGTGTGCGGGCGCCCTGCTGGTGTCCGTGCTGCCGTACCTGTTCCACCGGAATGATCCCGCCCTGCCCAAGTCCGGGCTGGAGGCTTTCCGGCCCAAGGTTTTCCTCAAGGGTTTCTGGATCAGTCCCCGGCGCCACCCGGATTTCGCCTGGGCCTGGCTCACGCGCTTCCTGGTCAACGTGGGAAACCAGCTGACCATCGTCTACCTGCTCTTCTTCCTGCGTGACGTCATAGGCCATGAGGATCCTGCCGCGGGGGTTCTGGTCCTGACGGGTATCTACGCGGTGATGGTCATGGCCACCGCGGTGGTGGCCGGTCCCTGGAGTGACCGGGTGGGCAGGCGGAAACCGTTCGTCATCGCCTCCTCGGCCACAATCGCCATGGCCGGAGCCATCATGGCCTTCTTTCCCGTCTGGCCCGGCGCGCTCGCCGGCGCCGCCGTCCTGGGCGTCGGTTTCGGCGCCTACCTGGCCGTGGACTTTGCGCTGCTGACCCAGGTCCTGCCGTTCGCCGTCAGCCGCGGCAAGGACATGGGGATCATCAACGTGGCCAACTCGCTGCCGCAGGTGGTTGCCCCGGGACTGGCGCTGCTGGCCGTGGCCTACTGGGGTGGCTACCGGACGCTGTTCCTCACGGCGGCTGCCATCGGGCTGCTGGGTGCCGTTTTCGTGGTGAAAATCAAGGGCGTCGACTGACCTGCCGGTGCCCGAAACTAAGGCCGCTGACTAATTAGGGCACACGCCTGTGCCGTATAGTTGAACCGGGCTGCAGGGCGGTACGGAAGTGGGGGCGCTCCTGGCCGCAGTCCCTACGACACAACCCCGGAATGCTGATGCCCGAGACTTTTTCAGACCATCCGCCCATGGCCGCCCGGCCTTCCGCTCCACGCCAGCGCCTCCGCTACACGCGGATCCTGGACACCGCCGCAGGGTTCGCCCGCACGGGTCTTGACGCCGTGGAACTCTCCGAAGTCGCAGAAAAAGCGGACGTGCCACTGGGAACCCTCTACCGTTACTTTCCGTCCCCCACCCACCTGATGCTGGCGCTGTACCGGCAGCAGCTGGACGAGCTGCAGGCCGGTTCCCGGGGCTCGTCGCCGCGCTTCCGGGGCCGGGCGCTGTCCGGCCTGCTGATGGAAATCTTCCACATGCGCGTCATGCAGCCCGCGGTGGAGCAATGCCTCAGCCGGGGCGTGTACCACCCGGACAAGGACACCACCGCACTCCTGCGCGAGATTGATGCACTCAGCGAAAAGCTCGTTGCGGGTGCCTGCGGCGACGCCGTGGGAGCCAGGGTCCTCCTCCTGACCGTCACTGGTCTGGTCCAGTCCGTCCGGAACCGCCGACTGTCCCTCTTCGAAGCCGAGGAGGACCTGAAAAAGGCGTGCGGTCGGCTGTCCCCCGGGGCCGAGGCGGGCTTCACAGTGTCCCGGTCGGCGTAACTGGTCTAGACCAAAAGGCAATTAAATACGCCATAATGCCGTGATCTGGATCACAAATCATTCTGCATAAACGTTTTGGCAGGCTAAAGCTGTGTCAAGCAGGACCCGGCAGCCCTTTCGGGCCTGCCTACCATTGGGGCACAGGAGCGGCAGGGCGGAAACATCCCCGGCGTTCCCGCGGACCCGCCACCCTTGGGTTTCCTGTCGCACTACCTTCCACGCCTGGGCCCGGGAGGGCCCGGTTCCCGATGTGCCGTGTGCCCACGGCCAGCACCAGGAGACAACGACGTGTCCATTGACGCAATCACAGCCACCGACGATTCAGCAGCCACGGCCTTGACCGAAGACGAAATCTTCACGGCCCACCAGGGCGGCAAGCTCTCCGTCACCAGCACTGTTCCGCTGTCCAACAAGCGGGACCTGTCCATCGCCTACACCCCCGGAGTGGCCGAGGTGAGCCGGGCCATCCACGCCAAGCCCGAACTGGCCCGCACCCTGACCTGGGCCGAGCGCCTGGTGGTCGTGGTCAGCGACGGCACTGCCGTCCTGGGCCTGGGCAACATCGGGGCCAGCGCCTCGCTGCCGGTCATGGAAGGCAAGTCCGCCCTCTTCAAGACCTTCGGCGACCTTGATTCCATCCCCCTGGTCCTCAACACCACGGACGTGGACGAGATCGTGGAAACCCTGGTCCGCCTGCGCCCCAGCTTCGGCGCCGTGAACCTTGAGGACATCTCCGCCCCGCGCTGCTTCGAGCTCGAGGAAAAGCTGATCGAAGCCCTTGACTGCCCGGTCATGCACGACGACCAGCACGGAACCGCCGTCGTGGCCCTGGCAGCGCTGACCAACGCCGCCAAGGTGACCGGCCGCGGCCTCGAGGGCCTGAAGGTGGTGGTGTCCGGCGCCGGCGCGGCGGGGATCGCCGTCGCCGAAATCCTGCTCGCAGCCGGGATCACCGACGTCGTCCTGCTCGACTCCCGCGGAGTCATCAACAGCGGCCGCGCCGACCTTGCTGCCAGCCCCGACAGCAAGAAGGCCGACATCGCCGGCCGCAGCAACCCCCGCGGCATCACCGGCGGACCTGCTGAAGCGCTGGCCGGTGCCGACGTCTTCATCGGCGTCTCCTCCTCGAAGCTGGACGAGGCGCACCTGGCATCGATGAACCAGGACGCCATCGTGTTCGCCCTGTCCAACCCGGATCCCGAAGTCCTGCCCGAGGTGGCCGTAAAGTACGCCGCCGTGGTGGCTACCGGCCGCAGCGACTTCCCCAACCAGATCAACAACGTCCTGGCGTTCCCCGGCATCTTCCGCGGTGCCCTCGACGCCGGCGCCCGCCGCATCACCCCGGCCATGAAGCTCGCAGCGGCGCGCGCCATCGCCGGGCTCGCCGCCGAGGACCTCTCGGCCGACTACATCGTCCCCAGCCCGCTGGATCCCCGCGTGGCACCGGCGGTCACCGCGGCCGTCGCCGCGGCGGTGGAAGCGGAGTAAATCCCCTTTCCGGCAGAAACCACGACGGCGGTGCCTCCTTCCCCGAAGGAGGCACCGCCGTCGGGCGTTAAGGGCCGGCCCTAGACTGAAGTCCATGAGCTCCGAAACCGTGGTGACCATCCTGTGCGGCCTGGCGATCCTGGTGGGGGTGGCCGGCACCATCATTCCCGTCCTGCCAGGCAGCGTCCTCATTGGCGTGAGCCTGCTGGCGTGGGCCATCTGGGGCGGCGCCGGGTCTGCGGGGTGGGTCGTGTTTGCGGTGGCCATGATCTTTGTCGCCGCGGGGATGACGGCGGGTGCCGTCCTCACCGGCAGGAAGCTCAAGCAGCATGCCATTCCCAGCCGCAGCATTGTGGTGGCCCTCGTGGCGGGCGTGGTGGGGATGTTCATCATCCCTGTGGTGGGCCTCTTCGTTGGTTTCGCGGCCGGGCTGCTGGCCAGCGAGTTCCTCCGGACTCGGAATTTTTCGACGGCGGCGAAGTCCAGCTGGGCCGCGCTGAAGGCCACCGGGCTGGGGATGCTCGCGGAGTTCGGGCTGGCCTGCCTTGCCGCCAGCACCTGGGTCATTGGTGTGTGGATCGCCGCCGCCAACGGCTGAGTCCATTGCGCCCCGGACCCTGCCCGGGTACAACCAAGGTATGACCCAGCCAGCTTCAGCCCGGGACCATGTCCACGCCTGGATGGAAAAATACCAGGCTGCCTGGACCAGCAACGGCGCCGATGACATCCGCAACCTGTTTGCCCCGGACGCGCTCTACGAGACGCGTCCCCATGATCCCGAACCCTGGCGCGGCCACGACGGGATCGTCCAGGGCTGGCTGGCGGCACGTGACGAGCCGGCCGACTGGACGTTCAGCTGGGAACTGCTGGGGTGCGACGGCGACACCGCCTTTGTCCAGGGCCTCACCACCTACTCGGGCGGCAGGCCCACGTACGACAATCTGTGGGTGATCAGGTTTGATGGATCCGGCCGTGCCCGCTCCTTTACTGAATGGTTCATGGCGGGGAAGCCGGAGATCCCTCCCGGTTAGCATGGAAAGATGAGCGCCGGGGAGACCGCACCGATCTACTGGGACAACCGCGACCTCACACCGTTCGGGCAGGCCCAGCTGCGCACCCCTGTCCACGACCTTGCCGGGGGAGTGGGCGGCCTGCTGACCGGCGTCCTCGGCGGCCGCAACCCTGCCCTGCTCTCCATCGACGGCGAGGTGCCGCGGCTCAAGCGGCTGCTGCCCAAGCCTGCCAAGGCGGTTCATGAAGCCGTCTTCACCAGCCACGAACCGGAGCGCCTGATCACCCTGGCGCGCGCCTACCCCGGGTGGGCGGGGCTCTGCTACCTCATGGGCGGGCTCCTGGCGTACAAGCACGGCGGCTACCTGCGGGCGTCGGAACTCCTGCAACGGGGGCTCGCCACCCGCAATGACGACGAAGCCAACCGTTACTCATCGACCTACCTCACCCGTATCGTCACCCGGATCGAACTGGCCGAGCGGGTGGAGATCCCCGTGCTGTTCAGCGAGGAATCGGTGTTCCTTGCCCTGTCCCATGCGCTGCGCGAGACGGGCCGCACCGAAGCGGCGCTCGACGCACTGGGCGGGCTGCCGCCATCGCTTCCCATGGCCCTGGCGCGCTGCTCGCTGGCCCTCACCCTGGGACGAAGCCGCACGGTCATTGACTGGACGGAGGGGCTGCTGAACGCGGACGATCTCTCCGCTGCCCTGCTGCTGGTCCGCGCCCGTGCCCTGCGGCGTGAAGGCCGGCTGGAGGCTGCGCACCAGGCCATCGCCGAAGTTTTGCGCCGCCGCAGGACACACCTTGTGCTCCGCAACGACGCGCTGACGGACCGGGCATTGCTCGTGCTGGAATCGGGCCGGCGGTCGCTGAATCCCCGCGACTGGGGACGCCGGCGCGGGGACCCGGAACCGCAGCGCGAACTCGAGGCGCCGCCGCCCATCCGCAAGGATGAGGAGATGCGGCGGATCTGGGAGCAGGACTGGAAGGAACTCGGCGGAGAGTAGGAACCCGGACCGGCTACTGGGGGCGGCCGGCCAGGAACGGCACCAGCTGCTCGCCGAGCAGCACGGCCCCCAGTGCCACCATGATGATGCCGCTGGCAAGCGTTACTGCCCGGGCGGCGCCGGGCCTGCTTTGCAGCAGGGAGCGCGAGAGCAGGGCCACCACCGTGTAAACCAGGCCCGCCAGTGCCACGAACGTCATGCCCAGCAGCCCGGACTGCACCGGCACGGGCAGGGAGGCCTCGGAGCTGACGAACTGCGGTATGAGGGCCACATAAAAGAGCAGGCCCTTGGGGTTGATCCCGCTGGTGCCCATCCCCTGCAGGAAGGTGCGCAGCTGTGTTCCGGCGGCCTGTGTTCCGGCGGCGCCGGCCGCGTCCGCGCTGAAGCTCGCGCCGCGCCAAGACCGGAGGGTTCCCACCCCCAGCCACAGGAGGTAGCCCGCGCCGGCCAGGGTAATCCAGCCCAGGACCCCGGGCATGCCTGCCAGCACGGCGGCCAGCCCGGCCACCAGCAGGACGGTGTGAAGGACGTATCCGCCGCAGAGCCCGGCAACCGCGGGGACGAAACTGCGCTGCCGCAGGCCCGCCGCGATGGTGTAGGCCCAGTCCACCCCCGGCGTGCAGGCCAGGGCTGCAGCAACCACCAGGAAGGCAAGGAACAACTGCGGGTTCATCGGGTTTCTCCTGTCGAAGGGCTCTCAGGAGCAACCATAGGGAGAATCCGGCCATAAGTGCTGTCCTGTTTTCGCCCGCCCCGCGGTGACAGCAGTATGTTTATTGCGTGATAGACAAGATTGACAGGAATATCTTGCGGCACCTCCAGGAGGACGGGCGCATGACCGCCACCGCGCTGGCAGCGAAGGTGGGCCTGACGGTGGCTCCCTGCCACCGGCGGCTGCGCGACCTGGAGCGGTCCGGGGTGATCCGCGGGTACAAGGCAGACATCGACCCCGCGGCGGTGGGCCTGGGGTTCGAGGCGATCGTTTTCGTCACCCTCCGCCAAGTGGACCGCCCCACCATGGAGATTTTCGAGAACCGAGTGGCGGACAATCCGAACATTGTGGAGGCACAGCGGCTGTTTGGTTCCCCGGACTATCTGCTGAAGGTCATAGCGGAGGACCTGCCGGCGTACCAGCGCTTCTACGACACCGAGCTCACATCGCTGCCCGGCGTTGAACGGCTGACGTCAACGCTGGTCATGAAGAACCTCAAGTCCAACGCGGGCCCGCCCGTCTAGGTCCCCGCGGTCCGCAAGTCAGTCGGCAGGCAGAATGTGGACGATGATCACCTGCGTGTCCTTGCTGCCGTCGTAGCGGAGATCGTAGTTCACCGTCAGTCCGGTGCCTGTTCCCGGCGTGATGGAGAAATCGCTCTTGGAAGCAGGATCCGCCTGGGTGCTGCTGATCCATTCTTCAGCCGGCTCCGCTGCTATCCCGTAGCGCTGCACGCCGTCCCTGATCAACTCAAAGTACTCGTCAGGTGAGCCGGCGGTGAGGAAGTAGGTGACCTCGCTGAAGTCCGTCCGCCGGTCCGTGGTGTTGAAACGGATCCGGTCCGTTTCGGCGGTTATTTCGCCGTTGGGCGCCAGGATGCTGAGGCTGATCTTGCCCGAACCCCGGGTATTGATCTCGGGGCCGTAACTGTCCTTGGTGACGCGGACGGCGTCCTTTTCCAGGCGTCCCGAGCTCATATCCAGGCGGGCCGTCCCGGTGGTGCGGATACTTTCCACGCCGGCGGCGTCAAGGGTGGAGAAAGCGGAGGTTTTCACGGGGCTCCCTGCAGAAGATGAAGTGGCGGTGGTCGGATCGGCCGGAGTTGGCGCTTTGCAGCCGGCCAGGACAAGGAGTGAAACGAGGGCAATGACGACGGCGGTCCGTTCGCCGGGTGCGGCGCGTCGGCGGGGCGCAATCACTGGTGGACCTCCGCGTCGAACCCGTCAAGGAACCGGTCCATGATGCCGGGAATGTTGTTGGTGGGACGGTACTGGTCCACCCGGCCGTCAAAGTCGGAGCCGATGATCTGCGCCGCCCGGTCCGGGTCCGTGGCCAGAAGATGTTGGTAAGCGGGGAGGGTGTCCTGCCGAATGAGGTTCCAGCGCTGGTCCGCGTTGGCGATGTTGCCGTCGGGGAAGCCCGTGGTGAAGTCGGTGCGGAACTGGGCGGGATTGTCCCAGCTGGTGAAGGGGATGTTCTCGGGACCGGGGCTTTCCACGCTGAAGCTGTAGGGAAACACCTCGGGGTAGCTTTTGGCGCCCGGGATGGAGGGTTCCCCGGCGAGCGTCACCATATAGGTCACGGCTTCCCCTCCAGGGTGGCCGCGCATGTTGTCGTAGTCGTCCGCGATAATTTCGTTCTGCTCGCGGTACAGGAGGGCCGTGTTTCCTTCACGGACCTGGTCGGGATCTCCCGAATCGATCTGCGCCCACGCGTTGGCCGTGGCCTGGTCGATGGCGCCGGAGTCGCGAAGGCGGTTGATCTCACCGATGCCGCCGTTCAGATACGCCTGGTGCTGGCGCGCCTGGTCCAGGATGATTTCCTTGTTCATGTCCAGCATGCTGGTTTCATAGAAGCGGATTTCCGCATCCGTCATCCCTGCGAGCTGTTCCAGCTGGTCCAGGACGGGAAGGGGGATGTCCGAGGCTGGATTGTCGGTGATTTGTTGAGCCAAATCCCGCAGCATGGCCATGTCCCGGAATCCGCCGGCGAAGGACGGGCCAATCATATTGGCCATGCCTGCCCACTGCAGGTCCGGGTTGGCAAGGTAGGCCTGGCCGTAAAAGTCGTAGACCTTGGTGATGGTCTCCCAGTTGTATTCCGTACCTTTTGACGTGTCCCAGTCGGCTGGATCAATGCCCATGTCCAGCATCGCCTGCCGGTTCCAGTAGGAATTGAGGAAGTCCTGGTAGCCCTTGGAGTTCTTGCTGATCAGGCCGGAGTCCGCCGCGGCGTCCATGGCGGTTTTGGCTGCCTCCGGGTTCGCCTGGGCCCACTGGCGGAACCCGTCGCTCAGCAGGTAGGCGCGCCGCTCGGCCGGGGTCATGGCATTCAGTCTGTCTGTCAGGTCCTGGGCGGTTCCGCTCCCGGATCCGCCCGACCCGGGTCCTCCCGGTCCACCAGTGCTGGCCTTCTCCTGTTCGTCCGCGTTGGCAAGGAGTGTCCTGGCGGCCGACTCCAGCCCTGCCGTTGCCGACCTCAGCAGCCTGGCGTGCGATGACGTCCACTCGCTGCGGAACCTGTCGCCGTCGCGCCCTTTCCACAGGCCGGAACCAATGCTGCTGCTGAGCTGCTGCCCCAGGACGTTGAGCCGGTTGGCGCCGGCAGCCAGGTCCTTGGCGAGTTGCCGCAGCTGCTCCACATCGCCGCCGTAAAAGTTTCCCGCCATGCTGCCCCCTGTTGGCTCCCCCGCTGTTGGCTCTTCCGTGCCAGCCTAACGGGGCATCCTCCGTGCGGCGATGGGGAGTGGTGCCCCTGTGGTCCCCGCCTACTCCGCCTGGTCCCCCAGGAGCCCGGTGGTCCGGTACGGGATGACTTCGCGGAGGAACATGCTGGTGGACGTGCGGACGATGCCCGGGCAGAGCCGGATCTCCTCCGACACCCGGTAGAGGTCGTCGGGGCTCTTGGCCACCACGCGGATCAAGAGGTCGGTATCGCCGGCCGGCGCATGGCACTCCAGGACTTCGGGAATTTCACGCAGGGCAGCGATGGCCTCGTTCAGGTGGCTCTGGTCCAGCTCTGCGCTGACCGCGGCGGCCACGCCCCGTCCCAGGGCCGCCGGAAGCACCCGGCTGCTGTTGGGGCGGAGGGCGCCGGATGCCGTCATCCGCTCCAGCCGGCTCTGGACGGTTCCGCGCGCGAGGCCCAGCCGCTGGGCAAGCACCATGATGGGGACACGCGGATCCTGGTCCAGGGCATTCAGGATGCGCCGGTCGGTGGCGTCCAGTTCCTGCAATCTGACCACTTCCTGTTGCTGCTGGCCTCAGGGATTGATCAAACTGATCAACTCAAGTTGGGCCAATTGTCCCAACTGTATGTTCTCTGCTGGAATAGTGGCAACAAGGACAAAAGCTACCGCTGGTCCGCGCAGGCTACAGTTTCCCCGGCACACCACCCGGCACCTGGACACCGCTTCCCGCAAGGAAGCCGCCGCTGATTGACGCTTGTTCACACCACGCTCATTCTGCAAACACGGCAAGAGCCCCTGAGCTACCGACGCCCGCCTCCCGGAGTCATCGGTAGCTGAGGGGCTCTTGTGTGCTTCCGTTTAGGGTTAATCCATGACCTCCGCCGGCCGCTTCGCCCCCAGCCCGTCCGGTGAGCTGCACGTGGGAAACCTGCGGACCGCAATCCTCGCCTGGCTTTTCGCCCGCTCCACCGGACGCCGCTTCCTGCTGCGGGTGGAGGACCTGGACCGCGCCCGCGCAGGAGCGGAGGCCGTGCAGCTGCGCGATCTGGCGGCAGTGGGCATCACCTGGGACGGCGATGTGGTCCGGCAAACCGACCGCGGGCCCCTCTACGCCGCGGCGATCACACGGCTTGAAGAGTCCGGCCTGACGTACGAGTGCTTCTGCACCCGCCGCGAGATCCAGGAGGCGCCGTCCGCCCCGCATGCTCCGCAGGGTGCCTATCCCGGCACATGCCGCAACCTGGACCGGGCGGAACTGGACTACAAGCGGTCCACGCGGCCGGCCGCCATCCGCCTGCGGGCGGATGTGCGGGAATACACGGTCCAGGACGTCCTCCACGGCGAGTTCACCGGGGCTGTGGACGACTTCGTGCTTCGCAGGAATGACGGGGTAACCGCCTACAACCTTGCCGTCGTGGTGGATGATGCCGCGCAGGGCATAGACCAGGTGGTCCGCGGCGACGACCTGCTCCCCTCAACGCCCAGGCAGGCTTATCTCGCCTCGCTCCTGCATATTCCCGTCCCGGAATATGTGCATGTTCCCTTGGTGGTGAATCGCGACGGCCTGCGGCTGGCAAAGCGCGATGGAGCGGTCACGCTGGCGGACCTCGCCCAGGCCGGGGTGGGTGCCCACGACGTGCGGAACCTGCTGCTGGAGTCCCTGGGATTACCCGCCGGAACGCTGGGCCACGCACTGCAGGCCCTGGACCCGGCACGGTTGCCCCGCGAACCCTGGGTGTGGCCCGGGATGGACCGCCCGGCCGCTGGCTAAGCTTGGTAGATGTCAGACGAGCACATTCCGGCCCAGGCCCGGACGCCAAGGTTCACGGTGGAGACCGCCAAAGTCCTCGCAGAGGTTGCCCACAACCGGCAGAAGGACAAGCTGAAGCGGCCCTACCGGGACCATGTCCTTGCCGTCGGGGATGCCCTGGCGGACTTCGACGACGAGATCCGGATCGCGGGTTACCTCCACGACATCGCCGAGGACACACCGATGACACGGCAGGCCCTGCTGGACATGGGGGTTCCCGAGCGCTCCGTGGACATCATCGAGCGCGTCACCAACCGCCTGCACAGCGACCCCGACGATTACCAGTCCGGCATCCGTGAGATCGCCGGGGACCATGACGCCGCCCTGGTCAAGATCGCCGACAATGCGCACAACTCCCTGCCCGAACGCGTCCAGGCGCTGGCGGAGAAGTGGCCGGACAAGCCCCCGGTGACAAAGTACCGGGACGCCAGGCCGGTGCTTTACGCAGCCGTGGAGGTGGAGGAGGTCCGCAAGATTTTGGCTCGGGCCAATCCGTGGCTGCTGGAGGAATTCGACGCGCAGCTGGATGAGGCCGATGACACCGACTACGAGAACCTCCGCTACGATTCCGGCCCGGGCTCCCGCTCCAAGTAGACCAGGAACTCCTCCGCGAACCGCCGCACCCCGTCCCATTCCGTGTAGATGTAGTCGCGGCCGGTGTCCGTATCCGGGCTGCCCTGGCCGCTGACGATCTTCTTCATCATCATGCGCTTGAGGAATCCGTACTGGGTGTAGAGGAGGGCGCCGCCGAACATCGCCACCTTGTCAGGATGCCAGCCGGTGCTGTCCTCGAACTCCGCAACGTACTTTTCCGCCTCTTCCGGCTCCGCGTGCGCCGAGAGGCTGACCGAGAACAGGGCGGCCGGCAGGCGCTCCAGGCCGGACCGGTTCCGGCGGACAAAATCGGCGACGTAGCCCTCGTGCTTCCCGGCATGGATGGAAGCACCCACTATGACGCCGTCATAGCCGTCAGGCAGGCCGTGGTCTGCGTGCTTGAGGTCCAACGTGTCGGCCTGGTGCCCGTGGGCCTGCAGGACATCAGAGATGTAGTCGGCGATGCGGGCCGTTTGCCCTTCCGAAGTTCCGTACGGGATCAGGATTCTTGCCATGACCACTACTCTGGCGTCCGCCCGGAACCGGGCAAAGGGGCAAAGGTCCCTGTATGCGGTGCCCTGCAGGCGTCCTGCGGAGCAGCCGGGGACTAGACCCGTCCCAGCGCTTCGATGTCCTCCAGGAAGTCCGCCTGCACCTCCGCGCTCACGGTGGTGCGGGTATCACCAATGGCGTCGAGGTAGTCCTGGGTGGAGGGACCTTTCCTGACGGCGGCGCGGACGGAAACGTCGCCCCCGGAGGCCAGCCCGCCGTCGTCGTACACGGCTTTTTCCAGCGCCCGCTGGGAGGCGCTGCGGGCCGCGTACTCGATGTCGGCCGGGGAGAAGCCCTCGGTACGTTCCACCAGGAGTTCCACGTCCACGGCATCCACCACGGCCGCCGGGATGAAACGCTGCCACATCGCCTCCCGGGCCTGCCGGTCCGGCAGCCCGATGGGGATGACGTAGTCGAACCGCCCGTGGCGCAGGAAGGCCGAGTCGAGGGCGCGGATGAAGTTGGTGGCGCAGACCAGGAGCCTGCCGGGCTGTTCCCGGAATGCGGGAATGATCTTCAGCAGCTCGTTGGTCACCCCCTGCAGCGGTGACGGCGGATCACCGGCGCGCTGGGAAGCGATCTCCTCCACCTCGTCGATGAACACCACCGCGTGCTCCAGTTCCGCGATTTCCAGGAAGGTCTCGCGCAGCGCGCCGGCCAGGCCCTGCGGGTCGCCGGCCAGGCGGGACGGGAAGACCTCCACGAACGGCCACTCCAGCCGGGAGGCGATGGCCTTGGCAAAGGTGGTCTTGCCGGTGCCGGGAGGCCCGAAAAGGACGACGGCGCGCGGCGGCACCACGCCGAATTCATCGGCCAGGTCCGCCTCGGCGAGCGGCAGCACCAGGCGCCGTTCCAGCAGTTCCTTTTCCCTGCGCATGCCGGCAACGTTTTCCCAAAGGTCGCGGGCCAGGACGCGGCCGCCCAGCTGGCCCAGGGCGCCGAGCTCCTGGCGCTGGACGGGAATGGTCCGCTCGAAGTAGCGCAGGTTTTTCTTGAGTGCGAAGCCGCGGCCCAGGAAGGCCTCCACGCGGGTTTCGGACTCAGGCATCAGGGCGGAGAGCTTGTTCAGGCCGTGCGGGGCCATCCGGTTTTCGACGGCGGCGAGCAGCGAGGTGCCGATGCCCCTGCCGCGGTACTCGGGAAGGGTGGCCAGGAACACGATCCAGCCCTGGTCATGCGCGGCCCGTCCCACAGCGGCGCCCACCACCTGCTCGCCCTGCACCGCAACCACCGCATGGTCTTTTTCGCACGATGCCAGGACCTCGGACAGGGCGTATACGGGTTCGACGTTGTGGGCCTTGAGCGTCTCCCACAGGTGCAGGATGCCGTCCAGGTCCGCCGAGTGGAAATCCCTGATCCGCCAGTTGGTCATGCGTTACTCCTGTTGGTTCGTCATTGAGCCAGTCGTGGTCGAGCCAGCGTGGACATCTCAGGTGAGCATATGTGAAGCAGGCACCGGGCGGGGTTGCGGTGGCGTTGCATGACGTGCCGCTGCTCAAACCCCCAGCATGTCCATTGTGTTCCGCAGCGTGTCCGCGGAATGGTGCAGGGCGGCCAGCTCGACGTCGTCCATGGGCGTTTCCAGGACACGGTGCACCCCGCCCCTTCCCACCACGCTGGGGAGGGACAGCGCCACGCCGGAAATCCCGTACAGCCCCGACAGCACAGTGGAAACCGGAAGGACAGCGTTGTCGTCCCGGAGCAGCGCCTCCACAATGCGGGCACCGGACAGGCCGATGGCGTAGTTCGTGGCCCCTTTTCCGGCGATGACCTTGTAGGCGGCCTGCACCACTTCACGGGCGGTGCCGGCGAGGTATTCGGGCGTGAAGATCCGCTCCCCGCCCACCGTCCAGTCCCTGATGGGGACCGGACCGATCGTGGCGCCGGACCACAACGGGAACTCCGTGTCCCCGTGCTCTCCCACCATGCTGGCGTGGACGCTGGTAACGGAAACCCCGGCCTCCAGGGCCAGGAGCCACCGCAGCCGGGACGTATCCAGCACCGTGCCGGAGGAGAAAATCCGTTCCGGTGGCAGCCCGGAGATGCGCTGGGCAGCCACCGTCAGGACGTCGCAGGGGTTGGTCACCAGGACATAGACAGCATCCGGCGCACGTTCCAGCAGAGGCGGCATCAGCTGCTCGAGGATCCGGACGTTGGTCCCCGCCAGGTCAAGGCGGCTCTGGCCTGGGTTCTGCTTGGCACCGGCCGTGATGACCACGACGTCGGCGCCTTCCGTGACGGCGATATCCCCGCCGCCGGTGACGGTGGCCGACGCCGCGGCGAACTGGCTGCCGTGGGCAAGATCCAGTGCTTCCGCCTCCGCCTTGGGCGTGTTGACGTCGTACAAGGCGATACTGCTGGCGGAGCCGCGGATCAGCGCGGCGTACGCCAGCGACGTCCCGACGCTCCCGGCGCCCACCACTGCGAGCTTGGATCCTGCCATGGTGCACTCTCCCTTTCCGGAGCCGTTGAGTGTGTCCTACCCGAAGAGTAGCGTGGCCCACATCACTCAAATCCCCAATTAGGAGCCACCATGCCACATTATGGAGGCCGGCTCGCAGCTGTTACTGCAGCGCTGGCTATGAGCGTTACCACCGGGGCCATCAGTCCTGCTTTTGCCACCAACCAACACGGCGCCGATGAACGGCACACGGACAAGAATCCCACCGCCACCGGTTACGGCGGTGCCGTCAGCACCGTGGACCCGGAAGCTTCAGCGGCGGCCATTGACGTCCTCCGTCACGGAGGCAACGCTGTGGACGCCGCCGTGGCTGCTGCGGCCACCCTTGGCGTCACCGAACCCTACAGCGCCGGCATTGGCGGCGGCGGTTATTTCGTTTACTACGACGCGAAGTCCGGAAAGGTCAGCACCATTGACGGCCGCGAGACGGCTCCGGCGGGGATTACCCATGATGCGTTCATCGATCCGGCCACCGGCAAGCCCTACCCGTTCACTCCCGAGCTTGTCACCAGTGGCGTCTCGGTGGGTGTTCCGGGGACGCCTGCCACCTGGGAGCGCGCGCTGGAGCGCTGGGGAAAGTTCAGCCTGAAGAAGGCGCTGGAACCCGCCATCGAGGTGGCGGACCGCGGGTTCGTGGTGGACGAGACGTTCCGGAGCCAGACGGCGGACAACCAGAAACGGTTCGAAGCCTTCACCTCAACCAAGGACCTGTACCTGCATAACGGGAAGCTCCCGGAGGTGGGCTCGGTCTTCAAGAACCCTGACCTCGCCGACACCTACCGGCTGCTGGCAGACAAGGGCATGGACGCGTTCTACGACGGAGCGTTGGCCAAGGAGATCGCCAAGACCGTACAGAACCCGCCCAAGTCTCCGGACACCAAGCTTCCTGTGTCCAAAGGCTCCATGACCGAGGAGGACCTGGAGCACTACAAGGCCCTGGACCAGGACCCCACCCACGTGAACTACCGTGGCTATGACGTCTACGGCATGGCACCCTCCAGCAGTGGCGGCACCACCGTGGGTGAGTCGCTGAACATCCTGGACGTGTTCAACCTCCCGTCCCTCAAGGCTGACCAGCCCGCCGTGCTGCACCACTACCTGGAGGCCAGCGCCCTGGCTTTCGCGGACCGTGCCAAGTACGTGGGGGACCCCGCGTTCGTGAAGGTGCCCACCGAGGCGCTGACCGATCCCATCTTCGGCAAGGAGCGTGCCTGCGAGCTTGATCCCATGCACGCGGCTATTAAGCCCTTGAAGACCGCAGGCGATGTCACCTCCTACGACGGCACCTGCCCGGTCAAACCGGCTGCGCTCGCGGATGAGAAGGACACGGAAAACATCTCCACCACCAACATGACCGTCTCGGACAAGTGGGGCAACGTCGTCGAGTACACGCTGACCATCGAACAGACCGGCGGCTCCGGCATGGTGGTTCCCGGCCGCGGGTTCCTGCTCAACAACGAGCTGACCGACTTCTCCACGGTCTATGACCCTGCCGACCCCAACCGGATCGAGCCGGTCAAGCGGCCGCGGTCGTCCATGTCGCCCACCATCCTGCTGGAGGACGGCAAGCCGTTCCTGGCCCTGGGCTCCCCGGGCGGCTCCACCATCATCACCACGGTGCTGCAGACGCTGGTCAACCGCATCGACCTGGGCATGAGCATCCCGGACGCCATCGCCGCTCCCCGTGCTTCACAGCGGAACACCAAGGCCGTCACTGCTGAGCCGGCGTTCATCGACAAGTACGGCGCAGCACTGACGTCGCGCTTCGCGCACACCCTGACCCCATCGGGCGACTCGTTCTCCTCCGCCTCGGAGATCGGGGCGGCCACCGCCATCGAATTCCTGGGGGACGGCCGGACACTAGCGGCAGCCGAGCCGGTCAGGCGCGGCGGCGGATCGGCCATGGTGGTCAAACCGTCAAAGTAGAAGAGCCACTGCCTTAAACGCCCGACGGCGGCACCCGGCTCCTGGATTTCCAGGACCTGGGTGCCGCCGTCGTTCAGGGCAGCTACTTTTTGAAGGTCTCCGCCGGGGCATTGGCAACCACCGGCGACATGCCGGTGTAGCCGTCGCGGGTTTCGGCGATTTGGCGGATGCGGGTGCGGCAGGCGTACCAGCCGGCGACCATGAGGATGGAGGCGATGGCGGTGAC
>NZ_VIVE01000008.1:0-185850 GCF_007828995.1 Arthrobacter sp. AG367
ATGGCGCCCAGGGCCCACATCAGGGCCAGGGAGAGGAAGAGCAGGACGAAGTGTCCGCCGACGCCGGCGCCGGCGAGCATGCCGGCGCCTTTCCCTGCGCGGGAGGTGGATTGTTTGAGTTCGGCCTTGGCCAGTTCTACTTCCTGGCGCATCAGGGTGGACAGGTCCCGGGTTACGTCGCCCAGCAGCTCGCCCAGGGACGCGTTGTCCGCTTTCACATGCGCCGCACTCGGCGGCATTTCCGGAATCTGGCTACTCATTACAGGCCACCCGTCTGGCCGCCCCGGGTGCGGTCCTGCGTGAGGGGGTCGTTTGCCATGGGATCGTCGGCGAGTGCGCGGTCACGCAGCGGATCGTCCGAGAGCTGGTTACCGGACCACGGTTCTTCCACCAGCTGCGGGCTGTCCAGGCCGCTGGCCGGCCCCGCTGCCTCCGGATAGCTGCTGCCGGGGGCGCCGCCGTCGTAACCGGCCGTAGTGGTGGCCGGGCCGGGGAGCTGGACCGGAGGCGGAGGAACGGTCCCGCCGGCAACGGGGGTTGTCTGGTTGTACTGGCCACCGTAGGGGGTGCCGGAGTACTGGCCGGACAGGCCGGATGTCCTGGTGCCGGCAGAAGTGGATGAAGTGTCTGGCGCGCCTGCGGTGAGGCCGCGGGTGAGGCGTCCGGCAAGGACACCGGCACCGGCGGCGAGGAGCAGGAACGTGCCGGGATTGTTGCGGGCGTACCGCTGGACCTCGGTCAGGAGGTCGCCGGGTTCCCGGTTCTCCAGCCAGGACGCGATGGAGGAGGTCCGCTCGGCTGCCTGCCGGACAAGGTCGCTGGCCATGCCCTGCTGGTCCGGGGCGCTGGCCATGCTGTGCAGTTGGCTGGAAATGTTGCGGATGCCCTCGGCGGCCTTCTGCTGCTGCGTACCGGCCTGGGTGGTCAGGCCCGACTTGGCCTGGTGAAGCAGGTCCTGGGCATTGAGCTTGGCCTCGTGGGCCACATTCGCGGCCTCGCCCTTGGCGGTCTCCGCTACATTCTGGGCGGATCCGGCAGCGGTCCGGGCCACATCGGCTGCTTCTTCCTTGGCAGCGTCTTTGCGCGAGGACGCAGAGGTGTCACCGGTGGTGGGGTAGCCGGTTCCGGCCTCGCCCGCGTATGGGCTGGCGGTTGACGGGAAGGTGGTGGCCTCCCGTTCACCGGGGATTCCTGTGCTGCCCGGAGGAGTCGTGTAAGCGGGGTCCTCGGGCCATTGGTTCTCTGTCATCTTCGCTCTCTCTTTCCAAGAAGGCCGGTTGTTGATCAAGAACCAGCAATACTGGCCGTAAAATGATAAGCATGGTTACTAATAAAAAGTAAGTACCCTTGCTAAGCGAGTTATAACCGTTCCAAAAATGTCAGCCGGAATGGCGAGGGCCTGCCCGGTCACAACGAAGTGGAAAGTGGTGGGAAACATGGATACAGCTCCATGGGTTTGGGTGATAGTTGCCATCGTTGTCATTGCACTGATCGTGGTGCTCCTTTTGGCCGGCGGAAAGCGCCGGAAGGCCCTCCAGCAGAAGCGGGACCAGGAGCACCGGGAAAAGGCGGCAGAGATCCGGCGTGAAGCCGAGAACATGGAAATCGACGCCCGCGAGAGGGAAGCCAAGGCCACTCGGGCACGCGCCGACGCCGAACAGGCACAGGTCGACGCGGCGCGCCTTCGGCAGGAAGCCGAGCAGCGGGCCCATGAGGCGCAGGCCCTGCGCGGCGACGTAGCCAGCCACACCCGGAAGGCGGACGAGCTCGATCCCGACGTCGGCCGGGATGGCCGGCGGGACCAGGCGGCGGGCCCAGACGGCCGCCAGGCGGAATACGGGAATGCCGGCCATGACGGGCGTGGACCTGCCGACGCTGGTGCCGGCCGGGCTACGGGCGGGGACGCGGGATACGTGGAGGGCCGACATGCCGACCTGCCACATGACGGCCGCGGCAGCCGCGGCACGATTGACGGCGGAAACGAGTCGGATATGCCGGTGGGCATGACTGGCGCCGAATCCGAGCGGAGGCGTCATCGCGATGAGACTGGCACCCCGGGAAATACGGGCACTTCGGAAAATCCAACTAGTTCGGAAAATCCAGACACCCCCACGGGACGTGATGCGCGCGGCAGGGAAAACCCGCGTATCTAAGGCCCGCAAGCGGCCGCAGGCGGCGGCCGCAGTGGTTGAGCCCGGGGTCTTAAGCGCTAGGGCCGCCGCGGCTTGAGAGCGGGGGAAGGGCCAACGCCTTCCCCCGTTCCCATGCCCGCGAGGACTTCCTTGACGGCGTCTATTGATGACACCCGTGGTTCCCACCCCAGGATCCGTTGTGCGCGGCTGGTGTCCATGATGGGCGCGCCCGCCGCCATCTCCACCCACCCGGAATCCGTGGGCTGGATACGTGCCCGCCACGTCAAGTCCACCACGGCGTGAAGCAGCCGCATGGGGATGGGGAGGATCCTCTTGGCGCCCAGGATGCGGCCCAGTTCCTGCGGGGTCAAAACCGGCTCGGCGGCGATGTTGAAGGCTCCGCTGGCCCGCTGGTCCACCACCCGCCAGTAGGCCTCTGCCACGTCGTCCGCGTGCACGGCCTGGAAGACCAGGTTGTCCGGGACCGGCAGCAATGGAACCCAGGGTTTGCGGGGTACGAGCTGCGAAAGAACCCTTCCCAGGAAGTACCTGCCAATTTCACTCCCTGCGTTTCCCTGAAAGATGAGGGCCGGCCGCAGCCTGGCGACTGAAATCTCCGGTTCAGCGGCGGCGAACTGGTCAAGGAGCTTTTCCTGCTCGGCTTTGTGGCGGCTGTAATGCGATCCGGCCATCCCGGTGGCGGGCCAGGACTCGTCCCTGCGCCGGTCTTTGTCCGCCTTGCTGTAGGCGCCGACGGACGAGGCGCAGACAACCTGTTTGACGCCCATCTTTCCGGCAGCGTCGAGGACATTCCTGGTGCCTGTGACATTGGTGCGGTGCAGGAGGGGCAAATCGCGGTTCGGCTGGATCTGCCACGCCAGGTGGACGACGGAATCAACCCCTTCGAGCGCCTTCTCGAGCAGCGGCCTGTCCTGTTCCAGGCCCACGTCCAGGCTGTGCCACTGCACGCCGCCGTAGGGGTCCCGGGACGTGTCAGGCACCCTCCGGCTGATGCCAACCAACTGCAGGCTCCCGGGCTTTCGGGCGACGTGGCCCTGCAGGTTGCGCAGCAGTGCTGTTCCCGCGTTTCCGCTGGCCCCGGTGATGGCAATGCGCATGCCAACGACTCCTTTGCACGCTTGGACTGGTTGCGGGCCCTTCAGGACGAGCCTACAGCGGAGAAGCATTGTTTTATAAGCAACCTTATGATTTGCTGCTTCTAAGTCTTGCCGCAGGCTTTCGGAACCAGACCGAGGGAAACCAACACTCATGCCCGAATCCTTCGCCGCATTTGCCGTGGACGCTGCCCCTGTCCGCTGCCAACAGCCCGAACCGGCACAACAACCCACTCCTCCCGCAACCTCAGGACGGCTGCGGGAAACGTTTGAAAACGAACTGGTCCTCCGGTACCTGGACCTCGCCGAGGCTTTGGCCGCCCGTTTTGAGGCCCGCGGCCGGGAGCGGGCAGACCTGAACCAGGTGGCCTACCTTGGCCTGGTCAAAGCGGCCCGCGGCTTTGACCAGGCCAAGGGCGATAGCTTTCCGGCCTACGCCGCGCCCACCATCACGGGCGAACTCAAGAGGTATCTCCGCGACCGGACCTGGGTTGTGCGCCCGCCACGCCACATCCAGGACCTGAGGACGCGGCTGTTCCGTGCAGAGCCGGAACTGACCCAATCCCTGGGCCGGAATCCCAGCGTCGCCGAACTGGCCAGCGAATTGGGAAGCGACCCGGCTGAGGTGCAGGAGGCCATCTCGGCATCCAGCAGCATGCACCCGGACTCCCTTGACGCCGCGAACCCCAACTCGGATGCCCCGTCCATCGGCGACGTCCTGGCAAGCCCCGAGACGCCCCTGGAACGGCTTGAGGAACTCGCCTGCCTGCGGGACGCCATGCAGGACCTGGATGACTCGGACCGGGAGCTTTTGTACCGGCGCTACTTCTGTGAGGAGACGCAGGTGCAGCTGGGGAAGCGGTTGGGGATGTCCCAGATGCAGGTGTCCCGCCGTTTGGCCAAGGTGCTGGTGGAACTGCAGCGGCGCCTGGAGGCCGGCGCCCAGTTCGGCGCGCCGGAGGATGCCGCCGGCAACGGGACCTCATCCCGGGTTGTGCCGGCAGGCCGGACAGCCAACCACCCCGCGCCTTTCCGCCGTGCCCGGAACGGGCACACCGGCGCAGGCGCCGGCCGCCGCTTCGGCGGTGCGGGGACCAGGTAAAGCCCGGCCTTCGACCGGACCCGCGCAGTCAACGGACGACGGCGGGTGGCGGCCGCGGAAGCACATCATCGCCGGCTGCCGGGAGGGGCTGCGAAGCGCCCCGGAGGGAGTGCCTGCAGCAACAGGCATCCTATCTTGCCTGTTCAGCCGCCGAAAGGAAACACGCTCCTGCGGCTGAAAGAGGCCGTGGCCCTGTTTAGGAGCATCAGCAGGAGGGAACTGTTTGGTCATGGGAAGCTCTGAAAGATCCAAGCTCCGCGCTGTCCTGTTCGACCGGGACGGAACCTTGGTGATCGATGTGCCCTACAACGGGGACCCCGGCAAAGTACGGCCAATGCCCGGCGCCAAGGCCGTGCTGGACAGCCTGCGGGCGGAGGGTATCGCCACCGGCGTGATCAGTAACCAGTCGGGCATTGCCCGCGGCCTGATCTCGGCCGGGGACGTGGCAAGAGTCAACGCCCGGGTGGAAGAACTGCTGGGACCTTTTGACGTGTGGGAAGTCTGCCCCCACGCGGAGCAGGACGGCTGTACATGCCGGAAACCCGCTCCGGGGATGGTCCACAGCGCCTGCCGCAAACTTGGCATCCATGCCTCGGAGGCCGCCCTGATTGGGGACATTGGCGCCGACGTCGGTGCTGCCGAAGCGGCCGGCGCCACCGGAGTCCTGGTTCCCACCCCCGTGACCCGTGCCGAGGAGGTGGCTGCGGCGCGGCTGGTTGCTTCCGACCTGGCGTCCGCCGTCGGCCTGCTGCAGGGGACGCCCTGATGGGGCGCGTCCTGGTGGCCCGGCTGGACAGCATGGGCGATGTCCTGCTGGCAGGTCCGGCCGTGCGGGCGGTAGCCAACGGCCGTGCCCAGTACGGCGGCAGCACCAACCACGTGGTGATGCTGTGCGGCAGGCAGGGTGAAGCTGCGGCCGCGATGCTCCCTGGCGCCGCTGAGGTGTACAGCTGGGACAGTCCCTGGATTATGAACCCGGCGCCCGGGATGACCGGGCCGCACGCCGACCGGCTGATCGAGTATGTCCGCAATTCCCGGATCACCGAAGCAGTCATCCTCACGTCCTTCCATCAGTCGCCGCTGCCGCTGGCCCTGTTGCTGCGGCTGGCAGGAGTGGAACGCATCACCGGCGCCTCCACTGACTACGCCGGCTCCTTGCTGGATGTCCGCCTCAAGCCGGGGGAGGACTTCCCCGAAGACCAGCCCGAGGCGGAGCGGGCACTGGGCATTGCCGAGGCCGCAGGTTTCCGGCTCCCCGCGGGCGATGACGGGAAGCTGCGCGTGAAGTCCGGTCCGGACGTGACGGGCCTGGTGGGTGACGAACCGTACGTTGTGGTCCACCCCGGAGCCGCTGTTCCCGCCAGGGCGTGGCCCCCGCTGCACCATGCCGCCGCCGTCGAACTCCTCCAGGGTGCCGGGTACCGGGTGGTGGTGACCGGCGGACCCGGCGAGGAGTCGCTGACCGCCACGGTGGCCGGCCCCTCTGCGGTGGACCTCGGCGGGCGCACCGACCTGCCCACCATGGCCGCCGTCATGGCCGGAGCCGATGCGGTGGTCAGCGGGAACACCGGACCGGCCCACCTGGCAGCTTCGGTGGGCACACCCGTGGCGTGCCTGTTTTCCCCTGTGGTCCCGGCCATCCGGTGGGCGCCCTATGGCGTGCCCCTGGAACTCCTCGGGGACCAGAACGCACCCTGCCGTATGTCCCGCGCCCGGCTTTGCCCCGTCCCGGGCCACCCCTGCCTCGACTCCGTATCGCCGGAGGAAGTGGTGGCAGCGGTGGAACGCCTGATCAGCGGAGTGAGCTCCTTCAGCACCCATGTCAGCACCCGTAGAAAGGCCCGCAACAGATGAGAATCCTGCTCTGGCATGTCCACGGTTCCTGGACGGACGCCTTTGTCCGCGGCCGCCACGAGTACCTGCTTCCCGTCCTGCCCGGAGGCGGCGCGTGGGGCCTGGGCCGCGCCGGCAGGGACTGGCCGGAATCAGTGCGGGAGGTGGACCTGGCGACGCTCCACCCTGACGCCGTGGACGCCGTCGTCCTCCAACGCCCGGAAGAGATCGATGAGGTGGTCCGAACCCTGGGCCGGATGCCCGGCGTCGACCTTCCGGCCGTGTTCGTGGAGCACAACACGCCCAAAGGCAACTTCCCGAACACCAGCCACCCGCTTGCGGACCAAACCAGCATCCCGGTGGTCCACGTCACCCACTTCAACCGCCTGGCCTGGGACAACGGCTCCGCTCCCACCACGGTGATCGAGCACGGAATCCCGGACCCTGGCCAGCTCTATACCGGTGAACTGCCAGAACTGGGGGTAGTGGTCAACGAACCGGTCCGCCGCGGCCGGGTCACAGGAACCGACCTGCTGCCGGCCTTCGCGTCGGTGGCGCCGCTGCAGGTGTTCGGCATGAAGACAGAGGGCCTGGCGGCAGCCACCGGAATCGAGGCTTCACGCGTGACGTCCCGGGGCGACCTGAAGACCCGGGACCTGCACCGGGAACTTGCCCGCTGCCGGGTCTACGTCCATCCCATGCGCTGGACCTCGCTGGGGCTGTCCCTCCTGGAAGCCATGCACCTGGGCATGCCGGTGGTGGTGCTTGCCACCACCGAGGCCCCACGTGCCGTGCCGCAGGAAGCCGGCGTGGTCTCGGCCGACGTCGACGAGCTGCTCCGTTGCGCGGTGCGGCTGGTGGCCAATCCTGATGAAGCCCGACGGCGGGGAGTTGCCGCCCGGGAGGCGGCACTCGAGCGTTACGGCCTGGGCAAGTTCCAGGACCGCTGGGATGAGCTCCTGGCGGATCTGCGGAACCATCCGCGGCACCCCGTTAATGAGCGGCCGGACGAGCGGATCCTCGTTCCGGCGCGGGAGAGGAAGACACCATGAAGATCGCCATGATTTCTGAACACGCCAGTCCGCTGGCGGCACTGGGCGGGGTGGATGCAGGCGGGCAGAACGTACACGTTGCCGCGCTGTCCGAGGCCCTTGCCAAGCGCGGCCACCACGTCACCGTCTACACCCGCAGGGACGCAACGGAGCTTCCCGCACGGGTCCGGGTGGGGCGCCGGTTCGAAGTGGTCCACGTGGACGCCGGGCCCGCCCGCCACGTGCCCAAGGACCAGCTGCTGCCCTACATGGGCGACCTCGCGGACGGCGTGGCCAGGGACTGGGGGCATCGGCCGCCGGATGTGGTGCACGGCCACTTCTGGATGTCCGGCCTGGCAGCCCTGGAGGCGGCCAGGCGGCCCGATGCCGGATACCGCGTGCCCATGCTGCAAACGTTCCATGCGCTGGGCACCGTCAAGCGGAGGCACCAGGGCGCGGAGGACACCAGCCCGGAGGCACGCCGCTGGCTGGAACCCGGCGTGGGACGAGCTGCCGACCGGATCATCGCCACCTGCTCAGACGAAGTTTTCGAGCTCAAGGCCATGGGTATCGCCACCGGCAAGATCTCCATTGCACCCTGCGGCGTGGACCTGGGCTTCTTCTCTGCAGAGGGGCCGGTGGCAGCCAGGAAGCGCCGCTACCGGATCCTGTCTGTGGGGCGGCTGGTGCCACGCAAGGGTGTGGACCTGGTGATCCGTGCGCTCCCGTACCTCAAGGCGGCGGGATTCGACGACGTCGAACTCCTGATCGTGGGCGGGGGCGGCGACACGAACGTGATGCACGCCGACCCTGAAATCCGGCGCCTGCTGGACCTCGCCGCCGGGCTGGGCGTGTCTGAACACGTGACCCTGCAGGGGCAGGTGTCCCGCGCGGAGATGCCCGGCATCTTCCGCAGTGCCGATGCCGTGGTGTGCGCACCCTGGTATGAACCGTTTGGCATCGTGCCGCTGGAAGCCATGGCATGCGGCATTCCGGTGGTGGCAGCAGCGGTTGGCGGCCTCCGGGACACGGTGGTTGACCACACCACCGGCCTGCACGTCCCGCCGCGGGACCCTGAAGCCATTGCCTCGGCACTGTCACTGCTGCTGGAAAACCCCGCCCTCAGGACGAAGCTCGGCCAGGCCGGGGAGCGGCGCGCGCGCACCCGTTACTCCTGGGACCGGGTGGCAGCGGAAACCGAAAAGGCATACCAGCTGGCCATGGCCGGTGCCCCGGCCAGCGTTTCGGCCGGGATCGTACCGATGGAAGGAGCCGCCCTGTGACTGCTGAATCGTCCCTGCGTGAAGCAGACCTCCGTACCCTGACCGCAGTACCGGCCCTGCCCGCTGTGCTCCCGGGCGCCACGTTCGTGGATGCCGCCAGCGCCGAGGCCGTCCGCACCCACCTGGACAACGTCATTCCGGCGCTTGATTCGCTCCGCAGCCAGTCGGGCCGGCTGGCTGCCTGGGGCGTGGAGCTGGCACAGCGCCTGCTGCGCGGCCAGCGGCTCCTGGCCGCGGGCAACGGCGGCTCAGCCGCGGAGGCGCAACACCTCACCGCCGAACTGGTGGGCCGGTTCGACAGCGAGCGGGTCCCGTTCTCCGCCATTTCCCTGCACGCGGAGTCATCGGCGGTCACCGCCATCGCCAACGACTACGGGTACGACGAAGTCTTTTCCCGGCAGGTCCGCGCGCATGGCCGCTCCGGTGACGTGCTGATGCTGCTGTCCACCAGCGGCAAGAGCCCCAACCTGCTGCGCGCCGCGGAAGCGGCCTCCCGGCTCAACGTGACCACCTGGGCGCTCACCGGCTCCGGCCCCAACCCGCTGGCGGACGTCTGCGACCAGGCCGTCATGATCGACGCCCTGAACGCCAACGCCCAGGAAGGGCACCTGATCGCCCTGCATGCCGTGTGCCGGGCCTTCGACCTTGAGGTTGCCCGGCACACCCCGTCAGTGGTCCCAGGGTTCCCCAGAGGTGGCCGGCCATGAGGATCGTCGTCGTGGGGGACGTGATGCTGGACGTCGACCTTTCCGGTGAGGCCACCCGGCTCAGCCCGGACGCCCCTGTTCCCGTGGTGGACGTTTCGGCTGTCCGCCGCCGCGCCGGCGGCGCAGGCCTGGTGGCGCGCATGCTGGCCCAGGACGGCTGGCCCGTCACGCTGGTGACGGTCCTTGGCAACGACGACGCCGGCAGCCAGTTGCGTGCGCAGCTGGCCGGCGTGCGGCTCGTCGCGGGCAGCAGCAGCTATCCCTCGCCCGTCAAGACCCGGGTCCGGGCGGGTTCCCATCCGGTGGTCCGCTTCGACCAGGGCTGTGAAAAGACGCCGGTCCCGGAGGTCAGCCCCGCCATGCTCCGCGCCGTGGAAAAAGCCGGCGTGGTGATCGTGGCGGACTACGGCAGGGGACTGGCAGCCAACCCGCAGCTGCGCGACGTGCTGGCCCGGCTCGCGGACAGGGTGCCGGTCATCTGGGACCCGCATCCCTCGGGGCCCGATCCGGTGCCAGGCGTAACCGTGGTGACCCCGAATATCTCCGAGGCCACCAAGGCGGTGCAGTCCGGTCCGGGGAAGGGCTCCGCCCAGGCGGATTCCGCAGACCCAGCCGCAGCCGTGGCAGGGGTCCTGCTGGAACGCTGGCGCAGCCAGGCGGTGCTGGTGACCAAAGGCGAGGAAGGGGCCGTGCTGCTGCAGCGGGGCGGTACCGCCGCCCGTTCCGTTCCCGCGCCGAGGGTGGAGGCCGGCGATCCCTGCGGGGCAGGCGACCGGCTGGCAGCCAGCCTGGCGGTGCACCTCCTGGCCGGCCGCGACCTGCCGGATGCGGCGGCCCTGGCGGTCCATGACGCCGCCGATTTCCTGGCCGCCGGAGGAGTGTCGGCCCTGCCCGATGCCGGTGGGGAAGATGCCGCCCCCGGACATCGCGGGCCGGCTCAGGCGCCCGGCCGGCGTACCACCGAACCACTGCTCCTGGCCCGTTCGGTCCGTGAAAACGGCGGAAAAGTGGTTGCCACCGGCGGCTGCTTCGACCTGATCCACGCCGGCCACGTCCGGTCACTCACCGCAGCCCGGGAGCTGGGGGACTGCCTGATCGTGTGCCTCAACTCCGACGACTCGGTGCGCCGGCTCAAGGGGCCGGAGCGTCCCATCATCGGCCATCATGACCGGGCCGAGCTGCTCCTGGCGATGGAATGCGTGGACGCCGTGATGGTCTTCGACGAGGACACACCGGAAGCCGTCCTGGACCGTCTGCGTCCGGACATCTGGGTCAAGGGCGGCGACTACAAGGGCGCCCGCCTGCCCGAGACGGACCTGGTGGAAAGCTGGGGCGGCCGCTGCCTCACCGTCCCTTTCCACCCGGCCCGCTCCACCACCGGCCTGGCGGACGCACTCGCCAAGGTCAGCTGAACCTCCCTGCCCATCGACTTGTTTTCCCCATTGAAAGGAACACCATGACAGCAGAACCAACTGCAACCGCATCCACCAACCCCGGCCGCGTCCTGGTCACCGGAGGTGCCTCCGGACTGGGGGCCGCCGTCGTCGACGCCGTCCTCCGCTCAGGTGGCACCCCGGTGGTCCTGGACCGCGACATCAGCAGCGTCTCCGGGGTGAAGGCGTTCGAAGTGGACGTCGCTGACCGCGCTGCCGTGGAGAAGGCTGTCCTGGAAGCCGCCGAAACCCTGGGCGGCCTGGACGCCGTAGTCACCGCCGCCGGAATCGACCGCTGCGGCAAGCTCGCCGACGTCGAAGCCAACGAGTGGGAAAAGGTCATCGGCGTCAACCTGATGGGCACCGTTTCCGTGGTCCGCGCCGCCCTGCCCTACCTCAAGGAAACCCACGGCCGCGTAGTGACCGTGGCATCCACCCTGGGCAAGCGCGCCGTGGCTGATGCCACCGCGTACTGCGCCTCGAAGTTCGGCGTGGTGGGGTTCAGCCACGCACTGGCCGCGGAAACCGGCGGCGAAATCGGCGTCACCACCATGATCCCCGGCGGCATGAAGACCCGGTTCTTCGACGACCGCACCGAGCAGTACAAGCCGCAGGACGACTCCCGGCTCAACGACCCCGCCAACACCGCGCAGGCCATCCTGTTCGCACTCAACCAGCCCACCGGCTGCGAGGTGCGCGAGATGCTGATCTGCCACGAGGAAGAGGGCTCCTGGCCCTAAGCCGCCGCCGGCCACAACTACGCTGCCATCCGCAGTTTGCACAAGCGACATATCCAGCACCGACACATCCAGCACGGAAAGGCGGGAGGAACACCATGCCCACCACAGCCACCGAAACATCCGCAGGCCATGAGACAGTCCAGGGCTCCGGCATCACCATCCAGGACCCGCGAACCGGTGAAGTGCTTTGGACGGTGCCCGAAGCGGCGCCCGAGGCCATCAACCACGCCGTGGGTTTGGCCCGCAGCGGTGCAGCAGCGTGGGCCGCAACCGCACCGGCCGAACGGGGCGCCGCGCTCCGGGCAGCCGCCAAAGCCCTTGATGCAGCCGCGCGGGAGCTCGCGGGGCTGAACGCCAGCGAAACCGGCCGGCCGGAGGATGAGGCCCTGGCCGGCATCGCCGCCGGGGTTTCCACCCTGGAGCAGTATGCGGAACTTGGCCCGGTCCACCGTGGCCACAGCCTCCGCGGCAACCGGCTGGCCACCGACTACACGCTGGCCGAACCGCGCGGCGTGGCCGTCCTGCTGACCCCCTGGAACGATCCGGTTGCCGTTGCCTGCGGGCTGATCGGCGCCGCGCTGGCCACGGGCAACACGGTCATCCACAAACCCAGCGAGCGGTGCCCGCGGCTTGGGGAGGCGCTGGGCGAAGTGCTGGCGCCGGCCTTCCCTGCCGGGGTATTCCAGACCCTCTCCGGTGGCGCAGGGGTGGGAGCGGCGCTGTCGCAGGCCGCCGTGGACGTCATAGCCCACGTGGGATCCAGCGCCTCAGGCGCCCGCATTGCCCAGGCCGGAGCCCTTACCGGCGCCCACGTCATCAGGGAAAACGGTGGCAACGACCCCCTGCTGGTGGACCGCGACGTGGATCCCGGGTGGGCTGCCCAGCAGGCAGCCATCGGAGCCTTCAGCAACAGCGGCCAGATCTGCACCTCCGTGGAACGGATCTACGTCCATAGGGACATTGCCGCCGAGTTCTGCAAGGCCCTGGAGGCCGAGGCAGCGCTCCGGAACAGCAGCGGCAGCGTGGCGCCGCTGGTGGACCTGCGGATGCGCGACGCCGTCCACGCCCACGTCGCCGAGGCCCTGGCCCAGGGCGCCCGCGCGGTGGAGGGCGGTGCCCTCCCGGCCGGCCCGGGTTCCTTCTACCCGGCCACCGTCCTGCTCGGCTGCACCGAAAGCATGCAGGTGATGGCGGAGGAAACGTTCGGCCCCGTGGCTCCGGTGCAGGTGGTGGACACGTTCGACGACGGCTTGCGCCTGGCGTGCAGCGGCAGGTATGGATTGGCGGCCACCGTCCTAAGCAGCAACATCGCGCACATCCAGCAGGCGGTGGCTGCGCTGCCCGTGGGAACGGTGAAGGTCAACGAGGTGTTCGGCGGCGCCCCCGGCGGAGCAGCCCAGCCGCGCGGCGAGAGCGGGGCCGGGTTCGGCTACGGGCCAGAGCTCCTGGACGAGTTCAGCCAGGTCAAGGTGGTGCACATCGCGGCCCCGCCGGCGGCCGGTTCCGGCGACGGCCCGGATACCATCATCAACACTGACGACCGGGACCTGCCGTGAACGCGTCCCCGGAATCCATCGACCTGTCCACCCAGCGGGCACTGTCCGACTGGCTCCCCGGCCGGCTCGCCGCGGAACAACCCTCCATCCTGGTCATCGGCGACGTGATGCTCGACGGCTGGTGGAGCGGCAGCATCGAACGGCTCTGCCGGGAAGCGCCCGCCCCCGTGGTGGACATCCAGTCCCGCGAATCGGTCCCGGGCGGCGCGGCCAACACCGCCATGAACCTGGCCGCCCTGGGAGCAAAGGTCTCGGTAGCCGGAATCATCGGCTCGGACGACGCCGGCGAGGACCTCCGTGCGCAGCTTGCCGCCGCCGGCATCGACGTCCGGCACCTGCACACCCACCCGGACATGGTCACCACCACCAAGATCCGGATCAGCAGCGGCGGCCAGGTGATGCTGCGCCTCGACGACTCGGGCGGCGCTGTCCCGGCCGACGCCCTGGCCGCGCTCGCCGCCTCGGTGAGTGCCGCCGTCGAACGCCAGGACGCCGTGCTGGTGTGCGACTACGGGACCGGCGTGGTGGCGGACCCTGTCCGCACGGAACTGGCGCGCGTCCTGGGACCTGACACCGCCGGCGAAAACCGTCCGCTTGTGGTGGTCGACGCCCATGATCCGCGCCCCTGGGCTGCCCTGCAGCCCGACCTGGTGACCCCGAACGCGCAGGAAACCGCCCGGCTCCTGGACCGGAAACTGCCGGAAGGGCAGGCGCGGGTGGAGGCGGTGTCCGCGGAGTCCGCGGCCCTGCTTCAGGCAACCGGCGCCCGGGCCGTGGTGGTCACCCTGGACCGGGACGGAACCGTGCTGTTGATGCCCGACGGCGTGCGGCACCGGACGTGGGCCCGGCCCGCCGCGGAGAAGCAGGCATCCGGGGCAGGGGACACCTTCGTGGCGGCCCTGACGCTTGCCCGTGCCGCCGGGCTGCCGCTGACCGCCAGCCTGGACCTGGCCCAGTCGGCCGCCGACGTGGTGGTCCACCAGCCCGGCACGTCTGTGTGCAGCACCGCCCAGCTCAGCCGGTACCTGGAGGCCTTCGCCGATACCGCCCTGAGTGCGGACGAACTGGAACGGCAGATGGAAATACACCGCGCCCAGGGCCAGCGGATCGTGCTGACCAACGGCTGCTTCGATGTGCTGCACAGCGGCCACACCAGGTACCTCAACCAGGCGAAACAGCTGGGCGACATCCTGGTGGTGGCACTGAACAGTGATGATTCGGTGCGCCGGCTCAAGGGCCCCGGCAGGCCCATCAACACCATGGCGGACCGTGCAGCCGTGGTGGCGGCCCTGAGCTGCGTGGACTATGTGACAGTGTTCGATACCCCCACGGCCACCCCGCTGATCCGCCGGCTCCGGCCCGAAGTCTATGCCAAGGGCGGGGACTACACGCCGGAAATGCTGGAGGAGACCCCGGCGGTGGAAGAGTACGGCGGCCGGATCGCCATTCTTGATTACGTGGCTGAACGGTCCACCACCGCCGTGGTGAAACGGATCCGCGACGGTGAAGGCGCAGTGCCTACCAACTAAGGTTGAAGCATGACTGAAGCGTGGCACGGGTAATGGCAAAACGCGGAAGGTCAGGGGGCCGGAACAGCATCCGTGCGGTTGCAGGCGTGGTGGAGGTGCCTGCGGGCTCCCGCCAGAGTGGTCCGGTGGAGGGTGTCTACTACATCGATACCGGTGACTGCGAGCTGGTGGCGGACCAGGACAACTCCACGGGCTGGCTCCTGAAGATCAACGGGGTCATGAGCTCGCACATCGACCTCGCCGATCCCCTGTTTTTGGACTTCGAGTACATGCGGTGGATGGCGGCGCTCATTGAATCCCGCTGGCCGCCGTCGGACGCATCGTCGGCAAAGCTGCGCGGGCTGCACCTGGGCGGCGGCGCCTGCTCCATGGCCCGCTACTTCGCCGCAGCCTACCCGGACGCCCGCCAGGTGGTGGTGGAACTGGACGGCAAGCTCGCGGAGCATGTCCGCAACTGGTTCGACCTTCCCAAGGCGCCTTTGCTCCGGATCCGGGTAGGGGAGGCCCGCGCCGTGACGGAGACCCTGACGGCCGGCACCCGGGACTTCATCATCCGCGACGTCTTCGCCGGCGCCCACACCCCGCGCCCGCTGACCACCGCCGAATTCAATGCGCACGTCAAACGGGTCCTGGCCCCGGGCGGCCTGTACGTGGCCAACTCCGGCGATGCCCCCGACCTCCGGAATGCGCGGGAGGACGCGGCCACCATTGCGGCAGCCTTCCGGCACACGGTGATCATTGCCGACCCCGCCATGCTGAAGGGCCGGCGCTACGGAAACATGGTGATGGCCGGCAGCGACTCGCCCATCGTGGACGACCCACAGCTGCGGCGCAGGCTCCTGGGCGGAGCCGTCCCGGCCCACCTCTGGGACGACGCCCAGGTCCGGGCGTTCGCCGCCGGAGCGGCAGTCCGCCACGACCCGCCGGCGCCCCCGGAAGCCTAAGCCCGGCCCAGGAGCGCTTCGCGGTAATCCGCCATCCGTTCCCGGAGGGCCTGCACCACCGCGGCAACCGCGGGCCGGCGCAGCGAATCCGGGCGCAGGACCAGCCAGTAGGGGAGCAGTTCGCCGATCTCGTCGGGCAGCAGCCGGACCAGGTCATCGTGCAGGTCCGCCATGAAGCACGGCAGGAACCCGACCCCCGCCCCGGCCCGGGTTGCCTCCACGTGCACGAACACGTTGGTGGAGGTGAGGCCGTCGCGCATGGCCGGAACCAGCCGCCGCGGCGCGTCAAGGTCATCCACCTGCAGCATTGAATCCACGAAATACACCAGCGGGTGCCCGTTGAGTTCAGCCACGGTGGCCGGTGTCCCGTGCTCCGCCAGGTAGGCGCGGGACGCGTACATTCCCAGCCGGTATTCACCCAGCCGGATGGCCTCCGCCCGGTGCACCTGCGGCTCGCCCACCACCACCTCGATGTCCAGGCCGGACCGCTGCTGCAGGGCACGGCGCGTCATGGTCACCACTTCCACGCTGAGGCCCGGATGGTCCCGGCGCAGGCGCGCCACCGCTGGGGCTGCAATGTAGGCGCTGAAGCCATCGGTGGCGGTCATGCGTACGACGCCGGTAATCGGGTCGGGTGCCTGGCCTGCCGGTCCCAGCGTGCCCAGCACCGCTTCCACCTGTTCCGCTGCCCGCACGGCCCGTTCGCCGAGCTCCGTCAGTTCCCAGCCGCCTGCTGCCCGGGACAATACCCGGCCGCCGAGCGCTTTCTCAAGGGCGGCGATCCTGCGGGACACCGTGGTGTGGTTCAAGCCCAGGGCCTGGGCCGCCGTCGTGAACCTGGCCGAGCGGGACACTGCCAGGAGGACCAGCAGGTCATCGGGGTTCGCATTCATATCTGCAATTGTGCACATGTTTCGTGCCGCTTTGGGCATTGAAGTGCCTGGTTTGTGCAGCAATACTCATCTGAGTCACTTGTGCTGGAGATCACAGCGCGTGTCAATGTGGACACTAGGAGAAACCATGAGCGTAGAGCAGCGCCCCGCCAACGAGGCCGGGCATGCACCCAAAGGATCAGGACTGAAGAAGATCGTCGCGGCCTCCATGGTGGGGACGGTGGTGGAGTGGTACGAGTTCTTCCTCTACGCCACCGCCGCCACCCTGGTCTTCGGCAAGTACTTCTTCCCCGCCACCGGAAACGAGCTCGACGGGATCATCCAGGCCTTCCTCACCTACGCCGTGGGCTTCATTGCACGCCCGCTGGGCGGCATCGTGTTCGGCCAGATCGGTGACAAGCTGGGCCGCAAGCCCACGCTGCAGCTCACCATCGTGATCATCGGCGTCTCCACGTTCCTGATGGGCTGCCTCCCCGGCTTCGCCGACATCGGGTACCTGGCCCCCGCACTGCTGGTGGCCCTGCGGTTCATCCAGGGCTTCGCGCTGGGCGGCGAATGGGGCGGAGCAGTCCTCCTCGTGGCAGAACACAGCCCCAACAAGACCCGCGCCTTCTGGTCCAGCTGGCCCCAGGCCGCCGTCCCGGTGGGCAACCTGCTGGCCACCCTGGTGCTGTACATCATGTCCACCACCCTCAGCAGCGAGGCTTTCCTTGGCTGGGGCTGGCGCGTGGCCTTCTGGCTCTCGGCCGTGATCGTCTTCGTGGGCTACTACATCCGTACCCACGTCAGTGAATCCCCCATCTTCCTCGAAGCCAAGGAACTGGTGGAAAAGGAACAGGCCGTCAGCTACGGCGTGTTCGAGGTGGTCCGCAAGTACCCCAAGGGCATCTTCCAGGCCATGGGCCTCCGGTTCGCGGAGAACATCATGTACTACCTGGTGGTCAGCTTCGCGATTGTCTACCTCAAGAGCGTGCACAAGTACGACACGTCATCACTGCTGCTGGCACTGCTGATCGCGCACGTCATCCACTTCGCCATCATCCCGCAGTACGGCCGCCTGGCGGACCGGATCGGCCGCAAGCCGGTCTACCTCGCCGGAGCCATCCTGGGTGCCACCTGGCCGTTCTTCGCCTTCCCCATGTTCGACACCCGGAACGCCGTGGTGATTGTCCTGGCGGTGACCATCGGACTGTGCCTGCACGGCCTCATGTACGCCGGCCAGCCGGCCATCATGGCCGAGATGTTCCCCACCCGCATGCGGTACTCCGGAGCCTCCCTGGGTTCCCAGGTCACGTCCATCTTCGCCGGCTCCCTGGCGCCGCTGCTGGCCACCCAGTGGCTCAAGGACACCGGCTCATGGGTGCCCACCGCCATCTACCTGGTGGTGGCCTGCGCCATCACAACCGTGGCCGTCCTGAGCCTGAAGGAAACCAAGGGCATTGCCCTGGAAGACGTGGACAAGGAAGACGCCGCCCGCGAGGGACTGCTCAGCCCCACGCACGGCTGACCTGGCCACGATTGGACCGATGGAACCCGCTGGACCGCGTAGGCGCACAAAAGGAGAACTGCAATGGAGGACACGTTGAATGGACGCAAGGCGCTGGTCACCGGCGGTGCCAGCGGAATCGGGGCGGCGTGCGTGCGCGCACTTGCCGCGCGGGGAGCGAAAGTGGTGGTGGCCGACGTCGACGCCGCCGCGGCGGCGACGCTCGCCGATGAGGTGGGCGGCACCGCGTGGGGCGTGGACCTGCTGGACGTTGACGCCCTGGCCACCCTCAGCCTGGACTGCGACATCCTGGTGAACAATGCCGGTATCCAGCGCATCAGCCCCATCGAGGACTTTGAGCCGGCAGATTTCCGCCGGCTCATCACCCTCATGCTGGAGGCGCCCTTCCTGCTGATCCGGGCGGCGCTGCCACACATGTACGCGAACAACTTCGGCCGCATCATCAACCTCTCGTCGGTGCACGGGATCCGGGCCTCCCCGTTCAAGAGCGCCTACGTTTCCGCCAAGCATGGCCTGGAAGGGCTGAGCAAGGTGACGGCGCTGGAAGGCGGGGCTCACGGGGTCACGTCCAACTGCATCAACCCCGGCTACGTGCGCACGCCCCTGGTGGAGTCGCAGATCGCCGACCAGGCCAAGGTTCACGGCATCCCCGAATCCGAGGTCCTGGCCAAGGTGATGCTCACCGAGGCGGCCATCAAGCGCCTGGTGGAGCCGGAAGAAGTGGCGTCCCTGGTGGCCTGGCTGGCTTCCGCGGACGCCGGAATGGTCACCGGCGCCAGCTACACCATGGATGGGGGCTGGTCCGCGCGGTAGCACCCGTCCGGCCCCGCGCCTCCTATTCCAGGGGTTTGACCAGCCGGTGGTCGAAGAAGAAGACGCCGTAGGTCGTCTTCACCCCCACCGAACGCCGGTCCCGCCACACGACGACCCCTTCGCGCCTGCCGCTGAAGGGGTCGTCGCCTATGACGGTGTCACCCACCCGGTAAGGGGACCGCGGACTGAAGGCCTCCAGCATCAGTCCCAGGACCTGTCCCAGCGCTTCACCCACGCTGACGGGCTGGCCCAGGCGGGAAAAATCCTGTGCGTAGTCGTCCCTGGCCATGTGACCAACTCCTCCAGGCGGCAGCCTGCCGCCCGCTAACGGTGCTGGTTGGCCGAACGCTCCCAGCGGAGGATGGTCCTCCCATTCCGGCCGCCACCGTACGCCCACGCTAGGCGCTAATCACATCAGCAACATCAGTAACAGGTACTCAAGTTCTGAGGGGGCATTACCTGCCCAGGCCGGCTCCGTTGATGATGTCCTCGGCGTTGTCGAATGCCCACGCAACCAAAGGCACCAGGAGAGCGCTCAATTCGTAGCCCCGCTCCGTGAGGCTGTAATCCACGCGGGGCGGAATGACCGGCTGGGCGTTCCTGCTGACCAGGCCATCACGCTCCAGGGTCTTCAATGTCTGGGCCAGCATCTTCTCGCTGATTCCCTCGGCCCGCCGCCGCAAATCACTCCAGCGCTGCTCACCCTCGGACAGGGAAAGCAGGATCAGGACTCCCCATTTGCTGGTGATGTGGTCCAGCAGGGTCCGGCTGGGGCACCCGGCGGGGAATACGCCGTCGGCAAAGGCCTGCGGGAGGGGCGACGCGTGAGGTGCTGTTTCCATGCCTTCAGCTTACCCAAAGCCTGGTACCTAACTTTTGGGTTAGTACCTTACTTCAAAGTGCGTACTCTCTGTTGGGAAGTTCTGCCGACTGGCCATGGTTGTGCCCTCTGACAGAGAAAAACTCCCGAAAGGAACCACCGTGAGCATTGTTGTTACAGGCGCCACCGGACAGTTGGGCCGCCACGTTCTTGAAGCCCTCCTGGAGAGGGGCGTACCCGCCGCGGATATCGTGGCCGCCGGCCGGTCGGTGGAGAAGCTCGCAGACTTTTCCGCGCGCGGGGTACGCGTGCAGCACATGGACTATGCCGACCCTGGTTCCGTGGCCGAAGCACTCAAGGGCGCCCGGCGGGTGCTGCTGATTTCCGGCAGCGAAGTGGGCCGGCGGGTGGAACAGCACCGCACCGTGATCAACGCCGCAAAGGCCGAAGGCGTGGAGCTGCTGGCCTACACCAGCATCGCCAATGCGGACACCACGGGCATGCTGCTGGCGGATGAGCACAAGGCCACGGAGGCGCTGCTGCGCGAATCCGGCGTCCCCTTCGTCCTGCTGCGCAACGGCTGGTACCTGGAGAACTACACGGAACAGCTGCCGGGCACCCTGGCCCAGGGAGCGCTCGCGGGCAGTGCCGGAGAGGGCAAGGTCAGCGGGGCCGCACGGGCCGACTACGCCCACGCCGCAGCAGCGGTCCTGGTGGCCGATGGCCAGGCCGGCAAGGTCTACGAGCTGGGCGGCGACGAGGCCTTCAGCATGGCGGACCTGGCGTCCGAGATCACTGCAGCCACCGGAAAACCCGTCCGCTACAACAACCTGCCCACCGAGGATTACGTTGGCCTGCTCACCGGTGTGGGTGTTCCCGAGGCTTTTGCCGGGATCCTGGCTGATTCGGACCTGGGCATTGCGCGCGGCGATCTCCTGGTCAGCACCGGCGACCTGCGCAGGCTGATCGGGCGCCCGACGACGTCCCTCGGCCAGGCGGTACGGGCCGCCGCTGCTGCGGGCTAGGGAGCGCCGGCCAAACGAGGCATTGGACTGACGGGGCAGTGGCCTGACAGGCGCCGGTCTTACAGAGCAGAACATGGAAGTGCCCGGTCCGTTCGGGGACCGGGCACTTCTTGCTTCAGTACTGCTGCCAGGGCAGGTGGAGTCCTAGGTTTTGGATCCGGTTAGGGCCAGCGTTCCGCCGAGGTCGATCATCATTGCCCCGCCGACCGCCTCCACCGCGGGGACGCGCCGCGGTGAGCGGACGAACCACAGCCGCGCCCACCCCGCCGCGATCGCCCACACGCTGTCCGAGACCAACGCGATCAGCAGGAAGACAGCACCCAGCAGTGCAAGCTGGAACGGAATGTTGCCGGCAGGGTAGTCCACGAACTGGGGCAGGATCGCCACGAAGAACACCACCGACTTCGGGTTCGTGGCGCCCACCACCGCCCCCTGGCGCACCAACGTCCACGGAGTGGAGGCCGGCGGCGGCGCAAGCCGCCGGGAACCGTGCCCCCGGCGGACAATGGTCCGGATCCCCAGGAAAACCAGGTAAGCGGCACCTGCCAGCTTCACGATGCTGAAAAGAAGCACGGACTCGGCCACCACCACACCCACGCCAAGGGCCACGGCGATGACCTGGACCAACTGGCCCGTGGCATTTCCCAGGACGGTAAGGACGCCGCCGCGCCACCCCAGCGCGAGGGAACGTCCAATGACGAACAGCACGCTGGGGCCCGGGACGGCGATCAGGATTACGGACGCCAGGGCGAATGCCACCAGGTTGGACATTGGAACCATGGCTGATTGTAGCTCCGGTACGGGCGTCCGCAGCCGGCTGTTTCCGGCTTAGCTGCCCGTGCCTGCCCCGACCACCGGCAGCGGCGAGGTCTCGTCCTCAAGGTGGGCCCGGCGTCGGCCGACACCCTTGATCCACAGGCGGTAGGCCATCACCAGCAGTCCCAGCCATGCCGCGCCCACGTACAGGGCGATCCGGGTGTCCTCGAACGCGCCCAGGATGGCGATCACCAGCACCATGAAAGCGATGGTCAGGACGGAGGCGGCGGGCCACCACGGCGACGGGAATTCCGACGCCGGCAGGCCCCCGCGGGCGATTTCCCGCTTCATTGCAACATGGGACGCGAGGATCATCACCCAGACCCAAACGGTGGCGAAGGTGGCAATCGAGGCAATCACCAGGAACACATCCTCCGGAATAACGGCATTGAGGACCACTCCCACCAGGAGGATTCCCGCCATCATGACCACGGTCATCCACGGGACGCCGTGCCGGGAGACCTTGCCGAAGGCGGCCGGTGCATGGCCCTGGCTGGAAAGCCCGAAAAGGATGCGTCCGGCGCCGAAGATATCGCTGTTGATGGCTGAAAGCGCGGCCGTGATCACCACGGCGTTCAGGATGTGCGGTGCCGCCGGGATGCCCAGGCCGCTGAAGATCTGCACGAACGGGCTGCCACTGGTGCCCACCTGGTCCCACGGGAAGAGGCTCATCAGGACTCCGAGCGTGAGGACGTAGAACAGCAGCACGCGCACGGGCACAGTGTTCACGGCCTTTGGGATGACCTTTTTGGGGTCAGCCGCCTCGCCGGCCGTGATGCCCAGGGTCTCGATGCCGCCGAACGCGAACATCACCACGGCGAACGATGCCAGGAGGCCTTCGAAGCCGTTGGGGAACAATCCGCCATGGTCAACGAGGTTGCCCAGTCCCGGAGCCACGGCAGTGCCGTCGCCCTGGAAGCCGAACACGATCAGTGCAGCGCCGCCCGCGATCATGGCGATGATGGCCGCCACCTTGATCAGCGAGAACCAGAACTCAAGTTCTCCGAAGACCTTGACGCTGAGCAGGTTCAGCGCGGCGAGGAAGCAGATGACGGCCAGGATCCAGATCCAGCGGTCCACCTGCGGGAACCAGAAGCCCATATAGATGCTGAAGGCCGTGACGTCGGCGATCGCCACGATGGCCATCTCGAAAACGTACGTCCAGCCGGTCACGAAGCCGGCGAGGGGGCCGAGGTACCGGCTCGCGTACTGGCTGAAGGAACCCGATACCGGGTGCCGCACGGCCATTTCGCCCAAGGCGCGCATCACCATGAACACGGCTGCGCCGCCGATGATGTAGGCCAGCAGAACTGCCGGCCCGGCTTTCTGGATGGCGGAGGCTGAGCCATAGAAGAGGCCGGTGCCGATCGCCGAGCCCAGCGCCATGAAGCGGATGTGCCGGACGTTCAGCCCGCGGTTGAGGACATGCCCCACGCCGGCAGTTGGCTTGTGCGTTTCCGCCGCGGTTTCGGTCCGGGTTGGGGTTGGAGCTGGTTGCATGCAAATACCTTCTCGTCATTGGGAGGGGAGCCGCTAACCAGCAGACCATTTTCGCAGGCACCGTGATGAGGCTCACGGCGGGTTGCTGTCTTTCATTTCAGACTGTCCGCGGCGCCCTTTCGCTGCGGATATCATTTGGCGCTGCGCATCTTACTTTTCGCGCCGGATATTCAGGGCGCGAAAAGGGATATGCGTGTCGATAAGGCGTACGACGGAGCGAATGTCCGGTATTCCAGACACGGTGAGTCCGAACGGGGTTCCAGTGCCACCTCAAGGGGCGCAAGCTTAAGTACGGGATACCGGACAGAGCTAGCCAGAAAGACCCTTCCAGCCGATGAGCACTGCACTAAGCGCCGAAACAGGGGGCGCCGGGAACCAGGCGCCCCGGGCATCCGTCAAGGCAACGTCAAAAGTTCCTGCCGCAGAAAACACCCTGCGCATCCTCAAGCTGTTGGCTTCGCGGCGTGGCCCCATGGCGGCGTCGCAGATCGCGTCCAGCCTGGACCTGCCCCGCTCCAGCGTCTACCACCTGCTGGGGGTGATGGAGGCCAATGGCTTCGTCCTCCATTTGCACGAGGAACAGCGCTACGGGCTGGGCATCAGCGCTTTCGAGCTCAGCTCCGCGTACTCGCGCCAGGAGCCGCTGTCCCGGTTGGGCCGCCCACTGCTTGCCTCGCTGGTGGACGCGATTGGCGAGAGCGCCCACCTCGCCGTCCTGCACGGCCGCGACGTCCTGTACATCGTGGAGGAGCGGGCCAAGAACCGCCCGTCCCTGGTCACCGACGTCGGTGTCAGGCTTCCCAGCCACCTCACTGCCAGCGGCCGGGCCATCCTTGCCGCCCTGCCCAAATCCCAGGTGCGCGCCCTGTACCCCAACGCTGCTGCCTTCACTGCGCGGCACGAGGTGGAGGGGGCCATCATGAAGTACTCCGCCCTGTCCTCGCACCTGGACCAGGTCCGCCAGCGGGGCTACGCCACCGAACACGGCGAGGTGACCCCTGGCTTCGGCTCCATTGCCGCCGCGGTCACCGACCATTTGGGGTGGCCTACCGCGGCCGTCGCGGTCACCTTCCTGGAGGACAAACTGCCTGCTGACGAGTGGCCGGTACTGGCGGCCCGGGTGCAGAAAGTAGCCGACGAACTCTCGGTCCGCATCCACGGCCGCCCGGTCAAATGAGCGCAGCCAAACAACTGACGGCGCTGGTCTGAAATACCGGACAGCACCCCGCTAAAACCGCTGTGAAGCCCATCCTCAAAGGGCTTTAGTTGATACAGAACTTCTTCGAAACCTCAGACACCAAGAAAAGGAGCCCATCATGGCACCCGCCGATTTCACCACCGGGGCCCGCCCGGTCAAAGCAGCCCGCGGCACCGAGCTCACCGCCAAGTCCTGGCAGACCGAAGCGCCGCTGCGCATGCTGATGAACAACCTGGATCCCGAGGTCGCCGAGCGCCCGGACGACCTGGTGGTCTACGGCGGCACTGGCCGCGCCGTCCGCTCCTGGGCAGCGTTCGATGCCATCACCCGCACCCTGGAGACCATGGAAAAGGACGAGACCCTGCTGGTCCAGTCCGGAAAGCCGGTGGGCGTCTTCCGTACCAACGAGTGGGCCCCGCGCGTGCTGCTGGCCAACTCCAACCTCGTCGGCGACTGGGCAACCTGGCCCGAATTCCGCCGGCTCGAGGCCGAGGGCCTCATGATGTACGGCCAGATGACGGCCGGTTCATGGATCTACATCGGCACCCAGGGCATCCTGCAGGGCACCTTCGAGACCTTTGCCGCGATCGCCCGCAAACTCACAGGGGACGAAAACGGCACGCTCGCCGGCACGCTGACCCTCACCGGCGGCTGCGGCGGCATGGGCGGCGCCCAGCCGCTCGCCGTCACCCTGAACGAGGGCGCCTGCCTGATTGTCGACGTCGACGAAACCCGCCTGCGCAGGCGGGCCGGCAAACGCTACCTGGACGAGGTGGAAACCGACCTCGACGCCGCCATCGCCAAGGTGATCAAGGCCAAGGAGGAACGCCGCGGCTGGTCCGTGGGCTACGTGGGCAACGCCGCCGAAGTCTTCCCCGAGATCCTGCGCCGCCACAAGGCCGGCGAACTCACCGTGGACATCGTCACCGACCAGACCTCCGCCCACGATCCCCTGTCCTACCTGCCCGAAGGCATTTCCGTGGACGAGTGGCACCGCGAGGCAGAGGCTGATCCTGAAGGGTTCACCAAGAAGGCCCAGGCATCCATGGCCCGGCACGTCCAGGCCATGGTGGAATTCCAGGACGCCGGCGCCGAGGTGTTCGACTACGGCAACTCCATCCGCGACGAAGCCCGCAAGGGTGGTTACGCCCGGGCCTTCGAGTTCCCCGGCTTCGTCCCCGCCTACATCCGGCCCCTGTTCTGCGAAGGGCTTGGCCCGTTCCGCTGGGTCGCCCTGTCCGGTGACCCGGAAGACATCCGGGTGACGGACGAAGCCATCAAGGAGCTCTTCCCGGAGAACAAGCACCTGCACCGCTGGATTGACGCCGCCCAGGAACGGGTCGAGTTCGAGGGCCTGCCGGCGCGCATCTGCTGGCTCGGCTACGGTGAACGCGCCAAGGCCGGCCTGCTCTTCAACCAGCTCGTCAAGGACGGCAAGGTCAAGGCTCCCATCGTGATCGGGCGCGACCACCTGGATTCGGGCTCCGTCGCCTCCCCGTACCGCGAAACGGAGGCCATGGCGGACGGCTCCGATGCCATCGCCGACTGGCCAATGCTGAACGCCCTGCTCAACACTGCCTCCGGCGCCACCTGGGTGTCCCTGCACCACGGCGGCGGTGTGGGCATCGGCCGCTCCATCCACGCCGGGCAGGTTTCCGTCGCCGACGGCACCGACCTCGCCGCGCAGAAACTCGAGCGCCTCCTCACCAACGACCCCGGCATGGGCGTCATCCGCCACGCCGACGCCGGCTACGAACGCGCCCTCGACGTCGCCAGGGAACGCGGCGTCCGCATCCCCATGAATGAAGGCAAGTAGAAAATGACTGTTACGACACACGAACCGCTGACCGTCACCCTCGGGTCCGTCGGCGTCACGCCCGGGGATCTGCTCGCCGTCGCACGCCACGGCGCGAAGGTGACCATCGCGCCGGACGCCCTGGAAACCGTCGCCAAGGTGCGCGCCCACATCGATGACCTCGCCGCCAGCGACGTCCCCGCCTACGGCATCTCCACCGGGTTCGGTGCCCTGGCCAACCGCCACATCCCGAATGAACTGCGCACCCAGCTGCAGAAGTCCCTCATCCGGAGCCACGCTGCGGGCATGGGGCCGGCCGTGGAGCGGGAAGTGGTCCGCGGCATCATGTTCCTGCGCGCCAAGACCCTCGCCTCCGGCCGCACCGGCGTCCGCCCCGTGGTCCTGCAGACCATGGTGGACGTCCTCAACGCCGGCATCACCCCCGTGGTCCGCGAGTTCGGCTCGCTGGGCTGCTCCGGTGACCTGGCGCCACTGTCCCACTGCGCCCTGGTCCTGATGGGCGAAGGGGAAGCGGAAGGGCCCGACGGCGTGACTTACGGCGGGCGGGGAGAGCGGCCTGTCGCTGAGCTGCTGGCAGAACACGGCATCGAGCCCGTCACCCTCGCCGAAAAGGAGGGCCTGGCCCTGGTCAACGGCACCGAGGGCATGCTGGGCATGCTCCTGATGGCCATCGCCGATCTTCGCCAATTGCTGTCGACGGCGGACATCACCGCCGCCCTCAGCGTCGAGGCGCTGCTGGGCACCGACCAGGTATTCCTGCCCGAACTGCACGCCGCGCTGCGGCCCCACCCGGGCCAGGCGGCAAGCGCGGACAACATGCTCCGCGTGCTGTCGGACTCTCCCATCGTGGCGTCGCACCGGGTGGGGGACTCCCGGGTGCAGGACGCCTACTCGCTGCGCTGCGCCCCCCAGGTTGCCGGTGCCGTCCGGGACACCGTTGACCACGCCGAATTGGTGGCCACCCGGGAGCTGGCGGCAGCCATCGACAACCCCGTGGTCCTTCCCGACGGGCGTGTGAGCTCCAACGGCAACTTCCACGGCGCGCCTGTGGCATACGTCCTGGACTACCTGGCCATCGCCGTCGCCGACCTCAGCTCCATCGCTGAACGCCGGACCGACCGCATGCTGGATCCTGCCCGGTCGCATGGCCTGCCCGCCTTCCTCGCCGCTGACCCCGGCGTGGACTCCGGGCTGATGATCGCCCAGTACACCCAGGCCGGCCTGGTTTCGGACAACAAGCGGCTTGCCGTTCCGGCCTCCGTGGACTCGATTCCGAGCTCCGCCATGCAGGAGGACCATGTCTCCATGGGCTGGCATGCGGCACGCAAGCTGCGCAAGGCGGTGGAAAACCTCCGCCGCGTCCTGGCCATCGAACTGGTGACCTCGGCGCGGGCGCTGGACATCCGCTCGCAGCTCTCGGGCGGGGTCCTGACGCCGGGGCCCGCGGGTACCGCTGTCGTGGCCGCGCTCCGCGGGGTGGTGGAGGGGCCGGGGACGGACCGGTTCCTGTCGCCGGAACTGGAAGCGGCTGACCGCCTGGTCGCCTCAGGTGACGTGCTCCGGGCAGCCGAATCCGCCGTCGGGCCGCTCGCCTGATACCGAAGAATCTTCAGCGCCTACTGACCGTCCGTCCGAAAGGTGGAATTTCCGGCGCCACGGCCCACCGTGGCGCCGGGAGTGTAGTAGAACTGAAGATGTAGTGAAAGTCACATCAAAGAAGCTGTGGCAGCAGAACGATACAAAGGGGTAGAAGTTCAAATGAAAGCACGTGGGGCAGTCCTGTCCAGGCGCAATGCCCATTCCGCCGCGGTATCCAACTGGAAGGCCCTCAAGGCCGGGGACCGCGTCGAGATCATCAAGCATGCGCATGTGGTGGCAGCCGGGGAGGTGGAAGAGGTGTCCCAAAGCGGCAACGTCCTTTGGCTGGTTCCGGCCGGTCCGTCAGGCCCCGCGGAGAAGCAGCTTTTCCTGAAGTCCGACGGCGTGGAGGTCCGCCGCGGCTAGCAGTCCCGCAAGCAGCAATAAAAAATCCCCGCACTGCCGTATGGCGTGCGGGGATTTTTTGTAGGCGTGGTCAGACCGCGAAGGACTCGTACGTTTCGCCGAAAGGTACTGATGCGTCCAGGGCTACCGTGTAGCTTCCCGGGTGCAGCCTGGTGACGCGGATGCCGCACTCGGCATCCTTCGCTGCCACCCCAATCAGTTCGGCCACCGCCTCTTCCAGTCCTGCGTGGACCTCGCTGGCGCTGGAGAACTCCAGGCTGATGGACCGCAAAGCAGGTCCTTCGGTGGGCTTGGCGGCGGTGGGGATCCGCTCCAATGTGGCTGTAGTCATGTACTGCACTTTCTGTGTTTCGTGCCAAGATGGCTCAACCATTCTACCGACTGCTCCGGTTAGATGTCAGATGACTGTCCTTTCGGGCGCTGGATGTGCAGTCACAAAGGCTTTTGTTCGCGGATCGCAGCGAATCAACGACCATGGATCTCGGGGCCCGGGGGCCCTGGAAGCACCCGATCGATACGGCTTGAGGAGAATTCGGTATGAAGATCATGCGCCTGGGCGAAAGCGGCAGCGAGCAGCCTGCGGTCCTGGTTTCCCCGGCGGACGGCATCGACCGGTATTTCAGCCTGTTGCCCCTTACCGCCGACGTGGACGGGGAGTTCCTTGCCGGGGGCGGACTGGACAGGGTGCGGGATGCACTGGAGGCCGGGGAACTGCCGGTTTTGGCGGGCGCCGCTGCGCTTCGGGTTGGTTCCCCCGTGGCCCGGCCCGGTTCGGTGGTGGGCGTCGGGATGAACTACGCCGCCCATGCCGCCGAATCGGGTGCCGAACCGCCAACGGTTCCCGTCGTCTTCCTCAAGCCCAGCAACACCGTCACCGGACCCTGCGACCCCGCCCCGCTTCCGCCGCACTCCACCCAATATGACTGGGAAGTGGAACTGGGCATCGTGATCGGCAGCGAAGCCAGCTACCTCGGGTCCGTCGAAGAGGCGTCCAAGTGCATTGCCGGCTATGTGACCGCCAACGACTTCTCCGAGCGGGAATACCAGTTGCCGGGAGCGGCGGGGCAATGGACCAAGGGGAAATCCCTTCCCGGGTCCACGCCCCTGGGCCCCTGGCTGGTTCCGGCGGGGGAGATCGACGGCGGCAACCTGCGGCTGCGCAGCTGGGTGAATGGTGAGCCGCGCCAGGATTCGTCGTCGTCGGAGCTCATCTTTGATGCGCCCACACTGGTCCACCACTGCAGCCAGTACATGCGGCTTGAACCGGGTGACGTGATCCTGACCGGGACGCCGCAGGGTGTGGCCCTCAGCGGCCGTTTCCCCTACCTCCAGCCGGGCGACGTGGTGGAGGTAGAGGTGGACGGCCTGGGCCGCCAGCGCCAGGAGTTGTTCCGGGCACGGGCGGCCGTCAGAGCCTAGGGTTACTGGCCCGCTTTTACCGCCAGGACCGGGCAGTCCGCCTCCAGCAGGATGCGCTGGGATGTGCTGCCCATGATCAGCTTGCCCACCGGGGTGCGGCGGCGCAGGCCGATCACGATCAGTTCGGCGTTGTGCTCCTCCGCGGCGTCCAGCACCTCGGCCGCGGCATCATGGCCGCGGACGGGCCGCTTGATCAGGTACTCGATGCCCTGGCCGGCCAGCCGCTTCTCGATGTCCTGGATGTCGCCGTCCTGCGCAAAGCGGTTGTCCACCGGTGCTTCGCCCTTTGAGGAGTTGATCAGCACCAGGGTGCTGTTGCTCTTCCTGGCCTCGGTGATGGCCTGGGTGAGGGCGGCTTCGCCCTCGGGGGTGGGGACGTATCCCACAACGACGGTCATGGAGTCTCCTTTTCTGCTCGATGCGGGTAGTGGGATCTGGCGACGGGGCGGGCCTGCTCAGTCGCTGTAGTCAGCTGCGCCCGAATTGGCGGGAACCAGCGGCCTGCGGTCCGGACGGCTGCGCCGGTACAGCTTGTAGGCAAAGGGCCAGAGCAGGATGAGGCCAATGATGACATAGATCCCGACGGCGATCGGCTCGCTGAAGAGCCCTGCCGGGTCACCCGCGCTCAGCTGCAGGGTCTTGCGGAGCTGCCCTTCGATCCGCGGACCCAGGATCACGCCGAGGATCAGCGGCAGGACGGGAAGCCCGAAGCGCCGCATCATGAAGCCCAGTGCGCCCAGGACCAGCAGGATCACCAGGTCGAACGCCTGCAGGTTCACCGAGTAGGCGCCCAGCGTGGCGAAGAACAGGATGCCGGCATACAGGTAGGGGCGGGGCAGCTGCAGGAGTTTCGCCCACATCGGTGCCAGCGGGAGGTTAATCAGCAGGAGCAGCAGGTTGCCAATGAAGAGGCTGGCGATCAGCGCCCACACAAGGGGCCCTTGGCTTTCGAAAAGCTGCGGGCCCGGCTGGATGCCGTAGCTGGTGAAGGCCGCGAGCATGACGGCGGCGGTGGCGTTGGTGGGCAGGCCCAGTGCCAGCATGGGGGTCAGGGTGCCGGCGGCCGCCGCGTTGTTGGCTGCTTCCGGACCGGCAACGCCCTCGATGGCACCCTTGCCGAACTCTTCGGGGTGTTTGCTGAGGCGCTTTTCCGTGACATAGGAGAGGAAGGTTGGGATCTCGGCGCCGCCTGCCGGCAGTGCGCCGAACGGGAAGCCAAAGGCGGTCCCCCGCAGCCAGGGCTTCCAGGAGCGCTTCCAGTCGGACTTGCCCATCCAGGGCTGGCCCACGGGAATGGCATGCAGGGGGGTACGGCGCAGGTGCGCGGCCACCCAGAGGGCCTCTCCCACGGCGAAGATGGCCACGGCCACCACCACGATGTCCAGGCCGTCCGCCAGGAGCGGCTGGCCGAAGGTGAGGCGGCGCTGGCCGGTCACGGAGTCCATGCCCACAAGACCAATGGCCAGGCCCAGGCCCAGGGAAGCAAAGCCGCGCAAGCGCGACGAACCGAGTACGGCCGTGACCGCCAACAGCGCCAAGACCATGATGGCGAAGTAGCTGGGTGCACCAAGGCTCACTGCGAACTTCACCACGATCGGCGCGCAGACGGCCAGCAGCGCCGTGCCGATGGTGCCGGCGACGAACGAGCCGATGGCCGCCGTCGCAAGCGCCTGCGCCGCCCTGCCCGCCTTGGCCATCTTGTTGCCCTCGATGGCGGTGACCACGGAGGACGATTCGCCGGGAGTGTTGAGGAGGATCGAGGTGGTGGAACCGCCGTACATGCCGCCGTAGTAGATGCCGGCGAACATGATGAAGGCGCTGGTGGGTTCCAGGGCATAGGTGACGGGGAGCAGCAGGGCAACGGTCATGGCCGGGCCCAGGCCGGGGAGGACACCGACGGCGGTGCCCAGGACGACGCCGATGACGGCGTACAGGAAATTCATGGGGGTCAGGGCGGTGGCGAAGCCGTCCATCAGGGAGGACCAGACGTCCATTTAGAGGATTCCTTCCAGGAGGCCGGCCGGCAGCGCGATGCCCAGGCCGAGGTAGAAGCCGTAGAAGGTCAACAGGGACAGGGCCACGGAGATCGCGCCGTCCCGGACGTAGCGGCGGCTGCCGAGGGCCAGGACGCTGCCCCAGAACAGGACGGTTCCGGAGATCACCCAGCCGGCCCAGTCGATCAGCAGGATGTTCAGGATGAACGCGCCGGCCAGCGGCAGGACGGTCTTCCAGTCGGCGGGGTGCGTGAGGTCGACGTCCTCGCCGCCCTCAGCCTCGCCCTTGCCGCCGCGCAGGACGTTGACGGCCAGCAGCACGGCGCAGACCACCAGCATTCCGGCCACGATGAACGGAATGGTTTTGGGACCCACCGGGTCGGACTTCGAATACGGGGTTACCAGGCCGTTGGCATCCAGGAAGACCAGGACGCCGGCCGCCCCGAGCAGGAGTGCAACTCCCAGCTCGGAGCGGCCTTTGAGGCCTGTGGTCAGGGAGGTCACGCCAACCCAAGCTTGGTGAGGACGTCCGCCACCCGCTTGTCCTGCTCGGTGAGGAAGGTCTTGAACTGGTCACCGGTGATGAAGGCATCGGTCCAGCTGTGGGTCTTCAGCGCTTCCTTCCAGCCGGCCGTGCCGTGCATCTTTTCCAGGGCTGCGATCAGGGATGCCTTGTCCTTGTCGCTGATTCCCGGAGGGGCCACGACGCCGCGCCAGTTGGTGAACACCAGGTCGATGTTGGATTCCTTGAGCGTGGGTGCGTCCACGCCGTCCAGGCGCTTCTCGCCGCTGGTGGCCAGGACCCGGACCTCGCCGGATTCGATCTGCTTCAGGTACTCGCCGGCGCCGGAAGCGGCGAAGCCCAGCTTGTTGCCCAGGATTGCGGGCAGGAGGTCGCCGCCGCCGTCGTAGGCAACGTAGTTGACCTTGGTGGCGTCGATGCCCACGGCCCCGGCCAGCTGCATGGGCAGCAGGTGGTCCGGGCCGCCGGGGGAGGAGCCGCCGCCCACGGCGATGGAACCGGGATCGGCTTTCCAGGCCTTCACCAGGTCATCGATGGTCTTGTACGGGGAGTCCTTGCTGACCATGATGGCGCCGGGCTCTTCGATCAGCCGGGCCAGCGGGGTGGTGTCGGTCAGCTTGGACTCGGACTTGTTGGTGTAGCTGGCGCCGACAACGCCCAGGCCCATGAGCATGGCAAGATCGCCGTTGCCCTTCTCGTTGACCACGCGGGCCAGGCCCACCGTGCCGCCGGCCCCTGCGAGGTTGAAGACCTCGGTGTTGGTGGAGATCTTCTCGTCGTCGAGGACCTTCGCGGCGGCGCGGGCGGTGGTGTCGTAACCGCCGCCGGGGGTGTTGGGAACCATGATCTGCAGGCCGGTGATGGGTCCGGCGGCGGCGCCGGAGCTTTCCGAACCGGTGGAGCTCTTGCTGGTGGCACCGCAACCGGTGGCCATCAGGGCGATGCCGGCTGCAACGGCGGCAATTCGCAATGCGCGGATCTGGCGCATGTGTTCCTCTTCTCTCGAACAAATCTGACCGGCATCGGCTGCCTTGCGGTTCCGATGCCTTGTGGTTCCGATGCTAGGGGCGGCCGTGACGCCGATCACTCTTGTGTACGCAGAGAAAGTTGTGTTCATTGCGTTCACGTTTCCAAACCCCCACAACGGCCCGGCCGCGGGCTTTGGGATATAGTTCCCGGTACCAACCCCGGCCCTGGGCCCGCGCTGCTGCGCGCATAAGGGGCCAGCCAAACCCGCCGGACAACTCCCGGCCCAACCAGCAACTCCAGGAAGACCATTGTGACTCGACGACGAGGAATGTCCCTCGCGGGGCAGTACCTTCTGCTGCAGTTGCTCATTGTCCTGGCCGTCCTGGTGGGCGTGGTGGCCATCTCCCTGGCCCAGTCCGCGGCCGCCTTCGAACGGATCGAAGGCAGGCGTGCCCTGTCGGCCGCGGAAGCCCTGGGCGGCAACCCCGTGGTGCGCGAACTCCTCCCGGACGCCGAACCGCGCGGCGGGGCCGTCCTGCCGTCGGTGGCGGAATCCGTCCGGATCGTCTCGGGCTCCTCCCGGGTCGCGCTCGCGAAACTGGACCGCACCGTGGTGGCGTCCTCGGACCCCAGCCTGCTGGGCGGGCCGCTGGAGCTCGGCGCCAGCCGGGTGATGGAAGGCAGGGCCTGGACCGGAGTGGTGGGCGGCACGCCGGCCCCGCTCCTCTCCGCCCACGTCCCGGTCCTGGACGATACCGGCCGCATGATCGGGATCGCCTCCATCAGCCGCAACTATCCCACCGTGCTCGAGCGGCTGGGCGACGCCGTCCCCAACCTCCTCACGTACCTGGGCGTCGCCAGCGTCCTGGGCATTGCCGGCTCCTTGCTGCTCTCGCGGCGGGTCAAACGGCAGACTCTCGGCATGGAACCCAGCGAAATCACCAGCCTGGTGGAGAACCGCGAAGCCATGCTGCACGGCCTCAAGGAGGGTGTGGTTGCGCTGGACCTGCACGATCGGATCACGGTGGCCAACCACAGCGCCCGCGCCCTGCTCGGACTCCCGCCCGACTGCGTGGGCAAACGCGTGGCGGGCCTCGCCGTCGAACCCGCCCTCAAGGAAGTCCTCACCCGGGACCAGCCCGGGCCGGACCAGCTGGTGCTGGTGGGGGACCGGCTGGTGGTGATGAACCGGGTGCCCATCCAGTCCCGCGGCCGGGTCATCGGCTCGGTCACAACCCTTCGCGACCGCACGGAACTCTCCGAACTGGAGCAGGAACTCGGCACCACCCGCACTGCCACGGACACCCTGCGGGCCCAGGCGCACGAGTTCGCCAACCAGCTGCACGTCATTTCCGGCCTGATCCAGATCGGCGAGTACGACTCCGTGGTCCAGTTCGTCAACGGTGCCACCGTGGACCGGACCCGGCTCAATGACGAAGTGACCGGCCGGATCAAGGATCCCGCGCTCGCTGCCCTGCTGATCGCCAAGTCCAGCCTCGCCACCGAACGGGGCGTGGCCCTGCAGCTGCACCCCGACTCCGTGCTGGACCCCGTTGATGACGAGTTGTCCCGGGACCTCACCACCGTGGTGGGGAACCTGGTGGACAACGCGTTCGACGCCGTCACCGGGCTTCCGCAGGGAGCCGTCACGGTGCGGGTGGAGGGCAAGGCAGGGAAAGACGTCGTGGTGACGGTGCGGGACAATGGTCCCGGCGTTCCCGGCAGCTCCACGGACCACATCTTCCGCCAGGGCTTCACTACCAAGGAACCGGGCCCGGCCGGCAGCCGCGGTTTCGGGCTGGCGCTGTCCCGGGTGGTGTGCCGCCGCAGTGGCGGGAACCTGGCGGTGGCCAACGATAATGGGGCTGTCTTTACCGCCGTGCTGAAACGAGGGAGTACCCAGCCATGATCAAGGTCCTGATCGTCGATGACGACTTCATGGTGGCCAAGGTGCATGCCGGCTTCATCCAGCGCACGCCGGGCTTCGCCGTGGTGGGTGCGGCACACACCGGGGCCCAGGCCGTGGCGGAAACCGAACGGCTCCAGCCGGACCTGGTGCTGCTGGACATCCACCTTCCGGACATCAATGGCCTTGACCTGATGCAGCGCCTGCGAGCGGTGGCACCGGAGCTGGACGTGCTGGTCATCAGTGCCGCACGGGAGGTGGAGACCGTGCGGAAGGCGCTCCGGGGCGGCATTGTCCATTACCTGATCAAGCCTTTTTCGCAGACGGACCTGCAGGAGCGGCTGGAGCACTACCGCAATGCCTACCAAGGCCTTGACGCGTCCAAGGACGTGGCCGAGCAGTCGGACGTCAACCGGGTGTTCGGCCTGGACCGCGCCGAACGTCCGCTCCCCAAGGGCTGCAGCATCGAGACCCTGAAGCTGGTGGAGGCGGCATTGAACGCTGCCGCCGGTGACGTGTCAGCCGCAGAAGTGGCCCAGGAACTGGGCACTTCCCGCGTCAGCGCCCGCCGCTACCTGGAATACCTGCACGACGAAGGCACCCTTGAGGTGCGGCTCAAGTACGGCGTGGGACGGCCGGAGCGCCGGTACGTCCTGAAGGGAGCCTGATTCCGGGCTGCGGCGTCTTTCAGCGCAGCAGCGTGTCCACCAGCCGCGCTGCGGTTTTGGCGGTCCGGCCGTCGATATCGAAGGCCGGGTTCAGCTCCGCAACGTCCAGGTGCAGGAGCTTCCCGCTCCGCGCCACCTGCCGGCACACGGCGGCAATAACAGGCAGCGGCACGCCGTAGGCCGCGGGCGCGCTCACCCCGGGCGCCACGGCCGCGGGCAGCACATCCAGGTCGATGGTCAGGTACAGCACGTCGATGTCCGCCAGGAAGGCGTCCACGAAGTCCCGCACCCTCTCTGCGTCGCAGTCCTCGTCCAGCAGGTACCGAACGCCCAGCGTCCGGGCGGTGTCGAACAGGACCCGGGTGTTGTTCGGCTCCGAGATGCCCACGACGGCGTAGCGGAATTCCCGCCCGGCGTCCGCTTCCGCATGGGCCATCTGCAGGAACGGGGTCCCGGAACTGGGCACCGGCTCGTCGCGGAGGTCGAAGTGGGCGTCAAGGTTCAGGACACCAAGCCGCTGCCCGTTGCGGACCGCCGACGAGGCGCTGACGCCGAGGTAGCTCGCGTAGGCGGTTTCGTGGCCGCCGCCCAGGACAACGGTCTGGTGGCCGGCGTCCAGCAGGGCCGCCACTGCGCGGCCAAGCCGTTCCTGCCCGGCTTCCAGGTCTTCCCCCGGCACCGCCACGTCGCCGAGGTCAGCCACCGTCCGGTCGAGGTGGAAAGCGAGCGGGCCCAGCGCCTTCCGCAAGGCTGCGGGGGCGGCGGACGCTCCGGTGCGCCCCTTGTTCCGGCGCACTCCCTCGTCGCTGGCGAAGCCCAGCAGGGCCACGGGCCTGCCGGTCGCCGTACCCCCCGTACCCGGCGCGCCCATCCCGTCCCCCGCACCCGCCGTGGTGCTGTCCAGCGTGTCAACTGCCTGCCACCATCGGCGGTGGCCGGGAGCGTCGCCGTCGAACCTCCCGGTCCAGGGCTGGGGCGGGACATCGACGGCGGGGAGCTGGAGGGACATGACTCAAGCTCACCGCATGCGGGGCACGAAAACCAGCAACGCCGCCGTCGTGCTGTCCGGGATCCAAGAACCCCCTAACTCCAGGACCCGGCTTCCAGGTACCCGGACTTCTTACTGCGCCGGGGATATGCCGGGCGCAGGGGTTATGGTGAGAGCAGTCCGCCCCATCGAAGCGTGACGTGTCCGCTTCCGGATCCACGCAACCATTCCAGGCTGGAGAGCCTTCCCCATGTTCGAAGCCCCAGACATCCTCTTTGCCGCGGCAGGCATCGCCGTCTTCATCGCCGCGGTCCTGCCCAAGCTGCTGCGCGACATGCCGCTGTCCATGCCCATGGTTTTCCTTGGTGCCGGGATGGGGGCGTTCGCGCTGATTCCATCGCTGCCGGACCCCAACCCGGTGGAGCACGGCGATTTTGTCATGCACCTTGCGGAGGTCTGCGTGATCATTTCGCTGATGGGCGCCGGACTGGCCCTGGACCGGCCGGTGGGACGCAAGCGCTGGTCCACCACGTGGCGGCTCCTGGGCATCGCCATGCCGTTGTGCATCCTGGGGTTGACGCTGCTGGGCATGTGGTTCCTGGGCCTGGGGCTGGGCGCGGCCCTGCTGGTGGCCGCCAGCCTCGCCCCCACGGACCCGGTCCTCGCGTCCGAAGTCCAGGTGGGCGAGCCCGCCGACCAGGATGGCCATACCGACAAGGAGGATGAGGTCCGGTTCGGACTCACCTCGGAAGCCGGGCTGAACGACGGGCTGGCTTTCCCGTTCGTGTACCTGGCCATTGCCATCAGCGTCGCCGGGGCAAGCCCAACTGCCTGGTTTGGCGAATGGTTCGGGCTGGACGTGCTGTGGCGGCTGGCCATCGGGCTGCTGGTGGGCTTCCTTACCGGCAAGCTGCTGGCAAGGGTCTTCTTCTCCGCCCATGCGGAGAGCTTCAGGCTGTCCAACCACTCCGAGGGGTTCGTCGCCCTGGCGGCGACGTTCCTGGCCTATGGGCTGACGCAGATGGTGGCGGGCTACGGATTCATCGCGGTCTTCGTCTGCGCCGTGACCATCCGCGCAGCTGAACGCACCCACGGCTACCACCGGGTGCTGCACTCCTACGTGGAGCAGCTGGAACGGCTCCTGACGGTGGTGATCCTGGTCCTGCTCGGCGGTGCAATCGCCCGTGGGCTGCTTGAAGGGATTGGCTTGGTGGAAGTGCTGGTGGCGCTGGCATTCCTGCTGGTGGTCCGGCCGCTTGCCGGCTGGCTGGGCCTGCTGGGCGGCAAGACCGGGCCGCGGGAACGCGTGGCGCTCTCCTTCTTTGGCATCCGCGGCATCGGGTCGGTGTACTACCTGGCCTTTGCGCTGGGCGAAGGCCACTTCACGGACCAGGCACACTGGCTCTGGTCCTTCATCGGGCTGGTGGTGGCGCTGTCCATCGTGATCCATGGCGCCACCACCTCGCCCCTCATGAACCGGCTGGACCGGCTGCGCGAAAGGAAGGCGCTGGCGGTGTCCGGCGACGAGGGACTCGCGCCGAACACCCCTGTATAGCTGCATGCCTGTGCAGCTATACAGGGGTCTAGCTACATGCCCAGTGCGGCCTCGATGGGCCCGATGGCGAAGAACAGTGCGAACGCCGCGGCCACGGCCCACATCAGCGGGTGGATGTCCTTGACCCGTCCCTGGACGGTGCGGATCAGGACGTACGCGATGAAGCCTGCGCCCAGGCCGTTGGCGATGGAGTAGGTGAACGGCATCAGGGTGAACGTCAGGAACGCCGGGATGGCGATGCCCCAGTCCTGCCAGTCGATCTTGCCCACCTGGGACACCATCATGAAGCCCACCACTACCAGCGCCGGGGCCACGGCCTCGAACGGCACCAGGTTGATCAGCGGGGTGAAGAACATGGCTACCAGGAACAGCAGGCCGGTGACCACCGAGGCGATACCGGTGCGGGCGCCTTCGCCGATGCCGGCGCCGGCCTCGACATAGATCTGGTTGGAGGAGACGGAAGCGCCGCCGCCGATGATGGCGCCGAGTGCGTCCACCTGGAGCACGCGGTCGACGTCGGGAATGTTGCCGTGCTCGTCCACCGTCCCGGCCTCGTTGGCCAGGCCCACCATGGTGCCCATGGCGTCGAAGAAGATGCTGAGCAGGATTACGAAGGCCAGCAGGGTGGCGGCCACGAAGCCGAGGTGTTCGAAGGCGCCGAAGGGATTGGCCTTGCCGATCAGGGACAGGTCAGGGGCGGCCCAGCCGGAGAACGCCGGCGCCACCAGGGACCAGCCCTGGGGGTTGAAGTTCTTGCCGTCGAAGCTGGGTCCGATGTGCAGGGTTGTCTCAAGGATCACGGACAGCACGGTGGAGGTGATGATGCCGATCAGGATGGCGCCCTTGATCTTGCGCACCACAAGGGCGATGGTCAGGATCAGGCCGAAAACGAACACGGCCGTGGGCCAGCCCAGCAGCTTGCCTTCGAAGCCAAGGCCAACGGGCACCGTGGTGCCTGCAACGTCCGGAATGCGCCGCACGAATCCGGCGTTGACCAGCCCGATCAGGGCGATGAACAGGCCGATGCCCACCACGATTGCCGTCTTGAGGCCGTCCGGCACGGCCTTGAAGACGGCGGTCCGGAAGCCGGTGAGGACCAGGATCAGCATGGTGACGCCGGAGAGGACCACCAGGCCCATCATGTCCGGCCAGCTGAGTTCCGGGTTTGTGGCCACGGTGACGGCCACGAAGGCATTCACGCCGAGGCCGGTGGCCAGCGCGAAGGGGTGCCGGCCCCAGGCGCCCATCAGGATGGTCAGGATGCCTGCCACGAACGCGGTCACGGCGGCCACGGCGGTGAAGCCCAGTGTGGTGCCGTTCGAGTCCGGACCGGACAGGATCAGCGGGTTCAGCACCACGATGTAGCTCATGGCGAAGAAGGTGGCGAACCCGCCGCGGATCTCGCGGGAAAGGTTGGAACCGCGCTCGGTGACCCTGAAATACCGGTCCAGGGCAGAGCCTTGCTTAAGCATTAGTCCTCCGGGGAAGTGTGTGGGGATACCTGCATCCTAAGGGGGCGGCAGGGAATGGGCCGGCAAATGCGCCTAGTCTGTAAGGAAGCCAACACAAGGAGCAGCCCAAACATGCGCCACGTCCGCCGCCGACTGCTGGGCTTTGTGCCCGGTTTCTTCGTCCTCTCCGTTGTCCTCGCCGCCGCGATGCTGGGCCTGGCGGGCCCGGCCAGCGCCCATGATGCCGCAGAGTCCACCAGCCCGGCCCAGGGTGCGGCGCTGCCGGCGCCGCCCGGCGAGGTTTCGGTGACCTTCAGCAACAAGCCGCTGGGCATCGGCTCGTCGTTCTCGGTCAAGGACGCCGGCGGTACCGAATGGGCTGAGGGGTCCGTGCAGATCGTGGACAACGTGGCCACCCAAAAGCTTCGGCCAGGCGGCCCCGCGGGGAAGTACACCGTGGCATGGCGCGTGGTCAGTTCGGACTCGCACCCCATTGAGGGCACATTCACTTTCACCGCGGCCACAGGCGACCCGTCCGCAACGGCGGGCCCGGCCAGTCCGACGGCGGCGGGTGCAGTTCCGGGAATGGGTACAGCACAGCCCGGGGTTACGGAGGAGCCGTCCGTGCCTGCCAATGCCGGCGAGCCCTTCCAGTGGAGCATCGTGATTTTTGCGGCCGTTGCCGTGGGGCTGCTGGTGGCCCTCGGCGTCCTGGCCCGGCGCCGGCTCACAGGCGACGGGGATGACGGGGACGGCATGGATGCCGGGGAGGACGGCCGGGGGTAGCCCGGCCCGGGGGTGCCGGCCGGTTCCGGCCTGGCGGCGGGCAGGGCTGTCAGCAGGTCAGCACCGCAAAGCTGCCCGTTGCCGGGAAGGCGCCGCCGGATGGGTGGCCACTGCCCGGATTGACCTTGGCGGAGATGGCCTGGCCCACCGTCTTGGCCTGGCGCAGTACTTCCTTGGGCGACGGCGTGATCAGCTCACCCACTCCCACCAGGTAGATGCCAATGGCCCGCATGGCCGCTGCCACGTTCCGGCCTACGGCGATCCCGAAGTCGTTGAGCATGCGTCGCAGCTGGCTGTGGGCGCACCTGGTCAGGACGATGTGGTCGGCCACCAGGATGCCGGTGGGGGTGTGCACCTGCCATTGCGGGGCGGCGCCGTGCCCGGGTCCCTGGAGCATGGTCAGCTGGACCGCGCGGGTTGTGTTCCGGACGTCCACGCTGTGGCTTGTGGCGTAATTGCGCAAATGGCGCAGGATCTCGTTGCGCTCCCGGAGGGTGTCGCTGTCCGCCGCGTCGCAGCGCTGCAGCGATGACGTGTTTGCGGGTTGCCCGGCGCCGAGGATGTCCAGCCCGTCCACCACAATGGAGGCCACGCGGTGGCGGCGCAGTTCTGCGGCCACGGCAAGCCCGGACAGGCCCGTGCCAATGATGACAGTGGTGGTCTGTTCGGTCTGGGCATCCCCAGGCATGCTTGACACTACAGTTTCCCTCCTTCGAAGCTTTCGGCAGGTGCCGGCGTCCTCGCCGGCCCGCGTCCCGTTACCCCCAAGTACGGCCGCAGCGCATGGCCCGGGACAGTGCGCGCAGGAAGTTGCGGTTGGCGTCCCGGACCAACAATGTCCTGAAGACTACAGAACAAATGCGGTCGTGGATAGCCCAATGAGGAAAACGTTTCTGATGACATGAAGGCGCTTTCCCAGCCGCTCCGGAGGGCCTGTGGATAACCCGGCCTACCTGCCCCTGAACAGGCTTGCTAAGCCCTGGGGGACGGAGAATAGTGGGAATCGGGAACGGCCCTTTTCCTGCCGGTGCCGCTGGGGGCCGGGATGCACGGGGAGTGGTCCGTTTTCTGGCAGAATAGCCGCAACATCAGGCGTATCGCGAGGAGGCGGCCCCCATGGGCTCACGAGAGTTGCACCCGGACCAGGCCCGGGACGGTGGTGGTGCGTCACCCGCTCCCCACGGCATCGTGGTGGGCGTGGACGGTTCGGACCATGGCCAGTGCGCCTTGGTGTGGGCCGCGCGGGAAGCCCAGCGCCGCCGTCGTCCGCTCCATATCGTCACCGCCTATTCCGTGCCGATCTTCGCCGCGTCCGGACTGGACGGAGGCTATGCCACGGTGGACGATTCCGTCATCCGTGAAGGTGCCGAGGCCATCGCCAAGCAGGCTGTTGAAAAGGTTTCCGCTTACGACATTGATGTCAGTTCCTCCGTAGAGAACGGCGACGCAGCAGGAGTCCTGCTGGAAATCTCCGAAACCGCGGAACTCCTGGTGGTGGGCACCCGCGGCCGCGGCGGCTTCGTGGGCCGCCTCCTGGGATCGGTCAGCAGTGCCCTGCCTGCCCATGCAAAATGCCCCACCGTGACGGTCCCCTTGTTCTGTTCGGACCGGCTCGGTGAAACCACCGAGGACCGCCGCGTCAAGGCGGAGCAGGCCAAGTCCGGCCACCGGCTGGTGGAGAACGTGGTGGTGGTCGGCGTCGATGGCTCCGAGCAGGCACGCGTTGCCGTCCTCGAAGCAGCCGACCAGGCCGAACGGCTGGGTGCCTCGCTCCGCGTGATCTGTGCCGTCCCCCAGTACAGCGGTTCCCTGGCCTGGGTTCCCGCACCCATGGACCGGAAGGCATTGTTTGACGATATCCGGGTCACCCTGGAGGCCGGCATGGCGTGGCTCCGCAGCCACTACCCGCACCTGCGGGCTGACTACGAGCTGAAGGACGGTTCGCCGGTGGACGTGCTCGTGGAGGAAAGCCGGCACGTGGAACTGGTGGTGGTGGGTACCCGCGGCCGCGGGGGCTTCACCGGAATGCTTCTGGGCTCAACGTCCGATGGCGTCCTGCACCATGCAAAGGGCCCGGTCATGGTGGTCCCGGACCGGGAAGACCCCCGCCTGGCGGACCGTGCGCGGTTCGGTCCGATCCTCGGCGACGCCGCCTAGCCGGCACCGGACAAACAGCAAGGCATCCCCGGAATACCGCCGCTCGGATAAGGCATCTGGGACATGGAGCAGCCAGGGCTGTCAAAAGTCGGCACCAGCACGGACGCCGGGCTGGTGCTGGACCTGCGCCGGCTCGACGCCGGAATGCTGGGCTTGGCGGGTGGCAAGGCAGCCAACCTTGGAGAGCTGTTGTCCGCAGGGTTGCCGGTCCCGGAGGGTTTCTGCCTCACTACCGCTGCATACCGGCAGGCAACCGGCGCCCCCGACTCCCTGCCTCCCGCGCTGGCCGGGGTTTATGCCACCCTGGGGGACGCCGCCCGGTCCGGCGTTACGGAACCGCATGACGTGGCAGGGCTGGCTGAAACAGCCCGTGCCGCGATCCTGGCACTTCCGCTTCCGGCGGCGGTTTCCCGCGAGGTGGGACAGGCGTACGCGGCCCTGGGACCCGATGTTCCGGTAGCGGTCAGGTCCTCGGCCACCGCAGAAGACCTGCCATTCGCCAGCTTCGCCGGGCAGCAGGACACCTACCTCAACGTCGTCGGAGTGCCTGCCCTGCTTGAGGCCGTCCGCAACTGCTGGGCGTCGCTGTGGACGGACCGGGCAACCGCCTACCGGGCAAGCCTGGGGATCGATCCGGCCGGCGTTGCGCTCGCGGTGGTGGTCCAGCGGATGGTGGACGCGGACGCTGCCGGCGTCATGTTCACGGCGAACCCCCTGACCGGCCGCAGGCGGCAGATCGTTATCGATGCCAGTCCCGGCCTGGGCGAGGCCGTCGTCTCAGGCGCCGTCAATCCGGACCACTTCGTGGTGGACGCCCTGACCGGAAGGGTCCTGGAACGGAAACTGGGAGATAAGGGCGTGGCGGTACGCCCCCTTCCCGGTGGCGGGACGCAAACCCTGAAGGTTCCCGCAACCAGCAATGCTGCCTGCCTGACGGACAGCCAACTGGCTGGACTGGCGCGCCTTGGCCTCGAGGCCGAGGATCATTTCGGCGCCCCGCAGGACACCGAGTGGGCCATCGACCGTACCGGGGCCCTGTGGCTCACCCAGTCCAGGCCGATCACCACCCTCTACCCCGTCCCGGAGAGCAACGGTGCCGCGGGCAGGGTCCCCCACGGCAGCCCCGCCGCAAGCGGTACCAGGGCGTATCTCTGTTTCAGCCTGGCCCAGGGGCTTACCCGCCCGCTGACGCCCATGGGCCTTGCGGCGCTGCGGCTCGTCGCCTCCTCCATCGCCCAGGCTGCAGGCTTCCCTGTTCCGGACCCCCGTGGCGGACCGTCGCCCTATGCCGAGGCCGGGCAGCGGATCTACGTCGACTTCACCACTCCCATCCGCAGCACCGTGGGCCGGCGCCTTGTACCCCGCGTCTTCGACATCATGGAGGCCCGGACAGCAACGGTCATGCGGCAACTGTTCGACGATCCCGCCTTTTCGGTGACCACGAGGACGCCTTTCGGGCTGCTGCATCACATCGTTCCCGTCGCAGCCCGCGCCAAGGTTCCCGCCACGCTTCTCCGGGCGCTGGTCCGGCCCCGGGCAGCGCTCCGGCGGCTGGACCGCTTCACGCGCGACTTCGAGGCATCCCTGGGCTCCGAAGACGGTGCCGGCGCGCCGGCACGCCTTGACCACGCCGAATCCCTCCTTGGGCAGCGCCTGTTCCCGATTGTTCCGGCAATTCTTCCCCTTCCCGCCCTGGGGTTCGCCATGCTCGGCGTTGCGGGAAGACTGCTGGGTGGCAATGCCTGGGCTGAGCTGCAGCCCGTGATCCGTGGCCTGCCCAACAACATCACCACCGAAATGGACCTGGAGCTGTGGCACCTTGCCAAGGAAATCCGGGAAGACGTTCAATCACGAACCGAACTCATGGCCGGCGATCCCACCGTCCTGGCAGCCGCGTACCAGGCCGGACAGCTGCCCGCACGCCTCGATGCGGGCCTCACCCGGTTCCTGGACGAGTACGGCCACCGGGCAGTGGGCGAAATCGACGTTGGACTGCCGCGATGGTCCGAAGAGCCGGCACACATCCTGGGCATCCTCGCCAATTACCTCAGGCTCGAGGACCCGGCCCTGGCGCCTGACGCACAGTTCAGCAAGGCCGTGGAGGACGCGGAAACGCAGGTGGACCGGCTCGTTGCCCGCGCCGCCGCCCGCGGCAGGATCCGGGGAAGGCTGGTGCGTGCCGCGCTGCACAGGGCACGGCTGTTCGCCGGCCTGCGCGAGCTGCCAAAGTACCAGCTGGTGACCGGCCTCGGGGAAGTCCGCCGGCAACTGCTGCTGGTGGGCGGGGAGCTGGCCCGGGCGGGCGTCATCGAACAGCAGGACGACGTGTTCTTCCTGGACCTGGTTGAAACCAGGCAGGCCTTGTCCGTGGACGCCGACGGCGGAGCGCCCGTCCAGGACTTTCGCGCACTCGTGGCCGGCCGCCGCGAGGATTACGCCCAGGAGCTCAGGCGCCGCCATATTCCCCGGGTTCTGCTCTCGGATGGAACCGAACCCGAAGCGGTGCGCACCGCCGTCGGCGTCACCATGGAAGGAATGCTGACAGGCAGCGCAGCCTCGGCAGGAACAGTGACCGCTGCCGCGCGCGTCATCCTGGATCCCGTGGGAGCCCGGCTTGAGCCGGGCGAAATCCTGGTTGCCCCTTCCACGGACCCCGGCTGGACGCCGCTGTTCCTCACTGCGGGCGGGCTGGTGATGGAAATGGGCGGAGCCAATTCCCACGGCGCAGTTGTGGCCAGGGAGTACGGGATACCTGCGGTGGTCGGAGTCGCGGACGCTACCGGGCTGATCAGGACCGGCCAACAAATAACGGTCGACGGCGGTGCGGGCACCGTAGTGCCGGAACGGCCCGGCCGGCAGCAGGATGGGGGCGCTGCGGGTGACACCGATCCACCTGCACCGGCGTAGTCTTTACCTATGGGCTCCAACACGCTGGATTCCAGCGGACCGTCGCAACGAAACAGCACAATGAACCGCCGGGCATGGCTGCGGTGGCTGCCCGCCGTCGCGGCTCCGCTGGCGATCGCTGCGGGCGCGTTGGCCGGCTCCCTTCCGGCCGGTGCCAGCAACCCACTTCCGGCCAAGACGCCGGCGCAGGTCCTGGAGTTGGCGGCAAGCCACCAGGTGCACACGTTCTCAGGGACAGTGGAGCAGTCCGCCGACCTGGGGCTTCCGGAGCTGCCCGCCACCGGGAAACCATCCGGTCCCGCGGCCGCGGGGAGTGCCGCATCCGTGATTGAGCTGCTGTCCGGCAAGCACACCGCGCGCGTCTACCTGGACGGCAAGGACAACGCCCGCGTGCAGGTGATGGACCAACTGGCTGAACGTGACGTGGTCCGCCACGGCAGCGACGTCTGGGTCTATTCGTCGAAGGACAACACAGCCGCACACTTGACCCTGCCGGAGCATGCCCAGGATCCATCCCGGGCGAAGGACCATCAGTGGGCAGGTGGGATGCCGACGCCAGGCGACCTGGCACAACGCTTCCTGTCCAAGGTTGAACCGACCACGGCCGTTTCGGTGGGGCCGGACGTTTCCGTCGCAGGACGGGCTGCCTACAACCTGCTGATTGAGCCGCGCACCGACGCGACCCTGGTGGGTAAGGTGGCCATCGCCGTCGACGGTGAAAACGGCATGCCCCTGTCCGTGCAGGTGACCGCACGCGGAGCGGACACCCCGGCGTTCCGTTCCGGGTTCACCAGCCTTTCGCTGGAGGCTCCTGACCAGTCCGTCTTCACCTTTACCCCGCCTCCGGGCAGCACGGTCAAGGAACTTCCCGTTCCGGACAAGCCCCATGAGCCCGCAGACATGCACAGCCCCGACGGCATGCATCCCGGTGCCACTAAAGACGTTTCCGTAACCGGCGCCGGATGGGAGACCGTGGTGGGCACGGCGCGTGGGTCTGCTGCCGCTGCCGAGTCGCTGCTGCAGGACCCGCTGCTGTCCCAGGCCGCCGTTGCCGTCCCCGGCGGCCGGCTGCTCTCCACCGCCCTGCTCAACGTCCTGGTCACGGACGACGGCCGGATCTTCGCAGGAATGGTGCCGCCGGAGCGGCTGCAGGCCGCAGCAGCAGCGGCCCAATAAGTGTTGGGTGGACGGGGGAGTGTTGGCCGGACGGGGGCCGGCCCGGTGAGCGCGGGGTTGGCGATCGAGACCCGGGGACTCAGCAAGCACTTTGGTCGGCAGGCCGCCGTCGACAGCGTGGACCTGGCCGTCCCGCACGGGAGTGTCTTCGGCTTCCTGGGGCCCAACGGCTCCGGCAAGACCACCACCATCCGGATGCTGCTCGGCCTGGCGGCCGCATCCGCGGGGACGGTTCACCTGCTGGGCCAGGAGATGCCCGGCAAGCTCCATAATGTGTTGCCGCGCGTGGGCGCCCTGGTGGAAGGCCCCGCCTTCTACCCTTTTCTGTCCGGCGCCGCCAACCTGCACCGGCTCGACGCCGCGGGCCCGCACACCGTGCCCGCCACACGCAAAGCGAGGGTGCAGCGGGCGCTGGAGCGCGTGGGCCTGGAGCACGCCGCCGGCAAACGGGTGCACGCGTACTCCCTGGGCATGAAGCAGCGGCTGGGCATCGCCAACGCCTTGCTGTCGCCACGGGACCTGCTGGTACTGGACGAACCCACCAACGGGCTGGACCCGCAGGGGACGCGGGAAGTCCGGAACCTGGTGCGGTCGCTGGCGCATGAGGGCACCACCGTTTTCGTGTCCAGCCACCTGCTGGCCGAGGTGGACCAGATGTGCACCCACGCTGCCGTCATGAGCGCAGGAAAGCTCGTGGCACAGGGGCCCCTGGCTGAGCTGCGGCAGGCCGGCAGCACCCGGCTCCGGCTGGTAACGCCCGACGGCGGTGCGGCCCGGCAGGTCCTGGCGCGGCTGGGGCTGGTACCGGAACCTGGACACGCTGAACCCCGACAAGCTGAACCCGGACCCACTGAACCCCGACAAGCTGAACCCGGACCCACTGAACCCCGACCCGCTCAACCCGCGCGGGCGCGGCCGGACGGCGAGACGATCGTTGCGGCCATGGCGGATGGTGCCCAGCCGCCCGCGGTGCTTCCCGAGGACGTCGTGGCGCACCTGGTCCAGGCCGGCGTCCGGGTCCGGGGATTCGCCGTCGAGCGTGAAAGCCTTGAGGACCGCTTTGTTGCCCTCACGGGGGAAGGATTCGACGTTGCCCAGTAGTGTTCCCGCGGATCTACCGGAGGCTGCCGGAACAGCCCGGCCGGCCGCAGTGCCGCGCAGTTCCGGGCTGTCCCTGTTGGGGTCGGAGCTCAAGGTCCTGTTCGGGCGCCGGCGGACCTGGGCGCTGCTCCTGGCGCTCGCTGCCATTCCGGTCCTGATTGCCGTTGCCGTGAAGGTCTCTTCCGCGGTCCCGCCCGGGCGGGGACCCGCCTTCCTTGACCGGATCACCCAGAACGGCCTGTTTGTGGCCTTCACCGCCATGCTGGTTTCCGTGCCGCTGTTCATGCCGCTCGCGGTAGGTGTGGTGGCGGGGGATACGATCGCCGGGGAGGCGAACCTGGGCACCCTCCGGTACCTGTTGGTGGCACCGGCCGGGCGGGTCAGGCTCCTCCTGGTCAAGTACGCGGGCGCGCTGGCCTTCTGCATCGTGGCCCCGTTGACCGTCGGTCTTGCCGGCGCTGCCATTGGCGCGGCACTTTTCCCGGTGGGTCCCGTGACACTGTTGTCCGGCGGGGTGGTCCAGCCGTCCGAAGCTGCCCTGCGCATCGTGCTGATCGCTGCCTACCTGGCGGTGTCACTCGCCGGCCTTTCGGCGATCGGGCTTTTCCTGTCCACGCTGACAGTGGTGCCGGTGGGAGCGATGGCCGCCACCGTGGTGGTCTCGGTGGTCTCGCAGGTCCTTGACCAGCTTCCGCAGCTGGAGTGGCTGCACCCCTGGCTCTTCAGCCACTACTGGCTTGGTTTCGGTGACATGTTGCGCCAGCCGTTAGTGTGGGATTCCTTTGCCAGCAATGCGCTCCTGCAGGCCGGGTATGTGGCAGTGTTCGGGGCGCTCGCCTATGGCCGGTTCGTCACCAAGGACATCCTGAGCTGAGGCAGTCAAGCAATCTATCCGTGGAAGTCAACCGCACCGTTCAACCGCACAATTCATCCGTGCCGCCTAGTAGCGGGCCGCGTAGGGATAGAGGTCCATCCCCACCATGGAGCTGATGGTGGAAACGGTGATGCCTTCCTGCGGGTTGAGTGCCTGCACCACCTGGCCATTCCCGAGGTAGATGGCCACGTGGTAGAAGTTCGGTGCCGACCCCCAGACCAGCAGGTCGCCGCGACGGGCCTGCGAAATGGGGACGTGGACCGGCGCGGCGGCATATTGCTGTGAAGCTGTGCGGGGGAGGTACTTGCCGGCTGCGGCGAAGGCGTTCTGCACCAGCCCGGAGCAGTCAAAGCCGTAGGGACCGGTACCGCCCCACTGGTAGAAGTACGGCGCGCCCACCTTTCCCAAAGCGACGGTGATGGCTGCCTCGTAGGTGCCCGAGCCGGTGGCAGGGGCAGGCGCCGGTGCAGGTGCCGGCGCAGCGGGTGCGGGTGCCGGTGCAGCGGGTGCGGGTGCGGGTGCTGGTGCTGGTGCGGCAGGGGCGGGTGCGGGGGCAACCGGAGCAGGAACGGGGGCGGGTGCAGCCGGGGCAGGCGCAGGGGCGGCGGGGGCGGGAGCAGCCGGGGCAGGCGCTGCCGGGGCCAGTTCCTGCCCGCGGCTGTTCTGGTTCGCTGCCTGGTTCGCTGTCTGGCCAGCTGCCTGATTCTGTGCTGCCTGGTTTTGGGCGGTGTTTTGCGCAGCTTTTTCCTGGGCGGCCTTGTCTGCGGCGGCGGACAGGGCGGCAAGCCGCGCCTCTTCACGCTGCCGTTCCAGGGCATCCACGCGGGCCGATTCAAGGGCCACAGTGGTGTTGCGGAGCTGCGCCAACTGGTCCACCAGGATGGTCCGCTGCGCTTTCGCGTCGGCCACGGCCTTGGCCTGCGCGGCATTGGCCTGTTCCGCCTGGGACTTCCGTTGTTCAGCGGTCTTCGCTGCGTCGTCTGCGGCTTTGGTGGCGTCGTCGGCAGCTGCCGTCAGGGACCGGTAGGCGGTGGCCGCGGTGTCCGCCGCTTCGAAGGCCCGGCTGCGGCTGGCCGAGAGGGCCTCGAGCGTGGCTGCCTGCTGCAGGCTCTCGCTGCCGCTGGCAATGGTTCCGAGGGTCGGGTTCAGGCCGCCGTTGCGGTACAGGTCCCCGGCAAGCTGCCCAACCTGCTTCCGGGTCTTGTCCTGCTGTTCACGGGCGGACGAGGCTTTGGCTGATGCAACGGATGCCGCTTCGGTCCTTTGCTGCAGCTCCACCAGTGCCTCGCTGTACGAGTTGTTGGCCTGCATGGCCACGGCAAAGGCTGCCTGCTGGGCTGCGGACGCGTCGGCAAGGATGCGCTCGATGGCGCCGACCTGGTCCGCCGTGGCGGCCTCACTGGCCTTAGCCGCGGCAATGTCCTCCGGCGAAGGGATGTCAGGCGACGCCGGAACGGCCAGTGGAGCGGACGGCGCCGGTACAGCGGCTGCCGGCGTTGCCGCGGATGCAAAAAGGACGACGGCGGCGCACAGCACGGCCGTCCTGCGGCCGGATCCGGATAAAGCCATCTGCAGAGACCTCGCAACGTTAAGGCCGGGAGTGAGGTTCTGGATGCGGCACGACGATGCCCCTCAGCTGCCCCCAGCAGTCCGAGGTTACGTGACCCCCTGCACATTAGCAACAGCAGTCACATCAATAACATAAACCACAACAGTGTCATTAGGGGCGGTTTTTGTCCGGTGTGTCGTGGTCGGCCGGGGTCAGGCGTGCTGGTGCGCCTCATGCTCGGAGTGGCTGGCAGGTTCCAGCTGGAAGGTGCAGTGGTCGGTATCGAAGTGGGAGCCCAGGCAGGTGATGAGCTTGTCCAGCAACTGGTCGGCGCCGCGGGCATTGAGCACTCCGTCCTCCACCACGACGTGGGCAGAGAAGACGGGGACGCCGGACGTGATGGTCCAAATGTGGATGTCATGCACATCCGTCACACCGGCCACCGAAAGGATGTGCTCGCGGATCATCTGCACCTCCACCCCTTTGGGACTGGCTTCCAGGAGGACGTCCACCACATCGCGCAGCAGGCTCCACGCCCGCGGCAGGATCATCAGTGCGATCAGGACGGAGGCAATGGTGTCCGCCGCCTGGAAGCCGGTCAGCATGATCACTGCGGCCGCGATGATGACGGCCACGGAACCAAGGAGGTCGCCAAGGACTTCCAGGTAGGCGCCGCGGATGTTCAGGCTCTCATCCTGTGCCGTGCGCAGGATCACGAGCGACACCAGGTTGGCCACCGCACCGAGGACGGCGGCAAACAGCATGATGTCCGTCTGCACTTCCGGCGGCGCACCGAACCGGCGGACCGCCTCCGTGAAGATGACCACGGAGATCACGATCAGGATCAGCGCATTGGCGAGGGCGGCCAGGACCTCAGCGCGCTGGTAGCCGTACGTCCGCTGGTTGCTCGCCGGGCGGCCCGCAATCCAGGAGGCCAGGAGCGCGATGGTGACACCTGCCGCGTCCGAGAGCATATGTCCCGCATCGGCGAGCAGGGACAGCGATCCGGACAGCACAGCCCCGATGATCTGGATGACCACCACGCCAAGCGTGATTCCCAGGACGGCCACAAGGCGTTTCCGGTGCCGCCCCGTGGCGGTGATCCCATGGCTGTGGCTGTGGTCGTGTCCCATGCTTACAAGGCTAGCCCCAGCCCAGCTCATGCAGCCGGTCATCGGAAATCCCGAAGTGGTGGGCGATCTCATGCACCACCGTTACGGCCACCTCGTGGATCACATCGTCCCTGGAACCGCAGATCTCCAGGATGGGTTCGCGGAAAATGGTGATCCGGTCCGGCAGCGAACCGGCGTCCCACCAGGAATCGCGTTCCGTCAGCGGAACCCCTTCGTACAGTCCCAGCAGCACGGTGTCCGGATCTTCCCCCGGCCCCGGCACGTAGTCGTCGTCGATGAAGACGGCCACGTTGTCCATGGCCCGGGCCAGCCTGTCCGGAATGCTGTCCAGGGCATCCTGGACGGCTGCCTCGAACTCGTCAGGGGACATGGTGAATTCCGGCGGTTCGTGCGGGCCGTCGGGAATGATGGGCAGTCCCGGCGGAAGGCTGGCTGGCATACCCCGACTCTAGCGCCGAAGCGGCCGCGGGCCGCCGTGGACCCGGCTCCGCCGCCGGGTGAGCCCCACCCCCACCAGGCATACCAGCCCACCCACCAGTCCCAACGCCGAGGGGATTTCACCAAGCAGCAGCCAGGAGATGAAGACCGTGGTGCCGGGGACCAGGTATGTGGTGGCGGCCAGCTTCCCGGCGTCCACCAGTGACAATGCGTACGCCCAGGTGGTGAAGGCGATGGCGGTGGGGAACACCCCCAGATACACCAGCCCCAGCGTGGCCTGCGGCGGAGCCGCCTGCACCTCGGACACCAACTGCCCGGCGAACGGCAGGCAGCACACTGCCCCCACCACGATGCCAAACCAGGTTGCCTGCGCCGCCGGGAACTTCCGCACCACCGGCTTCTGGATGATGACGCTGACTGCGGCGAGCACCGCGGCAAGGAGGCAAAGCGCCACCCCGGCCAGTTCCGCCGTCGAACTTTCCCCCGTCCGTGGCTGTCCGGAGCCGAGGGCGATCAATGCGACGCCGGCGAAAGCCACGGTGCTGCCGATGAGCAGCCAGCGCGGGAAGCCTTCCTTGAGGAAGATGCCGGCCATGATGGCCACCAGGATGGGGTTGACGTTGATCAGCAGGGCGCTGGTGCCGGCATCAAGGATGTGCTCGGCGGCGTTCAGCGCCACGTTGTAGCCACCAAACCACATCACGCCATAGGCGAGGATGGGCAGCCATTCCCGTCCCCGCGGCAGCATCCGGCTCCTGAGCAGTTGCGGCACCACCAGGAAGGCCAGCACGACGGCGGCAATCGCCAGCCTGCCCAGGGTCAGCGGGCCGGGGGAGAAGTGGGGGCCGATGGCCCGGATGCCCACGAACGCTGAGGCCCACAGGACCACCGTGACCACCATGGCCGCCACGCCGAGGGCCTTCACGGGCTTTCCTGCTGCAGTGGCGGACGCCAGGGGTTCATGGGCGGGGCTGGTTGGCGGCATGGGACAAATGTACGGCCGGAACGGACGCCGGGCTGGCGGAAATCGGCCATGTCGGCAGCGGTGGTAACCGTGCCTGTGCCTTCCAGGGCCTACTTCGAACCGGCCCAGGCCAGCAGTTTGTCCGCCGGCCAGGTGGTGATGATCCGCTCGGCAGGCACGTTGTTGCGGGCGGCCCGCTCGGCACCGTACTGCAGGAAATCCAGCTGCCCTGGTGCGTGCGCGTCGCTGTCGATCGAGAACAGGCAGCCTGCATCCAGCGCCAACTGGATCAGCGCATCGGGCGGGTCCTGCCGTTCCGGGCGGGAATTGATCTCGACGGCCACGTTGTGCTCCGCGCACGCGGCGAACACTTCCGCGGCGTCGAATTCCGACGGCGGCCGGGTTCCGCGGGTGCCCTCCACCAGCCGCCCGGTGCAGTGGCCCAGGACGTTGGTGTGCGGGTCCTGGATGCCGCCGAGCATCCGGGCGGTCATGGTCTTCCTGTCCGCGCGCAGCTTCGAATGAACGCTCGCCACCACAATGTCCAGGCGGTCCAGCAGCCCAGGCTCCTGGTCCAGCTGGCCGGACTCCAGGATGTCCACTTCGATCCCGGTCAGCAGCCGGGTGTTCCCGCCGTTGCTGTTGATCGCTGCCACCACGTCCAGCTGGTCCAGCAGGCGCCCGGCCGACAGCCCGTTGGCGATGGTGAGGTTGGGGGAGTGGTCGGTCAATGCCAGGTACTCCCGGCCCAGCACCTCCGCTGCCGCCACCATCAGCTCAATGGGGGAGCCGCCGTCGGACCATTCGCTGTGGCTGTGCAGGTCGCCCCTCAATGCCCCACGGATTTCCGTCCCACCGGAGGCCAGCGGCTGGGCGCCCTTCTCCCGGAGGTCGGCCAGGTAGTCGGGAACCTCGCCGTCCACCGCCTGCCGGATCACCGCGTAGGTCCGGTCGCCGATGCCCTTCATGGACTTGAGCCGGCCGGTCCGGGCCCGCGTGGCTACTTCCTCAGGGCCAAGGGGGCTGATGGCCGCCGCCGCTTTGCGGAAGGCCTGGACCTTGAAGGTGGCGGCGCGTCCGCGCTCCAGCCAGAAAGCAATCTCATTGAGCGCTGCGACGGCATCCATCCGTCCATCTTGACCCGTGCGGCGGCCCAACGGCGCGGCTTTTCGCCGATTTTGGATAATTCCTGCGGAGGCCCTATAGTTTTAGAGTCCAGTTCGGAGAAACGCAAAGGACAAAGACGGAAAGCCTCGCTTGACGCCTTTTATTTTGTTCCGAACGGGTTCTGGCCCCCATCGTCTAGCGGCCTAGGACACCGCCCTTTCACGGCGGCGGCACGGGTTCGAATCCCGTTGGGGGTACGCAAGGAACTGGTCAAACAGGCAAAAAAAGTCTGGTAGGCTGGAAGCCTTGAAAAAAGCGGTAGAGATACTGTGAAAGCAAGAAACGCAAGGCCCTGTAGCGCAGTTGGTTAGCGCGCCGCCCTGTCACGGCGGAGGTCGCGGGTTCAAGTCCCGTCAGGGTCGCTCTGATTGTTGGAAGAAATTCCGGCTGTCATGGTGACTAGTCACCTAGGCTCTGTAGCTCAGTTGGTAGAGCGTTCGACTGAAAATCGAAAGGTCACCGGATCGACGCCGGTCGGAGCCACCACTGGGAAGCATCAGTTCTTCGGAACTGGTGCTTTTCTTCACTTAACCGCCATTGGCCAGCCGCTCTTCAAGTGCGTTCCGTGCCCTTGTCCAGGTGGATGGCCCCGGAGCAACTGTCCGGCGCCCGCCTCACCTCCGGCGCACCAACCGCGGCATCGACACGCAAAATCGAAACCGACACCCTTGGTCGCCTGCGCAGCCCACATTTGCGTATCGATACGGAATATGGGCGGCGCCGGCGAATGTGCGCGTCATGCTCAGGTGGGCCGGCCTTTAGGGATCGTGCGTGCCCGGCGCCACCAGGACGAGCGGCCTGCGGCGGCGTGGCCTGCGCAACAAATCGCTTGTCTTGCCAGGAAAAAATCGAGCCGCCCTGAAACATTTGATTATTGCCAAACCGATGTGGCACGCGCGCGCGTTGGCTTGCGTAAGCGCTTGCACCCTACTCGGCGGTAGCCGTTTTTGGGCTGTGAAACAGGGTTTGAACTGCATCCGGCGCCCGTTCTAGCGTGGAGCGCGGCGGAGGGAAAGCATGCTTTCCATCGGCCGCAGGGCCCCACCCAGGTCCTGATCCCCCCAGCACAACGGCGTCCCCGGCGACGCCTGAGGTGTTACCGGGCCGCGGTTGTTTTCGGGGTCATGGGCACATGCCCGTCTTCCACGAACAGTTACAACTCCGCGAGAAGAGCAAGAAATGCACAAGCACCCCCAACACCGGCTGCTGCGGTGGCGCCCTGCCGCCGCAGCACTGGCCGCAGCCGTTGCTGCCTCGGCCTTCCTGGCCGTCCCCTCTGCCCAAGCCAACGAGCCGTCGGACCCGCCGACGGTCGGGCAGCTGCCGGCCCCCACTCCCGGTTTCGCCCTCCCCACCGAGCACACGCAGGAGGCCTTCGACCCGGCGTCGGACTTCACCTCCAAGTGGACCCGCGCAGACGCCAAGCAGATCATGGCGCAGAGCGATCCCACGGTGGCTCCCGGCCAGAACTCCATGAGTCCCGACGTCACCATGCCGGAGATCCCCCAGGATTTCCCCGCCATGAATGACGACGTCTGGGTCTGGGACACCTGGTCCCTGACAGATGAAAACGCCAACCAGATCAGCTACAAGGGCTGGGACGTCATCTTCTCCCTTGTTGCCGACCGCCACGCCGGCTACGGCTTCGACCAGCGCCACTGGAACGCCCGGATCGGCTACTTCTTCCGCAAGACCAACGCCGACCCCGCCAAGGACAAGTGGAACTACGGTGGCCACCTTTTCCTGGACAACACCTCCATCGGCAACACCGAATGGTCCGGCTCCACCCGCCTCATGCAGGGCGACCACGTCAACGTCTTCTACACCGCCACCACCTTCCACGACGTGGCCGAGCGGAACGCGGGTGGCGGCGGGATCGCTCCTGACGCCGCCATCGCCAAGGCCCTGGGCAACATCCACGCTGACAAGAACGGCGTCAGCTTCGACGGCTTCGAGCACACCAAGCTGCTGGAACCGGACGGAAAGATGTACCAGACCAAGGCGCAGAACCCGGGCTTCGCGTTCCGGGACCCGTACACCTTCGCCGACCCCGCCCACCCGGGAAAGACCTTCATGGTCTTCGAAGGCAACACCGCCGGCACCCGCGGCGATTACCAGTGCAAGGGTGAGGACCTCGGCTACCAGCCGGGCGACCCCCAGGCAGAAAGCGTCGGCGACGTTCAGAACAGCGGCGCAAACTACCAGACCGCCAATGTGGGCCTGGCTGTAGCCGACAACAAGGACCTCACCAAGTGGTCCTTCCTGCCGCCGATCCTTTCGGCCAACTGCGTCAACGACCAGACGGAACGTCCGCAGATCTTCATCCAGAATGAAAACGGCAAGAACAAGTACTACCTGTACACGATCAGCCACCAGTTCACCTACGCGGCCGGCATGCGCGGCCCCGACGGCGTCTACGGCTTTGTTGGTGACGGCGTGCGCTCGGACTACCAGCCGGTGAACAACAGCGGCCTGGCCCTCGGTTCACCCACCGACCTCAACCTGCCGGCCAACAACCCAAGCGGTACCATCTCCGGGCAGCAGAACGGTCGCCAGTTCCAGGCATACTCGCACTACGTGCAGCCTGGCGGACTCGTGCAGTCGTTCATCGACAACGTCAACGGCGTGCGTGGCGGATCGCTGTCACCCACTGTCAAGATCAACTTCAGGAACGGCGTGACCCAGGTGGACCGCAGCTTCGGCCAGAACGGCCTCGGCCCGTTCGGCTACCTGCCCACCAACGTCAGGGTCGGCGGCGAAGGCCTCTACAAGTAGGACAGCCTGCAAACCTGAATAGACCGCGGCTTCTGCCGCACCGCCGCTGACACAGGCGGCACCGCTCAGGCGGGAATGTCCTTGGGGGCGTTCCCGCCTGGGTCCTTTAAGTCCAGGCCGGTCGGCGGGCCGCAGAGTTTCCAGCGCATGTGCCGCACCCTGGGGATAGGGTGGGAACAACAGAAGGGGGAGTGCCTGATGGAATACCAGAACCCACAACCCGTGGTGCCAAACCGTCCTTCCGGAAGCCCGGCTCCGGGGCCGGGCCGGACGATAATTTCCGAGACTGCCGTGGCAAAGGTGGCGGGAATCGCCGCGCGGGCGGTTCCCGGGGTCTACTCCCTGGGTTCGGGCCCGTCCCGTGCCTTGGGCGCGATCCGCGACGCCGTCGGAAGTTCTGACCACGCTGCGGGCGTCCACGCGGAAGTGGGCGAAACGCAGGTAGCTGTTGATATCACCCTGGTGGCAAGCTACGGCACACCGCTGCATGCATTGGCCAATAATGTCCGCGCCGCCGTGTACCGCGCAGTTGAGGAACTGGTAGGGCTGCAGGTCATCGAGGTGAACGTCGAGATCGCGGATGTCTACGTTCCGCCGCCGGTCAAAACAACCGCGCCGTCTGCTCCCGAACGGGAGGCGCTGCTGTGAGCCTCACGATTGCAGGCACCGCCATCGGCGCCTTCGTGGCGTTCATGTCCCTGCAGTTCGGACTGTGGGGTTTCCTCGTCTCCCTGCTCTTCATGGCAATCGGAGCGCTCCTGGGCCGTGCCGCCGAAGGGAAGCTGGACCTGCGCGGGGTGTTCGATGCCATCACCGGCCGGCGCTCGTCCTCATGAGCTCGCCCGCGCCCGTTGTGCGTGGGCAGGCGCTCAGCGGCCATAACCGGATCAGCACCCAGGCCTTGACCAGCCTCGCCAAGGCTGCTGCGGCCCAGGCGTTGGGCGTCGACGCCCAGGACGTGCGGGCGGACTGGACGGACGACGACGGCCTGTTGGCTTTGTCCCTCGTCACCCCTATCGGCGTCCCGCCGTTGCAGTCCGTGGTGGCCAACCCTGCACGGGTGGACGCACTCGGCGGGTCCATCTGGGACCGCGCCGTCAGGGCCAAGGAAAGCATCCTGGCAACGGTCTCGGAATTGAGCGGTTCCCGGCTGAGCCGCGTGGACATCCGGATCAGCGGGGCAAGGATCAGTACAGAAGGGCGGGTACGGTGAGCAGCAGCGTGGAAAACCGCCCGGTGAACAGCGGACCGCGCAGAAACAACGGACCGGACATGCGCAGGGTGGTGTACCGCGAGACCCATTCCCCGCGGGCGGTGGTGTCGGTTGTTGCCGCCGCCCTTGTGCTGGTGCTGGCCGCTTACGGCGTCCTCGAATCGGGAGTGCACGCCGTGGGCCAGCCCGCGTGGCTGATTGAGCCCCAGGTGGCGGCGCAGCGCATCGTGGATCTTCCCGCCGGAACCTCGCCGCTGCTGCTTGCCGCGATCGGCGGCGTGCTCGCCATGGTGGGGCTGATCTTCCTCCTCAGCGGCATCCTCCCGGGAAAGCGCGCCCGCCATCTGCTGGCCGGCGGACGGGAGGAAGGGCTTCCGGCGGTGGTGGTGGACGACGAAGTCATCGCCTCCTCCCTCGCCCGCCGGGCACGGCTGGCCGCCAACGTCACGCCTGAACAGGTCATGGTGATTGTCTCCCAGCGGCAGGTTCTGGTGAACGTGCGGCCCACCTCCGGTGTACCTGTGGACCCGGACAGGGTGCTTGAAGCCGTCCGCGACGAGCTGGACCAGATGCAGCTGGAACCGGCGCCTGTTCCCCGCGTCAATGTCACTCCTTCGGGGGTGATCGGAGCGTGAACAGCACACCGGCGCTGCTCAACCGCATCCTGCTCACCCTGCTGGGCCTGATCCTCCTGGGGGCGGGCGTCCTGCTGTTGCTCCTGGCGGCCGTTCCTCCGGTTGCCTCCTGGTGGCAATCCTGGTCCGCCGGGGTGTGGAGCGGCATCAACCGGCTCTTTGACGCCACCCGGTTCCCCGGCCGGCCGGAAAGCTGGCTGTGGATTGTGGTGGCACTGGCGCTGCTGGCATTGATGGGCCTCATGGTTGCCTGGATTGCCCAGCAAGGAAAGGGCCGGTCAAACCTTCTGGCCGCCGAATACGATCCCGGCGACACGCCCGGCGACGTCCGGATCGGCGGCGGGGTGGCGGAACAAGCGCTGAGGCACGCCCTCGAGGGACGGCCGGACCTGGCCGGTGCCACCGTCACCACCTACGACGTCAAGGGCTCTCCCGCGTTGAAGGTGCGTCTCCTGCCGCGCCAGGGCGTGGCACCGCACCTGCTGGCAGTGGAGGTCGCCGGGCTGCTTGACGCGATGGAAGCTGTGGTGGGCAAGGAAATTCCTGTCCTTATCCACATCGGGGCGGGCGCGCGGACCCGCTTCAGCCGGGCCGAGCGGGTCCGCTGATCCCATTGCCAACCGTAGGCTGCCGCGCCCGCGGTGCCGCTGCGCCAGTTGCGCAGCGGCACCTGCCCCGCTTCATCCTTTGCAGCTATATCCGTTGCAGGTACACGGTGCAGTCCACAGGAACCTCTGTCATCCCGGTCCAGTCGTCGGCCGGTTCGGGACCGCTGGAGAGCACTACGGCATAGCCTTCGGGCACGGGGGCCGAGGCGAAGCCCATGTTGGACAGGACCACCACCTCCCCGTTCCGGAACGCCAACAGTCCACTGTCCGGTGCGTGTTCGTCCGTCCACTCCACGCTGCCGCTGCCCAGGTGCCGGGCTGACCTGAATGCAAGGGCGGCACGGTAAAGCTCCAGCGTTGAGCCCTCCTCGCCGTCCTGCTGATCGGCGGCCAGGGGGCCGAAGCTTTCCGGCTGGGGGAGCCAGGGCTCGGGAGCTTCCCCTGACAGTGCTCCGGAGAAACCGAAGCCGGGTTGATCCCCTGCCCACGGCAGCGGGACGCGGCAGCCGTCCCGGCCGATCTCGACACCGTCGGTCCGGAAGAAGGTAGGGTCCTGCCTGGCCGAGTCGGGAAGGGCGGTGTGCTCCGGGAGGCCCAGCTCCTCGCCCTGGTAGAGGTATGCCGAGCCCGGAAGCGCCAGCGCGACCAGTGAGGCGGCCCGGGCCCGGGCAAGTCCCAGGGCTGCGTCGGGCTGTTCGTCCGCGGCGCCGATGCCCTTGGGGAAAGTAGTGGGATCTTTGAGCCCAAACCGGGTGCTGTGCCGCACGGTGTCGTGGTTGCTGAGGACCCACGTGCACGGAGCACCCACGGATGCTGCCGCTGCCAGGGATGCGTCGATGGCGTCGGCCATGCGTTCGGCGTCCCAGCCGGCCAACAGGAAATCGAAGTTGAAGGCCTGCTGCATCTCATCGGGCCGGACATACCGTGCCAGGCGCTCGGCAGGTTCCACCCAGGCCTCGGCCACCATCATCCGGTCACCGCCGTATTCGGCCAGGACCCGGTTCCAGTCCCGGTAGATGGCATGGACCCCGTCCTGGTCGAAGAACGGCGACGGCGGGTACATCGGGGAGACGGCCCGGTGCGGTTCCTCGGCATCGGTGTGGGCATGCGGGGCGTCGCCCGGCAGGTGGCTTTCCAGGCGCGGAGCGGAGGTTCCTTCCACCATCGCCGCCACCCCATCCCAGTCCGGAAGACCCGCTTCCTTTACCAGGCCGTGTGCAACATCCACCCGGAAGCCGTCCGCGCCGCGGTCCAGCCAGAAACGCAGCACCGAACGCATTTCCTCCTGCACTTCCGGGTTCTCCCAGTTCAGGTCCGGCTGCTTGGCGTCGAAGAGGTGCAGGTACCACTGTCCGGGTGACCCGTCGGCTTCGGCCACGCGGCTCCAGGCCGGGCCGCCGAAGACGGACTTCCAGTTGTTGGGCGCCCGTCCGCCATCCCCGGACCCCGGCACCTCATCCTTGCCGTCCCGAAAGATGTACCGGTCCCTTTCCGGGCTTCCCGGCTCCGCCGCCAGCGCTTCCCGAAACCACGCATGCTCATCGGAGGTGTGGTTGGGAACCAGGTCCACGATCACCTTCAGTCCGCGGCGGTGAGCTTCCTGCAACATGGCGTCGAAGTCGGCCAGCGACCCGAAAAGCGGGTCCACTTGCCGGTAGTCCGCTACGTCATAACCGCCGTCGGCCTGCGGCGACTTGTAGAACGGGGACAGCCAGATGGCGTCCACTCCCAGCCCTTCAAGATAAGGGAGCCGGTCCAGGACACCGCGAAGGTCGCCCATCCCGTCGCCGTTGCCGTCGGCAAACGACCGGGGATAGATCTGGTAGACAACGGCGTCTGTCCACCAGGAGGGCATTTGGCGGGGCGCCGGAACGGTTGGGTCGGGCATTTGGTTCCCCTCTGATAACTTTTTGATGTAAACGCTTGCATTCCCGACAGTCACCTTACTAGTGTGATGGTCACCACATCAACCTCACCTAGCAAGCGCACTGTCGACTTACTTGTCACTCAGCGAGGAGCTTCAAGCTAATGAAAACCCCGAGATTCCTGCTTCCGGCGGCCACTGCCGGCATCCTGGCCCTTACGTTGTCCGCCTGCGGCGGCGGAGGTGGAGGGGGTACCACGGGCGGCGGTGGAGGCAGTGACGCTGACGCCAACCTCGATGCCCGCGGCCCGATCACCTTCGTCCAGGGCAAGGACAACAACAATGTGATCCGTCCCCTCATCGATAAGTGGAATGCGGCCCACAAGGATGAGCAGGTCACCTTCAAGGAACAGACCGACCAGGCAGACCAGCAGCACGACGACCTCGTCCAGCACTTCCAGGCCAAGCAGTCCGACTACGACGTCACCGACGTGGACGTCGTCTGGACGGCAGAGTTTGCCGCCAAGGGCTGGCTGCAGCCGCTGAAGGACAAGATGGCGGTTGACACGAGTGCCATGCTTCCGGCCACCGTGAACAGTGCCACGTACAAGGGCACTCTTTACGCTGCACCGCGCACTTCCGACGGCGGCATCCTCTTCTACCGCAAGGACCTGGTACCCAATCCGCCCAAGACCTGGGACGAGATGATGGGCATGTGCTCCATCGCCAAGCAGAACAACATCGGCTGCTACGCGGGACAGTTCAGCAAGTATGAAGGCCTCACGGTCAACGCGGCCGAAGCCATCAACTCCGCCGGCGGCTCAGTCCTGGACAAGGACGGCAAGCCCAGCCTGAACACCGCTGAAGCCAAGGCCGGCCTGGGGAACCTCGCCAAGGCCTACGCGGACGGCAACATCCCCAAGGAAGCAATCACCTATAAGGAAGAGGACAGCCGCCAGGCGTTCCAGAGCGGCAAGCTCCTGTTCCTGCGCAACTGGCCCTACGTTTACAGCCTCATGAGCACTGAAGGCTCGTCGGCTGTGAAGGACAAGTTCGGCATGGCTGCCCTTCCGGGCAAGAGCGGCCCCGGTGCATCATCACTGGGTGGCCACAACACCGCAATCAGCGTGTACTCCAAGCACAAGGCCACTGCACTGGACTTCGTGAAGTTCCTGACCTCGGCCGAGAGCGAGAAGTTCTACGCTACGCAGGGCTCGCTGGCTCCGGTCCTTGGATCGCTGTACACCGACCAGGAACTTGTAGCCAAGCTGCCCTACCTGCCGGTCCTGAAGACGTCCATCGAGAACGCCGTGCCGCGTCCCGTGACGCCGTTCTACCCGGCCGTGACAAAGGCAATCCAAGACAACGCATACTCCGCAATTAAGGGAGAAAAGCCCGTGGAAACCGCACTTTCTGACATGCAGAAGTCCATCGAATCCGCCGGTGCGGGATCGTAGTTCTGCCATGGCAACCGAACTAGGCCCGACGCCGGTCAAAGCACCGGCGTCGGGCGGTACCCCCGTCCATCACGCGCCCAAGGGTGTGGGGGAGGACAACAGGATCGCCAGCCAAGGACGCTGGGCATCCTGGCTGCTCGCTCCCACCATCATTGCCTTGGGCATTGTCATTGTTTACCCCATCATCAGCGCCATCGTCATGTCCTTCCAGAAGGACGCCGGCCTTGACCCAGCCACCGGCCTGTTCACCGCGGGTGGCCCGGCAGGCATCCAGAACTATGTGAACTGGCTCGCGCAGCAGTGTTCGGCGCCGACAGGCGGAACAGTCGCCTGCCCGCCTGGCACCCTGGGCGGCCAGTTCTGGTCCGCCACCGCCACAACATTTTTCTTCACCGTCGTCACGGTCGCGTTCGAAACGGTGCTTGGTTTCTGGATGGCCATGATCATGGCCCGCGAATTCCGCGGCCGCAGCCTGGTCCGCGCAGCTGTCCTGGTGCCGTGGGCCATCCCCACCGCCGTGACGGCCAAGCTCTGGTTCTTCATCTTCGCGTTCGAGGGCATCGCCAACAAGCTGTTCAACACCACCATCCTGTGGACGGGCAGCGAGTGGCCGGCTAAGTGGGCTGTGGTCATCGCTGACGTCTGGAAGACCACGCCGTTCATGGCTTTGCTGATCCTGGCAGGCCTGCAGATGATCCCGGCTGAAGTGTATGAGGCCGCCAAGGTGGATGGAACCACTGCATGGCAGCGGTTCCGGCTGATCACCCTGCCGCTGGTTAAGCCGGCGCTCATGGTGGCGATCCTGTTCCGTACCCTGGATGCACTGCGCATGTTTGACCTGCCCTACATCCTCACCGGCGGCGCCAACAACACCACCACCTTGTCCATCCTGGTCATTAACCAGATCAGGCAAGGCTTCAACTCGGCAGCCGCACTGTCCACCATCACCTTCATCATCATCTTCCTTGTGGCCTTCATCTTTGTCCGCTTCCTCGGGGCAAACGTCGTTGAACAGAGCGGCGCCACAGGAAAGGGGAAGAAATGACCACGGCAACGGCAGACGCCTCGGCGCTGCGGGCAAGGCAGGACAAGGGCCGCAAGGCTGCGCAAAACCGGGAAAAGTGGGCGCAGGGCAGGACTTACATCAGCGCGGCCATCGTGCTGCTCTGGTGCCTGGCGCCGGCCTACTGGATGGTGGTGACCGCCTTCCGCGAGGTCGGGTTTACCTACGACACGTCGATCCTTCCCACGCACGTGACCCTGGACAACTTCAGGACCGCCTTTGATACGTCATTCGGCAACAGGTTCGGCCAGGCGCTGCTCAACAGTGTGTTCATTGGTGGCGTGGTGACGCTCGTGTCCCTGCTCATCGGCGTGTTCGCCGCCTACGCGCTGGCCCGGTTGAACTTCCGGGGCAAGTTCCTGGTGCTCGGCTTCATCCTGGGAGCTTCCATGTTCCCCGGTGTTGCCCTGATCACCCCGCTCTTCCAGCTGTTCACCAACATTGGCTGGATGGGCACGTACCAGGCGCTGATCATCCCGAACATCTCCTTCGTGCTCCCGCTGACGGTCTACACCATGACCTCGTTCTTCCGGGAAATGCCCTGGGAGTTGGAAGAATCGGCGCGCGTTGACGGCTGTACCCAGGGACAGGCCTTCCGCAAGGTCATCATGCCCCTGGCGGCGCCGGCAATCTTCACCACGGCGATCCTGGCCTTCATTTCCTCGTGGAATGAGTTCCTGATCGCCAGCCAGCTGTCCAGCGACGCAACCCAGCCGGTGACGGTGGCCATTGCCAACTTCGCCGGTGCACAGCCCAACCAGATCCCGTACACGGCCATCATGGCCGCGGGCACCATCGTCACCATCCCGCTGGTGATCCTGGTGCTGGTGTTCCAGCGCAAGATCGTCGCCGGCCTTACGGCTGGTGCGGTCAAGTGACGCCCAACGGTTCCCGCCCCCGCACTCCGGGGGCGGGAAACCGCAGCCGTATGGTCCGTTCGGGCGAAGACTTCGACATCATTATCGGCTTCCTCGCATTTTGGGCCCTTGTCCTCCTGGTGGTAACCGTGTGGATGGAAGTCACAGCCCAACCGGCCCTCGGCTGGGCCCTGGGCCTGCTGGCAACACTGCTGGCGCTGTATGGAATGGTTCGCCTGCGCCGAAAGCTGCCGGCCCGCAGGTAAGGGAGCCCATGCGTCGGTTCCCCGCCATAGTTATCAATGCCTCGCCGTGGAATGCGAAAATACAGGGCGGGCGTAACGCAGGGCCTTTCGGCCCTACGCCGAAAAGGAGTTAAAGAGGGGACACGGTGGCACGGACAACGGAAAGGTCCCAGCGGGGCGGCCATAACGGCGTCAGCATCGAGGACGTGGCGGCAGCCGCCGGAGTCTCAACAGCAACTGTCTCCCGGGCTGTACGCGGCCTGCCCCGGGTCTCGCCGGCCACCCGGGAAAAAATCCTGGAGGTGGCCGGAAACCTGGGCTACGTTGCATCGTCCTCCGCCTCCGGCCTGGCCACGGGCCGGACCAAGACCATCGGTGTCCTGGCCCCGTTCGTCAGCCGCTGGTTCTTCTCCAAAGCAATTGAGGGCGCGGACCGCGAGCTGCATGCCCGGCACTACAACCTCTCCCTGTTCAACCTCGGCGGCCACGGCAGCAACCGTGAGCGGCTCTTCAGCAAGACCATGGTCTACAAGCAGATCGACGCCCTGCTGGTTCTATGTATGGCGCTCAGCCACGAAGAGATCGAGCACCTGCAGAAGATCGACATTCCGCTGGTAGTGGTGGGTGGCCACGTGGAGGAATGCCCCTACATCGGCATCGACGACTACGCCGCCGCCTCAACAGCGGTCCGGCACCTGATCGACCTGGGCCACCGGGATATTGCCCTGCTGCATGGCGACGACGAAACCGACCTGAACTTCGACGTCCCCCGGGTGCGTATCCTGGCCTTCAAGGACGTGATGGCCGCGGCCGGCCTGCCCACCCGGCCGGAATGGGACGAATGGGGGGACTTCACGGTCCGCAGCGGACAGGAAGCCTTCCGCCGCCTGTGGTCCCGTCCCGGACAGAAGCCCACGGCAATTTTCTGCGCCTCGGACGAGATGGCCATGGGAGTCATCTTCGAGGCCAACCGCCTGGGCGTCAACGTCCCCGGCGAACTGTCGGTGGTGGGCATCGACAACCATGATTTCGCCGATGCCATGGGCCTGACCACGGTTGGGCAGCGCCCCGACGAGCAGGCCGAGCTGGCCACCAAGATGCTCCTGGACGAACTGGACGGCGAGATCGGATCCGTCCACTCAGCCGTCGCGCCCCATGAACTCATCATCCGGCGCACCACAGCGCCCCCCAGGAACTGACGCGTCAGGACGCGCGGGCCAGCTGCCGGATGGGGATCCAGCGGGACGCGAGCCTGCGGTAGGCGGCCGCAGCCCCGGTCATGTCACCCTCCGCCAGGCACTCGATGCCCAGCCTGATATCCATGGGGGATTCGTCCGGGTAGACCTTGTCTGCCACGGCGCCGTAGTCCAGTTCCACCATGGAGTTGACGTGGAACAGCTCAAGCCACTCCGTCAGCTGCGCCAGGTCGTCAAGCATGTCCAGGTCCGGGGCGGCGAGGGCCAGGTTGGCCACCGCGTAGCGGGCCCGTTCCAGGGCATCGGTGATGGGCGCCCAGACCCGAACGGTGAGGATGCGCCCAGCGGCCTCCACCACATCCTTGCGGTCCGACTCCATGAACAGCGAGAACCAGCTGAACGGGATTCCCCAGGTGGACGCCCGCGTATGTACCCGGATGGATCCGTCCCGGGCCTTCACCTGGTCGATCCGTTCCTGGTGCCGGTCACGCTGCTCCTCCGGGATCAGCAGCTCGGCCAGGGGGCCATGGATTCCCTCCATCAAGGCGTTGGCCGCCAGGCCGGCGCGCAGGACAAGCTGGCTGGGGCAGTACAGGAGGACGGGTTCGGCGTCGGCGTCAGCACCGTCGTCGGGCGCTCCACCCTCCGGGGCCGGCACGGTGGTGACGCGCACCAGGTCCGTGCGCCCCGTGGGGAAGGGGTCCCCGCCGGAGCGGGTGATGCGGCCCAGCGAGGCCAGCAGTTCAGCGTTTTCGACGGCGGCACGCGGGACCGCCCGGGCCCCCGCGGCCTTGATGGCCGGACGCTGGTCCTCCGGAAAGGCTTCCAGGGGTTCGTAGACGCGCAGGGTTGAGGAAAATGGCAGGCCGGCCTGGCCCCGATAGAGGTTTCCCGTCATTACGGTCTCCTTGAATGGGTCCAGGATGCAGTCATCAGTCCGCCAGTTCCACCAGCACGGGAGCGTGGTCCGAAGCGCCCTTGCCCTTGCGTTCCTCGCGGTCGATCGAGGCCCCGGTGACGCGCGCGGCCAAGGCGGGGGAGGCCAGGATGAAGTCGATCCGCATGCCCTCCTTCTTGGGGAACCGCAGCTGGGTGTAGTCCCAGTAGGTGTAGACGCCGGGGCCCGGCGTGTAGGGGCGCACCACATCGGCGTAGCCGGCAGCTTCGAACGCGTGGAACGCCTCCCGTTCTGGCGGGCTGACGTGCGTTGCGCGGTTCCGGATGAACAGGTCGATGTCCCAGACGTCGTCATCGAAGGGCGCGATGTTCCAGTCACCCATCAGGGCCACCTGTGCCTGGGGGTTGTCCGTGACCAGGGCCTGGGCGTGCGTCTTGAGGCTTTCCAGCCACTTGAGCTTGTACGGCATGTGCTCGTCGTCCAGCGAACGGCCGTTGGGGACGTAGAGGCTCCAGACCCGGATGCCGCCGCAGGTGGCAGCCATGGCGCGGGCTTCCTGCACGGGATCTTTGCCCGCCTTGCCGAACGAGGGCTGGTCCAGGAACGTCCGCTCCACGTCTTCAAGCCCCACCCGGGAGGCGATGGCTACGCCGTTCCACTGGTTCACCCCGAAGTGGGCCACCTCGTAGCCCATCCGTTCAAAGAGCTCCCAGGGGAAGTTATCGTCCTTGCACTTGGTCTCCTGGATGGCCAGGACGTCGCAGTCGCTGCGCTGGAGCCAGGCTTCAACACGGTCGGCGCGGGCACGGAGCGAATTCACATTCCAGGTAGCTATCTTCACGGTTCCTAACTTACCTTGGCAGCCGCAGGGCGGGTAAAGCCTTGGCCGTCCCCGCGGCCGCGATCGGCCGTGGTTGGTTCCGGGCGTGAAGGGGCGGGTATATTCGCAACAGAATGACCTGGATCACTCATCCGGCCACCATGCGAAGGAGCACCCAGCCGATGACCGCAGCCAAGGACAGCACAACGGACAACGCGGCAGGGGACGGAAGCGCGGACGTACTCTTTGAGCGCCGCGGCCGGCTGGGCGTGATCACCCTCAACCGGCCCCGGGCCGTCAACGCACTTACCGCGGGAATGGTGGAGCTGCTCCTGCGACAGCTCACCGCATGGGCAGGGGACGACGGCGTGGCCACCGTCCTGGTCCAGGGCGCCGGGGAGCGGGGCCTGTGCGCGGGCGGGGACATCGTGGCCATATACCGGGACATGCTGCACGGCGGGAACGGGACGGCCCACTTCTGGCAGACCGAGTACCGCCTGAACTCGCTGATTGCCCGGTACCCCAAGCCGTACGTCGCCCTCATGGACGGCCTGGTCCTGGGCGGCGGGGTGGGCATCTCCGCGCACGGGGACGTCCGGGTGGTCACCGAGCGGACCAGGATGGGGATGCCGGAGACCACCATTGGCTTCGCGCCCGACGTCGGCGGGACCTTCCTGCTTTCACACGCACCAGGCGAGGCGGGAACCCACGCGGCGCTTACGGGAGCACACCTGGCAGCCGGGGATGCCCTGTTCCTGGGCCTTGCCGACCACTACGTTCCGTCGAACGCGCTGCCGCGCCTCGTGGCTGCGCTGGAGAAGGAAAGCCCGGAAGACGCCGTCGCCCGTTATGCCGGGCAGCCCCCTGCCTCCATGCTGGCCGGGCAGCGGGAATGGATCGACTCCTGCTACGCCCCGGACGATGCTGGAGAGATTGTCCGGCGCCTCCGGGCGTGGACCGGGCCCGGACGCGACGATGCCGCGGAAGCCGCCGCCACGATCGAAGCCAAGTCACCCACCTCGGTCACGGTCACCTTGGCGTCGCTGCGCCGCGCGGCCGGCCTGACCCTGGATGAGGCCCTGGCCCAGGAGTACCGGGCCGGGATCCGCTTCCTGGCCGCACCGGACTTCCGCGAAGGAATCCGCGCCCAGGTAGTGGACAAGGACAGGAACCCGCAGTGGAAACCTGCCACGCTGGCCGAGGTGCTTCCCGCCCAGGTGGAGGGGTTCTTCCAGCCCCTGGACGGCGGGGAACTGGACCTCCATGTCCCGCCTGAGCTGCACCCCCGGCTTGAACCGCACTCCAACCCCGACCTGCAGATGAAGGAGACGGACCATGCCTGACAAGAGCGGTGTGGCCTTCCTGGGCCTTGGACACATGGGGCGTCCCATGGCCCTGAACCTGGTCCGCGCCGGTTACCGGGTTGCTGGTTTCGACGTGGTCCCTGAAGCCCTGCAGTCGGCCCGTGCACAGGGTATTCCGGTGGCAGGGAGCGCCGTGGAGGCGCTGGCCGGTGCCGACGTTGTCCTCACCATGTTCCCCAGCGGCCGCCACGTCCTGGACGCCTACGTGGGCGGTGCAGACGGACCCGGGCTGCTGGCAGCGGCGCCGGCCGGGACGATGTTCCTGGACTGTTCCACCATCAACGTCGACGAGGCCAGGGACGCCGCCCGCCTGGCCATCGAAGCAGGCCACCGCTCCGTTGACGCCCCCGTTTCCGGTGGCGTGGTGGGGGCCGAAGCAGGCACCCTGACCTTCATGGCCGGCGGCGACGGGGCTGACTTTGAGGCGGTGCGGCCGCTCCTGGAGGTCATGGGCAAGCGGGTGGTGCACTGCGGCGGACACGGAGCCGGCCAGGCGGCCAAGATCTGCAACAACCTCATCCTGGGCGTCTCGATGATTGCGGTCAGCGAGGCCTTCGTGCTCGGCGAAAAGCTGGGCCTGACCCACCAGGCCTTGTTCGACGTCGCTTCCGCCGCGTCCGGCCAGTGCTGGGCGCTGACCACCAATTGTCCGGTGCCCGGACCGGTTCCCACCAGCCCCGCCAACAGGGACTACCAGCCGGGCTTTGCCGCAGCGCTCATGGCCAAGGACCTCAACCTCGCCGTCAACGCCCTGGACAGCACAGGGGTGGCGGGACAGATGGGAGCGCTCGCCGCCCGGATCTACGATAGGTTTGCCGCGGAAGGCGGCGCGGGCCGCGACTTCTCGGCCATCATCACCGACATCCGCGACGCCTCCGGGCAGCATGCAGCGAGGCAGCAAGAGCCGGCGGCGGGGGAGAACACCGGCACGGAAATGCCGGGCCGGCCAGGGACCACAACAGCACACGACGACGGGAGCCCCGAATGACGGAGTACGCCAACATCCTGGTGGAGCAGCAGGGCAGGGTAGGGCTGGTAACCCTCAACAGGCCGTCGGCGTTGAACGCGCTGAACAAGGCCACCATGGAGGAGTTGGTGGCCGCCGTTGCCGCCATGGATTCCGATCCCGGTGTGGGTGCCGTGGTGATCACCGGCTCGGGCAAAGCGTTCGCGGCCGGAGCCGACATCAAGGAAATGGCGGACCAGGGCTACATGGACATGTATGCCGCCGACTGGTTCCGGGGCTGGGAGGACTTTGCCCGGCTGCGGATTCCCACCATCGCTGCGGTGTCCGGGTTTGCCCTGGGCGGCGGCTGCGAACTGGCCATGATGTGCGACCTCATCATCGCCGGGGACAACGCCAGATTCGGCCAACCGGAAATCAACCTCGCCGTACTCCCCGGCATGGGCGGCTCGCAGCGGCTCACCCGGGCCGTGGGCAAGGCGAAGGCCATGGACATGATCCTCACCGGCAGGTTCATCGAGGCGGAGGAAGCCGACCGGTGCGGGCTGGTGTCCCGTGTGGTTCCGGCGGCGGACGTCGTGTCCGAGGCACTCAAGGTGGCCGGGGTGATTGCCGCCAAGTCCAAGCCCGCGGCGATGGCTGCCAAGGAAGCTGTCAATGCCGCCTTTGAAACCGGGCTGGCCCAGGGGGTGTTGTTCGAACGGCGGCTCTTCCACTCCCTGTTCGCCACGGAGGACCAAAAGGAAGGCATGGCGGCGTTCGCCGAGAAGCGCCAGCCGGAATTCAAGCACCGGTAACCCGGGCGCAGGGGACGGGACGGGCGTATGTGGACAATCTTGACCGGTGCAGCCAGCCCCACTGAGGGACTCACCGGAATCGTCGGGTTTGCGGCGAGGGCCATCGACACTTTGGGGGAGTGGGGCGTGGGGGGCTTTACGCTCGCCGAAACCGTGGTGCCTCCCATCCCCAGTGAGGTGATCCTCCCCCTGGCGGGATATCTGGCCAAGCAGGGCTCCCTGAACCTTTTCCTCGTTTTTGCCACCAGCACCCTTGGCGCTTATCTGGGGGCGCTGTTTCTCTACTGGCTCGGCGCCAAGCTGGGGCTGGAGCGGTCCATCCGGTGGTTGTCCAAACTGCCCTTGGTGGACCGCGAAGACTTCGAACACGCGGCAGGATGGTTCCGCCGCCACGGCAGGTCATCCATCTTCTTCGGCCGCCTGTTGCCCGGCGTCCGCAGCCTCATCTCCCTTCCGGCGGGGGCGGCGGCCATGCCCTTTGCCACCTTTACCCTGTTCACCCTGGCCGGCAGCGGGCTGTGGAACGGCGCCCTCATCGGCCTGGGCTACCTGCTTGGCACCCAATACAGGCTGATCGAGGAGTACTCACGCTTCCTGAACTATGCCGTCTACGCCGGATTGGCCATTGCCGTGGTGCTGCTGGTGGTCCGGCGGGCCCGGCGCGCCAAGGCTGATCGGGCGGGCGCCGGCCGCGCCAATACCGGCCGCTAGGCTGCCTTCCGCCTCTGCCCTACAGATACTTCTCCGCAAAACTGCGAAGGGCCGCCCGAACGAAGCCCGCCCCCTCAACTCCGCCGTAATTGGCGGCGAAGCGCGGGTCTTCCACGTACATGTCCGCCAGCCCCAGGACGTATCCCTTGATATTCCCGCTGTTTCCGGCGGCCGGAGTCCCGGGGATGGACCTCAGCCAGTCGACGTGCCGCGTTGCCAGTTCCCGGGCCTCGGGACCGTCCGCAGCAACGCCGGAGCGGGCGGCAGCCTTCCAGTCGTTGCCAAGGGTTTCCACCTTGGACATCCACTCCTGCTTTTCGTCCGAAGCCATGCCGCGCCACCACGCGTCGGATTTTGCGTAGGCCTCCTTGCCCCACCGTTCCTCCACCTCATCCTTGTACTGGGTGTGGTCGAAGCCGTCGAACATGTCCTCTGCCATCAGTTGGCCTCCTGCCCTTACTGTTTCAATGGTTCGCCGCACGGATTGCATTTGCCGTGCCAGCCGCTGCTGCTCCTGTCCGAGCCACTCAAGATGACGGGTGAGCGCGGTGACCGGGTCAGCCTGCTGGTGGAAGACCTCCGCGATGGCCGGCAGGCCCAGGCCCAGCTCCCGCAGCAGGAGAATGCGCTGCAGTTGGAGGAGGGCGGCGCCGTCGTAATAGCGGTAACCGTTGCTGCCCACCCTGCTGGGCTTCAGCAGGCCGATGTCATCGTAGTGGCGCAGCGTGCGGCTGGTGGTGCCGGCCATCCTGGCTACGTCCTGGATGGACCAGTCCGTGCCAGTGTCGGGGATGTCTTCCATGCTCCGAGCCTAGGGTTTGACGCTGCGTCAAGGTCAAGGTCAAGGTTTGAAATTGTCACCGCGCCTGCCGGCGGCGCCTGGCCTGGGCCACCAGCCGCGTGAAAGCGAAAACAAACACTGCCTCGATCACCAGCATGAGGCCCGCCAGCAGCCACTGCTGCCGGCTGATGAACACAATGCACCCGGTCAGGGCCAGGATGGTTCCCAGCGCCAGGGCGTAAACGGCAAAGCCGACCGCCACCCGGGCGCTGCGTACCCCGGTGCGGAAGCCGAAACCGTAGGGCTCCCCGCCGGGCTGGCCCGGCACGCGGTCCGGTGCAGCGGGCCCCAGAGCGTCAAACTCCTCCCACGGATCCTTGTCCCTGTCCTGGTCCTGTCCGGTCATGGATCAATTATCCCAAAAGGGGAAACCGGAGGACTGGCCCCGGGAACACGTGCCCCACAAAACCCCCACATAAAAGCAGCGGCCCCTCCAACCTGAGCTGGAGGGGCCGCTGGATGGGGTCCCGGCAGGTGCCGGTGGCCGCCGAAGACTTAGAGCGGGCGGATGTTCTCTGCCTGCGGGCCCTTGGGGCCTTGGGTCACATCGAATTCGACCTTCTGGTTCTCGTCCAGTGAGCGGTAGCCGCTGGTTGCGATTGCCGAGTAGTGGGCGAAAACGTCAGCGGACCCGTCATCGGGGGCAATGAAGCCAAAACCCTTTTCGGCGTTGAACCATTTAACTGTGCCTGTTGCCATGGCTGCATTCCTTCATGTGACTCTGATTCTCTCCCCGGGGAATCATCCCGGAGTGCGCGGGAGTTAGTCCCCGCAGTCCCAAACGTACGGGGCACAGGGCCCGGGTGCAAGGGTAAGGGCCATAAACCGCGGTTACCGCATGCCCTCACGGCGTATCGCGGTGGCAATAGCGGCCGCCCGCGTATCCACTCCGAGCTTTGCGTAGATGTGCGCCAGGTGGGTTTTGACGGTGGCCTCGGAGATGAAAAGCCGCCGCCCGAGTTCCCGGTTACTGAGGCCTTCAGTGAGCAAACTGAGCAATTCTGCCTCCCGGGGGGTGAGGACTTCTTCGGGGTTGCGCAGCTGCTGGAACAACCGCGAGGCCACCGGCGGGCTCATCACGCTCCTGCCCTGAACCGCGCCGCGGATGGCGGCAAAGATTTCCTCCGGGGCGGCGTCCTTCAACAGGTAGCCCATGGCGCCGGAATCGACTGCGCGGACAATATCGGCATCCGAGTCGTAGGTGGTGAAAACCAGGATTGCCTGCCCGCTGTTGAGATCCCGGATCCGCCTGATGGCCTCGATTCCATCCATGCCAGGGCCCATGGCAAGGTCCATCACCACCACAGCCGGGAGGTGCGCATGCACCAGCTGCAACGCTTCCTCTCCCGAGGATGCCTCCGCCACAACCGCCAGGTCAGGCTGGGTTCCCAGCAACGCGCGCAGCCCGCTCCTGACCACAAGGTGGTCGTCCACCAGCAGGACCGTGATGCTGCTCATGCGCCCTCCAACGGCAATTGCGCCGCCACGATGGTCCCCTCGCCAGGGGCACTTTGGATCGAGAATATGCCACCCAGCTGCTCCACCCGCTGCCGCATGGCCCGCAGGCCGTAACCTCCGGCCGTCGACGGCGGAGCTGCCGCCGCCGGATCAAAACCGGCGCCGTCGTCGTAGATGTCCAGGGTGACGGCGTCCGGCAGGAAGCCCACCGTCAGGGCAGCGACTGAAGCCGCAGCGTGCAGCGCGGTGTTGGAGGCCGCACTCTGCACCACCCGCAGCAGTGCGTGCCGGATGTCCGGTGAGACTTGCCTGGGGGCTCCTGTCACCACAAGGGTGGCTTCCGGCAGGTATTGCCGGGCAGCCAGCAGCAGCGCCTCCGGCAGCGGCGTTGATTCCAGCCCGGGGGAAGCAAGCTCGTGGACCAGGCTCCGGGTTTCCGCCAGGTTGGTGCGGAGCAGGCTGGTGGCCTGGTGGAGATCCTGCTGCGCGGCGCCACTTGGCCAACCACGCCCCGCGGCTTCGAGCAGGAGCAGGCTGCTGGCGAGCCCCTGGGTGACGGTGTCGTGGATTTCCCGGGACACCCGCTCCCGTTCGGCGATGGTGCCGGCACGGCGTTCACTGGCCGCCAGCTGGCCTTGGGCCTGGGTGACCTCCGCATGCAGGCGGCGCTGCTCCTCGGCGTCGTGCTGTATCCGGTCATAGATGAGCGTCAGCATGACGCCTACGGCCACAGGCCCCAACAGCATGGCAAGGTCCGTACCGTTGCCCAGCCGGAACAGGCCGGCCGCGGTTGCCAGGGTGATGCCGCCCGCCAGGACGTAGGACGCAGCACCGCGCAGGGCACTCCTGCACAGGAAGAAGAGGGCGAAGGAACACCAGGCGAAGCTCGGTGCTGCCACCACCAGGACCGCCCAGACAGCCACCAACGCGACCATCCACGGCGCGCTGTGCCGGTCCCGCAGCGAGAGCAGGGCCACGACGGCGTACAGCAGGCAGGCGGCGGCGGCGAGTCCCAGGACCAGGACGTTGTCGGAAGGGGAATGCCGCATGACATAGCGCACCACCGATGCCACCAGGAGCACCGCGAAGCCCAGATGGACGGCGGCCTCAATGCTGCCCAGGCGGCCCTTGGGGGTGGGCGGCACCGGACGGGACGCGCCCCCGGCGCCCCCGGCGGCAACGGCGGCCGCCAGGCCGGTGGCCGGGGTGGAATCTTTGGCAGGCATGCGGGATCCGGATCTCGTGGTGGGAAGCACTGCCTTCCATGCTAGGGCTCCACGCCTGCCGGGTTCCTCAGCCTTTTGGCTGATACGGCTGGCCTTTCGGGCCAGCAAGGGGCAGCCGAAGGCCCGATGCCACGCCAACCGCTGCCGAGAAGGATGGAAACCGGCAACAGCACACCTACCAACCCAAGGAACGCACCATGAAGAAATCCCACAAGGCACTCACAGCCGCCGCAGCCGCAGCAATCCTGGTCACGGCCGGAGCCACGGCAGCCGCCAACGCCGGCACTGGCCGCGTCAGCGGCACTGAAGCGCCCGCCGTCGTGCCCGCCGTTGACGTGCAGCCGGCGCCGGAGACTGTGGTTCAGCAGAACCGTATCTCCGCCACAGCCTCCGCCCAGGCCGTCGTCGCGGCACTCGCCAAGTGCCAGGCGGACAAACTGCCGTTCGTCACGGTGGCGCTCGTTGACCGCTTCGGCACCGTCCAGGCACTGCTGCGGGGAGACAATGCCGCGGCGCACACCATTGAGGCCGCCAAGGAAAAGGCCTACACCGCAGCAGCTTTCGGCACCCCCACCAGCGAGCTGGCCAAGCGCATCAATGGCAATGGCCCCTCGATCGCAGACTTGCCGGGCACCCTGTTCCTGGCAGGCGGAGTCCCGCTGAAGGTCAACGGCGTTTCCGTGGCCGGCATCGGTGTGGGCGGGGCGCCCGATGGTGCCCTTGACGAAGCGTGCGCCACTGCCGGCGCCGAGTCCATCGCAGGCACTGCGAAATAGGCTGCGGTCCGCCGTCGTGAAAGCAGCCCACGACGGCGGACCGGTCCCGTACAGCTACACGGCCTCCAGGATGCTGACGTAATTGGCGATGCCCACGCCGCCCATGTTCTGCACGGCTGCCCGGCGCGGAGCCGGGAGCTGCATGTCGCCCGCGGTGCCCGTGAGCTGCATGGCCGCCAGGACGTGCTGGGACACGCCGGTGGCACCCACAGGGTGGCCTTTGGACTTGAGGCCTCCTGAGATGTTGATGGGAAGTTTCCCGTCCTTGTAGACCAAGCCTTCCTGGAGCGCCCGGGCGCCCTGGCCGGGTTCGGTCAGGCCCATGGCCTCGTACATGAGCAGCTCAGCGATGGTGAAGCAGTCATGGACTTCGGCCAGGTCCAGGTCCTCAATCCCGACGCCGGCCATCGCCAGGGCACGCTGCCAGGACACCCGCGTGGCTTCGAACGCCGTCGGGTCCCTGCGCGCCGCGGGGAAGAAGTCGTTGGCCTGGCCAAAGCCGGCGAGCCGTACCGGTGCCGTGAGGCCTCCGGTTGGCGAAGTGGACAGCACGACGGCGGCGGCACCGTCGGACACGGGGGAACAGTCGGTCCGGCGCAGGGGATCGGCCACCATGGGGTTCTTGTCCGAGACGGTTTGGCAGAACTCCTCGCCGAGGTCCTTGCGGAGCTGGGCGTACGGGTTGTCCACGCCGTTGCGGTGGTTCTTGGCCGCGATGGTACCCAGGACGTCGCCCAGCTTCCCGTCAGCGTCGTAGCGTTTGGCGTAGTGCCTGGCCACTTCCGCGAAGAGTCCGGTGAACCCGGTGGTGGAGGGCCTGCCGGCCATGTCGTAGTCGGCGCCCAGCAGCCCGGCGCCCACCACATCAGCTCCCGCGTGGGTCATCTTTTCGGCGCCGATCACCAGGACCGTTTTGGCGGTTCCGGCGAGCAGTGCCTTGGTGCCCTGCTGGAAGGCAGCCGAGCCCGAGGCGCACGCGTTCTCCACGCGGGTGGACGGGACGTTGGCCAGGTCCGGTGACACCTGCAGCGCCAGGGAGGATGGAAACGCCAGCGGTATCATGCCGGAGTTGAACTGTCCCACGTAGATTTCATCGATCCGGGCCGGCTCAATCCCTGCGCTGCTGATGGCGTCCGTGGCCACCTGGACGATGAGGGATTCCAGGGTGTCGTCGGTGAGCTTCCCGAACCTGCTGTGACCCCAGCCGGTGATCAGGACATCCTTGCCGAACTGCTTTTTGAGGCTCATGCCGAGGCTCCTTCCAAGGTGGTGGCTGGATCGAGGGAGTGGGCGACCTCAAAGCCGGCTTCGGTCATTTCCCGGATGTCCTCCACGGTGACCCCCGGTGCCAGCCTGGTCAGCGTGAGCTGCCGCCCGCCGTCGTCCTTTTTGTGAAGGTCGAAGACGGCGAGGTCGCTGATGATCCGGTCCACGCAGCTGAGCCCGGTCAGCGGCAGCGTGCATTCGCGGACGATTTTGGCGGTGCCGTCCTTGGCGTTGTGTTCGGTGAGGACCACCACGCGCGGTGTTCCTGCCACCAGATCCATGGCACCGCCCATGCCTTTGACCATCTTCCCGGGGATGGTCCAGTTGGCCAGGTCGCCGTTGCCGGAGACCTGCATGGCGCCCAGGATGGCCACCTTGACGTGCCCGCCCCGGATCATGCCGAACGAGGTGGCGGAGTCGAAGATGCTGCCGCCCGGCAGGACCGTGACGGTCTGCTTGCCGGCGTTGATGAGGTCGGCGTCCTCCTCGCCCTCGTACGGGAACGGGCCCATGCCCAGCAGCCCGTTCTCGCTCTGCAGCACCACCCGCACGCCCTCAGGCAGGTTGTTCGCCACCAGCGTGGGGATGCCGATCCCCAGGTTTACGTAGTCGCCGTCGTTCAGTTCCTCGGCCGCAATCGCAGCCATTTCATCCCTGGTCCATCCCATGGGTTTTCTCCTTTGGTCGTCTTGGCTGTAATTCAGTTGGGTATTACCGGCGGCACGAACTCGAACGTCATTCCCAGCAGCCAGGCGAGCAGCAGGACCACCGGCAGGTGGAACAGGAACTGCTGGAACGTGAAGCCCACCAGGTCCCGGGCGCGCAGGCCCAAGACGGCCAGCAGCGGCAGCATGAAGAACGGGTTGATGAGGTTGGGCAGGGCCTCGGCCATGTTGTAGATCTGCACGGTCCAGCCGAGGTTCATGTTCACGTCGGTGGCGGACTGCATGACGTACGGTGCCTCCACCAGCCACTTTCCGCCGCCGGACGGAACGAACATGCCAAGGAGTGCCGTGTAGATGGCGATGATGACCGCGAACGCCCCGTTGCCGCCGATGCTGGTGAAGAAATGGGCCAGATGCTCCGAGACCGAGAGGCCGCCCGCGCCGGTGGCCTTGGTCAGGATGGCCGCCATCGCGGCATAGAGCGGGAACTGGACCAAAATGCCTGCGGTTGCGGGCACGGCCTTGGTCACGGACTGGAGGAATTTGCGCGGGGTTCCGTGCAGCACAAGCCCCAGCATCAGGAAGACCAGCAGGTAGCCGTTCAGTGAACTGACCACGCTGAGGATGGGCAGGGTCAGGAGTTGGGACACCAGCCACCCCAGCGTCAGAACCCCGGCCAGGACGGGGAGGACCCTGCTGTATTCGAGCCACTCGCCGGGGCGCGACTTTTCGGCCGGCGGTTCGGGCTGGTCATCAAGGTCGACGCCGAGGTCTGCCGCGGTTTTGACGGCGCCGCCCGTGGGGGCGGAGAAGTGGGCAATGACGGTGGTCAGCAGCATCAGGATGACCAGGGTCAGCAGGGACTGCCAGGTGAAGATGGTGGTGCCGAAGTCCAGGACGCCGGTGATCTTCAGCAGCGCCGGGGGAATGGAGGCCTTTGTGGCCTGGAGCTGGGCCGCGGAGGAGGACATGCCCAACGCCCAGACGGCGCCCAGCCCCATGAAGGCCGCTGCCCCGAGCGCCCGGTAATCGACGTGCAGATCCGCCCGGCGGGCCACGGCACGCGCCAGGAGGCCGCCGAAGATCAGGCTCAAACCCCAGTTCACGAACGACACCGACATGGACATCACGGCAACGAAGCTGACGGCGGCGCGCGCGGAGTTTGGCACCTGCGCCAGTCGGTCAATCAACCGGGCCACGGGCGGCGAGGTGGCCACCACGTAGCCGGTCAGCACCACCATGGCCATCTGCAAAGTGAAGGCGGTGAGGTCCCAGAAGCCGTTTCCGAAGGAGTCCACCACTGCCTTGGGAGAGGCGCCGATGGCGAGTGCTGCGATGGCCACCAGCAGCACGCCTGCCAGGGCGAAGATGTAAGCGTCCGGGAACCACTTCTGCGTCCATCCGGCCAGCTTTTCAGCCATCAGGGCCAAGCCCTTCTGGCGGACGTCCGGTTGGTCGAGCTGGCTGGTGGCCATGGCGGTGTTTCTCTCCATTGAGTGATGTTCTTCCGTTGTTGGGGTGGCCGGCGTCGGAGGCCGGTCAGGCGGAGACGAGGCCGGCGCGCTGCCGGACGGTCCGCTGCTCGATGTCCTTGACCCGGTCCGACGCCTGCACCAGCCGCTGGACGAAGACGCCGGGGGTCGCAACGTGGTTCGGGTCCAGCCGGCCGGGCTCCACGATCACTTCCGCCTCGGCGATGGTCAGTGTGCCGGCTGTGGCCACTACGGGGTTGAAGTTCCGGGCCGTGTAGCGGTAGATGAGGTTGCCGTCCGTGTCAGCGGTGTGGGCATGGACAAGCGCGACATCGGCCCGGATGGCCCGCTCCTGGACGTACGTTTCGCCGTCGAACACCTCGTGCGGTTTGCCTTCGGCAACCAGGGTGCCCACGCCGGTTTTGGTGTAGAAGGCAGGGATGCCGGCGCCGCCGGCGCGAAGCCGCTCGGCCAGGGTGCCCTGCGGAGTGAATTCCACCTCCAGCCTGCCGGCAAGGTACTGCTCGGCAAACAGCTTGTTCTCGCCGACGTAGGACGCGATGACCTTGCGGACCTGGCCCGCCTCGATCAGGATGCCCAGCCCCTTGCCGTCCACGCCCATGTTGTTGGACACCACGGTGAGGTCCCGGACGCCGGAATCACGCACAGCTTCGATCAGGTCGGCCGGAATGCCGCTCAGGCCAAATCCTCCTACGGCGAGGGTGATGCCGTCCTGCAGGGCCCCTTCCAGGGCGCTGGCGGCGGAAGCCTGGAGTTTCTTCATGTCGTCTCCTCGTTGAGCACGGTGGTGTCCACTAAGTGGATGCCGGGGATCTGAGTCTGGAGACTACGGGCGCATTATTGCGCCTGTCAAGGACCACGGCGTGGCCTATTTACAGTGTGGACAGTACGATGGCGTGTATCCATATTGTGGACATTAGGAGGGTTTATGGCCATGCAGGTGCAGGGCGCGCAGGTGGTAACGCGGATCGCCGGCCTGCTGCGGCTGGTGGGCAGGAGCTCGGAGGGAATGCCCCTGGTGGACCTCGTGCGGGAATCCGGCCTTACCCGTCCCACGGTCCACAGGCTCCTGACGTCCCTGGCCGCGGAAGGCCTGCTGGACCATGATCCCGTGACGGGGAACTGGGTGCTGGGCCCCGAGATCCTCCTGATGGGCTCGGTGGCTTCGGCGCGGTTTCCCCTGGAGGACATCGCCCGGCCCAGCCTCCGCCGGCTGGCGCAGGCCACGGGCGAGAGCGCCTTCTTCTCCATCCGCCGCGGCGCCGGGACGGTCTGCCTGCTGCGTGAGGAAGGCAGCTTCCCGGTCCGCTCCTTCGTCCTGCACGAGGGTGTCCGGTTCCCCCTTGGCGTCGCGTCGGCCGGGACGGCCATCATGGCCTTCCTGCCGGAAAGCGAGCAGGAGGAAATGCTGGGGCGCTGGAGCGAACACGCGGGCGAGTTCGCCGGGAACCATACTCCCGAACTGGTGCGGAAGAACCTGGCCCGCACCCGGCTGGCCGGCTATTCGGTGAACCCCGGCCTGGTCCTGGAGGGAAGCTGGGGGATGGGTGCGGCGGTGTTTGACCGCTCCGGGAAACCGGCTTGGGCATTGTCGTTGACGGGCATCGAACCACGCTTCAAGCCGGAACGGCAGGAGGAACTCGGCGGCCTCCTGATGGCGGAGGCGCACCGGATTACGCAGCAGCTTGGCGTGGGCGGCGACGCCGGGCGGCGGCCCCGCTGAGCCTCCCCGGCTCTGGCCGCGAACGACGACGGCGGGCGGCACCTTCCGGTGCCGCCCGCCGTCGTTCTCCCCGAAGACGTGCTCCCCAAAGGTGGGGAAGTCCGGCGAGGCTGCCTAGAGGCCCACGCGGGGCTCCTCGGGGCCCTGGTCCTTCCACCACGTGTCAAAGATGGTGACCGGCACGGTGCGCTTGTGGCGGGTCCGGAGGTACTTCTGTTCGATGGAATCGGCAACGGCGTCCGGAACCTCGCGGCCTTCGAGGTAGTCGTCGATCTGGTCGTAGCTGAGGCCCAGTTCGTCCTCATCGGTTCGGCCTGGCCGGTCATCGAGCAGGTCGGCGGTGGGTACCTTCTCCCAGACGCGCGCCGGCGCTCCAAGTTCAGCCAGCAGGGCGCGGTTCTGCCGCTTGTTGAGGCCGAACAGGGGCAGGATGTCCGCGCCGCCGTCGCCGTACTTGGTGAAGAAGCCGGTGACGGACTCGGCGCCGTGGTCGGTGCCAACCACCAGGTAGTTGTGCTCGCCCGCCAGCGCATACTGGGCGATCATCCGGGTGCGGGCCTTGGTGTTGCCCTTGTGGAAATCGGAGATCTCCGAGCCCACGGTCTTTTCGAACTCGTCTTCAAAACCGTCCACGGCGGCGGAGATGTTGAACGTCCATTCCGTCTTGGCCTTGATGAAGTCCAGGGCTGCCTGGGCATCTTCCTCGTCGTGCTGCACTCCGTAGGGAAGGCGGACGGCCACGAAATTGGCTTCCACGCCTTCGGCCTCAAGCTCATCCACCGCCAGTTGCGCAAGCTTGCCCGCCAGGGATGAATCCAGGCCACCGGAAATGCCCAGGACAAAGCCCTTGGTGTGGGTTGCCTTCAGGTATTCCTTGAGGAACGTGACGCGTTTGCGTACCTCCCCCGCGGGATCGATCCGGGGCTGAACGCCCATTTCTTCAATGATTTTGGCCTGGAGTTCGCGCATGTTGTCCAGCCTAGCCAGCACTGTCAACAACCCTCAACTGTTCCGGGCGGCCCCTGCGCGGCGTAGCGTAACTGCATGGAGCGGACAGGGTGTGCCGTGGTGGGCGGAGGCCCCGCGGGAATGATGCTGGGACTGCTGCTGGCCCGGGCCGGAGTGCAGGTGACCGTCCTGGAGAAGCACCGCGACTTCCTGCGCGACTTCCGCGGCGACACGGTGCATGCCTCCACCATCCGCCTGATCGACGAACTTGGCCTGGGCGCGGGATTCCGCAGCCTGCCCCAAAGCAGGCTGAACAACGTGGCTGTTCCGGTCCCCGGCGCCGGCCTGGTCACCCTGGCGGCCTTCGACTCTTTGAAGCCCCCGTACAACTACGTGGCCATGATGCCGCAGTGGGACTTCCTGGATTTCCTCGCCTCGGCGGCCGCTGCGGAACCGACGTTCAGCCTGCTTATGGAGAGCGAGGCCACCGGCCTGGAGTTCAACGGCGGCCGCGTCACCGGAGTGCGCTACAGGGCCACGGGCGGGGCCGGGCCGGGGGCGGAACACGTGCTGCATGCAGATGTGGTGGTGGCCGCGGACGGGCGCCATTCAGTGCTGCGGGAGGCGGCGGGAATGCGCACCAGGGAGTACCCGGTGCCGTTCGACACCTGGTGGTTCAGGCTCCCGCGCCACGCTTCCGAGCAGGGCGAAGTGGCGGGTGTGGTGCCGTCGCTGGGTGACGGGGACGCCATGATTGCCCTGAACCGCACCGACTACTACCAGCTGGGGTACCTCGCCCCCAAGGGCTCGGATGCCGGGATCAGGGCCGGCGGCGTGGAACGGTTCCGGCAGCGCGTGGCGGCACTTCGTCCGGATCTCGCCGACCGCGTCGACTCCATTCGCAGCCTGGACGACCTTCACTGGCTGGACGTTAAGCTGAACCGCCTGCAGCGCTGGTACACCGACGGATTCCTGTGCATCGGGGATGCAGCCCACGCGATGTCACCGGCCGGCGGCGTAGGCATCAACCTGGCCATCCAGGATGCAGTGGCGGCCGCCGAACGGTTGGCCCCGGACCTGCGGCGGGGCCACGTGCGGGCCAGGACCCTCGCGGCAATCCAGCGCCGCCGGCGCATGCCTACAGTGGTGGTCCAAAGCGTGCAGCGCATCCTGCACAGGGTGGTTTTTGTTCCGCTCTTCGCCGGGAGATTGTCCGGGGCGACCCTGGCCGGCGATGGTGCCCGGACTACGTTCTCCATCACGCGGATGGTCTTCTTCATGCTGCGCCACAACCCCGTGGTCAGGCGTGTCCTGCCGCGCGTCATCGCCTTCGGGCCCCGCCCCGAGCACGCGCCAGGCTTTGCCCGCCCACTCACCGTCCGCCCACCCACTAAACTTGAGCCCATGACTTCGCCCTCTGACACTGCGGTAGACACCGCAGCTGCCCGCGCCCGCCTGCTCGAACTCATCAAGGAACTCGCCGTGGTCCGCGGCAAGGTGATCCTCTCGAGTGGGGCCGAGGCTGACTACTACATCGACCTCCGCCGCATCACCCTGCACCACGAGGCCTCCAAGCTGGTGGGCCAGGTCATGCTCGCCCTGGCGGACGACGCCGGGATCGACTTTGAGTGCGCCGGCGGCCTCACCATGGGTGCTGACCCGGTGGGCACTGCAGTGATGCACGCTGCCGCTGATGCCGGCCGTGCCGTGGATGCTTTCGTGGTCCGCAAGGCCCAGAAGTCCTACGGCATGGGCCGCCAGGTGGAGGGCCCCTCCGTTGAAGGCCGCAAGGTGCTGGTCCTGGAGGACACCTCCACCACGGGCGGTTCCGCGCTGACGGCAGTGGAAGGCGTCCGGAAGGCCGGCGGCAACGTGGTTGCGGTGGCAGTGATCGTGGACCGTGACACCGGTGCCAAGGAAAAAATCGAAGCCGAGACCGGCGTTCCATACCTGTTTGCGTTCAGCAAGGACGAGCTGGGGCTGTCCTAGGTCCTGCTGCGGACCCGGGAAATCGCCTGGGAACAAGTATGCTGGCCGTTGGCCGGGCTGTTGGCGCTGCTTTATGATGTCCTTTAACACTTTTCAGTTGCTTGGAGATCATGCATTTGCTCCCCCCAGAACAGCCTTTGAGCGCAACCGACCAGGTCCAGAACCTCATCCTGGAAAGCGCTGATTTTGAGGACTTCCTCAACGAACTGGCCCGTTTCTCCGCCCACCAGATGGCAGGCGACGGTGACGACGCCCTGTGTGGCATCACCCTGCTCCGTGACCGCAAGGCGGCCACCATCGGGTGGAGCAGCGATTCGGCGCGGGAAGTGGACGAAATCCAGTACTCCTTGTCTCAGGGCCCCTGCCTGACTGCTGCGGAGGAGGAACGCGAAGTCCACGTTCCCGATCTGCTGGAGGAGAACCGGTGGGGTCCCGATTACGCAACGGCCGTTGCCGCCCATGGCCTGCGTTCGGTGCTTTCCCTCCCGTTCACCCTGCAGGGCGAGGCCAAGGCGGCCCTGAACCTCTATTCCGATGTTCCCCGGAAGTTCGAAGGACGGGCCACGGCAAGGGCCCGGGACTTCACCCGTGAAATTTCGCAGGCCCTGCGCCTTGCCGTCCGGTTCTCCCTGCATGCGGACAGCGCGTCGAACCTCCGGGCCACGCTGGAGTCCCGCACCATCATCGACATCGCCGTGGGCATTGTCATGGCCCAGAACCGCTGCAGCCAGGCGGCTGCCGTCGAAATCCTCACCGAGGCATCCAGCAACAGCAACACCAAGCTGCGGGACATCGCCAAGTCCCTGGTGGACTCAGTGGGCGGAGCCGGTGCCCGGACGCACTATGAGGAGCCGGGAAAGGTAATCCGCGCGGCCCGTTCCTAAGGGTTGGGTTGTGCAGGGGCTCCCGCGGAGGTTAGGCTTGCGGAGGTTGAGCCGTCGGCCATAGACCTCTTTTGGAGTACCTATGGACCGAGCATTAGACGCAGTTGTTAATTTTGATGTCCCTGCAGACATCGTCCGGATTGAAGTCCGGGGGAGCCTTGACAGCGGTTCCCGCCCCCACCTGGTCCACATCATCCGCCGTGTCCGGCGAATGGGCATCCGCTGCCATATTTGCGTTGACCTCTCAATGGCGGACCTGGTGGAGTCAACCGCGCTGGCCGGCCTGCGCAGCGACCTGAATGCGCTGGATGCCAACGCGCTGCCGGGAGCCTGTGGTGCAGGCGTTTCCCTGCAGCTGGTACCCGCTGCCCACAATGCTTCCTTGAACCGGCCATCCGGCGAGCAGCCACTTCCCCTGGACGGCGACGTCCGTGAGCTGTTCCCCGGAGGCCGCTTCGCCGGGGAGTATCCACACCTTCCTGTCATGTGGATCGAGGAGTTGTACGGGCCGCCCCTTACGGAATACTCCAACGAGGAGCTCCTTGCGGCCAGTGACGCGCTCTTCGCGCTGCTCGACAATCCAAACACCCAGGACAGTGCCGACCTGCTGGGCCGCTACAACGACATCGGCCTGGAGATCCATCGCCGCCGGCAGGAACCCACGTCCCCAATCCCCGCCGCGGAGGGCCAGGCCGCCTGCTGACCCCAGCGTCACCGAACGGTTACCCCCGCCCGTTGCGGCGGTACGTTTGGGTGGGTTTACGGTAGGAGTGTGCCGTATGAGGGGGAGGTAAGTCCGCAGGGCGGGCGCGGGGTTTCCCACGCCCGGCTGCTGGCGGAGGCGGCTGCGCTGAAGCGCTTTTCGCGGCGCACGTTCCTGGCGGGTGCAGGGGCGTCCGGGCTGCTGGCTGCCGACATGCTGGTGACCCGCGAGGTCCAGTCGCAGCGCCGGACCACCAGAATCCTCAGCGTTGCGGACGACTTCGCGGACGCCTATTACCCGGATGCCAGCTGGTTCCTGTTCCCGGGGTACAAGACCAGCTGGGAAGAGGCACAGTGGATCCTCAACACCCTGCGCGGGGCGCTGAACAAGCGCGCCCGGCTCGCCGCCGTCGGATATTCCAACCTGGGGCTGAACATCACGGAGGTGGTCAACGCGATCACCGACTACATTGCCGAAGAGAAGATCACCAAGCTCTTCTTCTACGGGCACAGCTTCGGCGGGATGCTGGCCACCCAGGTGGCTGCCCGACTCCTTGCCCTGCAGGGAGTCCAGGTGCAGTTCATCCTCCTGGACTCCAGTCCCTTCAGTGCGCACGACGTGCTGGACCAAAGCTGGTTCGACGGCGTGGTGTTCCTTTACGAGCGCGGCGTCAGGTTCCCGTCCACGCTGCGCGGTGGGTATGAGCTGGGTGAACGGATCATCCACAAGGACGAACGGAGCTGGCGGCAGGTCCTGGACCAGACCCTGGAGCAGCTGTCCCCGATCGCACCTTCCAGCGTCCTGATCCAGACCGAGTCCGCGTATATCTACCACTTCGAGGGAAGCCAGTTCGCCGGGAAGCTGGGCACGGCCAAGATGGCCTATATCGGGAACCCCAAGGACAGGACGGTCGACTACGAAACCGCGGCGGAAACCTGGGCCGTGGTCTTCAAGGACAACATGGTCTCAAGCAACCTGCAGACCACCGGCGCGGCACCCGCCCACGCCAGCCCCGGCTGGAATCCGCAGGTCTACCGGCCCCTGGTGACGGAACTGCTGGACGGGTTCTTCCCGCTGCCCCGGGGCGGCTCCCGGGTGAGCATCTTCTAGTCCTAGATCTGGTTCTTCAGGTCCGCCACGGAGTTCAGCACCTGGTTGGGGCGGAACGGATACGCGGCAATGTCATCCTTGTGCGTGATGCCGCTGAGGACCAAGACGGTGTGCAGGCCCGCTTCCATGCCGGCGATGATGTCCGTATCCATCCGGTCACCGATCATGGCGGTGGTCTCGGAGTGTGCATCGATCTGGTTCATCGCGGAGCGGAACATCATGGGATTCGGCTTGCCCACAATGTACGGCTCGCGGCCGGTGGCCTTGGTGATCAGGGCCGCGATGGCACCGGTGGCGGGCATGGGGCCGTCCTTGGAGGGGCCGGTGGCATCCGGGTTGGTGGCGATGAACCGGGCACCTGCAAGGATCAGCCGGATGGCCATGGTGATGGCTTCGAAAGAGTACGTGCGCGTCTCGCCAAGCACCACAAAGTCCGGGTTCTGGTCGGTGAGGATGAAGCCGGCCTCATGCAGCGCCGTCGTGAGCCCCGCCTCACCGATCGTGTAGGCGCGGTTGCCGGACTCTGAGCCCCGCACCTGGTCCTTGAGGAACTGCGCCGTGGCCAGCGCCGAAGTCCAGATGTTTTCCTCCGGAATTTCCAGGCCGGAGGAACGCAGGCGGGCGGCAAGGTCGCGCGGGGTGAAGATGGAGTTGTTGGTCAGCACCAGGAAGCGCTTGGACGTATCCACCCACCGCTGGATCAGTTCCGCGGCGCCGGGGATCGGCTGGTTCTCGTGGACCAGGACGCCGTCCATGTCCGTCAGCCAGCACTCGATCTCCTGGCCGCTGCGGTAAACCGCGGGGTTTGCTGCTACCTGGTCTTCTTCTGCCACGTTTACCTCCACCGGTGATGAATGCTCCAGTGCTCCAGTCTAGTGTTGAGGGGTGAACCAAACGCCCGGCCTGCCAGACGAACCCCGCCACGAGCCCGGGGAGGCCGAGCCCGCAAAGGCGGAGGTCGGCGTCGGGCCCTGGGAAGGCGAACTGCCCGAAGGCGACCACTGGGACCCTGACCTCCTTGCCGACGGGGACCGCCGCAACGTCCTGGACAAGTACCGCTACTGGAAGCACGAAGCGATCGTGGCGGAGCTCGATTCCCGGCGGCACAACTTCCACGTGGCCATCGAGAACTGGCAGCACGACCTGAACATCGGCACGGTGGTGCGCACCGCCAACGCCTTCCTCGCCAAAGAGGTGCACATCATCGGCCGGCGGCGATGGAACCGCCGCGGCGCCATGGTCACCGACCGCTACCAGCACGTCCGCCACCACCCCACGGTCGAGGACTTCGTCCAGTGGGCGCAGGGGGAGGGGCTGGCGATCATCGGCATCGATATCTTCCCGGACTCGGTTCCCCTGGAGACATACGAGCTGCCGCGCGACTGCGTGCTGGTCTTCGGACAGGAGGGCCCGGGCCTGACCCCCGAAGTCCACCAGGCCGCCGCCGCCACCCTGTCCATCGAGCAGTTCGGCTCCACCCGGTCCATCAACGCCGCCTCGGCAGCCGCCATCGCCATGCACGCCTGGATCCGGCGGCACGTGTTCAACCAGCACGTCTGAGTGTTACTGAGCGGTGACCCGAAACACCCTCGTGGTCCGGGAATGGCTAGGATGGTGCCTAGCCGTAAGCGGTCTACTTGAGGGTCTTCCACCCACAGACGAAACTCAGCAGAGGAGCCAGCATGCCCATTGCAACCCCAGAGATCTACTCCGAAATGATCGACCGCGCGAAGGCGGGCGGCTTCGCATACCCGGCCGTGAACGTCACGTCCTCGCAGACGCTCAACGCAGCGCTCCGCGGCTTCGCCGAGGCGGAGTCCGACGGCATCGTCCAGGTTTCCACCGGCGGTGCGGCCTACTGGTCCGGCGCATCCACCAAGGACATGGTTGCCGGTTCCCTGGGCTTCGCAGCCTTCGCCCGCGAAGTAGCCAAGAACTACGGCGTCAACGTCGCCCTGCACACTGACCACTGCCCCAAGGACAAGCTGGACGGTTTCGTCCTGCCCCTGCTGGCTGCTTCCGAGGCTGAGGTCAAGGCCGGCCGGAACCCGCTGTTCAACTCCCACATGTGGGACGGCTCCGCCGAGACCCTCCAGGAAAACCTGCGCATCGCCCGCGAACTGCTCGGCCGCACTGCTGCCGCCAAGATGATCCTCGAAGTGGAGATTGGCACCGTTGGCGGCGAGGAGGACGGCGTCGAAAACGCCATCAACGACAAGCTGTACACCACCGTTGAGGACGCCCTGGCCACCATCGATGCCCTGGGCTCCGGTGAAAACGGCCGCTACATCACGGCCCTGACCTTCGGCAACGTCCACGGCGTCTACAAGCCCGGCGGCGTCAAGCTCCGCCCGGAGATCCTCAAGGACATCCAGGCCCAGGTGGGCGCGAAGATCGGCAAGGACAACCCGTTCGACCTCGTGTTCCACGGCGGCTCCGGCTCCTCCGACCAGGAAATCGCCGACGCCGTCTCCTACGGCGTGATCAAGATGAACATCGACACCGACACCCAGTACGCCTACACGCGTCCGGTTGCTGACCACATGTTCAAGAACTACGACGGCGTCCTGAAGGTGGACGGCGAAGTGGGCAACAAGAAGACCTACGACCCCCGCGTCTGGGGCGCCTCCGCCGAAGCCGGCCTGGCGGCCCGCGTGGTGGAAGCCACCAAGCAGCTCGGTTCGGCCGGAAAGACCTTCTAGATGTCGGACGAGTTCCGCCGGAACCTGATGGGGCCGGAGCCCACTCTCCTGCCTGCCGAAACCGAGGTGAACGCGCAGCTTGAGGCCGGCCAGGAGGCCCTGGACCTGGTGGCGAAGCACCCAACGTCCTCGCTCCTGTGGGCCGTCCTGGCTGAGGAGGCGTGGACGGAAGGCCGCACCATCGACTCCTACGCCTATGCCCGGGTGGGTTACCACCGCGGACTGGATGCGCTGCGCCGCAACGGCTGGCGCGGCGTGGGGCCCATCCCCTGGGAGCATGAGCCAAACCGCGGGTTCCTGCGGGCCCTCTACTCCCTGGGCCGGGCCTCGTCGGCCATCGGCGAGGCTGAAGAGCCGGAGCGGATCGAGAAGTTCCTGAACGATTCCGACCCCACGGCAAAGGCAGCCATCGAGGGCGAATAACTCCCTGGGCCCACGCCCGCACTGTTTCCTGGTGCAGAGTGCCAGGGAGGGGTTCGGGCTGGGAACGACGGCGGGCGGTCACCTTTCAATGAGAAGGTGACCGCCCGCCGTCGTATCCGGCCTGGAATGCGCCGTCCCTCATTTCGGTTAAAAGAATCGAAGGGCCAGGGGAAGAAAGGAGGAGCTGCGCGAAGCGTGGGAAAGCAGGAGAAAGCGCGTCTCAGGTTCTGTGACTACTACTCGTGGATGTCGTACGCCGACTTCACCACCTGGGTTGAAGCCGAAGACGAATCGGCACCGGGAATTTCGTTTACCGAGTCCGATGCCACAGGCTGAGCGGCGCAGGACTTAAGGTTTGGCAATACCCGTGCGGGCCATGGCGTCTGCATAGGCAGTGCGCATGTCCTCCAGGTACTCCTCCTGGCGGGCCGGGGAACCGGCGAAGGCGCGGCCGCTCAGCGAGCGGACCTTGTAGGTCTTCAGGCCGCGGCGCCAGAGGAGGGGCACCTCGGTCTTCAACAGCAGGTTGGCCAGGCGGTTGGCTTCGGTGCCATGCGCCACGATCACCGAGGCGCGGGGGACCAGGGCCAGGAACTTCAGCAGGGGCTTCAGGCCTGACTGGATCTGGTCCGGAGTGAACTTGCCGTTGGGTTCGCCCGGGACGTGCCAAGGGCGGACGTTCCACGGCATGACGAACTCCGGGCGCAGGCCAAGCTTCCACTGGATCCCCAGCATGCGGGTAACAGCGTCCTGGTCGCCGGGGGTGATGAACCCGGACGGATCCACCTCGCCGATGTTGGAGAACAGGCTGATGATGCGGCATTCCTCCACGTCGTGCATGGGGTCCACGTAGGGCACCACGGTTCCGGGCTTGGCCTCCTGCAGGGAATCACACAGTTCGTTGACGGCGGCAACGCTGGGTTCGTAGCGGCGGCTCATGAGCTGTTCGTGGAATGTTTCGGGTGCCAGGGCTGTCATGAAGTGCTGGATCTCCTGCGGGGATTGGCGTTGCTGCCGCCACGGACATGGGCGCACGGCGGCACGGCACATCAGTGGCGGTTGATTGGGGTGGACCAACTCCTGGTCGGCCTACTCCAGTTTAGCAAGCCCAGGCAAGCGAAACGCCGGCCGCCCCTTCCGGTGATGGAAGGCACAGCCGGCGCGTCGGTGCGGGAGCGGCTAGAAGAGGCGCTTCGAGGCGCGGCGGGCACCCTCACCCAGTGCCTCCAGCTTGGCGAAGGCGATCTGCGGGTGCACCCTGCCGCCCAGGCCACAGTCGGTGGAGGCAATGACGTTCCCGCGGCCCACGAGGTCCGCAAAGCGGACGATCCGGTCCGCCACCAGGTCCGGGTGCTCCACCACATTGGTGGCATGCGAAACAACGCCCGGGATGATCACCCTGCCCTCGGGGAGCTTTGTGTCCTCCCACACCCGCCATTCGTGTTCGTGGCGGACGTTTGCCGCTTCAAAGGAATAGGCGCCGGCGTTGACCTGAAGCACAGAGCCGATGATGTCGGCGAACGGGATGTCCGTGGTGTGTGGGCCGTGCCAGGATCCCCAGCACACGTGCAGCCGGATCTGTTCCTGCGGCAGGCCGCGCAGCGCCCAGTTGGTCGCTTCGACGCGCAGCTGGATGAACTTCAGGTAATCGTCCAGGGATGGCTCGGGATTGATCTGGTCCCAGCTTTCGGCCAGGGACGGATCATCGAGCTGCACCGTAAGGCCGGCCTCGATGATGGCCTTGTATTCCTCCCGCATGGCATCAGCGCAGGCGTAGACGAGTTCCTCGTCGTTCTTGTAGTAGTCGTTGGCTACCCGCGCGCATGAGCCGGGGGAGAGGGAGGCCACGAAGCCATCCGTGAGGCCTGCGGCGGCGAGCCCGGTCTTCAGGTTCCGGATGTCCGAGGCCACCAGGTCCTGGCCCGTGTAGGTCAGCGGTCCGGCGATCTTGGGCTGGGCAACGCTCTTGCGGTGGGTGAGGATGCCGGATGCGGGATCGCTGTAGGCCTCGTTGAAGGCCTGCCGGTCGCGCCGGTCCGGGAACGAGGTCAGGACAACGTTGCCGGGGGACGAGCGGCGGACGCCGGACTCGGCCCAGCGGTCCACGGTGGTTGGCTCAAGGCCCCCGAGCCGGGCGAAGGAGTAATTCCACCACGCCCCGTAATCCACCGAGCTGGACATGGTGTGCCCGTACTCGCCGTCGTTGGGGATGTCGATGCCAAGGTCCTTCTGGCGCTGCACCACGTCCACTACGGAGGCTTCGAGGAGTTCCAGGAATTCCGGCGTGATGCCGTCGGCTTCCTTGGCGGCGTTGGCCGCAATGAGTTCAGGGGTGCGGGGCAATGAACCGGCGTGGGTCACGCGGATATGGTCGGTGTTCTGGGACATGCTGGAATCTTCCTTTCCATCGGTCCTGGCAGTAGCACCTTCGGCCGGCAGGAGTCTGCCGGGACGTGGTTGCTGCGGCGTCATTGAGCCAGGTCTCTCGGCCGCTCCGGATGGTCCACTCTCAGATAAATCGACGCGCGTGGAGCCGCGCAAATCCGCACCGCTTTATGTCGTGGGCATGTCCGGCCGGCCGCCGGCGGCAGGACCGGAACGTACTTACAGCGTTTGTCCAGCATATTGACAGGTTTCGTTAAGCTTGGTTGTGTGAATGTCACATGCCTCCGCTGCGACGGAGCGGCGGATGCCACCCGAGCACTCGAAAGAGGTAACTGTGACGAAATCCCTCAGGACCCTTGCCGTTAGCGGAGCCCTCGCGCTCGCCGTCGCAGCAGGTCCGGCGCCCTTGGCCGGCGCCGTAGGCGAAGGGCCTTCCTACGACGGCAACGGCCAGATCACCACGTCGAAGCTGGCCACCTACGACCAGATGGTCTCGTTCCTGAAGGACCAGGATGCGCGCCAGCCCGCCATGGAGCTGGAGGTCATCGGCCAGACCGTCAAAGGCCGCGACATCCACCTGGTCAAGTACATATCGGACCCGGCCAAGCCCACCATCCTGTATTTGACCCAGCAGCACGGCAATGAACAGCTCACCACCGAGGGTGCCCTCGAGTTCGTCAAGCACCTGGGCACGGGCAAGTCGGCAGGCATCCTGGACGGCGTGAACATCCTCATCGTGCCCATGCTCAACGCGGACGGTGCCATGGGGGATGTCAACTTCTCCCTGGACGACTACCTTGCCAAGGGGGACCGCCACCTCACCCGCTACAACGCGGAAGGCGTGGACCTGAACCGGGACCATGTGGCCAAGGTCCAGCCGGAGACCCAGGCGCTGCACAACAACGTGATGCGCCAGTACCGCATTGACTACATGATCGACCTGCACCACCAGGGCACCCGCGCCGAGCGCGACGGCAAGCTGGTTTCCGGCTCCATCCTGTACCCCACCACCCCGAACGCCGACCCCGCCGTCGTCGAGAAATCAAAGCGGCTCGGCGCCGTTGTCTTCAACAACGTTGACTCCACCGGCTGGGGCCACCTGGGCAGGTACCAGGGCGGGAGCGCCGAGACCATCAGCCGCAACGGCATCTCCGTGGAATACGGCATTGCCACCCTGCTTTTCGAGATGCGCGGCATGTCGGACCACTACCTGGATGGTTACGCGCTGGGGCAGCGGAGCAATGGTTACCTGATCAAGCAGACGGTCACCACGCTGGCCTCCACCGCCGCGGCCATCGCGGATGGATCCATTGCCGACGCCGACACCTCCTTCTGGGACACGCTCGCCGAGCAGACGTCCCGGCCCTCGGGGGAGGCCGAGGACGAGTAGGAGGCCCGGCGCCCGCCGCGGCCCATATTTGCGCGAAAGGGCCGCGGCGGGCCACAACAGTGGACAAAGTGCCCCATCGGCTAAACTTGGGTGGTAAGAGCCCCGGAACTCTTGCTTCGCTGTGCCGTGCTGCGGCTGTGCGAAGGCCGGTATGTTCGGGGCATTCTCATGAACGGCGCTGCATGGGCCCGCCACCAGATGGCTGGACCCGGGCAGCCCGAACGAATGGGGGAGGATCCCATGCCAGCAATTGTGATCGTAGGAGCCCAGTGGGGCGACGAAGGAAAAGGCAAGGCCACCGACCTTTTGGGCGGCCGTGTTGACTACGTCGTCAAGCCCAATGGCGGCAACAATGCCGGGCACACCGTCGTCGTAGGCGGTGAAAAGTACGAACTCAAGCTGCTGCCGGCAGGCATTCTCAGCCCCAACGCTGTTCCCATCATCGGCAACGGCTGCGTGGTGAACCTCGAAGCCCTCTTCCAGGAAATCGATGGGCTCCAGGCCCGCGGTGCGGACACCTCGAAGCTGCGGGTTTCCGCCAACGCCCACCTGGTGGCCCCGTACCACCAGGTCCTGGACAAAGTGACCGAACGCTTCCTGGGCAGCCGCGCCATCGGCACCACCGGCCGCGGCATCGGCCCCGCCTACATGGACAAGGTGGCCCGGCTGGGCATCCGCGTCCAGGACGTCTTTGACGAATCCATCCTCCGCCAGAAGGTGGAAGGCTCGCTGCGCCAGAAGAACGAACTCCTGGTCAAGGTCTACAACCGCCGCAGCGTTGTCGTGGACGAGATCGTGGACTACTTCCTGTCCTTCGCCGAGCGGCTCCGTCCGCTGGTCATCGACAGCACCCTGGTCCTGAACACCGCGCTGGACGAGGGCAAGGTGGTCCTGATGGAAGGCGGCCAGGCTACGTTCCTGGACGTGGACCACGGCACCTACCCGTTCGTGACCTCCTCCAACCCCACCGCCGGCGGCGCGTCGGTTGGCTCCGGCATCGGGCCCACCCGCATCTCGCGCTCCATCGGCATCATCAAGGCCTACACCACCCGCGTTGGCGCCGGCCCGTTCCCCACGGAACTCTTCGACGAGATGGGCATGTACCTGCAGAAGACCGGCGGGGAATTCGGCGTCAACACCGGACGCCCGCGCCGCTGCGGCTGGTACGACGCCGTCCTGGCCCGGCATGCCTCCCGCGTCAACGGCTTCACGGACTACTTCGTCACCAAGCTGGACGTGCTCACCGGCATCGAACAGATTCCCGTGTGCGTGGCCTACGACGTGGACGGCGTCCGGCACGATGAAATGCCCATGACGCAGACCGAGTTCCACCACGCCAAGCCCATCTTCGAGTACTTCGACGGCTGGACCGAGGACATCACCGGGGCACGCACCCTGGCGGACCTGCCGGAGAACGCCCGGAATTACGTGCTGGCCCTTGAGAAGCTCTCCGGAACCCGGTTCTCCGCCATCGGCGTGGGCCCGGACCGGGACCAGACCATCGTGGTGAACGACCTCATCAACGACTGACACTCCCCAGGGCAGCATGACGACGGCGGCAGGCCACCTTTGCGGGTGGCCTGCCGCTTGTGCGTCCCGGGACGTTCGGCCCCGGGTGGAAAAGCAATTTACACAGGCTTAACGCGCACGGTCTTGTGAGGCTGCACGCGTACCGGCAAGACTCGGTAGTACCCCCTGGTGCCCAAGGAAGGATCGTCATGGCCGGAAAATTTGAAGCATTCATTGACGCTGATTCGTTGTTCCGGTTCCGGCTCCTGGCCCCGGATGGCGCAGTGGTGGCTGTCTCCGGGCCGTACCAGGACAAGCAGGCCCTGGCGGCAGGGATCGCTGCCGTGCGTGAGTGCGCCGGCACCGGCCTGGTCACCGACCTCTGTCCCGCCGGGGCCGTATCCCGTCCCGCAACCGTGCCCGTAGCGGCAGCCGCCGCCGTTCCCGCGGAGCTGCCCTCCGCCGTCGTACCTGTCTGTAGCGACGAGCGCCTGCCCGCCAGGCTGCACTTTTTCGCGCTGGCCAAGGCATCGCGCAGGCAGGCGACGCCGCCCCGGTGGACCAGGGCAGCTGCCCGCTGACAGCCGCGGAACGGCTGCCAAAAAAGTTTTTGAAAGCGCGTAACCCTTTGGGGGTGCGTAGCGATTACCCCTATGAAGTGCCGGTCTGGAACCTGTCCCCCATCACGTTCCAGACCGGCTCTTTTGTTTTCCGCCCAGCCGGCTTCAGGTGCCGGGAGCCCGCAACGGCCCGCTTACCCGGCGCCGTGGCGCTTCCGGCAGCGGTTGTTACTGAAGGGTAAAGTAGGGGCAGCGTTCCGGATGTACTGAGCGTTCACCTTGCCAACTCCCTCTTTGACGGAAAGCACTACGTCAGTGACCGATGCACAGACAGACGAGGCTCCGGACCAGCCAACTCCCGGGACCGCTGCCTTCAGCCTCGTCTACAAGACGTACGCGTCGCAGGTACTGGGCTATCTCACCGCCCGGGGAGTCGAGGATCCGGAGGCCGCCATGCAGGAAGTGTTTCTTTCCGTCCTGCCCAGGCTCGACAGTGTCCGCGGAGGGGATGCGGGGCTGCGTACCTTCATTTTCTCCGTTGCCCATGCGCGGATGGTGGACGACCACCGCCGCCAAAGCCGAAGCCCGCTCAAACTGCCGTTCGAGCCAGAGCTTGACCAGCGCCAGGACAGCTCAGCGGAAAAGCTGGCGCTGGAGCGCATCTCACCCCGGGAAGTCCTCGGGCTGCTGGACGGGCTGCCGCAGGACCAGCGGGACGTGCTGTCGCTTCGCCTGGTGGGTGGCCTGACAGTGGAACAGACCGCGGAAACCATCGATAAGAGCGCCGGTGCCGTGAAACAGCTCCAGCGGCGCGCGCTGCTGAAACTTCGGGAACTTGCGGCAGTGAAGGAGTATTTCACGCCATGACGTCCGCTTCGGATAATCTCATCGCCCTCGTCGACGACATGCTCCAGGACGCCGGTGCAGCCCAGGATGCGGAACTCCGTGACACCCTGGTCGCACTGGGCGCCCTGGCCTCACTGCCCGTACCCGCGCCCACCGGCGAGCTTGCCGCGCTGCTGGCAGCAGACGGTCCGGCAGAAGACGCCGCTTCCGGGAAACTCGAGGGTGAGCAGCGGGTTGAGCAGCCGGATGGTGAGCAATGGGTTGACGACCCGCCGGGCGATGAACTGGCGCGCCGCCGCCGTCGGCACCGCCCCACCGCGCTGGGCCTGGTCCTCGTGGCGGGAATGGGGCTGGGCGTTGGCGGAGTAGCCGCCAGCTCCAGCGCTCCCGGAGACAGCCCCATTGAGCACGTGCTGACGGAATGGATGCCGTGGAACCATACGACCGACGCCGCGTCGGCCGTCTCCTCCACCGACGGCGGGCCAGACGTGGGCGCGGAAGGGGAAGTCACCCAGTCCGGCGCAACTGCCGCACCGGCTGGGGCTGCGGACGCGTCACACCGTGCGTCCCGCTTCCTGCTCGATCCTGCCGGACTGTTCGGCCGCACCCGCACGCCGGCGTGTGGCGGCCCCGTCAAGCACGACGCCGGCACAGGTCCAGGGAACTGCGCGGCCGAACCCGGGGCTGCTGCAGTGGGTGGAGCCGTCGGCGGCATGGATGGCAGCGGACGGGCTGTGCCGGCGGGAACCCCGGCGGATCCGGCTGCGGCCGGACCGGGCAAGGCCGGGGCGCCGGCACCGGCTACTGTGGCAGGCGGCGTGGACCCGGCCGGGACGGCGCAGAAGGCGGCCGGTTCCGCTGCCACCAGCGGCCGGGTGCCGGGCCAAGGCCAGCCACAAAACCCAGGGACGCAGGAACCAGGGACACAGGGCGCAGAGGGTTCAGAGTCGCAGGGCACAGGCCCCAAGGCCGCCACCCAGCTGAAGTAGCTGAAGCATGACAGGACGGGCAGCGTAGGCTGATCCCATGGGCCACACGAACGATCCCGCAGTCATCGAACGCCTTCTGCGAACCAAGGGCCGGTGGGCCATCGTCGGACTCACCACCAATGAGTGGCGCTCCGCCTACGACGTCTCGCTGATGATCCGCGACCGGCTCGGCATGGAGATCATCCCCGTCAACCTGAACGGCGACACTGTCCACGGCGAACCCGGCTATCGCACCCTCGGCGACATCCCGGCGGATAAGCAGCCCATCGACGTCGTGGACTGCTTTGTGAACTCGCAGAAGGTGGGCAGCGTGGTGGACCAGGCCATTGCCGCCGGGGCGAAAGCCGTGTGGCTGCAGCTGGGGGTCATCGACGAGGCAGCGGCGGAACGTGCCAAGGCGGCGGGGCTGGACGTGGTGATGAATCTGTGTCCGGCGCAGCTTGCCTGGAAGTACAACCTTTAGCGCTTTATCAACTCCGGATAGTGCCGTTCGGTCACGTCCGGGTGTGCCCGCATCCGGCCCTTGAGCATGTTGAGGCCGAACGATGCCAGGAGCGGGTTGTCCGGATCGTCCGTGATACCCCGGGCAGCCGCCTTTAGCTCGGGTGCCAGGGGGACGGGCTCGATGACCGCGTCGAGCCGCGGCGACCAGAAGAACGGCACCGAGTACCGGTCGACGCCCGGTGGCGGTGCCTGGACGCGGTGGATGGTCGCCGCCAGGTATCCCTCCGTGGCTACTTCGAGCATCTCGCCAAGGTTCACCACCAGTGCCCCCGGCAGGGGCTCCACAGGCAGCCACTGGGTGGTTCCGGGCGGCAGCACTTCCAGGCCGCCCACGTTGTCCTGCAGCAGGAGGGTTACGAAGCCGTAGTCCGCGTGCGAGCCAACGCCCTGGTCCCCGGCCGCTTCCACCACGCCGCCCACGTAGTGGACCAGCTTGCCCATCCATGCCGGTGAATCCCGGAAGGGCCCGTCGAAGTAGTCCTCCGGCAGCTGGAGCGAAACGGCGATCGCCCTTAACAGTTCCATGCCCACGCCGGACATCAGCTCCGCCCACTCCATGGCAGCAGGCTTCAGCTCGGGGAATGTTTCATCGGGCCAGAGATTGGGACCCTGCAGCAGCCAGTAAGGCTGGCTGTCCGGGTAGTCCCGCACCGGCTCGCGCTCCGGTGAATAGTCGATCTGCTCCCGAGCGTCGGCCCGGCCCTGGGTCACCTCGGTGCCCATGCGCGTGTAGCCACGGAAGTGGGGGGAGAGGCGGTTGTCCAGCTTCATCCGCTCCTCAAGGGGCAGGTCGAAGAAGCGCTGAATAGTGTCCAGGAGCTCTTCGGCCTGTCCCGGGCGGCCACCATAACCGGTGACCTGGAAGAACCCGATGTCGTGGGTGGCGTGCCGCAGCTGGTCGATGAACTCCGGGCTGAATGTGCCGTCGGCCCGCCGGGCGGCACGCAGGTCCAGAACAGGTATGGCTCCCTGGTCGCGTGACATGTTCGCAGACTAGCACCGCGCAGGTCTGCTTTATAGGCTTCCCTTATGGACCCAAGTGCGCTGCGGAAGATCTGCCTTTCGTTTCCCGGAGCCTATGAGGATTATCCGTTCGGACCGGAGACTTCGGTCTTCAAGGTCCGTGCCGGGGCTGCCGGGGGAGCGCGGCACGAGGCTAAACTGTTTGCCCTGTCGTCCATGGACGAACGCGATTTCTACGTGAACTTGAAGTGCGAGCCGGCCCTGGCCGTGCAGCTGCGCGCGGTACACCCGGCAATCACCGGGGCGTGGCACATGAACAAGACCCACTGGAATGGTGTGCGCATCGACGGGTCGCTGCCGGACGGGATGATCCGGGACATGGTGGAGGACTCCTACGACCTTGTGGTCTCAGGCTTGAGCCGGAAGCAGCAGGATCAACTGGGGTGGGCACGCCTCGAAAGGGCAGGCGGCGATGATTGACGCGGGAAGACTCGGCTATCCGGGAATTGGCGGCACGGAGCGCGGCGTCGCGCCAGTGGGGTACGACCGCGTCCTTGAGGAAGACCGCCTGGGTACCGGCCTTGGCGTCTACCGGCGCGTGGCGGACGGCATCCTGGGCTGGGAACTGCAGCGGAGGGCTGGCCTCACGGTGCGGGCAGACTCGCCAAGGGCGGTGCCCGGGGCACACGTGGTGAGCGGTTTCGGCGTCGGGCCCTTCCGCCTGCCCGCGCCCTGCCAGGTGGTGTGGGCGCGGGAGCCGGCACCGGACGGTGTTCCCCAATCCGCCGGGTTTGGCTACGGGACGCTGCCCGGCCACCCCGCCCGTGGCGAGGAATCCTTCGAGGTGGAGATCAACAGCCACGGAGAGGTGTGGCTGCGGATCCGTGCTTTCAGCAGGCCTGCCAACTGGTTCTACGCCGCCGGTGGCCTGGTCACCCGCGCGGCACAGCGCTACGTTACTTCCCGGTACATTGAAGGGGCACGCACCCTCGCCGCGGAAGGAACATCCCAGTGATCTTTATCGTCGTCAAGTTCAAGGTCAAGCCCGACTGGTCCGGGCGCTGGCTCGATCTGGTGGCAGACTTCACCCGGGCTACCCGGGAGGAGCCGGGCAACCTGTGGTTCGACTGGTCCCGCAGTGTGGACGATCCCAACGAGTTCGTCCTGGTGGAAGCGTTCAAGGACGACGCCGCGGGAGACCATGTCAACAGCGGGCACTTCAAGAAGGCCATGGCCGACATGCCCCAGGCACTCGCCGAAACACCCAGGATCATCAGCCGCCAGCTGGACGGCGAAGGCTGGGACCTGATGGGTGAGCTCACTATCGAGTAAAGACAGGGGCGGCCATGTGGATCGGCTGGATCGAGTTCGACATCCTCCTTGGGGACGTGCAGAGCCTGAAGGAAAAGCGCTCCGTCGTCAGGCCGCTCCTTGCCGAGCTCATACGCCGCTTCGAGGTGTCCGTCGCCGAAGTCGGGGACCATGCCCAGTACCGGCGCTCGCAGGTCGGCGTTGGCCTGGTGGCAGCTGACCGGGCCCATCTCGTGGAGGTGCTGGCCGCCGTCGAACGTTTTGTGGCAGCCCGGCCGGAGTTCGAGCTGCTCAGTGCACGGCAGCGGGAGCTGCACAGCGAGGACTGAACCGGTCCTTAAATGCGGACGGACACCCAAAGCCCTCTCTATGGGCTTGAGTGTCCGTCCGCGTTCTGTGGGGCCTAGCCGAAGTACTTCGGCAGGGTCCCTTCGTGGGCTTCGCGGAGCGCGGCCAGGGGCAGGCCCTCCACGCCGTTGATCTCCAGCTTGCCGCTGGCCGCGTCCACCACGCCGATGCGGGTGTGGGTGAAGCCGCGGGCGGTGCACATGTCCGTGAAGCGGACTTCCTCGGAGCGGGGGACGCCCACAACGGCACGGCCCTGGGACTCGGAGAACAGGGCCGTGAACAGGTCCACGCCGTCCCGGTCCATGACGTCCTGCAGCGCGATCCGGGCACCCACGCCGTAGCGCAGCGAGGACTCCACCAGGGCAGCCGCGAGGCCGCCTTCGGAGAGGTCGTGGGCGGAGTCGATCATGCCGTCGCGGGACGCGTTGATCAGGATCTCGCCCAGCGCGCGCTCGGCCTCGAGGTCCACCTTCGGCGGCTGTCCGCCCAGGTGCCCGCGCATGTTGGCCCATTCGGAACCGTCCAGCTCGGCGCCCGTGGTGCCCAGCAGGTAGATCGCCTGGCCATCCTCACGCCAGCCCGACGGCGTGCGGCGCGCAACGTCGTCGAGCTTGCCCAGGACTGCCACCACCGGGGAGGGGTGGATGGGCGTGGTGCCGGTCTGGTTGTAGAGCGAGACGTTGCCGCCGGTGACAGGGATGCCCAGCACCATGCAGGCGTCGGACAGGCCGCGGATGGCCTCGGCAAGCTGCCACATCACATCCGGGTCCTCGGGGGAGCCGAAGTTCAGGCAGTCGCTGACGGCCATGGGGACGGCGCCTGCGGTGGCTACGTTGCGGTAGGCCTCGGCCAGTGCCAGCTGCGCGCCGTGGTACGGGTCCAGGTAGGTGTAGCGGCCGTTGGCGTCGGTGGCCAGGGCAACGCCCAGGCCGGTTTCCTCGTCCACGCGCACCACGCCGGCGTCGTCGGGGAACGCCATGGAGGTGTTGCCGCCCACGTAGCGGTCGTACTGGTTGGTGATCCAGGACTTGGAGCACATGTTCGGCGACGCCACCAGTTCGGTGACGGCCTTGGCCAGCTCAGCGGGGGCGGCCGGGCGGCCGGCGTCCTGCACGGAACCGGTGAAGGTGTCCGCCTGCACGGCATCCTGCCACTCTGGACGGGCATACGGGCGGTCATAAACCGGGCCGTCGTGCGCCACGGTGCGGGGGTCGACGTCGACAATCACCTCGCCTTCCCAGGTGATGATCAGGCGGCCGGTATCGGTCACCTCGCCCAGCCAGGAGTACTCCACGGCCCACTTGTCCATCACGGCCTCGAACGCTTCCACGTTCTCCGGGGTGACAACGGCCATCATGCGTTCCTGGGACTCGGACATCAGGATCTCGCCCGGGGTCAGCGTGGGGTCGCGCAGCAGGACGGAGGTCAGCTCAACCTGCATGCCGCCGTCGCCGTTGGAAGCAAGTTCCGACGTGGCGCAGGAGATGCCGGCAGCGCCGAGGTCCTGGATGCCTTCCACGAGTGAGCCCTTGAACAGCTCCAGGCAGCACTCGATGAGGACCTTCTCGGCGAACGGGTCGCCCACCTGGACGGCGGGGCGCTTGGAGGGCTTGGTGTCGTCGAAGGACTCGGAGGCCAGCACCGAGGCGCCGCCGATGCCGTCGCCGCCGGTGCGGGCACCGAACAGGACCACCTTGTTGCCCTTGCCGGAGGCGTTGGCCAGGCGGATGTCCTCGTGCCGCATGACGCCGACTGCCAGGGCGTTGACCAGCGGGTTGCCCTGGTACACGGAGTCGAACACCATTTCGCCGCCGATGTTCGGCAGGCCCAGGGAGTTGCCGTACCCGCCGATGCCCGCAACGGCACCGTGCATGACGCGGGCGGTGTCCGGGTGGTCGATGGCGCCGAAGCGCAGCGGGTCCATGACGGCCACGGGGCGGGCGCCCATGGAGATGATGTCGCGGACAATGCCGCCGATGCCGGTGGCCGCGCCCTGGTAGGGCTCAACAAACGACGGCGAGTTGTGCGATTCAATCTTGAAGGTCACGGCCCAGCCGTCCCCCAGGTTGGTCACGCCGGCGTTTTCGCCGATGCCCACCAGCATGTCCTTCTTCATTTCCTCGGTGACCTTCTGGCCGAATTGGCGCAGGTGGTTCTTGGAGGACTTGTAGGAGCAGTGCTCGCTCCACATGACGGAGTACATGGCCAGTTCCGCGCCGGTGGGGCGGCGGCCCAGGACCTTGACGATCTCGTCGAACTCGTTCCGCTTCAGGCCAAGTTCGGCCCAGGGAAGTTCCGTGTCCGGAGTTTTCGCGGCGTTCTCGACGGTGTCGATGTTGAACTTCTTGGTGGTTTCCGTGGTCACTTGTCGCCTCCCACAATCTTGTTCAGGACGGAGGTGAAGAAGCCCAGGCCGTCGGTGTCGGAACCGCCGATGCCGTCCAGCGATTCGGGCCCGAAGCCCGGCTCCACGGCGTGTTCGGGGTGCGGCATGAGGCCCACCACGTTGCCGGCGGCATTGGAGATGCCGGCGATGTCGCGGCGGGAGCCGTTCGGGTTGAAGCCCACATAGCGGAAGACAACGCGGCCCTCAGCCTCAAGGGCGTCCAGGGTCTTCTCGTCCGCGATGTACTGGCCATCCTGGTTCTTGAGCGGGATGGTGATCTCCTGGCCCGCCTGGTAGTCCAGGGTCCACGCAGTGTTGCTGTTCTCGACACGCAGCACCTGGTCGCGGCAGAGGAACTTCAGGTGGTCGTTCTTGATCATCGATCCGGGCAGCAGGTGCGACTCGGTGAGGATCTGGAAGCCGTTGCAGATGCCGAGGACCGGCAGCTTGGCATCGGAGTTGGCGGCGTCGATGATCTTGGACATCAACGGCGCAAAGCGGGCAATGGCGCCGGCACGCAGGTAGTCGCCGTAAGAGAAGCCGCCGGGGATGACCACGGCATCCACGTCGCCGAGCTGGCTGTCGCCATGCCAAAGTTCGACGGCGGTGCCGCCCGCAAGGCGCACGGCGCGGGCGGCGTCGCGGTCATCAAGGGTGCCGGGGAAGGTAACGACGCCGATGCGGGCGCCGGCGAGGCGCGGCTCCGCCGCGACTGCGACGGCTTCGCCGATCAGGGGGAGTTCAGTCATGTCAGGCCTCGACGACCTCGACGTTGACGACATCTTCGATCACGGGGTTGGACAGGAGGGTCTCGGCGGCGTCGCGGGCCTGGGCCAGGATTTCCTCGGTCACCTCGCCGTCGACCGTCAGTTCGAAACGCTTGCCCTGGCGGACAGAGCTGAAGCTGGTGAAGCCCAGCCGGGGGAGAGCGCCGACGATCGCCTTCCCCTGCGGGTCCAGAATCTCGGGCTTGGGCATGACGTCAACAACGATCCGGGGCATCCGGCAACTCCTGTGCGTGAGCTTGGGTAAGGGCGCAGCGGAGTGGTGCCGTCTCACGCCGTACCGGGGTTGGGGGGACTGTTGGTCACCTGCGTTGGTTCACCATGAGGTCGGGCGCTCCGCGAGCTTGCCTTACCATTCTACCGGGCCGGGCGCACCCCTTTGCATCCGGCCTCCTGGGCAGCCGGGCGGCGGGGAATGAACCGGGGACAGGGACGCCCCTGGGCGGGGTTATGGAGTTGCCGGAGGGCGTTCACTAGAGTTGCTGAATGGGAGAAAATTCGAAGTCCGTGCTGTTGCCGATGGTTGCCGCGGCCGTGTTCGCCGGCCTGGGCAGGATGGTGTTTCAAAAAGTGAAGGCGGACCGCCTGGCCCGGGAGACGCGGGTAGCCGGTCCTGTGGATGAAAAAACCAGGCAATGGATCAGTGACGTGGTGCGCACTCCCCGCCAGTAGTTTCGCCGGCGGTCTCTCGTTCGCCAGGGCGTCCTTCGGGGCGCCCTTTTCCATGCCTGTTTCCGGGTCCTGCGGGCCAACGCCCCACCCCGTATGACAAGCGGAAAATTCTCGAATGTGCCCTATGTCATATCGTGCTCTCAGTCTGTACTCTGTGAACAGTCTGGTCTCAGCAAATTACAAAACCTGTAATTCCCTCTGCAGTTCCAGTCGTTCGGGCTGCCCACCAAGGCTGGGCGGTACATCGTGAAAGGGTTGCACGTGAAATCAACTGGAAAGAGCCCCTCGCGGGCTGGGGGCCTCCGGAAAGCGGCCGCACTGGCCGTCGGGTTGCCCCTTCTCCTTAGCTCCATGGCCGTGGGTCCCGCGTCGGCGGCACCCGGCGGCCAAGGTACGGAAAATGCCTCCTCCACTGCGAAGGACAGCCAATTCAATGACGGCCGGTACATCGTGGTGCTGGCCGGCCCGGCTGCCGCGGCGTACGAAGGGGGAGTTGCCGGACTGGGAGCCACCAAGCCCCAGCAGGGCAGGAAGCTCGACGCCGGCAGCCCCAACTACAAGGCCTACGACGCCCACCTTCGCAACCAGCAGCGTGAAGTCGCAGCGGCGCAGGGTGTGAGCCCCGCAAAGCAGTACACCGCAGCACTGAACGGGTTCACTGCCGAGCTGACCGCAACGCAGGCGGCAGCCTTGTCCAAGGACAACCGCGTCCTGGTGGTTTCACCCGATGTCGAAAACAAGCCTGACTACACCACCACCGACTTCCTCAAGCTCACCGGCCCAGACGGCGCATGGGCCCAACAGTTCGGCGGCCAGGCAAACGCCGGCAAGGGCGTTGTGGTGGGTGTCATCGACTCGGGGTACGCACCGGACAACCCCTTCCTGCAGGGCGAACCCGTGAAGCCACTGCAGGGTGACCCGCAGGTGGGCGTCCCGTACCGCACCGGCGATGGCAGGATTGCCATGCTCAAAGCGGACGGCACCACCTTCGAAGGGGAATGCCAAAAAGGCGAGGGCACCGGGGCCGGGTTTGACGGCTCGCTCTGCAATACCAAGGTCATCGGCGCCCGATACTTCGCCGATTCCTTCCTGCAGTACGTGGCGCCGGGAAACCGTGCCCCGGAAGAGCAGATTTCCCCGGTGGACGTTGGCAGCCACGGCACCCACACCGCCACCACGGCGGCGGGCAATGCCAATGTCGAGCAGGTGATCGATGGAACCAGCTTCGGCAAGAGCTCGGGAGTGGCCCCCGCAGCCAAAGTCTCGGTGTACAAAGTCTGCTGGGAGGACACCAACCCGGACACGGGCGGCTGCTACTCCTCGGCGTCGGTCGAGGCCGTGGACGCAGCCATCAAGGACGGCGTCGATGTCCTGAACTACTCCATATCGGGCAATAACAACAGCACCACCGATCCCGTGGCGCTGGCGTTCCTGAACGCGGCTTCCGCAGGTGTCTTCGTTTCGGCTTCGGCCGGCAACTCCGGCCCTGCGGCCTCCACCGTGAACCATGCCTCACCGTGGCTGACCACCGTGGCTGCTTCCACCTTCCCCAGCGACCTGCTGGGAACGGTCAAGGTGTCCGACGGCTCCCTGTACCGCGGAGCGTCCATTATGAAGTCGGAAGTGGCGGACAAGCCCGTTGTCCTTGCCGCGGCCGCCGCGGCCGCGGGTGCGGCAAACCCGAACCTCTGCGGCCCGGGGACCCTTGACGGCTCCAAGGTGGCCGGCAAGGTTGTGGTCTGCGACCGCGGCGTGGTGGACCGCACCGCCAAGAGCCAGGAGGTCCTGGACAAGGGCGGCGTGGGCATGATCCTGGTGAACCTCACCAGCAGCTCGGAGGACGCAGACAACCACGTTGTTCCAACTGTCCACGTCAATGCCCCCAAGAGCCTGGAGCTGAAGTCCAAGCTGGAAGCCAATCCGGCGCTGACCGTCAGCCTGGTCAAGGGCGACCTGACCGGTCTGCCACCAGCCGCGGCACCCCAAATCGCGGGCTTCTCGTCCCGCGGGCCCACCCTGGCATCCGGCGGCGACCTGCTCAAGCCGGACATCTCCGCCCCGGGCGTCAACGTCCTGGCCGGTGTCTCCACGATCGGTAACGACGGCGACCAGTTCGGGTTCATGTCCGGCACCTCCATGGCCGCACCGCACATCGCCGGTTTCGGTGCCCTGGTCCTGGGCAAGCAGCCGAAGTGGACCCCGGCAATGGTTAAGTCCGCCATGATGACCACCGCCTACCCTCTGGTCAATGCCGACGGTTCGCCCAACACCGACCCCTTCCAGGGCGGCGCCGGCCACATCGATTCCACCCGCGTCCTTGATCCCGGGCTGGTCTACGACTCCGGGACCCAGGACTGGCTCGGCTTCCTGAACGGGCAGGGCGTTGACACCGGAGCGCCGCAGGCCGGCAGCATTGCCGCCCGCGACCTCAACCTGCCCTCCATCGCGCTGGGCAGCCTGGTGGGCGAAGTCCAGGTGAAGCGCAAGCTGACCGCCCTGGTCCCGGGCATGTACCACCCCGAGGCGAACATGCCGGGCTTCAACGTCAACGTCGAACCCAAGGCACTGAACTTCGCCAGGGCCGGCCAGACCCGTGAAGTTACCGTCACCATCCGGAACGTCAGCGGACCGGTTGGCAAGTTCAGCACTGGAAGCCTCACTTGGAAGGGCCCGCGGACGGTTACGTCCCCTATTGCCATCCGTCCTGTTGATGCCCAGATTGCCCCGTCGTTCTCCTTCAGCTCGGCCACGGGCACCGGCAGCGGCACGATGGAGCTCGTATCCGGCTCCGACAACCCCATCGCCGTCGGCGTGGAGGGCCTGGCACCACTGAGCCAGACCGCCATCACCAAGACCCCGGGCGGGTACGCGGCCACGAATGACGCGCACAACGCCCTGCTCCAGGTGAAGGTGCCGGCCGGTGCCTCGTTTGCGCGGCTGGGCATCCAGGCACAGTCGAACGACGTCGACTGGGACATGGTGGTCTACGCACCGAGCGCGTCGGGCGGGTTGACGGCCACCCAGGTGGCCACTGCCTCGGCCAGTGAATTCCTGGACCTGGAGTCGCCGCGGGCGGGCACCTACTATGTGGTGGCCAACCTTTACGCCACGCCGGACAATGGGCCGGCCACCGCGTCCGTCCAGGCTGTGACCTTCGCCGGTGACGCGGGCAACCTCACGGTGAACCCAAACCCCATCGTGGCGCCGAACGGAACCGCCACCTCGGCGACCCTGAGCTGGACCGGACTCCAGGAGGGCTCCTACCTCTCCCGGCTGAGCCTTGGCAGCAACGGCATCAAAACCTGGGTGAACGTGCAGGTGGGACAGGGCGCTGCCCCCGCCCCGGCCGGCGCTCCCCGGCTCGACCTGGCCCAGGCGGTACCCGCAACCTGATCCGGAAGGCATGGGGGGAGGTCCCGGGCGGCTATCAGGCCGCCCGGGACCTTTTTACGTTCCTGCCGGCGGGAAGGCCAGGCAGCGGAAGGCTAAGTGGCTGTGCCGCCCAGTAAAGGTGCCATGGCCTTCCAGCGGGCGATCTCGCAGCCGTCGGTGCGGGTAAAGGTCGAGTTGACGTGGCGCCCATGGAAAGTTCCGGTGACCGTGGCAACCTGCGGGCCGCCGTACTGCTGGGTGCACAGCTTGGGAGGACCAGGTTTGGGGAAGAAGATGCCTTCACCGAACCGCTCCACGGCGGCGAGGGCTGCTCCAGGTCGGGGCAGGGTGGTCCCGGCTGCGGGGGCGCCATCCGTGGCTACCAGCCGGAACACATGCTCCGGCGCATCGGGGGCCTCGCGGATTCGGATGATCAGGTCGATCAATGCGGCGCTCCGTCCGACACGGCCCCGATTTCCGCGGCGAGCCGTTCCCGCAGGGCCCCCGCTTCCGTGGCGAAGGCACGCTGGTGCTCGACATAGGCGGCCTTGCCCTGCGGCGTCTCGATGGGGATGGCCGGATAGCCCCAGCCAGCCAGATCGTACGGGGAAGCCTGCATATCCATGGCCCGGATCCGCCAGGACAGTTCAAAGCAGTCCATGACCAGTTCACTGGACAGCGCAGGCAGCAGCTTGTACGCCCACTTGTAAAGGTCCATGTTGGCGTGCAGGCAGCCCGGCTGTTCCATGTGGCGCTGCGTGTCCCGGCTGGGGGAGTGTTCGTTGAGCGGGATGGCGTCGGGGGTATAGAAGCGGAACGCATCGAAATGGGTGCAGCGGATCCTGTTCTCCTCCACCACCCGGTCGGTGCCGGCCGCTCCCAGCCGCAGCTGCAGATACTCATGCCGGAGGTCGAATTTGTCCTGGCGGTACACCATGGCCCACTCGTGGAGGCCGAAACAGCCGAACTGTGCCGGCCTGGCCGTCGTCCCCCGGAGGATGATGCCGGCAAAGGCCACGGCATCCTTGCGGTCGGCCAGGAAGGCGCGCCGATCTAAGGTGGCCGCGGTGCTTCCCGCGGCCAGCCCCAGGGAGGCGAGCTCGCCGTCGTCGAGCATCCTGTAATGCTTCCACCCCAGCCGCGTGGCTGCCTGTGCGCCCGTAAGGACCGCTCCGGCGCCGGGGTGCCAGCGCTTCAGCTGGCCCGGCTTCTGCGTGTAATAGGTGAAGAGAAAGTCCTCCACCGGGTGTTTTTGGCCAGCGGACCGTCGGGCCAGGTAGGGATCGGCGTAGCGGCTCACGCGCTGCAGGTGGGCTTCTTCCCTCGCCTGGGCGTTGTCTGCCGCCAGGAGCTTAAGAGGCTCCACCGGCGGCACCCAGCACGTCCTTGGCAGCGTCCCACGCACTGATTTCGCATCCGTTGGTCCGGGCAAAGGAGGAGTCCACGGCAACACCGTCAACCATGCCCGTCACGGTTGCCTTCTGGGGGCCGCCGTACTGCTGGGTACAGGGTTGGGAAGTTCCCGGGGCCGCCGGGGACAGGATGGCCGGGTTGGCTTTCAGCGCTGCGCAGGCCGCGGCAGCGTTGGGGTGGCTGCTTTCCGCGGCAGGGGTGCCGGCGGAACAAACCAGGGTGTAGTCGAGTTCATCCGCGCCCTGGGACGGCACCACCGTGATGGCGAGTTCAGCGTTTCCCTGCCCCGGGCCGGCACTTGGCCGGGACGTGGTGGGGGCGGGAGCCGGTACCGACGTTTCGGTGTCCGGGGAAGGAGTAGGGGAGCCGGCGGATGAGCTTCCGGCTGCGGAGGTGGAGGGCGCAGGTGAGGCGGACGTGCCATTGTCAGGAGTGCCGCTGCAACCGGTGATTAGCCCGGCGCCAAATGCCAGGACCGTTGCGAGTATGCGGAAACTACGCATCAGGCTTCCTCTCCTTGGTCTGGTTATTCTAGTCGCTTGACGCCCTGCCGACGTGCCCTGGACGGGTCCTGCCGGCACTTAACGGGACGTTGCAGCGATCAGGCCCATCATGGACGCGTGCAGTTCCGTCACCTGCTCCCGGGTCAGCCCGAGCCGCTCCATCATGGTCCCCGGTACCTTGAGCGCCTGCTGCCGCAGGGCGGCACCCTTGGCCGTGAGTTCGACGGCGAGGGCGCGCTCGTTTCCGTCCGCCCGGTGCCGCGTGAGCAGGTCCGCTGCCTCCAGCCGCCGGAGGAGCGGGGAAATGGTGGCCGGCTCCTGGGCAAGGGCCTCGCTGATGTTCCTTACTGTCCGCGGGCTGTCTTCCCACAGGCAGAGCATCACCAGGTATTGCGGATGGGTGAGGTTGAGCTTCTCGAGCACGGGTTTATAGGCCCCCACCACACTGCGGGCAGCCACCGTGAGGGCGAAGCAGAGCTGGTGCTCCAGCAGCAGGTCGTCCTCCTGCACCCCGGATGGCCCTTCTGCAGAGTGTTCTTCCGTTTGCGCTTCTGCTGCGGCGGTCATACGTCCTCCATTGTTAGTGCACTAATCATTAGTGTACATTTGTTGGAGGTGAACAGTGAGTGGAAGGAAGCCTCTTCATGGGCAGGGACAAGTCCGCAGGCAAGGGCAATGCTTCCCAGCGCTTCATGCGCGCCACAGGCAAGCTGCGGGCGGTTTTCGGTCCCGCCAGCCGCACCGCGCTGGCGCACGACATGACCGAAGAAAACCGCCGGCTGCTGGTCCAGCGCCAGGCGGAAACCCAGCAGTGGGAAACCATCACCAGGCCGGACGGCAGCACTTACGTGGTGCCACGGAACCCCGAAGACCGGTCCCTGCGCTAGCAGCCCGTTCCGCCGCGAACAGGCGCCTTTTTCCTGCCCCGGGTCTAAAATAAGGGCACTGGCTCCTGCCGGAGCCTGCTGCACTTTCGCCCGAGGTCCGGGAAGGGGGTGGAAAACAGTGGCACATGTCCTCAGCGGTTTCATGAGCCTGACTGACAGGCTGCGCTTTGTCTTTGGTCCCGCCACCCGGCTGGATGCCGATGCGCCTGTAGTGCACAAGCATGATGAGTTCGAACAGGCCTCCGAAGAGGAACTCTCGCACTTCGTGGTCGAGACCGATTCAACCGGCCACCACTACGCGGTGCGCCGCGAAGACCTGGAACGCGAAAGCTAAACCTGTCCAGGCGCACGGTAAGACCAAAAAGCCGGGCTGCCTTTCCCGTGGGAGGAGAGGCAGTCCGGCTTTTTCGTTGAGTCCTTAGCGGCCGGTGCCGCCGTAAACCGTCGCTTCGCTTTCAGTGTCAAGCCCAAACGCCTTGTGGATCACGCGGACAGCCTCATCCAGCAGGTCGGCGTGGGTCACCACGGAAATGCGGATTTCCGAGGTGGAGATCATGTTGATGTTGATGCCGGCGTCGGACAGCGCCTTGAAGAAGGTGGCGGAGACGCCCGGGTGGGAGCGCATGCCGGCACCGATCAAGGAGAGCTTGCCAATCTGCTCGTTGTATTCAATGGCCTCAAAACCGATCTGGTCCTGGGCAGCGTGAAGTGCGGCCAGGGCGTCCGCGCCTTCAACGATGGGCAGGGTGAAGGAGATGTCGGTCTTGCCCGTGCCATGGGTGGACACGTTCTGGACGATCATGTCGATGTTGGAGTGTGCGTCGGCGATGACCTGGAAGATTGCGGCGGCCTTGCCGGGGATGTCGGGGACGCCGACCACGGTGACCTTCGCTTCGGAACGGTCATGCGCAACGCCGGAGATGATTGGCTGCTCCAAGGCAACTCCCTCTTGAGTGGTGATCTTGTCGTCGGCGCTGGGGATGACCCAGGTGCCTTCATGCTGGCTGAATGAGGAACGGACGTGCAGGGGGACGCCGAACCGGCGGGCGTATTCCACGCAGCGCAGGTGGAGGATCTTGGCACCCGAGGCGGCGAGCTCCAGCATCTCCTCGCTGGAAATGGTGTCGATCTTCTGTGCCGACGGGACCACGCGCGGATCGGCGGTGAAGATTCCGTCCACGTCGGTGTAGATCTCGCAGACATCCGCTTCGAGGGCAGCCGCCAGAGCCACCGCCGTCGTGTCGGAGCCGCCGCGGCCCAACGTGGTGATTTCGTTCGTGGCCCGGCTCATGCCCTGGAAGCCTGCCACGATGGCGATGTGGCCCTTGTCCAGGGCGGTGCGGATGCGGTGCGGGTCGACGTCGATAATCCGGGCCTTGCCGTGGATTCCGTCGGTGATCATGCCTGCCTGCGATCCGGTAAAGGACTGGGCGGAGGCGCCGAGCTTGTTGATGGCCATGGCCAGCAGGGCCATGGAGATGCGTTCACCGGCCGAGAGGAGCATGTCCATTTCGCGGGCGGGGGCGGAGTCGGTCACCTGGGCAGCGAGGTCCAGGAGTTCATCAGTGGTGTCACCCATGGCTGAGACGACTACGACTACCTCGTTGCCGGCTTCCTGGGCATCCACGACGCGCTTTGCCACGCGCTTGATCCCGTCGGCGTCCGCAACGGAGGACCCGCCGAATTTCTGCACGATGAGCTGTTTCGTCACCGCGCCGGCGGCGGGGGCCACCTGGGGCTGGGTTGCGTTGTGCACTTCGGCAGTGGGCGTACTCATGCGCGTACCTTCATTGGATCAATTGGAGTTCTGGGAAACCAGGCAGCCTGACGCCGGGACGGCGCGACTTTCCTCCGACAGTTTATCGCCGCGCCCGGAGCGGCGATAAATTGTGACCACATACCGGCCACGACGGTTCCTATGGACAGGCCCGGGGTGGTGGACCACGATTGGACCAGTTACCCGGCTTCACGGGCCGTAGCCCGGACCTTGGCAGGCACAGGGGCGGGGGTCCTTTGGAGATATGGAGGATCCGTAGTGGCCGACGACCCGCAGCCAACTGCAGGAATGCCCCAGGAGCCGTTTTTTGAGCCGATCGGCCCGGACGCGGATAAGCGCGGCGGGGAAAGCGCCAACGAGGGCCTGGATACCGGCCGTTCCGGGTCTCCACGCCCGGGCTTCGCAAGGACAAGCCTGGTCAAGGGACTGGCCGACTGGCTGGTCAGCCTGACAACCATCCGGTTCTGGTTTACGGTGGCGGCCGCGGTCCTGTGCACGTGGGCTGCTGCCGGCTCCGTGGTCCTGCTGGCGCCCCTGGGCGGCGGGGCCGGTCCGGAGGTCTTTCCCCTGCTGGTCTACTCGCTGGCGTCAGCCCTGATGCCGGCGACCGCCACTTTGCCCGCTGTTGCCTGGGGCGTGCGCGCGGAGGTCAGGTTCCGCGGCATGAGGGGGCGTACCGGAGGTTTTGCCCTGTTGGCGGTACTGCTGGCCACGGCTTTGCGGGGACTGGTGCTGGCAGCTGTTGTTCTCGGTGTACTGCTGGTGCAGGCCTGGATCGCGGACGCTTCGGGGGCAGTGGCGGCCGTTTCTGCGGGCGTCGTCCTGGTGGAGTGCGGGGTGTTTGGTGCCATGGGCGCTGGGCTCTCCGCATGGGCTGGACGTCCGCGCCTGGCGAATGCCGCCGGCGGGTTGCTGGCCTTGGCCTTTGTGGCAGGGGCCCCGGCCGCAGCCATCGGATTGTTGCCCCTGGTCCGGGCGGAGGAACGTGTCACGGTGGCGCTGAATGTCGAACGGGCGCGCGACGGAACCCACGTGGCCTTCCGATGCTCCGAGATCGAGGCCGGCATCAGCGAAGTTTACCACACCGAGCGTCTGATGTGGCTCCCGGCGCTGAGCCCGCCCGTCCTGTTCCTGATGGCTGGCGCGGAGGCAGACCGCGCCGGCCAGGTCCTGGGATGGGTGCCCGCAGCGATTCAGGAAGCTGCGGACGGGATGCAAGTGCCATGCGTGCAGGGGCAACCGCGCAGCCGGGACGAGCCCCGGGCGCCCATGCCCGGGATGGGGCTCCTTGGCCAGGCGGCGATAGCCGCCGCCGTCGCGGCGGGAGGTTACCGCGCAGCGCGGCGCCGCGACGGGGCACCGGGTGATCCGGCCTGAAGGGCGTGCTTCGGAAAAACCGGGCGCCTGCGCTCAGCCCAGGGCGTTGCGCCGGCCCTCGAAGGCCCGGCCCAGGGTGACTTCGTCCGCATACTCCAAGTCACCGCCCACGGGCAGGCCGGAGGCAAGACGGGTGACGGCTATGCCGATCGTCTTAAGCATGCGGGCCAGGTAAGTAGCCGTTGCCTCGCCCTCAAGGTTGGGATCGGTGGCGATAATCACTTCCTGGATTTCGCCGTCGTTCAACCGTGTGAGCAGCTCGCGGATCCGCAGCTGTTCGGGTCCCACGCCGGCGATGGGATTGATGGCACCGCCCAGCACGTGGTACCTGCCGCGGAACGAACGGGTGCGCTCCACGGCCAGGACATCCTTGGATTCCTCCACCACGCAGATGATCGCGGGATCACGGCGCGGGTCGCGGCAGATGTTGCACAGTTCCTGCTCCGTGACATTGCCACAGACCGCACAAAACTTGACCCGCTCCTTGACGGTGGTGATTGCTTCCACCAGCCGCTTCATATCCTGGGGGTCGGCTTCAAGGATGTGGAACGCCAGCCGCTGTGCGGACTTGGGGCCCACCCCCGGAAGGCGTCCGAGCTCGTCGATCAGCTCCTGGACAGCACCTTCGTACACGTTTCCCTCTTTAGTTTGGTGTGGATGGCGGGTGGAACACTCAGTTGGTCATGGCTGCGGGGCTGCCCGCCGGCGGTCGACCTTGCCGGCCGTCAATAGCGTGGCGTGACCGGGCTTCCGTCCAGCGACCGCTCCTCGATCAATTTTCCGCCCAGGATGCGTTCCACGGCAGCCCGGCCGAAGACGCCGGACTCCTCGATGGTTTCATCGTCGGCGCTGGGCACGTCCTGGACATAGGAGCTGGGTGCGGACGCGGCCCTGGCCGGTGCCTTCGCCCGTCCTGCCTCAGCCTCTGGACTGTTGGACAGCCGCTGGTAGAGGCTTTGCCGCGTTTCAGTCCGTCCGGCCACGGGTGCAGCCGCCGCCGGCTGGGGACGGGAGGGCGCAACCGCTGCCTTGGCCACCGGGGCGGCTGCCGCCGAGGCCATGGCGAATTCCGGCGCGGGAGCGGAGGCGGGGGACTGCGCCGGGTAGGATCCCGCGGCGGGCGCGCCGCGACCGGGGCCGGAGACTGCCCCCGGGGCGGAACCTGCGATGGAACCCGTACTCGTGCCCGAACCCCATCCCGCTGCTGCGACAGGGGCAGGGGCAGGGGCAGGGGCCGCGGCCGCGGGTGAAACGGGGATGGAGGGCGGTACCTGGGCTGTTGCAGGGGCGTAATGCGGAACGTCGGCCTGTGTCCCGATGTTGTCAGGTACAGAGCCGGGTGCGGGGTTGGCACCCACGTTGCTCTTGTCTCCGACAACCCAGACGCCGGGGGCCTGTTCCACAGCCCGCGTCCAGGGATCGTGGGCCGGACCCGCATCTGTGCTGCCGGGCTGGGCAACGGTGTCCGGGGTGGAACCACTGGTTGCTGCCCCCCGGGGGCGCGCAGCGGCATCACCGCGGGAGCCTGACGGTTCCTGGCTGCCGCCCACCTCGGGGGGTGGTGGCGTTGCCCGGTTGCCGGACGGCGTGGCGGGCACCCAGTCCATCGGGGGTTCCTCATCCAGCGGGGGAGCGTCCTCATCCCGCGGCGGGCCCCAGTCGTCGTCGGAGTAGGAGTAGTCGCCACCTGCCGACGGGTAGGGGGATTGGCCGGTGTCCGGGCCTGAGGCGCCGGCTGCTGTTCCCGGGCCCTGGGCGCCGGGACGGGAGGGCTGTGCGTCCCCGTGGCCGCGCACGCCGGCGTCGGTCACCGGACCTGCGCCTGGAGAGCCGGCCACAGCGGGAGTCCCCTCCGGTACGGCTTCCGGGCTTGCGGCAACAGCTGTGCTCCCGGAGCTTCTGCCAGCAGCGGGACCCTGGGCAGGCACCGGGTTCCGGGCAGCGGCGGGGCTCTCAGGGCTTCCGCCCGCCGGAGCCGCGGGTGGGGCGGCTGTGGGAGCCTGCGCCGGCGGGACAGGCTGCGCGGGGGCAGGAGCAAGCCCCCAGGCAACGTCAGCTGAAGTGGCCGGAACCACCGGGCTGGACGGCACTTTTGGGTTTGGCTCAGAGCTCGTTTGGCTGGTGCCGCCGGAAACCGCGTTGATCTGGCAGTCGATGCCGACGGTCTTGTGGATGGCCTGGCGCAGGTTGTCCGAGTGGTCCGCCCTCCCAAAGGCGCCCGCGAGTCCCGGCGTGGTGAAGGACAAGGTCACAACGCTGCCGTCGAAGGCGCTGACCTGCGCGTTGGGCTCAACGAGTGCCCAGGTGCTGCGCTTGATTTTGGACAGTGCCTGCAGGACATCCGGCCACGCCCTGCGGAGGACCTCCACGTCATCCATGGCCGCGGGAGCCGCAGGGGCGGGCCTGGCGGGCGCCTCCTGGTGCGGCGACGGCACCGCTGCCTGGGCGGAAGCCTGCCGGTCCTCCGGAGACCGGGATGCGGCAATGGCTGGCGTTGCTGCGTTGCTTGGCGGCGCGGCATTGGCTTGCGGTGCTGCGCTGCTGGACGGCACGGCATTGCTTTGGGGCGCGGCATTGCTTTGGGGCGCTGCGTTACTTTGGGGCGCTGCCTGGCCGGTGCGTGCGGCGGCGGGGCGCTCCGGTGTCCCGAGGCGCGCCGGGTCCTCGACAGGCCAGTCATTGGTGCTTACCCGCGGCGGTGTCAGCGGGCTCCGGGGCGCGTCAGTGCCAGGCCGGGCGGGCGCGGCCTGGGCCGGAGTGGACCCGGCAGCGCCGGGCCGGGTGGGTTCGGATGGCGTGGGGACGGCTTGGGCCTGTGGCTGTGGTGCCGCCTGAACGGAAGGGACGGCCGCCACCGCTGGGTGCAGGGGGTCGGGCGAGGAGGTGCCCGGGGTGGCGGCGGCAGGTGCGGCTGCCGGCACTGCCGTTGCGGGAGCAGCCTGGGCCGCCGGAGCGGTGACGTCGTTCCCTGTGTAGTTGAGCCGCCGCTCCACCCGGTCAATGCGGGCCGCAATGCCGCGCTCATTCTGTTCCGAGCTGGGCAGCAGGATCCGGGCACACAGCAGTTCCAGGTGCAGCCGCGGGGACGTGGCTCCGGTCATTTCGGTCAGGGCCGTGTTGGTGACATCCGCGGCCCGCGAGAGTTCCGCGGCGCCAAGGTTGTGGGCCTGGTTCTGCAGGCGGGCGATCTGGTCCGCGGGCATTCCCCGAAGGATGGAGTGTGCACTTTCGGGCATGGCCTGGACAATGATCAGGTCCCGGAAGCGCTCCAGCAGGTCCTCCACGAACCGGCGGGGATCGTGCCCGGTCTGGATGACCCGGTCCACGGCGCGGAAGACTGTGGCGGCGTCGGAGGCGGCCACGGCCTCCACGACGTCGTCCAGCAGCGAGGCATGGGTGTAGCCCAGCAGTGCAACGGCGAGCTCATAGTCCAGTCCATTGGGTCCGGCGCCTGCCATGAGCTGGTCCAGGACGGAGAGCGAATCACGGACGGAGCCGCCGCCGGCGCGGATGACCAGTGACAGGACGCCGGGGGCGACGGGAACGTTTTCCTGGCGGCACAGGAGCTCAAGGTAAGCCATCAGCGGCTCGGGCGGCACCAACCGGAAAGGGTAGTGGTGGGTCCGGGAGCGGATGGTTCCGATGACCTTGTCCGGCTCCGTGGTGGCAAAGATGAACTTGATGTGTTCCGGCGGCTCTTCGACGATCTTCAGCAGGGCGTTGAACCCGGCGGAGGTGACCATGTGGGCTTCGTCGATGATGAAGATCTTGTAGCGGTCCCGCACCGGGGCGTAGGTGGCGCGCTCGCGGAGGTCCCGCGCGTCGTCAACACCGCCGTGGCTCGCCGCGTCAATCTCGATGACGTCAAGGGAACCGGAACCGCCGCGGGCCAGCTCGACGCAGCTGGGGCAGGTTCCGCAGGGGGTGTCCGTAGGGCCCTGGGCGCAGTTGAGGCAGCGTGCCAGGATGCGGGCGGACGTGGTCTTGCCGCAGCCCCTGGGGCCGGAAAAGAGGTAGGCGTGGTTGACCCGGTTTTTCCGCAAAGCCGTCATCAACGGCTCGGTGACATGCTCCTGCCCGATAACGTCAGCGAACGAGTCGGGACGGTATCTGCGGTACAGGGCGGTAGTAACTGTCACAGAGAAAACCCTACCAATCCGGGCCGACATCATGCCGCCCTGTGGGGGAATAGTAAAGACCCCCCATGCACCCGCCAGAGCCCGTCTACCCTTGCTACCTTCCGGTCCTGGGGGAGTTCAACAGGATGACGCCACATGAGGGGCCGCGAGCTACTTTACCCGAACATCCGGCTCGACTCGAATCGGCCGTCGCCTGCTTCCCGGAGCCCGCTTCTGGGGAACAACACAGTGCCGGAAGCTATTCAGACGGCGGTCTTCATTGCTTATCCCACCGGCAACCGCGATCATTGGTATGTACACCGATTGGGGCAATCTCAAGGTTGTGAGCTGCGTGGCCTGGCTGAACGGGACGGACCCGGCAGCTCAACGGTGCATCGGGGAATGGGCGCGTTGGGGGCGTCCATTTCCAGCTTAAGGGCGATGCGCAGGCGTCTCCGGGCACGGGCAGGGGAGCGCGGAAAACCTGCTCCGAACAGCCCAATTGGGCGATGCGGAAAAGTTCAGGTAATCTAATACCTGCTTTTGATTCAGAAGCAGTTGGAGAATTCGCCTAGCGGCCTATGGCGCACGCCTGGAACGCGTGTTGGGTTAACGCCCTCGGGGGTTCAAATCCCCCATTCTCCGCCGGTTAAGAACCCGGCCCCGGTGATTCCGGGGCCGGGTTCTTGCGTTTCCGCCGTCATGGGCTCCTGGTCGTGGACCCCCCTAGGCCATGTCCGCCAAAGGCTCGCCCAGCCGCCTCAGGCGCTGCCGCGCAGCCAGTTCGCTGGGACCCATCCGCCGGCGAAGCCCGCCCAGGGCAAGATGGACGACGCCGAGCACCACCTTTGTGCCCAGCCTCACGGGCAGGGGGAAGGGGCCCAGCCGAGGAACGGAAAGCCCGAGCATCTGGCGGTACCGGGGTTCCAAGCTGTAGACGGCGGCCGCAAACAGGATCCGGTAACCGGGCTTCAGCAGGGGATGCAGCGGAGCGTTGCGGATGAACTGAACCGTTTCCTTCACCCTGTCGTCCGCGCGCAGGACGCCCTGCGTGTACCACTGGTCCAGCTGGCCGCGCATCTCCGCCTCGGTCAGCGGCGGGTTGTCCACTCCCATCAGCCGCCCGGCCTGGGCCCACTCCCGGACGTAGGCGTCCGGGCCGCCCGGAATGGGTCCGCCCCAGATCTTATGGGCTGCCAGGAAGCCATCCGTGAAGGCGATATGGATCCAGCCGGCCAGCCCGGAGTCGTTGGCACTGTAGGTGCGTGTGCCGCCGTCGTTGTCCTTGTAGGTGCCCTGGACCGGCTCATGGAGCCGGCGGACACGCCGTGTTGCCTCCTCGGCGGCCGCCGTTGAGCCGTATGTCACCGTGAAGATCCACCGGATGGTGTTGGCCAGCCGGCGCAAGGGGTCTTCCCGGAAGTTGGAGTGTTCGTGCACTCCCGCCAGGGCACCGGGGTGCAGCGACTGCATGAGCAGTGTCCGGATCCCGCCAACGATCGGCGTCATGGAGCCATGAACTGCCCAGACGGCCGAGCCGGGCAGGTGGTAGCCGGCGTCGTCGCCTTCCGCCAGCCGCAGCGACCAGTCCGGTGGTGCATCAGCCTTCCCTGAAAGGTCTTCTTGATTTCGTCCTGCCATGTACGAAGGACATTGCGCATGAGACATTGTTGCCCATTTCTGCAGGGGCACCGCGACCAGCCTCCTGAGCAGCGGAAACTCCCAACCCCCTAACGCCCGCAAAAAACCCGCAATGTGCGCCCATGGGGTTTCCACCCCTGCGGGGCTGTGGTCCCATGGGACATACCGTCGAGACAACGGGCGGCAGGCCACGACGTGGAGTCAGTCACTTGGGCAAGAATCCAGCGCCCGGCACCAGAAAGCCGGCCCAGCGTAGCTTTCCCCCCGTTGCACGCGCCGTCGCCGCGGCGGGGGTGCTGGCGGCGTCCGCTTATGCCGTCAACCTTTCTGCCGGCCCGGCAGGGTTCGTGCAGTGGACGGGATCAGTTGCGGGCACCGGGACCGAGGGTGCTGCAGTCCCCGGCGGAACATCCGGCGGGAACAGCATCGGGGAAGCGCGAAGGGAACCCGGTCCGCCGGCGTCGGACCAGGTCGGCGCCGGCGCCCTTCCGCCGGCCATCCTGTCCAGTCCTCTGGTCACCCTGGCCTTCCCACATACGGCGATAGGAAGTACGGGCGCAGATGCCCCGGCGGCCCTGACAGTAGGGCCGGCGGGCACGGGCAGGCCCGGAGCCGGCTTTTTGATGGCCCCGCTTCAGCTCCTCGAGCCGAGTTCGCCGTTCGGCTTCCGGGTCAGCCCGATCAGCGGGACTGCTGGTGATTTCCACCTGGGCCAGGATTATGCAGCGGCCTGCGGCATGCCCGTCCACGCAGCCGACGCCGGTGTTGTACGCGCGGCCGGATGGCATCCCTGGGGCGGCGGCAACCGTGTGGAGATCGATCATGGCGACGGCCTCATCACCACCTACAACCACCTTGAGTCCATCGGCGTCCATACGGGCGATACAGTGCAGGCAGGCCAAGTCATCGCGCGCGTTGGTACCACCGGATGGTCCACGGGCTGCCACCTGCATTTCGAGGCCATCCTGAACGGGCGGTATACAAACCCCCTCAGATGGAGCTTCCTGCAGCTCCGCACTATGAACTGGGCCCTTCCTGCCGACATGGTCTCCTATGCGCCCGGCCAGGGGCTGTCTGCCGGCAGGATCAGCTGGACCATCCCCCTCCGGGTGGATCCGGGCGGAGAAATCCCCGCTGCCGGGCTGCAGGTTTCACCCTTCCCGCCACTCCTGCCGCTTGCACCGGCACCTGCGCCCTCGGAGGCGACGGGTGTAGTGCTTGCGCCCCCTGACGCGCAATTGACGTCGACGGCCCCGCCACCCGCTGAACCTTCGGGGAGTGCCGCGTCGCCGTCGCCCACGGACCCCGCGCCCGGCCCGTCGCCGTCACCGACCGACCCGGCAACTCCGACGGCCTCGCCGAGTGATCCAACTGCCTCGCCCAGCCCGACGCCGTCGCCGACTGACCCGGCAACTTCAACGTCAACTCCGACGGCCTCACCCAGCCCGACGCCGTCGCCGTCGCCGTCGCCCAGTGACCCTGGTCCAACTCCGACGCCGACTGAACCATCGCCCACCGCTCCAGCGGCCGCTACCCCAACCCCGGCGCAGACAACCCTCGAACCGACCCCAACCCCGAGCCCGGCGCAGACAACCCTCGAACCGACCCCAACCCCGAGCCCGGCGCAGACAACCCTCGAACCGACCCCAACCCCGACCCCGACCCCGACCCCGAGCCCCACGCCAACCCCAACCCTGGCGCCTCCGCCGGCAGAACCCGAGCCCACGGCAACCACCTCGTCAACCATGACGCCAAGCGCGACGGCCACCACCCCGGCGGCCTAGGAAATCTTCACTTTGGACCCGTACGGTGGGACCTCGGCAACGAACTGACCATATGAGCAACCTTCCGCAGACCCGACGGCATGCGCCGCTGTATCCCATCCCGCTGGTCCTCAACGACGGCACCCGGACGGACTTCAGCCAGTTCAAGGGAAAAGTGGTGTTGGTGGTCAACGTGGCCTCCAACTGCGGCTTCACCCCCCAGTACGCCGGATTGGAGGCCCTTTACGAGAAGTTCCGGGACCGCGGATTCGAGGTCCTGGGCGTTCCGTGCAACCAGTTCGCAGGGCAGGAGCCCGGAACCGACCGCGACATCGCGGAGTTCTGCGAACGCAATTTCGGGGTCACGTTCCCGCTCACCGCCAAGGCCGATGTCCGGGGCAGGAATCAGCACCCGCTCTACACCGAGCTCACCAAGTTCAAAACGGGGCTGCTGCCGGGGCTGGTGAAGTGGAATTTCGAGAAGTTCCTGGTTAACCGCGACGGCGAGGTGGTGGCCCGCTTTGCCCCCACCGTTGAACCGGACTCGGCCGAGGTCATCGACGCGGTCGAGCAGGAGCTCGGATAAACGCGGTCTGGCCGAACCGGGTCTGCAAAAGCGCAGTTCTTCCAACTTTTTCCACATCAGCTCCGGCGATTTACCCCAAGTTTGCCAAATGTCTGATTGGATAAATATTACTGAAGGGTACAAGGGAAGAACGGCTTCCCACCGACCATAGAGGTAGCAATGGAGCACATCGAGGCCGAACACCCCCGGCCACGCCACTTCCTACTCCACCTGAGCGATCCCCACCTGTTGGGAGGTCCAGACCCCCTCTACGGAACTGTCGACAGCGAAGCCAGGCTCATCCAGCTCTTCGACGAAGTCAAAGCATCCGGCGCAAGGCCGGAAGCCGTCATCTTCACCGGCGACCTCGCTGACAAAGGCGATCCCCGGGCCTACGTGAAACTGCGGGCCATTGTGGACCCTGCCTGCAAGGAGCTCGGCGCCCAGGTCATCTGGGCCATGGGAAACCACGATGACCGGGCCAACTTCCGCAAGGGCCTGCTCGACCAGCCCGGCAGCGACGAGCCGGTGGACCACAGCTACTTCATCAATGGGCTGCGCGTCATCACGCTGGACACCACTGTGCCGGGCTTCCACCACGGCGAACTGAGCGGCGCCCAGCTGGACTGGCTGGCCCGGCAGCTGGAAACCCCTGCCCCGGACGGCACCATCCTGGCCCTCCACCACCCTCCGGTCCCGTCCGTGCTTGACCTTTCCGTGCTTGTGGAACTGCGCGACCAGGCCTCGCTGGAGGCAGTGGTCCGCAACTCGGACGTCCGCACCATCCTGGCCGGCCACCTGCACTACTCCACTACGGCCAGCTTCGCCGGCGTCCCCGTCTCGGTCGCTTCCGCCTCCTGCTACACCCAGGACCTGAACGTCCCGGTAGGAGGCACGCGCGGGCAGGACGGCGGCCAGGCCTTCAACCTGGTGCACGTCTACGAGCACACCATCGTGCACTCCGTGGTCCCGCTGGGCGCTTCACCAACGGTGGGCGAGTACGTGTCACCCGAGGAAACGGCCCGGCGGCTGGAGGCTGCGGGGATCCGGATCCCGGAGACCACCAAGCAGCGCGGCAACGCCAAGCTCGGAGCGTCCACCAGGCGGTGACTACAGCCTGGACCGGGCTACTTCTCCCAGGGCGCCTTGATGGGGAAGTACCTTTCCAGGAAGTCCGTGACCACTTCGGCGCGCTCGTCCGCGCTGATCTCCGGGAAGCTCCCGTCGTTCAGGCAGAAGAAGTCCATGTTCCGCTTGGCCAGCAGCTTGGGCAGGTATTTCAGCCCTGAGCGCATGGTGGTGTCAACGTAGCGGACCTTGGCGGCTGTCTGTGTAACGGCCCGGCCGGTGAGCAGTGCGTAGTAGTGGTAGAACGAGTTGGTCACGGAGATGTTGTCCGCAGCGCGGAAGCGGCTGGCTGCCGTCTTGCTGAACTCCGCGGGGAACTCCTCCTCCATCTGGGCCACCACGCTGCGCCGCAGCGGCGCGGCGGTGTGCTCCAGGTGGCGGGTGGTGATCCGGCCGAACCGGTTCCACAGGAGCTTGCGGTTCACCCTGGCGGCATTCTCAAACCCGCTGCGCTCAGCGGCGTTCTCACCCAGGCCGATCCTGGTTTCCGCCTCGATGAACTTGGTGATGCCGCCGGGCGTGAAGAACATGTCAGGGCCCACGGGGCGGCCAAAGAACATGTCGTCATTGGAGTAGAGGAAGTGCTCGGACAACCCCTCGATGTGGTGCAGCTGGCACTCCACGGCCTGGGAGTTGTGGGTGGGCAGCACGGAGGGGTCAGCGAAGAACTCCTCGCTGCGGACTATGGTGACCGACGGGTGCTCTGCCAGCCAGGCAGGCGCGGGGGAGTCGGTGGCGATGAAGATGCGGCGGATCCACGGCGCGAACATGTACACGGACCGCAGCGCGTACTTGAGTTCATTGATCTGCCGGAACCGGGCCTCGTGGTCGTCACCTTCGCCCAGGACGACGCCCTGCTGCTGCGCGCGGCGGGCAGCAATGTATTCCGGGGAGCTTCCGTCCACCCAGGAGAAGACGAGGTCGATGTCGAAGCTGATGTCGCTTGCGTGGTCGGCGAACATGTTCTCGATGGTGGGCCAGGTATGGCCGTAGCGTTCCACGGTGCCGCGGACGGCGTCCTGGCGCAGCAGGGTCCTGCGGGTCAGCGAGTTTTCGATGGGAAGGATGAGTTCCTCGCCCTCGAAGGACCAGAGTTCGATCTGCACCCCGGCAGAGGCGCCGAACTCGAAGCCGCCCACCGGCTCCACCCGGGGCCGGTACAGGCGGAAGATGCGGCCCTGCCGGTTGGGCGAGAGCTCCCCGTCGGCCACCAGGACAGACGTCTTCTTCTTGGCGTCCACGGTCATGGAATAGAAGGGCTCGTCCCGGCACGCCTCCACCAGGGCGGCCCGGAGCTTCTTCCGGTCCTTCCAGTCCAGGGCCAGGACAGGGCGGTCGTTGTTGCCACGGACCAGCAGATAGTTGAGGCCCGCGTTCGCCAGGACATTGCGGAGGAACAGCAGGTCCTCCACCATGGCCTGGTACGGAGTCCTGGTGTCATTGATCAGGGCAAAACGGCCCTTGTGCCGGATGACATCGGGGCGGTGCCTGAGCCGCTGCTCTGCCGCCGGAGACGTGATCTCGGCGTGAAATTGTTCCTCCACGGACGCCTGGCCGCCGTAGTAGACCTCGTCCTGGACCGGTGCTTCTGTAATGGTTGTCTCCGAGCTGGTGGAAGTGGGCATTCTTAACTGCATGATAGTCCTGCTGGAGTAACGGAAGGTTTCGGGGCCCGGTTGAAGCCCCTTGGCGACGTTTCGACGGCGGCCCGGCAGGGGCTCAGGCGTCCAGCGCCTCACGCCAGCTGCGCAGGAAGGCCCCGCCGGCGTCGTCGTGGATCACTGTTTCCTCCAGCCCGAGGTCCGCTGCGGTCAGCACCGGATAGGGCTTGGCCGGCACACCGTCCGCCGGCCGCACATCCACGTGCTTCACCGGGTGGTCGTTATGGTGCAGCCAGTCCGCCATGGCGTAGTCGGTGCGGGAATCGCCCACCGTCCGCCACGCCTGCGGCGTGATGCCCTGGGCCGCCAGCAGCTCCACCGCCCGGCTGGCGCCAAGATCCTTCCCCAGCCGCACCGACTCGATGTCCGTGGAAATGATGGTGGGGTCCACGCGGTAGTCCACCTCGTCGTCGGAGTTCGGTGCGTGGTGGTCCAGGCGGACAACGCCCAGCCCGTGGCGCCCCATGAGCGCCATGGCCTCGGCGTCGAAGAGCTTCTGCTCGGCCAGGTAGTCCGCGCTGGGCACATCGATGTGCTGCTCCACGGACACCATGGCGCGCTTGGTTTCGTCGAAGAACATGTGGGCTGCATAGTCCTCCGCCACCAGCCGGCGGATGTCGTCGCCGTACGCCGCCGGAACGGCAAGCTCCCGGTCCACGTGGATGGGGCCGGGACCGGCAGAGGTGTAGCTGAACCAGACCGCACCCTTTTCGCAGACGGCATGGATGACAGTTCCGGCTGGAATGCCGGCGGCGATCATCGGTTCCATGACCTGCTCGCGGATGAAGGCGTCGGAACGGCCGGTGTTGAAAATGACGGGGATGCCGGCTGCGGCCAGCGCCACCAGGTCCAGGATGATGTCCGGTTTGACGTCCCGCGTCAGCGGGCTGGCCACGGGGCCGTCCACGTCAAGCAGGAGCGCCAGCGGCGGCGCGGACGGCTGGCGGATTCCGGGCACGGGCGCGGCAGGGGACTCGGATACTGTCATGGTTCCATTCTGTCAGCACGGCAGGCGCTGCCGCTGTGTGTCCGCCCAGCGGCCGGGGCGCAGGGCATATGGTCACTGTTTGGCTACAACCTGGCGCCGGTCCGCCCTGCCACTTTCGCTGGGGCAGCGCGGTGCCTACTGTGGCATGGTGATATTCAAAGCTGTGGGCGAGGGCCGCCCTTACCCCGACCATGGTTACAGCACCCCCAAGCAGTGGGCGTCGCTGCCGCCGCGACCGGTCCGGCTGGACGAACTGGTCACCACCAAGCGCACCCTTGACCTGGAAGCGCTGCTGGCGGAGGATTCCACATTTTTCGGCGACCTGTTCCCGCACGTAGTGCAGTACAAGGGGACCCTCTACCTCGAGGACGGCCTGCACCGCGCGGTCCGGACCGCCCTGCACCAGCGCACCGCGATCCACGCCCGGGTCCTGGTGCTCGATGGCTAGGGGGCGGCCGAAGGACCCGAGTGTCCTTCATGGCCACCATGTTGTTTCCGGCCCTGAGCTGCGCGCCGCCATGGAAGCGGCCGCGGATGCCGATGAGACCGCCCGGGTCCGCCGCCGCGTGCTGCACGGGGTGGTGCTGGTCCTCCTGGCAGGCCTGATCGCCGCAGGCATCATCATTGCCATGGCCATCATCAACGGCCGGTTGAAGATCCCCGCCGCCGAGCCCGCCCCGGCACCGGTTTCCTCCTGCCCGGCCTCCATGTTCGACTACGTACCCAACGACAAGATCAACCTCAACGTCTACAACTCCACCACCAGGGCCGGGCTGGCGCGCTCGGTGGCGGACGAGTTCCTGGCGCGGAAGTTCGTGGTGGGGAACGTCTCGAATACCAACGCCGGCTACCGGGGTGTGGCGGCCGTGGTGTCAGGTGCGGGCGGACAGTCGGCGGCATTCACCGTGCAGCGCAACGTGCCGGGGTCGGACTACTTCCAGGACGGCAGGACCGACGCCAGCGTGGACGTGATCCTGGCGCAGGACTACAAGGCACTGGTCCCGCCGGATCTGGTGGACCAGACGCCGGGAAAGCTCAGCTGCCCCCGGGAAAGCCGGCGCATAGCGGACACCAACAGACTGCCTGTCACCCCCGCGGCCTGACCTCCAGCCAGCCGGTCCTTAGCCGGCCACTGCGGGAAGCTGCGCCACTGCCGGAAGCTGCGCCGCTGGCGGAAGCTGCGCCACCCGGATGGGCCGCCCGTCGTCGTCGAACCGCGCACCCGCACCCAACTGGATGAAGCGCACCGTCCTGGCCACGCGGGCTTCCAGCTCGGCCGGCTCGTCGCTGCCCCTGGCCGCACTGGAGGACAGGGTCCCCAGGATCAGCTGGGACTGCTGGCCCACGTCCGCCACCGGCAGGTACCCCTGCTCCATGCCGTCGCGCAGGATGTCCTGCAACAGGACGCTCAGCTCGCCTACATGGTCCGAGAGCTTGGCAAAGGACGACGGCGACAGCACCGCCCCCATGGCAGGTCCGGGCGGGAGGTGGCGGCGGCTGAGGTCAACCACCTGGGCGCGGACGTACAGGGCCAGCCGTTCCACGGGGTTCTCCAGCCGGGCCAGCGATTCACGCAGGTCGGAAAGGAACTTCTCGGTCTCATCCAGGGCGTAGGAGATCAGGAGTTCTTCGATGTCTGCGTAGTAGTTGTAGACGGCCGTGCGGCCCACCCCGGCATGCCTGGCCACGTCTGTCATGGTCAACCCCGGGAGGCCATGGGTGAAGAGGAGTTCGCCAAAAGCGGTGAGGATGCGCCGCTGGGTGTCCGCGCGTTGTTCGGCATTGCTGGCCGCTGAAATCCTGGGCATGCAGACACTTTACCGCGATGTGTCAGTAAAAGGCGCTACACCGCGCAGCCGTCGGGGCCGCAGGCGCCGCCGTCGGAGGAGTTGACCAGGACCAGCGGGTTGGCAGCCTGCCAGGCCTGGGTGAGGGCGGCGGTGAACGTCTCCGCCGGCTGGGCTCCGGACAGCCCGAACTTGCGGTCGATCACGAAGAACGGAACGCCGCTGATGCCCAGGCCCTGTGCCTCCTGGACGTCGAACCGGACCTCGTCCGTGTACTTGTCCGTGGTGAAGAGCTCCTCCACCTCATCGGACGGCAGGCCAAGATCGTTGCCGAGGGAGGACAGGTAGTCCCGGCTGCCGATGTCCTTGCCGTGCTCGAAGTGGTCGCTCAGGAGGCGCTCCTTGGCCGCATCCTGCCGGCCGTGCGCCGCTGCAAGGTGGATCAGGCGGTGCGCGGTGAAGCTGTTGGCCACCACCACTTTGTCGAAGCGGTAGTCCAGGCCTTCGCCTTTTGCCTGCTCCGCCACGTGCTCAAACATCTGCGCGACCTGCCGTGACGGCATGCCCTTGCGGCTGCTCAGGTACTCCAGCTCGGTCCCGTCGTAGTGTTCCGGCAGGGTGGGATCCAGCTGGTAGCTCCGCCACACCACCTCAACGGCGTCACGGTGGGGGAATGCTGCCAGGGCCGCCTCGAACCGGCGCTTCCCGATGAAACACCACGGGCAGGCAACGTCAGACCAGATCTCAATCTTCATGCCTTGCACAACCGGGTCGCGCCTGCGGCCATTCCGCCGGCGCCTTATGAGATGGCACACATCCGCTCTTGTGGCCGGGGCAATCCTGGGCAATAGTCGGAGTTAGGTGAAGCAGACGCCAAACAAAATGAGAACACCACGGGACCCCAACGGTCCCGCGGGTTGATGCGCCTGGCGGCTGGGGAGCTCGGGCCCCTTCCTTGGAGGCCAGACATGCGAATTGGACTGATTGCGGGACCCTGGATTCCCATCCCTCCGTTGACTTACGGCGGCATCGAAAGGGTGGTGGACACCCTGGCGCGTGGCTTCGCGGCCGCCGGACACCAGGTCCTGCTCGCCGCCCCTTCCGAAAGCACGTGCCCCGTGCCGCTGGTGCCGGGCATGCGGCCGGCGTCCCGGGACGAGCTTGGCTCAACCATGTCCGAACTCAGCCACGTGATCCGGGCCTACAAGGGGCTGCAGGACGTGGATATCATCCACGACCATACGCTCGCCGGCCCGCTCTACGCCCACCGTCCGGCCAAGGTTCCGGTGGTCACCACCATCCACGGCCCGCTCCACAAGCAGGCAGAGGACCTGTACCGGGCCATGGCGCCGGATGTGGCAATCGTGGCGATCTCCCGCGACCAGGCTTCACACGCTCCCGAGGTTCCCGTCACCCAGGTGATCCATCACGGCATGGACGTTTCCACTGTCCCGGTGGGAAGCGGCCGCGGCGGTTACCTGTGCTTCGTGGGGCGCGCATGCCATGACAAGGGGCTGCTTGAGGCCATCACGATCGCCCGCAGGGTGGGCATGCACCTGAAGATAGCGGTCAAGATGCGGGAGAAGGACGAGGTCCGCTACTTCCGGGAGGTCATCGAGCCCATGCTGGGCCCAAACGAGGATTTCGTGGGGGAAGTGGACGATGCCGTCAAGTACCGCCTGATGGGCGAGGCCACGGCCTTCCTCAACCCCATTCAGTGGTCCGAACCGTTCGGCCTGGTGATGATCGAGGCGCTGGCCACGGGCACTCCCGTCGTCGGGACGCGCATCGGTTCAGCGCCCGAGATCGTGGAGCATGGCCGGACGGGCTTCCTGGGGCAGACAGAGGATTTGCCCGGCTTCGTTGAGGCAGCAGCCGGCTTGAGCAGGGAACGGTGCCGGGCATCAGTGGAGGAGAGGTTCAATGCCCAACGGATGGTGGCGCAGCACCTGAGGCTCTTTGATGAACTGCTGGCGGGCAGATTGCCCGGAGGGGTTCCGGATGCCGCGCCCGTGCACCAAAATCGTTAAGGGGGCGGGCGGCCTTCCGGCTCCCCGGCAGCAAATCGCCTGAGAAGGGAGTCCTTCATGACCGCCTGGAACGAAGACAACGAGGCCTCCGGGTCGGACGTCGGCGCCGTCACCGTCCTGGAGGGTTCTTCGTTTTGCATATCGGCCGGAACCGGTGACATCAGCCCAGACGCCGGCACGAACGGCGCGTTCTTCCAGGACACCCGGATCATCTCCCGCTGGGTGCTGCGTATCAACGGCTCGATGCGGGAGCCGCTGTCTGCCCAGCGGCCGCATCCGTTCGAGGCCACGTTCGTTGGCCGTGCCGCGTGGCCCGGGGGCAGGTTCGACAGCCCGTTGGTGGTCCGTCAGGTCCGCCACATCGGGCCCGGCCTGCAGGATGACATCAGCCTGGAGAATTACGCGGCGGAGCCTGTTGAGTGCGACATCGAACTCCTCGTGGATGCGGATCAGGCCGATCTCTTCGACGTTAAGGGCGGGCGGACCACCGGCCCGGACGATACAACGCGCACCGTGGTGGATGGAAAGCTCATCATCGAGGCATCACGGCATGGCCAGCAGCGGGGCTCCGCCATCGGGGCACGGGGTGCAGAGGTGGACACAGACGGGTTGCGTTTTCACATCACCGTCCCTGCCCGGGGCAAATGGGCCACCAGCGTGATTGTGGTGCCGCTGGTGAACGGGGAGGCGCCGGAAAAGCCCTTCAAGGAAGGGCAGCTTCCGCACCACCGGGAAGGTGTGCGGCGGCATCTGGCCTGGGAAGAGAACGTCCCGCGGATCAGCGTCGAGGACGCAAGCTTCCAGAACGTGCTCAACCGGAGCCAGAGCGATCTTGGTGCCCTGCGGATCTTCGACGCCCATCACCCCGACCGCGCGGCCGTAGCCGCAGGTGCGCCCTGGTTCATGGCGTTGTTCGGACGGGATTCGCTGCTGACTTCCTACATGAGCCTGATGGTCAACCCGAACCTTGCGCTGGGCACGCTGCAGACCCTGGCCGGGATCCAGGGGAAGAAGGTTGACCCGGACTCAGAGGAGGAACCCGGCCGCATACCGCACGAGGTCAGGCTTGGTGTCACCGCCGGCCTGTCGTTGGGCGGCACCGCGTATTACGGCACCGTCGACGCAACCCCCCTGTTCGTCTCCACCCTGGGCGAGTTGAGCCGGTGGGGGCTCTCCCGGGATGCGATCCAGCCCTTGCTGGCGCACGCGGACCGGGCCCTGGAATGGATCGAAAAGTACGGCGACCGCGACGGCGACGGCTTTGTGGAATACCTTCGGCCCAACGACCATGGCCTGGTGAACCAGGGCTGGAAGGACTCCTGGGACGGGATCAACTTCGCGGACGGGACCATCGCGGAGGCGCCGATCGCCCTCTGCGAGGTCCAGGCTTATGTGTACTCCGCCTACCTGGGCAGGTCCTTGCTGGCCCACTGGAGCGGCGATTCGGGGCTGGAACAGCATTGGGCCGGAAAGGCGGCAGCTTTCAAGGAGGAGTTCAACAAGAAGTTCTGGCTGCCGGACAAGGGGTACTTCGCGGTGGCACTGGACAAGGACAAGCGGCATGTTGATGCGCTGACCTCCAACATTGGCCATTGCCTATGGACGGGGGTGGTGGACGAGGACAAAGCCACGTCCGTCATGGAGAACCTGATGTCCCCGCAAATGTTCACGGGCTGGGGCATCCGCACGCTGGCGTCGGACATGGGCGCCTACAACCCCGTCAGCTACCACAACGGCTCGGTGTGGCCACACGATACCGCGCTGGTGGCCACCGGGCTGATGCGCTACGGATTCGTGGACGAAGCCAGGCGGGTGGCCTTGGGCATCCTCGACGCTGCCGAGCACTTTGACGGCCGGCTGCCGGAACTGTTCTGCGGCTTTGACCGCGGCGAATTTCCCGGCCCCGTTCCGTATCCCACCGCTTGCTCACCGCAAGCCTGGGCTGCGGCCGCGCCGGTGCAGCTCGCCCGGATCCTGCTCCGGTTCGACCCCGTCTTCACCCGCGGGGTGGTGCACCTCGCACCGATCCTGCCGGAGTCCGTGGGCTCGTTCCGGGCGGAAAACGTCCTGCTGGACAGCAGCCGGGTGACCATCAGCGCCGCCGGATCCACCGGCACCATCGACGGTCTCCCGCCGGGGCTGAAACTCCTGGACGAACCGCGTCCGCCGCTGGCCTACCCGGTGGAAAGGGTGGGCGCCGGCGCGAACGCCAGCAGGCTGCACTGACAGCGGCGCTGCCAATCAAGGACCTGGACCGCTACGGCAGTGCGCGCTCCAGCACGAAATCATGCTCCACTGTGCTGCCCAGCCGGAAGGATTTGGTACCCACCCTCCGGAAGCCGGACTTTTCATAGAAGCGGATGGCGCGGGCATTCTGGCTGTTGACACCCAGCCATGCCCCGGCGCCGCCGGTCCCTGCAGCAGCCGCCAGGCTGGCATGCATGAGTTCGGCGGCGGCGCCCAGTCCGTGGTAGTCCGGGTGGACGTAGCATTTGCTGATTTCCACGGACGGCAGCAGGGTCAGGACGGACGCCACATCCGGATCCGCGGCTGGCCGGTCCACCAGCAGGCTGTAGCCGTTGAGCCGGCCGTCCGCGTCGATGACCAGGATGGTGGTGTCCGGGTCCGCGAGGTATCCCTTGAAGTGTTCCTCGCTGAGCGTGTTGGCCAGGTGCGCGGCGATGTCGGCAGGTGACGACGACGGCGGGCAGGCCAGCGGAAAGGTGACGGAAGCCAGGGCGGCGAGCGGGCCGGCGTCGTCCGTTGTTGCCCTGCGGATGGTGTGGGTCATGCGTTTCTTCCAGGTCAGGCGGTGAGGGTCCGGATGGGGGCGCCGGCGAGCCAGGCGGTGATGTCCTCAAGGGCGCCGCCGTAGAACAGCCGGTAGCTTTCCTGGGTGACGTAGCCCAGGTGGGGGGAGAGCACGGTGTTCGGCGCGGCCAGGAGCGGATGGCCGGCCTGAAGGGGCTCCTGGTCGAAGACGTCCAGGGCGGCGCCGCGGATCCACCCCTGGTTCAGCGCCGTGACCAGCGCGTCCTGGTCAACCAGCGGGCCGCGGGCGGTGTTCACCAGGATGCCGTCCGGGCCCAGCAGCCGCAGCTCGGCCTCGCCCACGGTGTTCTCGGACCGCGGGGAGAGCCGCAGGTGGAGGGTGGCGACGTCGGCTGCCGTGAAGAGCTCCTCCTTGGACACCAGCCGGGCGCCGGCCTGTGCGGCGTCCTCAGCCGTGAGGTTCTGGCTCCAGGCCACCACGTCCATGCCGAACGCCTGCCCATAGGCGGCCACCCGCCGGCCGATCTTCCCCAAACCCACGATGCCCAGGGTTTTGCCGGCGAGCTCCACCCCCACCGTCGACTGCCAGGTACCCGCCCGGAGCGAGTTTTCCTCCGCCGGCAGGTGCCGGGCGATAGCCAGCAGCAGGGCCCAGGTCAGTTCCGGCGCAGCGGAGGGCGAACCCGGCGTACCGCACACCGTCACCCCGTGTTCAGCAGCTGCCGCCAGGTCGATGGAGGCGTTCGCCATCCCGGTGGTGACCAGCAGCTCAAGCGCCGGCAGTTTTTCGAACACCTCACGGGGGAAGGCCGTCCGTTCGCGCATCGCGATGACCATGGTGGTGTCTGCCAGCGCCGACACCAGCGCATCCGGGGATGTGAAGGGCTCCCGGTAGGACGTCACGGTGACACCCTTCGCCTCCAGGGCCGCGAAGTCGGCGAAGCCGTGGGCCACGTCCTGGTAGTCGTCGAGGATGGCAAGGCGGTGCGTCATGGCTGTCCTTCGCGGTGTCCTACGTCCTTGGGTCACGTTCATCGTATGGCAGGGTGCCTGAAACTCCCGTCACGCCGGGCATGATAGCAATGGGAGTGATGAATCCACGCCCATTCCCGATTTTGCCCCTGTGAGCGGCCACGTCCTCTCCCGCGTCCCGAAGAGCTGGGTCCTGCTGGCCTGCATCGGCCTGCTGGCGCTGAACCTCCGCGGCCCCTTCGTCGCCGTCGCGCCCCTGGTGGACCCCATGCAGGCGGAACTGCACTTTTCGCCGGTCCTGCTGGGACTGCTCACCAGCATTCCGGTGCTCTGCTTCTCGCTCGCGGCTCCGCTGGCGTCCCTGGCCGCCCGGAAATTCGGGGCCGAGTTCGCGGTCACGCTGACCATCCTGGGCGTACTGGCGGGCGTGCTGGTGCGCTCCGCCGGGGGCCCGGTGCTGGTGGTGGCCGGCACGGTGGTCATCGGGTTGGCCATCACCGTGGGGAACATCGCGGTGCCGCTGATCATCCGCCGTGATTTTGCGCCGCGCCGGCAGGGGACAGCGATGGGAATCTACACCGCCGCCCTGAATATCGGGTCCTTCCTGACCTCGGTGGCCATGGCCCCGCTGGCGGCCGTGACGGGGTGGAGGCTGGCCCTGGCCGCCGTCGCCGTCCTGGCAGTCGCCGCGGTGGTGGTGTGGGTCCTGGCCGTGGGACCGCGGACGGCGTTCCTGGTATCGGGGGACGACGGCGGGGACGCGCCGCTGCCCCGGGCGGCCGGTTCGGGCTGGACCACCTTCGGCCTCACAGCCGGCTTCGGCGGCCAGGCGTTCTCCTACTACGGCGTCACGGCATGGTTGCCCAGCTACCTCCACGACGAGCTCGCCATGTCCACGTCCGAGGCGGGCGCCGCGTCCTCGATCTTCCAGATCCTGGCCATCGTGGGCGGCCTCGGCGTGCCCTTCGCGGCCAAATACATGAGTACGACGGCGGTGGCGGTCACCCTGGGTACGTTGTGGCTGGCGGTTCCCCTCGGGCTGCTTTTGCTGCCTGAGCTCTGGTGGCTGTGGTCCACGTCCGGCGGCATTGCGCAGGGCGGCGGCATTACCCTGATCTTCATCGCCATCATCAAGCTGGCACGCGACCAGGCTTCCGCCGGCCGGATGTCCGCCACCGTCCAGGGCCTGGGCTACTGCCTCGCCGCAGTGGCCCCGCCGCTGGTGGGCTTCGTCCACGACAGCTCGGGATCATGGACTCCCGCACTGCTGGTCATCCTGGTGTCGGTACTGGCCTTCTTCGTCAGCACTACCCTGTCTGTGCGGAAGGTGCCGAAAGGGCGCTGAGGCGGGCGTCCGCCGTCGAACGTTCCGCCGCTCAAACGCCCGCCCACTTTCTTAGGGAAAGTGAGCGGGCGTCTTGGTTTTCCCGCACCAAGTGAGCGGGGGTGTGGCGGTTGCTCCGTCGCCGGGCCGGCGCCCCGGATTTCGGGGGGCCTGTTGCGGAGGGCGTGCCGGCCCGGCGGACGGAAGTGTGTGGTGCTGGTCCCTGGCTAGGCTGCGGCCAGCTCCTCGACGGTGGCCTTTTCGCGGGCCTCGGTGAGGTAGCGGGCGTAGGCGGGGAGGGTGAGGAAGGACGGGAACTCACGGGCCAGCGTTACTTCTTCGAAGATGTCCCGGGCGTCCTCGAAGCGGTCGCCGTCGAAGCGCTCCAGCCGGGCGAATTCCTCGTCCAGGAGTTCCTCCACCCATTCGTGGCTGATGATCTCGCCGTGGTCCGTGATGGCCCGGGCGTAGATCCACTGCCAGAGCTGGGACCGGGAGATCTCGGCGGTGGCGGCGTCCTCCATCAGGTTGTGGATGGCCACCGCGCCGTTGCCGCGCAGCCAGGACTCGATGTAGCGGATGCCCACTTCGATGTTGTTCCGGATGCCCTGTTCGGTGATGGTGCCGGTGGTGGCGGCCACATTAATCAGGGCGCGGTCATCGGGGGTGACGTCCTCGCGGAGCCGGTCCAGCTGGTTGGGCTTGTTGCCGAGGACGCCGTCGAACACTTCGCGGCAGACGGGCACCAGGTCCGGGTGGGCTACCCAGGAACCGTCGAAGCCGTCGTTGGCCTCGCGGGTCTTGTCCGCACGGACCTTTTCGAGTGCGTTGGCGTTGGCTTCCGGGTCCTTGCGGTTGGGAACGGCCGCGGCCATGCCGCCGATGGCCATGGCGCCGCGCTTGTGGCAGGCCCTGACCAGCTGTTCGGTGTAGGCGCGCATGAACGGCTGCGTCATGGTGACCTGGCCGCGGTCCGGGAGGACGAAGCGGGGGCCGCGGGTGCGGAAGTTCTTGATCAGGGAGAAGATGTAGTCCCAGCGGCCGGCGTTCAGGCCCGAGGCGTGGTCGCGCAGTTCGTAGAGGATTTCCTCCATTTCGAAGGCCGCGGTGATGGTTTCGATGAGCACCGTGGCGCGGATGGTGCCCTGCGGGATGCCGAGCAGGTCCTGGGCCAGGATGAAGATGTCGTTCCAGAGCCGGGCTTCGAGGTGGTTCTCGATCTTGGGCAGGTAGAAGTACGGGCCCTTGCCCTGGGCCAGGAGACGGCGGGCGTTGTGGAAGAAGAACAGGCCGAAGTCCACGATGCCGCCGGCGATGGGCTGGCCGTCGATGAGCATGTGCTTTTCCGGCAGGTGCCAGCCGCGGGGGCGGACCACGATGGTGGGCAGGTCACCGGCGGGGCGGAGCTTGTATTCCTTGCCTTCTTCGCTGGTGAAGTCGATCCGGCGTTCCAGGGCGTCGGTGAGGTTCAGCTGGCCCTTGATGACGTTCCGCCAGGTGGGGGTGGAGGCGTCCTCCATGTCCGCGAGCCACACCTTCGCGCCCGAGTTCAGGGCGTTGATGGTCATCTTCTTGTCCACCGGGCCGGTGATCTCCACACGGCGGTCCTCCAGCCCGGGTGCCGGGGGAGCCACCCGCCAGGACGGATCATTCCGGATCTCCTCGGTCTCCCGCAGGAAGCGGGGGTCCGCCCCGGCGGCAATGTCGGCCCGCCGTGCCCGCCGTGCCTGCAGCAGCTCCTGCCGCCGCTCAGCGGTGGCCCGGTGCAGCTTGGCAACGAACGAGAGGGCGTCCGGAGTCAGCACCTCGTCCTGCCGGCAAATGGGCTGGGCGGTCAAGGTAATGCCATTGATCGTGAAGCTGTCAGTAAAGCTGTTCATCTCAGTCTCCTTAAAGACGAAAGGGAAGTTCGACGGCGGGTAGCAGCAGGGTGGCGACTGAGGCACGAGGCCGAGGAGCCGGTGTCGCGGCAGCCTGCGTAAAAGGGGCCCTGCGTCCGGCCTCGGCGAGTTCTACGAGCCCAAGACCGGACGTGGGGAATAGCAGGCAGAGCGATGCCGGTCCGAAGGCCGGACGGAAGCGCCGCCGTCGTAAGCGTTAGTGGAACTGGCCCTCTTCGGTCGATCCGACCAGGGCGAGGGTGGAGGCGTTGGGGTTGAGCGCCGTGGAGATGGTGTCGAAGTAGCCGGTGCCGACTTCGCGCTGGTGCTTGGTGGCGGTGTAGCCGCGGGATTCGGAGGCGAATTCCTTTTCCTGGAGCTCGACGTAGGCGCTCATGCCTTCACGGGCGTAGCCGTGGGCGAGGTCGAACATCGAGTAGTTCAGGGCGTGGAAGCCGGCCAGGGTGATGAACTGGAAGGTGAAGCCCATGGCGCCGAGTTCGCGCTGGAACTTGGCGATGGTGGCATCGTCCAGGTGCTTGCGCCAGTTGAAGGACGGCGAGCAGTTGTAGGAGAGCATCTGGTCCGGGAACTCGGCCTTGACGGATTCGGCGAACTTGCGGGCCAGCTCCAGGTCCGGCGTGCCGGTCTCCATCCAGATGAGGTCGGAGTACGGGGCGTAGGCCTTGGCGCGGGCAATGCAGGGTTCGATCCCGTTGCGGACCTTGTAGAAGCCCTCGGCGGTGCGCTCGCCGGTGATGAATTCCTGGTCGCGTTCGTCGACGTCGGAGGTGATCAGGGTGGCTGCCTCGGCGTCGGTGCGGGCAATGACGACCGTGGGGGTGCCGGCGACGTCGGCTGCCAGGCGGGCGGCGTTCAGGGTGCGGACGTGCTGCTGGGTGGGGATCAGCACCTTGCCGCCGAGGTGGCCGCACTTCTTCTCCGAGGCGAGCTGGTCCTCCCAGTGAACGCCGGCCGCGCCGGCCTGGATCATGGATTTCATGAGTTCGTAGGCGTTCAGCGGGCCGCCGAAGCCGGCCTCGGCGTCGGCGACGATCGGCACCATCCAGTCCTCGACCGTCTGGATGCCCTCGGAGAACTCGATCTGGTCCGCCCGGAGCAGGGCGTTGTTGATGCGGCGGACCACCGTGGGAACGGAGTTGGCCGGGTAGAGGGACTGGTCCGGGTAGGTGTGGCCGGAGTTGTTGGCGTCGGCCGCCACCTGCCAGCCGGAGAGGTAGATGGCGCGCAGGCCTGCCTTGACCTGCTGCACGGCCTGGTTGCCCGTCAGGGCACCGAGGGCGTTGGTGTATCCGCCGGTCTTGTGCTCCTCGGTGAGCTGCTTCCACAGCTTCTCCGAACCGCGGCGGGCCAGTGTGTGCTCTTCGGAGACGCGGCCGCGGAGACGGACGACGTCGGAGGCTGAGTAGTCCCGGGTCACACCTTCCCAGCGGGGGTTGGCGGCCCACTCGAGCTCCAGGGCGGCGGCCTGCTGTTCGGGCGTCTGCTGGGTGGGCTCAAATGCTGCGGTCATCGTTGATCTCCTTGATTGAGCTCCGGATGGGGTAGGTGGGAACCGCGCCGTTGAGGTTCCCGCCGGCTTTTCCGGTGCGGTGTTTCTTTCCGTAGCCACTACTTTTCAGCACTTCCAGCCGCCTTTCTAGAGAAAAAGGGTGGAAAGAAATGCAGTTCTTCACGTATTCTTCAGAAATGTCACCTTCAAGCTGGAACAGGGACGTTTCCCAGCCGTCGTCCACCGCCGCCCCGGAACTGGACGTCATTGCCCTGGGTCGCCGCGTCCGCCATCTGCGCAAACAAGCCCGGCTCACGCTCGATGACCTGAGCGCCGCCGTCGGCACCGCTCCCAGCCAGCTCAGTTTGATCGAAAACGGCAAGCGTGAACCCAAGCTGACCCTGCTCCAGCACCTCGCGGGGGCGCTCAATGTCACCATCGACCAGCTGCTGGGGGCCGAGCCGCCCAGCCGCCGCGCCGCCCTGGAAATCGAGCTGGAACGGTACCAGCGCGGTCCGCTCTACGAATCCCTGGACCTGCCGAAAATCCGCATCAGCTCAAGGCTGCCGCTGGATGTGCTGGAGGCCCAGGTGGGGCTGCTGCATGAGCTCGAACGGAAGATGAACGAGCAGGTGGCCACCCCCGAGGAAGCCCGCCGCGCCAACGGGGAACTGCGGGCCATGATGCGGGAACGTGGGAACTACTTTCCGGAGTACGAAGCCGAGGCCCAGAAGGTCCTCAAGGAGGTGGGCTACACCACCGGTCCGCTGAGCCAGCACGTCATCGCAGATATCGCCGCGCACCTCGGTTTCACCCTGCACCACGTGGGTGATTTGCCGCATTCCACCCGCTCAGTGACGGATTTGAAGAACCGCAGAATTTACCTGACCCAGAGCCAGCGGCAGGACCACGACCCCCGCTCCGTGCTGCTCCAGGCTCTTGGCCACTACGTCCTGGGCCACGAAACGCCCCGGAACTACGGCGACTTCCTGGCCCAGCGGGTGGCCACCAACTATTTCGCCGCCGCCCTGCTCCTGCCCGAGCAGGCCACCGTGGAATTTCTGCAAAAAGCCAAGGCGGCCAAGGAAATCGCCGTCGAGGACATCCGGGACGCGTTCGCTGTATCCTACGAGACCGCCGCGCACCGGTTCACCAACCTGGCCACCAAGCACCTGGGCATCACCACGCATTTCCAGAAGACACACCAGAGCGGCATCATCTACAAGGCGTATGAGAACGACGGCGTGAACTTCCCCCAGGACCATACCGGCGCCATTGAGGGCCAGCCGTCGTGCAAGGCCTGGACGTCACGTGCGGTGTTCGACGTGCCGGACAAGTTCAGCGCGTACAGCCAGTACACTGATACGCCGTCCGGGACCTACTGGTGCACCGCCCGTACCGAGCGCTCGGCCGCCGGGGAGTTCTCCCTGAGCATCGGGGTCCCGTACCAGCACGTGAAGTGGTTCCGCGGCCGGGAGACCACTGCGCGGGCCACATCCAACTGCCCGGATCCCACCTGCTGCAAGCGGCCACCAGCCGAACTGGCCACGCAGTGGGCCGGCAACGCGTGGCCCTCAGCGCGGGCGCACTCGCACCTGCTCGCCGCCATGCCTCCGGGAGCCTTCCCGGGCGTGGACGAAACCGAGGTGTACAGCTTCCTGCAGGCCCACTCGGGGAGCTGAACAACGCCCCATCACTTCTGGCAGCTTGTCGCTGAACGCCCGCTCACTTTCTTGGCCAAAGTGAGCGGGCGTCGGCGTAAGTGCTGCCAAACGTGAGCGGGCGTCGCCGTAAGTGCTGCCAAATGTGAGCGGGCGTTTTGGTTAGCCGTGCAGCGCCCGGTACGCGTCCGCCGCGGCCGGGTGCAGGGGGACGCCGGCGGTGTTGATGAGGCTTTCGGCGCTGAGGAACTGCACGCCCAGGCTGGACTGCGGGATCAGCTCGGCGGCCGAGTGCACCAGCAGCTGCACCGTCCGCTCCACGGTGGCATTGTCCAGGTCCCGGCGGCACAGGAGCAGGTTGGGAGCGCCCACCGTCCACACCGCCGGCACGCCGGGATAGCTGCCCTCCGGGATGAGCACGCGGTCGTAGATGCCGCCGTACCGCCGCCGCAGTTCCGGCAGCAGGCCGGACAGGTCCAGAAGGCCCAGGGCCACCTCCTGCTGTGCCGCGGCGATGGCGGCAGTGGGAACGCCACCGGACCAGAACAGGGCGTCGACGGCCCCTGCCTTGAGGGCGGCGATGCCGTCATTCAGGCCAAGGTTTTCGACGGCGGCGCTTCCGGCTGGCGGCGCAGCGGCACCTGCCGAGGTACCCAGCCCCGCCGCTTCGAACAACCGGGGCGTGGTCAGCGACGTGCCGGAGCCGGGCTGGCCCACGGCGACCCGGCGTCCTGCCAACCCGGAAATTTCCCGGATGCCGCTGTCCTTCCGCACCACGCAGTGGACATAGTTTTCATACACTTTGCCGACCGCGGCGATCCCGGCGGCGTCAGCGCCCGGCTCCTGGTTCGCAGCATCCGCCAGGGCCACAGCAAACGCTGCCCGTCCGGCCCGCAGTTCCGCGATGTTGTCCAGGCTTCCCCCGGTGGTCACGGCCCTGGCGTGCTGCGCCAATCCGTGGCGTTCCAGGGCAGCGGCCAGCAGGGTTGCGAACTCAAGGTAGAAACCGCCCGGTTCGCCGCCCGCCACAATGAGGCTCTCCGGCCGGTCCCCGCCGGTGCAGGCACTGAGCGCAGGCGGCAGGCATGCGGAGAGTCCGACGGCGAGGGCTGACTTGAGCACGGAACGCCGCCGCGGGTGGGAGGCAGCATCGCCCGGGGCGCCAGGTTCACGCACGGGCACCATCCCTGCCGGACCCAACTGCCAGCTGGGCCGCCGATGGGGTGGGGAACCGGATCCGGGCCGCGAGACCGTGGGGGGCCGCTTCGGCCAGCACCAGCCGGGCCCCGTTCGCGGCGGCAAGCTCGCCCACAATGGTCATGCCCAGTCCGGTCCCCGGAACCGAAGAGTGCCTCGGAGACCGCCAAAACCTGGTGGCAGCCGAGGCGCGCTCGGACTCCGAAAGCCCCGGCCCGTCGTCGGAAATCTCCACCACCACCGCGTCCTTTTCCGTCCGCACGGCAGCGGTGACGGTGGCGCCCGGGGCGTACTTGATGGCGTTGTTGAGCAGTTCGCCGGCCATCTGCGCCAGTTCTGCCGGGTGGCAGGCAACCAGTGCCGCCGGCTGCGGCGCCGCGGCAAGGACCAGCCGGCAACCGGCCTGCTCCGCCAGCGGTGCTGCCCGCTCCAGCTCCCCCTGGAGGATGGGAAACGGGTCCACGGGCTGGGCGGCCGCATGGTCTGCGGGAGTGCCGGACGCCCGCAGGTACCCTTCGGATGCCCTGTGCTCCGCGGCGGCGAGCTTCAGGACCCCGTCCAGGATCTCCTCCACCCGCTCAAGCTCCGCCAGGGCCCGCTCGGCGGCGTCGTGCTCGCGGGCGGTCTTCAGCTCGAGCTGGAGCAGGTCCAGCCGCAGCCGGAGTGCCCCCACCGGGTTCCGCAGCTGGTGGGACGCGTCCGAGATCAGCTGCCGCTGGGCCGCCATGCTGGCGCTCACGGTCCGTGCCATCGCCGTGAAGGACCGGCTCAGTTCCCGCAGTTCGGGCGGTCCGTCGTCCGGGAGGCGCCCCGCCCGCCCGGTCCGCTCCAGCTCGTGTACCGCTGAGTCCAGCCGCAGGACGGGCCGCAGCACCCAGCCGGTGACCCGCGCGGCGCCCACCAACAGCACGGCGGCCAAGGCAAGCGCAGCGATACCCACCGCGAGCCACCGCTCCCGGAGCTTTTGCTGCGCCGTGCCGGCGCGGACGTCAAGGACCACGGCGCCCAGGACCTGGCTGGCACTGCCGAAGGGCCTGAAGATGACGCGGGAACTGGAACCGAAGGGCTCCAGCGGTTCCAGGGATGTGTTGCTCACGTTCAGCCGGGCAAGGGACAGGGCATCCTGCACGTCGGACCGCCCTGCATCCAGGCCGCCGGACGCCAGGATGTCCTGCTGGACCCGTACTACGATTCCTTCCCCGTAAAGCCCGGAATAGGTGTCCATCTCCCGCTGCAGCCGCACGGTGTCGCCGTCGCCTGCGGCATCAAAAGCGACCTGCGCCAGCCGGTTCAGGGACGCCGCCCGGTTGATCTGGAGTTCCTGCGTCAGCTCGCGGGAGGCAGACCCCAGGATGGTCCCCGAAATCAGGAAGACCACCACCAGGCAGAGCACGCTGAGGACGCCCAGCACCCGGAGCCTCATGCGCCGGCCGCCTCCACCCGGTAGCCCACCCCGCGGACATTGATGATGAAACCGGGTTTCTGCAGTTTTGCCCGCAGCCCGGTGAGGTGCACGTCCAGGGACCGGGAAGAGGCCAGGAACGCATCGCCCCACAGGGCGTCCAGGATCTGCTCACGCGTGACCACAGAGCCGGCATGCCGTGCCAGCAATGCGAGGAGTTCGAATTCCGTGGCAGTGAGGGGGAGCGGGTCACCTCCCTTGGATGCGGTGCGCCGGTTGAGGTCGATGGCAAGGTCGTCCAGGACAATAACGTCCTCCTGTGGTGTCCCGCGGCTCCGTCCCGCCCGCCGCGTCACGGCTTCAATCCGGGCCAGCAGCTCCACCAGCTTCACGGGCTTGACCAGGTAGTCGTCGGCGCCGGAGCGGAGCCCGAGCACCACGCTGCGTTCGTCGTCGCGGGCGGTCAGGATCAGGATGGGCACGTCGGTGACCTGCCGCAGCTTGCGCAGCACCTCCAGCCCGTCCATGTCCGGAAGCCCCAGGTCCAGGAGGATCACCTGGAAGTTCCGGTGCGAGAGCAGCGCGTCCGCACCCCGGGACAGCCGCTGCGGGTGATGGCCGGCGCTTTCGACGGCGGCGGTCAGGGCACCGGCCATGGCGTCGTCGTCCTCGACGATCAGCACGTCCATGGCCATCTTCCTTGCTGTAGTGCGGGGTCCGGTTCACCCCCGCTTGGTGAGATTACCGCGTGCCGGCCCGATTTGCCCGGCTGCAGCGGGGAGAACAGCGGAGCCGGGCGCCGAATCCTAAGGAAGTGTTAGGAAATGCCCCACGACGTTGGTTGTGCGGTGGATCACCCATACCGTGGATGAGGCCCTCCGCTGCCGGAGGCCGCCGTCACTACAAGGAGGAACTCGCCGATGAGCACCCAACAGACCGCACCCCCATCGGAGGCAGCCCAGACCCGACGGGCCGTGGGCAATATCCTGAAGGGCTCCGCCGGCAACCTTGTGGAATGGTACGACCTCTACGTCTACACCGTCTTCGCCGCCTACTTCCAGGCCCACTTCTTCAACTCCAAGGACGAGCTCCAGGCCGGCCTCGAAGCGATGGCCGTGTTCTCGACGTCGTTCCTCATGCGCCCCATCGGCGCCTGGTTCTTCGGCCGGTACGCGGACCGCAAGGGCCGCAAGGCGGCGCTCACGCTCAGCGTCACCATGATGTCCGCCGGTTCATTCGCGATCGCGGTGCTGCCGACGCAGGACGTGATCGGCCTGTGGGCCATGATCCTGCTGGTGCTCATCAGGGTGATCCAGGGCTTCTCGGTGGGCGGTGAATACGGCACCAGCGCCACCTACATGTCAGAGGCGGCCACCACTAAGCGGCGCGGATTCTTCTCCAGCTTCCAGTACGTCACCCTGATCGGTGGCCAGATGCTGGCCCTGCTGGTCCTGGTGATCCTGCAGAACGCCATGCCCAAGGGCGACCTGAACGAGTGGGGCTGGCGGATCCCCTTTGCCATCGGCGGCGTGGCGGCCCTTATCGTCCTGTGGCTGCGCCGCTCCATGGAGGAGACCGTCTCCGCCGAACAGATCAACGCCGCAAAGACTCCCGCCGTGGCCGGCCAGGCCCAGCCGGGCACCATGAAGCTGCTGTTCACCGGCTACTGGAAGCCGCTGCTGGTCTGCATTGGCATCACCCTTGGCGGCACCGTGGCCTTCTACACCTACACCAACTTCATCCTGAAGTTCATGAACGATACGTCCGGCATCGCCAAGACCGACACCTCCGTGATCAACTTCTGGGCCCTGTTCATCTTCATGCTGCTGCAGCCCGTCTACGGCATCATCTCGGACAAGGTGGGCCGCAAGCCCCTGCTGCTCTGGTTCGGCATCACCGGTGTGCTGTTCACCTGGCCGCTGCTGTCCACGCTCGCCGGCACCAAGGATCCGTTCACCGCGTTCCTGCTGATGATGGGCGGCCTGTTGATCGTGGGCGGTTACACCTCCATCAACGCCCTGGTGAAGGCCGAGCTTTTCCCGGCCTCCATCCGCGCCCTGGGGGTGGGCCTGGGCTACGCGATCGCCAACTCCCTCTTCGGCGGAACCGTGCCGTTGATCGGCGCCGCCTTCCAGAAGTCCGGACGGGAGGACCTCTTCTTCACGTACGTCACGGTGGCGATCGCCATCTCGCTGGTGGTCTACATCTTCGCCCTGAAGAACAAGAAGGCCACGCACCTTGACGCCGAACAGGGCCACGCATGGGCATCCAACGCGGCCGACGGCGAAGAGCGCGTGGGTGCCGGACGGTAGCCTTTAGCGGCACCCGGGGGCCAGCTCCCCAAGGAGGCGTACGACGGCGGCTGCCAGGCCGCCGTCGTACGCCTCCTCCGTGTCCGGCCGCCAGGGGCCGGCTCGGTGCCGCCCACCAACTGTCCGCCCAGGCGGGCGGACTATATTGGGCCATGTCAGCCACCACCACAAACGCGGGAGTCTGCACCCATGGCCAAGGAACTTGCCACCCAGCTCATCGAACAACTCCAGGCTGCCGGCGTGCAGCGGATCTACGGGATTGTGGGTGACAGCCTCAACCCGATCGTGGACGCCGTCCGCCAGACGGGTGGCGCCGCGAAGGGCGGCATTGACTGGATCCACGTCCGCCATGAGGAAGCGGCCGCCTTTGCCGCGGCTGCAGAGGCGCAACTCACCGGCAAGCTGGCGGTCTGTGCCGGATCCTGCGGCCCCGGGAACCTGCACCTGATCAACGGCCTCTACGACGCCAACCGGTCCGGCGCACCGGTGCTGGCCATCGCCTCGCACATTCCCAGCAAGCAGATAGGCAGCAGCTTCTTCCAGGAAACCCACCCGGACCGGCTGTTCAACGAGTGCTCGGTGTACTCGGAGCTGGTCAGCACCGCGGAGCAGGCGCCCCGCGTGATGCACAGCGCCATCCAGCACGCGCTGGGACTCGGCGGAGTCGCCGTCGTGACCCTTCCAGGTGACATCGCCGGCCTGGAAGCCACGGCACCCACGCCGCTTCCCGCCACGTTCCGGCCGGCCAGCCTGGTCCCGGACCCGGCAAGCGTCCAGTCGCTGGCGGACGCCATCAACGACGCCGGGAAGGTGGCCATTTTCGCCGGTGCCGGCGTGGAAGGCGCCCACAGCGAGCTGATGGCGCTCGCGGAGCTGGCGAAGGCGCCGGTGGGGCACTCGCTCCGCGGCAAGGACTTTGTCCAGTACAACAACCCGTTCGATATCGGCATGACCGGTTTGCTGGGCTACGGTGCCGCGGCGGAGGGGATCGAGGACGCGGACCTGCTGATCCTCCTCGGCACGGATTTCCCGTATGACCAGTTCCTGCCCGACACCAGGACCGCGCAGGTGGACCGGGCGGCGCACCGGCTGGGCCGCCGGACGGACGTGGACATCGCCGTCCACGGCGACGTGCTCCCCACCCTGCGCGCACTGCTGCCGCTGGTGAAGGCGAAGAAGAGCCGCCGGTTCCTGGACCAGATGCTCAAGAAGCACGACCGGCTGATGAACAAGGCGGTGGGCGCCTACACCCGCAAAGTGGAGAAGAAGCAGCCCATCCACCCGGAGTACGCGGCCTCGCTGCTGGACCAGGTGGCGGCGGAGGACGCCATTTTCACGGCCGATACCGGCATGTGCAACGTCTGGACCGCGCGCTACATCAACCCGCTGGGCACCCGCCGGCTGATCGGGTCCTTCCTCCACGGCTCCATGGCCAACGCCCTCCCGCATGCCATCGGGGCCCAGCTGGCCAACCCGGGCCGCCAGGTCATCTCGGTTTCGGGTGACGGCGGGCTGTCCATGCTGCTGGGCGAGCTGATCACCGCGGCCGCGTACAAGCTGCCAGTCAACGTGGTGCTGTTCAACAACTCCACCCTGGGCATGGTCAAGCTGGAGATGCTGGTGGACGGGCTGCCCGACTTCGGCGTGGACGTGCCGGACGCCAACTATGCGGCCGTGGCCAAAGCCCTGGGCTTCCATGCCGTGCGGGTGACCGATCCTGCGCAGATCGAGTCGGCGTACCGGGAGGCCTTCGCCCAACCGGGCCCGTCACTGGTGGAGCTGATCACCGATCCCAAGGCGCTGTCCATCCCGCCGAAGATTTCCGGTTCCCAGGTGATCGGGTTCGCTACGGCCATGTCCAAGGTGGTCCTGAACCGAGGGGCGGGCGAGGCCGTGAGCATGGCCCGCAGCAACCTGCGCAACATCCCCCGGCGCTAGCCACACGTCGAGCTCGCCGGGAACTGCCGGGTTCGCCGCAAATTCCCGGCGATCTCGAGGGTTTCCGGCGAACCCGGCGCGGGGAGATCGGTTCTACCGGGCGCCGCCCTGCCAGAGGGCGTCGAACGGGGCGCCGGAGGCAACACGGTTGCGGATGCCGGCGGTGACGAAGTCCTTTGCGGTCCGTGCAGCCTCCAGCGGGCTGGCGCCCTTGGCCAGCTCCGCGGTCACGGCCGCGGCGAGTGAGCAGCCGGCACCGGAGACGGCAACTTCGCCCACCTTCGGGGCGGTGAGGACTTCCAGGGTTTCGCCGTCGTAGAAGACGTCGACGGCGTCCGGGCCGTCCAGCCGAACCCCGCCCTTGGCAAGAACTGCCGCGCCGCTGAGTTCGTGGATGCGGACGGCGGCGGCCTTCAACGACTCGATGTCGGTGATTTCCAGGCCGGACAGGGACTCCGCCTCGAAGTGGTTGGGCGTGACGAACGTTGCCAGCGGCAGGATCTGCGCCTTCAGGGCCCGGTCCGTGTCCAGCGCGTGCCCGGGCTCCTGGCCCTTGCAGATCAGCACCGGGTCCAGGACAACGTTGGCGAAGCTGTTCTCCTGCAGGGCAGACGCCACCGTGCTGATGGTCGCGGGGCTGCCCAGCATGCCGATCTTCACGGTGTCCAGGGCGGAAGGGGCGCCCGACGCCGGACCGTACGCCGCCGTCGTCGCCTCCAGTTGGTCGGCAATCACCTGTTGGTCCACCGGCACGAAGCGGTGGTTCCAGCTGTCCTTGGGGTCGAAGGACACGATGCAGGTCAGGTTGGCGATGCCGAAGACGCCCAGTTCCTGGAAGGTCTTCAGGTCCGCCTGCGCGCCGGCGCCGCCGGTGGCTTCGGAGCCGGCGATAGTGAGGACGACGGCGGGGCCGGCGGCGGACAGCGTTGCGTCAGGGGTAGCGGAAGTCATGCACCCATCCTGCCACCCGCCGTCGGACGCTTTCCATGTGTCACCGGACAGGGCGCCGGGACGCCGTATGGTCAGGGTTCCAGCGGTGGGCCGGGCTTCTGCGCAGCCACGTGTTCCCGCGCGGGCGCGTCATGGATTGTGACGAGGCCGGACACAGCTGCCCGCCCCAGCGCCGCGCAGCACCCCGTCCACAGGACCATGCCCCGCATCGCGGACCAGTGGCTGCCTGTGATGAACATGAGCGTAAGCATCCCGGTTGCCAGCCCTGCCACGCCGACGGCCAGGACGTGCAGCAGCTGGTTGCGGACGGTCCGCATGCAAATCCCGGCAGCCAGCGCCAGGGGCATTCCCAGAAGCAGTGCGGCGAGCGTTCCGTAGAGATAGCCGGGGAAGCCCAGGGGGAACCCGAAGACCAGGACCGTAAGGCCCGCGCCGGGAAGGAACGCGCCAGGACCGAAGGTGACGCGGAGCGGGCGGCTCATTCCCGGCCCTTGGCGATCTGCAGCAGTGCCCGGCCCAGCTCCGGCTGGCTGTAGACGAAGCCCGCGTCGAGGAGTTTCTGCGGCTGGACCCACCTGCTTTTGAGCACAAGCTCGGTTTCGGTGCGGATCAGGACGGCCCCTGCACGGAGGAGCCACGCAGGGGTGGGGAGCCCGAAGCGGGCGCCGTAGGCGCGCCGCACCAGGCGCATCATTTCCCGGTTGCTCACCACGTCCGGCGACGCCACATTAACGGGTCCGGTGACGTCGGTCCGCATATGCAGGAAGCGGATGCTGCGGTACAGGTCCTCCACGTGGATCCAGCTGAACTTCTGCCTGCCGTCGCCCATGTGGCCGCCCAGGCCCAGCCGCGCCAGGTTGGCGAACGGCGCCAGCGCGCCGCCGCCGCGGCCCAGCACGATGGCGATCCGCAGCGGGATCTTCCGGGTGGCCGGCGTGGTGGCCGCCGCGAGGGCGGCCTCCCACGCTTTGGCCACGTCCACGGAGAACCCGGAGCCAAGCTCGCCGTCGGTTTCAGGCTGGGGGCGGTCCCTGGCATCGCGGTAGATGGTGCCGGTGCTGGCATTCAACCAGGTCGACGGCGGCTCCGGGCATTGTGCGATGGCACGCCCGAGCGCCTGGGTGGTGGCCACGCGCGAGTCCATGATGATCGCCTTGTTCCGCCGGTTGTAGCGGCAGGAGACGGACCGTCCGGCGAGGTTCACCACCAGCCCGGCGCCGTTGAGCACCCGCACCATGCCGGCGTCGTCATCCCATCCGGCTGCGGCGCTGCCCGTTCCCTTGCGTCCAATGGTGCGCACGGTCCATCCGTCTTCCTGGAAGCGCCGGCGAAGGTACGTGCCGATGAAGCCGGAAGCCCCCGCCACCACAACTGTCTTTGTGCAGCCCATCTTTTCCCCCAATGCTTCTTCTCTAATCGCGGATGCTGCGGCCCAGGTCCAGGACGTCGTCCAACACCTTGCTGACTCCCGGGATGCGGGCCAGAGCGAGACCGCGGGCAATGAGTGGGGCCGCGCCGTCCACCAGCCTCCTGGTCCGCCGCTGGCTCTCCGAGGCGTCATAGACCCAGAAGAGGGTGATGCCCATGTAGCAGAGCCACAGCAGCTCCGGCAGATCGGTCCGCAGTTTCTTCGGTACGCCGGGCCGGGCCCCATCCACAGTGCGCCTGAAGATGTCCAGGGAGGCCTCGCGCGCAGGCGTGGACCGTGCTGAGAAGGGGTTCACCGGTGATGTTGGCCGGATTGCGGTGGCAACGAAGTCCGCACCGAACCGGTGGTAGGGGGCCATGACGTCAAGGCCGGCATGCAGCGTGGCCTTCAGGCGCTCAGTCAGGGAAGCGGTCCCGTCCAACGCTTCCGAGGCCCGCGCCGCGTGCTCTGCCTGCACCTGGATGTACAGCTCGTGGACCAGGTCATCCTTGGACGCGAAGTAGTAATAGGCGTTGCCGACGGAGACGCCTGCCCCGGCGGCGATGGCGCGCATGGTGGTCTTCTCGAACCCGATATCTCGGAACATGCGCAGCGCCGTGTCCGCCACCAGCTGCCTGGTCTGTTCGCTCTTCGCTGCCATCGGCATCCCCATTCTTTGAACATGTCCAAAAGCAGTGTGCCACAAGAGTTGAACATGTTCAAAAAATGTCCGGGCTAATCAACCCTTCTCCTTGGGGAGCTTTGCCACGCGGCCCGGTGCGAGAATGGCACGAGTGCTAATACAACCGGCCGCCCAGTACGGCAGGCCGGCCAACCACTCCTGAACGGATCCCTCGATGACCTCCGCCCCCGGCCACAGTGCCCTGCCCCAAACCGTCCAACCCACTGCCGCAGGTCCCGCCGCCAGATTCGCGGACATCGGTTCGCCCTACTTCGGGATCATGCTGGCAGCCATGGCAGTGGTGCTGATCCTGTCAAACATCGGAGCGTCCAAGGGGGTGGCATTCGGCCCCATCGTCACCGACGGCGGCTTCTTCCTCTTCCCGCTGGCTTACATCCTCGGCGACGTGATCAGTGAGGTCTACGGCTTCAAGGTGGCCCGCAAAGCCATTTTCACCACATTTGCGCTGTCCGTCTTCGCTTCCCTCTGCTACTGGGTAGTCATTGCGCTGCCCGGATTCGACGACGAGTACGGTGCCGCCAAGCAGTCCGCCCTGGAAGGGGCGCTTGGCCCCGTGCCACAAATCGTCCTGGCCTCCCTGCTGGCATTCCTGGCGGGGCAGACCATCAATTCCTGGATCCTGGTCCGGATGAAGGCCCGCACCGGGGAGAAGTCCCTATGGGCGCGGCTCATGGGATCCTCGGGCGCCGGGGAGTTTGTGGACACGCTGATCTTCTGCAGCATCGCCGCACCCGTCATCGGCATCGCCGACCCCGGCAGCTTCGTGAACTACGTGCTGGTGGGTTTCGTCTACAAGACCGTGGTGGAGTTCCTCTTCGTCCCCGTGACCTCGCTGGTCATCAACTGGGTCAAGCGTCGCGAGCCCAGTTACGGCGTCGCGGGCCACGCCGCGGAAGCGGTGACAAACGCCGCATAGCTGCCGCCCGGCGTCGTACGTTCCAACTGCTGATCGCGTGGGATCGCCGGAAAGCTGCCGGATCGCCGGAAATTACCGGCGGCCTGGTCCCGTTCCGGCGATTTGGCGCTCCGGCCGGCGTGGCTAGGGCCGGAGCGCAGCAAGGACACGGGCTTTGAACTCATGTTCACGGAAAAGGTCGGCCCATGTCAGGCGAAGGAAGGTCCAGCCATTCTCGGTGAGGGCCTTCTCCCGCTGCCGCTCCTGAAACAGCACCTCAGCCGTTGGCCCATAGTCGAAGTACTTCGTTTTCCCGTCGAATTCGAGTGCCACCTTCTTATCCTTCCAGGCGAAATCCAGCCGGTACCGGCCAGCACGTGTTGCCACCAACACTTGAGGCTCCGGCAGGGGAAGTTTCAGCCGCGTCAGGAGTTCGCGGGTTAGTGTTTCACCAGCTGACTCCGAACGTGGATCTGCGTGGGTAAGGGCGCGCCGGAGGGTCCGGACCCCGCGGCGTCCCTCCAGGCCCTCGGCCATGCTTTCCAGGAGGGTTTTGTCGGCCCCAAGCCGGAGGGCGTGATCGGTGAGCACCAGGGCCTGCCGGTAACCCAGCATCATGGCGCAATCCACTACCGTCCGCTCCAGCGAGGTCGCTCTGAGGCCGCCGAGGGTTACCACCTCCGACGCTGTCCACGGCCGGGTATGGCCCCGGACATCCTTGCCGAGCCGCTCGCTGGAAGGGTTCCCCGGCAGCAGAAGGTGGATCGTGTCATCGACTGCCCACAAGTGCAGACCGTGCAGCCGGGCGGCAGAGGTATGGCTGTACACATAGCCGCCCGCAGACCTGGTCAGCGTCCCGTGCGCGTGGGCGCGAATCAACTGCTTGCTGCGGACGGGACTTGTCTGCTTCTCCCACAGCTCAGCGCGGATGTAGCAGCCGTGGCGAAGACGTACCAGCTTCCCGTGGAGGACCAATGCCTTGATGGCCCGGGAATTGAGGCCTCTCTCGTGCAACTGCCCCGTCCGCCACAGGTTGCCGGTGCTCGGAAGGGAGGGGAGGCGGACTGGCGGCTGGGGTGTCATCCCGACAGGATCCTGCCGCTGCGACAGCTCAGGAAGGCGCCGCCGTCGTCATGTGGAAAACCTGCCAGGCCCGTCCTGCCTCCCGGGATCGCCGGAACCCGTCCGGCTCGCCGCAACGTTCCGGCGATCCGGCAGCTTTCCGGCGAGTTCGACGGCGGCCGGCCGGGTCAGCCCTTCAGTGTCCCGTCCAGGAGGGCACGCAGCTCACGGAAATGGCGTTCGGTGGCATCAGGGTGGAAGGCCGACGTGTCCGCCATCGTGTACCCGTGGGGCGCCCCTTCATAGACGACGTTGGACGCCTCGAGCCCCGCAGCCTGGAGCGCCTTGCCCAGCCGGGCGACGGCGTCGGGAGCCATGCTCCGGTCATGGTCCGCGTGGCCGAACACGAACCGGGCCCGCGCCTTCCCGAGCCCAAGGTGCGGGCTGTCCGGCTCGTCAGTGGCCAGTCCGCCGGCGTGGAAGCCGCCGCAGGCAGCCACCACTTCAGGGTGGGAGGTGGCGGTGCGCACAGCCAGCCGGGCGCCCATGCAGTAGCCCACGGTGCCGATGGGGCCGGGGGTGACGCCGTCCAGTGCCGCCAGCGCCGAAATCCACGCGTCGATGTCCGGCAGCGCCTTGTCAGGAGTCAGGCGGCCAATCCGCGGGAAGGCGGCCCTGCCCGCCGCTTCCCGGCCTTGCTGGGTGGTCATGTCCGTGGCGGGGGCGAGTTCGGCGGCCGTTCCGTCCCGGTAGAAAACGTTGGGGGCCAGCACCACGTAGCCCCAGTCGGCGATGCGCTGGGCCATCTCCTGGATGCGGGGGCGCAGGCCGAAGGCGTCCATGTAAAGGATGACGCCGGGAAAAGGACCGGTTCCGGTGGACGGGCGGGCCACCAAGGCCTCTGCAGTACCTTCCGCGGCAGGGATATCAATGAGCATCCGGCCAGCCTAGCGGACGTGCCTAGGAGTAATACCGGCCCAGGGTTTCCGCCTTGAAATCGAAGAAGGTGCCGGACTCGATGGCCAGCCGGGCGTCATCCACCATCTTCACCACGAACCGCTCGTTGTGGATGGAGATCAGGGTGGCGGACAGCATCTCCTTGGCCTTGAACAGGTGGTGGATGTACGCCCGCGAGTAGTTGGCGCAGGCGTAGCAGTCGCAGCCTTCCTGCAGCGGCCCGAAATCGCGCTTGTACTTGGCGCCCGAGAGATTGAACCGGCCGTCCGGGGTGTAGAACGCGGAATTCCGGGCCACCCGGGTGGGGGAGACGCAGTCGAAGGTGTCGGCACCGTTTTCGATGGCCGTGAAAATGTCATCCGGCTCGGAGATCCCCAGCAGGTGGCGTGGCTTGTCCTCCGGCAGTTCCTCGTTGCACCACCGCACGATGGTGCCCAGGTTCTCCTTCTCCAACGCCCCGCCGATCCCGAACCCGTCGAACGGCATGGCACCCAGGTCCCGGCAGGCCTTCCGGCGAAGGTCCTCGTACTGGGCGCCCTGGATCACGCCGAACAGGGCCTGGTAGGGCTTGCCGGCCCGGGCCTCCGTGAGGCGGAAGTGCTCCTCGAGGCACCGCTCCGCCCATAGGCGCGTGCGCTCCAGCGACTCCTCCTGGTAGCCACGTGAGTTCTGCAGGGTGGTGAGCTCGTCGAACGCGAACATGATGTCCGCCCCGATCTGGTGCTGGACCTGCATGGAGATCTCGGGGGAGAACCGGTGGCGGTCCCCGTTGAGGTGGCTCTTGAACCAGACGCCATCGTCGTCGATATGGGCCAGGCGTTCCTTGCCGGGGGCCACGGCATCGTCCGGTCCGGGCGCGCCCGCGGCGGCCACAGTCTTCATGTCGATGACCTTCTTGAACCCGGAGCCCAGGCTCATCACCTGGAATCCGCCGGAGTCCGTGAAGGTGGGGCCCGGCCAGTTCATGAAGGCCCCCAGGCCGCCGGCCGCGTCCAGGATGTCCGGCCCCGGCTGCAGGTACAGGTGGTAGGCGTTGGCCAGCAGCGCCTGGGCGCCCAGGTCTGCCATGGATTCCGGCAGTACGGACTTTACCGTGGCTTTGGTCCCGACGGCGATGAACGCCGGCGTCTGGATTTCACCGTGCGGCGTGGTGATGGTGCCGGTGCGGCCCAGGAACTCCCCGCCGTTTTCAGCCGTCCGGGCGGCAGCCGGCGGACAGGTCTCCGCCAGGCGGGTGCCCACCGTGAAGGAAAACTGTGACCGGGTATCAGGCAGGGCAAAGGCGGGATCGGCAGGCACGGTACCAGTGTGCCAGCAATTGCCGCTGCCTCAATAAACCAGCCGGCGCCGTCAGCTGACCGGTTCCGAGTCCGGGTAGTTCCTGGAGCGCCACGAATCCCAGGCGGACCGGATGGCGTCAACCTTGCCGGCGCCCAGGTCGTAGGTGGAGGCGATGACCAGCGACCCTTCACCCTCTGCCCGGACGTCCTTGATGGCGGGATGGTCGGCCACCACCAGCAGCCCCTCGCCATGCTCTGCGTAGCCGTGCACGGTGAGTCCCACCTGGTGGCTGGTCCGGTACCAGACCTTGCCGCTGATTTCCTCTCCGGTATCCAAGGTGACCTGGTACGGCTCGCCCGGGGCAGGGAGGTCGGCCAGCCCCAGCTTCTCGATCGCGGAGCCCTTCCCCTCTGTCAGGTGCAGGAACAGGGTGTGCCGCTTGCCGTGCGGGTGGCGTTCCAGGGCAAAGCGGAGCTGCTGCAGGAAGGTCAGCCAGCCCTGGGTGATGTCCTCGTCCCAGGCAGCCCACTCGGAGTCGTGATCCATGGCCCCGCGGGTGACGCTGACCCGGGTTCCGCCGGCCACCGGGTGAAGCTCGAACGTGTCCCCGCCGTGGACGGTGAGGCTGGTATGGTCCGCGGATTCCTCCACGTCGCTGGAAAAGTAGATCTCCTTGATCTCGGACTCCAGGTCCTCGGCCTGCCAGCCGTGCCACTGGGCTACCTTGGACGGTTCACGCAGCATGGTCCAGACCTGCGGCGCGTCGGCGTTGATCACTACGCTGAGATTGTTGGTCATAGCCCCGAATGTACAACTCCGGCTACGCCCCGGGTAGGGGTAATTTCCCCCGCCCCGAAGCCGGTCCTGCGGTCAGGACCGGACAGCCTCCAGCTCATTGCTGATCCGGCGTTCCAGCTCGGGCATCCCGATGGTTTCCGAGCCGCCGTGGGCCCGCAGGAACAGCAGGCTTTCCAGCCGCAGCAACCGCCATTCACGCTCGGCATCGTGGTTGGAGTTGTCGATGGAGCGGAAGATTTCCTTGTCGTACAGGTTGGGTTCGTTGAGTGAGCGCTGCCGCACCTTGGCGGCCATGCGTGCCTTGAACGCATCCGTTTCCTGGTTTTCCGGGGTGCGGATCAGCTTCTCATAGACCTCGGCGCGTTCGTCCTGGCCGTCCTGCCGGCAGATGTAGCTGGCCAGGGCGAGGGAGGCCTCCACCGAGGTCCACCGGCCGGGGTTCCCGTCATAGGGCAGCACGGTGAGGAGGTCAGCCACGGCCAGAGCCCCGTCGGCATCCTTGAGCGTGATGAACAATTCGTGCGCCAGGTCGGTAAGGTCCTTCAGGCAGCTTCCGGACTTGAAGTTGACGCCCTTGGAGAGCCGGTCGGCCAGGAGCAGGACGCCCTCGGCATCCGGGTGGGCCTCGGCGGCGGCTTCCACCACGGACTCAGGGGTGCCGGCCGGAGCCGGGATGAGGGCGAGTTCCTCCTCGCTGGGTCCGGTCGCCGCGGGCGGTACCGGCGGCAGGGGAGGTACGACGACGGCGGGCGCCACGGTGATGGGCCCGGTCCCGGCGGTTTCCACCGGCGGTGTGGCTTCCGGGAGGTCAGCCGGCAGCGGCAGCTGGGTGACGTCGTCGTGCGTTCCGTCCACAACGGTGACGGTGGCACCTATGGCGACCCGCAGCGTCCCGCCGCCGGAGAGGCTTGCCAGCACCAGTGCCGGGGAGCCGAAATCGTCCCGCTCAAGCTCCACCTGGTCGATTTCGGCGGTGCGGTGGCCGTCCGGAAGGAGGATGTGGGTGCCGGTGGTCAGAGATCCAGCCTGCTGTTCACGGTGGTGCCTGGCGGCTGGTGATTCGGTCATGGGAGTCCTTAAGTTCTCTTGCGGTCCGCCCTACAGTCTACAAAGGCGGGCGCCTAAAACCGGGGACCCCCAGGTCCCGGCGCGGATGTCAGAAGCCCACACCTGCGAACGCCAGGGCCTGCCGGATGAGGCCGCCGCGGCCGCCCGCGAACTCCATCTGGACGCCAGGGCTGAGGACTTCCTCGGGGGTCATCCATGTCAGTTCCAGGGCGTCCTGGCGGGGTTCGCACTCGCCCGTGACCGGGATGATGTAGGCCAGGGACACGGCGTGTTGCCGCTCGTCGGTGAACCCCGTCTGGGACGGTGCCGGGAAGTATTCGGCCACCGTGAACGGCACGGGGCTGAGCGGCAGCTGCGGAAACGCCAGGGGGCCCAGGTCCTTCTCCATGTGCCGCAGCAGGGCGGCGCGGATGGTTTCGCGGTAGATGACCCGGCCGGAGACCAGGGACCGCACCATTGTCCCGTCGGCGTCGGCCTGCAGCAGCGTGCCCACCTCGTTGACGTACCCCAGCGGATCCAGCCTGACCGGCACGGCCTCCACGTACACCATGGGCAGCCGCCCGCGGGCCTCAAAGAGGTCTTCTTCAGAGAGCCAGCCGGGATTCGGGTCAGGTGTGCGCACGTTCATGGTTAAGTTCTACCCCATGGGGCGGTGCTGGGAGATCCAGAGCGTGGCGGGCGCGTTGGGGCTGCCCACGTCCGGATTGGCCACGTGAAGGGTGCTCCCAAAGGCTTCCTCGGTCAGACTGGCCGGGAAACCGGCACCGGCGAGGCGCTCCCGCAACGGTTCCAGCCCGCCGTCGTATTCGAAGCCCAGGCCTGAGCGCGGGGGCCCCGACGCCGGGCGCACCAGGAGGACGCCGCCGTTCTTGGCCGTGAAATCGGCGGTTTCGTCGTTGTCCGGCACCGGCCGGGGACGCGCGCCGGCGTGCAGCAGGGTGCGGATGGCTGACTCCGGGTCCGGGGTGTACCAGACGCCGGCGACGGCCAGTGCGGGATCGGCATCGGCGCACTGGGCGCCGTGGACGGCCTTGTCCGCCAGGAAGCTGAATCCGTCCGGCGCGGTGACCCGGCAGGCCTCACCGTGGTCCGTTGCGACGAGTTCGGCCGGCTGCGTTGGTTCCTCTTGCGTTCCGTCCGCCTGCGGTCCGCCCTCCTGGGCGGACAGGTTGGTGCGGCGGGCGAACTCCGCCACGTCGCCCACTTCCACCCCAAACACGGTGCGGCCGTCCTGGCCGGCCCCTGCCTCGGCGCCGTGCAAAGCCAGGCGGCCTGACGCGGAGTCGAAGACCTGCCACCCGCCGTCGTCCTCTGTCTGGACCATTCCCAGGGCGGTGAGGAACTGCTTCCAGGGCTCGATGCGGGACGTGAAGTGGACGGGACGGACTCGGAGCATGGCATTGTCCTTGATGCTGGTTGACGGGCGGCCGTGGGTGACGGCTGCTGTATGGCCATGATGCCACCGGAAGCGCCGGCGCACACAGGGCTTGTGGCCTGGGATTCTCCGGGCAGAATGGGGCCATGGCCGATGACCTCGAGGAACTGCTGGTACCTGACGCTGCCGCCTGGCGTGCATGGCTGGAAGAAAACCACAGGACCAGCCCGGGAGTGTGGCTGGTCCTGCACAAGAAGGGCGGCACGGTAACCGGCCTGGACTACCCGGCGGCGCTGGACGAGGCACTCTGCTTTGGCTGGATCGACGGGCAGCTGCGGCGCCGGGATGATGAAAGCTCCTTCCAGCGGATGACGCCGCGGCGTCCGCGGAGCGTCTGGTCCGCCCGGAACGTGGGGCACGTTGCGCGCCTGGAAGAGGAGGGGAAAATGACCGACGCCGGCAGGGCGGCGGTGGAGGCGGCCAAGGCGGACGGCCGCTGGGACGCAGCGTACGGCGGGCAGGCCGACGTGAAGGTTCCGGCAGACCTGGCTGCCGCGATTGCCGCGAACCCCGAGGCCCAGGCGATGTTCGACGTCCTCACTAAAACCAACCTGTTCGCCCTGGTGTACAGGACCAATTCGGCCAAGCAGGCAGCCACCCGGGAACGCCGGATCGCGGGGTTCGTGGAGATGCTGGCCCGGGGCGAAACCCCGTTTCCGCAGAAGAAGCGCCCTGCCGGCCAGGACCGGCAATAGTTCATGACGCTCCGGGATTCGGTTCCCGGGCGCCGGGCCGGTAAAATTGACGGTTCACTTGCGCTGGTGCCGTTCCCCGAACCCGGGGGACGGCACTTGTGCGTTCAGCGACGGATTGACACGACATGCCATCCACCTTTTTCAGAACCGCGTTTGCAGCCCTTCGGCGGCGGCCCCTCCTGTGGTCCGTGGTGGCCGCGGTTGCAGCACTGGCCCTGGCCGGTTCGCTGGTGCTCGTGGGAAATGCCCAGCGTGACGACAGCCGGCCGGCCGGGCAGCCCACGGCCGCACCCACGGAATCTTCTCCGGCTGCAGATCCCGGCTACCGCCCCGCCTACCACCTCAGCCCGGACCAGCGCTGGATGAACGATCCCCAGCGGCCCTTCCTGCTGGACGGCGTCTGGCACTATTACTACCTCTACAACGCTGACTACCCGGACGGAAACGGCACCGAGTGGTTCCACGCCACCAGCACGGACCTGGTGCACTGGAAGAACGAGGGCGTGGCCATCCAGAAGTTCCGCAATGGCCTGGGCGACATCGAGACCGGATCCGCGGTGGTGGACACCGAGGGGACGGCCGGGTTCGGCAAGGGGGCGGTGGTCGCCGTCCTCACCCAGCAGCACGACGGCGTCCAGCGCCAGTCCCTGTTCTACTCCACGGACAAGGGCTACAGCTTCCAAAGCTACGGGCAAAACCCCGTGATGGAGAACCCCGGCGCCGAGCACTGGCGGGATCCGCGCATCGTCCGGGACGACGCCAACAACCAGTGGCTGATGCTGCTTGCCGAGGGTTCCAAGATCGGCTTCTACACCTCGAAGGACCTGTTGCAATGGACCTATGTGTCGGGTTTCCAGAAGGACGGGCTGGGCATCCTGGAGTGCCCGGACTTCTTCCAGTTGGATATCGACGGCGACCCCGCCAAGCGCACCTGGGTCCTGGCGGCGAGCGCCAACGGCTCCGCCGAGGGCCGCAGCACGGGGCTGGCCTACTGGACCGGCGGCTTTGACGGCAAGGCCTTCACCCCCGAGGGCAGCCATCAGTGGCTCGACGGCGGCCCGGACTTCTACGCGGCCGTCACCTGGGAGGATCCGCGCCTGGACGACGGCCGGCGGAAGGCCTCCCGGCACGCCATCGGCTGGATGAACAACTGGGCCTACGCCCGGCAGCTGCCCACAAAGGACTGGCAGGGGGCCGCCTCGGTGGTGCGGGACATCAGCCTCACCTCCGAGGGCGGCCGCCCGGTGCTGGCGTCATCGCCCACCGCCGGGCTCCGGTCGCTGGAGGGGGACCCGGCGCACCTGCAGGCCGGCAGCATCGGGGACGGGCAGCCGCTGCCGGTTCCCGAGGGCGGCGCCTTCAAGGTCGACGTCGAACTGGAGAAACCCGGGAACGGGACCGGTGAAGCCCGGCTGCTCCTGCAAAGCGGCGGGAGCACCTACGCCACCATTGGCTACGACTTCACTGCCGGGCGGGCCTATGTGGCCCGCGACGGTGACACGGTGGCAGGCGGCCAACGGAAGGCCGCCGACCCGGCAGCCGACACCGAGTACCGGCAGCCGCGTTCCGTCCAGGTCCGGCCCACGGGGGACACGGTGCACCTCACGGCATACGTGGACCGCTCATCGATCGAGGTCTTCGTCGGCGGGCAGTCCCTGACCTCCCTGGTGTTTCCGCCCGCGGGCCCCAGGGAGGCCCGCCTGGCGGCCGACGGCGGGGTGCTGCTTGGGGCCGGCACCGTCACGCCCCTGGCCGGCATCCGTTAGCCAGCGGTTGGCGCGCTGCCGTCGGGACTTGCCGCGGTGACTGCCGCGGCAACGGCCGCGGCAGCCTCCAGCGTCATCCACGCCTGCAGCTGCGTGGAAAGCTCGACGGCGGCGCCCGGGGGATACGCCTCAGCGGCCGGGTGGGCGGCATGGATGGAGAAGATGCTGGTGCCTTCAAGCCGTGCCCTGGCCTCCCCGGCGCCGACGGAGCGCCGGCCGGACCAGAACGCCTCCGCGGTGTCCGTCACCAGCCGGGCAGCCGTGGCACGGGTGGCTGCGGGCAGCCGGGTGTCGGCTGCCGCGAGCGCCAGGTAGCGGCAGAGGATCCCGGTGAAGAGGCCGCCGTCGCCCGTTCCTTCGCACCGGAGCACTGGGCTGTCCACGGCCGTGAGCTTCATGTTTACCGCGTCCACCAGGGCTGCCGCCCGGGCGAGGTTGGCGTCGCCGCCCAGTTCCAGGAAGGCCCCCAGCACGGGACCCTGGTTGTAGGTGTACACGGCGCGTTCCACCACCACGCCGCCGGCGGGGTCCGGGCGCACACCGTCCAGGTACAGGCCCTGGTCCAGGTCGAAGAGGGTGGCGTCCAGCCAGTCCAGCAGCGCCTGCGCCTTGCCGCGCTGCCCGGTGCGGGCGTAGAACAACGCCACGGGGGCCGTGGCAGGGGTGTTCTTGAAGTCCCGCTTCTTGCTCCAGAACGTGCCGCCGCCCAGGTCATCGGTGCATGCGGCGTCGAACTGCAGCGTCAGCGATGCGCGGACCGTGGCGTTGCGGCGGCGGCCGGGGCGCCGTGTCTCCTCAGCCAGCCCGTCCAGCCTCAGCGTTGCCAGCGCCAGCCACGCCATGTCGTCGTAGTAGCTGTTCACGAAGGTCAGGGCGTTGCGCAGCCTGATGCCGGTGACCAGGCGCGAGGCCAGGCGTCCGGCGCTGGGCCGGTCCGGGCCGTTGAACCGGGCCGCGGGGGTGGCTCCGCCGCCCAGCTCCCGCCGGCCGGTATCCACCAGGCAGTCCACGTAATGGGCCTGCCACCAGTAGTGCCACGGGAGGACCAGGCCCGCGGCCGGCCGGACGCGCCGGAGCGCCGCGAGCCACCGTCCCAGCCGCCGGCCGCCGGGCTCCTGTCCCTGCCCTGCCGCAGGCTGGTCCTGCTCCGCCGCAGGCTGGTCCTGCCCCGCCGGGTGCTTGCCCTGCCACAGCACGGCGCCCAGGTGGGTTCCGGGCAGCAACAGCAGTTTCCGGCCGAACAGCGCGGTCACCGACCGGGCCGCGTGGTTCGCCCTGTCCTGCCAGGCGGTCAAGGAGGTGCTGCTGGAGGTCATGCCGTCCACCCTAACGGGGCACACGCAGCCCGGGCGCGTGCGGCGGTGGCGCATTTCAGTTAACATTCATTAACTGTTGCTCGAGGCCGCGCCGCGGCATGGGGACACGCATCAAGGAGGATGTATGGACATCAAGGGCTGCGTCGCACTGGTGACAGGCGGTGCCTCCGGGCTGGGAGCTGCCACGGCGCGGAGGTTGTTCGACGGCGGGGCCTCCGTAGTGCTCGTTGACCTCCCGTCCTCCAACGGGCAGGCAGCCGCGGACGAACTCAACGGCCGGGCCGAAGCCGGCCAGTCCGCCGTCTTCGCCCCCGCTGACGTGACCAGCGAGGCGGACGTGCGGGCCGCCGTCGGGACCGCCGCAGGGATGGGGCCGCTCCGGATCGTGGTGAACTGCGCCGGGATCGCCACCCCCGGAAAGGTCCTGGGACGCGACGGCGTGCTGCCGCTGGAAACGTTCAGCCGTGTCATCCAGGTGAACCTGATCGGCACCTTCAACGTCCTGCGGCTGGCGGCCGAGGCGATGGTGGCCACCGAGCCCGCCGTCACCGCGCTGGGCGGCCCGGAGCGCGGCGTCATCATCAACACCGCCTCCGTGGCGGCCTTTGAAGGGCAGATCGGCCAGCCTGCATATTCCGCGTCCAAGGGGGCGGTGGCCGCCATGACGCTGCCCATCGCGCGGGAGCTGGCGCGCTCGCTGGTCCGCGTGGTCACCATTGCGCCGGGAATCTTCGAGACCCCCATGATGGCCGGCCTGCCCCGGGAGGCCCAGGACTCGCTGGGCGCCCAGGTTCCGCACCCGTCCCGGCTGGGCAAGCCGGCGGAGTACGCCAACCTGGTGGCGCACATCGTGGACAACGCCATGCTGAACGGCGAAACCATCCGCCTTGACGGTGCCATCCGGATGGGGCCGAAATGAGCGCGCCTGACGTGTCACAGCTGCCCGCGGCGGACTTCTTCGCCGTCGAATCCCTGCTGGGCCAGGCCGAGAGGAACAAGCTGGCCGAGCTGCGGGACTTTCTGGCCGCCGAGGTGGCGCCGTACGCCGGGGACTGGTGGAACAAGGCCGAGTTCCCCGCCCACATCCTGCCCAAGCTGGCTGCGCTGGAACTGAGCACGCCCGCCCACCGCGGCTACAGCCACCTGTTCGCCGGGCTGGTCATTGCGGAGATGACCCGGGTGGACACCTCCATCGCCACCTTCTTCCTGGTCCACCACGATCTCTTCGTTGAGTCCCTGCACACCTTCGGCAGCGAGGACCAGAAGCAGCGGCTGCTGGCTGACGCCTCGGAGCTGCGCACCACGGGCGCCTTCGCCCTCACCGAACCCCTGCACGGGTCCGACGTGGCGGGCGGCATGGAGACGCGGGCACGGCGGATATCGTCCAGCACCGGGGAACCGGACGACGGCGGCGACACCTGGGTGCTCAACGGCGCCAAGCGGTGGATCGGCAACGGGACATTCTGCGACTACATGCTGGTGTGGGCACGGGACGAGGGGGACGGTTCCGTGCGGGGCTTCGTCGTGGACGCCACCCTGCCGGGGGTCAGCCGGAGCAGGATCGAGAACAAGATCGCGCTGCGCACTGTCCAGAACGCGGACATCGTGTTCCGGGACGTCCGGGTACCGGAGGCGGACCGCTTCAGCGGGATCAACAGCTTCGAGGACACCAAGGAACTGCTGCGCAGCTCGCGGATCATGGTGGCCTGGCAGACGGTGGGCCAGCAGCTGGCGGCGTTCGACGTCGCCCGGCAGTACGCCGTGGAACGCGAGCAGTTCGGCCGCCCGCTGGCACACTTCCAGCTGATCCAGCAGCAGCTGGTGACCATGCTGGGCAACGCCGTGGCCAGCATGGCCATGATGGCCGGAATCGCCAGGCTGCAGGACCAGGGTGCTGCCGACATGCCGCAGGTGGCGCTGGCCAAGTCCTACCTGAGTGCCAGGATGCGGGAAACCGTGGCGCTGGGCCGTTCCATCCTGGGCGGAAACGGCATCGTCACCGATTACCGGATGGCCAAGATCTTCGCCGACGCCGAGGCCATCTACACCTACGAGGGATCGTTCGAGGTGAACACCCTGATCGTGGGCCGGGCCATCACCGGGATCTCCGCCATCTCCTAGGCAAGGTACGGCTGCTTCTCGCCTGCCTCCACCCGGATGTCCAGGCTGTTGTTCCTCACCGGCATGGGGCAGGTGCCGTAGGGCGTGAAGGCGCTGGGGTAGTTGATGGCCCGGTTGAAGTCCAGCACCACGGTCGCCCTGCCCGAGGCATCGTGCCGGGGCCTGGGCATGGAGAGTTTCCGCCATTCGTCAGTGGTGTCGCCGTTGGTCTCGTCATGGAACGTGACGGTCAGGGCGCCGAGCTTCTCTTCCTCCGCCTGGAGCCGGAACTCATGGTTGCTGCCGGGCAGCCTGAACACCACTTCCCCCACGCTGCGGTGCACGCCGTCCACCAGGGGGTTCGCGGTGCTGATCGGCACGTCCACCGGGGCCGGGTAGGGCTCAAACCGGCCCGCCACCTCCCAGTCCGGGTTGTACGGGTAGGTGGGGACGCCGTCAAACCCGGTGAAGGCCGGAGATGCAGAGTCCCGGGTGCGGATGGCGTACCGCCCGCCGCGCATGGCCAGTTCCACCACCACCTGGTCCCCATTGGGGCCGCCGAACTGCACCCACATCAGCGACTCCTCGTCCGCCAGGACGGCGGACACCGTGCCGTCCACCTTTTCCCCCGTCCCCACCAGCGTGAGCCCGTCCGGCGGAGCAGCGGTGAGGAACGCCGCGGTGCCTCCGGGGTCCGTGGACCACAGGCCCGGGGCCAGGTCGACGGCGGCGGGGGCGTCTTCGAGCCACTGGAACGAGGTGAGGGTGAGCCAGCCGTGCGGCGCTGCCAGGGCTTTGTCCCGGTTGGTGCGGAAGCGCTGCCAGCGCTCGACCTTGGCGGCGGGAATGGCGGCGGGGGCGTTAGCGGGGGTGGCTGGGGTGGTGGCCATGGTTCCTTCCGGTTGCGTTGCCCCCGCTACAACCGCAGGCATGGACGGTTCATTCCGCCGGACGGACGCCGGCAACCCGCTGGGCATCCCGGATTCCAGCTGCACGGTGGTCCGCCGGGGTTGAATGGAGGGGTGGACATCCTTGCCGGAGTGAATCGGGAGTGGCTGGCGGCGCTTACCTGGCTGGCGGCCATGGTTGCCGGCGCCATGGTGCTGGCATGGCGACGCAGGCGGGCCGACCTCGCCGCGCTCGCCGCCGTCGTCGTCTTCATGGCAGCCAATGTTGGCGCCGGCATCTACGTCCTGAACCACCTGGCGGACGGGCGCTGGGGCGGGGACGCGCAAGCCAAGCTCGTTCCGCCGCCGCTTTCCGGGACCCCGGTGGTGGGCCGGTTCCTGGAGCCGCTTGATGGGGCCCTGGCGGGCATGGCCGGCGGGGTCAACGACTTCATCGACTTCCGCGCTGCGCTGCCTGTGGCCCTGGACTTCTTCGCAGCCGCCGGCTGGGCCCTGGCCGTTTCGGTGCCGGTGGGGCTGGCGGCCGCCGCCGTTCAGGCGGGGAGGGCCCGCCGTCGTAAGGCTGACGATGCCGCCTGGCGCAGCGAGGTGGAGCAGCTCCGCGTGGAACTGGACGCCGTGAAGCGCCATGTGGGGTACCGCGACATCTTTGAGACGGATTCCACTGCTGCACCGCACCGGGGGTAGCATCTTTAGCTAGTAACGTGGCTCACAGTATCCAGCGCAGTGTACGAGCCAAGTCCATAACCCTCGAAAGATTGCTTCAATGGCACACACTGCAACAGCGCCCGAAACAGATCTCGCCTCCGAACTGCGCGCGGACGTCCGCCGCGTTTCCACCCTTCTGGGGGAATCGCTGGTCCGCCAGCACGGACCCGAACTCCTGGACCTGGTGGAGCAGGTCCGGCTCCTGACCAAGGAATCCAAGGAAGCAGCCCGCGGCGGTGCACATGCCACCGGCCCCTGGAGCGCGCACGACGTCGTTGCCCAGGTCCGTGAACTGCTCGGATCCCTGCCCATCGAGCAGGCAACCGACCTGGTGCGCGCCTTCGCGTTCTACTTCCACCTGGCCAACGCCGCCGAGCAGGTCCACCGCGTTCGCGGCCTGCGGACCCGGGCCGAGAAGGACGGCTGGCTGGCCAAGACCGTGGCGGAGATCGCCACCCAGGCCGGCCCCGGGGTGCTGCAGGAAGTGGTCAACGGGCTGGACGTGCGCCCCATTTTCACGGCGCACCCCACCGAGGCCTCCCGCCGCTCCGTCCTGGACAAGATCCGCAAGCTCTCCGACGTCCTGGCCCAGCCCACCGCCGAAGGGTCCACCGCACGCCGCCGGCAGGACCGGAAGCTGGCCGAGATCATTGACCAGATGTGGCAGACCGACGAGCTGCGCCAGGTTCGGCCCACCCCTGTGGATGAGGCCCGGAACGCCATCTACTACCTGGGCGGCATCCTCACCGATGCCATGCCGGAGATGCTGTCCGAGCTCTCCGAGCTCCTGGGCGAACACGGCGTCACCCTGGCGTCCAAGGACGCCCCCATCCGGTTCGGCTCCTGGATCGGCGGCGACCGCGACGGCAACCCGAATGTCACCGCCGCCGTGACCCGCGAAATCCTGCAGATCCAGAACCAGAGCGCCATCCGGATCAGCATCGGCATGATCGATGAGCTGATTTCCATCCTGTCCAACTCCACGGCACTGGCAGGCGCGGACGAGGCATTGCTGAAGTCCATCGATGAGGACCTGAAGAAGCTGCCCGGCCTGGACAAGCGGGTCCTGGAGCTGAACGCCCAGGAGCCGTACCGGCTGAAACTCACCTGCATCAAGGCCAAGCTCATCAACACCGGCAAGCGGGTGGCCGCAAACTCCAACCACGAGCACGGCCGCGACTACAACGCAACCGATGAACTCATGGCAGACCTGCAGCTGCTGGAACTGTCGCTGCGCAACCATTCCGCCGCCCTGGCCGCGGACGGGTCCCTGGCCCGCGTCCGCCGCGCCATCGCCTCCTTCGGCCTGCACCTGGCCACCCTGGACATCCGCGAACACGCGGACCACCACCACGACGCCGTGGGGCAGCTGATGGACCGGATCGGCGGCCCGGGGCTCCGCTACGCCGAACTGAGCCGCGAGGAACGCTTCGAGGTCCTGGGCTCCGAGCTGGCCTCCCGCCGCCCGCTGTCCGGCCACCCGATCAAGCTCGACGGCGCCGCGGACGGAACCTATGACGTCTTCCGCGAGATCCGCCGGGCCCTGCGCATGTACGGCCCGGACGTCATCGAGACCTACATCATCTCCATGACCCGCGGCGCCGACGACGTCCTGGCCGCCGCCGTGCTGGCCCGCGAAGCCGGCCTGGTGAACCTTTTTGGCGACAAGCCCTACGCCAAGCTCGGCTTCGCGCCGCTGCTGGAGACCGTCGAGGAGCTGCGCGCCTCGGCCGAGATCGTGGACCAGCTGCTGTCCGACCCCTCCTACCGCGAACTGGTGCGGCTGCGCGGGGACATCCAGGAAGTGATGCTGGGCTACTCGGACTCCAACAAGGAATCCGGCGTGATGACCAGCCAGTGGGAGATCCACAAGACCCAGCGCAAACTGCGCGACGTGGCCGCCAAGCACGGGGTGCGCGTCCGCCTGTTCCACGGCCGCGGCGGCTCCGTGGGCCGCGGCGGCGGGCCCACCTACGACGCCATCCTTGCCCAGCCGAACGGCGTCCTGGAAGGCGAAATCAAGTTCACCGAGCAGGGCGAAGTCATCTCCGACAAGTACTCCCTGCCGGAACTCGCCCGGGAAAACCTGGAGCTGTCCCTGGCCGCGGTGCTGCAGGGTTCGGCCCTGCACCGCGATCCGCGGACCTCGGAGGACCAGCGGGAGCGTTACGGGCACGTCATGGAGGCCATCTCGGATGCCGCCTTCGACCGCTACCGCAAGCTGATCGACCACCCGGACCTGCCCGCCTACTTCATGGCCTCCACTCCGGTGGAACAGCTGGGTTCCCTCAACATCGGCTCCCGCCCCTCCAAGCGCCCGGACTCCGGCGCCGGGCTGGGCGGCCTGCGCGCCATCCCCTGGGTGTTCGGCTGGACCCAGTCGCGGCAGATCGTGCCCGGCTGGTTCGGCGTCGGTTCCGGGCTCAAGGCCGCCCGCGAGGCCGGACATTCCGCCCAGCTGGTGGAGATGATGGACCACTGGCACTTCTTCCGCTCGGTGCTGTCCAACGTGGAAATGACGCTCGCCAAAACGGACATGGACATCGCCGGCTACTACGTGGCCACCCTGGTCCCGGAGGAGCTGCACCACCTGTTCCGGAGCATCCGGGACGAGTATGAGCTCACCGTTGCCGAGGTCCGGAAGCTGACCGGCGAGAACCTGCTCCTGGACGCGCAGCCCACGCTGAAGCGCTCGCTGGAAATCCGCGACCAGTACCTGGACCCCATCAGCTACCTGCAGGTGGAACTCCTGCGCCGCATCCGCACCGAAGCAGGGATCAGCGGAGCGGAAATCGACGAACGCCTCCAGCGGGCCATGCTGATCACCGTCAACGGCGTGGCGGCGGGCCTCCGCAACACCGGCTAGGCACGCCCGCTCACGTTTGGCGGCTTTCCAGGGAACGCCCGCCCACCTCCCGTCCGGAAGGTGGGCGGGCGTTTCGGGTCCAGGAGCAGGATGTGAGCGGGGGTTTGGATAGGGTTGGAGGCATGCCTTCCTTCCAGACCCGCCTCAAGATCACCGGGCTGCGGCCGGGCAATCCGCCGGAGGCTGTCATGGACGCGGCCGTGGAGGCGCTGGGCACGCGCCACCACGTGGAGGCGCACCAGCTCCAGCTCGCCGGCGGCGTGCCGCAGCTGAACCTGCGCTTCCTCGTCGAAGCCAGCGAGTACAGCGGCGAGAACCGGCAGGCGGTGGAGTCGGCAGCCATGATGCGCGACGCCGTCGAACGCGTTGCGCTGACAGGCTCGCTCAGCGTGCTGCGGCGCAGCCGCGGCAAGTGGCTGCCCGTCTAGCCTGCGTCGGGGATCGGCTCGTCCTCCACCGGCGACCGGTCACCGCGCCGCCGGGTGACGATGATCCCCACGACGGCGCCGATCACCAGGCCAACGGCCACGCCGATGAGTGAGCTGGCCCAGAACGGCAGCTTGGTGGCCGAACCGGTGAAGTAGCCCAGCCCCACCAGCCAGCATGCCCACAGGACCGCCCCCAGTCCGGCGCAGAGGCTGAAGCCCCGCACGGAGACGTTCGCGATCCCGGAGGCGGCCGATGTGGCCAGCCTGCCGCCGGGGATGAACCGGGCCCCGATGATGGTGCCGTAGGTGGATGAACGGCCCGCCTTGGCCAGTCCGGCATGGATGCCGGCGTGGACGCGGCGGCCCCATTTCCAGCGGTCCAGCACATGGCTCAGCCGCCGCCGGAAGAGCTGGAACACCACCATGTCTCCCATCCAGGAGGCCAGGGCGGCCAGGACAAGCACCAGGAACACGTTGGCCCGGCCGTCGGCGGACAGCGCGCCTCCGGTAATCACCACCATCTCCGACGGGATGGGCGGAAAAATGGCGTCGCCGATCACCACCGGGATGACCCAGAAATAAAGGGCCGCCCCCCAGCTGTCAATGCCGCCGAAGTCCATTGCCACAAGGTACCGCACTTGGGAAACTGGCGGCATGCGGATCTCGGTTCTGCAGGGCGACATTACGCAGCGGCGGGTGGACGTGGTGGTGAACGCCGCCGACCCTTCGCTGCTGGGCGGCGGGGGAGAGGACGGTGCGCTGCACCGGGCCGCCGGGCCGGAATTGCTGGCAGCGTGCCGGGAGCTGCGTGTCACGGCGCTGCCGCACGGCCTCCAGACCGGGGCCGCCGTGGCCACGCCGGCGTTCCGGCTGCCGGCCCGCTGGGTGATCCATACGGTGGGACCCAACCGCCGCGCCGGACAGACCAACCGTGCGCTCCTGGTGTCCTGCTTCAGCGAAAGCCTGCGGGTGGCCGACAGGTTGGAAGCCGGGGAGCTTGCCTTCCCGGCCGTGGGGGCCGGAGCCTATGGGTGGCCGGCTGCGGCGGTGGCGCAGGCGGCGCTGGAGGCCGTTGATGGTTTCCGGGCCTCGCATCCGGCAAGCGGCCTGGAACTGGTGGAGTTCGTGCTGCACACCGCGGACGTGGAGGCGGTGTTCAGTGACGTGTTGGGGCCGCTTCGCTGAGTTCCAGGCTGCTGCGGTACTCCACCGGCCGGCCGGAGATCGGATCCACGAACCGTATGCCGCGTGCCAGCAGCTGCAGCGGTCTGGCGTAGTCGTCCGGGGCTTTGTCCAGCAGGTCCGGGTAGAAGGCGTCGTTCACGATCCCCAGCCCCAGCGAGGCCATGTGCACCCGCAGCTGGTGGGTCTTTCCGGTGTGCGGTTCCAGCCGGTACCTGGCCAGGCACGGCCTGCTGCCGCCGGCACCGGTGCCCGCGGCAACCGCCGCCGGGCCGCCGTCGAACGTTTCCAGCCGCTCAATCCTGGTTTCCGCGTTCGGCTCGCCGTCGATGACCTCCGCCAGCAGGTAGCTGCGCGACTTGGTCATCCGGTTGCGCACCACCACGGGGAAGTCGACGGCGGGATGTCCCGGCGCGGGCTCAGCGGCCGAGACGCACTCGTATTCCTTCTGCACCTGCCGCTTCTCAAAAAGCACCTGGTACCGGCCGCGGGTCTGCGGGTTGGTGGAGAAGAGCAGGACGCCGGCGGTCATCCGGTCCAGCCGGTGCATGGGGATCAGGTCCGGCAGGTCCAACTGGTTGCGCAGGCGCACCAGGGCCGACTCCTGGATGTACGTGCCGCCCGGGGTGGTGGGCAGGAAGTGCGGCTTGTCCACCACCAGTAGGTGGTTGTCCTGGTGGAGGATGCTGATTTCCACGGGCAGCCGCGTCTCCGGCGGCAGCGTGCGGTAGTACCAGATGAAGGTGTGGTCCTGCAGCGGAGTGGCGCGGTCCAAAGGGACGCCGCCCTCGCCAACGATCTCGCCGGCGTCGAACCTGTCCTCGATGCCCTGCGGATCGATATGTCCCCAGCGGTGCATCATGTAGTCCATTGCCGTGTCCCACGGACCCTCTTCCGGAAGGCGCAGGCGGGTGGCGTTCACGCCGTCGCGCACGGGAAGGGGGGATTGCATCACCCGCCCATTCTACCGGGGCGGCCGTGGCCCTCCGGGGCCGGGTCCAGCCGCCACCGACGATAAAAAAGTTCTTGACAATAAAAGTTGTCGGTTGCGATAGTGGAGGCATGCAGGACATCGCCGTCATCGAGGACCCGGCCACGGCCGAGGTATCCCTGGACCCCATCCGCACCCGGATCCTGCGCGAGCTGGTCCAGCCGGCTTCCGCCACGCAGCTGGCTGTCCGTGTCGGCCTGCCCCGGCAGAAGGTGAACTACCACCTCAAGGCGCTGGAGCGGCACGGGCTGGTGGAACTGGTGGAGGAACGCCGCAAGGGCAATGTGACCGAGCGGGTCCTGCAGGCCACGGCGGCGTCCTACCTCATCTCACCTATCGCGCTGAATGAGGTGTCCCCGGACCCGCGACGGTTTGCAGACCGCTTCTCCGCCTTTTGGCTGCTGGCGCTCGCGGGCCGGATGGTCCAGGAGGTGGGCAAGCTGATTGCCGGCGCCGCCGCTGCCCGGCAAAAGCTGGCTACGTTCGCCATTGATGGCGAGATCACGTTCCGCACCGCGGCGGACCGTGCAGCCTTCGCCGAGGAGCTCGGCACCGAGGTCACCCGGCTGGTGGACAAATATCACGACGACGCCCAGTCAACACGGGGGCGGCGGCACCGGCTCGTCGTGGCGCTGCACCCGGCACTTAAAGAAACCGGTGCCCCCATGGCAACCAACGAATCCCATCCAGGCAAGGAGCAGGACAAATGACCGACAACCGCAACTTCGAAATCGTCTACGACACGGAGCTCCCCGGCACGCCCGAGCGGGTGTGGGAAGCGGTGACCAATGGAACGCCCGCATGGATGTTCCCCACGGACCAGTGGCCGGACGTCAGGACGGTGGAGGAGTACCCGCACCACCTGGTCTCCCGGATGGACGGGCCCGACGGCTGGTTCAACCAGCTGGAACATGTGCTGGAACCGCTGGACGGCGGCCGGGCCCGGCTCCACTACGTCCACAGCGGCATCTTCGCGGACAACTGGGACCAGCAGTACGACGGCGCCAGCCGCCACACCGAGTTCTACCTGCACACGCTGGGCCAGTACCTGCAGTACTTCGACGGCAGGCCTGTGGTGTTTACGGACGTCCAGGCACCGGCGGCATCCCAGGCCCCCGATGGTTTCATCCGGCTTCGCGAAACGCTGCGTGCCGGCGCGGCCGGGCAGGGCGCTGCGGTGGATGTGGAGCTCGACGGCGTGGGCCGGCTGACAGGCGAGGTGGACTTCTCCAATGAGCACTTCCTGGGCGTGCGCACCCCGGACGCCCTCTACCGGTTCTTCGGCCGCAACGCTTTCGGTGCCCCCGTTGGCATGACCGTGCACGACTTCAGCGGCACCGCCGATTCCGCGACCACGGCCAAGGCCTGGGGCGGTTTCCTGGAGCGCGTGTACGCGTAACTGCCCCTAACGTTCTGTGTGGCGCTCCAAATCGCCGGAACGGTGCGGGATCGCCGTACCTCTCCGGCGATTTGGCACCGTTCCGGCGATTCCGACGGCGGCCGGTCCGGGCCCGGCGTCAGGCGATGGCGACGGCGGGGGCATGGGTGAGCGAGCGCCGCAGCTGGGGAGCCGAGTCCAGCTTGTCCTGGGCGGCGCGCAGCGCCAGCACCGCCGTTTCGAGCTTGTCCGGTGGAAGGGCGAACGGCACCCGCAGGTTGCGTTCGAACGCGCCGCCGATGCCGAACCGGGGTCTCGCCGCCAGCCTGACCCCGAAGTCCGGCGCGAGCACTGTCAACGCCGTGCTGATGGGCGTGGGAAGCCGGCACCAGATGGACAGGCCGCCGGCTGCATGCGTGGTGCGCCAGGTGGGCAGATGTTCGGCCAGGAGGCCGAGAAGTGCTGCCCGGTTGCCGCGGAGGGTCTCCAGCAGCGCGGGCAGCGGTTCGTCCAGGGCCCGCACCAGGTGGGCGGCGGCGAGCTGTTCCATGACGGGTCCGCCCAGATCCAGGGTGGTGCGTGCCGCGGCAAACCGCTGGATCATCGTTTCCGAGGCCCGGATCCAGCCGGTGCGCAGGCCGCCCCAATGCGACTTGCTGAGGGATCCGATGGACACCACCGTGCTGCCGAAGGCGGCCAGTGGAGTGGTGGCGACGCCGTCCAGGTTCAGTTCACGGAGTGTCTCGTCCGCCACCAGCACGGTTCCGGCAGCGGCGGCGGCGCGGACCAGCCGCCGGCGCTGGGCGTCCGGCATGATCATGCCCGTGGGGTTGTGGAAGTCGGGGACAAGGTAGGCGAGCTTTGGCTTTTGCTGGGCCATGGCCGACTCCATGGCGGGCAGGTCCCAGCCGGACTTCGTGAAAGCCACCGGGACGGCACGGCAGCCGGCCGCCCGGATGGCATCCAGCGCGTGCGGGTAGCTGGGGTGTTCCACCATGACCCGGTCCTGCCGGCCTGCCAACGTGCGGATGATGATGGTCAGGGCATGCTGCGCGCCGGACGTCACCATGATCTGGCCTGCCTGGGTGGGCGCCCCGGCTGCCGAATACCTGTCCGCAATCGCCTGGCGCAGGGGCCTTAATCCCAGGGCGTCGTAGCCGAATCCCGGCAGCAGGGCGGGAAGCTCCGTCAATGCCGCGGCGAAGGCCCGGTGCACCACCTCGCCGCTGGCAGGCAAGGCCGAATAGGCAAGGTCGATCAACCCTTCCGGTGCGGTGAGGCCAGGTGCGGTAAACGGTTCGGCCGGCCGCGGCTGCGGACCGTAAAGCGCCCGGCCGAACGGCGTGAGTTCGGGGATGCGCGTCTTGCCGCGGCTGCCCTGGCCGCTGCTGAGGAAGCCTTGTTCCCGGAGGCTGGAGTAGGCGGCGGTAACGGTTGTCCGGCTGATGCCGAGGGCTGCCGAAAGGGACCGTTCGCTGGGCAGCGCGCTGTCCAGGGCTACACGGCCATCCAGGATCAGGAGCCGGACCACATCGGCCAGTTCCCGGTAGGCCGGGCCGGTGCCGTTGTTCCAGGTGCCAAGCAGGCGGGACAGGGCGGTGGCGCTCAAGGTGGTGGACATGTAGCCAGTATCTCAAACTGGCTATGTATTCCGATGCCAGTTGCATGGAATGGTTGTTTGCATGATGACCCGCAGACTCCTCCAGCTCTTCACCGGCCTCGCCATGTACGGCATCTCCCTGGCCATGTTCATCCGCGCCGGGCTGGGGCTGGACCCCTGGGACGTGTTCCACCAGGGGCTGGCGAACCGGACGGGTCTGAGCATCGGTGCGGTGGTCATCGCTGTGAGTTTCCTGGTGCTGCTGCTCTGGATACCGCTCCGGCAAATGCCCGGCTTCGGCACTCTCTGCAACGCGGTCCTGGTGGGCGTATTTGCGGACGTCGGCCTGGCCCTGATTCCTGCCGTACCCCACGTGGCCGGCCAGGCCGGGCTTCTTGCAGGGGCCGTCCTGGTGAACGGCGTCGCCTCAGCCTGCTACATCGGGGCCGGGTTCGGGCCGGGTGCCCGCGACGGGCTGATGACGGGACTGGCGCGCCGGACCGGGTGGTCAGTCCGGCTGTCGCGCACACTCATTGAGGTGTCTGTGCTGGCCATCGGCTGGCTGCTGGGAGGCTCGGTGGGCGTGGGCACGGTGGTCTACGCCCTGGCCATTGGTCCGCTGGTCCATGTGCTGCTGCCGCGCTTCATGGTTCCTGCTGCCGTTCCGAAGACCGAAGGCAAGGCCCGGACCGCCATGGCTCCGGAGAACTGCGCCTGACAGGATCGCCTGCGCCTAAAGATCAACTGGTACGGGCTGGCATTTCGGGCAGAAGTAGATGTCCCGCTCCTCCTCACCGTTTGGCTTGCCCAGGAGTCCGCGCTGGATGGGCGTGCCGCATTTCAGGCAGGGCTGGCGTTCCCGGCCGTACACCCAGTAGCCGGGCCTGCCTGCCATCCTGCCCACCGGCATGCCGCGGGCATTCAGGATGGTGACGCGGCGGCCGGGCCCGAGGTTCACTTCCAGAAGCTGTTTGGCATCGGTCATCAGGGTCCGCACGTCCGTGACCCCGGAAACCGGCGTGGCGGGATGCACCCCGGACAGGAAGCACGTTTCGCAGCGGTAAATGTTCCCGATGCCTGCGAGGTTCCGCTGGTCCAGCAGGGCAACCCCCACCGGCACCTCAGGGCGCGAACGGATGCGCCGTTCCGCCTCGTCCGGGTCCCAGTCCGGGCCCAGGAGGTCCGGGCCGAGGAATCCCACGATGGAGTCCTCATTGGCTGTGGCCACCACTTCCACAATGCCAAGGGAAAAGCCGACGGCGTCTGCCACGGCCGTGCGGAGCACGCACCGGGCGGTGAATCCCGGCTTCCGCCACCTTTCGCCAGGCGGATACACCTGCCAGGCGCCTTCCATCTTCAGGTGGGAGTGAATGGTCAGCCGTTTGTCCTCCGGGCTGACCACCCGCATCAGCAGGTGCTTGCCCCTGGGAACCACCTCGGCAACGGTCCAGCCGGCCAGGTTGAGGGTGGCGAACCGGGGCACGCGGAAGTCGGAGGCGAGCAGCGTCTGTCCGGCTAAAGCCTGGTGCAGCTGGCGGGCGGCCCGCCAAACCGAATCGCCCTCAGGCACGGATCCTCAATCCCTTCGGGGTGGAGTAGGCGCCGGCGGAGCTGAGGGCAGCGGCCACCGGGGTGTCCAGGATGCCGTGCCCGTTCACTTTCTCCATGATCAGCTTGTCCACCGCACCGCGGGTGACCACCCCCACCAGCGCGGCACCCGCCGCCGCCAGGACGGCCTCGTCATCGCTGAAGGCCAGCAGGGTCTTCCCGCCACGCTCGACGTACAGGACCAGCGCACCGTCCACCAGGACCACCAGCGCGCCGGCCTTCCGGCCGGGACGGTGGCCGGTTCCGGCGTCGTCCTGCAGCGCGGGCCAGGGGAGGGCCGCACCGTAGGGGTTGGCGGGATCGGTGGCGGCGAGGGCCAGGGCCACCGGTTCGGCCTTCGCCAGCTGCGTGTCTTCCGAGTAGGAGCGGAGCCGGTCCACGGTGGCCGGAACAGCGAACTGGGCGGCACCAAGATGTTCGATGAAGTACCCCCGGCGGCAGCGGCCCGCCTCCTCCAGCCGGGCCAGGACCTTGTACATCAGGCCGAAGCCACCCACGATCTGTTCGGCCATGACCGAGCCCCGGGTGACCACGCCATAGCGGTCCAGCAGGAGTTCCGCCGTGGCGCGGGCATGGATGGTGGGATCGAGTTCAGGCTCGGGAAGCGCCGACCACCGCCCGGCGGCGGTGGGCGGAGTGGCGGCACCCTGCGTTCCATACCGGCCGCCGGCCAGCCCGGGGGAGCCCATCAGGCCGGTGCCGTGGGAGCGGCCCAGCCGGCTGAGCCGCGGCGCCCTGGCACGTGGTGCCCTTGCCACCTGGCGGTGGGCCGTGTGGCCTCCCGCGATCAAGGCCCGGACCGGGGCGAACGTGTCACCGGTGATCCTGCCGGCCCATGCGAGGTCCCACAGCGCAGCCACCACCTCCTGGTCGCTCAGCACGGCGTCCATACCGCCCGCCACTTCGGTCAGCTGGCGGAAGAAGTACCCGCCGCCGTTGTTCCGCAGGTGGTCCAGGAGCCGCTGGCCGGCGTCCCCCGGTTCAAACTCGGGCGATGGGTTGAGGGTCAGTTCCACCGAGTCCGCCAGGTGAAGGCTGATCCAGCCATCGTTTCCCGGGAGCGCCCCGGCCCCCGACCACAGGACTTCACCTGCAGCCATCAGTTCATCCAGCATCGCGGGCTGGTAATTGGATACCCGTGTGGCCAGCACCAGGGGCTCCCAGGCTGACGCGGGGACGGGCACCCCTGAGAGCTGGTCGATGGCGGTGATGATGCCGTCCAGGCCGCGCAGCGAGGGCTGGCCGCGGCCGCCGCTGGGAGTCCTGACATGCTGCCACGCGGGCAGGAAGCGTCCGTAGGCGGCAGCGTCCACCGGCTCCACTTCGGCACGCAGCGCGGCCAGGGAACGACGGCGGAGCTTGCGCAACACCTCGGCGTCGCACCATTCGCTGGCGATAGCGTGCGCAACGTCGGGGACGGGAGCGCTGGCGGCTTCATCGGCTGGCGGTGGTCCGGCAGGTTCGCCGGCCTCCGGCGGCGCCGTTTCGGGCGGGGTGACGTGGGGCCGGAATTCCCCCTCCACCACGCGTCCATCCGCTGCCAGGCGTTTCAGGGCCGTACCCACCACAGCCACACCGAGGCCCAGCCGGGCAGCGGCTTCGGCAGCGGTGAAGGGCCCATGGGTCCGGGCATACCGGGAGACAAGGTCGCCCAGGGGATCGGCCACCGGCTCGATGAAGGCCAGCGGAACGCCCATGGGCAGCGGAACGCCAATGGCGTCGCGGAGTCGGGCTGCATCCTCCACGGCGGCGAAGCGTTCAACCCCGCCGATGTTGACCTTGATGGCGCGGTTGGCGCGCTGGAGCGCGGCCAGGTGCGCTGCCGCCTCTTCCACAGTTGCGGCAGCCTCGACCGGCGGAGCGTCACCGGGCTCGAGGACCTGGACTGCGTCCCCTGCCGGCTGTGAACCCTGGAGCCGTGCCGCCGTTTCCCCGGCCGTCAGCGGGCCCAGCAACCGCAGGAGGTCCGCGACGCCCTCCATGCCCCGTGCACGCCGGTCAGGGGCCAGCCGCTGCAGCTCGCGTTCGGTGGCCTCGATGACTTTGGCGTCCAGGAGTTCGCGCAGTTCCACCCGGCCCAGCAGCTCGTTCAGGAGGGTGGAGTCCAGGGCCAGGGCGGCGGCCCGCCGTTCGGCGAGCGGGGAATCGCCCTCATAGAGGAACTGGGCCACGTAACCGAAGAGGAGGGACTTGGCGAACGGCGAGGGCTGTTGGGTGGTGGTCTGCAGGATCCGCAGCTCACGCCGTTCCACGGACGCGGCGATGTCCTTCAACGCCGGCAGATCGTAGACGTCCTGCAGGCATTCGCGGACTGTTTCCAGCACGATGGGGAACGTGGGGTACTTCCTGGCCACGTCCAGCAGCTGGGCCGACCGCTGGCGCTGCTGCCAGAGCGGCTGGCGCTTGCCCGGGGTCTGGCGCGGCAACAGCAGCGCACGGGCAGCGCACTCCCGGAACCTCGAGGCAAACAGGGCGCTGCCGCCCACCTCTGCCGTGACGATCTGCTCGAGTTCCTCGGGATCGAAGAGGAACAGCTCGGCGCCGGGCGGCTCGTCCTCCATCATGGGCACCCGCAGCACGATGCCGTCGTCGGCGGCCATGGCGGAGCCGTCCAGTCCGTAGCGCTGGTGCAGCCGTTGCCCCACGGCCAGCGCCCACGGGGCGTGCACCGGCATGCCGAACGGGCTGTGCAGGATCACGCGCCAGTCGCCCAGTTCGTCGTGGAACCGCTCCACCACCAGGGTGGTGTCGCTGGGGACCACCTCGGTGGCCTGCTTTTGCTCGTTGAGGTACTGGATGAGGTTGTTGGCGGCGAAGTCGTCCAGGCCGCTGGCCTTGCAGCGCTCGGTGGCAGGGCCGGCGTCGGACGCGGACAGTTCGCGGACGAAGGCGCCAAGTGCGCGGCCCAGGTCCACGGGCCGGCCCAGCGAATCGCCCTTCCAGAACGGCAGCTTTCCGGGCTGCCCGAACGCGGGGGAGACCAGGACGCGGTCGTGGGTGATGTCCTCGATCTTCCAGCTGGTGGCGCCCAGGGCAAAGACGTCGCCCACCCGGGACTCGTAGACCATTTCCTCGTCCAGCTCGCCCACGCGCCGGCCGCCCTTTGGTGCGCGCGCCGGTTTGCCGTCCCCGGAGGGGGAGGCAGAGCCTTCCTGTTCGGTGCCGATGATGTAGACGCCGAACAGGCCGCGGTCCGGGATGGTGCCGCCGGACGTAACGGCCAGGCGCTGGGCTCCGGGCCGCCCCTCGATGGTGCCGGCGTTGCGGTCCCAGATGATCCGTGGCCGCAGCTCGGCGAATTCGTCGGACGGGTAGCGCCCCGCCAGGAGGTCGAGGGTCGCCTCGAACGCTGACCGGGGGAGGGAAGCAAAAGGCGCCGAGCGCCGGACGGTGCTGAACCACTCCTCCACGTCGATGCTGCCCAGGGCGGTTGCGGCAACGGTCTGCTGGGCCAGGATGTCCAGCGGATTGGCAGGGATGCTGAGCCGCTCGATCTTGCCACCCAGCATCCGCTCCACGGTGATGGCTGTGTGGACCAGGTCTGCCCGGTGCTTGGGGAAAAGGACGCCCTGGGAAATCTCGCCCACCTGGTGCCCGGCGCGTCCCACCCGCTGCAGGCCGCTGGCCACGGACGGCGGCGACTCCACCTGCACAACCAGGTCCACGGCACCCATGTCGATGCCCAGTTCCAGGGACGACGTAGCCACAACGCAGCGCAGCCGCCCGGACTTGAGGTCGTCCTCGATGAGCGCGCGCTGGTCCTTGGACACGGAACCGTGGTGGGCGCGGGCCAGGACCGGATCAGCGCCCGCGGAGCTGCCGGCCTGGGCCATCATGTGCGCAGGGGTGGCGGTTGAAGCGGGAATGCCCGACGGCGGTCCCCCCTGCGTGCCGGGCGCGCCGGCCTGCCCTTCCGGGCCGGGATCGTCCCAGCCCCCGCCGACGGCAATCAGCTGGCGTTCGGCGTAGATCTCGTTGAGCCGCGCCGTGAGGCGTTCGGCAAGCCGCCGGGAGTTGGCGAAGACGATGGTGGACTGGTTGGCCAGCACCAGGTCCACGATCTTTTCCTCCACATGCGGCCAGATGGAAGCCTGCGGCTGCAGCCCGGAAGCCGGGCCGGAGTCGAACGCCCCTGCCGCGCCCTGCAGGTCCGACATGTCCTCCACGGGCACCGATACGGTGAGGTCCCAGTTCTTCCTGGCCGGCGGGGCGACGATCTCCACGGGGGCTGAACCGGCCAGGAACTGGGCCACCAGCTCCCGCGGCTCCACCGTGGCGGAAAGCCCGATGCGCTGCGCAGGCTTGGGCAGCAGCGCGTCCAGCCGCTCCAGGGACACGGCAAGGTGGGCCCCGCGCTTGGTCCCGGCCACGGCGTGGACCTCGTCAATGATGATGGTGTCCACCTCGGCAAGGGTTTCGCGGGCCTTGGAGGTGAGCATGAGGAACAACGACTCCGGGGTGGTGATGAGGATGTCCGGCGGGTTGGTCAAGAGCGTCCGGCGGTCCGCAGCGGGAGTGTCCCCGGACCGGACCCCTACCGTGATCAGCGGGGCGGGAAGTCCCAGCCGCTTTGCCGTCTGGGTGATGCCGATCAGCGGGGACCGCAGGTTCCGTTCCACGTCAACGCCCAAAGCCTTTAGGGGCGAAATGTAGAGGACACGGGTCTTGCGCTTTGGCGCCCGGGCCCGCTTGCCTTTTGCGGGCGCTTGGGCAGCGGCGGGATCAGGGGCCTGGAACGCCGAGGCGAGCAGCCTGTCCAGCGCCCAGAGGAAGGCCGCGAGGGTCTTTCCGGAGCCGGTGGGGGCCACCACCAGCGCATGCGATCCTGAGGAGATGGCGTTCCAGGCCCCGGCCTGCGCAGGAGTCGGCTCGGAAAACGCGCCAAGGAACCAGTCCCTGGTGGGCCGGCTGAACTGGCCCATGGGGGCGGCCGCACCGGAAACACTGCTGCCGGCAGGACGCTGTTCCTGGTTCATGCCTCCATCATGCCGCAAGGCACTGACACCCGACTCCCGGGCGGCCGGGGTTCCGCCCGAAGCCGAACATCACCCCGTCCAACCCCGGGATTTCGGCCAAGGCAGACGGCAGCCCTGCAGGGCCTCGGCCGGCAAATCCCTGTTCAATAGCTGATCAATTCCTGTTCAAACAGTTTCGGACTCCGGCAGGTCCTTGGTGGCCGGGCCTTCAAGCAACCTGCCCTGGTTCGTGAAGCGGGACCCGTGCAGGGGGCAGTCCCACGTCTGTTCGTTGTCGTTCCAGTGCAGGATGCCGCCCAGGTGCGTGCAGACCGCCGAGAGCCTGCAGGTGGTTCCTTCCACGGTGGATACAGCCACCGGCCGGTTGCCCTCGCGGTAGACCTTGCCCTGGCCTTCGGCCGGGACGGCGGCCGGGCCTGCGGTATCAGGTGTTGCGGGGGCAGGCGCTGCGGGAACGGTGGGTCCGCGGGTTCGCCGTTTGAGGCCGTCAATCCTGCGGCCCTCGGTGGTCACCTTGCCCCAGTCGGAGGCCATCCTCGCGGCAACGCCGGCGTTGAGCGCCACGGCGGACAACGCACCTGCCGGCGATGTAATGCGGTGATGGATGGTGTCCGCCCAGGGCACCTGGCCGCCCAGGATGTCCGCCGAGATGCCCAGCGCGGCGGCGACGGCGTTGGTCATTCCCCACTTGTTGTAGCCGGTGCCGAAGTAGATCCGGCCCTTGCCGCGCGGGAGCTTTCCGAAGAAGGGCATGAGGTTGGTGGGCATGTAGTCCTGTGCCGACCACGTGTGCGTGGTGACCGCACCGGGGTAATGCCGGCCCGCCCAGTCGAGCAGCCCGGTGAGGTGCGCTTTCTCTGAGTCCGTCCGCCCCACGTGATGGCCGTGACCGCCCACAAGCAGCAGGTTCCGGCCGTCCACCTCATAGTCGCGAAGGGAGTGCGTGGGCTGCTCAACGGAGATATACATGCCCGGCGGAGGTGCCTGGTCCTCCTGCAGGGCAAGGGCCGCCGCGTAGGAGCGGCTTGGCTTCAGCTTGGCGAAATAGAGGCCGCGGTCCAGGACGGGGATTCCAGTGGCAAGGACGACCGTGTCCGCCCTGACACTGCCACGGTCGGTCCTGACGGCGGAGGGCGCATCACCGGTGACGTCCCGGAGGCGCACGCCGCTGACGATCCGGCCGCCACGGCGGCGGATGTCCGCCACCAGTGCGTCGAGGACCTCCATCGGGTTGATCTGGGCCTGGTCCCGCAGCCGGGCGGCCCCGTGGACGGGAAACGGCAAACCCGCGTCGCGGACGTAATCCACGTCCAGCCCGGCAGTGGTGGCGGCGCTGAGCTCCTCCCGCAGCTTTTCCGTTCCCTGTGCTGACGCAGCATAGGTGTAAGCGGTGCGGCGCTGGAAGGGCACGTTGTGCTCCTCCAGGTAGCGCAGCAGCCAGGCCTGGCCCTTCCGGTTTCCGTCCACGTACGCCTGCACCTGTTTCTGCGAATACTGGCGGGCCAGCTGGGACAGGAACGTGCCCTGCAGCAGCGTTACTTTTGCAGTGGTGTTGCCGGTGGTCACGGCCCCCGGCCGGCGGGCCTCCAGTACCAGTACGCTTTGCCCGGAGCGGGCCAGCAGCAGTGCGGCGACCAGGCCGGTGAGGCCGGCCCCCGCCACCACCGTGTCATACCTGGTGTCCGGTTCAAACGGATCAGAAATGAAGGGATCCCTGCGGTCCAGCCAAATCGACGTCATGCCAGTCCAACCTGCCTACGGTCCACGGCCCTCGCAGGCCAGTTTGTGCATCCCTCCATTCCCGGTTCCCTCCTTGGTCTGGTCCCGGGGTCAGGCGGGCTGGAACGCTCCAATGCTGAGCAGTGTGATGTTTGCGTTGCCGCAGGCCCGGGTAGGTTGCGGGAGGAACAGGGAATCGGTGTCCTCGGGCGGATAGATCCGGTAGCCGGCAGCATCCACGGGGGAGCAGTCCATGTAGTTGCCTGCCTGCGTGTAGCGCAGCACCGCAGTGCCCGTCTGGCCGGGGGCCAGCAGAACGTCCACGACACCTGCGGACTCATCCCGCGTGGCGGGGGCGCCAATGGGGGCGCCGGCGGCGTCTGCCACCAGGGAGACGCCCGGGAAGCCCCTGAGGATGCACGGCTCGGAGCCGCTGTTGGTGAGGTTGAGCTTCATGTAGACACTGCCGGCAGCGCCGCCACCGGACGGATCCGTGGCCGCCGTGAGCCCGGCCGCCTTGCACAGGCCCGGAGTGCCGGCAGGGCTGACGGGGGACGGGGAAGCCGGCGTCGACGTGGCCGGCGCCGAGGACGCCGGAGGCGCCGTTGACGCGGTCGGCGAGGGGGACTGGCTGGCCTGCCCGGTGGCGGGCGCCGTCGTAGTCTGGGACTGCGGCTGGCTTGGACCGCACGCGGTGAGCAGCAGCGCTGCCGCTGCGGCCGCCGTCGTCATGGCAAACCCCTGGGAAATTTTCTGAGACCTCATGGGACCACCTTCGCGGTAGCCGTTGCCCGCGTCAACGATGCCACCTGCAGTAGGGGCAATTTGATGCCCGGATCGTGATGATCCGGGCACCAATTACGACCCTAGGGCTTGCCGGCCGGCTCCCGGCCGGCAGTGCCGGCGGCAGTGTTGCTGCCCGGCGCGCGGAGCCTGCCCTTGCTCCGCAGCAGTGCCGCCCCGCCCAGGACCAGTCCGCCCACGCCGGCAGCAAGCCCGGTCCAGCTGCGCGCCTCCGCGCCGCTGTCCGTCCCCGCCGCCTGTCCGGTGCCGTGGGCAGCTCCTGCCGCGCCGTGGGCGTCCGCGCTGTCCGCCGCCGTGATGGTGAGCGAGGGGGCGGGGGCTTTCAGCCCGTGGGGGTCCTGGCCGTCAGCGGCGACCTGGGACCAGTCGGTCTGGCCGCTTTCGCAGGTCTGCAGCGTGGGGAAGTTCAGGGTTGTCCCGGCCATGTCCGGCAGGTGCACGGAAAGGACCAGGGCGTCGCGCAGTTCGGGGCTCAGCGGCGTCTTGGCCGTATAGACGATCTGGCTGGTCCGCTGCGTGATGGCGGTTCCGTCCGGGAGCTTCCGGGGTTCGGCGAACTGTTCGGTCACCTTTTCCGCTGTCCAGTTGGGGTTGACTGTGGGTTGGGCGTCATTCAATTCCGGGGGCAGCGTGATGGCCACCTTCGTGGTGGGGGACGTGCCGCAGCCGTGCGGAATGCCGAACGTCAGCAGGGCATAGGAACCGGCGCCGGTCTTGTCCGGCGTCACGCCAACATGCGCTGAGGCGCCGCCCGCCGCGGCGAGCAGGAGAACGGCTGAGCCTGCGGCGGCTGCGGATGCGGTCAGGGTACGGCGAAAAAACGGGGTTGTCATGGGTTGCCTTTCTGGCGCACACCACTGATTCAGGGCGTGCAAAATGTGTACCCCGACGCCGGGCGGAAGGCCGGTGCGGGGCTTTAGCAGGGAAGCACGACGGCGGAAGGCGGGCCGCGCCGGCTGTCCTGGCGGACGTTGCGCCAGGGGGAGCGGTACAAGGGAACGTGCCTGAACAGTCCGTTGAGGCGGACGGCAGGGACAGGTGCCACCGGCCCGGGAAGGCCGGCAAAGGGCCGCAGCCAGTCGGCCAGTGCCCACAGGGCAGCTTCGCCTTTGGCGAGGAGGAGGGCGCAGCCCAGCGTGGCCGCCGCGTGCGCTGCGAGCATCAGTGGTGCCAGCGCGGGATTCGCGGGACTCAGGTGCTCCGCCAGGGGAGCGAACGCTGCGAACCCGGCCAGGGGGACCTGGTGCAGGTAGGCCGCCGCCGGCGCACCTGCTGCGCTCTCAAGGGGAGCGGAAAAGGCGGTGAGAAGCTCGTGCAGGGCCAGCTGGCCGCCGCCCAGGAGCGCGGCCATGGCCGGAAACGCCAGCCGAAGGCGGGTTGCGGCCGTGCTGGCCAGTGCTGTCAGGGCCAGCACGGCCAGGAGGATGCCCGGGGCCGGAAGGCGGCCTCCGCCAACCACGTGGGCGCCGCCGGCGAGGGCCAGGGTGCCGGCGGCCAGGGTCGAGGCACGGAGGAGGTGGAAAGGGACCTGCGGGAGGGAACCACGCACGGCTGCTCCTCCTGCTGTCCGCCGGCGCTGCAGGGTGCAGGGCCGGTTCCGCCTACGGGTCCGGAGCCGGTGCCCGGACCCTCAGGATTCTACCGGCCCCTTAGTCAGTCTCCGGCCCGGTGCAGTAGGGGCAATCGTCCGGGCAGTCCGTCATGCCGGCACCCCTGCCAGGTCGTAGCCGTCGGCGATATGGAACAAGCGCCGGCCTCCCGCGGGGGCTGCCACCCACACCACGTCGCCGTCATCGGTCCGGGCATCCACCAGGCCGCTGAAGGCGGTGTGCCCATCCCTCCTGAGTTCCACGCTGTCGCCGACCTGGACGGCGTCCCAGCGGACAGGGCTCTTTACGCGGCTCGTCATTGAAGTCACGGATATTCCTTTGAAGAGGCTTGGCCGGGGCGGCTGCTGCGGCCCCGGTGATGCCATCAAACCGTTGCGCCACGGCGCGGCTCAATGGAGGAATGGCCACGGGTTCCGGTCCCTTGTTGTGCATCCCTCCAGCAGGGACCCTGTGCCGGCATGGAGCGGCAGGGTTAGACTGCCTGCATACGTGTTGGCGATCGAAGGAGAAGTTCATGGACTACACCGGAAGCCAGTCGGAGAAGGCCGTAACCGCCGGGGAACTGGGCCGCAGCCACATCGGGCAGACCATCAGCTTCAAGCCGAACGAGTTCACGGTTGTGTTCGGCAAGCTCGCGGGCATCGCCCGGACTGAGGCCATGGTCTACCTGTCGCTGACGGGGGTTGGAAACGGCACCCACCTGAAGGACGAATATGACCTGCCGCTGACCCATGAGGTCTTTGTGCCGGTGGACGTCATCACCAACGCGGAATCCACCATCAAGGACCTGTTCGGCAAAGTCCAGGAAAACCTCCGCGGGGCCGGCCACAAGGGTGGCGAGGACCGGACGGACCGGCTCTAACCGCCCGCAGCAGGAGCAAGGCAGAAGGCCGGCACTTTCGTGCCGGCCTTCCCCTTGGCCTAGTATGCCTTGACCCGCTGCTCCACCACGAGATGGATGAGGGCGAATACGCCGTCCCGGTCAATCGCTGCCAGGGCTGCATCCAGCGCTGCCGGGACATCTCGGTCCTCGGTCACCGTGACCCCGAATCCGCCGAAAGCCCTGGCCATCAGCGCAAAGTCGGGGTTCTTCAGCTGGGTACCGGAGACGCGCCGGGGATAGTGCCGCTCCTGGTGCGTGCGGATGGTGCCGTACTCCTGGTTGTCCATGACCACCACCAGCGGCGTGGCCCCGTACTGGGCAGCCGTGGCCAGCTCCTGCCCGTTCATGAGGAATTCGCCGTCCCCGGCGATGGTGACCACGCGCCGCTTCGGTTCGGCCAGGGACGCTGCGATGGCCGAGGGGACGGAGTAGCCCATGGACCCGTTCCGCGCGCTGATCATGGACGCGTAGCGGCGGGTGGGGAAATACCGGTGCGCCCAGTTGGTGTGTTCACCTGCACCGAACGTCACCATCGCATCCTCCGGCAGCCGGGGGACGAGGTTGGCCATCAGGGTGTCCATCCGGGCCTGCCCTGCCGCCGGGGCAGCAGGAGGCAGCGTGGCAAAGCGCTCCTGCTCGGCGCGCATCCTGGCCGTCCAGGCCTTCCACTCTTCCTTCACGGGCAGGCTGATGCCCTCCAGGCCGCGCACGAACGCTTCCGGTTTGGCCAGGATCTGCCGCGACACCGGGCCGGACCTTCCCCGCAGCGACGGGTCCACGGTGACCAGGAAATTTTCCTTGTTCCAGTCCTGCCGGCAGACGAAACCGTCCGTAATGACGTCGCCCGGCACCGTTCCCACGAAGACCAGGAGGTCGGTCTCCTCCAGCAGGTCGTAAGTGGGGCGCGGCCGGCCATAGCCGATCGGTCCCACGTAGGACGGCGAATCGAAGGGCACTGTTCCCTGCGTCCGCCATTCCGCCGCCGCCGGGATGTGGTGCCGTTCCAGCCAGGCGGTGAGCTGGTCCGCGGCCTCCTGCGTCCAGTCGTTGCCGCCGGTCACGAACAGCGGCTTGGACGATTCCGCCAGCGCCGCTTCCAGGGCTGACGCATCAGCGCTGCCCATCCCGCCTGCGGCCACGGGAATCGCAGGATGCAGCGCAGGGCTGACCTCCCGCCGGATGACGTCCTCGGGCAGGCCCACCACCACGGGCCCGGGCCGGCCGCTCATTGCCGCAAACATGGCCTCCGCCACTATCTCGGAGGCCCGTTCCGGGTGGTCAAGGACCATCACCCGCTTGGCGCCGGTGTCGAACCAGGACTTGATGTCGAATTCCTGGAACGCCTCGCGGTCCCGGTGGGCAAACGGGATCAGGCCCACGAAGAGCAGCATCGGCGTGGAGTCCTGCCAGGCGGTGTGCAGCCCTACGTGGGCGTTGGCCGCGCCGGGCCCCCGGGTCACCATCGCCACGCCCGGGCGCTGGTTCAGCTTTCCGTCGGCTTCCGCCATGTACGCGGCACCGCCTTCATGGCGGCAGACGATGGTTTCGATCTTCGAGTTGTGCAGGCCGTCCAGCACATCCAGGAAGCTCTCGCCGGGAACCACATAGGTGCGTTCCACGCCATGCGCCACCAGCGAGTCAACGATCACGTGCCCCGCGGATTTCAGGGCGGGCGCCACGGTGTCCTGGTGATGGACGACGGCGGCGGGCCGGGTGGGGGAGGAGGTCAGGGTGGGCTGCGGCTCTGGTGTCATGTTCTTTCTTTGGCTCGGAAGGTTGGCGGAAGGGATGGGGTCAGGAGATGGGGGTGCGGTTGGCGATGACGGGGGACTTTCCGGTGTAGCCGTCGCGGGTTTCGGCGATTTGGCGGATGCGGGTGCGGCAGGCGTACCAGCCGGCGACCATGAGGATGGAGGCGATGGCGGTGAC
>NZ_VIVE01000009.1:0-147966 GCF_007828995.1 Arthrobacter sp. AG367
ACCACACCCCAACCTTCATCCCCCCACCCCACCTCGACCCCACCCAAAAACCCCAACAAAACCACTACTTCAAACCCCCACCACCACCCCACCAACACGAATGAAGACCAGACGGCCTTGCCACTACGGTTGCCCAGAAGTCCCGGCCGGGACCCCCCTTGCCATCAGGCTCTTCCGGCCCGGCCCGGCCCTTCCTTCGACAACACCACCCGGGGACCGGCAGCCTCAGTTAGGCTTCAAGCATGACGGGCACATCAGTGCGAACGTTGCTGAATTTCTCTGCCTAGATCAGTCCAGCGAGCCTATTCAGCCGGGCCAATCGAAGGAGCACATGGGCCTTGACCGGAAACTTGGGTGCCCCGGCAGTGTGGCCGCGGCCACCGGAACTTCCTGCGCCGGTATTCTCCGACCAGCGGTGGCTCGACGCAGTCTTCCTCCACTGGCGCATCACGGAGGAAGAGGCAGCAACTTTCATGCCCGATGGCGTCCGGCCGGACGTGTTCGACGGCAGTTCGTGGGTGGGCCTGATCGGTTTCCGCATGGAACAGGCGGGACTTGGACGCGGGCCGGGCATTCCCTATCTGGGGAGCTTCAACGAGGTCAACGTTCGGCTATATTCGCGGGAACCAAATGGGACCCGCGGCGTAGTGTTCCTGAGCCTGGATGCGAACCGGCTACCCGTCGTTCTGGCAACGCGAGCGGTGGGAATTCCCTACGTGTGGTCCCGTATCCGGCAAAGGCCGCCTTTTCCCGGCAGTAGCGTCCGGCGCCAGCATGGCCACAGCGAGGTCGAGGCCGCCGCGATCACTGATGAATTTCCTGTGGGCTACTCCGTGCGCCGGTTCGGCAGCGCGGCGGCACGCAGCGACTTCACGGTGGTTCCCAGACTCCCCGCCGCCGCCGGCGATCCCCTGTCAGTCTTTCTGACCGCCAGGTTCGGCATGCATGGGCACTTCTTCGGAAGGACGGCCTTCATACCGAACACGCACCAAGCGTGGCCACTGTTCGGAGCTAATGTCCACCAGCTCAGCGACGGACTCATCAAAGCTGCCGGCATCAGTGTGGGCGGGCCGCCCGAGTCTGTCCTCTACTCGCCCGGAGTCCGGACCAGATTCGGCAGGCCACGCCTGGTCTGCGCCAGCGCCACCGGCTAAACCTCACGATCCGGCTGATGCAAACCTTTAGACGTCCAGCCAGCCCTGGCCTTCGCTGAAAGTACTCACCAGCGTGCCCACCCCCGCCTGCAGGGAGTTCGACGGGTCGAAGTACAAGGATGCCTCCGAGGCGCGGCTGTGGGTGATCAGCTGCTCAGCCTCGAGCTTCGCCTCGGGCACGGTAGCTCCGATAATTGCCGTACGGGCCGGAAGCTCGGGCGTGTGCACCACGTCGGCGCCGGTCTGGGTCAGCGGAACCGTGGTGCCGGTGTTGATCTCGTCGTGCGGGAACTCGAACTCGGCATCACCGGGAGCGGCAGGAACTGTGTACTCCAGGAAATAGGTCATACTCCACCCTTGCAGAAAAGCCGCCACTGCCAAAAGCCCTGATGGACTACTTGCCCAGGCCGGCCTTCCTGAGCGCCTCCGCCATTGCCGTGTTGATGGGCTGGGCTACAGGAGTGGGACGGCCACCACCCGCGGTCCTGCCTGACGGCTGATTCCCTGGCTGTTGCCGGTCCGGGCGTCCGCTGCGCTCACCCTTGCCGCCGCCCACTCCCCGGCGGTTGTCGTTCCCGCCCGGTCTCCCTGCCCCGGGCTTCGCCGAGCCGCTCCGCCCGGAACCTGCACCGCCCCTGGCCGGTTCGTCGTCGAGCTTTAGGGTCAACGAAATCCGCTTCCGCTCAGGATCAGCTTCCAGGACCTTGACCCTGACCACCTGGCCGGACTTCACCACCTCGCGCGGATCGGACACAAAGCGGTTGGCCAGGGCGGAGACGTGGACCAGGCCGTCCTGGTGGACTCCGATGTCCACGAAGGCACCAAACGCCGCAACGTTGGTCACGGTTCCTTCGAGAATCATGCCCGGCAACAGATCAGCGATCTTTTCGATCCCCTCCGAGAAGGTGGCGGCGGCAAAGGCGGGCCGGGGGTCGCGCCCCGGTTTGTCCAGCTCAGCCAAGATGTCCCTGACCGTCGGCAGACCGAAGGTATCGTCAACGAACTTCTGTGGGTCCAGGGACGACGCCGGGGCCGCGCCGGCGGCCTTCAAAACCTTGCGCGCGACGCCGTATGCCTCCGGGTGCACGCTCGACGCGTCCAACGGCTCGGCTCCTCCGGAGATCCTCAGGAAGCCGGCACACTGTTCGAAGGCCTTCGCGCCCAGCCGCGGTACCTTCTTGAGGTCGGTGCGCTTGTTGAAGGGTCCGTGCTCGTTCCGGTAGGCCACAATGTTTTCGCTCAGCAAAGGACCGACGCCGGCCACCCGGCTCAGCAGCGCGGGCGAGGCGGTGTTGACGTCAACACCCACGGCGTTGACGCAGTCCTCCACGACGGCGTCCAGGCTGCGGTCCAGCTTCGACGCCGTCACGTCGTGCTGGTACTGGCCCACGCCGATGGATTTGGGGTCGATCTTCACGAGTTCGGCCAGCGGATCCTGCAGCCGCCGGGCAATGGAAACGGCGCCCCGGAGCGAAACGTCCATTCCCGGCAGTTCCGCGGCGGCGAGCGCGGAAGCAGAGTAGACGGACGCGCCAGCCTCGGACACCACGAGTTTCTGCGGTTTCCGGTCCACGTCCGGGAGGAGCTTGATCAGTTCGGCAGCCAATTTGTCCGTCTCGCGGGACGCCGTGCCGTTGCCGATGGCTACGAGTTCGACGGCGTGCTGCCGCGCCAACCGCACCAGGGTGGCCAGGGCGTCGTCCCACCTGCGTGCCGGGGCGTGCGGGTAGACCGTGTCTGTGGCCACCACCTTGCCGGTGCCGTCCACCACTGCGACCTTGACGCCCGTGCGCAGTCCGGGATCCAGCCCCAGCGTGGCGCGGTTTCCAGCAGGGGCGGCCAGCAGGACGTCGCGGAGGTTTGCCGCGAACACCCTGACCGCTTCGTCTTCCGCCGCCGCGAATAACCTTGCCCGAAGATCAGAGGTGAGGCGGGACAGCACGCGGGAGCGCCATGCCACCTGCGCGGTCTGCAGCAGCCAGGCGTCGGCGGGGCGGCCGCGGTCGGCGACCCCGAGGAACCTGGCCACGGCGGACTCGTAGCGGGCGCGGGCGTCGGTGAGGGCGGCGTCGTCCGATGGATCGGCTTCGGCGAGGTCCAGCTCAAGGATGCCGTCCTTCTCCCCGCGGAACAGCGCGAGGACCCGGTGGGACGGCATCCTGTCCGGCGCCTGGGCGAACTCAAAGTAGTCCGCAAATTTCTGGCCTTCTGCCTCTTTGCCCTTCTTGACGCGGGACACCATCCGGCCCTGGACCCACAGCCGGTCCCGCAAATTTGCTGCGAGGTCGGGATCCTGGGCCACCCTTTCCACCAGGATGGAGCGTGCACCTGCGAGCGCGGCGGCGGCGTCATCAACGGAATGCGCGCTGTTGAGGTACTTCGCGGCCTCGCGGTCGGGATCCAGGTCCGGCCGCTTCAAGAGTGTGTCCGCGAGCGGCTCCAGGCCTGCTTCCCGGGCGATCTGGGCCTTCGTCCGCCGCTTGGACTTGAACGGCAGGTAGATGTCCTCAAGCCGCGACTTGGTGTCCGCCGCCAAGATTGCCTTGCGCAGTTCCGGCGTCAGCTGGCCTTGCGCTTCGATCGCGTCGAGGACGGCACGACGGCGGTCCGCCAGCTCCCGGAGGTAGCGGAGCCGTTCGTCGAGGTCGCGGAGTTGGGTGTCGTCCAGCGTCCCGGTGGCTTCCTTGCGGTACCGGGCGATGAACGGAACTGTCGAGCCGCCGTCGAGCAATTCAACTGCAGCCTTCACTTGCCAGGCCTTGACCCCCAGCTCAGCAGCGATCTGGGCAAAGAGTTCGTCCTCCCCTGATGCGCTGGGGCGGACGGAAGCGGCGGAAGGTCCTGGCATTTGGGTCACCAGAACATCTTGCCTTACCGGCCTGCGGGGCTCCACCGCCGCCGTACTCGCTGAGGCGCCATAGGGAGAAGCAGGTATTCCCCTGGGACGCGCAAAGTGCTGTAGTGGACTAGCCATCACTGGCACCCATGCTCGAGGAAGAGGCCACCATGCGGGAATTGCTGGTTGTGTTTCAGGACGGGTTCGACGAAGCGAACGTCACCGTGACCGTGAACGGGAAGGCTGTGCGCAGGGATGTGGGGATTTCCACGAATCCGCTTCTCGGCATCGCGTCAGAGGTCTCGGTAGAGCTGCCGGCCAAGGGTGCCCAGGTGGGCGTTGAGGTCACCAACCGTGGGCTGAAAGCCATCACCAAGGTCAGCGGCAGGCCCAAGAGTGTGCTGGTGTCCATCGAGGACGGGCGCTTGGTGATGAAGGAAGGGACCGGCCGGGAAGCCGTGCTCTAGCGCTTTTTCCTTGCGGCAAAACTGGCTCTGGTAAGAGTCCATTCGTTGGAGTAGCATCTGATCACCGCCGGCATCCGATGGAGTCCGGCGGGCCACATAATTCTTCAGCCGTGAGGTCGTCGGATGACCTTCCGGTGTTGCTGCCCGGGACCAGCACCCCAGACAGCCAACGACGGCGGCACCCATGATGGGTGCCGCCGTCGTCGTTTTGTTCGACTCGGCCGATCCGCCGCTCAGCCCTGGTAAGCGGCTCAGCCCTGGTAGGCGGGGTAATCCGTGTAGCCGGTGGCGCCTTCGGCGTAGAAGGTGGAGGCGTCGGGCTCGTTCAGCGGAAGGCTTTCCTTCCAGCGGCGGGCAAGGTCCGGGTTGGCGATCGCGGGGCGGCCCACCACCACGGCGTCCGCATGGCCCTCAGCCACCAGGCTCACGGCTTCTTCCCGGGTGGTGACCACGCCGAAGCCTGTGTTCACCAGGAAGGTGCCGCCGAAGCGTACGCGAAGATCCTGGACAAGTTCGCCGGCAGGTTCGTGGTGCAGGATGCTCAGGTAGGCGAGGTTGAGCGGCGCAATGCTGTCCACGAGGACTTCGTACGTGGCACGAACATCCGCGGCGTCGGTCTCGGCAATGCCCTGGACGTTGTGCTCCGGGGAAATGCGCAGGCCCACCCGGTTTGCGCCGAGGGCGGCAACCACTGCGTTGACCGTTTCGATCACAAAACGGGCGCGGTTCTCGGGTGATCCGCCGTAGCTGTCGGTCCGGATGTTGGAATTCGGCGCCAGGAACTCGTGCAGGAGGTAACCGTTGGCCGAGTGCAGTTCCACACCGTCGAACCCTGCCTCAATTGCGTTCAGGGAGGCGTTGACGATCTCCTGGATGACGACGGGGAGTTCGTCGGTGGTCAGTGCCTGCGGCACCGGGTAGGGCTTCTTGCCGGCCGGCGTCCGGACGTCGCCGTCAATCGCTACTGCACTGGGGGCGACGATGGGCAGACCGCCGGTGATGTCAGGGTGCGAAACCCGGCCGCCGTGCATGATCTGGGCGAACATGCGCCCGCCTTCGGCGTGGACGGCATCCGTAACCTTTTTCCACCCTGCAACCTGCTCCTGGGTGACGATGCCCGGCTGGCCGGGATAGGCCTGTCCTGCGGGAGTGGGGTAGGTGCCCTCGCTGACGATGAGGCCAAGGGACGCGCGCTGGCGGTAGTGCTCGACGACGAGCGGGCCCGGGATGCCTTCCTGACCGGCGCGGAGGCGGGTCAGGGGTGCCATCACCAGCCGGTTGGGAAGTTCAAGTTCGCCGAGGGTGAGTGGGGAAAACAGCATGCGCAGTTCCTTTCGAAGGCTGAAGACGTACTGCCTTTGCCAACTGTGGGGCGCGTGCAACTATTCCGGACTTTCGCGGGTGCGATAGGGATCACAGCCAGTTCTGCCCTGCTTTTGAACCTACCGTGGTGCTCCGGCACCCGGACAGCCCTGTCCCTGGGGATTGGCGTTGCAGTCGTCGGCGTAGTTGCGGGTGAGCGAGCGCCAGACGCTGATCCCTTGCGGGGGCGCGCGGAACTGGCCCTGGCCGGGTATCGGAAGGGGTGGACCGGAGTTCACCGAATAGGTGCCTTGGAACGAGGTTGTCAGCACCACCTGGAAATCGCCGGTGGATGCGTAGGCGTGGCTGGTCCGGGTCTTCTCGCCCCACCTGTCCTGCGGCAAGGCGCCGCCCATTGACGGCTGGGGGCCGAAAACCGTGCCGTCCCCGTAGTTCCAGGTGTATTGGACGGGTGTCGCCACCACGTGTACCTGTTGGCCAAACATGGTGATGTCGAACTGCTGTTCAATCGCTTCCGCGTAAAAGTTCGTCTCCGCGCCCCGGAGGGTATTGGGGCTGGGCTGCGCCACAACCTTCCCGGCGTTGACCGGCAGGTTCTGGAACTGGCGCTGGATATCGGCGGCGATCCGGGGCAGGAGGTCCTCGGGCTTCGGATCGTAAAGGCAGGTGGGTCCTGAGTGATGCGCCCAAACCGCGCCGGGTACGCCCCGCGGCCGCGACAGCCACACGACCGGAATGCCCTTGGCACCGTCCTCCCGGTCCTTGCAGTCGAGCTGGCGGGCAAGGCAAGGGGTGTCAAAGTCTCCTCCGCCGAGGTGGCATTGGAGCTCGTACTTGTACTCGTTGGGGTCGGTGCTTACAGTCCCAGGTTCAGGTGGAGACATATGACCGGTGACTGGATCCTTAGTCCAACTGTCAACGTCTATTCCCACCTCACCGAAATCAGCTTCAAGACCGTCATCCGCAAATCCTGGGGGCACGAGCCCGGCGTTCAAAACCACCAATATGATCAGGAACGAAACAATGCTTCGCGAGCTTAATCGAAGCATCAGCGTAAGGGATGCAGATCGTTGACGCGCCAGGCGCCAGCCTCGAAGTTGGCCAACAGTACGTTGCCCGTGTTCGAACCGTTACTGGCAGTTCTAAACTCCCTGCCGCCGGGCTCGTAGTAACTGATAGGACTCTGCAGGACCTGCAAAATGACTTGGAAGTTTCCATCAGCAGATCTCTCAAACGTAGTCGTCCTGACAGGAATCGTGATCTTCCCACCCGACAGCCAGCGATTCCCTTGATAGTTGGTAATCAGAGAAGTGCTTAGTTTCGAGCAATAGTCACAGCCTGGCGAGGTTACTGACTCTAGGCCCGCCACATCACCAGTCTGGTAAGCGTAATTGAGTAGTTCAAACCAATAGGCAGTAAACGCCTCTAGTCCTTCCCTCGTTTCTGTCTTGGCTACTTCCGGCAGCACGGGGACGGGAACGTTTTGGGCAGGCCCGGACGCGTCGGCTGGCTTATAGACGGCGCTGGGTGTGGGGGTGGGAGTCGGCGTGGTGCTGGCTGTGGGCGTCTCGGCCGCCACGGGCGACGAAGTGCCGCCCGGCCCCGGAGAGCCCCCGGAATTGCAGCCGGACAGAGCCAGTGAAAGACCAATAACAAGGGCTGCTGCCCCGGACCGCACAGCACGGGACGTAAAGAAGTTCTGTGATGTCATGGGCCGCTGTACCCCCAGTAAATTTCAAGACGGCTTGCTCCGGACAGTGAGTTAAGGGTAGCCCACGTCACAATTCGGCGACCGAACTTATCCACAGGCGGACCCGGTTCCGTTTCTACCATCCGGAATGCGACAGAAGAAGTCATAAAGGAAGCCGGCACACCACGTGCACCGGCTTCCTTTTTGTAATGACCGTTAGAACTAAAGCGCCTATTTTCCGGCTGGGAGCACCAACTCCCCTGTCTTGTCCGTCGACAAGGCGAGCGAAGAAACGTACTGGATACCGCCGTCGGGAGCGTCCTGCGCGGAACGCACCATGTCCGGCCGCTCGAATTCCAACCCCGTCACGTGGCACAGGAGCTTGGCGTCGCTCGGGTTCCCCTCGGCGTCGAACATGGGCAGATCAATGCCGTCTTCGGTGCGGCGAAGATAAAACCTGCCGCGGGTCAGCACAGCGAGAACCGGCGGCAGGACCAGCGCCAGGCCAACCGCGAAAATGGGCGAGTACGGCTGGATTGCGGCACCGAACGCACCAAAGAACACGGCAATGGAAATTCCTGCGGACACCAGCATGGACACGAATCCGACCGGGTTCACGGCGTACAGCATGCCGCGGCGGAACTCCGGCACCTTCGGCGAGATCTTCAGCAGGTACTTGTTGATGGCGATATCGGACGCCACCGTGACCACCCAGGCCATGGCGCAGTTGGCGTAGAAACCGAGGATGGTATTGAGGAAATCGAACATGTTCGCTTCCATCAGAACCAGCGCAATCAGCAGGTTCACCACGACGAACACCATCCGGCCCGGGTACGTCTTAGTGATGCGCGTGAACGAGTTGGTCCACGCCAGGGAGCCCGAATAAGCGTTCGTGACGTTGATCTTAATCTGCGAGATGACCACCAGCACCACGGCCAGCGTCATGGCCAGCCAGGCCGGCATCATCTCCTGGTAGACGCCCAGGAACTGGTGCACGGGCTCATTGGCCGTGGCAGAGGCGGCGGGGTCCAGTGTGGCGATCAGGTAGATGGCGATAAACAGTCCCACAATCTGCTTGATCGCCCCAAAGATCACCCAGCCCGGACCGGCAAGGATCACCGCGCGCCACCAGGCTCCCTTGTTGGCCTCGGTACGCGGCGGCATGAACCGGAGGTAGTCGATCTGCTCGGCGATCTGCGCCATCAGGGACAGGCACACTCCGGCTGCGAGCATCACGGACGCCAGGTTCGGTCCGCCATCGCCGGACGCACCCGTGTACGCGAAGAAGCTGTCGATGCTCTCCGGATGGGACATCAGCAGGTAGCCCACGGGAACCACCATCAGCAGCAGCCACAGCGGAGTGGTCCACACCTGAAGTTTGGCCAGGGTGTTCATCCCATAAATCACCAGCGGGATGATGATCACGGTGGAGGCGGCATACCCCAGCCACTGCGGGACGCCGAGCCCGAGCTCCAGGCCCTGCGCCATGATGGAGCCCTCCAGCGCAAAGAAGATGAAGGTGAAGGTCGCGAAAATAACGTTCGTGACCACCGATCCGTAGTAGCCAAAGCCGGAACCGCGGGTGATCAGGTCCAGGTCGATGTTGTACCGGGCCGCGTAGTAGGCCAAGGGGAATCCGGTGGCGAAGATGACGACGGCTGCCACCAGGATCCCCAGGATCGCGTTGACAGTGCCGTACGAGATCCCGATGTTCGCGCCGATCGAGAAGTCCGCCAGGTAGGCGATGCCGCCCAGCGCGCTCGTTGCCACCACTCCTGCACTCCACTTGCGGTAGGAGCGCGGCGCGAACCGCAGCGTGTAGTCCTCCAGGCTTTCCTTGGTGGCGTTCAGCGCCGCAGTGTTGCCTGCCGTCGGGGTTGCCGGGGAATGTCCGACGACGGCGGCACCGGATGGTGCCGCCGGTTCCAGTAATTGCGTTGTATCTGTGTCGTTGCCCATTAGGTGCGTCGCTTTCGTTTGCGTTTAGCCATCACGGCCCTGCGTGCGACGCTATCCAGCAGGAAAGACAGTCCGGTCACAAGCCTGTTTCGGAAGTGTTAACCCTTGACGGACCTGTCACAAACAGGCGGAGATGGGTACAAAGCCTCTGGCGCATTTCTACTGCGAGTAGAACAATGGCCGCATGATGTTTGAACACGCGGACGGCAATCCCGTCCTGGAACTCGATGACGAGCAGTCCTGGCGCCTGCTGGCGGCAACGCAGCACGGGCGGCTGGTGGTTTCTGTTGCGGGGGAACCGGACATTTTCCCGGTGAATTACGTGACCTCAAACCGGAAGGTCTACCTGCGCACGGCGCCGGGAAACAAACTCGCGCAACTGACCATCAACGCCCAGGTGCTGTTCGAGACCGACGGCATCCTCTCGCAGGAGGCCTGGTCGGTTGTCCTGAGGGGCACAGCGCGTGTGCTCAGCAATTCGGATGAGCTCGCAGCCATTGAGGAGCTTGGCCTGAAGACCTGGGTTCCAACACTCAAGGACTTCTACGTGGAGATCGAACCGAAGTCCGTCAGTGGCCGGCACTTCGTGTTCGGCGAACAGCCGGAACGGGAGATCTAACCGCTCCTAGACTGGAAGGATGGCGGACAGGTCCACTGCAGACAAGCTCACCCCCGAGCAGCGCAGCTGGAACATGTCCCGGATCCGCGGCAAGAACACCAAACCCGAGCTTCTGGTCCGCAGGTTGCTGCACGCCAAGGGCTATCGGTACCGCCTGCACGGCAGGTCCGGCGGCAGCAAACTGCCGGGAAATCCGGATCTCGTCTTCGCCGCCCGGCACAAGGTGATCTTCGTCAACGGCTGCTTCTGGCATTTCCATGACTGCAGGGTGGGCCTGCACGCTCCGAAAGCCAACGCCGAGTTCTGGGCCGCCAAACGCACCCGGACGCGAGAGCGCGACGAAGGTCAGCGCCGGCAGTTGGAAGACGCCGGCTGGGAAGTGCTGACAGTCTGGGAGTGCGAGCTGAAGGACCGTTCAGCCCTCGAAACCCAGTTGGTGAACTTCCTGGACGCCGGCGGCTGACGCAGGAATTCTTGAGGAAATCTTTAGCCGCTGCCGGCACTGTCCTTGATCCTGGCGGGGCAGGATGAACGGGTTGCCGCGATCAGGCAGCACGCCACTGACAGTTTCGGAGCGTCTATCCCATTTCCCCTAGCTTCTCCGGGCCAACAGGGCGGACTTGAAGGCGGATGCCGACGAGTCACTGCTGTTGATGCGCCAGTCCGTTTCCTTCTGCAGATGGAACCAGACGAAGCCCATCACGTCCGGCTGCGCGGCCAGATAAGACACCAGGTCCGTGTTCCAGGCGGCTTTGGAACCACCCAACTCACTGGACGCTGTCTCCGCGATCAGGACGGGTTTTCCGGGTGCCAGGGTGCGGAGCTGGGAGATGCCGGGGCCAAGGAGATCCATCGGGGAAACCCAGCTGCTCCAGGTTTGGGACGTGCCCCAGTTGTAGCCGTCCAGCGCCACGATGTCCACGTAACCTGCCCCCGGGTACAGGCCGGCCATGTCGGTCGAGCCCCAGTAGGGCACGTTCGGGGACCAAACCCACTGGACATTGGCGGCACCCGTCGCGGCGACAACGTCGTGCACATGACGCCAAGCGACCACATAGTCTCCGGGCTGGTTGCCGTTGACGCCCTCGGCCCACGGGTACCAGTTGCCGTTCATCTCGTGCGCAAAGCGCAGCATGACCGGCTTGCCCCAGGCCGCCAGCGACTGGCCCCACTGGGTGATATTTGCGTCGAAGTCACCGGCAGCCACCCGGTCAAGCGAATAGGCCGGCTGTTCCACCCCTCCGCCCCAAGCCCACGGCTCCCAGGTCACCAGGGGCGTGGCACCCCGCGAGCGCACCGCATCCATTTCGGTGATTGGCGGAGACTGCAGGAAATCCTTGTAGAACATGACCATCGAGGGACTTTCCCCGGCCAGCGTGGCCACCTCGTCAAGCTCGGTGCCGGCCAGCGCTCCCCCGGCGGTTGCCACTCCGAAGCGCAAGGGAGCCGTGCTGACTGTGGGCGGCTGCGGGGCGGGCGCTGGTGCCGGAGCCGGAGCCGGAGCCGGAGCAGCCTGAACCACGAAAATCGCGGAAGCCTTGATGGACGAGGTCTTGGCAGTGATGGTGAGGTTTCCGGTTGACGCCGCTGGAATGGTGATCCCCGTACTGAAAGCACCCGTCGATGTGGTCTGGAACGCGAAGGTCGTGGAACCCACAATCACTGTCCCGGTAGTGGAGACCTTGAACCCTGTTCCGGTAACGGTCACCGCGGAACCGGCCGGACCGGAAGCCGGGTTGAGCATAACTTGAGGTGAAGTGGCTGCGCTGGCCGGCTGGATTATGGACACGGCCAAACCAGCCACGATTAAGAGCGCGGCAAATAAGGTCCTGAGCGTTCGGAACACGGCAATCTATCCCCGGATTGAAGGCGGTTTTGGGCCGCTGTTGACGTCAATGCGGAAAGCACTGGCCTTGATCCTATGGGCAGCAAACCGCACTCCCATCAAGAAAACCACAATTCTTGCCGAGTCTTCTGCAAGGTAAAGGGAACGGTCCTAACCTGAAAAAAGACGAAGCACCTCCGCATTACCACCCTGTTTTCCGAGTCAGCAATTCCAGCAGAAAGGAGTGTCATGAGCACTTCAGATGATGCGCCCAGGCCGCTGGTAGACCAGTCCGTCCTGGACCGGCTGCGGGAAGAGCTTGAGGAGGAAGAAGGCTACAGCAGGGTCTTCGTGGGGAACTTCATCGAGTACCTGCCACAACGGCTGGCCCGTTTGCGGCTTGCCCTGACCACCGGAGACCTCGACGGATCGATGGATGCCGTCCTCAGCTTGAAGACCTCAAGCCAGATGGTTGGAGCCGAGCGGCTGGCGGGGCTTGCCCTGGAACTGGAGAACGAGATCCGGGCCGAGGCGCGACACGCTGACATGACGGTGGCATTGCCCAGGCTGGCAGCCGCGTACCTGCGGCCCATCACCCAGTGCAGCAGGCAAACCACGCACCGGCTGCAGGCTCAGTGCTGCCCGGGCGCCAAGCGATAACCCACTCCGCGGACTGTTTGCAGCCACCGCGGCTGCTGCGGCGAGTCGCCCAGCTTTTTGCGCAGGTTTCCCATGTGGACCTCGACGGAACGTTCGTCGGCCTCGCTGATGTAACTGCCGACGTCGTAATCCTCATCCCGAAGCCTGCGCACCAGGTCGGACTTGGTCCGGACCGTCCGGCCGGCTTCCAGGAGCGCGTACAGGAGTTCGAACTCCGTTCGGGTCAGGTTCATCTCTTTGCCGTCGACGGCCACCGTGCGGGACGCGTAGCTGAGTTCCAGCCCGTTGTGGCTGAAGTTTCCACGCTCGGGGTGGGCAGTTCCGTCTTGGGAAGCATCCACCGTTACCTCGCCGGGCTCGGGAACGGAGCGTGGCCGCCGCATCATGGCCGCGACGCGGGCGCGCAATTCGCGCGGCCGGAACGGTTTGGTGAGGTAGTCGTCCGCACCCGACTCGAGCCCGATCAGGGTGTCCAGTTCCTCGGTGCGGGCCGTGAGCATCACGATGTAGGCATCCGAAAACTCGCGGATCTGCCGCGACACCTCGAATCCGTCGATGTCCGGCAACCCCAGGTCCAGGGTGATGACGTCAGGATTCAGGCTCTTTGCCATCAGGACGCCCTCCGCGCCGCCGCTGGCGACCGAGACGTCGAATCCAGCCTGGGTCAGCACAGTGCGAACCAGTTCCCGAATGTCGTGGTCATCCTCGATGACCAGACCCACACGTGCCTCACTCATAGAGCCCCCTCAGTGCCAACGTCAGAAGTATAGCTGGCTGCGGATATCCTGCTGGTATGGCCCTGCAAACCCCCACATCCGCGTCTTCCACCCCATGAGCGACCCCACAGCCTGGTCCTCCGGACGGCTGCGGTTTTTCAAGCGGCCCTTTCACGAGTACCGGCTGACGGACCGGGTGGCCATGAGCCAGATGCCGTTGTTCGTGACCACCATCCTGACGGCCCTGCTGGTCTGGGCGTTCTTCCCGGACACCATGGACAACCCCCTTTTCGTCACGTTCCTCATCTCCCAGCTGGCGATCATGGCGCTGTGCTACCTCATCCCCTGGGAGCGGCTGCCCCACACCAGCTTCCTGGCCATCCCGCTGCTGGACTTCATCTCGATCGCCGCCGGCCGGGAGGGCGGACAGGAAAGCCTCGCGGGTATCAGCCTGCTGGCCGTGTTCCCGGTCATCTGGCTCTGCGCGTCGGGCTACTACCCGCGGGCCGCCTTGTGGCTCTCCTTCCTGGGACCGCTGGCCATTATCTGGGTGCCGTTGCTCGTGAAGGGAAACTACACGCCACAGGACTTTGCCCGGTCGCTCCTGCTGCCGGTCATGATGCTGGGCATTGGCGTCTCAGTGAGCGTCCTGACCCTGAGCATGATGCGCCAGCAGACGCAGCTGGAGGAGAAAGACGAGCAGCTGAGGGCCAACCTGCGCATCAGCAAGCGCCAGGAGGCCCTGTTAAACACCGTGCTGGAAACCGTGCACCTGGGCGTCCTTGCCGTCGACGCCGACGGCCACGACGTCCTGATGAACCGGAAACAGCGCGCCAACCATGAACTGGCCAGGCCAAAGAATATCGCGGACCCCAACGAGTCACAGCTGCTGGTCTTCGGCCCTGACCGCAAGACGCTGGTCGCCGTGGAGGAGCGGCCGGTCCGCCGGGCTGTCCTGGGGGAAACCTTCACCGATTACCTCGTCTGGCTGGGCGAGGGGAAAGAACAGCGGGCCTTTGTCACGACGGCACGCGCCATGAAGGATTCCGATGGCAACCTCGGCGGCTCCGTCATCGTCTTCAGCGACGTCACGGACCTGGTGAACGCGCTCACCGCCAAGGACGACTTCGTCTCCAGCGTCTCCCACGAATTCCGCACGCCATTGACCTCCATCCTCGGGTACGTGGAGATCCTTCTGGCCGATGAGCTGGAAGGGCCGCAGCGCGAGATGCTGGAGATCATCCGCCGGAACTCCGAGCGGCTCCTGACCCTGGTGTCGGACCTGCTGTCCAGCAGGAACGGCCAGTTGATCGTCACGCCCCACGCCGTCGATGTGGCCGAACTCGTGCGCAGCAGCGTCTCCTCCGCGATGCCGCGGGCCGCCGCCGCCGGCGTCGAACTGCGGGCCGAAACCCCGGAGCGCCTGGAAGCTCACGTGGACAGCGCCCGGATCTCCCAGGTCCTGGACAACCTGGTGTCCAATGCCATCAAGTACTCACCGGACGGCGGCGAGGTGGTGGTGTCGCTGGCGCAGGAGGACGGCCACGTGGCCTGCCGCGTCACCGACACCGGCATGGGGATGAGCCCGGAGGACGCCTCCGAAGTGTTCGCCAAGTTCTTCCGCACCAGCAGCGTCCGCCGCACCGCCATCCCCGGCGTGGGCCTGGGCCTGCCCATCAGCAAGGCGATCGTCGAGGCACATGGCGGCACCATCGGCGTCGACAGCACGCTGGGCGAAGGGACCACCTTCATGTTCCGGGTGCCGGTGTAGCGGCCCGCGCCCGCGGGGTTACCTGGCGGGGCCTGCGGGGGCAGGACGCGGGTGGGAAACCACCTCGCCCCAGGACTGGCGGGCGAGGTCCCTGACGGAGGCAAGGATGGCCGACGGCGGCTGGCTGAGATCCAGCGGGAACTCCACGATGTCGATATCGGTGTTAAGGATGCGGCGGAGTTTCATTTCGCCCTTGCCGGCATAGACGAGCCAGGCGGTGGGTACGGCCAGCGCCGTGCAGTGCGCCAGCATCTGGTAATGGTCTGCGGTGAGGGACGCACCGGCGTCCGACGCGGCCCGGTACTTGGCGTTATACGCCACCACCGGCCGCCCACCCAGCAGGTGGACAGCATCCGGGCGCACGGACAGGCGGTCCGAGTCGCGCACCGCCTCGCTGAGGAGGGCGTTGTACCGCAGCCGAAGCTCCCCCGGATACGCGGCCATCGCCGCCCGCAGTGCGGTGCCCACGAAGTCCCCGAACACCTGGGCCATGTCCACCACGAACGAGGCCGTCCGCTGCCTGCCCTCCCCCGCTTCCGCGGACGCGTTGCGCAGGATCAGCTCCGCCAGGCGCAGCACGGCGTGGTAGCGCAGGTTCATCCTGGTGGGCTTCCACGGCGGCACCGGCGCCCCGGACGGAAGGCGCGTGACGGCGTCGAGCTTTCCCTTCAGCTGCCGCAGCCGGCCCAGCACCTCCGGCCGTACCCCCGGCACCTGCCCCATCCGCTCCAGCGCAGCGCGCAGGATCCGGTTTTCCGCGATGTCCTCGGTGAACTCGTCGTAGGAGACCTCCAGGGGAACCAGCATTCCTGGACGGCGGGAGATCTGGTCCGAAATCCGGATGCGTCCCTTGACCGTCCGCAGCGACTCGTCCACGGTGAGGTAGCCCTGCAGGACACCACGGCCCAGGGCCCGTTCGGCCAGCTGCGCCAGCGACTCGGCCAGGGCGCTCCACAGGTCCCGGTCCTCGTCAGCGGCCACCAGGTCCGGCCGGAAGCCCTGATCCCCCGCATAACTGAGGAGGAAGAGGAGCCGGCTGAGCCCCAGCCTGTCCTTGGGCCGGACGTCCAGCTGGAGCGTGGGGGTCCGGACGGAGCCCACCTTGCCCACCGGTTCAATCCGGTACAGCCCCATGCCCATGGGGGATGCCTTGGCCAGCCCGCTGGAGTTCAGGAAGGAAGCACTTGGCGCGTCCAGCCGTTCCACCAGGCCGCCTGACAGCTCGTCCAGGACCAGGTGCCGCACGGACGCCCGGGGATCAGCGCGCTGCAACGCGTCCCAGCAGCTGGTCCAGCCCGAAGCGCTCCTCCAGCTGCGCCCGCGTGAGCTGGCCGTGGTAGTGCTCCTCCAGCAGCGGCATCAGCTCATACTTCCAGATCCGGCGGAGCCCGGCCGGGGTTTGGGCCGCCGGCTTCATGAAGTAGGACGGCCCGATCATCAGGTCCCGGTCCCACTCGTCGATGGCACCGTTCAGCGCATCCAGCAGCAGCGCCGGGGTGGTGTCCAGCTGCCGGGCCTGCAGGAACCGGAGCAGGGAGCCCTTGACCGGCTCGGTCTGCGGGTGCAGCTCAATGAAGGAGAACCGGCGGCGGATGGCTGCGTCCATCATGGCGATGGAGCGGTCCGCAGTGTTCATGGTGCCGATGATGTAGAGGTTGTCCGGCAGCGTGAACGGTTCGTTGGGGCTGTACTGCAGGTAGATCCGGTCGTCGCGGTATTCCAGCAGGAAGTACAGCTCGCCGAACACCTTGGCCAGGTTGGCGCGGTTCATCTCATCGATGATCAGGAAGTACGGCTTCTTCTCGTTCCCGGGCTTGGCGGCTTCCTCGGCCAGGCGGCGCAGCGGGCCAGCCACCAGCTTGAAGGACACCTGGCCCTCGTCCGTCTTGTCCGGCCGGTAGCCCTCGAAGAAGTCCTCGTAGGCATAGGACGGGTGGAACTGGACCAGCTTGACACGCTCGTCGGTGGTGTCGTCCGCCAGCTCGGCGGCGAGGTGCTTGGCCAGGTAGGTCTTGCCGGTGCCCGGAGGGCCGTAGAGGACCAGCTGGCGGTTCTCCTCCAGCAGGTCCGCGATCTCCTGGAGCGGTTCCAGCTCCATGTGCAGCGACGCCGCGAATTCCTGCGTCAGCGGGCGGAAGCCCTCCTGGACAGGCTGGACGACGGCGGCACCCTCAGTGTCGCCGTCGGGCTCGGTTTCCGCCTCGGCAGGCAGCAGCGCCTGCAGCGCCTGGACCACCCGGGTCACGTCCACCACGATGCCGGGGGTGGCGAGCTGGCGCTGGACGTGCCGGGGAAGGCTGGTGGTGGTGTGCCCGTCGTCGAACCAGCGCACCTTGCGCCGCAGCCGGCGGTTGTCGTCGTTGTACTCGGGCTCCCCCAGCACGCCGCCCAGCCGGACAGTTCCGGCGTGCTGGTAGAGCACCAGATCACCCGGTTTCATGACGGTCAGGAAGGCAAACACCGCAGTCTTGGTGTCCTCGCGTTCCACGTAGCCAAGGTGTTTGTAGTCCTCGTCCACGGCGTGCTGGACCAGGCCGGCGGTGACGCCGGGGTCCAGGTGCCGGAGATGTTCGACGTCGAGGGTGACCTTTTCCTCGCCGTGCCAGGCCGTGAGCAGCTCGGCGTGGTCGCTGTGCGTGCGGAGCAGCCAGGCCCGCCGGCCGGGGTCGCCCACTTTGCGCCACTGGCTGACCAGCTGGCGGGAGTACCAGTCCGTGCGCTGGCCCGCCTGCTCGTCCAGGTGCAGCCGGATGCGGTGGATGTCCGCAGTGATGTCCTCTTCGCTGTCGCCGTTGGCCCCGCCCACCAGCGACGCGAACGCGTCCCGGATTTCCTGCCGCTCCACGTCCGCCACCACCGGCTCGAAGTAGCTGGGCCAGGCGAGGAACTCAATGCTGCGGCGGATGGCGGGCTGATCGTCGGGAGTTGATGCAGCGAGGCGGTGGAACTGCACTGGGTCCTTGATGGCCGCCTGCACCACGCTTGCCGGCCGCTGCGCCACGTTCTGCACAAACCGGCACAGCCACTTCAGGTGGTCCCAGATGGTCCAGTTGAATTCGGCGGTCCGGTCGCGGATCACGCCGTGGTCCGTCATGCCGGCGTACAGCTCCTCGGGAAGCTCCAGCGGCGGCTCAAGCCAGCCCGCGGCCTCGGCCACGCGGGCGCGCTTGACCTTCAACGACTTCACTTCGTGGGCCAGCGGAAGCGACTGCAGGAACAGCAGCTCCACGGCCAACTGCTTGGCCCCGCGGGTGGCGCCCTCCAGGTTCTCGCGGAGGTTGGTCATCATCGGGGCCTTGGAATCGGCGATGCCCCGGTCCAGGCGGTCGAGCAACTCCGCGGCCGCCGGAACCGACCAGGTCCGGGTGCGGCCGTCCAGGGGTGAAGCCTTGCCTTGGAGACCGGGCCCCAGCACGAACCACGCCGCATCCTCGATCTCCTTGGAGATGCCGAGGGCGCGGGTCATGGCAACAGTGGCAGTGGGGGTCATGCCTCCAAATTTACAGGGTCAAGCTGGGCGGCCGCTCCAAACCGTCCGGCCGCCCATCCGCCATGCCGGGCTAAATGCCGGTGGCGGGCCGCTTCCTGCCGAAGACGAAGTACCCCATGGGGCCGATGAAATTGATGAAGGAGGCCGCCCGCCAAACAGCCTTTGGGCCGTTAATCAGCTCGGCGGGCCTGCGCGAGATGTCCCGTTGGGCGGCAACCAGCAGGGACACCTGCATGATCGCGGTAAGGATGATGCCCGCCCTGCCGGATGGGGACATTTCCTTCCATGTCTTCTTGTTCCGGCGGCCAAGGGTCTTGTTCTTGGCCATCTTGTTTTTAGCCATCTTGTTTTTAGCCATCGGGGCTCCCTTTCACCGTTCGCTGGTTGTTCCAGTCCAGTGTGTCCAGACCGGCCCTGTCCAGAGGCTTACTGCCTGTAGGGGGCCATCCGGTCCTTTTGTTCCTGGCTGAGTCTCTGCACCCGGCCGGTCGTTTCGTCCACGAACGCCAGGTGGCTGCTCGCCTTCACGCAGTCCTCGCGGGTGACGGGGTCCTGGAGCAGGTAGTGGATATCGAAGCTGGCTCCCTTGACGGCGCCGATCCAGAGCTGCACCACCGCCGGTATGTTGCGGTACTCCAGCGTCCGGACGTAGCGGATCTTGTGATCCACCACCAGCGCCATGGTTCCGGCCGGAACGTCGTTGAACAGCGATACCGGCGGCTCCACACCGGGCAGACCCGCGCCCCGGGGCGGCCCGAAGGCGGCGATCCTCGCCTCCTCCAGCATCCTGACGATCTGGACATTGTTGATATGGCCGTAGGCGTCCATGTCTCCCCAGCGCATCGGCACCAGGACCTCAATGCGCTTACCGCCGTCCGGCCCGGCCCCTTCCGCGGCCTCCCGTCCGTCTTCCTGCCGCTGCAGCCGCTGGGCCGCCTCGGCCTGCTGGGCGCTCAGCTGCGCACCGCCGTCGAATCGTCCACCGGTACTTCTCCGGCATCTGCACCCGCGAACTGTGACATGTAGAGGCGGTGGTAGGCGCCCCGGGCATCGAGCAGCACCTGATGGTTGCCCTGTTCCACGATTTGTCCGTTTTCCATGACCAGGATGGTATCGGCATCGCGGATGGTGGAGAGCCGGTGGGCGATGACGAAGCTCGTGCGGTCCGAGCGCAACGCGGCCATGGCCTTCTGCACCAGGAGTTCGGTGCGGGTGTCCACGGAACTGGTGGCCTCGTCCAGGATCAGCAGCGAGGGGTTCGCCACGAAAGCACGGGCGATGGTGATGAGCTGTTTCTCGCCGGCGCTGACGTTGTTGCCCTCCTCGTCAATCACGGTGTTGTAGCCCTCGGGCAGCGCCCGCACGAAGCGGTCCACGAAGGTGGCCTTCGCGGCGGCCATCACCTGCTCGTGCGTGGCGTTGAGGTTGCCGTAGCGGATGTTGTCGTAGATGGAGCCGCCGAACAGCCACGCGTCCTGGAGGACCATACCCACTTTGGAGCGCAGCTCGGAGCGGCTGAGGTGCGTAATGTCCACGCCGTCGAGCATGATGGAGCCGGCGTTGAGCTCGTAGAACCGCATAACCAGGTTCACCAGCGTGGTCTTGCCGGCGCCCGTGGGCCCCACAATCGCCACTGTGTTGCCGGGCTCTGCCGTGAAGGACAGGTTCTCGATGAGCGGCTTGTCCGGGGTGTAGCTGAAGGTGACGTTCCGGAAGTCCACATGCCCGTCGGTCTTCGGCGGCAGGTGTTCGGTGGCGGTCTCGGCGTCCTGTTCGTCGGCGTCCAGGAATTCGAAGACGCGCTCGGAGGATGCCACGCCGGACTGCAGCATGTTGGCCATGCCCGCCATCTGGCCCAGGGGCTGGGTGAACTCACGGGAGTACTGGATGAACGCGGTGGCATCACCCAGGGACATGGCGCCGGATGCCACCCGCAGGCCGCCCACCACTGCGATGCCCACGTAGCTCAAGTAGGAGACGAACTGCATGACGGGGAAGATGATTCCGGACACGAACTGCGCCCCAAAGCTTGCCTTGTAAAGGGCCTCGTTGCGTTCCTCGAACCGGGCCAGCATGTCCGCATCGCGGCCGAAGACGCGGACCAGGTCGTGCCCGGAAAAGGACTCCTCGATCTGGCCGTTCAATGACCCGGTGTTCTTCCACTGGGCAGCAAAGAGCTTCTGGCTCCGGACTCCGATCAGGCCAGCGGCCACCCCGGACAGCGGAAGCGCGATCAGGGCAATCAGGGCCAGCTGCCAGGAGACGATGAACATCATGATCACGATGCCCACCACGCTCAGCACGGAATTGACCAGTTGGGCGAAGGCCTGCTGGAGTGCCTGCTGGATGTTGTCGACGTCGTTGGTCACCCGGGACAGCACGTCGCCGCGCTGCCGGGTGTCGAAGTAGTTCAGGGGAAGCCGGTTCAGCTTGGCCTCGGTGTCATCGCGCAGCCGCCGGATGACCTTCATGACGATCCGGTTCAGCACGTACCCCTGCAGCCACATGAAGATGTTCGCCACGAAGTACATGAGCAGCACGATGGCGATGAGCATGGTGAGCTTGTCGAAGTTGATGCCGGTGCCGGGCACAAGTTCCATGCGGGCCACCATGTCCGCAAAGTTGTCCTGCCCCTGCTGCCGGAGGCCGGTAACGAACTGCTCCTTGCTGGCCCCGGCGGGAAGTTGTTTGCCAACCACCCCGGCGAAGATCACGTCCATGGCCTGGCCCAGGATCTTGGGGGCGATGACGTTGAGGACCACGGAGATGACCACCAGCCCCACCACGGCATAGATGCCCAGCGCTTCGGGCTTCAGCAGCCCCATGAGACGTTTGGCAGACGGCCAGAAATGCTCGGCTTTCTTGGCCGGCATGGCACCGAACATGCCGCCGTCGGCTTCGGTGGGCTGGAACTCCTCTTCGACGTAGTCGTCATCCTCCGGCTGCCCTGCGCCCGGTTGTGCCTCCCCCGCGGGCGGCTGGACGGACATTGGCGTCACTTCCACGGGACTGGAGTCCTTCTTGCGCGGGCTCATGCCACTTCCTCCACACTCAGCTGGGATTCGACGATTTCCTGGTAGGTGGGTGAGGTTTCCAGCAGTTCCTCATGGGTTCCACGGTCAACGATCCGCCCGTTGTCCAGGACCAGGATCTGGTCAGCCTCGGTAATGGTGGAGATCCGCTGGGCCACGATGATCACCGTGGCGTCCGAGGTGGTGCGTTTGAGGGCGGCACGGAGCCGGGCGTCGGTGGCAACGTCCAGGGCGGAGAAGGAGTCGTCAAACAGGTAGACGCGCGGTTTGGTCACCAGCGCGCGGGCGATGCACAGGCGCTGGCGCTGGCCGCCGGAGACGTTGGTGCCGCCCTGCGAGATCCGGGAATCGAGTCCGTTCTTCTTTTCCCGGACAAATGATTCACCCTGGGCTGTCCGGAGCGCATCCCACAGTTCCTGGTCGGTCGCCTCGGTCTTGCCGAACCGGAGGTTGTGCCCGATGGTGCCGGAGAACAGGTAGGGACGCTGCGGCACCAGGGCGACGCGTTTGGTGATCTCCGCGCGGTCCAGCCTGTCCACCGGGACGCCGTCAAGCAGCACCTGGCCTTCTGCGGCGTCGTACAACCGCGGCAGGAGGGAAAGGAGGGACGTTTTGCCGGCACCGGTTGACCCAATGATGGCGATGGTCTGGCCGGGGCGTGCAGTGAAGCTGATGTTGCTGAGCACCGGGGACTCGGCTCCCGGGTAGGCAAACGTGACGTTGCGGTACTCAACCACGCCTTGCAGGGAGGCCGGGGCTTCGGGACGCTCGGGGTCGTGGATGGAAGGTTCGACGCCGAGCACCTCGCCGATGCGGTCAGCACAGACTGAGGCGCGCGGGATCATCATGGCCATGAACGTGCCCATCATGACTGCCATCAGGATCTGCAGCAGGTACTGCAGGAATGCGGTCAGCGACCCTACCTGCATGGCGCCGGCGTCCACCCGCTGCCCGCCAAACCACAGCACAGCGGCAGTGGACAGATGCAGGATCATGCTGATGGCCGGGAACATCAGGACGAACAGGGCGCCGATGCGGAGGGAGACGTCCGTGAGTTCCTTGTTGGCGCCACCGAACCGGTCCGTCTCATACGGTTCGCGGACGAAGGCCCGGACCACGCGGATACCGATGATCTGTTCGCGCAGGACGGCGTTGATCCGGTCGATCTTCCGCTGCATGGAGCGGAACAGCGGCATGAGGCGGACCACCAGGTACCCCACCACCACGGCCAGCAGCGGGACGGACACCCACACCAGCCAGGAGAGGTTGATGTCCTCACGCAGCGCCATGACGATGCCACCGATGCACATGATGGGGGTGGCGACCATGAAGTTCAGCGCCATCAGCAGGAGCATCTGCACCTGCTGGACATCGTTGGTGCCGCGGGTGATGAGCGTGGGAGCGCCGAACGCGTTGACGTCCTTGGCGGAGAAGCTGGTGACTTTGCGGAACACCGCGCGGCGCAGGTCGCGGCCCACCGCCATGGCCGTCCTGGAGCCGAAGTAGACGCCGGCGATGGCCGCAGCTATCTGGGCGAAGGCCACCAGGAGCATCACTGCACCGGTGCGCCAGATGAAATCGGTGTCTCCGCGGGCCACCCCTTCGTCAATGATCTGCGCATTCAGGCTGGGCAGATACAGGGCGGCAATGGTGGACGCGAGCTGGAAAACGAGGACAGCCAGGATGTACGGCAAATACGGTTTGGAGTAGCGCCGTATAAGGGTGAGGAGCATGGACTCAACTCTAGTGATGCCCACCGACATTGGGTCCCCTTGGAAGCAGGTTTTCCAGGCCGGAGCCACTGGTGGAGGGCCAGTCTACGGGGGCACCATGGGCAGCGGCATTCCCCGCAGTCCGCAGTAGAAGCCGCAGCCCGCACCGGGAAGTGTCTTCCCAGTGCGGGCTGCGGCGTTGGTGTTCCCAGTGCGGGCTGCGGCGTTGGTGTTGCCGGTGCGGGGGGCCGCGCCCTGCTGTCGATGGCCTGCCAGGCGCTGCTAGGAGCCGGCCCCGGCGGACGGAGCCTCGGCTGACAGGGCATCGGCTGACGGTGCGTCAGGCGCTGCGGCACTGTGCTTCCCGCGCCCTGCCAGGTACAGCGCGGCCGCTGCCTGGATCTTGCGCTCCTTCAGGAGCTTGCGCTGCAGCCTGCTGAGCTCTGCCGCGGTGGCCGCCTGCCTGGCCGCCACGTCCTGCTGGGAGCGCAGCTGTTCCTGGATGTCCAGCACCAGGCCGCCCAGTTCCGCCTGCTGGCGGGCCAGCAGGTGCTGGGTGTCCTGCAGTTTCTGCAGGGTGGCGGCGGCGCTGGCCACCGCGTCGGCAGCCTTGTCCATCGTGTCGGCAGAGCGCAGGTCCAGCCCTTCGGAACGGAAGCTCCTGGCGAAGACTTCCTCGAAGTCCTCCGTGGCCACCCGCCCGGACGCCGCGGCAGCAGCGGCAGCACCGCCGTCGTACATCCTGGCCGGCGCTGAACCCAGCCCTGCAGGTGTGGCACTCCTTGCGGGCAGTCCGTTCCCGGGGGCGTTCCCGACCGGCGGGACCACGGGCAGCTGGCCGGTCATGGCGGTCATTCCGGCTTCGCCGGCGGCGTTGGCCTGCAGTGTGGCCTCGGGGGTGATGTCCACGGTCCTGCGCAGCGGCACCTCCTTGATGAAGATCACGGCGATGAGGGCAACCGCGCTCACGACCGCGGAAATCATGAAGATGCCGGCAGTCGCGTCACCGTAGGCCGCCCGCATGATGTCCGCGACCGGTGCGGGCAGGTCCTTGAGGTCCATGCTGGCGCCGCTGTTGCCGGAAGCCTGGATGCCCAGCTTCGACAGTCCATCGGTGGCCAGGTCCTTGACGTGGTTGGCCATGACGGCGCCCAGGACGGACACGCCGATGGCGCCGCCCACCGAGCGGAAGAACGCGACGGAGGCACTCGCGGAACCGATGTCCTTGGCCTGGACCGTGTTCTGCACGGCGAGGACCAGGTTCTGCATCAGCATGCCCAGGCCGATGCCGAAGATGCCGGTATAAAGGCCGGTCAGCCAGAGTTCGGTGGTGTGGTCCATGGTTCCGGCTAGCGCCAAGCCGCCGATCAGCAGGACGGTGCCGCCGATCAGGAAGCGCTTCCACTTGCCGTAGCGGCTGATCAGCTGGCCGGACAGGACGGAACCGACCAGGTTGCCGGCGATCATGGGCAGGGTCAGCAGGCCCGCCTCGGTGGGCGTGGCGCCGCGGGCCACCTGGTAGTACTGGCCCAGGAAGGTGGAGGAGCCGAACATGGCCACGCCCACGGCAACGGATGCCACGATGGCCAGCGCGGTGGTGCGTTCGGAGATGATCTTCAGCGGGATGATCGGCTGCGAGACCTTGGATTCAACCAGGACCAGCAGTGCGAGCAGGAGGACGCCGCCGCCCACCATTACCGCGGTCTGCCAGGACCACCAGTCGTAGTAGTCGGCTTTGCCTGCGAAGGAGACCCAGACCAGGAGCAGGCTGACGCCGGAGGTGAGCAGGATGGCACCGAGCCAGTCGATCTTGGCCGGGCGCTTGGTGTGCGGAACCTTGAGCGTGACCTGGAGCAGGATCAGGGCGACGACGGCGAGCGGCACGCAGACGAAGAACGTCCAGCGCCAGCCAAGCGAGCTGTCCACGATGAAGCCGCCCAGAAGCGGTCCGCCGGCGGTACCGACGGCCATGACGGCACCCATGTAGCCGGAGTACTTGCCGCGTTCACGCGGCGGAATGATGGAGCCGATGATCGCCTGGGCCAGGGCAGTCAGCCCACCCATGGCGATGCCCTGGATCACGCGGGCGGTGAGCAGGAACGGGATGTTTTCGGAGAAGCCTGCCATCACCGAGCCGGCCACGAAAATCACGATGCTGAGCTGGACCAGGACCTTTTTGTCGAAGAGGTCGGCGAGCTTGCCCCAGATGGGGGTGGTTGCTGCGTTGGCCAGCAGCGCGGCTGTGATGACCCACGCGAAGTCCGTCTGGGTGCCCTTGAGCTCGGACATGATGGTGGGCAGCGCGTTGGCCACGATGGTGCTGCTGAGGATTGCGGTAAAGAAGGCAGCGAGGAGACCGGTCAGGGCCTCCATGATCTGCCGGTGGTTCATGGGTGCGCCGGGTTCGTGGCGCTTGGATTGCCGCGACTCCTGTTTGGCGCCGCGTTGGCGCTGGCGCTCCTGTTCCTGGTCCGCGGCGGCGGTGACGTTAGCCATTAATGGACTCCTGCGTTTCGTGTTCAATGGTGGTTCCGGCCGCCCTTGCCCGGATGGAATTCTTCAGGGATGTGGTGAGCTTGCTCAGCATCGCGGCTGTTGCCACGGCGTCGTCCTCGTTCCAGTCGGCGAGGTAGGCCTGCAGGGTCTCCGCCCGGTGCCGCACCAACTCCGCAAGCTTTTCCTTGCCGCGCGGGGAGAGTGCCAACAGCTGGGCCCGGCCGTCGTCCGGATCGGGGGTGCGGACCACCAGGCCCGCGTCCGCCAGCTCCGCCACATGCCGGCTCAGCACCGGAGGGCTGACCCCCAGCCGCTCAGCCAGGTGCGCGGCACGGGTCTCCCCTTCGCCGATGAACTTGAGCACGCCCTGGAGGGCGATGCCCGTGTCCTGGCCCTTGATGTTGATCATGGTGACGCAGCGCAATGCGCGCTGGAGGTCATAGATGTTGCTGACGAGGTCGGCTGCAGTGGCCGGTGCGACAGACATGATCCTCCCTAAAGAATTAGTTGCTGCAAGCAACTGTATCAGGAAAAGGTTGCTTAGGGAAACGAAGTTGTTGCCGCTGGCCCTTAAACACACACGCTCCCCCACTTCAGCCGTTGTGGCAGAAGTGAGGGAGCGTGTGAGCGTTATTGGCTACATCAGTCGCCCAGGTGGGTGGGCCCGAACATCTTTAAAAGCGTCTCAACCACGACGACGTTGGGCCCGTCCCCGGCGAAGCCCGCCTTCAGCGCGTCCCCCACATCCTCCGGGGCAACCCGGGTGGCGGGAATGCCGAAGGACTCGGCAAGCCTGACGAAGTCCGGGCGGGCCAGTTCGGTAGCGGTTGCCTTGCCGAAGGCACCCACCATGTATTCACGCAGGATGCCGTAGCCGCCGTCGTCCACGATCAGCCAGGTGACCGGCACGTTGTGCTGTTTCGCCGTAGCCAGTTCGGCGATGGAATACATCGAGGAGCCGTCGCCGGACACGGCGAGTACCCGGCCCGGCCTCCCCTGGGTTTCCAATCCCACGGCCGCTCCAATGGCGCCGGGAAACGCGAAGCCCAGGCCGCCGGCGCCCTGGGCTGAGTGGAACTGCCCCTGCCGCGCGTCCCAGCAGGACCAGCCCCAGTAGGCGGCGATGGTCATGTCCCAGAAGGTCTGCATGTCCGCCGGCACGGCCTCGCGGATGTCGGCCATGAACTTCAGTTCCTTGCCCAGGTCCTGGGATTCCAGCCGGGCGCGGACCTTGGCGAGCGATTCCTGCACCAGCGACTCCGGGGTGGCACCATGCCAGTCCGGGGCCGCGGCCCTGCCGGGCTGCAGTGCTTCATCAAGGGCCGCGAGCGCCTGCCCGGCGTCGGCACGGATGCCAAGGCCAGGCCGGTTGGATTCCAGCACCCGCGGTTCGGCGTCGATCTGGATGATCCGCCCGCGTGGTTCGAACGTGAAGTAGTTGGACGTCACCTCGCCCAGCGAGGAGCCGATCACCACCAGGACGTCGGCGTCCTCCAGGACGTCGGTCATGTAGCGGTCCTCGATCCAGGCCTGGAGGGACAACTCGTGGTTCCAGGGGAACGCGCCATTGCCGCCCGGCGTGCAAATCACGGGAGCGCGGAGTTTCTCCGCGATGGACAGGAGGGACTTCTCCGCCTTGCCGCGGCGGGTGCCGCCTCCTGCAATGATTGCCGGGCGCCTGGCTGCTTCCAGCCACTTCACGGCCTCCCGCACCAGTTCGATCCGCGGCGGGTTGTCCGCTGCCTCCGCCAAGGCATCCTCCACTGGAGGCACCATGATGGGATCCAGCAGCACGTTTTGCGGAATCTCAAGCCAGACCGGGCCCTGCGGCGAGGAGATGGCCTCGGTCCAGGCGTCCTGGATGGCGGACGGGATGCCCGATGCATGCTGGATCAAGCGCTGGCTCTTGGTCACGTTCGCCGCCGACGCCTTCTGGTCATCAAGCTGGTGCAGCATCCCCTTGCGCCTGGCACCCAGCCCCTCCAGGGGAATCTGGCTGGCCACCACCACCATGGGCACGCCCGTGGCGTAAGCCTCCTGTAGGCCGGCCAGGGACGTCAGCGCGCCGGGGCCGGTGGACAGGAACAGCACGCCCACTTCCCCGGTGGCGCGGGAGTAGCCGTCCGCGGCAAAGGCGCTGTTGTTCTCGATCCGGGAGGAGACGAAGTGCAGGTTGCCGCGTCCCATCGCGTCGAACAGTCCCAGGGCATGCTGCCCCGGGATGCCGAACACCGTCTTGGCACCCAACGCTTCGAGGGTCTCGACGACGAGGTCCCCGCCATTGCGGGCACCCCTTCCCTCCGCGGGGGCGGGTGCCGCCAGTTCGGTCACCGCCCTACTCCTTGGTGGCCGCGGCGAAGCCGGCGGGACGGCGGGCCTCCTGGCCCAGGGCCTGCGCCTGGTAGCCCGTTTCGGCTCCGAAGCGGCTCCCGGGAACGGCATTGTCCGCCATGAGGGTCACCAGTTCGTACGCCACGTGGCTGGCGGCAACACCGGTAATTTCGGCATGGTCGTAGGCGGGCGCTACTTCAACGACGTCGGCCCCCACCAGGTTCATGCCGCGGAAGCCGCGGATGATCTCCAGGAGTTCGCGGCTGGTGATGCCGCCTGCTTCCGGCGTGCCGGTGCCCGGTGCGTGTGCCGGATCCAGGACGTCAATGTCCACCGAGATGTAGAGCGGGCGGTTGCCGATCCGGTCGCGGACCTTGGCGACGGTTTCCAGCACGCCCTGATAGTAGACGTCCGCTGAAGTGACAATGCCAAACCCAAAGCGGTGGTCGTCGTCGAGATCCTTCTTGCCGTAGAGCGGGCCGCGGGTGCCGATGTGGCTGATGGCTTCAGTGTCCAGGATGCCTTCCTCCACCGCGCGGCGGAAGGGCGTGCCATGGGTGTATTCGGCGCCGAAGTAGGTGTCCCAGGTGTCCAGGTGGGCATCGAAGTGGAGCATGGCAATGGGCCCGCCGGCGCGCTCGGCAGCGGCCCGCAGCAGCGGCAGCGCGATGGTGTGGTCCCCACCCAGGGTCAGCAGCTTGCTCCCGGCGGCGGTGAGGTCCAGCGCGTTCTGCTGGATGGTTTCGATGGCTTCGTTGATGTGGAACGGGTTGACGGCCATGTCGCCGGCGTCGGCCACCTGGATGTTCTCGAACGGGCTGACATCCCAGGCGGGATTGTAGGGACGCAGCAGCCGGCTGGCCTCGCGGACATGGTTGGCGCCGAAACGGGCCCCGGGGCGGTAGGAAACACCTGAATCGAACGGCACCCCCACCACGGTCACGTCAGCCTTGGCCACCTGGTCCAGGCGGGGAAGACGGGCATAGGTGGCAGCTCCGGCATAGCGGGGAATCCGGGATGAATCGATAGGGCCAAGGTTGCCGTTGGCTTCAATGCGCAGCTCTTCCAATGGAGGCCTCTCCTTCGAGGAGGTAAGGGACAGGTGTGACTGCAATCATACACTCCTGTTTCCCCTAGAGCATCAGGTGTTTACCAAACCTACCCCCGAACCCCGAGGACAAGTCAGCGGCTGGCGGCGGGCACCAGGACCCAGAGCACCTCTACGGGCTTGTCCGTGGGGTTGACCCAGGTATGGGGTTCGCGGCCGGGAAAGGTTACGGTGTCGCCGGTGCTCAGGTCGTATTCCTCGTTGGTGAGGATCAGCTTGATGGACCCCTTGATCACATGCAGCACATCCACGTCGCAGTCCACCGCATAGAGCTCGGACTCGCCGCGGCCGTGCGGCTCGATCACGGCCTGGATGATCTGGACCCTGCGCTCCGAGCGCGCCGTCAGGAGCCGCTCCACGATGCCCTGGCCGCCGAGCGAAATCCGGGGGCCGTCGTTCCGCTTGGTCAAGTGGGTCTCGGGTGCCGCAAAAAGGTCGCCAATGGAAATGGACAGGACCTGGCAGAGCGTCACCAGTGAGGCCACCGACGGTGAGGTCAGGTCCCGCTCCACCCTGCTGAGGAAACCCTTTGTCAGGCCGGTGGCATCGGCAACCTGCTCGATGGTGAGCCGCTGGGACTGCCGGGCGGCCCGGATCCTTGAGCCGATGGCAACAGGGACGTTACTGGGCTCAACTGGCAGTGCCTTCATCTACGAACCTTTCATGGCCGGCAGTCCGGCTCCACTCTCGAGCCATACTAATCTGCGGCGCTTTTGTGACACGCGCATGCCACACGGGAGCGGCACCGGCGTTCCGATCCTTGACTGTTGCAGCCGTCACACTCTAGTCTTTGGAAACTCCTGTTGCCTATAAGGCAATACCAGGAACCCCTCTCCGTTCGTCCGCGGCGGTGCCGGGCGCCGTCGCCCCCGGCACCACACCCGGCCCACAGCTCCAAGGAGCCAACTATGGATGCAAGTGCCATCAACATCGCCATCGTGGTGGTGTATCTGCTCGCAATGCTGGCCTTCGGCTGGTGGGGCAAATCCCGCACCAGGAACAACAGCGACTTCCTCGTTGCCGGCCGTCGCCTGGGACCGTTCCTGTACACCGGGACCATGGCCGCCGTCGTCCTCGGCGGGGCGTCCACGGTGGGCGGCGTGGGCCTTGGCTACAAGTTCGGCATCTCCGGCATGTGGCTGGTGGTGGCCATTGGCGCCGGCGTCCTGCTGCTGAGCCTTCTCTTCGCCGGGACCATCCAGAAACTGAAGATCTACACCGTGTCCCAGATGCTCACCCTCCGCTACGGGAGCAAGGCCACCCAAGCCTCCGGCATCGTCATGCTCGCGTACACGTTGATGCTCTGCGCCACGTCAACCGGCGCCTATGCCACCATCTTCGTCGTGCTGTTCAACCTGGACCGGGCGCTGGCCATCGCCATCGGCGGCGCGATCGTCCTGGTGTACTCCACCATCGGCGGCATGTGGTCCATCACCCTTGCGGACCAGGTCCAGTTCGTGATCAAGACGGTGGGCATCTTCTTCCTCATGCTCCCCTTCACCCTGAACGCCGCGGGCGGCCTCGACGGGATCCGCAGCCGCGTGGATGCCAGCTTCTTCCAGATGGACGGCATCGGCGTCCAGACGATCATCACCTACTTCGTCGTCTACACCCTGGGCCTGCTGATCGGCCAGGACATCTGGCAGCGCGTGTTCACCGCCAAGACCCCAAGGGTGGCCCGTTGGGGCGGCGCCACCGCCGGCATCTACTGCATCCTCTACGGCGTGGCCGGTGCGCTGATCGGCATGGCCGCCAACGTGGCCCTGGCCAACGTCAAGATCGCGGCGAAGGACGACGTCTACGCCGAGGTGGCCCAGAACCTGCTCCCCGTCGGCATCGGCGGACTGGTCCTGGCCGCCGCCGTGGCTGCCATGATGTCCACCGCGTCCGGCGCCCTCATCGCCGCCGCCACCGTTGCCCGTGCCGACGTCCTGCCGTTCGTTGCCGGCTGGTTCGGCAAGGACGTCAACACCGGCGACACCGAAAACCCGGAGCACGACGTCAAGGCCAACCGCATCTGGGTCCTGGCGCTGGGCATTGTGGCCATCGTCATCGCCATCATCACCAAGGACGTGGTAGCGGCCCTGACCATTGCCTACGACATCCTGGTGGGCGGCCTGCTGGTGGCCATCCTGGGCTGCCTGGTGTGGAAGCGGGGCACCGGCGTGGCAGCCGCCGCGTCCATGGCTGTCGGTTCGGTCATCACCCTCGGCACCATGATCATCCTGGAAGTGAACGCCAAGGCCCCGCTGGACGGGATATACGCCAACGAGCCCGTCTACTACGGCCTGATCGCCTCCGCGGTTGTCTACATCACGGCTTCGCTGCTTACCCGCCCCACGGACCCAGCCGTCATGCGTGCCTGGCAGCTTCGTGTTGCCGGCCAGGAGCTGGAAGAAGCGCCCGAGGAAGTCCTCGCCGGCCGCTGACTTGACCAAGCATTAAGCACGACGGCGGCGCCTCCTTTCGCATTCACGCGCAAGGAGGCGCCGCCGTCGTAAGTCCTACCCTCCTGGGTCCCTACCCCTCAGTGTCGCGGGGCTCGTCGTCATCCAGCGGGACCTCGCGGTCCTCGGCGTCGACGACTATCGGTGGCGGCTGGACCACCGGTTCCCCTTCATCAAGGACCCCGTCCTCCGCGTCCGCATCGTCTACCGGTGCATCCTCGGCGTAATCGTAGGCGGGGTCCGCTTCCACGGCGTCCAGGTGCGGCATGTCCGGGTGCTGTCCGGTGGTGCTCATGATTCAACCTCCGTTATTCGCCTGACGTGCTCTTTAGGGTAGGGCGCAGGATGCGCCACACCTTCATCACAGCACCCGCCGGGCGGACGGGTCAATAGTCGTGGCGGCGCCCGGAAGAGTGGCCAACGGGGGCGGTATCGGCCCCGGTTTTAAGGCATACCGAAAGTTCCCAGCGAGGTTGGCCAGCCAAAAAACCGCGGAAATACGCAGTACGCTGGCAAGGCAAAGGCGCGTAAAACATGCCCTTTCCAGCCCAGGAGTTACCAGTGTCGCAGCACGCACAGTCCAACAACGTCGGGTCCAATTCCCGGACCCCGCACCCGGAGGCCGCCGGCACCCCGCAAAGCCAGCCCTCGCCGTCGAACATCAAACGGTGGCGCCAATACCTGGCGGACGAGCGCGCGGAAGCAGCGGTCTACCGGGACCTCGCCCAGAACCGCGAGGGGGAGGAACGGGACATCCTCCTGGCCCTGGCCGAGGCCGAAGGCCGGCACGAAGCCCACTGGCTGGCCCTCCTGGGAGAGCACGCGGGCAAACCAAAGAGGGCCTCGGCGCGAAGCCGGTTCCTGGGGTTCCTGGCGCGGCACTTTGGCTCGGTGTTCGTGCTGGCCCTCGCCCAGCGCGCCGAGGGCCGCTCCCCCTACGCCAAGGACCCCAACGCCACTCCCGCCATGGCCGCCGATGAGCAGATCCATGAGGAAGTGGTGCGGGGCCTGGCAACGCGCGGCCGCAACCGCCTGGCCGGCACGTTCCGGGCAGCCGTCTTCGGCGCGAACGACGGCCTGGTCAGCAACCTCTCCCTGGTGATGGGCATGGCGGCGTCCGGCGTGGCCAGCACCGTGGTGCTGCTGAGCGGCATCGCCGGGCTGCTGGCCGGTGCCATGTCCATGGGCGCCGGGGAATTCATCTCCGTGCGTTCCCAGCGCGAGCTGCTGGCGGCCACCCGCCCCACGCAGATCACGCTGGCGGCCGCGCCCCAGCTGGACCTTGAACACAACGAACTCCTCCTGGTGTACCTGGCCCGCGGGATGTCCCGCGAGGCGGCGGAACACCGGGTGGCCGAGCGCATGGGGCTGCTGTCCTGCGACTGCGACCCCAGCCTGTCCCTGCAGCCGGACCTGCCGGAGGAAGAGGACCAGCACGAGGCCGTGGGGACGGCCTGGGGTGCGGCGCTGTCCAGCTTCTGCTTCTTCGCCTCCGGCGCCATCGTGCCCATCCTGCCGTTCCTGTTCGGCCTGACCGGGGTCGCCGCATTGGTGGTGGCCGGGGTGCTGGTGGGCATCGCCCTGCTGGCCACCGGTGCCGCCGTCGGCCTGCTGTCCGGCACCTCCCCGCTGACCCGCGGCCTGCGCCAGCTCGCCATCGGCCTCGGCGCCGCCGGCATCACCTACCTGCTGGGCCTGCTCTTCGGCACGGCGGTCGGATAGGGCTCAGCCCCGGAGGACCTCCACGGCCTGATCCACCGTATCCACCAGGTGAATGTAGTCCGCCATGGGCCGCCCGGCGGCCAGGCTGCGCAGCATGGGCCAGGCCGGGTACTCCTGCTCCCAGTGGCGCCGCCCCACCAGCACCATGGGCGCCACTTTCTCGCGGGCGCCATAGTAGTTTTCGCAGGCGTCCTGGAAGATCTCCTGGACGGTCCCGGCTGCTCCGGGCAGGAAGACGATTCCGCCGTGGCACAGTTCCAGCAGGATGGCCTCCCGGATGGCGTTGGCGAAGTATTTGGCGATGTGCGTGGCAAAGTAGTTGGGCGGTTCGTGCCCGTAGAACCAGGTGGGGATCCCCAGGGATGCAGTCCCGCCCGGATGGCGTTCGACGACGGCCGCCGCCGCGCGTGCCCACGCCGACACCGAGGGACGGAACCCGGGGACCGCGGCAAGCGTGCCTAGCGCTGCGTCCAGGTCGCCGTCGGACGCCTGGCTCAGGTAAGCGCCCAGGTTGGCCGCCTCCATGGCGCCGGGGCCGCCGCCGGTAGCCACCGAATACCCCTGGAGGGCCAGGAGCCTGCCCAGCCGTGCCGCCTCCGCGAACTCCAAGCTGCCGCGCGGCGCTGCATGGCCGCCCATGACCCCGACGATGGAGCGGCGGGTCCAGGCCGCCGACCCCGTCAGCTCTTCCAGCGCGTCCCCGATGGCATGGTCGTGCAGGGCAGAGGCCAGGGTCGCATCCACGCGGCGCCGCTGGCCGGACTGGATGCTCCAGTGGTAGATGCGGGCGTCCGGCAGTTCCTCGTAGGGAGACGATGCCAGTCCGGCATACAGTTCAGCCGGGGAGTACAGCGATGCCCGGTAGGGGTCGAAGGGGACGCCTTCCAGCCGGGGAAAAATCAGGGCACCGCGGCTGCGCAGGTTGGCTTCCATGCCGTCGTCGAACAGGCAGCCGAGGAACATGGCACCTTCGACGGTGACGCTCTTCAGGGCGGCCGACCGGCCCCGCAGGTCCAGCGACTGCGCGTGCCAGCCATGCAGGTTAACTGCGCCGCCGGCCACCAGGCGGTCGAAGCTGGCCAGATCCTGGACCTCGAGGTTGCGGGGACGGGGACCAAGGCTTCCGGCGAAATTCACGGCTGCCGCCTTCCAGTCCACATCATGGAGCCAGCCTAGGCCACGCAACGCAACGCTGGCCGGACCTTGTTGCCTCTCAAATTCTCCCGGGGACCGGAAGCCTGCCACCGCGGCTGCTTCTGCCTGCCTCCCTTGACCCGGGAGTAGCGCCTGTTACGATCGTGGAAGAAGAGTATGTCCTATCAAGCGAACATATGGTGGCAGTGCGCCACTGGCGCAGGCGCCGGTCGGGCGGACGCGCAGACATGAACATGAGGGAACGCACCGTGGCGAACAATCTGGGACTCAGCATCGACCGCTCTTCTCCCGTGCCCCTGTACCACCAGGTGGTCCAGGGCATCGAAGCGGCCATCTACAGCGGGGTGCTGGAACCCGGAAGCCGGCTGGAGAATGAAATCGACCTGGCCGCCCAGCTCAACCTGTCCCGGCCCACCATGCGCAAGGCCATGGACGAGCTGGTCCGCTCCGGACTCCTGGTCCGTAAACGCGGCGTGGGAACCCAGGTGGTCTCCAGCCAGGTGCGCCGTCCGCTCGAGCTTTCCAGCCTCTACGACGACCTCACCAACGACGGCAAGAAACCCACCACCGAAGTCCTGAGCTTCTCCCACGTTGAAGCCGAGGACGCCACCCGGGCAACACTGCAGCTTCCGGCAGGCTCAAAGGTCTATCACTTCACCCGGCTCCGGAAGGTAGGCGGCAATCCGCTGGCCCTCATGGAGAACTGGGTTCGGGACGACATCGCGGAAATGGATGAGGCCATGCTCGCCGCTGAAGGCCTGTATTCGATCCTCCGGCGCGGCGGGGTCAACTTCCGCCTGGCCAACCAGCGCATCGGCGCCGTCAATGCCAACGACTACCAGGCCTCCATGCTGGACACGACGCCGGGATCCGCGCTGGTCACCATGGAACGTACTGCCGTCGACGACACCGGGCGGCGCGTGGAAACGGGCCACCACGTGTACCGCGCCGATTCCTACAGTTTTGAAATGACTCTCGTACAGCGATAATCCAAGGAGCCAACTCCATGACCAACTGGGTTTACCCCCGGGGCACCGCCGCTGACGGCAAATGGGACATTTCGATCGGAACCTCCGACTCCTCCCTCGCCGTGGACGGCTGGGCGCACACCGGCCTGAAGGTGGCCACGGTGCCGGCCGGTGCCGCCGTCGAACTCTCCGCCGCGGACGAGGAACGGATCGTGGTGCCCCTCAACGGGGCCTTCACCGTGACGGTTGACGGCACCGACTATCCCCTGGCGGGCCGGCCCTCGGTCTTCTCCGGGCCCAGCGACGTCCTTTATTCCGGCGCCGGACGCGCCGTGAGGATCAATTCCGCCGACGGCGGCAGGGTGGCAGTGGCCACGGCCCCCGCGAAAGCCTCCTACCCCACCCGGCTGGTCCATGCCGCGGAGACCCCCGTGGAACTGCGCGGCGCCGGCAACTGCTCGCGCCAGGTCCACAACTTCGGCACCCCGGCAGCGCTGGAGGCCGACCGGTTCATCGTCTGCGAGGTCCTCACCCCCGCAGGGAACTGGTCTTCCTACCCTCCCCACAAGCATGACGAGGAAAAGGACGGCGAGACCCAGCTCGAAGAGATCTACTACTTCGAAACCCAGGTGGCGTCCGGCTCCGCAGCGCCACCCGACGCCGACGCCATCGGGTACCAGCGCGTCTACGCCTCCGATGAGCGGCCCATCGATGTGTCGGCCGAGGTGCGCACCGGCGACGTGGTCCTGGTCCCCTACGGCTGGCACGGCCCGGCGATGGCCGCGCCCGGCTACGACCTCTACTACCTCAACGTCATGGCAGGTCCGGGCCCGGTGCGGGAATGGCTGATCAGCGACGATCCCCACCATGGCTGGGTGCGTCAGACCTGGGAGACCCAAAACATCGACCCGCGGCTTCCGTTCGGCGCCTAAGGAACCCCGCCGCCTAGCGGCTGGCCAGCTCCTCGACAGGCACCGGCACCTGGCCTTCAAGCTGCCGTTCCCGCTTGGCCGCGGCGGCGGCGAACGCCATGACGGCCAGGCCCGCAACGGTGATCACGGCGCCCGCCCAGATGGGTGAGGTGTAGCCGAGGCCGGCGGTGATGGTGACCCCTCCCAGCCAGGCGCCCAGGGCGTTGCCCACATTGAAGGCACCGATGTTGGCGCCGGAGGCCAGGGTGGGAGCCCCGGAGGCATACTTCATCACGCGCATTTGCAGGCCCGGCACGGTGGCGAAGCCGAAGCCGCCCATCAGGACCAGCGACATGACCGTCAGGACAGGGCTGGCGGCCGTCAGAGCGAACACCACCATGACCACGGCCAGCGCGGCGAGCACCACCAGGAGCGTCCGGTCGACGTTGCGGTCTGCGGCTTTGCCGCCAAGGGTGTTGCCGGCGAAGAGGCCCGCCCCGAAGACAATGAGCAGCCATGGCACGGTGGAGGCCGCAAATCCGGACACCTCGGTGAGGGTGTACGCAATGTAGGTGAACGCGCCGAACATGCCGCCGAAGCCGAGGATGGTCACCAGGATGGAAAGCCACACCTGGCCGGAGCGGAAGGCCCGAAGCTCGGAGCGGAGGCTTCCCGCCTGCCCCGCTTCACGGGCCGGCTTGGGAACCAGGGCCAGGATGCCGGCGAGCGCAGCCACGCCAATGACCGTGATGGCCCAGAAGGTGGCACGCCAGCCGGCCGCCTGGCCCAGCAACGTCCCGAACGGCACGCCAAGGACGTTGGCCGCGGTCAGTCCCGTGAACATGAGCGCGATGGCGCCTGCCTTCTTGCTGGGCGGGACCATGCCGGCCGCCACCACTGCCCCGATGCCAAAGAAGGCGCCGTGCGAGAGGGCGGCAACAACGCGGCCCAGCATCATTGGCCAGTAACCGTCAGCAGTGGCGGAAAGCAGGTTTCCGGCAATGAACAGGACCAGCAGTGCGGCCAGTACGGGCTTGCGCTGGAATCGCGTCACGGCTGCCGTCAGGCCCAGCGCGCCCACCACCACGGAGAGTGCGTAGCCGGAGATGAACCAGCCGGCCTCCGCTTCGGTGACGCCAAAGTCGGTTGCCACCTGCGGGAGGAGGCCGGCGATGACGAATTCCGTGAGTCCTATGCCAAACCCGCCCAGGGCGAGTGCTATCAGGCCAACAGGCATGCGAATGCTCCTTTGAGCTGTACGTGTGGTTGTTCCGTGAAGTGGAAGGCGCCTAAGATAGTTGCAGGCGCGGTATTTATTGTTGCACATGCAAATATGCCGCGCAAGCAACTATCTCTACCCGCGGCTGCCGGAGGGCTCTCCCGCCGGGACAATTCGTAAAGGAGCAACCATGGGCATCAAAGACGACGCCGTCGAGGTCCGCGCCCAGGGCTGGCGCACCCTGGCGGCCCTGCATGGGCTGATCGAAGGCGAGCTGGAGCGCTCCCTCCAGGCAAAGTCGAAGCTCTCCGTGGTGGAGTACACAGTGCTGGACGCCCTCAGCCGACAGGACGGCTGGCACATGCGGATGCAGCAGTTGGCGCGTGCCACGGCGCTCAGCCCCAGCGCCACCACCCGGCTGGTGAACCGGCTTGAGGACCGCGGCCTCCTGACCAGGATCCTGTGCGACGACGACCGCCGTGGAATTTATACGGAACTGACGCCCACCGGCCTGAGCCTCCTTGAGGAAGCACGGCCCGTCCACGATGCCACGCTTGAGCGGGCCCTCGGCCGCGCGATGGCCATGCCGGAACTCGCACCGCTGGTTGACGCACTGCCCGGGCTGCATGCGCGCGCATAGGACAGCAGAGCCCCTTTGAGGATCCTCATAGGGGCTTTGCAAGGAGCAGCGGGGCGCTGGTCCGGTCAGGGAACCTTCGCCGCGGCGGCCCCGGCCTTGCTGCCGGCCACATTCTTGAAGTAGTGCTCCAGGTCCTCCAGGCTTTTGTCCTTGGTCTCGGGCACGTATTTGGCGGCAAAGGTGATGGCGCCAACACCCAGCACGGCGAACACGAAGAACGTGTTGGAGATCCCGATGGCCGCAAGCAGCTGCGGGAAGCCGAAGCCGATCAGGAAGTTCACGATCCACAGCAGGAAGGCCGACGCGCCCATGCCCAGCCCACGGATCTTCAACGGGGTCGAGGCCAGCCAGCGTGGACTCTCGGGCATGACGTTCATCCCGATCCACAGCGCGATGGCCGGCAGGGTGGCGATGACCAGCATCCAGCGCCAGATGCCGTGCGATTCGCCGAAGGAGTTGCCCACGTAGGCGTTGAAAATGAAGGCCAGCAACTGCCCGGTGACGATCATGAGTTCGTTCTGGGTGACGATCCGGCCGCGCCGGTCGCGCGGCGATATCTCGGCCAGGTGGACCGGAACGGTAACGGATGCCCCGCCCACGGCAAGCCCCAGGATAAACCGCGCGGCGATTAACACTTCGGTGTTCGGCGCGAAGGTGCAGCCCAGGGTGCCCAGCAGGAAGACGACTGCCAGGACCATGATCATCCCGCGCCTGCCGTTGCGGTCTGCCAGGCGGCCGCCGAACAGGGCGCCAAACGCGGCGCCGAACAACAGGGACGAGGCCACCAGGCCCTCGGTCAGTGGGGTGAGGCCCAGATCCTGCTGCATATAGGGCAGCGCGCCGTTGATTACGCCGGTGTCGTAGCCAAACAGCAGGCCGCCAAAGGTGGAGATGATCGTGGCGGTCCGCAGGGCGCGCTGGTGGTTGCCGGGCTGCCGTATGGTCGTTTTCCCCTCCGTCCCCTTCTCCTGTCCTACTTGTAGAGGTCGGGCTTCGCAGCCAGCTTCACGGCGACCTTTTCGCCGTTCTTCTGCGCCTCGACGCCTGCCTCGCAGCATGCGGCGGTGGCGTAGCCGTCCCAGGCGGTGGGGCCGCCGATCTCATCGCGGAGGGCGGCATCCACCCAGGACTGGATTTCGACGTCGTACGCTGCCCCGAAGCGCTCCTCGAAGCCGGGGGTGACGCTGCCGCCCCAGCGGCCGGAACTGCGGGTGTAGGGACCCTTGTCGCCGCCGATGCTGACGATGCCGTCCTCGAAGGAGGCCTGGGTGGCCACCTCGTAACCGAATTTGGCGTTGACGTAGATCTCGACGTCCGCCAGGACGCCGGACTCGGTCTCGATCAGGACGTGCTGAGGGTCGTGCTGGCCGTTGGGAGCATTGCGGGTGGGCTTGCCCAGCCGGACCTGGATGCTGGTGATTTCCTCGCCGGTGAAGAACCGGATGGCGTCGAATTCGTGGACCACGGAGTCATTGATGAGCATCTCGTTGGTGAAGCCCTCAGGGGTGTTGGGGTTGCGGTGCTGGTGGTGCAGCATCAGCAGTTCGCCCAGCTCATGGTTGCGGATGATGGAGCGGAGCGCTGCGTATTCGGCGTCGAAGCGGCGCATGAAGCCCACTTGGATGCGCTGGTGGCCCAGCGCCACTTCGGCTTCGACAATCTTCCAGGAGGATTCGGCGTCCGGGGTCAGCGGCTTTTCGCAGAGGATCGGAATGTCCCTGGCGATGGCCTTGAGCAGGATGTCCTGATGCAGGAAGCCCGGGGTGGCGATGAGAACGGCGTTGACGTCGCCGTTGTTGAGGGCTTCGTCAGCGTCGGCCAGGGCGACTGCGCCGGGGATGTCTTCGACGGCGGCCTCGGCGCGGGCGAGGTCGACGTCGACGACGGCGGCCACTTCGGCGCCATGGATCCGCTTGTTGAGGCGCTGGATGTGGTCGGCGCCCATGCGGCCTGCGCCGATGACGGCGACGCGGAGGGTTTCAGTCATTGTTTGGTCCTTTTGGCGTTAGCAGGAAGAGGTCAGTTGACGGCGGTGCGGGAGCCGCAGGTCAGCAGGTAGTTGCGGGTGCGCTTGGCGATCGGCATCGGGACGTCGAAGGCCACCGGGTACATGTCCTGTTCCACGATCCCGAAGATGGGGCGGTTCAGGGCTTCCACGGCCTCGATGACGGCGCGGAGGTCGGGCAGCCCGCTCGGCGGTTCGGTCATGACGCCGGCGAGGTTGGCCGCGGCCCAGGTCATGTTGTCCTCGTTGACTCGCCTGAGGATGTCCGGATTGATCTGCTTCAAATGCAGGTAGCCGATGCGGTCAGGGTAGTTCTTGATGAGCTCCAGGCTGGAGGCGCCGCAGTATTCCGCGTGGCCGGTGTCCAGGCAGAGGTTCAGGTACTGCGGATCGGTAGCTCCCAGCAGCGTTTCGATGTCCTCCTGCGCGCCAACGTGGGAGTCAGCGTGGGAGTGGAACTGCTGCTTCAGGCCGAAGTCCTCCAGCAGGGTCTTGCCCAGGCGGTTGTGGCCTGCGAACAGGTCGCTCCAGGCCTTGTCGCTCAAGGTGCCGCTCTCCACGGCCTCGCCGGTGACGTCGTCGCGCCACATGGCCGGAATGACCACGATGTGCCCGCCGCCCATTGCCGCGGTGAGTTCGGCCACTTTGCGGGCTGGCTCCCAGGCGGTCTCCCACTGGTCCACGCCGCGGTGGAAGGCGGTGAACACGGTGCCGGCGGTGACTTTCAGGTCGCGCTGCTTGAGTTCCTCCGCCAGGCGGGCCGGGTCGGTGGGAAGGTAGCCGTACGGGCCAAGTTCGATCCACTTGTAACCGGACTCGGCCACTTCGTCGAGGAAGCGTTCCCACGGGGTCTGCTTCGGATCGTCCGCGAACCAGACGCCCCAGGAGTCCGGCGCCGTGCCGATGATCAGCTTGTTCTCAGTCATGACAGCGTTGTCTCTCTGGGTGTTAGTTGGACGGGAAGTTGTAGGAGGCTTCGGAGGCGTGGTGGGTTTCGGGCCAGCGGGAGGTGACGACTTTGCCGCGGGTGTAGAAGGAGACGCCTTCGGGGCCGTAGATGTGTTTGTCGCCGAAGAGGGATGCTTTCCAGCCGCCGAAGGAGTGGTAGGCCACGGGGACCGGGAGGGGCACGTTGATGCCGATCATGCCGACGGTGACGGAGCGCTGGAACTTGCGGGCGGCGGCGCCGGAGGAGGTGAAGATGGCGGTGCCGTTGCCGTAGGGGTTGGCGTTGATCAGCTTGATGCCGTCTTCGAGGGTGTCAACGCGGACCACCACGAGGACCGGCCCGAAGATCTCTTCCGTGTAAGCCGTCATTTCGGTCTTGACGTGGTCGATCACGGTAGGCCCCACCCAGAAGCCGTCTTCGTGGCCCGGGACCACCAGCTCGCGGCCGTCCACCACCATGGCGGCGCCGGCGGTTTCGGCTTCGGTGACGATCCGTACGATGCGTTCCTTGGAGGCCGGGGTGATGACCGGGCCCATTTCGGCGTCGGGGGCGGTGCCGTTGTTGACCTTCACGGCCAGGGCGCGTTCTTGGACTTTGGCGACCAGGGCGTCGGCGGCGTCTCCAACGGCGACGGCGACGGAGATCGCCATGCAGCGTTCGCCGGCGGAGCCGAAGGCGGCGGCGGCGAGGTGGTCGGCGGCGTTGTCCAGGTCGGCGTCGGGCAGGATGATGGCGTGGTTCTTCGCCCCGCCCAGGGCCTGGACGCGCTTGCCGTGTTTGGTGGCGGTTTCGTGGACGTACTGGGCGATTGGGGTGGAGCCGACGAAGGAGATGCCGTCCACGTCCGGGTGGGTCAGGAGCCCGTCGACGGTTTCCTTGTCGCCGTGCAGGACCTGGAACACGCCGTCGGGCAGGCCGGCTTCCTTCCAGAGCCTGGCCAGCAGCAGGGACGCGGAGGGGTCGCGCTCGGAGGGCTTGAGGATGAAGGCGTTGCCGGTGGCGATCGCCATCGGGGCCATCCACAGCGGCACCATGACCGGGAAGTTGAACGGGGTGATGCCGGCGACCACGCCGAGGGGCTCGCGGAAGTTGAACACGTCGATACCGGTGGAGACCTGGTCCGAGTAGTCGCCCTTGAGCAGGGTGGGGATGCCGCAGGCGTACTCGATGACTTCCAGGCCGCGGCCGATTTCGCCCTTGGCGTCGGAGAGGACCTTGCCGTGCTCGGCCGTGATTAGTTCAGCGAGGTCGTCCACGTGGGCGGCGACGAGTTCGCGGAACTTGAACAAAACGGCGGTGCGCTTGGCCAGGGAGATGTCACCCCAGCTGTCGGCAGCCTTCCGGGCGGCGGCGACGGCGGCGCCAAGGTCGGCGCGGTTGGCCAGGCGCAGCTCGCCGGTCACGGCCCCAGTGGCCGGGTTGTACACAAGGGTGGTGCGGTCGCCAGCGCCGGCGGTTTCGGCGCCGTTGATGAAGTGGTTGATCACGGTGGTCTGGGTATCGGTGGTCTGGGTGGTGGCAGTCATGGGGACTCTTCCTTGAGGGGGGTGTCTGGAGGAGGGTTAGCCGAGCAGTTTGCGCTGGCGGGACTTGCGGTCGACGTAGGTATGGAAGGCCTGCTTGGTGGAATCCAGTTCGGAGACCTGGGAGACGGGGACGTCCCACCAGGACTCGGAGGACGGTGCGTCCAGCAGCGGGTCGGATTCGACGTGGATCAGGATCGGTCCGCCGCGTTCGGGCGCCGCTTTGGCATCGCGGATGGCCTGCTCCAGTTCGGCGATCACCTTCTCCCCGGGTTCGATCCGGATGACCTTCACGCCCAGGGACTCGGCGTTCAGGGCCAGGTCCACCGGCAGGGTGTCCCCTTCGTCGAAGCTGTGCTGTTCTTCGTCCAGGGCCCGGTAGCGGGTGCCGAAGCGCTGCGAGCCCAGGGATTCGGACAGGGAGCCGATGGAGGCGTATCCATGGTTCTGGATCAGGACCACGATCAGTTTGATGCGTTCGGCGACGGCGGTGACCAGTTCGGTGTGCATCATCAGGTAGGAGCCATCCCCCACCATCACCACGACGTCCCGCTGCTCGCCGCCGCGCGCGGCTTCGGCCAGGGCTGCGCGCTTGACCCCGAGGCCGCCGGGGATTTCGTAGCCCATGCAGGAGTAGGCATATTCGACGTGGTAGCCGAACGGGTCCCGGACACGCCACATCTTGTGCAGGTCCCCGGGCAGGGACCCGGCCGCGCAAATCACCACATCCGCAGCGTCCATGGCCCGGTTGGCGGCGCCGATGATTTCGTTCTGTGCCGGCAGCGGGGTGTAGCGGGTGTCAAAGGCCTCGTCCACAGTGGCGTTCCAGCGCTTTTTCTCGGCGGCGACCTTCTGCTCCAGGTCGGCGCCTACCCGGTAGCCGCCCAGTGCTGCGTTGAGCTTGACCAGTGCCTTGCGGGCGTCGGCGACGATCGGCAGCGTGGTGCCGTGCTTGTACGCGTCGATCGGGGCAACGTTGATGTTGATGAAGCGCACCTCGGGGTTCTGGAACGCTGTGCGTGACGCGGTGGTGAAGTCCTCGTAGCGGGTGCCGATGCCGATGATCAGGTCGGCGTCGGCAGCGATGGCGTTGGCCGCCGTCGTACCGGTGGAGCCGATGGCACCCAGGCTGAACTGGTGGTCCCACGGCAGGACGCCGACGCCGGCCTGCGTGTTGCCTACCGGGATGCCAGTCAGCTGGGCGAGCTTTGCGAGCTCGTCGTTGGCGTAGGCGTAGAGGACGCCGCCGCCGGCGATGATCAGCGGGCGCTTCGCGGCACGGATCGCCGCCGCGGCACGGGCGATGTCGTCGTCGTCCGCGTCGGGGCGGCGGATCCGCCACTCCCGCTCGGCCAGGAACTCCTCGGGGACATCGAACGCCTCGGCCTGGACATCCTGAGGCAGGGAGATGGTCACGGCGCCGGTCTCCGCCGGATCCGTCAGGACACGCAGGCCGTGGTGGAACGCGGAGAACAGCTGTTCCGGGCGGGTGACCCGGTCAAAGAACTTGGACAGTGGCCGGAAGGCGTCATTAACGGTGATGTCGTAGGCGTAGGGCTGTTCGAGCTGCTGCAGCACCGGGTCCGCGGCGCGGGTGGCAAAGGTGTCGCTGGGCAGCAGCAGCACCGGCAGCCGGTTCGTCGTGGCCAAAGCGGCACCGGTCAGCAGGTTGGAGGACCCCGGGCCGATCGAGGTGCTGATGGCGAAGGTCTGGCGGCGGCGGGTATGCCGGGCATACCCCACGGCCTGGTGCGCCTGGGCCTGCTCGTTCCGGCCCTGGTAGTACGGCATGATGGCCGGGTCCAGCTGCTGGTACTGCTTCAGGGCCTGCCCCACACCGGCAACGTTACCGTGCCCGAAAATACCGAACGTGCCGGGGATGAGCCGCTCCCGGTAGTCCACACCGCCCACCTTGTCGACGGTGTATTGCTTGGACAGGTATTCGACGACGGCCTGGGCCACCGTCATCCTGCGCGTTCCTGTTGTGTCCATGGGGAGGCTACTCCGATACTTCCGTGGTGTGGTTCAGCAGTGAGGCGGCCGTGGCCACGGCACCGGCAACATCGCCGTCGGCCGGGTACAGGAGCGTCCGGCCAACAGTGAGGCCCTGGACGCCCGGGAGCGCCAGTGCCGCCTGCCAGGACGCAAAGACCTCGTCCTGGGACGCATCCGGGTCTCCACCCAGCAGGACGGTGGGCATGGTGGTGGCCGCCATGACGCGTTCCATCTCAGCCACGACGGGAAGCTTCATCCAGGTGTAGGCACTGGTGGAGCCCAGCCCCTCTGCGATGGCGATGGACTTGATCACGGCGTTGGTGGACAGATCGTTGCGGACGCGGCCGTTTTCCCGGACCGACAGGAACGGTTCCACCATGGCAATCAGCTTGCGCTCCGCCAGCGAATCGATGGCCTTGGCGGTCGCTTCCAGGGTGGCCACGGTGTCGGGGTCGCCCAGGCAGATGCGGGTGAGCATCTTGCCGCCGTCAGCACCCAGGGCCTCCAGAGCGGGGGCGGTGTGGCCGGTGAAGCGGTCATCGAACTCGTTGACCAGCCCGGAGAGGCCGCCGCGGTTCATGGAACCGAAGACCAGCTTGCCGTCCAGGGCGCCCAGCAGCAGCAGGTCGTCCATGATGTCCGGGGACGCCAGGACACCGTCGACGGCGGGGTTGGCCAGGGCGATCTGCAGCCGGTCCAGCAGCTGACGCCGGTCAGCCATGGCCACGGGGTCGCTGCCGACGGCAAGGGCGCCGCGGGCGGGGTGGTCGGCGGCGACGATGAAGTTCTGCCGCCCCGACTTCAGGCCGGGGTGGCGCCGGCGGGACTTGGCCGCCCGGGCCACGGCACCAGGGTCTTCCAGCCGTATAGTGCTCAGGTGCTCATAGCGGCGCGGATCGTCGTCCACAGCGTTGTTGGAAGCAAGAGAGGTGAGGGTCACAGTGCTGCTCCTTCGGGAATCGAGGCGCCCGGAACCGCGCGGCCGCGTTCCACCAGCAGCGAGGTGACCTCATCCGGCGTCGGCATGGCATCGGCGCAGGAAAGGCGTGAGGCGACGATGGCGCCGGCGGCGTTGGCGTAGTCCAGGACCTGTGCCAGCGGCCAGCCGGAGAGGAGTCCGTGGCAGAAGGCGCCGCCAAAGGAGTCGCCGGCACCCAAGCCGTTGAGGGTTTCCACCGGGACGGGCGCGGAGACCACGCGTTCGGTGCGGGTCTTGGCCATCACGCCTTCGGGGCCGAGCTTGACGACGGCGATTTCCACGCCGGCAGCGAGCAGGCGGTCCGCCTGCTCATCGGGAGTCCCCTCGCCGACTGCCACGGCACATTCCTTGTCGTTGCCGATCGCGACCGTGACGTGCGGCAGGACCTTGGCAACCTCGGCCCGGGCCTCCTCCTCGGAAGCCCAGAACATCGGCCGGTAATCCAGGTCCAGGATGGTGAACTGGCCCTCAGCCAGCCCGGTCCGCGGCCGCGCCTCATGCGCGGCAATGTGCGCTGATCGCGAGGGCTCCTGGCACAGGCCGGTCACCGTGGACCAGAAGATGCCGGCATTCCGGATGGCGTCCAGGTCCAGTTCTTCAGCCTTGATCTGCAGGTCCGGCGCCGTGGGGAACCGGCCGTAGAAGTATAGCGGGAACTCGTCCGTGGCCGGCTTGATCGCGCAGAAGGTCACCGCCGTGGGCCAGTCCTTCACCGGGGTAACAAAGGCGTCATCGACGTTGAACTTGCGCAGCTCGCGGTGCAGGTAGGCGCCGAACGGATCATCCCCGGTCCGGGTAATGACCCCGGTGCGGCGTCCGTGGCGGGCGGCGGCAACCGCGACGTTGGACGGTGAACCGCCAAGGTATTTGCCGAAGGAATTAACGTCCTCCAGGCCAACCCCGATGTCGTTCGGGTAGATATCAACGCTGATGCGCCCGATCGTAAGAAGCTCGTGGGTCACGGGAATCGTGGACCTTTCTGGTGTGGAACGCGGATCCTTCTAGGGGCAGGAGTTCCGGGACTGGCAGGCCGTGGCGCGGGCCACAGGCACTACTTTGCCTTAGATCCAATGTCCTGTCAAAAGTTTGTACTGACATACTTACAACTAAAGTTGCCCGGCGCCCCGTCCCAATATTGCGGGTGCCGGAACTACTTTTTAGCGACGGCCAACTCTCCCGTGCGTACTGCGCGCAGCCGAAGCCGAAGGACCAGCCACCGGGCACTGTTTTCCACGTAGCCGGAATCCCTGAAGACGCGGGTCTTGAATCGTCACCCTGGGACTCTTATGCTTAAGCAACCTAAAGGTTGATAAACCTGGAGGTTGATTAGAAACGGGCAGCAATGAACCCTGAAAGTGCGGCATTGGACTCGGCCTTCATGGCCCTGGCAGATCCCGTGCGGAGGAGCATCATCGCCCGGCTCAGCCGGGGCCCGGCAACAGTGAACGAATTGGCAGAACCGTTCGAGATCTCCAAGCAGGCGGTCTCGAAACACATCCAGGTACTCGAGCAGGCCGCGCTGGTGACCCGAAGCAGGGATGCACAGCGCAGGCCCGTCCACCTGAACCCGGCGCGGCTTGAGGAGCTGACCGCCTGGATTGACCGGTACCGGTTGGTCCGCGAAGGCCAGTTCCGCAGCCTCGACGCCGTTCTTAGGTCAAACGCTGCGGACAGCGGCGAAAAATCCTCCAAGGAGTCATGATGAGCAATTCCCTGAAACTCAGCGTTCCTGAGGGCGTCCCCTTCATCGATTACGAGCGCGAGTTTGATTTCCCGGTGGCGGACGTGTTCCGCGCCCACAAAGAACCGGACCTGATTGTCCAGTGGCTGGGCCCGCGGGGCTTGAAAATGGAGATCGACCACTACGATTTCCGCACCGGCGGCAGCTACCGCTACCTGCACACAGGACCGGACGGTGTGGCCTACGAGTTCAAGGGCATCTTCCACACCGTCCGGGACAACGAATTCGCCATCCAGACCTTTGAGTTCGGCGGATACCCGGATGTGGTCAGCCTGGACTTCATGACGTTTGAGGACCTGGGCAACGGAAGGACCCGGTTGCGGGGCCACTCCGTCTACCCAAGCCAGGAGGCGCGCGACGGCATGGCCCAGTCCGGGATGGAGGGCGGCCTGAGCGAGGGCTACGAGCGGCTGGAGGAATTGCTGGCCGGGGCGCGGGTCTGAGCCAGGGCGAGGGCTTCGTCCAGCACGCGGCCAAGGTTGGCGGCGTCGTGCGCAAAACGGCCCAGGAAGAGTCCGTCCGCTGCGGGAAGCTGCGGCAGCAGCCCTGGCCCGGCGCTGCCGCCATAGATCAGGGGGCAGTCCGGGCCCAGTGCGGCCCGGAGCAGGGTCAACACGGAGTTGATGTGCTGCGGCGGGGCGGGTGCAGGAGCACCGATAGCCCATACAGGTTCATAGGCCAGGACCAGGCAGCTTAGGAGGCTGGCGTCGCCGCCAGTAGCGGCGTGGACCTGCCGCACGCAAAAGTCGGCGGCAGCACCGGCGTCGAGCCTGTCCGGCTCACCGATGCAAAGCAGCGGGGTAAGGGAACTGTCGACGGCGGCACGCACCTTGCGTGCCACCACGGCGTCGTCCTCGGCGAACAGGCTGCGGCGTTCCGCGTGGCCGATCTCGACGAGCTGGACGCCCAGTTCGGCCAGCATGCCGGGGCTGACTTCCCCGGTGAGGGGCCCGTCCCCCCAGGCGCAGTTCTGGGCGCCGAGCAGGACGGGTGAGCCGGCCAGGATCCGTGTGGCCGGCTCCAGGACGGGGAAGGAAGGGATGACGAAGACCCGGACCGGCGCGTCCTTGGCGGAATGCGCACCCAGCCCGGGCCTTTCGTCCACAACGGAGCGCACCTCCGACAGCCAGCGCAGGCTTGCCTGGTAACCCAGGTACATTTTGGTGCTGACGCCGATGTGGACGGTGCCGTTGCCTGTGCTGCTGCCGGAGGTGCGCATGAAGTTCCTTGCGATGTGTTGTGACGGGCTCAGTCGAGCAGGTCGTCGGCCTTGTTCTTGAACCGCTTGGTGGCGTACATCATTGCGGCGGCCACGAAGGGCAGGACGCCCAAGGCGTACACACCCATGGATCCGGTGGGCGAGTGCGTGGCCTCGTTGACGGCGGTCCGCAGGATCGGGGCCACAAAGCCGCCCAGGTTGCCCAGCGAGTTGATCAGGCCGATGCCGGCAGCTGCTGCGGATCCGGCGAGGAACGCGGTTGGGTAGGACCAGACCACCGGACCGACGGCGAGGAAGCTGCAGACTGCCAGGGTTATGAAGATCATCCCCAGGACCGGCTGGTGGTTGGTTCCCGCCCAGGCCGAGCCGAAGATGCACAGGCCGGTGGAGAGAAACAGGATGGTGCCGAACTTCCGCCGCTTGGCAACGGTGTTAGCCGCCCGGCCGATGAAGTAGCAGGAGAAGATGCCGAAGAACCACGGGACCGCGATCAGCAGGCCGACGGCGAGGCCCACTTTCTGCCCGGTCAGGGACGACACCTGCTGCGGCAGGAAGAACGTCACGCCGTAGACGGCGATCTGCAGGCAGAAGTAGATGGCGGTGAAGTACCAGACCCGGCCGTTGCGCATGGCGGCGAGGATGCCGCGGGGGCCGGTCTGGTCCTTGATGTTGTCTTCCAGTGCCATGACTTCCTTGAGCGCGTACTTCTCCTCCCGGCTGAGGAACTTGGCCTTTTCAGGACCGTTGATCAGGAAGAAGAAGGCGGCGATGCCGGCCAGGACTGCGAGCAGGCCCTCGACGAAGAACATGACCTGCCAGCCGCGCAGGCCCGGCACCTGGTCGCCGATGTTGATCAGCCAGCCGGAGAGGGGGTTGCCGATCATCTGGGAGAACGGCTGGGCCAGGTAGAAGATGGCGAACATCTGGACGCGCACCTTGTTGGGGAACCATTCGGCCAGGTACATGATCACGCCGGGGAATAGGCCGGCCTCGGTCACGCCGAGGAGGAAACGCAGGATCACGAACGAGGTCTCGCCCTGGACGAAGGCGAAGCACGCCGAAACGATGCCCCAGGTGATGGCGATGCGCGCCAGCCAGATCTTGGCGCCGACCTTCTTGAGCAGCAGGTTGCTGGGGATCTCGAAGATCGCGTAGCCAATGAAGAAGATGCCGGCGCCCAGGGCGAAGGCTGCGGCGGACACTCCTTTGTCCGCCCCGAGGGCCGCCTCGGCAAAGCCGACGTTGGTGCGGTCCAGGAACGAAACGACGTACAGGATGACCAGCATCGGCATGAGCCGGCGGGCCGCCTTGAAGATCGCGGACTTCAGGACCGGACGGGCCAGAAGTTCCTTGGATGTTGCGGTGGTTTCGGACACAACACTCTCCTTCGAGTGGTGACGTGATGGTTTCCGCGGGCCGGCGGCCCGCATGTTGGTGGTGGCTCCGGTCTTCGTGATGCGAAGGGAAACGGAGCCCGTCAGTGCATGTACAGTCCGCCGTCGACGTTCAGCGTCTGGCCGGAGATATACCCGGCGTCCTCGCCAATCAGGAAATGGATGGCGGCAGCGATGTCGCGCGTGTTGCCCACGCGGTTCACCACCAGGTCCTTGACCAGCTCGTCCTTGCGTTCCTCGCTCAGGGTGCCGCCCATGATGTCGGTGTCGATCGGCCCGGGCGAGATGGCGTTGACAGTGATGTCGTACTCCCCCAGTTCACGGGCGGTGGCGCGGGTCAGGCCGATGACGCCGGCCTTGGCCACGGAGTACGGGGTCTTGCTGAAGGTTCCGCCACCGCGCTGGGCGGAGACGGAGGAAATGTTCACAATCCGGCCCAGCTGGTTCTTGACCATCGATTCGGCGGCACGGCGGGTGGCGTAGTGGACGCCGTTCAAGTTGATGCTGAGTACCCGGTCCCATTCGGCGGCGTCCAGTTCCAGGTACGGCACCGGGGAGCTGACGCCCGCGATGTTGGCCAGGGCCACCAGCTGCGGAAGTTCGGCCTCGATCTCGTCGATGGCCGCCCGGACCGACGCTTCGTTGCTGACGTCTGCGCCTGCTCCGTGGGCCTTGATTCCGTACTTTTCGGCCAGCTCCTTGGCCACGGCCTTGGTGGCGGCGTCATCGATGTCGATCACGCCGATGTTCCAGCCGCGCTCTGCCAGGTAGTCTGCGGTGGCCCGGCCGATGCCGCGTTCGGAGACAGCGCCGGTAACGATCACCGTGCGGTCTGTGGGAAATGCTGTCATGGAGGTGTTCCTTCGGATCAGGAAAGCGGGGCAGGGCCCAGCTCTTCGATGAGCTTCTGCATGGCGACGTACGCCTTGTTCCGGTAGGCAACCAGGGCTGCGGTCCGGTCTGCGGGGACGTCAAGGAAGCCGGAACCGGTCTTGGTGCCCAGCTGGCCGGCGTCGACCTTTTCCTGCAGGATCTTGGGGGTGGCGAACCGCTCCGGGAACCCGGTCTGGAGGGACTTGTAGCAGAACGCATATACGTCCAGGCCCGCCATGTCGGCGATCGCAAACGGCCCGAAGAACGGCAGCCGGAAGCCGAAGGTGGTGCGCACCAGGGTGTCCACGTCCTCCGCGGTGGCGATGCCTTCCTCCACCACTTGGGCTGCCTCGTGGAACAGGGCGTACTGGAGCCGGTTGAGCACGAAGCCGGTCACGTCCTTGACGGTGGCTGTTTCCTTGCCGGTCTCCCCCACGAGGGTGCGGGCCGCCTGGATGGTGGCCTCGGAGGTGCCCTCGTGCGGGATGACTTCCACGCCGGGAATGAATGGTGCCGGGTTGGAGAAGTGGACGCCCAGGAAGCGCTCCGGGTTGTCCACCACCTCGGCCAGCTTGGCGATGGAAATGGTGGAGGTGTTGGAACCAATGATGGCCTCGGGGCGGGCGGCGGCGCTGATCCTGCCCAGGGTGGCGTGCTTGATCTCCAGGATTTCCGGCACTGCCTCCTCGATGTACTCGGCGCCGGCCACGGCTTCTTCGATGTCCTTGGCTGCCCAGAGGTTTTCCTTGAGCAGGTCGGTGGCGTTGTCCGGGAACAGGCCGGCGGCGACGAACTCGTCGGACTCCTTCAGGAGCCGCTCGTAGTTGTTTTGCGCGATTTCAGCGGAGACGTCGGCGAGTGCCACGCGGGCTCCTGCGAGTGCCAGGACCTGGGCGATCCCGCCGCCCATATAGCCTGAGCCGACGACGGCGATGTTGCGGTTGCTCATTTGTCTTCAAGTCCTTCCGACGCGTCCTCGTAGGAGGAGATTGCGTCTACTTTGGCCGCGGATGCGGAGTTTTCATCGAAGCGGTGGTCAAGCCACTCGCCCACCAGTTTCTTGGCCAGTTCCAGGCCGATGACGCGCTGGCCCATGGTCAGCACCTGGGCGTTGTTGGACAGCACGGAACGCTCCACTGAGTAGCTGTCGTGTGCGGTGACGGCCCGGATGCCGGGAACCTTGTTGGCCGAGATGGCCACGCCGAGGCCGGTTCCGCAGATCAGCAGGGCACGGTCCGCCTCTCCGGCTGCGACCTTGCGGGCTGCGGCGACGGCAAGGTGCGGATAGGCAGTAGCGTCGTCGGCGCCCACGCCCACGTCCTCCACCGAGGCGACCCGGGGGTCTGCCTCCAGCATCTCGCGCAGCGCGTTCTTGTATTCGACGCCGGCTTCGTCATTGCCGACGACGATGCGCCAGCCTTGCTGGGTGTGTTCGGTCATGCGATTCTCCTTAGTGGCTTTCGATGGTGGCGGCGTACTCGGCCACCCTGCGGGCAATGAGGCCGAACGAAACGGCGCCGGGATCCGGGTGGCCCAGGCTCTTCTCGGCCAACGGGCGCGCCCGGCCTTTCCTGGGGCTGAGTCCGGCAGTCGCGTCAGCGGCCTCGGCGGCGGCCTCCGCTGCCGCACGAAGGCTGCCGGCCAGGCTGCCGCCGTCGTCAATTGCTTTGGTGAAGGTCTCGGCGAACGGAAGGAGCGCGTCCACCATGGTCTTGTCTCCCGCCTCGGCCTTGCCCAAGGTGACAATGGCGTCGCGGAGGGCATTGACGGCCGCCGCTGCGTCGGCCGCGGTGTAGGCGTCCTTGCTGCCCAGGGTCCTGCCGACGGCGGTGACCGCCGCGCCCCAAAGGGCCCCGGAGGTACCGCCGGCACGCTCGGCCCACTGCTCCCCCGCCGCCGCGAGCACTTCCTCCAGGCCGGCACCGCCGGCATGGGACTTCTCCGCGGCGGCAACGGCAGCATCCACTCCGCGGCGCATTCCGATGCCGTGGTCGCCGTCCCCGGCGATGGCATCCAGCTTCCCGAGTGCCTCCTCGTGTTCGACGACGACGGACCGGGCTTCCTTCAACACTCCCACCGCCGTGGCAGCCAGCGCGGTGGACGCCGGCGTGGCGGCCAGCCCCGGCGTCGTGGCCGCCTCGGCCAGGGACTCGACGGCCCGGGCCCGGCGCGGGGCCAGGTTGCCCTTGCGGAAGGCGGGGGTGTCAGCCGGCGCGGCCCAGAACTTCTCCAGTTCCGCATCCAGCCAGAACAGCGTCAATGACAGGCCGGACATGTCCAGGCTGGTCACCAGTTCACCGCACTCCGGCTCAACGATCTCGAGTCCGGCAGCGGTGAGCAGGGCCTCGATCTTGCCGAACAACAGGAAGAGTTCGTCGTACTTGACTGTTCCCAGTCCGTTGAGGATGGGCACTACCCGGTGGCCTGCGGTTTCCGGCTTGTCCTTCAAAAGCCCGTCCACCAGCAGCTTGGCCAGTTCACTGGCACTGGGCAGGGGCAGGTCTGAAATCCCCGGTTCGCCGTGAATGCCCAGTCCCACGGACATCATGCCTTCCGGCACGGTGAAGAGGGGCTCGGATGCTCCGGGGAGGGTGCAGCCGGCGAACGCCACGCCCAGCGAACGGGTGTGGTGGTTGGCCTTGATGGCAAGCCGCTCCACCTCATCCAGGTCCAGCCCGGCCTCTGCCGCCGCGCCGGCAACCTTGAAGACCGTCAGGTCGCCGGCGATGCCGCGGCGCTTGCCGATCTCCTCGAGGGGCGCGCTGGCTATGTCGTCAGTCACCAGGACGGTGCGGGTTTCGATGCCCTCAGCGTTCAGCTTCTCCTGGGCCTGGCCGAAGTGGAGCACATCGCCGGCGTAGTTGCCGTAGCTCAGGAGGACGCCGCCGCCGGTCTGGGATGCCTTGGCCACGCGGTACACCTGCCCGGCGGAGGGGGAAGCGAACATGTTGCCGCAGGCGCTTCCGGCGGCGAGCCCTGCCCCCACCAGGCCGGCGAAGGCGGGGTAATGGCCGGAACCGCCGCCAATGACCACTGCCACCTGGCCCTCTGGTGTTTCGGTGGAACGGACAACGCCGCCGTCGACTCGCGCCACATACTTGCGGTTGGCGGCCACGAAACCGTCGAGGGCGTCGTCTGCGAACTGCGCTGGATCGTCAAATATCTTTGTCATGATTCCTCGTTGAACCGGTTGGATCGGTTGGGAAGCCTGCCGTGGCTTAGCGTGCGGGGACAGCCGCCGGGGCCTGCCGGCCCTGCGCTACCATGCTGGTGCCCAGGGTGTAGCCGTCGCGCTTGGGCAGGACCTGGCGGCGCAGGTAGTCCTGGTTGGCGGCGGTGACGCTCAGGCCGTCGCCGCCGTAGTGCTCGGTGCAGATGATGCCCTGGAAGCCCACCGAGATGGCGAACTGGAAGGCCTCGCGGTAGCTGATGAGGCCGGATTCCATGGGCGCCGGCATGGCGACGTAGTGGTTCCGGGCCTGGTCCTCGTCGCGGATGTAGTTCTTGACGTGCCAGTAGTTGGAGTAGGGCAGCGTCTTGTGCACCAGTTCGCGCCAGTCTTCGATGGGGCGGTGCAGGCGGATCAGGTTGCCCAGGTCGGGGTTCAGTCCAACGTTGGGCAGGTCGACGTCCTGGACGAGCTGCACGGAGGAGTCAGCAGTGCCGAGGTACGTGTCCTCGTACATCTCCAGGGACACCAGGAGGCCGAGTTCAGCGGCGTGCTTGCCGACCTCCCGGATGCGGGTAACGGCGTTGTTCCAGGTTTCCTTGTCCGCTACCGGGTCCTTGTGGCCTTCAACGGTCCAGAACCAGAGCTGTTTCTGCTGCTCCGGGGTGATGGCCTGGTGCAGGCCGATGGAGACGACCTCGCAACCGAGCTGCGCAGCGGCGTCGATGGTCCGGTGGGTGTAGGCCAGGTTTTCCTCCCACTTGCCTTCCTCAATCACGCTGCGGCGGATGGCGGAGATGGAGGGAAGCCCGAGGCCGGCGGCACTGGCCGCGGCCTTCAGTTCGTCCAGACGGGCGCTTGAGAGATCGCCCGGGCGCACCCAGCTGTCGGTGAGGTCGGCGTTGCTGAAGCCGGCGTCTGCGACTTCTTCAAAGACCTGCTGCCAGTCGCTGGCGGGGGCCTCCTGGGCGGTGGTCCCGTCCGGCCTTGTTCCCGGGAACTGCAGCAGGGCAGCAGCGATGGGCCAGTTTTCAGCGGTGTACGGCATTGTCACTCCAAATTTAGAATCGCATTTCCTATAGGATCTACGCTATTCGAGGCCCTGTCAAGGGCCTCTCTGTTCCTCCCGGGCGGAGGTTGGTGAAAAAGTCGGGCCATATTGGGCCCATGGGCGTGCGTGCTAGCTGCGCACTTCGCTGTCGTGCTGCGAGCGCTGCTTGACGCCTTCGATGTGGTCGATCATTTTCTGCCGGGCAAGATCGGCGTCGCCGGTCTCGAAGGCTTTGAGGATCTCGGTGTGCTCGGCAATGGCGTAGTCGGCATCGGTCACGCCCAGGCCGCCAAAGAAGCGGAAGCGCTGCACCTGCCCGCCCAGGGCGTTATATGCGGACAGCAGGAACTGGTTGTCAGCGGACTCGGCGATGAGCCGGTGGAACCGTTCATCGGCTTCCCAGTAGGCGCGGAACTCCGTGAAGGATGGACCGCGCGGGGCTGCCTTGAGGTCCTCGATGGCCTGCTCCAGCTGCCCGGTCAGTTCCGGGTCAGCATGCTTGCAGGCCATGAAGGCATTGGCCGGTTCGATCACCAGGCGGGCGTCCATCAGGTCGGCCAGTTCTTCCGGGGAGAACAGCGGTGCCACACGGTAGCCGCGCAGGGCCATCCTCCGCACCATCCCGGTCGCTTCCAGCCGGGCGAGCGCTTCGCGCACCGGCGTCGGGGAAACGTCCAGCTCCCTGGCCATCCCGTCGATGCTGACCGGGGTTCCCGCCTCCAGCCGGCCGTCCATCAGGGCAACAAGAAGCGCTTCGTAAACGTGGTCGGCGAGGACCTGCCTGCTCACGCCGCCGGAGGCCTGGTTCTTGGTTGCCATGTAGAAATCCTATAGCCGGAAAATGTGCGGGAGCGCGTGGGATGGGGTGTCCCCGGACACGTCCCGCTGGTGCCGTACGGCCGGCAGGCAGCACTGCACCAGCGGAAACCGGTGGTCAGGAAACCTGCAGGCCGCCGTTGATGTCGTAGGTGGCGGCAGTAATGTAGCCGGCGTCCTCGCTGAGCAGGAATGCGATCAGCGCCGCCACTTCCTCCCGGGTTCCCACCCGACCCATCATGATGCCCTCGGACATCTGGGCCTTGCGCTCGTCCGTCAACGTTCCGCCCATGATGTCAGTGTCGATCGGACCGGGGGCGATGGCGTTCACGGTGATGTTGTGTTCACCCACTTCACGGGCCAGCGCACGGGTGAAACCGAGGATGCCGGCTTTCGAGGCGCTGTAGGCCACCTTGGAGTAGGTGCCGCCGCCACGCTGGGCCGAGATGGAGGAGATGCTGACGATCCTCCCGAGTTCGCGCTCGATCATGCCCCTGAGGACCCGCTGGGAAACAAGGAAGGTGCCGCGCATGTTGATGGCGAAGACCTTGTCCCATTCCGCCACCGTGGTCTCCATGAAGGGGGTGGGTGAGCTGATTCCGGCCAGGTTGACCAGTCCGACGATGGGCGGAAGCGCCTCCTCAATTTCCGTGATGGCGCGGTCAACCGATGCCTCGTCGGAGACGTCGGCGCCCACGCCGATGGCCTTGACGGCACGGCTGGAGCCGATTTCGGCAGCCGCAGCCTTCGCGTCTTCGGCATTGATGTCCAGGATGGCGATGGACCAGCCCTCGCTGGCCAGCCGGTCAGCGGTTGCCCGGCCAATGCCGCGGGCAGATGCTGCCCCGGTGAGGACAGCGGTGCGGTCTGCGGGGAAGGTGTGCTGTGTAGTCATTGATGCGTCCTAGTGGGTTTCGGCGGCAGGAACTGTGACCCCGGGGGCGGAGACACCCTCCGGCCGCTTGCGTGCGTAAAGGTAGGTGGCGGCGGCGGTCACGGCGAGGCAGGCGGCCAGGAAGACCAGCCCGCTCTGGCTGTTTCCGGTGGCGTCCTTGAGGATGCCCACGATGTAGGGCGCCACGAAGCCGCCCAGGTTGCCAAGGGAGTTGACCATGGCGAGGCCGGCGGCGGCTGCAGCACCGGTGAGGGCTGCGGAGGGCATGGCAAGGAACGGCGCGATGGCGGAGTAGATGCCCATGGCCGCGAGGGTCAGGAACACCATGGCGAGCACGGCATTGACCGGCAGCAGGTAGCCTGCGCCCAAGAGGCCGACGGCGGCGAGCACCATGCTCATGCTGGCATGCCATACCCGGTTGCCGGTGCGGTCCGAGCGCTTGCTCCAGAAGTAGACGAAGACGGCAGCGATGGCGTACGGGATAAAGACGATGAAGCCCACCTGGGTCGAGTCGAACTTGCCCAGCGCCTTGACGATGGTGGGCAGCCAGAGGCCCAGGCCGTAGATGCCGCATACCAGGCCGAAGTACAGGGCCGAGTATGCGATGGTGCGGGGGTCCTTCAATCCGGCAAGGAAGTTGTGGTTGCCGGACTTCTGCTTGTGGGCCAGTTCGGCGCTCATGGTGTTGGAGAGCCACTCACGCTCTTCCGGCTTGAGCCACTTGGCGTGTTCGGGCCGGTCCGTCATGACGAAGGGGGTGATGATGCCCAACAGGATGGCGGGAATGCCTTCCAGGATGTAGAGCCACTGCCAGCCGTGCAGGCCTGCCACGCCCTCCAGGTTCAGGAGCATGCCGGACACCGGGGCGCCGAGGGCGTTGGAGATGGGCTGGGCCAGGATGAAGATGCCCAGCACCGTCACGCGCTGCGCCGCGGGGAACCACAGGGTCAGGTAGAAGAGGATGGCCGGGAAGAAGCCTGCCTCGGCGGCTCCGAGGAGGAAGCGGATGATGTAGAACGTCGCTTCACCGTTCACCAGGAACATGGCGGTGGCAAAGATGCCCCAGCTGATGAGGATGCGGGCGATCCACTTGCGGGCGCCATAGCGGTACATGCCGCCGTTCGACGGGATCTCAAGCAGTGCGTAGCCGAGGAAGAAGATGCCGGCGCCCAGGCCGTAGGCGGCCTCGGTCAGTCCGATGTCCCCCTGCATGCCGAGCTTGGCGAAACCAACGTTGTTCCGGTCCAGGTAGGCAATGAAGTACAGGAGGACGATCAGGGGCATGAGCCTCCGACGAACCTTGCGGAGGGTGGTCTCGCCCAACTCGCTGAGAGCGGGGGCAGCAGCACGGGAGGTCATCGCAGGCCTCCCAGGGTGGTGTGGGGACCCTCGAAAAGGGAATGCGCGCGCATGACGACTCCTTTGGCTGGCGGCATTTTTTGGGGGTGATATCAGATGTCTGATGTCTGTATGAGATTCTAATCACAGGGGACGGGAGCGTCAACACGGCTGCGGACGCGCCCTGGTGGGGATGCCGCTGACAGGGAATACCCCGATGGGACGGGCCCGGACAGGCGGCTAGCGGGCCGCGGCTCCGCTACGGCTGGACACGGCAAGGTAGTGCTCGTAATCCTCGAAAGTCTGGGTGATATGTGCATCCATGGTGGAGCGGGCGGTGGCCGGGTCTCCGGCGGCGATGGCGGCCAGGACCATCTTGTGGTGGTGGATGGCGTGCCGCTGCACGTCGGGGAACGCCGAGGTTTCGCGCCGCATGGCGTACAGCAGGGTGGACAGCTGGCCCAGCAGGGCCGGCACGAACGGGTTGCCGGACGCGCGCAGAACGGTGTCGTGGAAGGCGATGTCTGCCACGGTCAGCGCGTCCACGTCGCCGGCATGGTGGGCCGCTTCCATCTGCTCCACGCTGTCCTGCAGCGCGGCGAGGTCAGCCGGCCGGTGCCGGGAGGCAGCGAGTTCGGCCGCGCCGGTCTCCACCATGCGGCGGACCTCGAGCAAACGGAGTGCCACCTGGTCCGAGGCCACTCCCCTGGAGGCTGCGCGCATGATGGCGTCCAGTCCGGTCCAGCGCTCGGGCGGGTTGACGAAGGTGCCCAGGCCGCGCCGGACGTACACCACGTCCTGCGCTTTCAATACCTTCATGGCCTCGCGGGCCGTCAGCCTGCTGACACCGGACTCCTTGGCGATATCCGCTTCAGGCGGCAGGGCGTCGTCGGCCTTGATCTCTCCGCTGAGGATGTGCTCAAGGACTTTGTCGACGACGGCGTCGACCAGGGTCGGTCGCTTCTCTGCCATCCGTCATCCCCTGCCTGCGCGCGCAAGGCGCCCTGATTTTCCTTCCTCAACATTACTCGACGCACTCGGGCGCGCGCTGCCCGCCGTCGTCGTGCGTCAAACAGTCAGGTGGGTTAAACAGCAAACGCGGGGCCGCCCTGCCGGCCCCCAAAGGGGAACCGGGCCGGGTGGCCCCGCGTTGTGCAGGACTGCTAGAGGGCTGCGTAGACCTCACGGAGCAGCTTGGCTGTCTCGGACGGCGTCTTGCCGACCTTGACACCGGCAGCCTCGAGGGCTTCCTTCTTGGCCTGGGCGGTACCGGCGGAACCGGAGACGATGGCACCTGCGTGGCCCATGGTCTTGCCTTCGGGCGCGGTGAAGCCGGCCACATAGCCGACGACCGGCTTGGTGACGTTGGCCTTGATGAAGTCGGCTGCACGCTCTTCGGCGTCGCCGCCGATTTCGCCGATCATCACGATGGCCTTGGTCTCGGGGTCAGCCTCGAACGCGGCCAGGGCGTCGATGTGCGTGGTGCCGATGATGGGGTCGCCGCCGATGCCGATGGCGGTGGAGAAGCCCAGGTCGCGCAGTTCGTACATCATCTGGTAGGTCAGGGTACCCGACTTGGAAACCAGGCCGATGGGGCCCTTGCCGGTGATGTTGGCCGGGGTGATGCCAACCAGCGCTTCGCCGGGGGTGATGATGCCGGGGCAGTTCGGGCCGATGATGCGGGTGACCTGGTTGCCGTCGGCATCCACCTTGGACTGGGCCAGGGCCCAGAATTCGGCGGAGTCCTGGACGGGGACGCCTTCGGTGATGACCACGACCAGGCCGATGCCGGCCTCGATGGCTTCCACAACGGCGTTCTTGGTGAATGCCGGCGGCACGAAGACGATGGAGACGTCGGCGCCGGTTTCCGCCATGGCTTCCTTGACGGTGCCGTAGACGTTGATTTCCTTGTCGCCGTGCAGGACCGTGGTGCCGGCCTTGCGGGCGTTGACGCCGCCGACGATGTTGGTGCCCGCCTTGAGCATCAGCGCGGTGTGCTTGGTGCCTTCGCCGCCGGTGATGCCCTGGACGATGACCTTGGAGTCCTTGTTCAGATAGATAGACATGGTGCGTCCCTTTACTTAGCTGCGTTGGCGAGCTCGGCGGCCTTGTCGGCGCCCTCGTCCATGGTGGCGGCCAGGGTTACCAGCGGGTGGTTGGCCTCGGTGAGGATGCGGCGGCCTTCCTCGACGTTGTTGCCGTCAAGGCGGACTACCAGCGGCTTGTTGGCGGAGTGGCCCAGCTCGGCCAGCGCGCCAACGATGCCCTTGGCGACGGCGTCGCACGCGGTGATGCCACCGAAGACGTTGACGAAAACGGACTTGACCTGCTCGTCACCCAGGATGACGTCCAGGCCTGCGGCCATGACCTCTGCGGAGGCTCCGCCGCCGATGTCCAGGAAGTTGGCGGGCTTGACGTTGCCGTGGTTCTCGCCGGCGTAGGCCACGACGTCGAGGGTGGACATGACCAGGCCGGCGCCGTTGCCGATGATGCCTACTTCGCCGTCGAGCTTGACGTAGTTGAGGTCCTGCGCCTTTGCCTTGGCCTCAAGCGGGTCCGCTGCGTCCTTGTCCTCGAGCTGCGCGTGCTTCGGGTGGCGGAAGTCGGCGTTCTCGTCGAGGGAAACCTTGCCATCGAGGGCCAGGATGTCACCGTTGCCGGTCTTGACCAGCGGGTTGACCTCCACCAGGGTGGCGTCTTCCTTCTTGAAGACGTCCCAGAGCTTCAGGATGACGCCTGCCACCTGGCCGCGGAGTTCCTCGGCGAAGCCTGCAGCTGCGACGATCTCGTCCGCCTTGGCCTGGTCGATGCCCACGGCGGGGTCGATGGCAATCTTGGCCAGCGCTTCGGGGCGTTCGACGGCGAGCTGTTCGATTTCCATGCCGCCCTCAACCGAGCACATGGCCAGGTAGTTGCGGTTGGCCCGGTCCAGCAGGACGGAGAAGTAGTATTCCTCGGCGATGTCCGCACCCTGGGCAATCATCACCTTGTTAACGGTGTGGCCCTTGATGTCCATGCCCAGGATGTTGGTGGCGTGCTCAAACGCTTCGTCGGCGGACTTTGCCACCTTGACGCCGCCGGCCTTGCCGCGGCCGCCTACCTTGACCTGTGCCTTGACAACGGTTACGCCGCCGATCTTCTCGGCGGCTGCCTTTGCTTCTTCTGGGGTGTACGCCACGATGCCGGCAAGCACGGGTACACCGTGCGCCTCGAACATATCGCGCGCCTGGTATTCAAACAGGTCCACGGTTTAGTGTCCTTCTACGTCGAAGTAGTTTCTGTACAGTCGGACACCATCCGAAAAGACGATGACCGGGCTGCGGATTGCACGCACCGGCGGCCTGTCTGGAAACGAGCCACGCGGCGTAATGCTCCATGGGGAACTCTAGTCCTTTGGAGGGACCGGGCCGTCCCAGACTACCTCTTATGTGAGTAAGCACACTATTCTATGGAGCGTAGAAAAACCGCGGATTTACGGGGTTTTTGGGCCCTCTGCCTGCGGGGATGCACTGCTTTTGGCGGGGCCCGGGACCAGTTCGTAACGTTCGGGGGAGATGAAGAATCCGACGCCGGCGGAGACGTTTCCGCACGCCACGCCGCCGTTGTAGGCGGAACAGCGCAGCCCGTTCCGTTCGAGGTTCTGACCGTCCGCAAGCACAGGCAGCTGGGCCAGCGGGCCGGCCTTGGTCCCCTTGGGTCCGTAGGCCGCTTCCATCGACGTGACGCCGGAGCGGCATTCGCCGTAGCGTGCACTGTCCGGGGCCAGCAGGGCCACGCCGCCCAGGTAGCCCAGGTGGGTTCCGGCGCAGTCATCCCTAACGTCCCCGGGTTGGGGAGGCTGATAGGTGGCCAGCTCGCAGTGGGCCACCGGGACAATGGGCAGCTTGTTGTTGGCAGCGTCGCCGTAGCGGTTCTGCTGGTACGGCAGGTTCACGTGGTCCCCGCGCGCGGACGTCAATGAACAGGCGATGGTGCGGTCCGCGGTGATGAAGGAGAGGACGTCGCCACCGCTGGAGTATGTCTTGGCGTCGGCCAAGGGCGCCTTTTCCAGTTGTTCCATGGGCGGCAGCGGGGCCGGTGGAACGTAGGAGGGGTCCTTGGTGGTCACGCTGCATCCCGTGGCGGTGACAGCAATGAGGAGGAGAAGGGCGGCGAGCATCCCCCAGACATTCCGTCGCATGGGCTCCATTATGCCCGGCCGGGGGCGGCTTAGGCGTCGAGCTTGGTCAGCGGCGCGTACCGCAGCAACAGGCGCTTCTCGCCGACGTCGAACTTCACCTTGGCCACGGTCTTGTCCCCCACTCCTTCAAGCGCCAGGACCGTGCCGTTGCCGAAGCTGGTGTGGTTGACCTTGTCTCCCACGCTGACGGCGATGATTTCCTTTTGCGGCTGCACCCGGTTCTTGGCGATGAACGCCGGAACGTCGGCGTTGAATCCCGCCGAGGAGTCCGCTGCCGCGCCACGGGCAGTGCCGGCGCCCCAGAAGGACCCGCTGTAGCGGCCGGACCCGATGGAACCGCCGCCCCAGCCGCCGGCCTGCCTGCTGGTTCCTTCACGCTTCCATTCCAGGAGCTCCGCCGGGATTTCCTCGAGGAACTGGCTGGCGGGGTTGTACTGGCTCTGGCCCCACATGCTGCGCACCTCGGACCGGGTCACGTAGAGCCGCTTGCGGGCACGGGTCAGTCCCACGTACGCCAGGCGTCGTTCCTCGGCCAGTTCCTTGGGGTCGGTGGCGGAGCGCTGGTGCGGGAAGAGGCCGTGCTCCATGCCGGTCAGGAAGACCACGGGGAATTCCAGGCCCTTGGCCGTGTGCAGGGTCATGAGGGTCACCACGCCCAGCCGTTTGGCCTCGGCGACGGCGGCGTCGATGTCCGCACCGGGAGCATCCGGGATCTGGTCGGCGTCCGCTACCAGGGAGACCTGTTCCAGGAACGCGCCAAGGCTTCCTTCCGGGTTCTCCTGCTCGTACTCGCGAACTACGGCCACGAGTTCAGCCAGGTTCTCCACGCGGGACTCGTCCTGCGGATCGGTGCTGGATCGCAGCGCGGCAAGGTAGCCCGTCTGTTCCAGCACGGCTTCCAGGGCGGCGGCCGCTCCGGATCCGGAGGCAACCTCGGCCAGGTCGTCCAGCATCTTCACGAAGCCCAGGACGGCGTTGACGGACCGGGTGGCCATGCCGGGCGCCTGGTCGGCGCGGCGGGCCGCCTCCATGAACGACGTCCGCTCACGCTGGGCCAGGGCCGCGACGGCGCCTTCGGCGCGGTCGCCGATGCCGCGTTTGGGCTCATTCAATACACGGCGGAGGTTGACGTCGTCATCCGGGTTGACCAGGACGCGCAGGTACGCCAGGGCGTCCTTGATTTCCTTCCGCTCGTAAAAGCGGGTGCCGCCCACCACCTTGTACGGCAGGCCCACGCGCACCAGGACGTCTTCGATGGAGCGGGACTGGGCGTTGGTCCGGTAGAAGATGGCAACATCGCCGGGGCGCAGGTTTTCCTCGTCCTGGAGCCGGTCGATCTCCTTGGCAATGAACTGCGCTTCGTCGTGTTCATTTTCGCCGACGTAGCCGATGATCTTGTGGCCTTCGCCCTCGGCGGTCCACAACCGTTTTTCCGGACGGTTGGGGTTGCGGGAGATGACCGAGTTCGCCGCGCTCAGGATGTTTTGGGTGGAGCGGTAGTTCTGCTCCAGCTTGATGGTGCGGGCCTCCGGGTAGTCCTTTTCGAACTCCACGATGTTCCGGATGTCCGCCCCCCGGAAGGCGTAGATGGACTGGTCCGAGTCACCCACCACGGTGAGTTCCGACGCGCCCGGGCCCTCCCCCACGATTTCCCGCACCAGGGCGTACTGGGCGTGGTTGGTGTCCTGGTATTCGTCCACCAGCACGTGGCGGAACCGGCGGCGGTAGGACTCGGCGAGCGCGGGGAAGGCACGGAACATGTAGACGGTCTCGGCGATCAGGTCGTCGAAGTCCATGGCGTTGGCCTGCCGGAGGCGCTGGGTGTAGCCCTTGTAAACGTCCGCGACCGCATGTTCGAAGGGGTCGTTGTAATTGGCTGCCGAGGCAAAGGAATCGGCGTCGATGAGCTCGTTCTTCAACGCCGAGATCTTGTGCTGGATGGCCTTGGGCGCAAACTTTTTGGGGTCCAGGTCCAGGGCCTTGGAGACCTGGGTGACCAGCCGCAGGGAGTCGGCGGAGTCGTAGATGGAGAAATTGGATTTCAGGCCGACGTTGGCCGCTTCCTGCCGCAGGATCCGCACGCAGGAGGAATGGAACGTGGAGATCCACATGATCTTGGCGCGTCCGCCCACCAGCGCCTCTATGCGCTCCCGCATTTCCGCGGCGGCCTTGTTGGTGAAGGTGATGGCCAGGATTTCGCCGTGGTGGGCACGGCCGGTGGCGATCAGGTACGCGATCCTGTTGCTGAGCACCCGGGTCTTTCCGGATCCGGCACCGGCGACGATCAGCAGCGCCGGCCCGGCATGCTTGACCGCTTCCTCCTGCTGGGGGTTCAGCCCCTCCAGCAGCTGGGCAGCGTCCGGGCGGTGGCTGCCTTGGTGCCGGCCGCCGTCGTGCCTGTCCGTGCTGTTCCGGTCCGGGTGGTGCCGGTCCCCGTTGTTCTGCTGCCAGCCGGCCTGGCTGCCCGGCATTCCGCCGGGCCCGGCCGTGGTGGCAACGCCTTCCGGCCCCGTCCTGGTGCGGGCGGTGGCGGCAGGAGCGGCCTTGAACGGTCCGTCAGAGTACGGGTCAAACAACATATCCATGGTGCATACAAGTCTAGGCGGTGGGACCGACAACGCCTTCCAGCCTGTGGATTACTGCCGCTGACCCGTGAACCAGTGCCGGCAACCGCCTCAGGCCACCGAGCCTGACTGAAGGGCTGCACGCAACTCCTGAACCGCCGTCGTTCCTCCTGCCAGGAACCACTCCAGCCCGTTGACGCGGACTGTGTCCACGGCGCCCCCCGCCGCCCGGACGATCGCCTTGCCCGGCAGCCAGTCCCATTCCGGGCAGCTGTGCTGGAACCAGCACCCCAGCTGCCCGTCTGCGACACGGCCCAGGTCGCAGGACCCGGACCCCAGCATGCGGAGGGACGCAGCGGAGGTGGCGGCCGCGTGCCAGGGCATGGCGCACATGGGATCCATCAGCCAGGTGGGGTGGATGTAGGTGGCGGCCCCAAGCTCGGCGACGCTGGTGGCGTTGCGTTTGCCGCCGTCGTCGTTGAAACCGGTGAGGAGGCCACCGTTCAGGGTGGCGGCCCGGTCACGGCCGCCAAGCCACAGTTTGTCCTCCTCCGGCTGGAAGACGGCGCCCAGCAGCACATCATCGCGGTCCTTCAGGGCAATGGCGGAACACCAGTAGGTGGATCCGTGCAGGAAGTTGTAGGTGCCGTCCACGGGGTCGATCACCCAGGTACGGCCGCTGGTTCCCTGGACGGAGGCGCCTTCCTCGCCCAGGATGCCGTCATCCGGCCGGCAACGCTGGAGCTGCTCCAGCACGTAGGCCTCGGCGGCGTGGTCCGCCGCCGTCACCACGTCCGAGACGGAGGTCTTTTGTTCCGACTGCAGGCCGGCCATGCGCATGAGGAGCGCCAGTTGCCCGGCTTCGCGGACCAGCGCGGCCGCCAGTTCGTAGTCGTCCAGTGCGGGATCAAGAACAGCTGCGCTGTGTCGGCCAGTGGTCATGGCTTCAGTTTATGGGGCGGGATAATGGTGCCATGGCCAAAACCCCTGCCCAGAGGATCAAGAAGCACGGCGACAAAGCGGTTGTGCCGCAGCACCACCTTCCACCTGTGGTGAACCCCACCACGGCGCGGACGCCGCAGAAGGCTCAGGGCAACAGCAACCTGATTGTGGTTGCCGGCGTGGTGGCAAGCCTGTTCCTGTTCTGGTACCTGCACCTGCTGACCCTGGACCAGCTCACCCAGCTCACCAAGGGCCTGGCTATGCCCGATTCGCTGGTGGGCGGGTTCGATCCCGGCTACATCGGCCGCCTGCAGGCAGCGATGGACGGCGATGCCCTGGGCCAGCTGAACTATGTCCACAAGACCGCGGGGACCCTCTTCCCGCTGATCTTCGGCTTCACGTGGCTGCTGCTCATCGGGACCAATGTGGCACGGAAGGGGCTGCGCTGGGCGTTGTGGGCCTTGCCCATGCTGTTCGTTGTGGTCCGGTTGTGGGGGAACGTGGCCATAGACGCCATGATGGCCTCGGAAGGTCCCGACGCCGGCCAGGTTGCCCTGGCGTCCGGCCTCACGGTTGCCGGGTGGGTGCTTTTGGTCCTGAGCCTCCTGGCCGGGGCCGCAGCTGTATTCCTGAACAGCCGGAAACGGAACGAGACCTAGCCGGCAGTTACCCGGGCCGCCGCAGCCGCTGCCCGCTGTTCCTTCCGGTGCCGGTGCACCCGCTGTGCAATGACAAGCCCGGCGGCGGCCATGCCCACTGTCACGGGGTACCCCATGAGCCGCTCCAGCGTCCCGGGCTCGGGAACCATCATGCGGGTAAGCCCGCCGGTTGCCACCGCGGCCAGTGACACGCCGCCGCAGGCCACCAGGAACCACGCCATCCCGGTCTTCCGGAGCCACAGGAGTCCCAGGACCAGCAGGGCCGCACCACCCGTCACGAAGTACGTGACGGCGCCGGCATAATGCCAGGGTGAGCCGGCGTCCTCCGGGACCAGGCCCACAACCACCGTCCCTGCCCCGGCGGCTCCGGTGAGCAGCCGGACCGCGGCGGCCGCGAGCCAGGGTCCCCTGCGGCCCCAGCCGACCCTGGTCCCGGGGCGGGCACCCACGCGCAGCAGCCCGGACGTCAGCATCACCGCCCCCACCAGCAGGCCAAGGCCCTGGACCACGAACGAGGCATTCATCAGCCAGTTCAGGGGTGAGCAGACGTCCCGGCCTGAGAACGTCCCGCAGTGGAAGGCACCGAGGTCACTGATGTACCCGGTCCGCAGGTCGTAGGGACGGGGTCCGGCCCACGCCATGGCCACGGCTGCCTCCGCGGCGAAATACTGCAGCACGCTCAGGATTGCCCAGGCCCCGATGTACTGCCGGGTGGACGCAACGTTCGGAATGAAGGCGGCGGCGGGAGCGGCAGTGGGGGCTGGACTCATGCCATGAGCGTAGTACGGCCCGGCACCTTGTATGCTTGTAACCGTGTCCGGACGGACCGGCCCCGCCGAACCACCGGATGCCCGCCCTCGTAGCTCAGTGGATAGAGCACGGCTCTCCTAAAGCCGGTGTCGTTGGTTCGATTCCAATCGAGGGCACTTGAAGTCCCGTGTCCCGGAGCCCAGCCTCCGCGCCTACCTCCTGGGCAACCAGCCGGCCGGCGCCGCAAGCCACGACACCCACCCGGGCCGCTGGCTGGTGGAGCGCGACCTGCTGGACAGGTCGGAGGGCACCCGCGGAACCTTTTCCGGCGTCGTCCTTTTCATCCCCACGGACGACGGCGGCCTGGCCCTTCGCGAGGAAGGCACCATGCGCTGGCCTGCTTTTTCCGGCCCCGCCTCACGCGAGTACCTGCTGCGGACCACCGGGCGCCCTGACGCGCTGGACTTCTTCTTCCCCGATGGCCGCCCCTTCCACCGGATGAGCTTCACGCCGGAAGCCAACCTGGACAGCCACTGGTGTGATCCCGACACCTACCGGGTGACCTACACCTTGGAGGGCCCTGACCACTTCAGCTACAGCTGGGATGTCACCGGTCCGCGCAAGGACCTGCTGCTGACTTCACACCTGGTGCGGACGCAGGCACCGGCATGAAACACCGCATCGTGGTTTCCGCCGTCTGCGTGTTCGACCACACCGGCCGCCTGCTGACCGTGCGGAAGCGCGGCACCACCATGTTCATGCACCCGGGCGGCAAGCCGGAACCGGGCGAGACAGCTGTGCAGGCCGCAGCCCGGGAGCTTGAGGAAGAAGTGGGCATCACCATCGACCCGCGCGAATTGGTGTTGATGGGCGTGTGGATCGCCGACGCAGCCAACGAGGCCGCCACTGACATTGAAGCCACCGTCTATACCGCTCCGGGCACCTGGTCAGCACACCCTTCAGCTGAGATTGCCGAGATCCGCTGGCTGGACCTGGACGTCCTGGCTTCCGGCGCCGGACAGGCCCGGGACCTGGCGCCACTGCTGACGGACCACATCCTGCCCCTGCTGGCCGCCCGGGCAGTCCCGGGAGCCGCGCAGGCTTAGCTGATCAACCCTAGAACTCGGGGACGGACTCCTGGGCCACGGCGGTGGCCTCCGCGAACTGCGTCCGGTAGAGCTCGGCGTAGCGGCCGCCGGCGGCCAGGAGCTCCGTGTGGGTTCCGCGTTCCACAATTTGGCCGCCCTCGACCACCAGGATGGCGTCGGCCGCGCGGACGGTGGACAGCCGGTGGGCAATCACGACGGCGGTCCGCCCCTCGAGTGCGGCGCCCAGGGCTGCCTGCACGGCGGCTTCATTCGTGGAGTCCAGGGCAGCGGTGGCCTCGTCGAGGATGACGACGCGGGGCTGCGCGATCAGGAGCCGGGCAATGGTCAGCCGCTGGCGTTCGCCGCCGGAAAGCCGGTAGCCGCGCTCCCCCACCACCGTTTCCAGCCCGTCCGGCAGGGACCTGATCATCGTCTCCAGCCGTGCCTGCCGCAGCACGTCCCACATGTCCTCTTCGGTTGCGTCGGGCTTGGCCAGCCGAAGGTTGGACGCGATGGTTTCATGGAACAGGTGGCCGTCCTGGGTCACCATGCCCAGGGTGTCCCGCAGCGAATCGAAGGTGGCGTCCCGCACGTCCAGCCCCGTGCCCCGCGCAGTGCCGCCGAGACGCACTGCGCCGGAGTCGACGTCGTACAACCGCGACAGCAGCTGGGCGATGGTGGACTTGCCGGCGCCGGAGGAACCCACCAGCGCCACCGTCTGGCCCGGTTCCACCCGGAAGCTCACGCCGTGCAGCACTTCCTCGCCGCCGCGGGTGTCCAGGGTGGAGACTTCCTCCAGCGAGGCCAGCGAGACCTTATCCGCGGACGGGTAGGCGAAGCGGACGTTGTCGAATTCGACGGACACGGGGCCGGCAGGAACGGGCTTCGCGTCCGGCTTCTGCTGGATCAGCGGCTGCAGGTCCAGGATCTCGAAGACGCGTTCAAAGCTGACCAGGGCGCTCATGACTTCCACCCGGGCGTTGGACAGGGCCGTGAGCGGAGCGTAGAGCCGGGTCAGCAGCAGTGCCAGCACCACCACATCCCCGGGTGCCAGCTGGCCGCCCAGGGCAAGCCAGCCGCCCAGGCCGTACACCAGTGCCAGTGCAAGCGCGGACACCAGGGTCAGGGCCGTGACGAAGGTGAACTGCAGCATCGCCATGCGGACGCCGATGTCCCGGACGCGGCCAGCGCGGGCAGCGAATTCGCGGGATTCCTCGTCAGGCCGTCCGAACAACTTGACCAGGGTTGCGCCCGGCGCCGAGAACCGCTCGGTCATTTGGGTGCCCATGGCGGCGTTGTGCGCGGCAGCTTCCCGGCGCAGGTCAGCCAGCTTGGAGCCCATGCGCCGGGCCGGAATCAGGAAGATCGGCAGCAGCACCATGGCGAGGACGGTCACCAGCCACGACGTATTGAGCATCACGGCCAGCGTCAGGGCCAGCGCCACCGAGTTGCTCACCACCCCGGAAAGGGTTCCGGCGAAGGCGGACTGGGCGCCGATGACATCGTTGTTGAGGCGGCTGACCAGCGCGCCCGTGCGGGTCCGCGTGAAGAAGGCAATGGGCATCCGCTGCACGTGGTCGAACACCCGCGTGCGCAGGTCCACGATGACGCCTTCGCCGATGGTCGAGGACAGCCAGCGGGTCAAGAGCCCCACCCCGGCCTCACCGACGGCCACGATGGCGATCAGCACTGCCAGCCAGATGACCGTGTCAACGCCGGTCTTGGCGATGATGGCGTCAACCACCTTGCCGGCAAGCACCGGGGTGGCGACGGCCAGGAAGGCAGCCGCAATGGAGGAGAGCACAAAGGCGATGAGCTTGCCCTTGTGGGGGGCGGCAAAGGCCAGCACCCGCTTCAGGGTCTCTTTGGAAAATGGCTTCGAAGCGCTCTTTGCGGTGCTGATGTTGTAGAGCGAACTCCAGGCTACGCGGTCCATGCTCATGGCTGTTTCTCCTGGGTTGCAGTGTGGTGGAGTTCCTGGACCGTGCCGTTTTCCAGGTGCCACCGGTAGTCGAGTCGAACGTTTTCCAGCAGCCGGCGGTCGTGGGTGACCAGCAGCAGCGCTCCGTCGTAGCTTTCAAGGGCCTCTTCCAGCTGTTCTATGGCCGGCAGGTCGAGGTGGTTGGTGGGTTCGTCCAGCACCAGCAGGTTCACGCCGCGGGCCTGGAGCAGCGCGAGGGCAGCCCGCGTCCGCTCACCCGGTGACAGGGAATCCACGGTCCTCGACGTGTGGTCCGCCTTGAGGCCGAACTTGGCCAGGAGCGTGCGGACGTCGGCACTGTTCCAGTCCGCCAGCACCGCTTCGACAGCGTCGCCCAGCGGCAGGGCGCCGTCCAGCAGCCCGCGGGCCTGGTCTATTTCGCCGACGGCGACGGAGGCACCCGTGGAGGCATCGCCGTCGTCCGGCGCCTGGGTGCCCAGCAGCAGGCGCAGGAGGGTGGATTTCCCGGCGCCGTTGGGGCCGGTGATGCCCACGCGCTCGCCGCCGTTGAGCTGGAGGCTGACCGGTCCCAGCGTGAAGTCGCCCTGGCGTGCCACGGCCTTGCGCAAGGTGGCGACGACGGCGCTGGAGCGCGGTGCCTGGCCGATGCTGAACTGGAGCTGCCATTCCTTCCGGGGCTCCTCCACCGCGTCCAGACGGGCTATCCGGGATTCCATCTGCCGGACCTTCTGGGCCTGCTTTTCGGAGGATTCGGTACTGGCGGCGCGCCGGATCTTGTCGTTGTCGGGGTTCTTCTTCATGGCATTGCGAACGCCCTGCGAACTCCACTCCCGCTGCGTCCGTGCCCGCGCGACCAGGTCTGCCTTGGTGGCGGCAAACTCCTCGTACTTCTCGCGGGCGTGCCGCCGCATCACGGCACGTTCCTCGAGGAAGGCGTCGTAGCCGCCGTCGTAGACAGCCACACTGTTCTGTGCCAGGTCAAGTTCGACGACGCGGGTCACACAGCGCGCCAGGAATTCGCGGTCATGGCTGACCAGCACCACGCCGCCGCGCAGCCCCGTTACGAAGTTCTCCAAGGTGGCCAGCCCCGCGAGGTCGAGGTCGTTGGTGGGCTCGTCCAGGAGCACCACATCGAAGCGGCTCAGCAGGAGGGCCGCCAGGGCCACCCGGGCGGCCTGGCCGCCCGAAAGACCCGTCATCAGCGCATCGGCGCCGGCGTCCAGCCCGAGGTCTGCCAGCACCGCCGGGACACGGTCGTCCAGGTCAGCGGCGCCGGAGGCCATCCAGCGGTCAAAGGCACGGGCGTAGGCGTCATCCGCCCCCGGAGCGCCGGAACCGAGTGCCTCCGCGGTGGACTCCATGTCGGCGGTCGCTTCCGCGCAGCCGGTCCGGCGGGCAATGTAGGCCGCCACTGTTTCGCCGGCAATGCGCTCGTGCTCCTGTGGCAGCCATCCAACGAAGGCATCGGACGGCGCAAGGTTGACCGAGCCCTGCTGGGGCTGGTCGACACCGGCCAGGAGGCGCAGCAGCGTCGATTTACCGGCACCGTTGGCACCCACCACGCCCACCACGTCGCCGGGGGCAACCGTCAGCGAGAGCCCGGAAAAGAGCACCCGGTGGCCGTGGCCACCGGAGATGTCCTTTGCAACAAGGGTTGCAGTCATCGAATCGTCCTTTCGCCGCTGCCCGGACAGCCGCCGACGGCCGGCAGAGGCGGCGAAAACCGGGCCGCGGCGCCGCTGGGGCTGCAGGACATAGAAGAACCCGCTGGTCCGGACTTGGGGGGTGTACGGACCAGCGGGCTCGACCATCAACTATAGGCGAAGGTGGACCATGGGCAAAATCGGCGGCACGGCCGGGGCGGGGACGGCACGGTAAAATCGTCCTCACCACCCGTTCTGCAGAGAGCACTCCATGACCCTTCCTGCCAAGGCGTTCCAGCGCTGGCTGCAAGGCATCGCGCCAGATGCCAGCACTGCAGACGTCTGCAGGGTCTCCGGAATCAAGCGGACCACGCTGGCCCAGCAGCTGGTCCGGGGCAAAGTATCCGTGAGCACGGTGGTCAGCATCAGCCGCGCGTACAACATCAACCCCGTCGACGCACTGTCCGGGTTTGACGCCTACAGCGCCCTGGGAAGCCCGCCGCGTCCACCCACCCGCAGCGAGCTGGTCAGCCAGATTTCCACGCCGGACCTCCTGCGGGCGCTCCTGGCCCGCCCCGCAATGGACGCGGCCCGGGGAGCAGCCTCTCCCGCCCTCACTCCTGCCCCGCACGCCACCTCCGTGAAGAACTGGGTCGATGCCGTAGACGACGGCGAGGTCCGGCACCGCGTGTCCGCCTCCACGGGAGTGGCGCCGCAAAACTATTCCGCCCAGTTGACCGCCAACCGGCTGTCCCCGGAGCTCGCCTTAGCGACGGCATTGGCGGCCGGAGTGGGACCCGCCGGCGGACTGGTGGCCACGGGAATCATTACGGAGGAGGAGGCCGGCTGGCCTCCCGGTGCCCGGCAGGCGGCGCTGGACAGCCTCACCGACGGAGAACTCACAGCCCTTGCTGGAGACCGGCTTCAGGCAATGGGCAAAGTACTGCGCCGCCAGGAGCAGGACCAAGCGCAGACAGAAAAGATTTGGGAGAACCTGGGATGATCGAAACCCTTCAATGGAGCACGCTGGCCATTTGCGCCCTTATTGCGGTGGCCCGCGTCCCCAGCACACTCAGAGGAGAAAACCGCTCCCTTTTCGGCATCTTTGCCTTGATGACCCTGGCCATCCTGTTGAGCATCCAGGGGCCGTACATCGTCATCGACCAGGCGCTGGGCGGGATCAACCTGGCAAACCTGTTGCTGCGCTTCGTCATTTTCGGCGCCATCTTCTTCATGGGTATCCGCATTTCCAGGGGCTTCGGTGCAAGGGATGCGTACAGGCTCATAACCGGAAGGGCCGGGGTTTCGGTCCTTGCGGTCATTTCCGTTGTCATGGTGACGCTGTTCTTCATGATGGGCACCAGCGGGTCGTCGGCCGGGCTGACAGGGGTTGTGGGTACGGATCCCTGGAACTCTGCCTTACTGGAGTATTACGGGGCCGCCGGCCGGGCTTACCCCGCCTACATCACGTTGGCTTTGCTGCCGGCAATGGTGCGTGCAGTCTTCGGCCGGCTTCCCGCCCTGGTCCGGGTTGCCGCCGGGCTGCTGGGTCTTGGTGCCGTAGCCACGGGCCTGAGTTTGTCTTTCCCTCTTATCCCGCCCACCCTTGGCCAGATAGAGTTCCTTATTAACTACACAGCCGTGCTGTGCTTCGTCGTCGGGCTGGCATTAATCTGGGTCGCCAAAATGGTCAATGCGCGCGGCGCGGCACGCCGGAGGACATCTACCGAAATGTAACCTTCGTGCGCTTTCACAAAAACATTAGAATGTGAAACAATCATGAATGTGTGAAGGCGGGGCTGCCAAGCGTTTTCGAACGGGGATAAATTCCAAAGCGCCGGCCGCCCCGGGGGCCTTTGCACGCATTGGGGGGATGAGTGGTGGCGGATCGTTGGGGACCGCCCCCACTCAGCCTATTTAAGGACCCTGGCCCCCAAGGGACACTGATCCTATTTCCTGGCAAACCTCAATGTCACCAACTGGAACGGCCGGAGCGCGAGCTCGGCACCGGTATCTGCCGGAACAATTCCGGGCGCCTCGGCGGCACGCTCCAGGAGATCCGTCGACACCACGCCATTGACAGGGAAGTTGGCTGTGAGAGTTCCCACGGACCGCTGCCCCAACGACTCATAGAGCCGGACCACCACATCGCCCGATCCGTCCTGGGCCAGCTTCACCGCTTCAATGACCAGGGCCGGATTGCTGACGGAGAAGAGCGGCTCCACCGCGGTGCCGCCGCTGACCAGCCGGGGCGCCAGGTTGGTGCGGTACCCTTCCTGGACGGCGGCCGCAATGTCAGCACCTGGGCGGATGGTCACCGTCAACTCCTGGTGTCCGCGGTCGGCGTCGGGGTCGGGGAACTTAGGAGCCCGCAGCAGGGACAGGCGCACCGTAGTGGTGGTTCCGCCGTCGGATTCCCTGATGCTTCTGCCCACGTCGTGGCCGTATGTGGAGGAGTTGGCCACCGCCACACCGTAGCCGGGCTCCCCCACGTGGATCCACCGGTGGGCACAGATTTCGAACTTCGCGGCTTCCCAGGAGGTGTTGGTGTGGGTGGGCCTGAAGACGTGGCCGAACTGTGTTTCGGCAGCTGACCGGTCTGCCCGCACGTCGAGGGCAAAGCCGAGTTTCAGCAGCTTTTCGCGCTCCTGCCAGTCCACGGCCGTGGTGATTTCCAGTGACGGGCTGCCGGGGGCCAATGTGATGCGCTGGGTCAGCGGCGAGCTCCCTGCCAGCCGTTCCACCACCACCACGGCGCTGCCGTCTTCATTGGCCAGCCGGACCGACTCCGCGTGGACCAGCGGAGTGACATTGCGGCGGTAGAACTCGTCGATGTCCCAGGCGTCCCATTCATTGGGGGTGTCGCGGTGCAGTTCCAGCAGGTTGCCGCGCTGGCCAGGGGCGATGGCCTCTCGTCCGGTGGCGTAGTCACGCAGGGACGCGAGGAGTCCATCGGCGTCCACCTCGACCCGGATAATCCCGTTGTCCAGGATGTAGCCGCCGTGGTGTGGCGTGGCGAGCACCGGCCCAGGGAGCGGCGTTGGTTCCGCTGCCGCAAGGGCGGGCACTCCATTCCTTGCGTGCGGCGAAGCGTTAAGCAGGAACTGCCGGTCCCCGGAGCCCAGCATGGCGGCAGCTGCCTGGCTGATGATTGCTTCAAGCGCCTTTTCGATGGCCTGGTAGTTACGCTCGGCGTCCTGGTGGACCCAGGCAATGGAGCTGCCGGGAAGGATGTCGTGGAACTGCTGCAGCAGTACCAGTTGCCAGAGCCGCTTGAGCTCGGCATCCGGATAGTCGTATGCGCCGGCCGACCGGACTGCAGCCGTGGAACACCACAGTTCCGCCTCACGCAGCAGGTGCTCGCTGCGCCGGTTGCCCTTCTTGGTCCGCGCCTGGCTGGTGTACGTGCCGCGGTGCAACTCCAGGTACATTTCGCCCACCCAGACAGGCAGTGCCGGGTAGTCTTCCTCGGCCTGCCGGAAGAAACTCTCCGCTGAGCCGATCCTGACCCTGGGTGATCCCTCCAGATTCGCGGTTCGGGCAGCCGCCGCAAGCATTTCGCGGGTGGGTCCGCCGCCGCCGTCGCCATAGCCGAAGGGCACCAACGACACCGTCCCGCGGCCGTGGTCCCGGTAGTTGCGCTCGGCGTGGGCAAGGTCCCTGCCGCTGAGGTCCGAGTTGTAGCTGTCCACCGGGGGAAAGTGGGTGAACAGCCGGGTGCCGTCGATTCCCTCCCAATTAAAGGTGTGGTGCGGCATCCTGTTTGTCTGGTTCCAGGAGATCTTTTGGGTAAGGAACCAGCGGCTGCCCGCGGCTTTTACGATCTGGGGCAGGGCCGCACTGTATCCAAACGAGTCCGGGAGCCACGCCTCCCTGCACTCAATGCCGAACTCCGCCAGGAAGAAGCCCTTGCCCTCCACGAACTGCCGCGCCATGGCTTCGCCGCCGGGCATGTTGGTATCCGATTCCACCCACATGCCGCCGACGGGCACAAACTGGCCTGCCCGTACCTTTTCCCGGATCCGGCTGTACAGCTCCGGGTACAGCTCCTTGATCCATGCCAGCTGCTGCGCGGACGAACAGGAGAAGACGAAAGTCGGGTCTTCATCCATGAGTGCCACCACGTTGGAGAACGTCCGGGCGCATTTGCGGATGGTTTCACGGACCGGCCAGAGCCAGGCCGAGTCGATGTGGGCATGGCCCGTGGCAACCAGTTGATGCGCGGATGCGTAGGCGGGGCGGGCAAGGACTTCGGCGAGCTCCTGCCGTCCTGCCGGCGCGGTCCCGGCAACATCGTCAGGGTCCATCACGTCCATCATGCGTTCGAAGGCCCGGAGGATCTCATGGCGGCGGGGAAGCTCCAGGGGGAGTTGTTCCATGAGGCCGGCCAGCGTCCACACGTCCTGCTGGAGTTCCCACACGCACTGGTTGAGTTCAGCGATGGCGATGTTGCCCAGCCGGTACTGGGGTGCTCCCCCGGCGGTCGCCTTGTCTCCCAGCGGGGTGGCGGCAAAGGTCCAGCCTTGCGCCATGTCCGGGTTCGCGGCCGCCTCCACGTAGAAGTCCACGGCCATGCCGCCGCCCAGCAGCTTCAGGGGAATGTACTGGTTGCGGGGTGAGATGGCCTTGATGATGGTCCCGTCAGGCCGCCAGGCGATGCCCTCGCACTGAAACCCGGGCGCTTCGGTGGTGAACCCAAGATCCACCACCACCTCCACGGTGGTTTCCGGGCCGCCGCCCCAGGATTCCGGCACCTCCCCTTGCAGCCGGAGCCAGGTGGTCCCCCACGGCCGGCCCCAGGCGGCGCCGTGCTCCTGCGGCTGGAACTCCTGCCGCATCGCTTCGAGCGCGGGGACCGGTTCACCGGGGGCCTCCCAACTGCTCAGGGCAAGCGGGACCGTCCGGCTGTAGACGGCAGGGGCGATGCGCTCGCGCACAAACCTGGCCAAGCGGACTTCCGTGATCCTGCGGTCGTCATGCAAAATAAGTCCTCTTTAGGCTCGGGGCTGGATCATCGCGTCCATTCGATGGACAAATCTACCCTCCGGCAGCATTGCAACCAACCCCCTTGCCCGGGCAGCCACGTCCCAGCCGTGCATTGGCCCTCCTAGACACTGGGCACGGCTGGTGCAGGGCGCAGGATCCGCGAGTCCCCGGCGTAGACGTTAAAACTGGTGTGCCGGCTGAAACCCGCCAGCGTCAAGCCGTTCGCCTCGGCCAGTTCCACGGCAAGACTGGAAGGGGCACTCACGGCAGCCAGGACGGGAATGCCCGCAAGGGATGCTTTCTGGACCAGCTCGAAGGACGCCCTGCCAGATACCTGGAGGACGGTTCCGGTAAGAGGCAGGAGGCCCTCGCGCAGTGCCCAGCCCACCACCTTGTCCACGGCATTGTGGCGTCCCACGTCCTCGCGCAGGCACAGGAGCTGCGGCTCGCCGTCGTCATCGATCCTGAACAGGCCTGCCGCGTGCACGCCGCCGGTGTCCTCGAAGACACGCTGGGACTTCCGCAGCATCCCCGGCAGGGCGGCCAGGACTTCCGCGTCCACAGTCAACGGGTCCGTCCGGGGGCTGAAGTGGGAGGACTTTTGGACAGCTTCGATGGAGTCCGTTCCACAGATGCCGCAGGAGCTGGACGTGTAGACGTTGCGGCCGGTGTCGGGAACTGGCACATCCGGCCGCAGCTGGGCCTCCACCACGTTGAATGTCTGGACACCGTTCTCGTCCTCGCCGGCACAGAATCGCAGCGAAACCAGCTGTTCGGGGGCCCATATGACCCCCTCGGACACCAGGAATCCAGCCACCAGGTCAAAGTCGTCCCCCGGGGTTCGCATGGTGACCGAATAGGAAAGCTTTCCCAGCCGGATCTCCAGCGGTTCCTCGACGGCGAGGACGTCTTCGCGGTGGCGGACCGGGTACTCCAGGGCTCCCGGCGAACCGTCCAGGACATACTTGTGCACCTTCCGGCGCTGGGTTACGCGTCCCATGTTCCACCCTGCTTGTTCATTACTCCATCATGGCACCAACAGGGGCCGCCTCAGCCCAGGAGGGCGCTCCAGTCCACGGGTCCGCTGGGTGCCGGCTTACCCTTGGGCTGGCCTGTCCGTGCGGCGCTTCTTGGCTTGGCTTTGGCCGGGCCGTCCTGGGTAGGAGGTATTGGCGGCCCCCATGGCAGGGCGAACGCGGGCACCGGCTCGCCGAGCTGCACGCCGTGCGGTGGCACTACCAGCACACCGTCCGCGGCGGCGAGCCCGCGCATCATCCCTGGCCCCGTATGCTGCGCCGGGGACGCCATGCCGTACAGCAGCCGGAACGGCATCAGCCGGGTACGCCCGGGGTCCGGCTCGATCATGGTCCCGCACGGTACCTCCTCCACCGCCGGCATGGGACGGTGTCCCAGTGCGGCCAGCAGCGGGGCCCCCACAGTCGAAAGGGCCATCATGGCCGCGAGCGGGTTGCCGGGAAGCCCCAAAACGAAGCGTCCGTCGGGCAGTTCGGCGAGCACGGCAGGGTGGCCGGGCCGCATGGCCACGCCATCGATGATGAGCCGGCCGCCGAGTTCGGCCACTGCCCTGCGGAGGTGGTCCGTTCCCGAGCGCCCGGTGCCACCGGTAGTAATGACGACGTCGGCCGGCAGGTCCGGCGCGTCCGGCACCTCCGGCAGCACGTCCTCGAGCGCCGCAAGCCATTCGTCATAGGAGTCGCCGATCCGCTGCTGCCCGCCGGGTATGCCGCCCAGCATGGCGACGACATCCGGCAGCTGCGGGCCGAAGGTGTCGCGCACCTGGCCCGGGGCCGGCGTGCCGTGTTCCACCACTTCGGACCCGGTCAGGACCAGGCGCACCACGGGCTTTCCCTGGACCTGCACATCGTCGTAGCCTGCCAGCGCGGCAAGTGCCAGGTGGGCGGGATTGAGCTCCACCCCCGCCTTGACCAGGATGTCCCCTTCCAGGGCTTCCTCCCCGGCTTTCCTGATGTGCTCTCCCGCGCGGGGCTCGCCCGGGCGGGCCTTGCCTCCGGTCATCAGGAGTGGGAGTCCTTCATCGTCCTGGCCAAGGACTGCGCTCTCGGTGCGAAGCACTGCCTTGCCGCCTGCAGGGATCAGGCCGCCGGTGGCGATGGGGCTGGCCTGGTGCGGTGCCAGCCGGGTGCCGGGTTCCACCGGGATCCAGGGGCCGCTTCCGTTGACTACCCAGCCGTCCATGGCCGAGGACGCATAGTGGGGCATGTCCTGGAGGGCCACGATGTCCTGGTCCAGTTTGCGGCCCAACGCGATACGCAGTGCCACTGGTCCGGGAGGAATGGGGGTTGCCGCGTCGAACGCCGCCTGCCGGGCCTCTTCCCACGTGTGGGCAGCATGGTGCTGGCCCGCATGCCCTGCTTCCGCCGTCCCGGCTTGGACTGCGCCGGAGTCAGTGGTTCCGGGTTCAGTGGGTCCGGGTCCAGTGGGTCCGGGTCCAGTGGGTCCGGGTCCAGCTATGCCGGCCGGCCCTTCCGCTTCGCTGCCAGGTGGCGCTTCCGGATCGCTTTGGGGTTCCGCGGTCATTCGCCGGGAGTCCCGGCGGCAGCCTCGGCCTCGTAGTCCTTTGCCAGGGTGCGGGCAACGGCCAGGGCCGCATCCATTGATTCAGCGTCCATCTCCCTGCCGGGAGCCGAAGCCAGGCCCGCAGCGAACCCGGCGATGAAAGTGGTGAGCGGAGCGGCTGGCCGGACCACAGCATGGGCGGCGACGCCCGCAAGCGCCAGCACCGCGTTGACGTCCACCTGGACGTCCTCAAGCTTGTACGCCTGGAGAAGTGCCCTGCACCACTCTTCCAGTGTTTCGTCCTGGCTCTTCACGAATTGCCTCCCACGTTTGCTCCGCCCGTCTGCCGGTCCTGGCGTTCGCTCTGGTTCCCGGCGGCAATCCCCAGCGCGGCAGCGTCATCCCAGGTATCCACATCGGAGGTGGACCCGGCAGGGACTGTGACAAGCTGCACGTCCAGATTAGCAAGGAGCGACCTGACAGAGCCGTTGACCAGCGCCCCGCGGGCAGCGAGGTCCCTGCACGCCTTTGTTAACTCAGGCGTGCGGTAAAAACCCACCAGTGGCTGTGGGCGGTCGCCTTCGGCAGCCATGACATTTGCCGGGTCGGCCGCCGTGGACATCTGCAAAGCTTCCTGAAGCGCTGCCACCGCTTGGGATGCCAGCGGCATGTCGCAGGCCAGCACCAAGAGGTAGGGCGCACCCTCGCCGATGTCCGCCAGCGCATCCAGCCCGGCCGCTATGGCTGCCGCCGGGCCCGCGAAGTGCGGCTGCTCCCTGCAGCTCAGCAGGTTGGGAGGCCAGATTGGCAGGGAAGCCATCTCGCCCACAACTGCCACATGCCGGGCCCCCGCGGCGGCAGCGACAGCGCGTTCGAGGAGGGATTGGCCTTGGAAGACGAGCGACTGCTTGGGTACGCCGCCCAGCCGCGATGACCTCCCCCCGGCCAGGATCACGGCATCAAAGGCAAGCCCGTTCACTTCCACTCCCCCAGCCTAGCGACCGGCAGCGTAGGGGCCGCACTGCGGGTCAGAACGTCCGGCGCACCGGAGCATCACGGCAACTCAGGCAGCGCGGGGTGTCAGGCGGCGCGTTCCGGAAGCAGGAAGGGGTCCCAGGCCGGCGTGGGCTTCTCCAGTTCCTTGATCTGCCAGATGGTTCCGTGCGGCGGTTCGGGCACGAACCGCAGGGTCCATCCCATCTCGGCTGGAGTGTGGTCGCCCTTGACGTTGTTGCAGCGCAGGCAGGCGGCCACCAGGTTCTCCCACGAATCGGCCCCGCCCCGGGACTTGGGGTGAACATGGTCAATGGTGTGCGCCGCTTTCCCGCAGTAGGCGCATTTATGCCCGTCGCGCCGGAGTACGCCCCTGCGGCTGACGGCCGTGGAGTGGTTGTAACGGGGCCGGATGTAGCGGTTGAGGAGGATCACGGACGGGCGGCCCAGAATGTCAGTAGGGCCCACCACGGGGTCGTCACCTTCGGCCACCACACTTGCCTTGCCTGTGAGCACAAGCACCAGCGCCCGGCGGAAAGTAATAACCGCCAGCGGTTCATATCCAGCATTCAGAACGAGAGTGCGCATGCACTTACCTCTTCACGGCCGCACCCGTCAGGGGCACGAGGGCCGGCTGCCCTCGGCATGTCCGGGCTATGGATCGACATCACAAGAGTAAACAAAGAAGTGCAGAATCGGGTAATCGCCACTCTGGAGCAGGACAACGGCTGGACACCGCGGGAGGGTCAGCCGCGGGCGGCGCGGGCCGATTAAGCGCGAAGGACCCCCGCCGGGATGGCGGGGGTCCTTGGGGGCATTGCCAGGCCTGCGGCCGTTCAGGCCTGCCTTGGGATGCTTAGTTGACGCGGATGAACACGGGGCCGGAACCCACGTTTGCGCTGAAGACCACAGTCTGGTTTCCGTTGTAGCCGCCGTGGACTGCCATGCCGTTTCCGGCGTAGACAGCAATGTGGGCCATGCCCGCGCCGCCGTCAGCGTAGTAGATCAGGTCGCCCGGCTGCGCTTCGGCTGCACTCACGGTGCGGCCCAGGGACAGGTAGCCGGCGGGCCAGTCATGGAAGTGGATGCCGACGGCGGCCAGCGAGTTGGTGACCAGCATGGTGCAGTCCTGCATAACGCCGAGCTGGGCGTAGGCGGCCGAGAGGATTGCAGCGCCCTTGCCGCTGGCGGAAGCCTGGGCACCGGGAGCGGCCGGAGCAGCAGCGGCGGCAACCTTGGCGGTGACCTTGGGAGCCGCAACGGGCTCGGCGGCAGGAGCAGCTTCCTGCACCTCGACCTGGGGCTCAGGCTCGGCGACGGGAGCCGGCGTTGTGGTGACAGCGGGCTTCTCGTAGCTGATGGCGATGGTGGAAGCCGCGGAAATCGGGGCGTCGATTGCGGATTCAACTTCCAGTGCGGACGCCGGAGCGGAATCACGCTTGACGTTGGCGTCGGCAGCGTTGGCCGCGATGCCGCTGGTCAGGACCAGGCCGGAAGCGGCAGCGATAACCGCAGCCTGGCGGCCCATGCCGCCTGCGTTGTCGCTGACGGCCTTTGCAATAACAGCGATCGAGTTGGTTTTGGTGACCTCGGCGCGATGCCGTGCGGTGGCACGAGTCGTCATCAGTTCTCTCTTTCGTTTTTCCCTCAAACCGCTTGTAGGCAGGCGAAGGTTGTTGGACGCGCCGGCATCTTGGGGGTACGTCGGCGCGTCCCGAACGGGGATGTGGTTTCTAGCGAAAAAGCCTTGGGCAAAGAAATAGCCCTTGGAGCGTTAAGCCCAAGAACTAGTTGCCGTAGTGGTAGTACGAGGAGGTGCCAGTGGCTGCAGGCGAGTGGAGCAGCGTGCCCTGGGAGGGGTTGAGTGCGCTGATCATCATGCCGTTGCCGACGTAGATGCCGACGTGCGCGCCACCGTTCTGGACAACCAGGTCACCCGGCTGCGGGGTGGAGGTGGGAGTCATGATGCTCCACGCATTGGTGCGGGGGATGCTGATTCCGGCCTGGGCGTAAACCCACTGCACGAACCCGGAGCAGTCCCAGCCGGTGACCGGGCTGGTGCCGCCCCACACGTAGGAGTGGCCGATGCCGGTGTAGGCGATGGCAGCGATGCCCGAGGTTGCCGCAGCGGATACGGTCTCCGCCGTCTTGGCGGCCGGAGACGCCTCCTGGCCTGCAGTGGTGGCGCGGTTCGCCGATGCCGTGGACTGGGTACGCACCGCTTCCACCTTCGGAGCAGCGGTGGTCTTGACGACCGGACGCTCGAAGGACACCGTGGCCGTGGGTGCGGCCGTGACAGCGAGGGCTGCCTGGGACGAGCCGGACTCGGTGGAGGCAGAGACACCGGCCGTGGTGTCAGCTGCCGTGGCGGGCAGGCCCATGCTCAGGATGAGGCCGGAAGCCGCTGCCACAACGGCAGCCTGGCGGCCTACGGTCCCGGCATTTGCACTGACGGCCTTGGACATGGCGTCCAGGGGGTTGGTGCGAACCGTTTGCGCACGGTGGCGCGCAGAATGATGGCGTGAAGACACGAAGGTAGCCTCTCCCAATGCCTGCGAGGTGAGCTGTCGGATTCGGATGGGAGTCACCCGGCCACGCTGCTTCCTGGGAAGCTTGTGACTTAACCCCAAGGCCTTCTGAACATGAAGGCCAAAATTGGTTCCCCCGCCCCTGCCAGACGATGAAATGCGAACGGACCTTGAGCGGTGGCAGAGTTAGGCAATCCACTCAAGAGCGTCAACTTCGGAAAAGTTGACGCGAGTTAGACGGTACAGCAGTTTTGCTTCAATGTCACATTCAGGTCACGGCGCGTCGCGGACATGTGAGAGCGGGCAACCATTTGGTTACAGCCAGCCCATGGGATCGACAACTTCGCCGTTGACCTGCACCTCGAAGTGGAGGTGGCAGCCGGTGGATGCGCCCGTGGTACCGCTCAGTGCCACCACGTCCCCGCGGGAGACGGTCTGGCCCACCTTGACGTTGAAGGACGAGAGATGGTTGTAGGTGGTCTCCAGCCCGTTGCCGTGGTCAATGACCACGCGGTTTCCGCCACCGAACTGGTGCCAGCCGGCAAAGGTCACGGTACCTGTCGCGGCGGCCAGGACCGAGGTCCCGCACTGCGCCACGAAGTCCTGGCCCCGGTGGAAGTCTCCGGAGCCTCCGGTGATCGGACTGACCCGGTAGCCGAAGGGGGAAGCGGTGGTGAGGGAGGCGAGGGGTGCAGCCAGGGTGCCGGCCGAAGCGGCACGCGTGACGGAGCCGGCGGACTGGGCGCTCAGGAGTTGCTTCAGCTTCCCGTCCGGGTCGGCCTGGGTCACCACGGCCGACCGGCTGAAGTCGATCTGTGCTCCGACATCGGCCGAGATCTGGGGCTGGGGGCTGACGGCGGACGCGGCCATGGGGGCACTGCCGGCGGCATCCGTGGCCATGACGGGACTCGTGGCGGGCACCGTGACCGTCAGCACCAGGCCTGTGGCGGCAAGGGCAATGCCGGCTTTTTGGCCAATACCGCTGGCGGCGGCAAACTCCGTCATCTGCCGGAAGGGACCCCGGCGGCGGCGCGCGTCACGATGCAGGTCGCGGGGGCGCTCCGCTGCGACAACTTCGGCAACCCGGGGTGCCGAAGGGGGGCCGGCCGCGCGGCGGCGGCCCCGGGAGGTCTGCATGGTCAAGAAGGGTTCCTCTCTGGAAGAAGCCTGCGGAGTTAGCTGTCGGATTCGGGTCAGAGAGATCAAAGACCCGGTCCGCCTTAGGCAAGCTTCTGCACAGGGGGTATTCCCGGAAGAATCCTTCACTGGAGAGGCTTGCTGCTGACGGACTTCACCCCAAGGCAGTCCCCCGCTGCCGCTTGTGGTTCCCCCGCCTCTGCCAGTAACGACTCGTGCACCTGGCCCGCTGGCAGAGCTCGGCTCCGGATCAGGTAACGCTTATGTATCAACGCTTGGTTCCACTATAGGGGCTTAAGACCCTAGGTAACAATTCCGTTACCTTTGCGTGGTTGCCCCTCTGTGGGGTATGGGCGACCCGATCAGGGCTGGCTGATGGCCACGAAGACGTGGGCGGCAACCTCGGGCGGCAGCTCCAATGCGCCTTCGATTCCGGGGACCCGCACGGAGATGTATTCGCCCACGCGTTCCAGCGCCACGGCGGCACCCGGCCGGATACCGCCCTCGTCCAGCTGCGCCAGCAGTTCCGGTTCCACCTGGATCGGCTCCGCCAGGCGGCTGATGGTCACTCCGGAGGCGGGCCCGTAATTCTTCATCGCTTCCACCAGGCTGATGGCGCCGTCGGCAAAGCCGGGCCCCGCCTGGCCGCCCAGCGCCGCAAGGCCAGGGATGGGGTTGCCGTACGGCGACTCGGTGGGGTGGTCCAGCATCTCGTAGATGCGGCGCTCAACGCGCTCGCTCATGACATGTTCCCAGCGGCAGGCTTCGTCGTGGACGTAGGCCCAGTCCAGGCCAATGACGTCTGCCAGCAGGCGTTCGGCCAGCCGGTGCTTGCGCATGACCTCCGTGGCGCGCTTGCGGCCCGTGTCCGTGAGTTCCAGGTGCCGGTCGCCGGACACGACCACCAGCCCGTCCCGCTCCATGCGGCCGATGGTCTGGGAAACGGTGGGACCGGAGTGGCGCAGACGCTCGGCGATACGGGCCCGAAGGGCAACGATGTTTTCTTCCTCAAGCTCCAGAATGGTCCTGAGGTACATCTCCGTAGTGTCGATCAGATCCGTCATCCAGCTCAGCTCCTCGAGCGCAGTACCTTGCGTTGTCCCACCGTATCGCCTCTTCGCGCAAAGTAGTCCGGGGGAAAGCTTAGCCTATTTTGACTTTGTCCGAATAGCCGCGCCCCGCGGGGCTCCACGGGGACGGCACGTCTCACTGTCCGGACTATGACGGGCCTGGCTCCCGCCCCCGGCGGCGGTTCAGGCAGAATGGGAATGGCCCGCAGCGCAGCCACCGGCGCTGCCGGCCACCGACCGCCCGCCCTTCCGGACCAAACTTTTGTCCCCGCCGAATTGGAGCACCTGTGAGCGACACCAGCATCACGATCCCCGCCGACCTCCTGCCCCAGGACGGGCGGTTCGGAGCCGGCCCGTCAAAGGTCCGGCAGGAGCAGATCGACGCGCTGGCAGCAGCTTCCAAGACGATCCTTGGCACATCGCACCGGCAGGCCCCGGTCAAGAACCTGGTCGGAGCGGTCCGTGAAGGGCTGAGCCAGTTCTTCCGCGCCCCGGAGGGCTACGAGGTGGTCCTCGGCGTCGGCGGCTCCACGGCTTTCTGGGACATCGCGAGCTTCGGCCTCGTGGAGAAGAAGGCCCAGCACCTGTCCTTCGGTGAGTTCGGGTCCAAGTTCGCCGCCGCCACCAACAAGGCGCCCTTCCTGGAAGCCTCCTCCATCATCAAGTCCGAGCCCGGCACCCGGCCCGCAGCCAAGGCCGAGGCCGGCGTGGACGTCTACGCCTGGCCGCAGAACGAGACCTCCACCGGCGTCGCCGCCCCCGTCAAGCGGGTAGCCGGAGCCGACGAGGGATCACTGGTCCTCGTGGACGCCACGTCGGCGGCCGGCGGACTGGACGTGGACGTTGCCGAGAGCGATGTCTACTACTTCGCCCCGCAGAAGAACTTCGCCTCCGACGGCGGCCTCTGGCTTGGCCTGTTCTCCCCCGCAGCGCTGGAACGCGCCGCGCGCATCAAGGCCAGCGGCCGCTGGATCCCGGATTTCCTGGACCTGCAGACCGCCATCGATAACTCCCGCCTGAACCAGACCTACAACACCCCGTCGCTGTCCACGCTGGTGACGCTGAATGCCCAGGTCCAGTGGCTGAACTCCAACGGCGGCCTGGACTTCGCGGCTGCACGGACGGCCGATTCAGCCGGCCGCATCTACAGCTGGGCGGAAGCATCCGGCTTCGCCACCCCGTTCGTGGCCAAGCCCGAGGAACGCTCCAACGTGATCGCCACGATCGACTTCGACGAATCGATTGATGCCGCCACCGTGGCCAAGGTCCTGCGCGCCAACGGCATCGTGGACACCGAGCCTTACCGGAAGCTGGGCCGCAACCAGCTGCGCATCGCCACCTTCGTGGCCATCGAGCCCAGCGACGTCTCCGCCCTGCTGGCCAGCATCGACTACGTGGTGGGCGAGCTGCGCAAGTAACCCGAGCTGCGCAAGTAACCACAGTTAAAGCACGACGGCGCCGCCCGGGTTTCCCCCGGACGGCGCCGTTTGTTTGTGGTCAGGAAGTCCTTGTTTCGGCGTCAGGCTCCGCGCCGTCGTCGGCCGGCCCTTCATCCCCGGGTTCCCGCTCCGCTGCCCGAAGCCCATCCGGGGTCCCCTGCCCGGGCTCCTGCTGTTCCGGTTCCTGCTGCTCCGGCTCCTGCTGCTGTTCGTCCTCGGGACGGACGCGTTCGGCCCACGGCACCCACTCCGGGGCCAGGACGGAGTCCCCGGACGGCAGCAGGCCCAACTCGTTGACCGTGACCACCTTGGAGCGCGAGTTACGGGTCAGTACCGCATACCACTGCCAGCCCACATAGCCGGGCAGCCGGGATTCGAACAGGTGCGTGACCAGCCGGTCGCCCTCGCTCTTGGCTGCCAGGTGCGGCCCGATGGTGCCGGCCGGGGTGATGCCCTCCACTGCAGCCCGGGCGGTGTCCACCGCCGCGGCCAGGAAAGCATCGGGCTTGCCCGTGCGCCACACGGGCACGCCTGCCTTGCGCTTGGGCTGGGTCTTGGCAGCCTGCTCCTGCACTGGCGTGCCCGGCTGATCAGGTTGGGGGTCCATGGGCAGCCTAAACGTCCAGCTCGTCGGCAACCTTACGCAGGGCGGCAGCAATGGCCTTGCCCTTGTTGCCGTCCGGGTACTTGCCCTTGGACAAGGTTCCGGACAGGTTGTCCAGGACGGTCACCAAGTCCTGAACCAGCGGGGCGAGGTCCTTCGCGCTGGGGCGCTTGGCCTTGGCGATGGACGGGGTCTTGTCCAGCACCCGCAAGCCCAGGGCCTGGGCGCCCTTGCGGCCGTCCGCAACCCCGAACTCCACCCGGGTGCCCGCTTTCAGTTCCGTCACGCCCTCGGGCAGCGACGACTTGGGCAGGAAGACCTCCTGGCCGTCTTCGCCCGCGAGGAACCCAAAGCCCTTGTCCTTGTCATACCACTTGACCTTGCCGGTAGGCACGTAATCAACCTTCTTCGTTCTGCTGTCATGAGACACGGCCGGCTGCCACCGCGTCCGCATTGTTGTGCGGGTTCAAGGTATGGCCAGCGCAAACCGTGTTGGTCTGTATCCTTCAAGGTTATCCTGCCGCGTGCCCTAATCACGCTTCCGGCCGCACCGTTCCGCCCCGGGCGCAAGCTCCCGGTGCTTTCACTTGCGGCGCTGCTGCCGCTGTAGCGTTACGTCCATGACTCCCTTGCGTTACCGGCGGCCGCTGATGGTCCTCGCCGCTGTTATAGCCGTGCTGTCCCTCATTGCTGTGGGAACTGTGATGGCGCTTGCCTTCGCCAACACGGTCGCCCCCGCCTGGGTCACCTACTCGGCCCTTTACGGCCTGCCGGCGGCCTTCATCCTGATGCTCCTGGTGGTCCTGGACGGCGTTGCCGCCAGGCGGCGGGCGGGGAAGCGGGAGCCGCGGTAACGTTGGACTGATGTCCCTCATTCGAGCGCTCGGCAAGGACCTGGAGGCGCGCAGCGACGACTCGTTGCGCGCGTTGTTCGCCGCGCGGCCGGACCTCATTTCCCCCTCTGTTCCGGACTTCGCCGCGCTGGCGGCGCGTGCCAGTTCACGGGTCAGCGTCCAGCGTGCGCTGGAGCGCCTCACCCGGCCGCAGATGCAGGTGCTTGAGACCCTCCATCTGTGCACCAACACGGACACCGGGCACAGCGCCTCGGCGGAGGGCCTGCACCAGTTGATCCGGGGTTCATCCCTGGCCGTCATCGAACAGATCATGGACACCCTGCAGGAACTCGCTTTGGCGCATCCTGCGGTCCCCCCGCATGGCGCCCACGCCCAGGCTGCCGGGCACCACTACTACCTCCCCGTCGGCTCCCTCAAGGATGTGGTGGGAATCTATCCCGCCGGGCTGGGCCGCAGCTACACGGAGCTGGTCCGCCTGCAGCCGGCCTTCGCCCAGCGGGTGGTCCAGCTGGTCTCCGAACTGCACCGCGGCGGATTCGCGATCCACGATGCCAGCACGCCCATGGAGGCGGCGCTGGCGCTCCAGCATTGGACCTCCTCCCCCGAGGCACTGCGGGACATCCTCGCCAACGCCCCGGAACGGACGACGGCGTTGCTCGCCAGGTTCCGCAACTGGGCCATGGGTGCCGTCCCCCAGGCGCAACGGAAAGCGTCGGTCACCACGGAGGGTGCCGACGTCGGGCCCGTGGACTGGCTCCTTGCGCGCGGGCTGCTGGTTCCGCTGGATGCCGCCCATGTGGAGTTGCCGCACAGCGTGGGGCTGGCCCTGCGCGGCGGGGCGATCATCGACGACTTCACCCTGTCCCCGCCGGTCCCGGAGCTTGGCCGGACCACCGCGGCGCTGCGCAGGAATGCAGCGCTCAGCGCCATCTCGGAAACCCTGCGGCTGGTCTCCGAACTGCTGCATGCCGTCAGGGAGAACCCGCTGGCCACGCTGCGCAGCGGAGGCGTGGGGATACGCGAGATGCGCCGCCTGTCCGACCAGCTGCGCGTCGACCAGGGCGTGACGGGCCGGCTGCTGGAGCTGTGCGGCCTGGCGGGCCTGATCCGCCTCGACGTCGACTCGTCCTCATGGGTGCAGCCGCCGCAGCTGGAATGGCTGGTGCTGCCGAGGCAGGAACAATGGCTGTGGCTGGTCAACGCCTGGCTGGCCAGCGAGCGCGTGCCATCTATGGTGGGCCAGCCCATGAACACGGCAGCGGCAGCACCATCCCGGGGACCGTCAGGAGCCACCATCCCGGCGTTGTCCGCCGGTGCGCAGCGGCCTGACGCCCCGGTGGTCCGCAAGCGCATCCTGGAGATCCTGCACGAACTCACGCTCGAAGCTGCAGGACCGGACGGCACCGTGCCCGTGCTGGATGCCGCCGCGGTCCTGCAGCGTGCGGAATGGTCCCAGCCGCGGATGGCCCGGCGGTTCAGTTCCCTCATCCGGGGAGTCCTCGCCGAGGCGGAGATGCTGGGCCTGGTGGGCTCAGGTGCGCTGAGCCAACTCGGAAGCGCGTTCGCCGAAGACCAGCCCGATGCTGCCCTTGCCATCCTTGGCGAGCACCTGCCGGCAGCCCTGAACCATGTGCTGTTGCAGGCAGACCTGACCGCCGTTGCGCCCGGCTACCTCGCTCCCGCCCTGACCGAAAAGCTCCTGGTCATGGCGGACGCCGAGGGGCAGGGCCCGGCCACCATCTACCGCTTCTCGGCGACGTCCATCAAACGGGCACTCGATGAGGGCTACGACGCCGCAGGCCTGCTGGCGTTTCTCCGGGAACACTCCGCCACCGCTGTCCCCCAGCCGCTGGAGTACCTGGTGGAGGACACGGCCTCCCGGCACGGCCAGCTCCGGGTGGGCCAGGCCGCAAGCTTTGTCCAGAGCGATGATGAAGCCGCACTCCGCGAGTTGCTGGCGGGGCCCAAAGCGGCGCAGCTCGGCCTGGCCCGCCTTTCCCCCACGGTCCTCACGTCGTCGGCACCGCCCCGCGAACTCGCCGCCGCACTTCGGAGCCTGGGCCTGTCCCCTTCTGTGGACGGCGTCGAACCCGCCGCCCACGTCCGCCGGTCTTCCGTACCGCAGGAAAGCCTGCGTCCCGTCTATACCGCCCCGCGGATGGCGCCCGCGGCGGAGGAGGTTGACGCCCAGCTGGACGTCCTGCGGCGGCCGGGCCCCGCCGTCGGACACCACCCCGGTACCGCCGCCGGCGGCGAGGCAGCAACCCAGCTGGGGCTTGAGGCACTGCAACGGGCCATCCGGCTGAAGCAGCGGATCCACATGAACGTGGTGGACAATCTGGGGAATGCAAGCCTGGAAATTGTTGTTCCGCTTTCTGTGAGCGGGGGCCGGGTCCGCGTGTTCGATCCTGCCAAGGACACCGAGCGGGTCCTGTCCGTCCATCGCATCATCGACATTGAGGCCGCAGAGGAACTGCGCCAGTAAAGGATTCCCCGCGTGACCGACGGACCCCTGATCGTCCAAAGCGATAAAACCATCCTCCTCGAGGTGGACCATGAGCTGGCCACCGAGGCCCGGCACGCCATTGCGCCGTTCGCCGAACTGGAGCGGGCGCCCGAGCACATGCACAGCTACCGGCTGACCCCGTTGGGGCTGTGGAACGCCGGGGCCGCCGGGCTGGATGCGGAGAAGGTGCTGGATGCGCTGCTGAAGTACTCGCGTTTCCCGGTTCCGCATTCGCTGCTGATCGACGTCGAGGAGACCATGTCCCGGTATGGACGCCTCCGCCTCGAAAAGGACCCGCGCCACGGACTGGTCATGCGGACCGATGACTACCCCGTGCTGGAGGAAGTGATCCGGGCCAAAAAGATCGCACCGCTGCTGGGTCCAAGGATCGATGGCGAGACGGTGGTGGTGCATGCCTCCCAGCGTGGGCAGCTCAAGCAGCTGCTGCTGAAACTCGGCTGGCCGGCGGAGGACCTGGCCGGTTACGTGGACGGCACGCCGCACCTGATCTCCCTCAACGAGGACGGGTGGAAACTGCGGCCCTACCAGCGCCTGGCCAGCGAAAACTTCTGGGCGGGCGGCAGCGGGGTGGTGGTGCTGCCCTGCGGCGCCGGCAAAACCCTGGTGGGGGCCGCGGCCATGGCCACCGGTTCCACCACCACACTGATCCTGGTCACCAACACCGTGGCCGCCCGGCAGTGGAAAGACGAACTGCTCAGGCGCACCTCCCTTACAGAGGAGGAAGTGGGCGAATACTCCGGCGCCCTGAAAGAGGTGCGGCCGGTGACCATCGCCACCTACCAGGTGCTCACCACCAAGCGCGGCGGCATCTACCCCCACCTGGAACTGGTGGACGGCCACGACTGGGGACTCATCATCTACGACGAGGTCCATCTCCTGCCCGCACCGATCTTCAGGATGACGGCCGACCTGCAGGCCCGCCGCCGCCTTGGGCTGACCGCCACCCTGGTCCGGGAGGACGGGCGCGAGGGCGAGGTGTTCAGCCTGATCGGACCCAAGCGGTATGACGCACCCTGGAAGGACATCGAGTCCCAGGGCTACATCGCGCCGGCCGACTGCGTGGAGGTCCGCGTCGACCTGCCAAAGGACGAACGCGTGGCCTACGCCATGGCCGACGACGCGGACAAATACCGGCTGTGCGCCACCTCCGAATCCAAGACACAGGTGGTGGAGCAGCTGGTGGCGCTGCACGCCGGCGAGCAGCTGCTGGTGATAGGCCAGTACATTGACCAGCTGGACGATCTGGGCGAGCGGCTGCAGGCACCGGTGATCAAGGGCGATACCTCCGTCAAGGTACGGCAGAAGCTCTTTGACGCGTTCCGCGCCGGGGAGCTGCAGACCCTTGTGGTGTCCAAGGTGGCCAACTTCTCCATCGACCTGCCGGAGGCCTCGGTGGCCATCCAGGTCTCAGGCTCCTTCGGCTCGCGGCAGGAGGAGGCGCAAAGGCTGGGCCGGCTGCTGCGGCCCAAGAAGGACGGCAGGGCGGCCCGCTTCTACTCACTCGTGGCACGGGACACCCTGGACCAGGAGTTCGCTGCCAGGCGCCAACGGTTCCTGGCCGAGCAGGGGTATGCCTACCGGATCATGGACGCCAAGGACGTGCACGCCGCGGACTGACCCGCAGCGTGCACGCCGTTCACGTCACGCCCTCGGAACTGTCGCGCTCCATGGTGCCCGTTCTGGGATCGAACTGCGCGCGTTCGTAGGCCAGTTCCCCGCCGCTGCGGCCGCCGTAGGGACGGCCGTGGTCCGCAAATTCCTCCCGGAAGAAGGCCAGGCACCATTGCCCCATCTGGATCCTTGCCCCGGTCCGCAGGACGGATGGTCCCGTCCGGGAGACGCTGCCGCTGACGGGACCGTTCGGTACCAGGACGTATTCATCCTGCCCGTCGTGCCTGATTTCGGCGTGCAGCTCCGCCAGGCCCTCGAGCCGGACGTCCGCGCCTGCGCCGCTCCCTATCGTTGTAACGTCTGCCGTGAGGGCCACCTCCCGCGGAATCTGCCCGGTCCAGGTGGCGGCGTCCTGGACAAAGATCAGCCGCGGCCGGCCACCGCCCCTGGCGTAGTGGGTGGTGGTGATGCGGCGGGTGATCTTCCGCTGGACAGTGGGCACCAGCGGCAAGGGCGTCGACGGCGGCAGCAGCCGCATTCCTTTGGGCCTCCGCCTGCCCTGGCGGACCAACGGCAGCAGGGAGCCGAGTTTGCCGAGCTTGATGTGGGGGGAACGCGTGACCAGCCGCTGGGAGGCAGGGCTGGCCACGTTGCCCAGGCTGAGGATGTTTCCGCCGGGGCCGGCCACGGTGATGCTCACCCCCTTGCGGGCCAGCAGCTCCGCCAGCGGTTTGATCTCCTCCAGGGAGGGCAGCCCGCCGCCGGTCAACGGCGCCAGGCCTTCCAGGGACACTGTTACCTCGGTGCCGGCGGCCCTGGCGCTGCCCGAGGTGACGGCACCGGACTCGTCCGTGTAGGAGAAGTCCAGATCAACGTCCAGACGGTACTGGGGCATGTCCGTCAGCCGCGGTTCGCGTCCGACCCGGCGGCATCCCTGTCGCTGGTGGTGACGCGCAGGCTGCCGTTGAGCTTCCATGTGGCGCGCGGCGCGTCCGGGCCGATGTCGCGTGGAACTTCAATGGTCATATCGACGAACTGGTAGTTGATCGCAGCACCCTTGCCGGTGAGATAGGACCACATCTCCTCGGCAAGGTCTGCCCAATCCCGGATGCTGCGTTCGTTTACAGCTGCGTTTTCAGAAGCACTCAGGTCAGTCATGATGGTCTATCCCCTTCGATGGGCCAGGAACTATCGGGTTACTACCGTTGTTGGCGCGGGACCACCAGGGACGGGACGAGGCGGCAGCCGGTGATCCGTTGGAACGCTGGTGCCGGGCTTGACCGCCCGGCAAGCATCACTGTATTCCCGGCCGCAGGGCGGGGGAAGATGCCGGGCGCGGAACGTTCTTGCCGTGAATTGGGTTCCCTGGTGCGTAACAGCGGTCTGCGACGCACACTGGAAGCATGAGTCCACGAATCATTCCCGTCGTGCCCGGGCCCGGGCAGGAGTCGGTCTGGGACTATCCCCGGCCGCCGCGGATCGAACCCAGCACGGAACGCATACGCATCGTACTTGGAGGCGAGGTGATCCTTGACACCACCGACTCGCTGCGCGTTCTTGAGACCAGCCATCCACCGGTGTACTACGTCCGGCAGTCAGCATTCGTCTCCGGCGCGCTGGAGCCTGCTGCCGGCAGCAGCTTCTGCGAGTTCAAGGGCGCGGCCAATTACCTGACGGTGCGCGGCGGGGGTAAGGAGGCGGACGGCGCTGCCTGGTCCTACCCCGAGCCGGCGTCCGGGTTTGAGGCGCTCGCCGGGCGGGTGGCCGTCTACGCCGGGAGGATGGATTTCTGCGAAGTTGACGGGGAACGGGTGCAGGCGCAGCCGGGCCGCTTCTATGGTGGCTGGATCACCAGCCGCGTGGTGGGTCCCTTCAAAGGCGAGCCGGGAACAATGGACTGGTAAGCCCAAGCGGGCCTTCATCATGCTCACAACGAATATCCAGACAACTCCCAGAGACTGGGAGCATGATGGGAACATGAACAAGAACGGTCCAGAAGCCAGGCTGCTCGTCGTCGACGATGAACCCAACATCCGCGAGCTCCTCTCCACGTCATTGCGGTTCGCCGGCTTTGAAGTGGTCTCCGCTGCCAACGGGCGCGATGCCCTCGCCGCGGCCGACACGCACGCCCCTGACCTGGCCGTGCTGGACGTCATGCTGCCTGACATGGACGGCTTCACCGTGACCCGCCGGCTCCGTGCCGCCGGGAAGCACTTCCCGGTCCTCTTCCTGACCGCGAAGGACGACACCGAGGACAAGGTCACCGGCCTCACCGTGGGCGGTGACGACTATGTCACCAAGCCCTTCAGCCTCGACGAAGTGGTGGCCCGGATCCGCGCCGTCCTGCGCCGGACGCAGCCCCTGCTGGACGACGATGCGGTGATCCGCGTTGACGACCTCGAACTCGACGACGACGCCCACGAGGTGCGGCGCGGGGGCACTGTCATCGAGCTCTCCCCCACGGAATTCAAGCTGCTGCGCTACCTCATGCTCAATCCCAACCGGGTGCTGTCCAAATCGCAGATCCTGGACCATGTGTGGGAGTACAACTTCAACGGCGACGCGTCCATCGTGGAGTCCTACATTTCCTACCTTCGGCGGAAAGTGGACATCGACCCGGAGGCGCCGGCCCTGATCCAGACCAAGCGCGGCGTGGGCTACGTGCTCCGGACGGCTGAAAAGCGCTGACCTTGCTGAAGCGGTGGAAGTCGGCCTCGCTCAGGTCGCAGCTGGTGGCCATGATCATGGCCCTGCTGATTGTGGCCCTGACGGTGACCGGAGCGGTCACACTGACGCTGCTGCACAGCTATCTACAGGGGCAGGTGGACGACAAGCTGAATGCCGCCGTCGACTCTGCCCGGAAACAGCGCTCGTTCACGCAGCTGCAGGCGCCCAGCTCCATTCCCACCGACTATTCGCTGATGCTCTTCGCCCCGGGTGAGCAGCCGTACACCTTCGGCGGCGATCCGGACGACCACCCGGACATCAGCGCCATCACCGTGGAGCAGGCGCAGGCACGCGGGCTGGTTCCCTTCCAGGTCCGTGGAACGGACGGGGAAAACTGGCGGGTGGTGGCAGTGACCGTCCAGAACGGCCAGACCACCGCCGTGGTGGTCATCGGCCTCCCCCTGGAGAGCGTCGACGATGTCCTCAAGCACGCCACCCTGGTGGTCACCGGGGTGGGCCTGTTGACGCTGCTGCTGGCCTCGCTTATTGCCAGCTGGACCGTGTCGAGGTCCTTCCGGCCGCTGGCCCGCGTGGAGAAGACTGCGGCAGCGATTGCCGCCGGTGACCTCTCCCGCCGTGTGGAGGTGGAGAACCCTGCCACCGAGCTGGGCCGGTTGAGCAGCTCGCTGAACGCCATGCTGGCGCACATCGAGACCGCGTTCGCTGCACGGACCGCCTCAGAGGCACGGATGCGCCGCTTCGCCGCCGACGCGTCCCACGAACTGCGCACTCCCCTGGTCACCATCCGCGGGTTCTCCGAACTGTACCGCCACGGCGCCTTGGCGACGGACGAAGACGTGGCCACAGCCATGGGCCGGATCGAAAGCGAAGCCAAGCGCATGGGTTCGATGGTTGAGGACCTGCTCCTGCTGGCACGCCTCGACGAACAGCGGCCGCTGCAGCAGAAGCCCGTGGACCTGCAACTGATTGCGCACGACGCCGTGGTTGATACCCAGGCCAGCGACCGGTCCCGGCTGATCACGCTCACCGGACTCGACGGCGGACCGGCGGCACCGGCCCCGGTCCTTGGGGATGAGGCCAAGCTGCGCCAGGTGGTGGGCAACCTCGTGGGCAATGCCCTGCGCTATACCCCGGAGGGCAGCCCCATCGAAGTCGCCGTCGGGGTCCGCGGGACCGACGGCGAAGAACGTTCCATCATCGAAGTCCGGGACCATGGGCCGGGTATCTCGGAAGAGGACGCAGCCAAGGTCTTTGAACGCTTTTACCGGGCTGACACGTCCCGGACCAGGGAGACGGGCGGCAGCGGCCTCGGGCTCGCCATCGTGGCGGCCATCGTGGGGTCGCACGGCGGTTCGGTAAGGGTGGAAAAGACCGACGGCGGCGGCGCCACGCTGGTGGTGAGCCTTCCGCGGCGAGAGGATTCCGCCCGCACTGGCGGCGTGGACGGGCAGGAAACCACCGCCCGCAGTGCCGCAGGGGCCAAGGGCAGCGACGGGTCGGTTATCCACATATAGTCCTCCGGCCATGGCTGCCGCCCGGTTCTGCTCCATAGGCTCGTCCCAGCAGCCCGGATCCGCCGGGCGCGGGGGCGCTCCGCCCGCCGTATCGAAAGGCACAGCCATGAGCATTATTTCCGTCGACACCGAATTACTGCAGCTGAAGTCCGCGAACGTCCAGGCCACCGTGGACCGGATCAGCGCGGACGTGCACGCAATGAAGCGTGGCCTCGACGAACTGCAGGGATCATGGCGCGGTGCAGCGGCCACCAACTTCCAGGCGCTCATCACCGAATGGACCATCACCCAGGGCCGGGTGGAGGCGTCGCTGGCGTCCATCAACGCGGCCCTGGCCTCTGCAGCGGCCACGTATGCCCAGGCGGAGCAGGGAAACACGCAGCGGTTCAGCTGACGCCCGTGTGAGCTGAACGGTTCGCCTACGCTTCCGGCGTTCCCTGATGGAACCGTAGCCGCCACCGGCCGCCGTCGAGGACCCACAGGGAGCTGCGCAGCGTGGTGCCTGAGCGGGCGAAACTGCGGTAGGTCAGCAGGACCGCGCTGGTGCCGATGCGGTCAGCGCCCAGGATTTCGATATCGGTCCGTTCACCGGGATCCTCTTCGAGGGCCATCATCATGGCGTCCCGGGTCCAGACCCTTCCCGAGCTGCCAATCTCCATGAAGTCCGGGTGCAGCAGGACAGCCGTCCGGCCGATATCCCCCCGCACCAGTGGGCCCAGCAGCTCACGTTCGAGCTCTTCGACCAGCGCCTCAGGCGGGATGGCGCCGGCCTGTTGCGTTGCCTCGGCCATGTCAAGGGCGTCTGTGTCCAGTTCGCTGAACAGGTCAAGTTCATCGAAGGCCGGGAGCGGTTCAGGGGTGGCGCGCGGCCTGCCGGCGCCCGCGGCCGGTGCGCCGCCGCCGGCCCCTGGTACCGGGCGCCCAGGAGCAGCGGTCGGGATGTCCAGGGTGGCGGGCGGGAAGCCAATACCGGAGGGCTGCCCGTCGGCCGCATGTCCGGAGCCGGATGGGGTCGCAGCAGGTTGGTGTGCGGCTTCGTGGTGTGCAGCTGCGTGGTGCGCGCCAGGGTGGTGTCCGCCGGGGAACCCGGGCCCGGACCTTGCTGCCACGCCCTGCTGGTACGCCGTTGCCGCGGCCCTGGCCCGTTCGTCCGCAGCCTCGTTCAGCTCATGGCCGGCGTGGCCCTTGACCCACTCAAATGTGTAAACCCGGCCGGCCAGCTCGCGGTCGAGTTCCTTCAACAGTTCCACGTTCAGGACGGGTTTTCCGTCTGCCTTGCGCCAGCCCTTGCGCTTCCAGCCCGGCATCCATTTGGTAATTGAGTTGATCACGTACTGGCTGTCGCAAAGGATGCGCAGGTCCTCACCGGGCAGGTGGGCGGTGGCGCGCAGGAGGTCAAGGACAGCCATCAGCTCACCCTGGTTGTTGGTCCCGTGCGGCCAGCCCCCGGCCCGCCAGCAATCGTCATTCACATACCAGGCCCAGCCAGCCGGACCGGGATTTCCCAAGGCCGAACCATCAGCCGCTGCAGTAATCGTCACCAAACCATCCTGCCAGAAGCCACCGACATTGGACCGACGCCACAGCATCCCAGCCTGGGCGAGCTGCCGCACCCCTTCCGGCGCCCCGGCAGCGGGCTGTGCGAATGGTCGTAAGCGCAACTTTGACGGCCGAAGCGACAGGGGTTGGGAAAACGCTTACCGAAACTTCTTGACGTGAGCATGCCGGGCGCGACACAATCACTTCATCACTCGAGAAAACGGTTTCTGATCTTCGCCGGTCCGCGCATCACGGCGACCCCGGCGCACAAGGAGCCCATCCGGAAGGAACATCAATGACGATTCCAGTCGTAAGCCGGCGCCGCTTCCAGCTGGGCGCGGCCGCGCTGGCCCTCTCCATCCTGGCCACCGGCTGCGGGGCCCCCGGCGGTTCAGGCGACAACGGCCAGGTGACCTTGCGGTTCGCCTGGTGGGGCAATGAATACCTGAACGCACAGACAAACAAGGTCATCGCGGCCTTTGAGGCATCGCACCCGAACATCAAGATCAAAGCGGAGCCGGGAGAATGGTCCAGCTACTGGGACAAGCTGGCAACGAAGACCGCCGCCAACGATGCGCCCGACGTCATCCAGATGGACCAGAAATACATCGCCGAATACGGCGGCCGCGGGGCGCTGATGGACCTGTCCAGGCAAAACGGCATCGATACCTCAAAACTGGACAAGGAAGCGCTTGCGTCGGGCCAGTACGGGGGCGCCCAGTACGGGCTGAGCACAGGCCGGAACGCCTATGTCATCATGGCCAACACGAAAGTGTTCCAGGCAGCGGGAGTGCCCGTGCCGGACGACAAGACCTGGACGTGGAAAGACTTCGTGGACACGGCGGCGAAGATCAGCGCAGCAGGTGACGGGAAGAGTTACGGGGCCGCTTATGGCAGCAACGAAGCCGACCTGATCATCTGGCTGCGCCAGCACGGCGAGAATCTGTACTCAGGGGACGGCAAGCTCGACTTTGAAGCCGCGACTGCAGCGTCCTTCTGGGAACGGATCAAGGAACAGCGCGACTCCAAGGCCAGCCCGGCGGCCACCGTGGCAACCGAGGATGCAGGGGCAGGACTGGAGGAAAGCCTGTTCGGAACAAACCGGGTGGCCATGGCCTGGTGGTGGACCAACCAGCTTGGTTCCCTTGAAGCCACCACCGGCAGCAGCATAAAGATACTGCGGGCCCCCAGCGTCGACGGCGCCTCGGCCGGCAATGGCATGTACTACAAGCCCACCATGTTCTGGTCTGCATCCTCCCGTTCGAAGCATTCCCAGCAGGCCGCGGAGTTCATCAACTACCTCACCAACAGTCCGGAGGCGGGTGCCATCCTGATGACCGACAGGGGCGTCCCCACCAATCCGGACATCGTTTCGGGCATCACCCCGCAGCTTAAGCCGGCTGACACCACCGTGGTTGGATTCCTGAAGGACATAGCCCCGGACATCAAGGACGCACCGCCTGTCCCGCCCGTGGGTGCAGGGAGCGTCCAGAACGTCATCAGGAGGTACACGGATGAAGTGCTGTACGACCGGATGACCCCGCAGGCCGCGGCGGAAGCCTTCAAGAAGGAAGTCCAGGGGATGCTGGATTCGGCCCGGAAGTAACTCCCCTCCCACAGCTCCTTGTCCGGGCGGCCAAGCCGGCACAGGCCGCATCCGTGGCCGGGAACAAAACCTCCGGCACAAAAGTGCGGCCCCCTCGCAAACGAGGGGGCCGCACTTTGCGGTTGGCGGGAGAGGTCCCGGCAGGAGGGCTTAGAAGCCGCCCATGCCTCCCATGCCGCCCATGTCGTCTCCGCCTGCGGGGGCGGCGTTCTTCTCCGGCTTGTCAGCCACCACTGCTTCGGTGGTGAGGAACAGGCCAGCGATGGAAGCCGCGTTCTGCAGGGCAGAGCGGGTTACCTTGACGGGGTCGTTGACGCCGGCAGCCAGCAGGTCGACGTATTCGCCGGTGGCTGCGTTCAGGCCGTGGCCTGCGGGCAGGCCGCGGACCTTGTCCACCACGACGCCCGGCTCGAGGCCGGCGTTGAAGGCGATCTGCTTCAGCGGGGCGTCGATGGCAACGCGGACGATGTTGGCGCCGGTTGCTTCGTCGCCGGAGAGCTGCAGGTTGGCGAATGCCTTGGCACCGGCCTGGATGAGGGCCACGCCGCCACCGGCCACGATGCCTTCTTCAACTGCAGCCTTGGCGTTGCGGACTGCGTCCTCGATGCGGTGCTTGCGCTCCTTGAGCTCAACCTCGGTGGCGGCACCGGCCTTGATGACTGCAACGCCGCCGGCCAGCTTGGCCAGCCGCTCCTGCAGCTTCTCGCGGTCGTAGTCGGAGTCCGAATTCTCAATCTCGGCGCGGATCTGGGAAACGCGGCCGGCGATCTGGTCGGCGTCGCCGGCACCTTCAACGATGGTGGTCTCCTCCTTGGTGACAACAACCTTGCGGGCCTGGCCCAGGAGTTCCAGGCCGGCGTTCTCCAGCTTGAGTCCAACCTCTTCGGAGATGACCTGGCCGCCGGTGAGGACGGCGATGTCGGCCAGCTGGGCCTTGCGGCGGTCGCCGAAGCCCGGAGCCTTGACGGCGACAGACTTGAAGGTGCCACGGATCTTGTTGACGATCAGGGTGGCCAGGGCCTCGCCCTCGATGTCCTCGGCAATGATCAGCAGCGGCTTGTTGGACTGCATGACCTTTTCCAGGACAGCAACCAGTTCCTTGACGTTGGAGATCTTGGAGTTGACGATCAGGATGTACGGATCCTCAAGGACCGTTTCCTGGCGCTCGGCGTCCGTGACGAAGTAGGCGGAGATGTAGCCCTTGTCGAAGCGCATGCCTTCGGTGAGCTCGAGCTCCAGGCCGAAGGTGTTGGACTCCTCGACCGTGATAACGCCTTCCTTGCCCACCTTGTCCAGGGCTTCGGCGATGAGGGCACCGATTTCGTCGTCACCGGCGGAGATGGAGGCGGTGGCCGCGATCTCTTCCTTGGTTTCGATTTCCTTGGCGGAAGCCAGGAGTTCGCGGGTGACAGCCTCGACGGCCTTCTCGATGCCGCGCTTGAGGGACAGCGGGTCGGCGCCGGCGGCAACGTTGCGCAGGCCTTCCTTGACCAGGGCCTGTGCCAGGACGGTGGCCGTGGTGGTGCCGTCGCCGGCAACATCGTCGGTCTTCTTGGCAACTTCCTTGACCAGCTCAGCGCCGATCTTCTCGTAAGGATCGTCCAGCTCGATCTCCTTGGCGATGGAAACACCATCGTTGGTGATCGTGGGGGCGCCCCACTTCTTTTCGAGGACGACGTTGCGTCCACGCGGGCCGAGGGTGACCTTAACGGCGTCGGCGAGGGTGTTCAGGCCACGCTCAAGGCCGCGGCGTGCCTCTTCATCAAATGCAATGATCTTGGCCATAACGGCAGTAGTCCTTTCGGGACAGTCGTTAAGAATGAACCTTCGCTGCAGTGCCCGCGACGGACGATCCTTTGACGGCGGCCTCTGTATGCCTCCGGGAGGGGATCTCACTGAAGTGAGGTGTTTCTTTCGCTCCTCGTCCGGTGCCCCGCGCCGCCGGCCGGAACCAGGCTTTGCTTTAGCAGTCGGTACGTCAGAGTGCTAACTCAATAATTAGCACTCCCCAGGTGAGAGTGCAAGCGAAAAGACGCCGGACGGGCGGGTAGGGGCAGCGGCTTCGCCCAGGGCGATCAGCTTGAATGTCCGGCCGTCTCCCGGCCGGTGGGGGTGGGGTTGTTCTCGGGACCGTAGGTGAATACGGAGAAAACGGCGGTGGTGATATCCCCGTTGGAGTCGAAGGCAACCGGTCCTGACTCGCCGTCGTAATTGATGTCCGGATTGGCAGCAAGGCCGCCCAGGCACTCCTTGTACGTCAGGCACGGGGCGGGCGGGGCCGTTGCCCCCGGGGCAGGCGTCCCTGCGGAGGGCATCCCCTGGGATGTGGTCCTGCCTGATGCGGCGCCACCCGAAACCGGAACCAGGTTGGCGGCGATGGAGCGTCCGGCATCGTCCTGGGCCCTTGCCGCCGCCAGGGCCGCCAGGGTCACGGCGTCGTAGGTTTCAGCAGCATACGAGACGTCCTTCAGGGAAGGATCAACGGCCAGGAGCTTTCCCTGGAAGGCGGCGGTGGGCAGTTGGCCCGGGACGACGGCGCGGGCGCCGTCCAGGGCCCGGGAGGCGAGCCCTGATCCGTAGCGGGCAAAGGCGCCATCGCTGAGGAGAATTTTTGAACCCCTGAGGCCGGAGTTGTTCAGCTCGGCCAACGCGCCCTGCGCCCCTTCCCGGGCAACCAGGACCACGGCGTCAGGGCTGGCCTTGGCTGCGGAGCGTGCGGCTTCGGCGGCGGCGCCGGGCTTGAAGGCCGCTCCGGGCAGGACCGTCAGGCCGGACTGTTGCGCGGCTTTCGTGACGGCAGCCGACAGGTCCTTGCCGTAGGCACCTTCCTGGTACACCACGGTGATGCTGGCGGCCCCGGCGTCCTTGGCGAGTTTGGCCAGCACAGGACCTTGCGCGACGTCGGCCGCGGCCGTGCGGAAGTAGTAGCCTCCGCTGGCGATCCCGGAGAGGGCGGCAGCGGTGTTGGCCGGCGAGATGAGGGGTATGCGTGCGTGGGACAGGATGTCCACGGCCCCGGCCGCGTGGCTGGAATCGGTGGGTCCAATGACCACGTCCGCCTTGGCGGCCACCAGGTCCTTGGCCTGGCCTGCGGCTTCCTGGTCCGGATGCGCCGGCAGCAGCTCCACCGGCCGGCCTTTGTGTCCGCCGGCGGCGTTGATTTCCTGGATGGCCAGCTTGGCGGCCGCCAGCTGGGGCGCATTAAGGAAGGCATTGCCGCCGGTGTTGTCCAGGATCAGGCCCACCCGGAGGACGCCATCGCCGGAGGCTTCGACCGGGTCCACCCTGGCGTTGCCGCCGGCGCCCGAACATGCTGTGACCGCGAGGACTGCCCCCAGGGAAACGGCCAGCGCCGCTCGGCCGCGGACCGGGAAACGGTAAAACGGCATCACTGGGCGGGCCGGACGTTTTCTGCCTGGGGACCTTTTTCGCCCTCCCCGACTTCCAGCTGCACCCTCTGCCCCTCATCCAGTGCGCGGTAGCCCTCCCCCTGGATCGCGGACCAGTGGACAAAAACGTCATCACCGGAGCCGTCAACGGTGATGAAGCCATAGCCCTTTTCAGCGTTGAACCATTTGACGGTTCCCAGTGCCATGATGAACAACTCTTTCCGTTGGGGTTATGCAGCCGTGGGCGGAGCGGGTGCGGCTAGCGGTATCCGGCGCCAAGCACCACCACGAGCGGCACCTGGAATTCGGTGCTGTTCACCACGGTGGGGATGTTGAGCAGCCCGGCAAGCGCCTGTGCGTTTGCCAGTTGCTGGGGGCCGGAGTAGAAGATCACGGAGGACTTCTGCGGGGCGCCGGACCAGTTGCCTACCTGGCCGAGGCGCCATCCGTCCGCCTGGACGGTTCCGGCCACCCGGCTGGCCAGCCCTGCCGTGCCTGCCGCGTTGTAAACCGCCACTGCCTGCGTCCTGTCGACGGCTGCCTCCCGGGTGGCGGAAGGTGTGGCCTGGGGCTCCGGGTCACTGCTTTGGGTTGGTTCAGACGAAGCAGACGGAGACGGCGAAGCAGGAGGCGCGGATGCCTGCGTGGCCGATGGGGTGGTTCCGGTTCCGGCCAGCGGAGCTGACTCCACGCTCGCCGATGCCTGGCTCGCGGTGGCGCTGAATCCCAGCTTGGGAAGGATCAGGAAGGACACCAGCCCTATGGCAAGGGCCGCCATCCCCACTACCAGGATGGGCCACAGCCGCACCCGGGACGGGGCCGAGGCCGTCCGGTGGACACCTTGTCGCGACGCGGCCTCCGGGACCTTGTCGAATTCATCGCGGGCGTATCTGGTCATGGTGGAAGGACATCCTTGTTGATTGCGGCTGTTGTCCCGGCCTGGGGGTTGTTAAGCGTCGGATCCCATGCGCCGGGCAGTGCGCGCACGGTGGCGCGACGTACGTAGTCTACGCAATCTCTTCACCAGCATGGGATCGTGTGCCAGCGCATCCTCGCGGTCGATCAGTGCGTTCAGGAGCTGGTAGTAATGGGTCGCGGAGAGGTCAAAGAGGTCGCGGATGGCCTGCTCCTTGGCCCCTGCGTACTTCCACCATTGCCGTTCCAGGGCCAGCATCTGCTGTTCGCGCTCGGAGAGGGAGGACTCACGGAGGGTGAAATCCGCCAAAAGGGACTTCCGTGGATCCTGCTCCGGCAGGTGTTCCCGGGCCGGTTCCGCCACGGCACACTCCTTCGCTGGTTACGGTAAATGTCTTACCCCCATGCTACCGGTCGAATAACACGGGTGTCATTCGCGCCCCGCGCCTGCACCGGCCCGGTGCCGCGGGCGGGCGTCCCCCGACGGCCTGCAAGAATGGAACGATGTTTGAATCGGATGCGCTGTTCGAGCTGCAGCAGGACCCGGCGGACGGCACCCGCTTCGCTGACCTGGCTGACCTGCCCCTGGCGGAGCTCATGGCGCCGGACTGGGCCACGGCACTGCAGGGAGTGGAGGGCAAGCTCCGGTCGGTCCTGGCCTTCCTGGCTGCTGAAGAGGCGGCCGGGCACCAACTCCTGCCGCCGCCGTCGAACGTCCTGCGCGCCTTCCGCCAGCCGCTCGCCGGCGTCAAGGTCCTCATCGTGGGCCAGGACCCTTACCCCACCCCGGGGCACGCAGTCGGGCTGTCGTTTTCCGTCGATGCCCGCACGCGCCCCCTCCCCCGCAGCCTGGTGAACATCTACCGCGAACTCGAATCGGACCTCGGCATTCCGCCGCGCGTCCATGGCGACCTGTCGGCATGGACGGAGCAGGGCGTGCTGCTCCTGAACCGGGTACTCACGGTCAGGGCAGGATCTGCTGGGTCCCACCGGGGCAAAGGCTGGGAGGACATTACGACGGCGGCCGTCACCGCCCTGGCATGCCGCCGGGCCGCGGATGGGTCCAGGATGCCTTTGGTGGCGGTGTTGTGGGGCAAGGAGGCGGAGGGCCTCCAGCCGCTGCTGGCAGGCGCCCCCGCCGTCATCAGCCCGCACCCCAGCCCGCTGTCCGCCTCCCGCGGGTTCTTTGGCTCCAGGCCATTCAGCCGGGTGAACCAACTGTTGCGCGAACAGGGTGCAACGGCCGTAACCTGGGAACTCCCGCCGTCACCCTAGCTTAGGCTTGCCTTATGAGCACCGTCCCCGCCGCCACCAGCGCCACGAAGAAGAGCCGCCCCCAGGTCACCCTGACCGTGCTGCGCAAGGAACAGCTGTCCCCGCACATGGTCCGGATCGTGGCCGGCGGGGAGGGCTTCAGCGACTTCGCCAACAACGGCTTCGTGGACCGGTACGTGAAGATCGTTTTCCCGCAGCCCGGGGTTGACTACCCCTCCCCGCTGGACCTGTGGGCCGTCCGGGAAACCATGCCGCGCGAGCAGTGGCCGTTCACCCGCACCTATACGCTGCGCTGGGTGGATCCGGAGGCGAGCGAACTCGCCATCGACTTCGTGGTCCACGGCGACGAGGGCCTGGCGGGTCCATGGGCGGCAGGGGCACAGCCGGGCGAGACACTGACCTTCACCGGACCCGGCGGCGCCTACAACCCCAACCCCGAGGCCGACTGGTACCTGTTCGCCGGTGATGAGGCAGCGCTTCCTGCCATCGCCGCATGCATCGAGGCCCTGCCCGCGGAGGCAACCGGGCTTGCCTTCCTGGAGGTAGGTTCCGAGGCCGACATCCAGCCTGTTTCCGCCCCTGCCGGGCTGGAGATTACCTGGCTGGCCCGCAACGGCACACCGGCAGGTGCCAGCGACCTGCTGGTCAGGGCGGTGGCGGAGGCCGAATGGCCCACCGGCACCGTGGATGTGTTTGCACATGGCGAACGCGGCTATATGAAGGCCCTCCGCGAAATCTTCTTCAAGCAGCGCGGCCTGGACCGCCGGCAGGTGTCCCTCTCCGGTTACTGGGCGCAGGGCCGCGTGGAGGACGTCTTCCAGGCCGAGAAAAAGCTCCCGGTCGGCCAGATCTAGCGGCGGCGCGCCCGGCGCCGCTCGTTGCTTGCCAGGCTGCGGGTCAGGGGCCGGGCCAGCACGTCGCCCAGGACGATCCCGCCGGCCGTTCCCAGCACGATGGCACCGGCGCTGAGCATTCCTCCGGCGCCGGCCAGGATCTCGGACTCCTCAACGGTGAGGACGTACATGGACCGGAATATCGTGAGGCCGGGCAGCAGGATCAGGGCTGCGGGAACTGCCACCACCAGCTGCGGCGCACCCATCCGCAGCGCCACCACCCGTGCCAGCAGGCCAATGACGACGGCGGCCATGGCCGGGGCGAAACGGTCGCCGATGCCCAGCAGGCCGCAGCCCAGCAGCACCAGGTAGCCCGCCACGCCTACGGCTGCGGTTGGCAGCAGGAGCTTCCAGGTGGTCTGTTCCGTAATGCCGATGGCCATCACGGCGGCGGCTACGAAGATGATGAGGACCCACAGATCGTAGGCGGGCGGGAAGGTCTGGGTGACGTCGATGCGCTGCAGCCCGGTCAGCTCCCCCACCACGAAGGCAACAGCGATCCCTGCCACGATGGCGCCGAACGTCAGCAGCGTGGACAGGAACCGTCCGGCCGCCGTCACCGGGAAGCCGTTGATGGCATCCTGCACGGAGGACACCAGGCGCCCGGTGGGAAGGAGCAGCAGGATGCCGCCCACCACCACGATGGACGGCGATGCGGTGAGCCCGAACTGCCAGAGCAGCAGCGCCAGCATGGTGACCACGAAAGAGCAGCTGGCGGTGATGAAGAAGTCCGGTACGCGCCAGCGTCCCAGCTGCCGGGCCAGCAGGCTGATGCCGATATTGGCCACGAACGCAACTGCCGAGGACACCGGACCGCCGCCCAGCACGCCAACGAACACGGCGGCGAAGATGCCGAAGGCGGCCGTGACCATCCAGCGCGGATAGGGTTTCGGGCTGGTGATGGCCTCGTTCAGCCGGCGGATCGCCTCATCCCGGCCCACGCCGCCGGCCACGATGTCCGTGACCAGTTGGTGCACCTTGGCCAGGCCCGCATAGTTGTTGGTCCAGGAGCGCACCACGCGCAGCAGGGCGATCGGCGTCTGGTCCTTGGGTGCGTAGTTGATACCCACGGACTGGTTGGTGATGTCCACCTCGATGTTCTTCAGCCCCAGGGCCGCGGTGACGGCAATGATGCTGGTTTCCACTTCCAGGGCGCCGGCGCCATACCGGAACATGGTCTCGGCCAGGTGCAGGGCGAAATCCAGGGTCTTCCGGGCGGAGGTGTCCACGCCACCCACCTGGATGGTGGGGTTGGCGTAGGGACTCCCCGCCAGCCGGTCCACGATGCTCAACGGGGCGGTTGGTGGATTCTCGCCCTGCACCAGGCGGCGCAGCATCCTCTTGGCGGCAGCGTCCTGCCGAAGCTGCGCAGGGGTCAGCGGTTCAGTCTTGGGCAGGCCGTCAGTCTTTGGCCTGTGCCCTGGCCGTTCGTGCCGTTCGGTCATGCCCGCTTCCTCCCTGTACGCGGTTTATGGACGGTCAGGCTGCACGCTTCAGCGGCAACTTGCCCAGCAGCGTGCGGGCGGCGGCCGCAGCGGACCTGGCGAGCCTGTTGGCATGGAAGACGGCGGGCCGCACCGGCACGACGAAGTCTCCCACCAGCTGGACCACTTCGCCGCCAAAGCCCTTCTTGAATTCGTAGCCGCCGTGGCCTTCCTCGTCCTGGCCGGAGATGCCGAAGGTGCCGTAGAAGTTGTACCGCGGGTATCCCTTCTCGAGGGCATGCAGCATCATTCCCCAGTACAGGGAGGTTGCGCCGTTGAAGTAGATGTAGTCCTGGACGGTGCCGCCGATGACGCACACCACCTCATCGCCGTAGCAAACGAAGTGGATGGCTGCCACGGTGGCCGTCCCCACGGAGTCGGGGAACCTTTCGATGTCCTTCAGGCTCCGCTCGTAGCTGTCCACCAGGTCCTGTACCACTTTGAGCCGGTTGGCCTTCTTTTTGCTGCCGGTCTCCTCCACCTCACGGCGGAGATCTGCTGCGGTGGCTGACTCCGTTTCCAGGCGCTCAGTGATGGATTTCCGGTAGGCCGGGATGTCGATCTTCGCCATCATCAGCTTGGTGAATTCCGGGGTGGTGGTCCGGAGCAGGTGTTCGTAGTAGGCGCGTTCGCGGTAGACGAATCCTTTTTCGTCACCGGCCCGGCTCAGGGCCCCGTAGAAGTCGTCCAGGGTGTCCAGGGTGGCCTGTTCCAGGAAGACGCCGTTCTTTTCCGCTTTGCGGATGGCTTTGCGCGTCCGGTAGCTGGTGCTCATGATCAGTTCTTCGGCGTCCTGGATGCCCACCAGGTTCTTGATGAACATCCAGTTGACGTTGACGAAGTTCATGTCCAGGCCCTGGTGCTTGAACCCCAGCCGTTCCAGGTCGGCCACCAGGGGCCGGTTGTCCTCGACGTCGGGGTGCTCGGCGCCGTCGGCGTCCCGGGCGATGTACCTGACGTTCGGCGAGATCCGCAGTTCAGCGGCTTTGCGGCCTGCCGCGTGCTTGCGGAGAAGCTCGACGACGGCGCCCACCAGGTTCCGGTCCGTGTAGTCCATAAGGGGGCCCTTGGCGCATTCACAGACGGTGTAGCCGAGGCGGTTTGTGGTGTAGTTGAGCTTTCCTGCCGCCACGAGTTCCCCATTGCGCCGGACTCCGAAGAGTTCCACCTGCTGGCCGCGTGCTCGCTGGAAACGGGCAAAATCAATGGACTGCAGGAAACTGTTCTGCGGGTGCTTCAGGGCGAAGGCCTCAAAGTCGGCGTCGCTGAGGTTGGCGTATTCAAGCCCGGTAGCGGCGGAAACTGGATTCAAGGGGTGACCTTCTTCTGGACTCTTCGCGGCCTGGTGGGCGCGCGATGGGCGGGCGGTGTTCGGGGCGGCCGGCACGCGGGCGTGCTGGTCCGGCGGGGGTCGCGGGAGCTTTGCGGGTCTGGCGGCTGCAGGTCAGTAGAACTGCTGGCCGGTCCGTGCGGTTTCAATCCGGCGGAAGATCTTTTCGCCGCCTTTGACCCAAAGCCGGTGCCGCAGCGGGGACAGGACGTAGTCGTGGCAGCCCACGAAGTCGGTCACTGTCTTGGTGAAGCTGGTCTTGAACATGCCCATTCCGTAAAGGTTGTGGGTCTTGTCCTTGATGCGCGCAGCTGGAGGCGTGCCGCAGAAGTCGTACTCGGTGCAGCCGAGTTCCTGCATCCGGCGGATGGCCGCCCATTGGACCAGGTGCGAGTCACCGTACTGTTTGCGGTTCTGGGTGGAACCGCCGTCCTTGTAGGTTGCCTTGGCACCGTAGTTGATGACGAATGCGCCCACGCTGGGCTTTCCGTCCTCGTAGGTGAAGAAGAAGTTGCCCTGGCCGCGGTTGCTGAACTCATCCCAGAACTGTGCGTAGTAATCGTAGCTCCGCAGGGGCATGGATCCCTTGGCGCTGACGGTGTTGACCATCAGGTCGTACAGGGCGCGGTAGGTTTCAGGTCCGGGTTCCTGCCGGACCACCTGGCAGCCTTCGCGTTCGGCACGCCGGATGGCATTGCGGGCGCGCGAGGAGATGGCTTTGAATACTGCCTCTTCGGAGCCGGAGATATCCAGCAGGGCGGTGGAGTCGTTGGACTGGATATTGGGCGCTTTCACCAGGTTGGCCGCGCGCAGTTCCTTCTGCACCTCGTCGGAGTCGATAATGTCCGGTTCCACTTTGATGTTGAAGACATTCAGCTTCCTGCCGCGGACAAACGCGGCAACGGATTCAAGGACGGGGCCGACGTCCGCTGCATCGGCCAGGTCGGGGCCCTTGATCAGGTACCACAACCGTCCCAGGACGGGGAAGCTCTTCTCCAGCACCAGGTTGTAGCTGGAGTTTCCGGGGCTTTCCAGCACCAGGAACCGGACTTTCCAGCCGCTTCCGTTCTTGACCGATGCATAGGCGGCGGACTGCAGCATATTGCCGCCGTTCGGATTGGCCGTGACGTGCTTGTCCCAGTTTTCAATTTCCTCGGCGGTGGCAAAACGTGCGGTGAATTGTCGCAAGGGGGCCTTGTCCAATCGGGTCTGTGCGCGGTTTCGGTAGTTCTGGGTGCGTGCGGACATGCAGCCTCAAGTCTAAAGCCTGATGTGCTTACGGCTTTTCGCCGCCTTGCAGGGCATGCGGGCCAGCGGGGTTCAGGATGCCCGCTTGACGCCGCTGTTGGCGGTCAACAAGGGTGTAGGCATGAGGCCGGATGGGGAAGAGACTACAGCCCGCACGGGGAGCGACGGACAGCCCTACAGCGCCGGGGTGCAGGTGGCCGCGCTTATCGGATTCCTGGTGGCGTCACTGTTGGTGGCGGCGCTGGGCGGCCTGGCCTCGGCGGCCAATGTCTCCGGCTGGTACGCCACCGCTGACAAGGCGCCCTGGTCCCCGCCCAACGGCGTGTTTGGTCCCGTCTGGACCGTCCTCTATGCGGCAATGGCTGTCGCAGCGTGGCTGGTCTGGCGCCGGCGGACCAGCAGGACACGTCCGGCAATGGCCGCCTACGCCGTCCAGCTGGTCCTCAATCTTGCCTGGACCCCCGCGTTTTTCGCCCTTTACCCCGCCCTTGGCACGCCGGCCCTGTGGCTGGGGCTGGCCATCATCCTTGCCCTGATCGCCGCCGTCGCAGTAACCGTTGTGTATTTTGGTCCCATCAGCCGCACGGCCGGGCTGCTCCTGCTGCCCTACGTGTCATGGCTGGTGTTTGCGGCCAGCCTGAACTGGTGGGCCGCGGCGCATAACTAAGCGATGGTCTCCGCGTGGCCTGTGGCGTCGCGTTGCCAGGTGGGGATCAGCATTCGACGACGTTGACGGCGAGGCCGCCCATGGCGGTTTCTTTGTATTTGGAGGACATGTCCTTGCCGGTTTCGCGCATGGTGATGATGACTTCGTCCAGGGACACGCGGTGGGTGCCGTCGCCCCAGAGCGCCATTTTCGCGGCGTTGATCGCTTTCGCGGCCGCGATCGCGTTCCGTTCGATGCAGGGGACCTGGACCAGCCCGCCGATCGGGTCACAGGTCAGGCCCAGGTTGTGTTCCATCGCGATTTCCGCGGCGTTCTCCACCTGCGCCGGGGTCCCGCCCATGACCTCGGCCAGGCCCGCGGCCGCCATCGAGGACGCCGACCCCACCTCGCCCTGGCAGCCGACCTCGGCCCCGGAGATCGAGGCCTGTTCCTTGTACAGCACCCCCACCGCGCCCGCGGCCAGCAGGAACCGCACCACCACCGCGTCCCGGTCCTCCTGGGTGGCCTTGTCCATGCCCGGGGCGAAATGCAGGGCGTAGAACAGCACCGCGGGGATGATCCCGGCCGCCCCGTTCGTCGGGGCGGTGACCACCCGCCCGCCGGAGGCGTTCTCCTCATTCACCGCCAACGCCACCAAATTAACCCACTCCTGCCAATACCTGGCATCGAACGGGCCCGCGTCCCACGCCGCATCCGTCTCCTCGACCGGGGCGCCCGCGGATTCCTTCTTCAACCGGTCGTACCAGTCAGGGGCGCGGCGGCGGACCTTCAACCCGCCCGGCAGCACCCCTTCCCGCCTCAACGAGGCGGCCACGCAGCCCTCCATCACCGACCAGATCTGCAGCAGCCCCGCCCGGATCTGCTCCTCGTCCCGGGAGACTTTTTCGTTCACGAGCATCACATCGGCGATGCCCAACCCGGTCACCGCGCAGTGCCCCAGCAACTCCGCCGCGGTCCGGAACGGCAGCGGCAGTTCCTGTTTGGACGCGTCCAGTTCCTGCTGCGCCGCGTCCTCCTCGCCCTCCCGGACGATGAACCCGCCACCCACCGAGAAAAACGTCGCCGAATGCAGCACCCCACCGGCCGCATCAGTGACCGTGAACGTCATCCCGTTCGTGTGCCGCGGCAACACCGTCAACGGCCGCAGCACCATATCCTTCACCCCGTACGGCAAGGCCACAGCACCGGCCAGGTTCAGGACCCCGGTCTCCGCGATCGAGGCCAGCCGCTCCTCCACCTCGGCGGGCAGGATCAACTCCGGATGGAACCCCTCCAACCCCAACAAAACGGCGGTCATCGTCCCATGCCCATGACCCGTCGCCGCCAACGACCCATACAAATCAACCCGCAACCCCGTCACATCACCCAGGACACCCAGGCCCTTGAGCTCCTCAGCGAACACCGCAGCAGCCCGCATCGGCCCCACAGTATGCGAAGACGAAGGCCCAATCCCGATCGAAAACAGGTCAAAGACACCAACAGCCATAACGGGGTATTTCCTAACTAAATCTGGTTCGGTTGCCGCTCAACCCACTTCCTGTACGTCCTGTCAGCCTCGACACACCGGTCCATGCGCACCAGGGGCCGGCAGAGCCGGACCCGAAGCCCGGCCACGGTGCGGTACAGGGCTTACTTTTGGCGTTTGTAGAACGGGAGGTCGACGACTTCGAATGGCTCCGCCTTGCCACGGAGGTCCACGTCGAGGGCGGTGCCGGGTGCCGAGTATTCGACGTCGACGTAGGCCATGGCGATGGGGTAGCCAAGGGTGGGCGACGGCTGGCCGGAGGTGACTTCGCCAACCGTGGCGCCGTCCTTGAGGACGGGGTAGTGCGCGCGTCCGGCGCGGCGGCCCTGGCCTTTGAGCCCCACGAGGCGGCGGCCGGAGGCGCTGCCGGCTCCGGCTTCCTTTTTGGCGGCCAGGGCGGCTTTGCCGACGAAGTCGCCTTCCTTGGAAAGCGCGACGACGGGGCCGAGGCCGGCGGCGAACGGGTCGCCCTGCAGCGACAGTTCGTTGCCGTACAGGGGCATTCCCGCTTCGAGGCGCAGGGAGTCACGGGAGGCGAGGCCTGCCGGGGTCAGTTCCCTGTCGTCGGCGACGGCGATCAGTGACTGCCACAGCGCGGGGGCATCGTCGTTGCCCACGAAGATTTCGAACCCGTCCTCACCCGTGTACCCGGTGCGGGCAAGCAGGAGTTCCTTTCCGGCGCCGCCTACCAGGAGGGGCACGCTGACGGCGGCGTAGTACTTCAGCTCAGTGACCAGTGCGTGCTGCGCGGCCGGGACCAGGCGCAGCAGGAGTTCCTGGGCCTTGGGGCCCTGGACGGCGATCAGCGACGTGCGGGCTGAGGCATCCTCCACTACAACATCGAACCCGGCGGCCCGTTCCTGCAGGGCAGCGGCCACCACGGTGGCATTGCCCGCGTTGGGGACCACCAGGAAGACGTCGGTGCCGTCCTGCGCGGCAGGGCGTCGGTAGGTGATGAGGTCGTCGATGATGCCGCCGTCCTCGTTGCAGATCAGCGAGTACTTGGCCTTGCCCACGGCCATCGCGGAGATCTTTCCCACCAGGGCGTAGTCCAGGAAGGCTGCGGCATCCGGGCCGGTCACCCAGACCTCGCCCATGTGGGAAAGGTCGAACAGGCCGGCAGCCTTGCGGACGGCGTGGTGTTCAGCAAGCTCCGAGCTGTACTTCAGCGGCATCTGCCACCCGCCGAAGTCCGTGAAGGAAGCTCCAAGCTTCTTGTGCTCGTCGTAAAGCGCGGTGTATTTCTCGGTCATGGCGCCGGTCCTTAGTTTTCGAAGTCTTCCAGCGGCGGGCAGGAGCAGATCAGGTTCCGGTCCCCGGCGGCGCCGTCGATCCTGCCCACGGGCGGGAAGTACTTGTCCTGCTTGTGGTGGGCAGGGAAGGCCGCCTGCTCGCGGGGGTAGGCGCGGTCCCAGTCAGAGCTGACGACGGCGGCCGCCGTGTGCGGTGCGCGGCGCAGCGGTGAGTCCGCCACGGCAAAGTCGCCATTGGCCACCTGGTCGATTTCCTTGCGGATGCTGATCATGGCCTCGATGAAGCGGTCGATCTCCGCCAGGTCCTCGGACTCGGTGGGCTCCACCATCAGCGTGCCCGCCACCGGGAAGGACAGGGTGGGGGCGTGGAAACCGAAGTCGATCAGCCGCTTGGCAACATCCTCTGCGGTCACCCCCGTCTTCGCCGTGAGTTCGCGCAGGTCCAGGATGCACTCGTGCGCCACCAGCCCGCCTTCACCGGTGTACAGGACCGGGAAGTACTCGTTCAGGCGGGACGCGACGTAGTTGGCCGCCAGCAGCGCGGACTTGGTGGCCTCGGTCAGGCCCTCACCGCCCATCAGCTTCACGTACGCCCACGAAATCGGCAGCACGCCGGCCGAACCGAACCGGGACGCCGAGATCGCCACACCGTGCCCGGCTTCGTGCGCCGCCTTGTTCGCGTCGCCCGGCATGAACGGTGCCAGGTGCGCCTTGGCGGCAACGGGCCCGACGCCGGGTCCCCCGCCGCCGTGCGGGATGCAGAAGGTCTTGTGCAGGTTCAGGTGGGACACGTCCCCGCCGAACTGACCCGGCTGGGCCAGCCCTACCAGGGCGTTCAGGTTGGCGCCGTCGATGTAGACCTGTCCCCCGGCAGCATGCACGGCATCGCAGACTTCACGGACGTCCCCGTCATACACCCCATGCGTGGACGGGTAGGTGATCATGATGCAGGACAGGACATGCTTGTGGGCCTCGATCTTGGCCGTCAGGTCATCGTGGTCAATAGTGCCGTCAGAAGCTGTGGCCACGACGACGACCTTCATCCCGGCGAGCACTGCGGACGCGGCATTGGTGCCGTGGGCTGATGCCGGAATCAGGCAGACGTTGCGCTGCTGGTCGCCGCGGGAGTGGTGGTAACCGCGGATCGCCAGCAGGCCCGCCAGCTCGCCCTGCGAGCCCGCGTTGGGCTGGATGGACACCTGGTCATACCCGGTGATCTCGGCGAGGTCCGCTTCCAGGCCGGCGATGAGTTCGCGCCAGCCTTCGGTCTGGGAGTCCGGGGCGAACGGGTGGATCGAGGCAAACTCCGGCCAGGAAATGGCTTCCATCTCGGCCGTGGCGTTCAGCTTCATGGTGCATGAACCCAGCGGGATCATGGTGCGGTCCAGCGCCAGGTCGCGGTCCGAGAGCTTGCGGATGTAACGCAGCAGCTGGGTTTCAGACCGGTGCGTGTTGAAGACCGGGTGCTGCAGGTAGTCGGAGGAACGCTCGACGGCGGCCTCCAGCCCAAAGCCCTGGCCCTCGCCCTGGACCTCGGCAACCGTGGCGCCAAAGACGTCGGCAACCTGGGCGACGATGGCCACCGTCGTGGTTTCATCGAGGGCGATGCCTACGGTGTCGGCGTCGACGCTGCGCAGGTTGATGCCCCGCGCCTCGGCGTCGGCGATGATGCCAGCAGCCCGTCCGGGGACCCGGACCGTAAGGGTGTCGAAGAAGCTCGTGTGCAGCACCTCGACGCCGGCGGCCGCAAGCGAGGCCGCCAGGCTACGGGCGTGGCGGTGCGCCGTTTGGGCAATCGCCTTCAGGCCGTCGGGGCCGTGGTAAACGGCGTACATGGACGCAACGATGGCCAGCAGCGCCTGGGCGGTGCAGATGTTGGACGTGGCCTTCTCGCGGCGGATGTGCTGCTCGCGGGTCTGCAGTGCCAACCGGTAGGCAGGCGTGCCGGCGTCGTCCTTTGACACCCCAACCAGGCGACCAGGCAAGGAACGCTCCAGGCCTTTGCGGACAGCCATGTAGGCGGCATGGGGGCCGCCGAAGAACAGCGGCACGCCAAAACGCTGGGCTGAGCCGACGGCAATGTCCGCGCCCTGCTCGCCCGGAGGGGTGATCAGTGTCAGGGCCAGCAGGTCCGCAGCCACGGTGACCAGCGCGCCCCGGTCCTTCGCTGCAGAGATCACGGCGGACTGGTCCCACACGCGGCCGGAAGCGCCGGGCTGCTGCAGCACGATCCCGTTGATGTCGCCCTCGGGCAGGCCCTTGGACAGGTCGGCGACCTCCACCTCGAAGCCGAGCGCCTCCGCACGGCCCAGCACGATGGCGATGGTCTGCGGCAGCACGTCGATGTCCAGGACGGTTTTGCCGTCTGCCGCGGGCTTGGACTTGTTGGCGCGGCGCATCAGCAGCACGGCCTCGGCCACCGCCGTTGCTTCATCCAGCAGCGAAGCGTTGGCGATGGGCAGGCCCACAAGGTCCTGCACCATGGTCTGGAAGTTCAGCAGCGCCTCAAGCCGGCCCTGGGAAATCTCCGGCTGGTAGGGCGTGTAGGCGGTGTACCAGGCCGGGGATTCCAGGATGTTGCGGCGGATCACCGGCGGAGTCACGGTGTCGTAGTAGCCCTGGCCGATCAGCTGCACCGCCGTCTTGTTCTTGGCGGCAAGCTTCCGCAGTTCCGTGAGGACTTCAACCTCACTGAGGGCGTCCTGCAGGCGAAGGGCGGTGTCTTGGCGGATGACCTTGGGAACCGCGGTGTCCACAAGGGAATCGACCGAGTCGTAGCCCACGGCTTTGAGCATGGTGTCGACGTCGGCCTGGCGGCGCGCGCCGATATGGCGGTCTACGAAAGTGGTGGAGGCTGGGGTAACCGACACGAAGGAACTCCATTTACTCAGGCGGCGAAGGGTACGCCACAGCTATTCGGGTTCCTCCCCGCTCTGTATTGGACCTGAGAGTTTCCGCGTTCCCTGCCTGGGCAGGACCCGCTTGCCCCGTCGGTGAGCACAACAGTCCCTACCTCTCCAAAAGAGAATAAGACTGCCTGCTGCTTTCCAGAGGTGCCTCGCCGCGGCGGTACGGGGGCCTGCGAGATTCCTGGGGAGGATTTGCTCCTACGGCGCCTGCCTGTACTTCCGGCAGAACTCTCCCGCCGCAGATCAAAGGCTATTCATTTGTTGGATCATGAAGGCCGGTGACAGCCCTCACAACTTTCTATTGTCCTACGCGGCAACCCCTCCCGGCAAATGACGGAGCTACCTGCGGAGCCGTTCCAGCGCGGCCAGGAGTTCCTCCACGTCAGCGGCCGCTCCCCCGGCCGGCGCAGGGGCCACGGACAGCATGGCGTTGAAGTACAGGCCGTCCCCCATATAGAGGACTGCCTTGGCCAGCCCAGGTCCCACATCCGCAGCAATTTCGTCCAGCCAGCGCTGCTGGATGGCCGCGAAGCGGCGCCGCGTCTCCTCGTGCGCCACCTCTGCAAGCCGGGTGGCGGCCACGATGGCACGGTCCAAAGGGGTATCCGCCCAGACCGAGGAACGGATGAAGTAGGCCGCGGCACCTTCAGCTGCCGACGCCATGGCATCGGCATCCTCGCTCGCCAGGCCCTCCAGGCGGTCAAGCAACACGGCAATCAGGGCTTCCTTGTTGGGAAAGTGGTAGAGGAGGCCGCCTTTGGATACGCCGGCCTTGCGCGCCACGGCATCGAGGGTGGCCGCCCGCTCACCCACTTCAATCAGCAGGGACTCGAAGGCGTCAAGGACCGCGTCACGGGCAACAGGCTTTCGGGGCATGCCCTCCATCATGCCCTCCCCCGTGCAGGAATAAGGAAAACCATCGCATTTTTAAACTATACCGTCCGGACGGTATAGTTATCTCATGACCACTTCCATCGAGAGTTCGGCAACCGGGCAGGCAAGCAGCACTTCCGTGCGTCCTCCGCGGCGCGACTGGCTGGCGCTGGGGCTCCTGATGTTTCCCGTGCTGCTGGTGGCGGTGGACAACACCGCACTGACGTTCGCGCTGCCGGCCATCGCCCGGGCCCTGGAACCCACGGGCGTGCAGCTGCTGTGGATCGTTGACGCCTACCCCCTGGTGCTGGCCGGGCTGCTGGTATCAATGGGAAGCCTCGGCGACCGGATTGGGCGGCGGAGGCTGCTCATCCTTGGCAGCATCGGCTTTGCCGCGCTGTCCGTTGCGACGGCTTTTGCACCCGCGCCGGAATGGCTCATCGCCGGCCGCGCCGCCCTGGGATTCTTCGGCGCCATGCTGATGCCGTCCACCTTGTCGCTGATCCGCAACATTTTCCCCGAGCCCAATCGCCGCAGGCTGGCCGTCGCCATCTGGGCCGCCGGATTCTCCGGCGGCGCGGCCCTGGGTCCGATCTTCGGCGGCTGGCTGGTGGAGCACTTCTGGTGGGGTGCCGTCTTCCTGGTGGCGGTCCCCCTCATGCTCCCCCTGCTGGCGTTTGGACCGGCCCTCATCCCGGAATCGAAGGATCCGGCACCCGGCAAGGTGGACATCCCCAGCATCCTGCTCTCCATGCTGGTCATGGTGCCCGTTGTCTACGGGATCAAGGCAGTTGCCACCGAAGGTCCAGGGGCGGCAGGTCTGGGCGCCATCGCCTTCGGCCTGGCCATGGGGGCGGTGTTCGTGCAGCGGCAGCAGCGGCTGGCGCACCCCCTGCTGGACATGTCCCTGTTCCGGAACAGGGTGTTCAGCATGGCCATCAGCGCCAACATCCTTGCCCTGTTCTCCTTCAACGGCTTCATCCTGTTCCTCGCCCAGCACCTCCAACTCCTCGAGGGAATGACGCCGTCCGCAGCCGGCGTTGCCATGATCCCGGCACTGGCCGCCACGGTGGTGGCCGGCCTGGTGGTGGTGCCGCTGGTCCGCAAGGTCCGCCCGGGATACGTGGTGGCAGCGGGGTTGGCGTTCAGTGCCACCGGCTACACCATGGTGGCATTCGGGAACCACGACGGCGGCCCCTCGCTGCTGCTGGCAGCCCTGCTGGTCCTTGCTCTGGGCGTGGGTACGGCCGAAACCATCTCCAACGACCTCATCCTCGGGTCCGCGCCGCCGGAGAAGTCAGGCGCTGCCGCGGCAATCTCCGAGACCGGCTACGAGGTGGGGTCGCTGCTGGGCACGGCGGTACTGGGCTCCATCCTGACGGCGTCCTACCAGCAGAACCTGCGGCTGCCCGCAGGCCTTGACGGCATGCTGCCCGGCTCCTCCCTGCACAGCGCGAGGGAAACACTTGCCGGCGCAGTGGAAGCAGCAAACCTGCTGCCCGCTTCCCTGTCGGACACCGTCCGGGACGCTGCGGCGTCAGCGTTTGATTCCGGCGTGCACATCACTGCGGCAATTGGGCTGGTACTGATGGCGACGGCGGCAGTCCTCGCCGCCGTCGTGCTGCGGAAGGTGCCGAAAGCGGCCTGACCAAGCGAAACAAAAAGGGCGCCTGGTACCGGATCAATTCCGATACCAGGCGCCCAAAGGGTCCAGGCGGGTGGCTGCCGGCTACTTGGAGTCGGCGGCTGTGACCTTGGCGGTCGGCTTCATGTTTTCAGCCTGTACCATCCAGGCAAACTGCTCCAGCCGGGCAATGAACTCGTGCAGGAGGTCCGCGGAGGTGGGATCCTCCTCGTCCACCTCGTCATGGACTTTGCGCATGGTGCCCACGGCGGCTTCCATGGCGGCAACGATCCGCTCGATGGCATCCGTAGTGCTGATCAGCCCTTCAGGGAACTGGGCCAGGCTGGTGGTTTCGGCAACGGTGGAGCTGCGGCCGTCCGGGAGTGCATGCAGGGCGCGCATCCTTTCGGCTGTGTCGTCGGCGAACTGGCGGGCAGCGTCGACGATCTCATCAAGCTGCAGGTGCAGGTCGCGGAAGTTGGTGCCCACGATGTTCCAGTGCGCCTGCTTGCCCTGGACGTGCAGTTCGATCAGGTCGGCCAGGACAGCCTGCAGATTGTTGGTCAGTGTCGGTGAAGCTTTCATGCGTCCTCCTCAAGTGGTCCAATACGGCCGACGCTACCAGCCGAGCACCTAGCGGCGGCAGGGCTTTCGGCAATTTCTCAGTGAGCTTACTAATTTGGAAAGGAAGTCATAAACGAATGTGATTCATATTGCGTCTTGCATCACAGGTCCGGCACCCCCATACTAAATGAACGCCATTCATATAGTGACCTCCGTCTCACAGCCTTCCAGAAAGTGGTGCCATGACAGAGACAATCCGCACCAGTACGGCCAAACCCGGTCCGCACGCCCACGCCCCGTCCGCGGACGGCGTCAGCGCCAAAGGCCTCAAGGGCGGGCAGCTCGGGCTCCTCGCCGTCGTCGTCCTGGGCATTTCAACCATCGCCCCCGCCTACACCCTCACCAGCGCACTCGGACCCACCGTCAATGAAGCCGGACTCCAGTTGCCAGTCATCTTCCTGATCGGGTTCATCCCCATGATCCTGGTCTCGCTCGCCTACCGGGAGCTCAATGCCGACTCCCCGGACAGCGGCACAACCTTCACCTGGGTGACCAAGGCCTTCGGCCCCTGGGTCGGCTGGATGGGCGGCTGGGGCCTGCTGGCCGCCAACATCATCGTGCTGTCCAACCTGGCCGGCGTCGCCGTCGACTTCTTCTACCTCTTCCTGTCCCAGCTCACCGGCTCACCGGAACTGGCAGACCTGGCCGGCAACAAAGCGTTGAACGTCCTGACCTGCTTCGTGTTCGTGGCGCTGGCTGTTTGGGTCAGCTACCGCGGGCTGCACACCACCAAGGTGGTGCAGTACGGCCTGGTGGGCTTCCAGCTTCTGGTCCTGGGCCTGTTCGTCGCCATGGCCTTCGCCAACTGGTCCACGTCCGAAACGGCCATCCCGTTCAGCTGGGACTGGTTCGACGTCACGAAGATCGAGACGTTCGGCCAGATTGCCGCCGGCATCTCGCTGTCGATCTTCGTGTACTGGGGCTGGGATGTGTGCCTAACGGTCAACGAGGAAACAGCGAACGGCCAGAAGACGGCCGGACTGGCCGGCACCCTGACCGCCGTCATCGTCCTGGCCATCTACCTCCTGGTCAGCATCGCCACCATGATGTTCGCCGGCGTCGGGGACACCGGCAACGGCCTGAACAACGCCGACAACCAAGAGAACATCTTCACGGCCCTGGCCTCCCCCATCATGGGCCCCTTCGCCATCCTGATGTCCCTCGCCGTGCTGTCCAGTTCCGCGGCCTCCCTCCAGTCCACGTTCATGTCGCCGTCCCGAAGCCTGCTGGCCATGGCGCACTACGGCGCCCTGCCTGAACCGTTCAGCCGGATCAGCAGGAAGTTCGCGACGCCGGGCTACGCCACCATCGCCGCCGGCATCCTGTCCGCCGGGTTCTACGCGGTGATGCACGTGGTCAGCGAAAACGTCCTGAATGACACCATCCTGGCCCTGGGTCTGATGATCTGCTTCTACTACGGCCTCACCGCGCTGGCCTGCACCTGGTACTTCCGCCACAGCCTGTTCAACAGCACCCGCCACTTCCTGCTGCGGCTGGTGTGCCCGGTGGTGGGCGGCGTGGGCCTGTTCGTGGTGTTCGTCCAGACCGCCGTGGACAGCCTGGCGCCGGAGTTCGGCAGTGGTTCCGAGGTCTTCGGCGTGGGCCTGGTGTTCATCCTGGGCATCGGCATCCTGGCCCTGGGCGCCGTCGTCATGCTGGTCATGTCCCGCACGCACCCCGGCTTCTTCCGCGGCGAAACCCTCAAGCGGGACACCCCCGCGCTGGTAGTGCCGGAATAGATCGCTGGAGGCCGCCACAACGCTGCCTGAACGAAAAAGGTGCCGTGCCCCCATCAGGGGCACGGCACCTTTTTCGTTTTCACCAGTAGTGCGCCACGTCGATCACCAGGCGCGAGCCCGGGCCGGGACCGGCCAGGGTGAAGACCCGGAACGGCAGGCGGCCCCGGACGCCCAGACCGAGGCTTGTGTACCCCTCGAAGCTTCCGGCCGAAACCACCTGGCGGAACGTCTGGTAGCCGGCCACGTTGCTGAGTTCAGCCTTGTCCGCCGGGTTGTAGGTGGGGTTGCCGTTCTGGTCGTAGGACGGCGCCTTGATGCTGATATGCAGGCGCGCGCCGCCCCGTACCGGGATGAAGGCCCCGGAGCCTTCCTGCTCAATCCGCGGCACATACTGCACCGTGTAGGACACGGCGGGCCCGTTGAGGTCCACCACCAGCCGGTCGAAGCAGTAGTGCTGCCCGGTCCGGACATTGGTGACCGATGCGGTCCCCGTATCCTGCCCGGTCTTCGCAAGGGAGCCCCATGTGAGGCCGCAGTAGGGCGCCGCCGAGGCGGGCGCCTGGACCACGATTCCCAGCCCGGAAGCCAACAGGATTGCCGCGAGCCAGGTGAGGAACTTCTTCATAGCAGTGCCATCCACGACTAAAGACCATTGGATGCTTCCAGCGTAGGAGTGTCCGGACCGGGAAACGAGGGGGCATTTTGATAACGACGGCGTCCGGGGACAAAGCAGCGCCGGCCACCTCGGGGAGGTGGCCGGCGCCGGCAAAAATCAGGAAGACACTCAGCCTTCGCAGTCGCGGCAGTACTTCAGGCCGTCCTTTTCACGGGCAACCTGGGAGCGGTGCCGGACCAGGAAGCACGACGAGCAGGTGAACTCATCGGACTGCTCGGGAACCACAATGACGGTCAGTTCCTCATTGGACAGATCGGCCCCGGGCAGGTCGATGCCTTCAGCGGTGTCGTTCTCGTCGACATCGATAACCGCGGTCTGCGCGTTGCCGCCCCGTGACGCCTGGAGGGCCTCGAGAGAGTCGGCCGGCGACTCTTCTTCCTGCTTGCGTGGAGCATCGTAATCGGTAGCCATAGCGTGTTCACTTTCGTTGCTGCGCAGCGCCATTTCAGGCACCTCAGTGCAGCAGTTTAGGGCATTATCGCGCTACCGGCGCAATAGTGTGGCTAAGCAGACATTCTGCCGCTTCCGCCCGCTGTTCCTGCATGCCCGGACCGGGCCTGGTCGGCACCGAGGGACACTCCGCTCAAGGCCGGAAGCCAGCCCCACCGGGTGGCGTCGGCCATGGCGCCGGCGGCACTGGACTCGGATTCGTAGGTGAAGGTGTCCAGCAGCCAGTCGCGGAGCCGGATGAGCAAGGTAGCCGTCATGCACTGAAAACTACGCAGCGATTGTTGTGGCCACGTTTCGCGCCGGTCTCCCCCGGATTAAATCAGCTGCCGGCAGGATCTCCGGCCGGATTCGGCAGGCGGGTTCTTCAGGCGGGCGGTGCCGTGCTGCTGCGCAGGACGAGTTCCGGCTCCACGACAAGTGTCCGGGGTCCTTCCGCGCCGCTGAACGCCGTCAACATCATCTGCATGCACCGCCGGCCCAGTTCCTCGAAGTCCTGCCGGACCACCGTCAGCGGCGGACTGAAATAGCCGGCCTCGGGCTGGTCGTCGAAGCCCACCACGGACACGTCCTGCGGCACTTTGATGCCGGCCTCGGTCAGGGCGCGCAGGACTCCCAGGGCCATCTGGTCGTTGCCCACGAAGAGGGCGGTGGCCCGGCGGGTGGCCGCGATCCGCCGGCCTATGGCGTAGCCGCTGCCGGCGCTCCAGTCACCTTCGATGATCAGGTCCGCCTCGAGTCCGGCGGAGGCAAGGGTGGACCGCCAGCCGTCGGCACGCGCCACGGCATCGATCCAGTCCTGCGGGCCCGCGACGTGCCCGATCCTGACGTGCCCCTGCCCAATGAGGTGCCGCACGGCGAGTTCGGCCCCGCGGCGCTGGTCCACCCTGACGCCGCCAACAGTGTCATTCCCCTCGGGTCCAACGGCCACCACCGGGACCCCGATGGGAAGTTCCGCCAGGGCGGCCAGCGTCTCAAGGTGCGGAACGATCACCACGATGCCGTCCACCGACTGGTCCAGGAAGTGCCTGACGGCGTCCAGGATCGCGTCCCGGCTGACCTCCCGCAACGCGGCGACGCTGACGAAATATCCGGCGTCCCTCGCAGCGCGTTCCACGCCCAGCAATGTATTGGCAGGACCGTACTGGGAGAGCTCGCTGCCCAGGACCCCTATGGTCTGCGAGCGCCGGGTGACCAGGCTCCGGGCTGCGGTGTTGCGGCGGTAGCCGAGCCGGGCTATCACCGCTTCCACTTTTTCCCGCGTCCCCGGGCTCACGTTGGGGTGGTTGTTGACCACCCGTGACACGGTCTGGTGTGAGACCCCGGCCAGCTCCGCCACGTCCTCAAGCCTCGGCAGCCGGCGTGGTTTGCCGTGCGTCACGGGTTTGTTGTCCGTGGCGGGCGCCGGGAGCTCAGCCGTGCCATTGGATCAGATCCCGCCTGCCAGCTTGTAGTAGGCGGCGTTCCAGTTCAGGTCCTTCTTGAACTGCCGGATGGTGGTGTCGTCGTCAATAGTCAGCAGTTCCGTTTTGGCGATCTCGGCGAAGTCCTCGAACACGTCCATGCCCACCTGGGTGGAGAGCACGGTGTGGTGGGCTGCGCCGGCTGTGAGCCAGGCTGCTGCGGAGGTTGCGAAGTCCGGCTTGGGCTCCCACAGGGCGCGGGCCACGGGCAGGTTGGGCAGTGGCTGGTCCAGGGGAACGACGTCGACGGCGTTGGCCACCAGGCGGAAACGGTCCCGCATGTCGGACAGGGCGACGACGACGCCCGGGGAGGCATCGGCGTCGAACACCAGGCGGACCGGGTCTTCCTTGCCGCCGATGCCCAGCGGGTGGATTTCCAGGCGCGGCTTCGACGCCGTGAGGGAGGGGCAAACCTCGAGCATGTGGGCGCCCAGGATCTTCTCGGACCCGGGCTCCAGGTGGTACGTGTAGTCCTCCATCAGGGAGGCACCGCCGGGCAGGCCGGCGCCCATCACCTTCGCGGCGCGCACCAGGATGGCGGTCTTCCAGTCGCCTTCGGCGCCGAACCCGTAGCCGGCGGCCATGAGCCGCTGCACGGCGAGGCCGGGCAGTTGGCGGAGGGCCCCCAGGTCTTCGAAGGAGGTGGTGAACGCGGCGGAGCCGTTGCCCTCCAGGAAGCTGCGCAGGCCCAGCTCGATCCGGGCGCCGTACCGCAGCGATTCATGCCTGGCCGCGCCTGCGCGGAGCTCCGGCACCACGTCGTAAAGGTCCTCGTACTCGGCCACCAGCGCGTCGACGTCGGACTCCCCTGCGCCGTGCACGGCGTCCGCGAGCTCGTTGACGGACCAGGTGTTCACGGCGACGCCGAAGCGCAGCTCCGCCTCGGTCTTGTCGCCTTCGGTGACGGCGACGTTGCGCATGTTGTCGCCGAAGCGTGTCAGCTTAAGGGTGCGGACGGCGGCCCAGCCGGCGGCGGCGCGCTGCCAGGAGCCCACCTGGCGTGCCACCTCGGGGTTGGAGACATGCCCGACGACGGTCTTCCGGGCGATGCCCAGGCGGGACTGGATGTACCCGAACTCGCGGTCGCCGTGCGCGGCCTGGTTCAGGTTCATGAAGTCGAAGTCGATGTCCGCCCAGGGCAGGTCGCGGTTGGCCTGGGTGTGCAGGTGCAGCAGGGGCTTGCGCAGCAGGTCCAGGCCGGAGATCCACATCTTGGCCGGGCTGAACGTGTGCATCCAGGCCGTCACGCCGATGACTGAGTCGTCGGCGTTCGCCTCCAGGGCGGTGCGCCGGATGGCATCCGAATCGGTGAGGACCGGCTTCCAGACGATCTTGACCGGGACGGCGGAATTGGCGTTGAGCTGGTTGGCGATCTCCTGCGACTGGGCGGCCACCTGTTTGAGGACCTCCTCCCCGTACAGGTGCTGGCTGCCGGTGAGGAACCAGACCTCGTAGCCGTCGAGGGAGGTGCTTGCTGCGGTGCTCATGGATTCTCCTGGGAAGTTGTGTAATGACGGCGCCGTGGATTACTGGCCTGTGTTGTTTATTGGCCGTAGACGTTCTGGTAGCGGGCATAGAGGGAGTCGATGGAGCCCTGGTCGATGGGCAGCGGTTCGCCCAGCTGGCGGGAGATGTGGACGGTGCGGGCCACTTCCTCGCACATCACGGCGGCCTTCACGGCGGAGCGGGCGTCCTTGCCGATGGTGAAGGGGCCGTGGTTCTGCATCAGGACCGCCGGTGAATTGGAGTTCTTCAGCGTCTCCACGATCCCGTGGCCGATCGAGTCGTCCCCGATCAGCGCGAATGGGCCCACCGGGATGGAGCCGCCGAACTCATCGCCCATCATGGTCAGCACGCACGGAATGGCCTCCCCCCGGGCAGCCCAGGCAGTGGCGTAGGTGGAGTGGGTGTGCACCACGCCCCCCACCTCGGGCATGTGCCGGTACACGTAGGCGTGCGCTGCGGTGTCCGACGACGGCGACAGCGGCGGGTTGCCCCAGTCCACGGTCCCGCCGCCACCAACATTGGTGCCCCTGACGGGCATGCCGTGCAGGTCCGTCACGATCATCTGTTCCGGGGTCAGGTCCTGGTAGGCGACCCCGGAGGGCTTGATAACCATGAGGTCGGTGCCCGGCACCCGGGCGGAGACGTTGCCTGCGGTCCACACCACCAGTTCGTAGCGGGTCAGCTCGGCATGCAGCGCACACACTTCCTCACGGACCCGGGCGATGGTTTCCAGGATCCCGGTGTCGGTGCTCATGCGGAGACCCCCACGGCAGGTTCGGCGGCGGAGCCGGGCAGGCTGGCCCGGGCGGCCCGTCGCTGGATGGCCTTAAGCCGGTGCATCACGTCGTTGCTGCCGCGGCCAAAGTAGTCGTGCAGGGCTTTGTACTCCTGGAAGAGTTCCTCGTATGCGGCCACGTTTTCCGGGATTGGAGTGTAGACCTCCCCGGGTTCGGCGCCCATGGCGGCGGCGGCTTCCCGGATGTCCGCGTATTCACCCGCGGCCACGGCGGCGTGGATGGCCGATCCCAGGGCCGGGCCCTGCTCCGAGCCGATAGTGGACAGCTGCAGGCCGGTGGCGTCCGCGTAGATCTGCATCAGCAGCCTGTTCTTGAGCAGGCCGCCGGCCACGATGAATTCCCTGACCGGAACCCCGGCGTCGCGGAAGGCGTCCACGATGGTGCGGGTTCCGAAGGCCGTGGCTTCCAGCAGGGCACGGTAGGTGTCCTCGGGCCGGGTGGCAAGGGTCTGGCCCACCACGATGCCGGACAGCTCGTGGTCCACCAGCACCGAGCGGTTGCCCGAGTGCCAGTCGAGCGCGATCAGGCCGTGCTCCCCGATGGCCTGCCGCGACGCCAGTCCGGTGAGGTACTCGTGGATTCCCAGCCCCGCGTCCCCGGCAGCCTCATGGTATTCGGGCGGGACGCCGTACCTGGTGAACCAGCCGAAGATGTCCCCCACACCGGACTGACCGGCCTCGTAACCCCACAGGCCGGGCACGATGCCGCCGTCCACTGCCCCGCACATTCCCGGCACTTCACGCAGTTCGCTGCCGTTCATCACATGGCAGGTGGAGGTGCCCATGATAGCCACCAGCTGGCCGGATTCCACGGCCTTGGCAGCAGGGGCAGTGACGTGGGCGTCAACGTTTCCCACGGCCACGGCGATGCCCTCCGGCAGCCCGGTCCAGGCTGCAGCCTCCGCCGTCAGGGTCCCTGCGGCGTCCCCCAGCCGCCCGATCGTGTGCTCCAGCTTGGAACTGACAAAGTCCTTGAAGTCCGGATTCAGGGCGGCCAGGAAATCCTCCGAGGGGTACCGCCCGTCCTGGTAGATGCCCTTGTAGCCGGCGGTGCAGGCGTTGCGGACGTAGCGGCCGCACAGCTGCCAGACGATCCAGTCGGCCGCCTCCACCCAGTGGTCCATTTCGGCGTAGGCCTCCGGGTCCTCTTCCAGCAGCTGCAGGCCTTTGGCGAATTCCCACTCGGACGAGATCAGTCCGCCGTAGCGGGGAAGCCAGTCTTCGCCGCGTTCGGCGGCCAGCCGGTTGATCCGGTCGGCCTGCCCCTGGGCGGCGTGGTGGCGCCAGAGCTTCACGTAGGCATGCGGGCGGTTGGCATAGCCCGGCAATTCGTTCAGTGGCGTGCCATCGGCCTTCACGGGCACCATGGTGCAGGCGGTGAAGTCGGTGGCAATGCCGACGACGGCGGCCGGGTCGATCCCCGCGTCAGCCACCGCGGCAGGGACGGCGGTGCGCAGGACGTCCCGGTAGTCGTTGGGCACCTGAAGCGCCCATTCGCCGGGAAGCCGCGTGCCGTCGTCGCCCGCCACGTCACCGGGCAGGGAGCCGGTCACCACCGCATGGGGATATTCATGGACGGCGCTCCCGAGCTCCTTGCCGTCGCGGACCCGCACCACCACGGCGCGGCCGGACAGGGTCCCGAAGTCCACGCCGACCACGCAGTGGTCGTGGCGGGGGTCGGAGCTGGAAGTAAACAGCGCATCTGGCATGGGGTTGCCTCCATCCGGGAGGCAAGCGGCCTCATTACCGGTTTTGTAGGGTCAGGGTCGAGCTAAGTGCTGCAGCAAGTGTGAACGCTAACAAAGAAGAAGTCAATGACATCGAAAGATTTCGGAGTTTCCGGGAGAAGGCTCTTGTTAGCGTTCACAAATCAGTCTATATTGAACCGACACATCAACCATGTGGCCAGGACCGGGAGCACCGTTGCTTCCCGGCCCAACAACACTTCGCGGCAATGCTGCCGCGGAAGGAGATTATGGTGAGAATCAAAAAACTCATGGGCGCGGTGGCCCTTGTCCTCGCCCTGACCGTGGGAGCCACCGGTTGCGGCTCCCGTGGCGGAACCAGCGAATCCAGCGGCGCAGCGAAGCCCAGCGACTCGCTGGTTGGCATCTCGATGCCAACCCAGACATCTGAACGGTGGATCGCCGACGGCGCCAATGTTGAGAAGTCCCTGAAAGACCTCGGCTACAAGACGGACCTCCAGTTCGCCAACGACGACATCCCCACGCAGGTCTCGCAGATCGAAAACATGCTGACCAAGGGCGCCAAGGCCCTGATCATCGCTGCCATCGACGGCACCACCCTGACCGACGTCCTGGCCAAGGCCAAGGAGCAGAACGTCAAGGTCATCGCCTACGACCGCCTTATCAACGGCACTCCGAACGTGGACTACTACACCACGTTCGACAACTACACCGTGGGCGTCCAGCAGGCCACCTCGCTGCTGACCGGCCTGGGCCTGGTCGACGCGAGCGGCAAGAAGGTGGACGGCAAGGGCCCCTTCAACATCGAACTTTTCGCCGGAAGCCCGGACGACAACAACGCCAACTTCTTCTGGACCGGCGCCATGGACACCCTCAAGCCCTACATGGATGCCGGCACCCTGAAGGTCCCCAGCGGCCAGACCAAGTTTGAGCAGGCCGCCATCCTTCGCTGGCAGGCACCCGTGGCGCAGAAGCGCATGGAGGACATCATCACCTCCGCCTACAGCTCGGGCACCAAGCTGAACGGCGTCCTTTCCCCGTACGACGGCCTGTCCATCGGCATCATCTCCGCCCTCACCAGCACCGGCGGCTACGCCAAGGGAAGCCTTCCGGTGGTCACCGGCCAGGACGCCGAAAAGGGCTCCGTGAAGTCCATCGTCGCGGGCGAGCAGTACTCCACCATCTTTAAGGACACCCGCCAGCTCGGCGCACAGGCCGTCAAGATGGTCGACGCCGTCCTCAAGGGCCAGGAACCTGAAACCAACGACACCAAGACCTACAACAACAAGGTCAAGGTTGTTCCGGCCTTCCTGCTGAAGTCCGTGATCATCACCAAGGACAACTACAAGAAGGAACTGATCGACTCGGGTTACTACACCGACGCCGACGTCAAGTAGTCAGCGTCCGGGGGCTGTGGCCGGACCTCCATCCGGCCGCAGCCCCGCCCGCAACCTCCTGCAGCAGCAGGACGGCCAAGCTTCGACCAGTCAGTGGGAATTGACGATGAACACACCCATTCTTCAAATGCGAGGAATCACCAAGACCTTCCCCGGCGTGAAAGCGCTGCAGGACGTCACCCTCGATGTGAACCGTGGAGAGGTCCACGCCATCTGCGGCGAAAACGGCGCCGGCAAATCAACGCTCATGAAAGTGTTGTCCGGCGTCTATCCACACAACACCTTCGAAGGGGAAATCCTCTTCGAAAACGAACCCTGCAACTTCTCCAGCATCTCGGACAGCGAGAAGCGGGGCATCGTGATCATCCACCAGGAACTGGCGCTGAGCCCGTACCTCTCCATCGCGGAGAACATCTACCTTGGCAATGAACAAGCCACCAACGGATGGGTGGACTGGCGCAAGACCAACCTGGAGGCAGCAAAGCTGCTGGCCCGCGTGGGCCTCGACGAAAACCCCGTCACCCCCGTCCAGCACATCAGCGTGGGCAAGCAGCAACTCGTGGAGATCGCCAAGGCGCTGTCCAAGGAAGTGAAGCTGCTCATCCTGGACGAGCCCACGGCCGCCCTCAACGACGAGGATTCCGGCCACCTGCTGGACCTGATCCTCCATCTGAAGGGCCAGGGGGTCACCAGCATCATCATCAGCCACAAACTCAATGAAATCCGCAAGGTGGCCGACGCCGTCACCATCATCCGGGACGGCAAAACCATTGAGACCCTCCGGCTCGATGAAGGCCAGATCACCCAGGAACGCATCATCCGCGGCATGGTGGGCCGCGACCTGGAGAGCCTGTACCCGGACCGCGAGCCGAACATCGGCGAGGAAGTCCTCCGGATCGAGGACTGGTCCGTCCGGCATCCCCAGGACCACAGCCGCATGGTGGTCCGCAACGCCAACCTGCATGTCAGGAAGGGCGAGGTGGTGGGACTTGCCGGGCTGATGGGCGCCGGGCGCACCGAACTCGCCATGAGCGTCTTCGGCCGAACCTACGGCACCGCAATGTCCGGCAAGGTCTATAAGTACGGCGAGGAAATCAACACCTCCACCGTCTCCGACGCCATCCGCCACGGCATCGCCTACGCCACCGAGGACCGCAAGCACTACGGCCTGAACCTCATCGAGGACATCAAGCGCAACATCTCCCTGGCAGCGCTGCGCAAGCTCGCCAAACGCGGCTTCGTGGACAAGAACCAGGAGACCGTGGTGGCCAACGGCTACCGGAAGAGCATGAACATCAAAGCGCCCTCGGTGGCCGCCATCACCGGCAAGCTCTCCGGCGGCAACCAGCAGAAGGTGGTGCTCAGCAAATGGATGTTCTCCGACCCGGACGTGCTCATCCTCGATGAACCCACCCGCGGGATCGACGTCGGGGCAAAATTCGAGATCTACACGATCATCGCCAAACTGGCGGCCGAAGGAAAAGCCGTGATCGTCATTTCCTCGGAACTTCCCGAACTCCTGGGCATCTGCGACCGCATCTACACCCTCGCCGCCGGCCACATCACCGGCGAAGTCCCCATCGCCGAGGCCACCCAGGAAACCCTGATGCACTACATGACCAAAGAGAAGGAATAGCGAAATGTCCGCCTTACGAGAATCGCTCGGATTCCTCACCAGCCGCCTCCGCCAGGTTGGCATCTTCGTTGCCCTGATCCTGATCGTCCTGCTGTTCCAGGGGCTGACCGGCGGGATCCTGCTGGAACCGCAGAACGTCACCAACCTGGTGGTCCAGAACAGCTACATCCTCATCCTGGCCATCGGCATGGTGATGGTGATCATCGCCGGGCACATTGATCTTTCCGTCGGATCCGTTGCCGGGTTCATCGGTGCGGTGGCCGGCGTCATGATCGTGCACTGGGGCTGGCCGTGGTGGGCCGCAATCCCTGCCTGCCTGGTGGTGGGTGCCCTTGTGGGCGCCTGGCAGGGCTACTGGATCGCCTATGTGGGGATCCCGGCCTTCATCGTCACGCTGGCGGGCATGCTGATCTTCCGCGGACTCACGCTCATCACCCTCAAGAACCAGCAGATCACCCCCTTCCCCGCCGAACTGCGGGCCCTGGGCGGCGGTTTCCTTCCGGACATCTCCGGCGGCACCTCCGTCCTGGAATGGCTCACCGTCATCCTGGGTGTCGGCGCTACGGTGGCACTGCTGATCCAGGCCCTCAAAGAGCGCAGGATCCGCAGGAAGTTCGATCTCGAAAGCGAACCCCTGGTCTGGTTCGTCATCAAAACCGCCTTCACGGCGCTGCTCATGCTCATCATCACCTTCCTGCTGGCCTCCTACCGCGGCACCCCGATCGTCCTGGTGGTCCTGGCCGTCCTGGTGATCGCCTACACCGCCCTGATGAGCAACAGTGTCTTCGGGCGGCACACGTACGCCATCGGCGGCAACCTCCATGCAGCTGAACTGTCAGGCATCAAGACCAAGGCCGTCACGTTCCGGCTCTTCGTGAACATGGGCGTGCTCGCCGCACTGGCAGGCCTGGTCTTCACCGCGCGGCTCAACTCGGCACAGCCCGCCGGTGGAACAGGCTTCGAACTGGACTCCATCGCCGCGGCCTTCATCGGCGGCGCCGCCGTTACCGGTGGCATCGGAACAGTCGCGGGAGCCATGATCGGCGGCCTGATCATGGGCGTGCTCAACAACGGCATGTCCATCCTGGGCCTGGGCACCGATTACCAGCAGCTCATCAAGGGCCTGGTACTCCTTGTCGCCGTCGGCTTCGACATCTTCAACAAGAACCGCAGCGGCGGCGGTGGTGACCTCGGCAAGCGGTTCAAGCTGAAGACCACGCCCCCGCCCGCCGAGGAAAAGCCGACGCCGGCGGCCAGCGAAACCGTAGGCGTCAAGTAGCGGCTACCGCGGCCGCGGCGCTGCTCCATGCAGACCCGGGCCTTGGACATCACGTCCGGGGCCCGGGTCTTTGCGGCTCAGGGCGCTGCCGCGAGCCCGGTAGCAACATCTGCCGGCGAGCGCCGGCGGCGGCTGAGGAGGATGAAGGGTGCCGCCAGCAGCTGCACCGCGCCGCCCAATGCGAGCGATGCCGGGTAGCCGTAGAGGTCTGCGGCCCTGCCGAGCGCCGGCTGCACCACCACTCCCCCACTGGACCCCATGAGCGAGGCGAAGCTCAGGACGGTTGCCCGCTGTTTCGAGCCGATCATGTCGTTCAGGTAGGCCTGGCGCACGGGGGTTCCGGCGGAGGCCACCACGGCCCAGAGTGCCAGGAGCACCAGTGCCAGCCAGAAGATGCTGGTGGCCAGGAGCACCACCAGGACCACCGAGCTGGTGATGGTTGAAATGATCAGGACGGTGGTGCGCCGGCGGACCAGTTTCCGGACCAGCGGAGCCAGCCAGCCGCCCAGGATGTCCGCGCCGGCAACAATGGCCGCTGCCAGGCCTGCGATGGCGTAGGCCCTGGGATCTCCGAAGAGCTGCAGCAGGTAAGGCTGGAGGGCATAGAAGACATAGAATCCCACGCCCTCGGTGAACGGCGCAGCCAGCATCATGTACCTCACCGGCGGGTTCCGCAGGCCGCCGTCCAGCGAGGCGCGCAGGACAGCCCGCGTGGCCTGCACCGGGTGGGCCGAACGCTCCGGGGTGAAGCCGACGTCGTGCATGAGCAGGAAGGCCACCGCGAACATTGCCACCAGCACCGCGACGCGCAGCAGGAACGGCACGCCCAGGTTCGTTGCCTGCGCGATGACGCCGCCGGCCACTGACCCTGCCAGCATGGCGATCCCGGAAACCATCTGGCCGCGGCCCAGGACCGCTTCCAGGCCGCCGTCGTAACCGGAGAAGTGCAGGGCGTCCACCAGCCAGGCTTCCACTGCCCCCGAAAAGAAGGTGAAGCCAAGCCCCAGCAGCGCCGACACCCCGGCCCACCACCAGAACGGTGCGGACAACTGCCACAGCAGGTAATAGAGGTAGGTGGATCCTGCCAGGGTTACGGTGCCCAGCAGGAAGGAGGTCCGGCGCCCCCAGCTGTCCGCGACTACCCCGGTGGGCACTTCGAAAAGCACCATCCCGGCAGTGAAGAAGGCGTTTGCAGCGAAGGCCTCCAGGTTGGTCAGCCCGGCGTCGAGCAGGAACAGCGTATTGATGCCCCAAATGAACGACGCCGCAAGGGTATTGCCCAACGTCAGCGTCAGGTATACGGTCTGGATCTTTCGTGCTGCGGCGTTCACCGGCGGCCGTTCCCTGTATCTGTTCCTGCCATGGCGGGCTCAGGATGGGCTGTAATTGGGGGGTACGGGGTCATGGCGCAGGTACTGGCGGCGGAAGCGCCCGGTGCCGGCGGTCAGCGCCCGCAGTTCCACCGCATACCGCAGGAGTTCCTGGTCCGGGACTTCGGCGCTGATCTCCGTGAGGCCCTCACCGGAAGAGGTGGTGCCGGTGAGGCGTCCCCGCCGGCCGGACAAATCACTCATCACTGTGCCCACATGTTCATCGGCGACCGTGATGGAGACGGATGACACCGGCTCCAGCAGCTGGATCCTTCCTGCTGCCGCGGCCTCCCGGAGCGCCAGCGCCCCGGCCGCCTGGAACGCCGCATCCGACGAATCCACGCTGTGGGCCTTGCCGCCCACCAGGGTAACCCGCAGGTCAACTACGGGAAAGCCCGCGGCGACGCCCTTGTCCATTTGGGCCCGGACGCCCTTCTCAATGGACGGGATGAACGTTCCCGGGATCACGCCGCCCACCGTCTTGTCCACGAACTCGAACCCCGCGCCGCGCTCCAGCGGTTCCACCTCGATGTCGCACACGGCGTACTGGCCGTGTCCGCCGGACTGCTTGACATGGCGGCCGTGGCCGGAGGCGGCGGTGGCAAAGGTTTCCCGCAGCGGCGTCACCACGTCCACGGTGTGCAGTTTCACTCCCTGTTCGCGCAGCCTGTCCAGGACCACCTCCGCGTGCGCTTCGCCCATGCACCAGAGCACCAGCTGATGCGTTTCGGCGTTCCGGTCCACCCGCAAGGTGGGGTCACCCGCCGCTATCCGGCCCAGGCTGCGGGCCAGCGCGTCCTCGTCGCTGCGGGAATCGGCTTCCACGGCAACCGGCAGCAGCGGCTCAGGCATTTCCCACGTGGCGAGCAGCAGCGGGCTTTCCCGGGCGGAAATGGTGTCGCCGGTTTCAGCGCTGCCCAGCTTCGCCAGGGCACACATGTCCCCCGCCACGCAAAAGGGGACGGGGCGAAGGGTGGCACCCAGCGGTGAGTAGATATGGGTCACCCGTTCATCGGTGTCATGGTCCTGGTGACCCCGGTCGGCCAGGCCGTGGCCGCCCACGTGGACCGGCGAGTCTTCCCGGAGTGTGCCGCTGAACACCCGCACCAGGCAGATGCGGCCCAGGAAGGGATCGTTGGAGGTGCGCACCACCTCGGCGGCGAGGGGGCCGGACGGATCGCAGGACAGGCTTCCGGCCGGTTCCCCCGCGAGGTCGGTGGTGTCCGGCAGGCTGCGCTCCCCTGGCGGCGGAAAGGCGCGGACCAGCAGGTCCAGCAGTTCGGCGGTCCCCAGCCCGGTGACGGCGGACGTGGGCAGCACGGGAAAGAACGAGCCACGTGCGACGGCGGTTTCCAGGTCTGCTGCGAGCACTCCGGTGTCGATGTCCTCGCCTTCCAGGTAGCGGTCCATCAGCGTTTCGTCTTCGCTTTCGGCGATGATGCCCTCGATGAGTGCGCCCCGGGCAGGCCCGGCAGCCGCGAGTTCATCCGGCGTGGCGGCCCGGACTTCAGGGGTTGCCTCGCCGGAGGAGTAGTCCGTTACCTCCCGGGACAGCAGGCCCAGCAGGGACAGCGGCCCGGCGGCCTCCTCTGCTGAGGGCAATGGGACACACAGCGGCAGCACGCCCTCGCCGAACGCTTTGCGGCAGGCGGCCAGGGCGCCGTCGTAATCTGCCCGCGGGTGGTCCAGCCGGGTGATCACGACGGCGCGTGGCAGCAGCATGTGCGCGCACTCGCCCCACAGGGCGGTGGTGGTGGCGTCGATTCCGTCCACGGCCGACACTATGAAGAGGGCAGCATCGGAGGCGCGCAGCCCCGCCCGCAGCTCACCAATGAAGTCGGGGTAGCCCGGTGTATCCAGGAGGTTCACTTTTGTCTCGTCCACCATCAGGGGCACCAGGGACAGGGTGACGGAGCGCTGCTGGTGAACCGCGGCGGGGTCCGAGTCGCTGACCGTGGATCCGTCGGCGATGGAGCCTTTGCGCGTGATCATGCCGTTGGCTGCCAGCAGCGCCTCGATCAGCATTGTTTTCCCGGCGCCCGAGTGACCCACCAGGGCCACGTTCCGGATCCGCGCCGGGTCCTGGGCCGCGATGCCGGTGGCTTGGTCGGCGCGCTTTGACTCAGGCCCGTTCCTGCCGCCTCCCGCCCGCGCTGACTCCTTGGTGCTCTTCACCGACATTGGAACCTCCTGGCATCATCGCCGACCCGACCTGACGTGTCCCTCTGATTCGACACCTTGGACGGCAGGACGGCAAGAGCACAGGCTATTTGCTGCGGGCTTTGCGGGTGGCGGCGTCGTTGGCCTTCTGGATGGCCTTGACCAATTCACCCTTGTCCATCTTCGAGCGGCCTTTGACGTCCAGTTCCCTGGCCAGTTTGTAGAGGTGGTCCTTGGACGCATTGGCGTTGACTCCGCCCGCGGTGGGTTCGGAGGAGCTGATGCCCTGTTCTGCGCGCTTGTCCGACGGGCCCCTTTTTTCCTTGGGCTCCCAGTGGTCGCCCACTTTCTCGTAGCTGTGCTTCAGGGATGCGTATGCTGCCCGGGCCGCCCGCTGCTCATCCTGGTCGTACGACTCAAGGGCGGAATCATAGGTCTTGGCGAATGTGTCCTGCGCCTTTTGCTCAGAACGCTGCAGGGTGGAAGGAAGTTCTTCCTTGCGGGCATGATCGTTCTTGCCGGTCTTGGGCATGGCACCCATCCTCCTTTAGTCAGCACGCTGATTATGTGGATGGATCCAGCTTAAACCCGGAGGTTGAATGGAGCCCCCTGTCGGATTCGAACCGACGACCCCCGCTTTACAAGAGCGGTGCTCTGGCCAACTGAGCTAAGGAGGCGCGCCCCTGCGGGCGTGCACCGTGAAGGCGCTAGATAAGGTTAGCCCAACTCCCGCCGGGCGTAAAAACGCCGGACTACTGGCGGTGAATGCGCCAGGGGCCCGCCCCGGAAACGGTCCGGAGCGGGCCCCTGCCCTGACTGGGAATCCTTAGCCCTTGGCGGCGATGGCTGCCTGCAGGAAGTCCGGGAACGGCGTCTGCGCGCTGTCGCCCTTGCCCCACTGCTTGCCGTCCACGAACACGGTGGGCGTACCGGTGACGCCGATGGCCGCGGCCTCCTTCGTGGTGAACTTCACGAACGGGCGGTAGGTCTTGTCATCGACGCAGGAACCGATGTTGACGCCCATGTCGGACGCCATCTTCTTCAAATCACTGTCGGAAAGGCCTGCGCTGCCTTCCGCCGGCTGCTTGGCGAACAATGCGTTGACGAAATCGGAGTACTTCTCCGGGGATTCGTTGACCACGCACGCTGCTGCGTTGGCGGCCCGGGATGAGTAGTTGGTGGTGGACCGGCTGTCCAGGAATCCGAGGGCCCGGTACTCAACGGTGATCTTGCCTTCGTTGCGCAGCGACGTGAGCTGGTCGTTGTACTGGGTCTCGAAGTTCTTGCAGATGGGGCAGATGAAGTCGATGTAGAGGACCACCTTGACCGGCTTGCCCGCCTCCGCTTCGGCGCCGGGAGCCACTACCTCGGCGGGCGCCGTCTTCGGCGCGTCCCCCAGGGAGGCGGCGTCAACCGTGGCCGGTTCCGACTTGGCCACATCCGTATTGGCCAGCAAAGTGACGCCGCCATGCACGTTGGCGTTGGCAGGCGTGGGGCCCTGGTCCGCTATGGGGGCGTTCTGCTTGAGGCTGTTCGTCACCACCAGCGCCACCACCACCAGGATGGCCACCACTGCCGCCACGATGCCCCAGCCGATCAGCAGCTTGTTGCGCTTGTCCTTCTTCAGCTGCTCTTCCCTGATCAGGCGCGCCTTTTCCCGCGCCTCCGCGGTTCGCTCAGCCTTGGACTTACGTACTTCGTTTGCGGGGCTCATGAGTTCCTTGGGTCGGTCGACGTAGGGGGACCACTTCGTGGCACTCCAACATTTTAGGGGAGAAAGCTGAGCGCTTGCGGTTTCAACCATTCCACCGGCTTGACCAACGGACGAATAGCCCCGATGATTCCGTCCGGCTAGGGTGGCTAAGAGGCACAAGCAACCCCAGGGGGCAGCAATGCAAACACCCGTCCAGGAAAAACCCGCCGGCAAAGCAACGGCCGGCAGCTCCGGTCCCAGCCATGCCGGCCATACGAAGTACGACTTCATGGTGGTCTCCAACAGGCTGCCTGTTGACCGGGTCGCGGCAGGGGATGCCGGTGATGACGAGTCTGGCTGGCGCCGCTCCCCCGGGGGACTGGTGACCGCCCTGGCCCCCATGATGACCAAGACAGACGGCGCCTGGGTCGGATGGCACGGTGCGCCGGACGAGACTGTCAAACCCTTCAGCCACGGCGGCATGGACCTCGTCCCGGTCCAGCTCAGCAACGACGACGTGGAGCTGTACTACGAGGGGTTTTCCAACGCCACCCTCTGGCCGCTCTACCATGACGTCATTGCCCCGCCGGAGTTCCACCGCACCTGGTGGGACGCTTACCGAAGGGTCAACCGCAGGTTCGCCGACGCCGTCGTACAGCATGCGGACCAAGGCGCCACCGTGTGGGTGCAGGATTACCAGCTCCAACTGGTGCCCCGCATGCTGCGCGAGGCGCGGCCGGACCTGCGCATCGGGTTCTTTAACCACATCCCGTTTCCTCCGCCGGAGATCTTTGCCCAGCTGCCGTGGCGCCAGGCCATCATCGACGGACTCCTCGGCGCAGACCTGGTGGGTTTCCAGCGGCCCAGCGATGCCGGAAACTTCATGCGCTCCGCTCGCCGTTTCCTCGGTGCCAGCGTTAAGCAGCAGCAGGTCCACGTAAAGGGCCAGGACGGGCAGGTCACACACATTGCCCGGGCACAGGCCTTCCCCATCTCCATCGACGTCAAGCACATCAGCGAGCTAGCCGCCAGGCCGGACATCATTGAGCGCGCCCGCCAGATCCGCCAGGATCTGGGGAACCCGAAGACCATCCTGCTCGGCGTCGACCGACTGGATTACACCAAGGGCATCAGGCACCGGCTTAAAGCCTTCGAGGAGCTCCTGGCAGACGGCAAGCTCTCGGTTGGAGACGCCACCCTGATCCAGGTGGCCAGCCCCAGCCGCGAGCGCGTCGAGCAGTACCGGCTCCTGCGTGAGGAGGTGGAGGGCACGGTGGGCCACATCAACGGCACCTACGACACCATCGAGAACACCGCCGTCCGCTACCTGCACCACAGCTACCCCGTGGAGGAGATGGTGGCGCTGTACCTTGCCGCCGACGTCATGCTGGTCACGGCCCTTCGGGACGGCATGAACCTGGTCGCCAAGGAATACGTCACGGCGCGCACCAACAACGACGGCGCGCTGGTCCTCAGTGAGTTCGCCGGCGCAGCCGACCAGCTCAAGCAGGCACTGCTGATGAACCCGCACGACATCGACGGCCTCAAGAGCGCCATCATGCGTGCCGTGGAGATGCAGCCGCGGGAGTCCGGCCGCAGGATGCGGGCCATGCGGAAGCAAATCCTCGAACACGACGTGGACCACTGGTCCGCCGACTTCCTGAACGCACTGAACGAGAAGGTGGTCCGCGATGACTCCTGACGGCCACACCAAGGCAGCGCTGGCACTCACCCCAGAACTGCGGGAAGCGCTGCACCGGATCGCCGGGACCGGGCACCTGCTGGTGGCCATGGACTTTGACGGGACCATGGCCCCGATCGTGGGCCGTGCCCAGGATGCGCGGCCGCTTCCACGCTCAGCCGCGGCGCTCGCGGGGCTCGCCGTGCTTCCACGCACGACGACGGCACTCATCTCCGGGCGCGCCCTCGCCAGCCTGCGGGAGGTGGCGTCTCCGCCCGTGGACACCCTGCTGATTGGCAGCCATGGGGCCGAAGCCTGGCTTGGGCCGGGCTCCACGGAACTGACGCTGGACGACGGCCAGAAGACCCTCCTTGAAGAGGTGCGCGCCGAGTTGGCGGCTATCGTCGCGGAGGCGCCTGGCACGTCCCTGGAATACAAGCCCGCCGGCGTCGTCCTGCACACCCGACTGGCTGCGGATGACGTGGCCGAGGACGCGGTGTCAGCAGCCCGGTCGGTGCTCCAGGAGCGAAAGGGCGTCTTCCTCAAGGAGGGCAAGCGCGTCCTGGAGACCTCCGTGGTCAATGCCTCCAAGGGCGAAGGCGTCAGCTTCCTGCGGCAGGCCACCGGGGCCACTGCCGTGCTGTTCGCCGGTGATGACGTGACGGACGAGGACGCTTTCGGCCGGCTTGAACCAGGCGACGTAGGGGTCAAGGTTGGCCTCGATTTCACCCAGGCCCAATACCGGGTGGAGGCGCCTGTCCATATCGCGGAGCTGCTGGAAGCCCTGCTCCAGGAGCGGAGCATCGCCGTCGCCGAGGAAGACCCCCAGGCCGCTTCCGGATAGCCCGTGGCCGGAAGCACATGTGACATCCGTAACATTTGCGGTAAAAGAAGCAACTTCTGGCATACTCTTGGGTGTGATGTGGCGCACAACAACCGTGCGGCGTCACGTGGTGCTCCGCGCAAAGCCGCGGAGCATTTTGTGGGAACACAACTGAATAAACATGAACCATTCACAACGGATCGTCCGGCACGTACCTGCCGGTGAAGGGATTGATAACTGTGGCTACAGTTACTTTTGATAACGCTACGCGTCTGTACCCGGGCACAGATAAGCCCGCCGTCGATAAGCTCAACATCGACATCGCCGATGGCGAATTCCTGGTCCTCGTTGGACCCTCCGGCTGCGGCAAGTCCACCTCCCTGCGCATGCTCGCAGGCCTGGAGGACGTCAACGCAGGCCGCATCCTGATCGGTGACCGTGACGTCACCGATGTTCCGCCGAAGGACCGCGACATCGCGATGGTTTTCCAGAACTACGCGTTGTACCCACACATGACTGTGGCCGACAACATGGGCTTCGCCCTGAAGATCGCCGGCGTCTCCAAGGAAGAGCGCGCCGAGCGCGTCCGCGAAGCCGCAAAGCTCCTTGACCTTGAGCAGTACCTGGACCGCAAGCCGAAGGCACTCTCCGGCGGCCAGCGCCAGCGTGTTGCCATGGGCCGCGCAATCGTCCGTAACCCCCAGGTCTTCCTCATGGATGAGCCGCTGTCCAACCTGGACGCCAAGCTCCGTGTCCAGACCCGCACCCAGATCGCATCCCTGACCCGCCGCCTGGGCGTCACCACCGTCTACGTCACGCACGACCAGGTCGAGGCCATGACCATGGGCGACCGCGTCGCCGTGCTGAAGGACGGCCTGCTGCAGCAGGTGGACACCCCCCGCAACCTCTACGACCGCCCCAAGAACGTGTTCGTTGCCGGCTTCATCGGCTCCCCCGCCATGAACCTGCTGGAACTTCCCGTCGTCGACGGCGGCGTCCAGTTCGGCGGCACCGTCTACCCCGTGCCGCGCGACGTCCTCGAAGAGGCACACGGCTCCACGGTTACGCTGGGCAGCCGTCCCGAGGACCTGGAAACCGCTCCGCACGGCGAAGGCCTGAAGGTTGAGGTGGATGTCGTTGAAGAGCTCGGCGCCGACGCCTACGTCTACGGCCACACCACGCTGGACGGCAAGGACCACGACATCGTGGCCCGTGTCGACGGCCGCCGCCCCCCGATGAAGGGCGAAGTCATCTACGTCCGTCCGCAGTCCGGCCACGTGCACCTCTTCGACACGAAGACCGGCCTGCGCCTGGGCGACTAAACTCCCCACCCACGCGCGTAACTGACGGCGGTCCGCACCCTTTCGCAACGGTGCGGGCCGCCGTCGGCCTTTAACCATGGCCGCACAGGATTTACCGTCCCTGCCCTGAGTACGGAAGAATTGAGCCCATGACCGAGGAACACAGCGCCCAGTGGCATGACGAACCCACAGACTATGCCCAGGTGGGTAAGCTCCCGCGGTTCGTGGCCGCCAGCGCCGACGAGAACAAGGCCGCTTCGGTAGCCTCCTCGCTGAGCATCACCGCCGCAGCGGCGGATCCGGAGCTGCTGGACCTGCCCTGGCACATCGCCCTCGAGGAGTGGCCGGCGCAGTACCTGGCCGCACTCCCCCGGGGCATCTCCCGGCACATCGTGCGCTTCGCCCACCTTGGCGGCTCGGTGATTGCCATCAAGGAAACCTCCGAGCATGTGGCCCGGCACGAGTACCACATGCTGCGCAAGCTGGCCCGGCTGGACGTCCCCTGCGTGGAGCCCGTGGCCGTGATCACCGGCCGCACCACCCCTGACGGACGCCCGCTGAACCCCGTCCTGGTGACCCGGCACCTGAAATTCTCCATGCCGTACCGCGCACTGTTTTCGCAGATGCTGCGCAAGGACACCCTGACCCGCCTCATCGACGCCCAGGCGCTGCTCATGGTGCGGCTGCACCTGATCGGGTTCTACTGGGGCGACGTCTCGCTGTCCAACACCCTGTTCCGCCGCGACGCCGGCGCGTTTGCCGCCTACCTGGTGGACGCCGAAACCGGTGAGCTCTACCCCGACCTCTCCACCGGCCAGCGCGAATACGACCTTGAGATCGCCAGGGTGAACATCGCCGGCGAGCTGATGGACCTCCTGGATGGCGGTCTCATCGAGGAAAAGGTGGACCCCGTGGCCACCAGTGAGCTGATCATGGACAGCTACCGGCGGCTGTGGGCCGAGCTGACGGAGAAGGAATCCTTTGAGCTGGGCGAACGCTGGCGGGTGAGCGCCCGCATCCGGCGCCTGAACGAACTCGGCTTCGACGTCGAGGAATACGCCATAAAGACCACCCAGAACGGCTCCACCATCCAGCTCCAGCCCAAGGTGGTGGACGCGGGGCACCACCAGCGGCGGCTGCTGCGGCTTACCGGCCTGGACGCCCAGGAGAACCAGGCCCGCCGCCTCCTCAATGACATGGACTCCTTCCGGGCGGACAACAACCCGGACATGGATGAGGAATACAGCGCCCACCTGTGGGTCAGCCAGATCTTCGAACCGATCGTGCGCGCCATTCCCCGGGACCTGTCCGGCAAACTGGAGCACGCCGAGGTGGTCCACGAGGTCCTGGAGCACCGGTGGTACATGTCCGAGAAGCAGGAGCGCCACATTCCGCTGGCGGAAGCTGTCCAGTCCTACATCGACTCGATCCTCCGGCACCGCCGGGACGAGGCCGCGATCATGCTGAACCCTGATACCGAGCTGCTGAAAATCCTTGAGGTGGAGACCGAGGAATCCCGTTACGGCGAAGACGAATCGGTGGACGAATACCCGGATTCGGACGACTGAGTCCTAGATCGCCTTACCGGGGTTGAGGATCCCCGCGGGATCGAACAGGTCCTTGATCCTGCGCTGGAGCTCCCGCACCGGTTCCGGCTGCTCCTGTCCCAGCCACCGGAGCTTGTACTGCCCTACTCCGTGCTCACCGGTGATGGTGCCGCCCATCGCCAGCGCCGCGGTGATGGACTCGTCCAGTGCCGCCTGCAGCCGCTGCATGGCTGCGGAGTCCACGCTTGCCCCCTGCCGGTCGATCCAGAATGTGGGGTGCAGGTTGCCGTCACCCGCGTGGGCCACCACCTTGAGGTGTACCTGCTGCCTGGCGGCCATGGCTTCGAGTTCCGCGACGTAGTCCACCAACCGGGAGCGGGGAACGGCCACGTCCTCGCCTACACGGTACTCGTCGTCCACCTCCGTCCCCCTGCTGTGCCGGCGGAGTTCCACCAGGCGCTCCGCCTCGGCGCTTGCCTCAGTAGTCACCGTTGCCCCGCCGGCGCGGAGGACCTGGCGCACAACCTCCGCTTCCGCGGCGGCGCCAAACCCGTCGGCCTGGACCAGCAGGAGTGATTTTCCGCGGGCGGTGAGGTCGGAGCCGTGGATGTCGTCGAGCTGGGCCAGGGTACCGCCGTCGAGCAGTTCCATGATGGCCGGCTGGACGCGTGCCTTGCCTACGGCCAGGACCCCTGCGGCAGCCATCCTGAAGTCCGGGTAGAAGGCGGCCACGGTGTGGACTTCCCGTGGCAGGTACTTCAGGCGCACGGTGATTCCGACGACGACGCCCAGGGTTCCTTCGGATCCCACGAAGAGGCCCGTCAGGTCATAGCCCGCCACGCCTTTGAAGGTTTGGTGGCCTGTGTGGATGAGGGACCCGTCGGCCAGGACCACATCCAGTGCCAGGACCGAATCCCTGGTGACCCCGTACTTGGCGCAGCGCAGGCCGCCGGCATTGGTGGCCACGTTCCCGCCGATGGTGGAGCTTCGGAAACTGGCCGGATCGGGGGCATACATGAGGCCGTGCGCTGCTGCGGCTTCGTTGAGGACCGCGTTCACCACGCCGGGCTCCACCATGGCTGTCTCATCGTCTGGGTTCAGGGCGAGGATCCGGTTCATCCGCTCCAGCGAAAGGATGATGCAGTTCCTGGTGGCATGGGCACCACCGGAAACGCCTGTACCCGCACCCCGGGGGACAATGGCCACTCCGCTGCCGGCGCAGGTTTTCACCACCGCCTGCACGTCGGCCACTGATTCGGCGAACACCACCGCCAGGGGAAGCTGGAAATCGATGACGGGGGCCTGGTCGATGGCGTACCGCCGGAGCGAGACCTCGCTGACATCCAGCTGCCCTGGCGCCAGGATGGCATCCAGCTCGTCAACGATGCATCCCACAAAGCCTCCACCCGTCGTCGGACATGTCTACCCAGTCTAGGGCGTGCGACGCTCCGGTCTTTTGGATTTGCCGGCGTGCAATCGCTTCCAGTTGTTGGACTGGAGAGCCTTGAAAGTTCGTGCGAAATTAGGCGAAACATGTATGGAAGCGTTTTCATTTATCGCCCGTCCGCCGCTATGCTTGCTTTCATGTCTGTCGATACTGTGACCCAGGACACCTCAGCTGCCACTGGCCCCCTGACGCTCATCCACGCTGCCGATACCGCTCCCGGCTGGTGGCGCTCTGCCGTGATCTATCAGGTCTACCCCCGGTCATTCCGGGACCTGAACGGTGACGGCGTGGGAGACCTCGCGGGAATTACCGAGGAACTGCCGCATCTGGCGGACCTGGGCGTCGACGCTGTTTGGCTGTCACCCTTTTACCGTTCCCCCCAGCGTGACGCCGGATACGACGTCAGCGACTACTGCGACGTTGACCCGATCTTTGGCACACTCGCCGACTTCGACGTCATGATGGCCGAATCCCACCGCCTGGGCCTGCGGGTCATCGTGGACCTGGTGCCCAACCACTGTTCGGACCAGCATCCGGCGTTCCAGGCAGCCCGTGCGGCACCGGCCGGAAGCCCCGAACGGAACATGTTCATCTTCCGTGACGGCACCGGGCCTGACGGAGAGGAGCCACCGAACAACTGGCAGTCACACTTTGGCGGATCTGCCTGGACACGGGTATCAGACGCCGACGGCCGGCCGGGCCAGTGGTACCTGCACCTCTTTGACTCCTCCCAGCCGGACTTCAACTGGGACAACCCCGCCGTCCACGCCGAGTTCGAGCGCGTGCTGCGTTTCTGGTTGGACCGCGGCGTGTCCGGTTTCCGGGTGGACGTAGCCCATGCCCTGGTCAAGGCCCCGGGCCTGCCCGCCTGGGGCGGCCGGGCCGATGGCGGCAACAGCGACGGGTACCCCGGCCACGAGGCACCCATGTTCGGGCAACCCGGCGTCCACGACATCTACCGCAACTGGCGGCTGATCCTGGACGAGTACGGCCCGGACCGGATCCTCTGCGCCGAGGCAAGCGTGGACCTTCACCGGCTGGCCCACTGGGTCAGGCCCGACGAGATGCACCAGGCGTTCAATTTCCCCTACCTCCATGCGGGCCTGGACGTCTACCGGCTGCGCTCGGTCATCACCGATTCCCTGACCGTCCTTGACGGCGTCGGCGCCCCGAGCACATGGGTGCTGTCCAACCACGATGTGGTCCGCCATGCCAGCCGGTTTGGCTACAACGGCCATGGCCCACGGGACGGCGACGGCATCGGGGCGGCCGATCCCCAGCCGGATGAGGAACTCGGCCGGCAGCGCGCAGCTGCTGCCTCGCTGTTCATGCTGGGACTGCCCGGTGCCGCCTACCTCTACCAGGGCGAGGAGCTGGGGCTGCCGGACGGCATCGACATCCCCGGCCACCTGCGCCAGGACCCCACGTTCGCCCGGACCGGCGGGCAGCGGCTTGGCCGTGACGGCTGCCGGGTGCCGCTGCCCTGGCGTGCCGGAGAACAACACCTGGGCTTCGGTTCGGGAAATGATCCATGGCTGCCCATTCCCGCTTCCTTTGGCGGGTTGGCGAGGGACCTGCAGGCGGAATCGCCGTCGTCGCACCTGTCCCTCTACCGCGACGCCCTGGCACGCCGCCGCGACCTGGACCTGGGCCGGGGATCCCTGTCCTGGGCCGAGGACTGGTGCACCGGGTCATCGCTGGGCTACCTCAACGGCACTACGCTGGTGGTTATGAACCTGAATCACGAGCCGCTGGAGATACCTGCGGGCCGCGTCCTTATCCGCAGTACGAGGTCCGGCACGGAAGGACTGCTGGCTTCGGGCGAAACCGCCTGGATCCGCATCACAGCAGCAGGCTGACCATGGCGGGCATCAAAGAAGTTGCCAGCCGGGCCGGCCTGTCCGTGGCCACCGTCTCCAGGGCGCTGAGCGGCAAGTCCAACGTCTCCTCCAGGAGCCGCCGCCTTGCGCAGGAGGCGGCACGGGAACTCGGGTTCGTCCCCTCTTACCACGCCTCCAGCCTCGCCTCCGGGCGGAACCACAACATCGGCCTGGTGGTGCCCAACGTCCAGCGCTGGTATTTCTCTTCGGTCCTGGAGGGCGTTTCGGAAGCCCTCCTGGACGCCGGCTACGACCTGACGCTGTACAACGTGGGAGAGCAGCCGGAGCACCGCAGCAGCATTTTGAACGACTTCCTGCTGCGGAAACGCCTGGACGCCGTCATTGCGGTGGCGCTGGTACTCAGCGAGGAAGAGATCGGCCAGCTGCTCGCCGTGCACCGTCCGATTGTGGGCATCGGCGGGGCGCTGCGGGGCGCCTCGACCATAAGAATCGACGACGAGGGCCTGGCCATGATGGCCACCCGGCACCTGATCGGGCTGGGCCATACCCGGATCGCGCATGTTACCGGGGATGCGGCCTTGAACCGCGACTTCAACCTTCCGCAGCTGCGCCAGAAGGGCTTTGCTGCGGCGATGGCAGCAGCCGGGCTGACGGTGCGGCAAGAGTGGCAGGCCACGGCCGGCTTCACCATCCAGGGCGCGTACGCGGCGGGCCGCCGGCTCCTGGGCACCTCCGCTGACCGCCCCACCGCAGTCTTCGCCGCGTCCGACGAGATGGCCGTGGGCATCATGCTCGCCGCCCGGGACTTCGGCCTTCAGGTCCCACAGGACCTTTCCGTCGTGGGGATTGACGGGCACGAACTTGCAGAGACCTTTGGGCTGACCACCATCAGCCAGGATCCACGCGGACAGGGAAGGCTCGCGGCTGCCACTGCTTTGGCCCTGCTGGACAATGCCGGTGGAAGTTCCGAGGGCGCAGGTTCCGACGGCGGAGGTTCCGACGGCGGGCTGGCGGCGGATGGAGCGCGGGACCAGGAATACCCTACGGAGTTTGTGATCCGGAACAGCACCGCCGTGCCGCCGGACAAGGCCGCGGGGCGGGGCTAGGCCACGCCTCCAGTCGAGCTGTCCTCTACGGCGTCCCCGGCGCCCATGAACCGCGCATACCTGTCCAGGATCCGGGGCCACGCCACCGCGTACTCCTGACGCGCGGCGGCAGGATCCTCGGCGCCTTCCCACCCTTCATGGAAGACCCGGACTTCAGTTCCGCCGCCGAGGGCGCGGAACGCCACCAGGAGCTCGGTGGACCACAGCGCCGTAGTCCCGGGATGCCAGGAGGCATGGAAGGACAGGGGCGGCTGCCAGTCATCAAGGGTTCCCCAGATACTGGTGCGGCCGTCATCGGCTGTTTCGAGGATGAGGTTCTCTTCAAACTCCACGTAGGAGCCGGCACCATAGACACCGTGCTGCTCAAGGGGCCACCAGAGGTGGGTGTGCTCCGTGAAACCAACAAAAGCCCGGGCCACGGGACCGGGCACGACTACGGTGTTGACCACCGGTTCCAGCGGCTCAATTGCCCGCTGTCCGGCTTCTTCGAAAGGGTCCTGCGGGTGGCTGAAGATGCTGCTCATGAGGGACTACTCTACCCCCGGGCAGCGGTGCCCGGGGGTAGAGTCCGCCCGTAGGCAGGGCATCCTCTTTGTGCTGTTCGGTTAAAGCAGCAGGGCCCTGACATTCGTTGTCAGGGCCCTGCTTAATGTGTGTCCGGCGGTGACCTACTCTCCCACACCCTCCCGGGTGCAGTACCATCGGCGCTGTGGGTCTTAGCTTCCGGGTTCGGAATGGGACCG
>NZ_VIVE01000010.1:0-83954 GCF_007828995.1 Arthrobacter sp. AG367
CGGGGTCGGTGGTGGTGGCTGCGGTGGTGAGGTGCTCTTCGATCCGGTCCAGGGTGTGGGGGGTGGTGTGGTGTTGGAGCCGGTCCAGGGTGGCGTTGATGAGGGTCGCGGCGTGGGAGGACACGGCCGGTGCCTGGAGGCTCCCGGTGGGCGGTTGCGTGGTGGTCCCGTCAGTGGCGGGGTGGGGTGTGAGGGCGGTGGCGAGGTGGGGCCGGGTTGGCGGGAGTGGTTCGCCGGTGAGGCTGGTGCGGGGCAGGGTGTGCTGGGCGAGGGTGAGGCGGCGGCGTGCTTCGCGGATGGGGATGCGGAGCCTGAGGCGTAGGAACTCTGCGGTGTTGCGGCAGCCGTCATCGGCAGGGGAGGGCACGGCAGGGTGGGTGGTCCTGGCCGCGGCCTGGGTGATGGCTTGGGTGCGGGTCCGGTCCACAGTCAGGGCTGAGATGAGTTGCAGGTACTCCACGGTGCGGGCAAGGTTCTCGACCCGGACGGCGTAATCGGCGGCCTCGACATAGGTGGCTGCTGCCAGGAGGTCCGGGGCGGCCAGGGCGGCGGTGGCGAGTTCTTCGGCAAGTGCCCCGAGGATGGCAGGGCCGGATCCCTCCCCGCCGGGGACGGCGCGAAGGCGGGCCGGACTCGTCCGCCGGCTGCCGGCGTCGTCAGCGTTCCCGCCGAACAACCCACCGAACAACCCGCCGAACGGCCCGTCCAGCTGCTCCCCAATGGCCTCCATAACCCAACTCTGCCAGCCACCACCGACACTCAAGAGCCCCCAAAACCCCTATGTGGAAAACCCAACCCCGGGTGCTCAGCTGGGGGCGGCGGCGGAGCCGGTACGAGCCGCGGCCGGCTCCTTTTGCCAGGGCCAGCGCCCCGTGATTTCCAATTCCAGGGAGAAGCTGAGGAACGTCCTGATCAGCACGATGATGGCCAGCACCCCAACGCTGGCGAACGTGGGTGTGACGGCAACGGTGCGGATGATGTCGGCGGCGACGAGCAGTTCAAGGCCCAGCAGGATGGACCGGCCCAGCAACTGGCGGTAGGACCGGTAGAAACCCAGCTTCCCGGCCCCCGGCGGAAGCTGGCGCGGCTGATGGCCACGGATCGCCAGCGGGAGGGACACCACGGCCCCGATCACCATCACCGCGACTCCCGCAAAGTCGACAAGCTGCCCAACTGCCTCAATGACCTGCCGAAATTCCATGCCCCGCCTTAGCTCGGGCCAGGCATCCCGCGGCCAACCTGGCTGTAACCCATTGGACGGCGGCCTTCGTCACGGATGGCGGATGCCGTTCCCTGCTATGACGTCCCTGTACCCTTCCCGGAACGTGGGAAACGTGAAGGTGAACCCGGTGCTTCGGAGCAGGTGGTTACGGCAACGCTTGTTGCCTCCACGAGCGGGACCGGCGTCACCCACCCGGGGTTCTGGAAGCCCAAGTTCGGCTGCAAGGAACCGCAACACGGAACCCAGCTCGGCCGGCTCATCATCCACGCCGATATATGCCGGCGCGGGCGCAGCCTCCATGGTGGCAAGGTGCACAATGGCGGCCGCTGCATCGTCACGGTGGATCCGGTTGGTGTAGCGCACGTCCTCGGGAACCACGGCCGAGCCTGTCTTCACCTGGTCAATCAGCCGCGTCCGGTCCGGCCCGTAGATGCCTCCCAACCTGAGCGCAATACCGGTGGTCCCGGTTCCCGCAAGCCTGTTGTGCAGGAGATCCTCGGCTTCCACCAGCACCCGTCCGGAGAAGCCGCCCGGATCCGGCGCCGTGGATTCGTCCACCCAGCCGCCACCCGCATCGCCGTAGACGGCCGTGGAGGAAACAAATAACACCCGGTCCGGGTGCACGCCGTCACGCTCGAGCGCATCCAGGACATGTGCCACACCACGTACATACGCCGTCCGGTATGCCTCTTCCGAGGGGGAATCGGCAGCGACGGCAATGACGACGGCGGTGGTGTCCGCAGGGACTGGCGGCAGTTCGGGCGAGCCCAGGTCCGCCGCAGCACCTTCAATGGCTGCCGGAAGCTTCGCAGGGGACCGGCGCCAGCCCACAACCCTGTGCCCCGACGCAGCGAACCTGAGCCCCGCTTCGGTACCCAGGTCGCCGCACCCTGCCAAAAGAATCGTCACGACCTACGGCGCCTCAACCGGGAAGAACACGCGCGGATCCTGCAACAGCGCCGGGTACGCGAACGCGGAGCGGTCAATGATCTCCATGACCTCGAAATTCCTGCCAAAGCGGCCGTCATCGAGGGTGATGGGGCGCCCCACGACCTGTCCCACGGCGAACCTGGCTCCGTTCTCGAACGGAACCGCAACCGGCGTCTTCCCCGGGAGGGTCCGGAACGCCTCCTCCTGCGCCGCGCGCTTGCGGGTGGGCTTCTTCTCCTGAGGCTTCGGGGGCGCCTTCTTGGGCGCCCGTGACGGCCGGCGGGACCCGTCGTCCACGTAGACAGGGGAGTAACCGTCATCTCCGGCCGACATCGCGGCCGCGGCAGCAGCGCTCCGGTTCACCGGCGGAAGCGCAACGGTCCTGAGCGACTGGGGGTCGACGTCGTCATGCGGCTCCCGCAGGATCCAGAGAATGTCCCCCTCCGGTTCCTGCGGCAGGAATTCGTGCCGGGGTTCGGGCCAGACGTAGTCCATGTCCGGAATGGCGTCCGGGAAAACGGACGTGTAGAACTTCGGTTCCTTGTGCACCAGCTTGGAACGGTGGCTCAGGTGGAAGTCGGGGTCCCCGAGCCAGGGCGGCAGGATGATCTTGGCGGCGTAGTCCGGATGGGCAGCCTGCGGCGCAAACTCGGCGATGTTCGCCCGGGTGTTGTCCGGGTGGCCACGTTCGATCCATTCGTCCACCATCGCCAGCCCATACATGGTGAGGGCCGGCACGTGGCCCATCCACATGCGGATCGCGGGGTGGGTCTGCCAACCGTACCCGGGAATCACCAGGGCGCGGAGGGTCTGCAGCGCTTCAACCCGCTGCTTGCCCAGCCGTGCAGTGTCCAGGGCTTTGGCGCTTTGGCGGAAGTCAGGGTACGGGAGGAAGGTTTGCATCTATTCAGTCTGACGGTCCCCGGCGGAAGTGCCAATTGCTGTGCCAACGGCCACATCGCGGAAAGGTTAATGTCCAAATAGTGGACGCATGCATACGACGTTCAGGTTAAACCACTAAGATCACCGCAACCCCAACCGCGTTTCGGAAGCTCTCTCATGACATCTACACCTGACAAAGCAGTCGCCCACGCCCGCACCGCCCTGCCCCGTTTCGGGCAGATGCTGGCCCCGGAAGCCCAGGGAATCCTGGTCCTCGACGAGTTCACCATCGATCCCGCCGCCGCGCGCAAGGACCAGCACCGGTTCCGCGACGGCATGGCCACCGTGGCCAGGACGGTCCGGCGGATCGCCGCCCTTCGCGTGGTCATCGCGCTTGTGGCCATTGGCAACCTGCCCCTGTTCCTGCTGTCCAGCGGCGTGTGGATCTACGGAGTCTCACTCGCCCTGGTCGTTGCGGTCCACGCAGCAGTGACGCTGCTCAACCGGCACGAACCGCGGCTCAAGCAGCGCTCCGCCCTGGAACTGCACATGCACCGCGAACGCAGCGCCAACTACCGCAAGGTGCGCGACGCCGTGAAATACATGATCGACACCCCCAGCCGCATGAACGAGCACCTCTACCTGGAGTTGCTGGCCGTCAAGCGTGTCGCCCTGAACCTTGCGCACGGCACGGTTGCCCTGCTGGACACCAGCGACGACTCCGCCTGGAAGGTGCGGATCGTCCGCGAACTGCCGGCCAGCTGACCGGCGGTTCCCTGCCGACTCCGGCAGCGGCCCGGGAATTAAAAGAACGACGCCGGCACATCCCTTGTGGGGGTGTGCCGGCGTCGTCTTTTGGTCAACGGAATTTGTCTATCGCCGACCTGTCTGTGTCGCCTTCCAAAAGGCGGGCGGCCAGGGGGCCGCTGGTGATGCCGCCTCAGGCGTTACGCGGGAAGCTGGATAACCTGTCCCTCGAACACGAGGTTCGGATCCGAAATAGTGTCCAGGTTGGCGTCGGCAAGATGCTGCCAGCCGCCCTGGATGCCCAGCTTGTCGGCAACAATGCTCAGGGTATCCCCGGCCTGCAGCGTGTAGGTCTCGCCGCTAAGGGCAACCGACGTAGCATGCCGCGGCGCCGGTGCCTGCTTAACCGGAGCACTTTGAGCCGGGGCACTTTGAACTTGGACGCTCTGCGTGGGAGCAGCCTGGACGGGCGCGCTCTGGACCGGGGCTCCGCCGCCACCGCTCAGGCCGAGCTGGGACGCGCAGGAGGGCCAGGCACCCCAACCCTGGGAGGCCTGGACCCGCTCCGCTACCGCGATCTGCTGTTCACGGCTGGCATCCGCGGGGGAGCCGGTTCCGCCGTAAGCGGCCCAGGTGCTGGAGGTAAACTGCAGGCCGCCGGAGAAGCCGTTACCGGTGTTGATGGACCAATTGCCGCCGCTCTCGCACTGGGCGAGTGCATCCCAGGTGGAGGTCGGGGTGGCTGCGTTGGCCGCCGTGGCTGAGAGGGCCAAACCTGCCGCGGAGACGGCGGCCAGGGTGACTCCACGGCGTGCGGCAGTACGGAATTTGGTGTTTTTCATGATGGTGATGCTCCTGAAGGCCACCAGCGCTGGTTCCGTCCCCGGAGATCGTCGCGCCACTGCCCGCCCCTGACAAATAGAGGTCACTGTCGGTGGCTGCCGCTGGGCAGTTCTGGTGGAGGCAGCACCGGGCAATCAAAGAGCCCGCCGGGCGGGCATGCATTTCACGCTAGGACATCGCTTTGGCGTTATCAAATCGAGATTCCAGCAGGGGTGTCGGGTAGGTGCAGTGCATCTGCGGGGAGCCGGCGGTCTTTAAGGCGTCGAAGTCCCGGGCAGGCGCAAAACCGGGAGGGGCACTATCCTGACCGGATGGACAACTTTGCCGGCGGCAGCACCATGCCCGAAACCGAAACGGACCCTGCGGAACCCGCAGCCCCTGCCAAGCCCCTCCCGGTGGCAGAACTGCACCTGCACATCGAGGGCACGCTGCAGCCCGAGCTCATCTTTGCCTTGGCCGAGCGCAACGGTATTGCGCTGCCGTATTCCGGTCTGGACGAACTCCGCGAGAAGTATGAGTTCACGGATCTGCAGTCCTTCCTTGACCTCTACTACGCCAACATGGCGGTGCTGCGAACCGAGCAGGACTTTGCGGACATGACCCGGGCCTACCTGGAGCGGGCTGCTGCCGCCGGGGTCCGGCACGCGGAAATCATGATGGACCCGCAGGCGCACCTCTCCCGCGGCATTCCCCTTGAGGCGTGCGTCAGGGGTGTGGCATCGGTGCTGGAGACCTCGGAGGAGGACTACGGTATCTCCACCATCCTGATCGCGGCATTCCTCCGGGACCTGCCGGAGGACTCCGCGCTGGAAGTCCTCGGCCGGCTGCTGGCCATGAATGCGCCCATCGGTGCCATCGGCCTGGATTCGGCCGAAGTGGGAAACCCGCCGTCCAAGTTTGAGCGGCTGTACGCGAAGGCGCGTGAAGCAGGCCTGCGGTTGACGGCGCACGCGGGGGAGGAGGGCCCGGCGTCGTACATCATCGAAGCCCTGGACCTCCTGGGCGTGGAGCGGATCGACCACGGGATCCGCTGCATGGATGACCCCGACCTGGTGGAGCGCCTGGTGGACGAACGCATTCCCCTGACGGTCTGTCCCCTGTCCAACGTCCGGCTCCGTGCCGTAGACACCCTGGCCGACCATCCGTTGCCCGCGATGCTGGCCGCCGGACTCAACGTCTCGGTCAACTCAGACGATCCCGCCTACTTCGGCGGCTACGTGGATGACAACTTTGCGCAGCTGACTTCGGTGTTTGAACTCTCTGATTTCGACAGGGCACGCCTCGCAGCGAACTCCATCCATTCCTCGTTCGCGTCAGAGGAGCGGAAAGCGGAGCTGCTGGCGGAATTGAACGGCAGGGAAGTGTCCGACTGACCGCTGCTGTGTCGGGGGCAACAGCCGGTCTTTCTGCCCGGTAAACTAAGTGCCGCAGGCGTGTCTGGGGAGTGCAGGGCAGCATCCATGCCAGCACTTGAGGGTTATGCAGACAGCCCTTACCCGAGACCTCCGCCTCACTTGCGGCACAATCCGCTTCATAGTCGGTCACGACACGCAGAATTTACCAATTAAAGTCGCGCGATTTAATGGGCTGTTGGCAAGATGCCTAAGACCGATCGCTTTTATATAAGGGGAATCATGGCCAAGTCCACCGCAGAAAACACCTACCTTCGACTCAAGACCGTGCTCGATGTCCTGACCGAAGGCGTGTGGTCCGGCGATGCACTGAATGCAGGCCAGGTCCTGGCGGAAGCAACTGCCCGCGTGCCGTTCAACGAGCATGAGGCAGAACTTCTCAGCGGCGGAATCCCGCGCGGCCACAAGACCCTCACCTCCGCCACCGCCAAGCTGGTCAAGGCCGGCTGGCTGATCAAGGGCCGCTCGGGCTGGACCATCACCGAGGACGGCATGCGCGCTACCGTCGCCTTCCCCGACGCTGATTCCTTCGCCGCAGCGCTCGACGCCGGCACTCCCGTCCCTGCCGATACTCCCGTTCCCACGGCTCCCGAAGGCTTTGTCCGCCCGGTCTCCGCCGCCGCGGCGACGCTGGAGGTTCCGGCCAAGGAGGAGGCTCCGAAGAAGACCGCCAGGAAGGCTCCCGCGAAGAAGGCCGCCTCGGCGGTGGGCAAGGCAGCCAAGGCGATCGAAGACGCCGTCGAACCCGTAGTGAAGGCAGTACGCAAGGGCAAGGCTTCGGCCAAGGACAAGGCAGCAGCAGCCCCCGCTGCCGAGACCTCCGCCGCCACCGAGCCGTTCGAGGGCCCGGACGTTGAAACCCTTCCGCAGCCCGAAGCTGTGGCCTTGGCTGGTGACTTCAACACCATCCTGGGTGCCCCGGAGAACTGGGCACCGCAGTACGACGAAGCGCAGATGGAATTCGATTTCCTGGACCAGCTGTGGAAGAAGAGCGCCGAGCTTCCCGCCGGGTTCTACACCTTCAAGATCGCCCTCAACCGATCCTGGACTGAGAACTACGGTGCCTTCGGCACGTTCGACGGTCCCAACCACGAGTTGCACCACGCCGGCGGCAAGGTGACCATCCGCTACAACCACGCCACCCGCGACATCACCATCAACTAAGGGATGCATCCGCCCGGCCGGGCCGCGCTGACTGTCGTTTCCAAACAACGGTGACAGGTAGCGCGGCCCGGCCGGGACGGCAAGCTGCGGACGAGGAGGTCCACCATGGGTAGGCACGCAGGGCCCGCGCAGGAAAACCCGGCGCAGGCCAATATCCGGCTGGACGCGCGCGTGTCCGGCATGGTGCAGGCTGTGGGCTTCCGCTTCCGGACCATGGGCCAGGCTGAGGACCTTGGACTTTCCGGCGAAGTGAAGAACCTCGACGACGGTTCGGTTTCCGTGGTGGCCGAGGGGCCCGAGCCGAAGGTGCGCCAGCTCCTGGAGTGGCTCAAATCCGGCCGCACGCCGGGCCGGGTGGACAACGTGGAGGCATCGATATCCGAAGCCTCCGGTCAATTCCGCGGCTTCCGGGCGCACTGAGTCGCTCCCGCGGCAGCGACGTTCCCGCGGCGCCGTCAGGGGGCCTGTCCCGCACTAATCCCGCGGACTAAGCCCGATGAAGGCCCCGAGTTCCTCCAGCCCCGCGGGCTTGTGCGGCATGTAGCTGGTGAGGTCGGGGGAACGGATGATGACCGCGCGCCACTGGCCGCGGGACACCGCCACGTTGATGCGGTTCCGGTTGAGCAGGAACTCCGCTCCCCGCGGAGCCTCTGAGACGGCCGAGCATGCCATGGAGACCAGCACTACGGGAGCTTCCTGGCCCTGGAACTTGTCCACGGTGCCCACCCGGACATCGGGCAGTCCGGCCTCCGCCAGGTGCCTGCGGATCAGGTGGACCTGGGCGTTGTAGGCGGCCACCACCAGCAGGTCCTGCTGCCCGAGGGGGCGGGATTCGGTGTCCGGGCCGCAGGTCCATTTCAGGCCCAGGTGCCGGCGGGCCTGGCTTACCACTTCTGTAGCTTCTTCTTTTGACGCGGTGGCGTTGCCGGTGTGGTTGACGAACACCGTCTCCACCCCGGGCGCCAGGACCTCCAGTTCGCGAAGGGACGCGGCCGGAGCCGATGCCAGCCTTCCCTCGTAGCCGAGGTTCGACACTGCCCGGCACAGGTCCGGATGCATCCGCCAGGTATCGGCGAGGAAGTAGCCCAGGCTTACGGGAAGGGTGGCGTGGCCGGCCGCGAGCCAGCCAAGCGCGGACTGGTCCACTGGTTCCGGGTGCGCGCCCTGGGTGACTTGCGGGAGCTGCTGGGGGTCGCCCAGCAGGAGCAGCCGCGTACCCGCGACGCTGACCGCCAGGGTGTTGGCCAGCGAGAACTGCCCGGCCTCGTCAATGACCAGGAGATCGAGGGACCCGGCGGGGACTTCCTTGCCGGTCATGGTCCACGCGGTGCCGCCCACCAGGCATCCGCCCGGGGATGCCAGCAGGCGGGACACGTCGCCTTCTGAGGTGAGGTTCCAGGGGACAGGATGGGGTGCGGCCAGTTTCTTGCCCACCACCTGGGGGTCCACTCCGCCGGTTTCGATTGCCCGGCAGAGCAGGTTTTCCACCACGTTGTGGGACTGGGCAACCACCCCGACCTTCCAGCCCTCGGCCACCAGCCTGCCGATGACGTGGGCACCAACGTAGGTCTTGCCTGTCCCTGGCGGACCCTGGACGGCCAGATAGGAGTGGTCCAGGTCCCGCAAAGATTCGGTGATGGCCCCCGCGTAATCGGCTGAACCATCGTCGCCATGCCGGACGTCCGCCGGCCCTGGCAGCGAGTGGAACCGCGGCGGCAACTTGCGCAGGATGTCCAGGCCCGGTTGCGCGGGGAGGGACGGCACCGAAGCCCCGACAGCGCTGGCGATGTCCGCGATGGCTGCTTCAATGCTGGCGGTGGCCAGGGGCTGGTCCTCCGTGAGTGCCACCGGAAGGTGCGGATAGGCGCGAACTTTGCCGGTCTCCCGCTCGGCAATGGTCACGAAGTGTTCCGGGCTGTCCGGTGCCGGCTCCAGTTCGCTGATCCTGGTCCCGAAGGAGTAGGCCCTGGTCCCCGGGGCAGCGTCCGGGGCGGTCATGCCATCAGGTCCCGGGGCGTCGTACAGCCGGCACCAGTTGGAGTCGGCGCGGAAATCGGAGCCCTCCGTCATGGTGCCTCGGAGCTTCAGGACGCGGGTTTGCATCCGTTCCCGGGGCTTGGCCAACGCCCAGTCCGAGACGACTTCCGCTGACGATACAACGAACACGTTCCGTTGGTCGGACCAGTTTTCCAGCGGCGCCTCGACCCGGTCGAAGTGTTGCCACCAGAACTGCTTGCGCTCACGCCGGTGATATCCGGTGGCTGCCGCAACCATGGCGATGGCACGCTCGTCGTCAGTCCACGGGCGGTTGTCCGGCAGGCCGGCAAGATACTCGCGGAGCCGACGTTCTTCGGCGGTTTCGTCCTGCGCATCCTGGCGTCCGTCGACTGCGGGATCTGTCGGGGGAGCAACGGTCAAAGCAGCCACCGCAGGGGCGTCCCCTGACGCTTGGGCGTCCGCAGGGGCCACGGAAGCGATTCGAAGCAACCAGTCACGCAGCCGAAGGGTGGAGAGGCAGTCGTACCGGTTGTAGTCGGAAATCGACGCCAGGATGGTGTCGGCCTCGTCCTGCCGCCCTTCATCGCGGGCGGCACAATAGGCGGCGTAGGCAACCACCGAAGCGCCGGCGTCCTTGACGTCCCCGGACCGGAGGTTGTCTCCCATGTACAGCGGTTCAAGCTTCTTGATGGAGTACGACGCCTCCGAGATCCGAAGGGAATGCCGCACCGTGGCGTACAGGTCCACCAGCAGCCCCTGCCGGAGCCAGTCATCCACCGTGTCCTCGCCCGCCTGGTGCGCAAGCGAAAGGTTCCGCAGCGCGGTCTTTTCGTACGGGGCGTAGTGGTAAACGTGCATGTCCGGGTACCGGGCGCGCCGCTTCTCCACGTAGTCCAGGAAGTCCAGGAAGGCGCGGCGCTCCCCGGAACGGGAGTGCGCCCAGAACGGGCGGAAGACGGGATCGCCTTCCGCACCAGGCACCGGGGCCTCGATGACGCCAAAGAGGTATTCAATGCCCCACGCGCCGGTGGCCGGGTCCTGCCACAGCGGATCGCCCTCGAAGTCGAAGAAGATGTCCCCGGCACTGGGGGCGGGCAGCGATCCGATGGTGTTGTCCGGAAGGACCGTGTAGGAGACCGTGTGCGGCTGGCCATCCTTGGTAAATGTCCTCGAGCCTGCGGGCTGGTCCAGGCCCAGCTGCATCCTCGCCTGGGCGCGGAGCCGGGCCACGGAGTTCCTGGCTTCGCCGGCCGGCATGGCTGCCAGTTCATCGATGCTGGTGATCTTCGCAGCATGAAGTTTCCGTCGCTGGACCACGGACATGCCCGCCACCATCAGCAGATCCCTGTGCAACTTCACCTGCTCGGCGCAGTAGTCGCAGCGCCCGCAATGCACGACGCCGGGCTGCTGCCACTGGACGGGACCATCGGCCGCCCGGTGGGTGGCTGTGAGTTGGCGGAAGCGCCGCCGTCGTTCACGGAAAACGGGCAGCAGGTCCGGCAGGGAATGGCTGCTCCGCAGCCAATCGTCGCCGACGCGGGTGCCGAGGACCAGCGTGACGGCGGGGGAGGGATCCAGCCCCATCCCGAGGAGCTGGTCGCCGTAGGCAGCCAGCTGCAGCAGGGCCCCCACCTTGGCGTGCCGGGCAAGTTTGGTGTCCCAGACCTCGTACCGGCCGGGGTTCCCGGTGCCTGCCGCCTCATTGACCAGGAAATCCGCGTAACCAAGGAACTCGCCGTCGAAGAAGGTGGCCTGGAACACGACGTCCGCCCCGGACCGCAGGGCAAGTTCGGTCTCTGCGTGTTTCGCCTGAAGCTCGCCCCGGAGGTTTTGGCCGCGGTCCAGTGAGTAGACGCCGGACCCGCGGCCCGCGTCCCATTGGCCGTACTTGGCCACCAGGCTGGCCAGCACGGTCTGTTCATGCCGGTCGCCCAGTTCGCCGGCGCGCTTCTGCATCTCATCGACCGGGAACTCTGCCTTGGGAGTACGCCCCAGCTTTTCGTCCAGGATTCGCAGCGTGCGGTACTCACACTCGGAAGCTGCCACAAGGTCGCTGGCGGAGAAGACCAGGTCCGGCGGCGCAGCGGATCCGGCATGATGACCGGCAGCGTCCAGCAGAAACACGGGGCCTCCCCAACTGTTTGCGGGCCCGGAGACGGTTTCCCTGGCCTGGAATCAAACCTAGCAAGAGGCACTGACAAACAGATGCCGGGTCAGTGGAATGGGTTTCTTGATCCGGGAGGAAACGGCGTGGGACGCCCGTTAAGTCAGGCGGGCAACGCTCCGCCGTGAAGGACGCCGGGCAGCCGCGTCGGAGAACAGCTCCGGGGTGGATTCCTGGATGCGCTGGACGTCCTCGAAGACGGCGCGAAGGTGAAGGCGCAGGCGGCTGTCCGCATCGGAAAGGTCGTTGGCTTCCAGTGCGTCCACCACGGCCGTGTGCTGCTCGATCAAGGTGGAAACGGGCCGGGTGTCCAGCAGGCTCATCCGGCGCGCCCGGTCCAGGTGTGCCTTGGCGGAGTTGACCGCACTCCAGGCGGATTCGTGTCCGGCCAGGCGCAGGAGTTCCCGGTGGAAATCCTCGTCCAGCCGGAAGAATTCCTCCACGTCGCCGCTGGCGTCAGCATCCGACTGCGCCTTGAGAATACCCCGCAGGACGCCGATGCCTTCCGCGTCCACGGCGAGATCCCGGAGCGACGCGCACTCGATGGCTTCGCGGATGAACTGCGCTTCGGAGACCCGCGCCAGGTCCACCAGCGAGACGAACGAGCCGATCTGGGGAAAGACCTGCACCAGTCCTTCCTCGCGGAGCAGGATGAGGCTCTCGCGTACCGGCGTGCGGCTGACGCCCAGCTCCTGCGCCAGCTCGTTCTCGGATAGGGGCTCGCCCGGCGGGAGTTGCAGCGAGATGATCCTGCTGCGGAGCGTCTCGAGGGTTTGGTCGCGCACCGAAAGCCGGGGGGAAGCACCTCTTTTGTCCGTTGCCATGCCATTAGTCTAGCCCGTTGACACACTAGAATGGTAGTGCTTGTATGGTAGTAGAAATCGAAGTGCTGCCGGTTCACTGATGCCCATCCGAGGGGCCCGGCCGGGCAGTCCACAGCTTTCCGCTGTTCAATCCCCTTCAACGTTTTTCCTCCCCCTAGACAGCATCACCTGCAAAGGAGCAACTGATGACCGAAAGCATTGCACCGCCTACCAGCAGCAAGGTTGAAGCCCGGAACACCCGCGACCTCGCAAAGGTGGCCGTCTCCGGCTGGCTTGGCACGGCCATGGAATTCATGGACTTCCAGCTGTACTCCCTGGCAGCCGCCATCGTCTTCAACAAGATCTTCTTCCCGGACGTCAGCCCCGTCATCGGCCTGATCGCCGCGATGGCCACCTACGGCGTGGGGTACGTTGCCCGCCTCTTCGGTGCTGTCTACTTCGGCCGCATGGGCGACCGCATCGGCCGCAAGAAGGTCCTGTACATCACCATCGCCCTGATGGGTGCCTCCACCACCCTGATCGGCGTACTTCCCACCTACGCCATGGTGGGCATCTGGGCACCCATCCTCCTGGTGGCCCTGCGCCTCATCCAGGGTTTCGGGGCCGGCGCGGAAATCGCGGGTGCCACGGTGATGCTGGCGGAGTTCGCTTCGGCTCGCCGACGCGGCATCATCTCTTCCCTGGTCTGCCTGGGCACCAACTCCGGAACCCTGGGCGCCTCGGCATTGTGGGCCATCCTGGTCAGTTCCCTTTCGCAGGAGGACCTGCTGAGCTGGGGCTGGCGCGTCCCGTTCCTTGCCAGCTTCGTGATCATGCTGTTCGCCGTCTGGATCCGCCGCTCCATCAAGGAAAGCCCGGTCTTCGAACAGCGTGCCGACGTGGTTGACGGCGTGGCACTCACCAAGGACAAGATCAAGAGCGCAGCCGCAAAGGCCCCCGAACTCGCGGGAACCAGCACCATCGAAGCTGCCCTGCACCAGAAGAAGGGCAAGGCGTTCCTGATCGCACTGGGCCTGCGCTTTGGCCAGGCCGGCAACTCCGGACTGGTGCAGACCTTCCTGGTGGGCTACCTGGCCACCGTCCTGATGACGGACAAGAGCGTGGGCACCAACGCGATCATGTACGGCTCGATCCTCGGCTTCGTCACCATCCCCTTGATTGGCCTCCTTGGTGACCGCTTCGGCCGCCGCCCCCTGTACCTGGTGCTCAGCGCCCTCACTGCCCTCTACGCCATCCCGATGATGCTCATGATCACCAGCGGCAATTCGGCGCTTATCACCATCGCCATGGTCATCGGCCTGAACCTGGGCGTGCTGAGCCTCTTCGCCATGGAAAGCGTCACCATGGCCGAGTTCTTCGGTGCCCGCACCCGCTTCACGCAACTGGCGCTCGCCAAGGAGATCGGCGGCATCCTGGCCACAGCCATCGGCCCGCTGCTGGCGGCAACGCTTACCGCAGTCACCGGACACTGGTGGCCGCTCGCCGCCATGGTCATCGGCTACTCGCTGATCACCCTGGTCTCCGCAGCTGTTGGCCCCGAGGTCCGCGGCCGCGACATGGTCCGCCTGGAGGACGCAGTATGAAGGCAGTCGTCGTCCACGGTGCCAACGACCTCCGCATCGATGACCGGCCCGAGCCCGTCGCCGGGCCCGGAGAGGTAGTGCTCGACGTCGAATGGGGCGGCATTTGCGGCAGCGACCTTTCGTACTGGCGCCACGGAGCGTCGGGTACCGCGGCGCTGAAGTCACCGCTCGTCCTGGGGCACGAGGTGGCGGGCCGGATCGCCAAGCTGGGCGCCGGCGTCGAACATCTCGAAGTGGGCCAGCCCGTCACGGTGCATCCCGCCGAACTGGTGGGGGACGGCGCGCTGCCGGAGCGGCTCCGGGGCCGGACCAACCTCTACCCGCAGATCCGCTACTTCGGCTCGGCGGCGTTCGACCCCCACACCGACGGTGGGTTCAGCGAACGGAAACTCGCCAAGGCATTCCAGGTCCGGCCGCTTCCGGACGGGGTGGACACCCTCCGTGGGGCACTGGCGGAGCCGCTCGCCGTCGCCATGCATGCCGTCAGCCGCGCCGGCAGCCTGCAAGGCCGGGACGTGCTGGTCAACGGTGCCGGTCCCATCGGGTCGCTGGTCACGGCGGCCGCCAAGTACGCCGGAGCCCGGACCGTGATTGCCACCGACATCAGCGACGCGTCCCTGCGGATTGCCAAGGCCATGGGCGCAGACGAGGTACTGAACGTCTCGGACACTGCGCTCCCCACGGACATGGAGCTCGTCTTCGAGGCCACCGGGATCCCTGCCGTTTTGGGCGGAGTCCTGCGCGCCACGGCCCGCGGCGGCACCGTCGTCCAGGTGGGCAACCTGCCCGGCACCCCTGCGGCCTCCGCGCTGGGGGACCTGGTCACCCGGGAAATCACCTGGATCGGGTCCTACAGGTTCGTGGATGAAATCACCGATGCCTTGCAGGCCATGAAGGACGGCCTGGACGTCTCGCCCATCATCACCCACAAGTTCGCCATCGAGGACGCGGCGCAAGCCATGCAAACGGCCGCGGACCCCGCGGCCGGCAGCAGCAAGGTCATGCTCCGCCTCAGCTCGGACTGACACCCACCCCCACCAAAACAGCGGTAAGTGCCCGTTCTGAACCCTCACAGCGGGCACTTACCGCCACCGAACATTGCATACCACCATGAGAAGGACTCCCAGTGAAGATCACCGACGCACGGGTTGTGGTTTCGTCGCCCGGACGGAACTACGTCACGCTCGTAATTGAAACCGAGGACGGCATCACCGGCATCGGCGACGCCACCTTGAACGGTCGCGAGCTGGCTGTAGCCTCCTATCTCTCCGAGCACCTCTGCCCGTTGCTCATCGGCCGCGATGCCCGCCGCATCGAGGATGCCTGGCAGTACTTCTACAAGGGCGCCTACTGGCGCCGCGGCCCGGTGACCATGACGGCCATCGCAGCCATCGACGTCGCACTCTGGGACATCAAGGGCAAGGCGGCCGGCATGCCGGTCTATGAACTCCTGGGCGGCGCGGCCCGCGAGGGCGTGATGGTCTACGGACACGCCAGCGGCACCACCCTTGAGGACCTCAGCGCAGACTTCCAGCATCACCTGGACCTTGGCTACAAGGCCATCCGCGCCCAGGCAGCCGTGCCCGGCCTGGACAAGACCTACGGGATCGCCCCCGTGGACGGCAGACTCTACGAGCCGGCCAGCGGCAACGTGCCCCAGGAAGACACCTGGGAGACCACCGCCTACCTGGACTTCGCACCGAAAATGATGGCCCACGTCCGAGGGGAGTTCGGCTACGGCGTCCACGTCCTGCACGATGTCCATCACCGGCTCACGCCCATCGAAGCAGGCCGGCTTGGCGCCTCCCTTGAGCAGTACCGGCCGTTTTGGATCGAGGACCCGACGCCGGCCGAAGACCAGTCGGCATTCCGCCTGATCCGCCAGCACACCACCACGCCCGTGGCTGTGGGCGAGGTGTTCAACTCCATCTGGGACTGCCAGCAGCTCATCACCGAACGCCTGATCGACTACATCCGCACCTCCGTCTCGCACGCCGGCGGCATCACGCACCTGCGCCGCATTTTCTCCCTCGCGGACCTCTACGGCGTCCGCTCCGGCTCGCACGGCGCGGGTGATCTGTCGCCGGCCTCGTTCGCAGCCGCACTGCACGTTGACATGAGCATCCCCAACTTCGGCATCCAGGAATACATGGGCCACCGCGACCCCGCCGGGGAAGTCTTCACCACCTCCTACACCTTCAGCGACGGCTACATGCACCCCGGGGACGCTCCCGGCATCGGCGTAGAGTTCAATGAGGAAGCCGCCGTACGCTTCCCCTTCGACCCCAAGTACCTGCCGGTGAACCGGCGCCTGGACGGATCGGTGCACGACTGGTGAACACTGCAGCCCACCAACCCTTTGACGTGGTGGTGATGGGGGAGATCCTCGTCGAAGTCGCCACCGACCTTCCCTTTGCCCACGGCGTTCCCGCGCAGCTTGGCATCTCCGGCGACGCCCTCAACGTCGCAGCCTCCGCCGCCGCCGCAGGCGCCACGGTAGGCCTGTTGTCCGTGCTGACCGATGACGAATTGGGCCACGCCATTGCCGCCCGTATCGCCGAACTGGGCGTTTCGACCGACCTTCTAAAGTTCCGGCGCGGCCAGCAGGGCGTTTACCTCGTCCACAGCGATCCTGCCGGCGAACGCGAGTTCTCCTACGCCCGCAGCGGCAGCGTGGGTTCCACCCTGGGCCCGGAGGACGTCGATCCCGAAGTTGTCGCGGCAGCCGGGGCCCTGGTGGCGGGCGGCATCGCCTGCGCCATTTCACCAACGTCGCGCGCCGCCGTCGTCAAAGCTGCCGGCCTGGCCACACGCTTTGTCTACGATCCCAATTACCGCCCCCGCCTCACCACCGTGGAAGAGGCGACGGCGGCACTCACCGCCCTGGCGCCGCAGGCCTTCCTGGTCACGCCGTCATTCCCCGGCGAGACGGATGCCCTGCTGGGCGTTGCCTCTCCGCAGGAGGCCGCGGCCAAGCTGCGCTCGCTGGGTACCGCCAACGTTGCCGTCACCTGTGGGGCGGAAGGGGTCCAGCTCGAATGGAGCGGCGACGCCGCCCAAGGTGCCGGCTCTGCGTGGGTGCCGGCGGTTCCCGCCCCCGCCGTGGTGGACCAGACCGGTGCCGGGGACGCGTTCGTTGGGACGCTCACCGCGCGTCTGGTGCTGGGCGACGACTTCCCGACGGCGGCACGTTTCGGGGCTGCCGCATCGTCGCTGGTGGTGGGCGGCAAGGGCGGTACCGGTTTCATCCCTACATTCGAACAGACCAGGGCGCACGCCTCCGGGAACTTCTCCGAAGGAGCGCAGCCATCGAACGCCTGACTATATCTTCCCTGGCAACCAGCGGACACCACGCCGGCATCAAGCGGGACAAACTGCAGCCCGGCATCGTCCACCTGGGCCTGGGAGCCTTCGCCCGCGCCCACACCGCGGTCTTCACGGAAGACGCAATGCTTGCCGCCGGCGACTTCGAGTGGGGGATCATCGGGGTCACCCAGCGTTCCAGCACCGTGGCCCGGCAACTGGCGCCCCAGCATGGCTTGTTCACCGTGGCAGAACGGGGAGGCAACGCCGCCCCGCTGCGTGTGGTCTCCAGCATCGTCGACGCCATATCCGGGCGCGACAACCCCGAACTGGTGGTCGAGCGGATCGCCGCACCGGCCACAAAGATCGTCACCCTCACCATCACGGAAAAGGGATACCGGTTCGATCCGAAAACCCGCACCCTTGACCTGCAGGACCCGGAAGTCCAGGCGGACCTCTCGGGACGCCCGCCGCGTACCGCCATCGGGCAAATTGTCCGTGGCCTGCAGCAACGGCCACTCACGGGTGCCGGAGCCATCACCGTGGTGTCCTGCGACAACCTGCCCGGCAACGGCGAACTGACCGGAACCCTGGTCCGGAATTTCGCGGCCGCCCTGCCCGCACCTGAAAGCGAACCCCTGCTGGCCTGGTTGGCAGGAAACGCAACCTTCCCCAGCACCATGGTCGACCGGATGGTGCCGGCCAGCACGCCAGGCGACCTGGCCGGCGTCGAACGTGAACTTGGCCTTCGGGACGAAGCCGCCGTGGTGGCCGAACCCTTCAAGCAATGGGTGATTGAGGACAATTTCGCCGCCGGCAGGCCGCGCTGGGAGGATGCCGGGGCGGTGTTCAGCACCGACGTCGCCGCGTGGGAGGCAGCAAAGCTGAGGCTGCTGAACGCCAGCCATTCGATGCTGGCCTATCTGGGGCTCGCCGCGGGCAAGGAAACCATCAGCGACGCCGTGGCCGTGGACGCGTTCCACACCGCCTGCCGGCGCATGATGCTCCAGGAAGCGCTGCCCACCATCACCCTCCCGGCCGGGCTGGGCGGGGAGCAGTACTGCGACGAGGTGCTCCGCCGCTTCGCCAACCCCGCCCTGGGCCACACCACCGCGAAAGTGGGCAGCGACGGTTCCCAGAAGATAGGGCTGCGCCTGCTGCCCACCATCAAGGGAACGCTCGACGCCGGCCGCGAACCCCGCTGGGCTGGGCTCGCCATTGCCGCGTGGATGCACCATGTGGCCACCACCCTGGAAACCGACCTCAACGATCCGCTGGCCGCGGAGCTGAACGCAACACTGCCGGCCGCCAGGGACGCCGACAGCGTGGTGCCTGCACTGCTGGGCTTCCGGCCCGTTTTTGACCAGGACCTGGCGGAACATGGCGGCTTCCGCAACCTGCTCCTGCACTGGTACCGCATCATCGAAACCAACGGGCCGGACGGCCTGGGAAATGAGATCAACCATGGCTGACGCATCAGGCGTCCTTGGCGTTTCACCTGTCATCCCGGTGGTCACCATCGACGACGCCCAGGATGCGGTGCCCCTGGCCCGTGCCCTGGTGGACGGCGGCGTGAAGACCATCGAGCTGACGCTGCGCACCGACTCCGCGCTGACCTCGCTGAAGCTGATCGCCGAGGAGGTGCCGGACATCCTGGTGGGCGCCGGCACCATCCTCACGCCGGGCCAGGCCGACGCCGCCGTCCAAGCGGGTGCCACATTCCTGGTCAGCCCCGGTGTCACCCCGGCCCTGCTCAAGCACATGCTGTCCCTGGACGTCCCGGTGCTGCCCGGCGTCGCCACCGTGGGCGAGGTAATGGCCGTCCTGGAAGCCGGATTGGATGCGATGAAGTTCTTCCCCGCCGGGCCTGCAGGCGGTCCGTCCTATCTGGCGGCCATCGGGGCGCCCCTCCCGCACGTGCAGTTCTGCCCCACCGGCGGCATCAGCCTGGCCACCGCCCCGGATTACCTTCGGCTGCCGAATGTGGCCTGCGTGGGCGGCAGCTGGCTCACTCCGGCGGACGCCGTCGCGGCCAAGGACTGGGCGCGGATCACCAGCCTGGCCAGCGGCGCGGCCGCGCTGGGCCGGTAACCCATCCCCGCAAGCCGGCCGGGCGTCAGCTCTCGGCTGCGGCAGCCCGGACCTGGGCCTTGTCGTGCTCCGCGTGGGCGTTGCGCAGCAGCTCCATGAACTCGGTTTCGTTGCGGACCAGCCGCTTGTACTTCTCGGGAAGCTTGCGGATCTGGTTTTCTTCGCGGCACATCTTGGCGAAGATCTTGTCGCGTTCGGCCATGTCCGTCTCGTAGTTGAGGTCCATGTATTCCGTGGCGTGGCGCCGCGCCCCGGACACCGCGTTCTTGGCCTTGCCCTTGGGGCTGAAGATGGACGCCAGGATGGTCACCACCAGGACACCCAGGATGACGCCCAGCGAGACAACGGTGCTGACCTCCACCACGTTGACGTGCTTGCCGTCGTTGATGAAGGGAAGGGTGTTCTCGTGCAGGGCGTGCAGGATGAGCTTCACGCCGATGAAACCCAGGATGACCGCCAGGCCGTACGAAAGGAAGATCAGCCGGTCCAGCAGGCCGTCAATCAGGAAGAACAGCTGGCGCAGGCCCATCAGCGAGAACGCGGTGGCGGTGAACACGATGAACACGTTCTGGGTGAGGCCGAAGATGGCCGGAATTGAATCCAGGGCGAACAGGATGTCCGTGCCGCCGATGGCCACCATCACCAGCAGCATCGGCGTCAGGACCCGCTTGCCGTTCTCCACTGTGAAGAGTTTGTCGCCGTCGTAGTGTTGCGACGCCGGCAGGAGCTTCCTGGCAAGCCGGACCACCAGGCCTTCGGAGTCGTCGTCGTGGCTGTCGGGTTTGAGCAGGTTGCCGGCGGTGAGCAGCAGGATGAGCCCGAAGATGTAGAACACCCAGGCAAAACTGTTGATCAGTGCCGCGCCCAGGAAGATGAACGCCGTGCGGGCGATCAGGGAGAACACGATGCCGAACAGCAGCACCTTTTGCTGGTCCGCGCGGGGCACCTTGAAACTGGCCATGATGATGAGGAAGACGAAGAGGTTGTCCACTGACAACGCCTTCTCCGTCACGTAGCCGGCAAAATATTCCGTCCCCATGTCGGGTCCGCCGAACACCAGTACGGCCAGCCCGAACAGCACGGCAATTCCCACGTAGATCGCGGACCAGGTGGCGGATTCCTTGAGGGAGGGCGTGTGGGCCTTACGGACGTGGAAGAAGAAGTCGAAGGCCAGCAGCCCCACGATTCCCGCAATGGTCAGGGTCCAGATATAAGCAGATACTTCCACGCGGCGGGCCTTTCGTCGGAGGGTCCCTCCAGCCTACCTAAGCGGGCTTCAGGAGTTCGTGCTCCATGACGGCGGTCCGGGACAGCGTCTTGTACCCCTCCTGTTCAAAGAGCACCGTGATGACGTCGTCCTCGTGCCGCATCACCAGGCCGGGCCCCCACTCCTTGTGCACCACCGCGGACTGCAGCGGGAAAGGCTCGGCGGCGGCGGAAGCCGGCCCGCCGCCGTCGGACGCCTTGCCCGGCTGTTTCTTCCCCTGCTTTTGCTTGGCGTGGGACTTCTTTCCCGCCTTCCCCTTGTCCGGCTGCCCCGCGTCCCCCGAAGCGGCAGCAGCGCACCCGTCGCAGTTTCCGCACGGCTCCGGCAGGTCCTCGCCGAAGTAGCCCAGCAGGAACTGCCGCCGGCAGCCGTCCGTCTCCGCGTACGCACGCATCATGGTCAGCCGGGACTGGTCCACGCGCTGCCGGGCTTCGGCGAGTTCGACGGCGTCGTCCACCAGGGCGGGCAGCTTGGCTTTGGAGGTCAGCCGGATGCCCCGCTTGCCTGTGCTGACGGCGCCAACCTCTTCCAGCTGGTTGATGAGTCCCGTGATGCGGCGGGCGGGTAACCCGGTGAGCTCGGCCAGGGACGCCTTCGGCGCGGGAGCCTTGGCGGCCTTGAGAATCTTCAGCACGGCCAGGAGGGAACCGGGGTCGGGGGAGTGGGTGCCGAAGAACTTCCGCAGGCCGAGGTCCTCGGAGCGGTAATGCAGCACGGCGGATGCGGGTTCGCCATCCCTGCCTGCCCGTCCGATCTCCTGGTAGTAGGAGTCCAGCGACTCCGGAATGTCGGCATGCACCACGAACCGGACGTTCGGCTTGTCGATGCCCATGCCGAACGCCGTGGTGGCAACCACGACGTCCAGCTGGTCAGCCAGGAACAGCTCATGGATGTGTTCCCGGTCCCTCGCGGAACGGCCGGCATGGTAAGCCTCCGCGCGCAGCCCCTCCTTGACAAGCTTGGCCGCGTATTTCTCCGTGTCCTTCCGGGTGGCCGCATACAGCAGGCCTCGACCCTTCCCGGCCAGCTCCGCCACCTGCTCAAGGACGGCCTTGCGCTTGCCCTTGTCCTCATGGTGGCGGACCACATCGAGGCTGATGTTGGGCCGGTCGAAGCCATGGACCAGGACCAGTGGCTGGTTCATGCCCAGCCGCTCCACGATCTCGTCCCTGACCGGCGGGGAGGCCGTAGCGGTCAAGGCAGCCACGGGCGGATTGCCCAGCTGTTCCCGGACATTGCCGAGGGCGAGGTAGTCAGGTCGGAAATCGTGGCCCCAGGAGGAAACGCAGTGGGCCTCGTCCACCACGAAGAGGGAGATGTTTAGGGCTTTGATCCGGTCCACGGTTGACTGCTTGGCCAGCTGTTCGGGGGCGAGGAACAGGAACACGGCCCGGCCATCCTCGGCGGCCTGCCATGACGCCTCGACTTCGGCGTCTCTGTGCGAGGAGTTGATGGCCACAGCGGCATCCGGCCCGAGCGCCTGGGCCAGGCCGTCCAACTGGTCCTCCTGCAGGGCAATAAGCGGTGAAACCACGACGGCGGGACGTCCGGTGGTCCTGTGCAGGTGCAGGGCGGCGACCTGGTAGATGGCGGATTTGCCATATCCGGTGGGCATCACGGCCAGGACGTCGCGGCCGTCCGCAAGGGCTGCCATGCCAGCCAATTGGCCGTCCCGCAGGTGGGGCAGCGAGAAGGGTGATTCAGCAAGGGCCCGGAGGGCTGGTTCGTCGGCCATGGAATGCGGCTCCGCACAGAAGAAAACTGCGGCCGCTTGCTTCAGCCGTAGGAACCACCCTACGCCAGCCCCGCGCCGCCGTCGTAAACCTTCGGGCGTATGTGGAAAAGCAGGCCGGACAGGGTGTCAGCCCACGGGCCTGCCGGCCGGCGGCCGTCCTTGACTTCAGGGGCAGCCTCAACAACTGTGGAAATTACCGAAACGGCTGGGCAGCAGGCGCATCTGGGACCGGCAAGCAAGGAGAACCCAACGTGGCGCGCGAAAACCCGAAGGTCGAAGAACCCGACGAATCCGAACTTGAGGTGAGCGGCCATCCCAAGACCTGGGCTGCCGGCGTGCCCGGCGTCTACCACTCGATGCAGCCTGCCCTCAAGCACATGGGCGTGGAGCGCTCGCGCAAGACCCTGCTGGCGCTGAACCAGAAGGACGGCTTTGACTGCATGAGCTGCGCGTGGCCGGACCCGGGCCACCGCAAGACCTTCGAATTCTGTGAGAACGGGGCCAAAGCGGTCACCTGGGAAGCCACCCCTGTGGTGGTCGGAAGCGAATTCTGGGCCGGGCATCCCGTCAGCGAACTGCGCCGGCGCACCGAGTACTGGCTGGGGATGCAGGGCCGGCTCACCGAACCGGTGTACAAGCCCGCGGGGGAGGACCACTACCGTCCGGTCAGTTGGGAGGATGCCTTCACGATCATCGCGGACAAGCTGAAGTCCTTGCCCAACCCCAACCAGGCAACGTTCTACACCAGCGGCCGCACCTCCAACGAGGCCGCCTTCCTGTACCAGTTGTTCATCCGGGCCTACGGCACCAACAACCTGCCCGACTGTTCCAACATGTGCCACGAGTCCTCGGGCTGGGGCATGGGCCAGACCATCGGCGTGGGCAAAGCGACCGTCTCCTACGACGACTTCGGCAAGGCCGACCTGATCATCGTCATGGGCCAGAACCCGGGCACCAACCACCCGCGCATGCTGACGGCACTGGAAGAAACCAAGGAGGCCGGCGGCCACATCGTCGCCATCAACCCGCTGCCCGAGGCCGGACTGATGCGGTACAAGAACCCGCAAAAGGTCAAGGGCGTCATCGGCCACGGCACCCAGATTGCCGACCAGTTCCTGCAGGTGCGGATCGGCGGGGACATGGCCCTGTTGCAGGCCGTTTCGAAACGGGTGCTGGATGCCGAGGATGCCAATCCGGGCAACGTCCTGGACCACGCCTTTCTCCAGGAACACTGCGAGGGGCTGGCAGAACTCCGGGCGCACCTGGCCAACCTCGACGAAGCTGCGGTCCTCGAAGCCACGGGTCTGCGCAGCGGGGAAATCGATGAACTGGCGGCCCGCTACCTGGCTGCGGACAAGGTCATCATCACCTGGGCCATGGGCATAACCCAGCAGAAAAAGGGCGTCGCCACCATCAAGGAGATCATCAACCTCCTGCTGCTGCGCGGCAACATCGGAAAACCCGGCGCCGGGGCTTCCCCAATCCGCGGCCACAGCAACGTCCAGGGTGACCGCACCATGGGCATCTGGGAACAGATGCCGCCTGCCTTCCTGGACGCCCTGGGCAAGGAGTTCAGCTTCGAACCGCCCCGGGAACACGGCGCGGATGCCGTGGAAACCGTCCGGCAGATGCGCGACGGTGGCATCAAGGTCTTTGTGGGGCTTGGCGGCAACTTCGTGGGCGCCATGTCGGACACCTCAACGGCCGAGAACGCCATGGAGAACACCGAACTTTCCGTGCAGATCTCCACCAAGCTCAATCACTCGCATGGAGTCACCGGGGCTGAAGCGCTCATCCTGCCAACCTTGGGCCGGACGGAGATCGACCGCCAGGAAACCGGGCCGCAGTTTGTTTCAGTGGAGGACACCGTCTGCGCGGTGCACTCTTCCCACGGCACGGTGGAACCGGTGGGACCCAACCTGCTGTCCGAGGTGGCGATCATCTGCCGGCTGGCCCAGGCGACGCTGGGAGACACCATCAACGCCGACTGGGCCGGCTTCGAGAAGAACTACGACCTCATCCGGGACCACATCTCCCGCGTTGTCAACGGGTGCGGGGACTACAACCGCAAGATCCGGCAGGACGGCGGCTTCGTGCTGCCCAACGGCCCGCGGGATTCACGGACTTTCCACACTCCCACCGGCAAGGCCATCCTGACGGTCAACGAACTTGAGCACGTGGAACGCCCCGCCGGCACCCTGATCCTGCAGAGCATGCGCTCGCATGACCAGTTCAACACCACCATCTACGGCAACAACGACCGTTACCGTGGCATCAGGAAGGGCCGCGAAGTGGTTTTCGTCAACCCGGCAGACCTTGCCGAACTGGGGCTGGCCGACGGGCAGCGCGTCGACATCCGCGGCGTAGACAGGGACAACGTGGAACGGGTCCTCTGGAACTACCGCGTGGTGTCCTATCCGTCCGCGAAGGGCTGTGCCGCGGCGTACTACCCCGAGGCCAATGTCCTGGTTCCGCTGGACAGCGTGGCCGAGGGCAGCCAGACACCCGTGTCCAAGGCGGTCATCGTCCGACTGGAGCCGGTGAAGGTACTGGAGGACGAGCCCACCGCCGCGGGCTGACTGTCCTCGCCGGCTATTGACCGGTGTCCGCCCACCCGCTGCCCGCCGGCCCGCCGCGGGCGCCGTCGTCGATCAGCTGGAACGCCACCTTGGCAGCCTTCTCGATGGCTGCACCAGCGGCTTCCCGGTTCCCGGCGCTGCCCGTGCCTGCCTCCAGCGCTGCGGCGTAGCCCACCAGGAACGTGGTGACGGGGGCGGCGGCATGGATTACGTTCTCGGAGGATTTGCGGGCCAGGTCAAGGAGCAGCTCCTGGTCCACGTTGAGGTCAAGGATCTGCAGTGCCTGGGCCAGCCGGTGGCTCCACTGGTCCAGCACCCGTGCTTCGTCGTCGTTCATTGCCATGGTTCTCCTTAGCGCCGTTGGTGCGTTTACGTGTCGATGGTGGACATATTGGGGTAGCGGGCGCCGGCAGTTGCCCCGGCCGGTGCCAGCTGGTCCAGCAGCTCAAGCTCGTCCTGGCTGAGCTCGATGTCCACGGCGCCCAGGTTCTCGCGCAGCCGTTCACGTTTCTTGGTGCCCGGGATGGGGACGATATGTTCCCCCTGCGCCAGCAGCCAGGCGAGGGCCAGCTGGCCGGGAGTGCACTGTTTTTTGTCGGCCAGCTCCCTGACCCGGTCCACGAGTTCCAGGTTGCGGGTGAAGTTGTCGCCCTGGAAACGCGGGGAGTGGCGGCGGAAGTCGTCCTCGGCGAAATCGTCCACGCTGCGGATCTGCCCGGTGAGGAACCCACGGCCCAGCGGGCTGTAGGGCACAAAACCGATGCCCAGTTCCGCGAGCACGGGGAACACCTTGGTTTCAGGCTCCCGCTCCCACAGCGAATACTCGGTTTGCAGGGCGGTGATGGGGTGCACGGCGTGGGCCCGCCGGATGGTCGCGGCGGATGCTTCGGACAAGCCAAGGTGCCGGACTTTTCCGGCCTGGACCAGTTCCGCCATGGCGCCAACCGTGTCCTCGATGGGAACGGTCTTGTCCACCCGGTGCTGGTAGTACAGGTCGATGTGGTCCACGCCCAGGCGCTGGAGGCTGGCGTCGCAGGCGGACCTGACGTATTCGGGGCGGCCGTTGATGCCCACCCAGGAACCGTCTTCGCGGCGCTCGTTTCCGAACTTGGTGGCCAGGACCGCTTCTTCGCGGCGGCCGGCGATGGCGCGGCCCACCAGTTTTTCGTTGGTGAAGGGGCCGTACATGTCCGCTGTGTCCAGCAGGGAGCCGCCGGCGTCCAGGAACTCGTGGATGGTGGCGATCGACTCCTGCTCATCGCCGTCGCCGTAAAATTCGCTCATGCCCATGCAGCCCAGGCCCAGGGCGGACACTGTGAGTTGTCCAATGGTGCGCGTTTTCATGGGTGCTCCCCAACGGTAGAACGTGTTCGGAAAACCAGCTGGCCTGCGCCGTTTCCAGGGCAGCGGAACCGGTTGGTGCAGCGTACGCCACTATAGGGGTTTCCCTCATGGATTGCTCCCCTAAACAAGGGGCTTCATACCCCTAGACCCCTTGGTGGGCCGTGCCTAGACTGGGCGAATCCCCACCCGGAACCGTTGCCTGACCACTTCACATATCAGGACGCACCAATCGGCCAGGGCTGTTCCCCTCGCGGGATGTGCCACCCAACCAGATCACGGCCGTCCCACCGGACGCCTGACTACAGGAGCGATAGATGACAGGGAACAAAGCCGTTGCCTACAAAGAAGCCGGCAAGGTGGAAGTAATCGACATTGACTATCCGACGTTTGAGCTCAAGGACGGGCCAGGTGTCAACCCCGCGAACGTGGGACGCCCGGTCAACCACGGAGTGATCCTCAAAACGGTGGCCACCAACATCTGCGGATCGGACCAGCACATGGTGCGCGGCCGTACCACGGCTCCGCCCAACCTGGTGCTGGGCCACGAGATCACCGGCGAAGTGGTGGAGGTGGGCCGCGATGTCGAGTTCATCAAGGTGGGCGACCTCTGCTCGGTGCCGTTCAACATCGCCTGCGGCCGCTGCCGGAACTGCAAGGAGCGCAAGACCGGCATCTGTTTGAACGTGAATCCCGCGCGCCCCGGAGCCGCGTACGGCTACGTGGACATGGGCGGGTGGGTCGGCGGCCAGGCCAACTACGTTCTGGTGCCGTACGCAGACTGGAACCTGCTGAAGTTCCCGGACAAGGACCGGGCCATGGAGAAGATCATGGACCTGGCCATGCTTTCGGACATCTTCCCCACAGGGTTCCATGGCGCAGTCACGGCAGGGGTGGGCGTCGGTTCCACCGTGTACATTGCCGGGGCCGGTCCCGTGGGTCTTGCGGCAGCCACCAGCGCGCACCTGCTAGGGGCCGCCGTCGTCATCGTGGGCGACATGAACGAAGACCGGCTGGCACGGGCGCGCAGCTTCGGCTGCGAAACCGTGGATCTGACCAAGGGCGATCCGAAGGACCAGATCGAGCAGATCCTGGGCGTCCCGGAGGTGGACTGCGGCGTCGACGCCGTGGGATTTGAAGCGAAGGGCCACGGCCACGATGCCAAGGAGGCGCCGGCAACGGTCCTGAACTCCCTGATGGAGCTCACGGCCGCTGGTGGAGCCCTTGGTATCCCCGGCCTGTACGTCACGGGCGATCCGGGCGGCATCGACGAGGCCGCCAAGAAGGGCGCACTGTCACTGAGCCTCGGCACCGGCTGGGCAAAATCGCTGAGCTTCACCACTGGCCAGTGCCCGGTGATGAAGTACAACCGGCAGCTGATGATGGCCATCCTGAATGACAGGGTCAACATCGCCAAGAACGTCAACGCCAAGGCCATCCCGCTGGAGGAGGCACCGAAGGGCTACGCGGAGTTCGACGCCGGCGCAGCCACCAAGTACGTCCTCAATCCCAACGGCTACTTAAGCTGACGCGGCGGCGGGCGGGGATGCCACCAAGGGCCCCTTGCTTGCGGAAATAACTGTTGCCCGGGCCGGGTTAGGCTTTGCACGGGCAACACAAACCGCAAACGAAGGAGTTTCCCTTGAGTGACATCACCGTCCGCCACAATCCCGGGCGCGAACGCTTCGAGATCCTCGACGCCGGCAACGTGATCGGCAAGGCGGTGTACAAGGAGTACGACGGCGGGGAGTCGCCGCAGCGGATTTTCTACCACACGGTGATCAACGAGGAATACGGCGGGCAGGGCCTTGCCGGGCGGCTGGCCACGGCTGCCCTGGACAGCACGGTCCAGGCCGGGAGCAGCATCATCCCGGTATGCCCGTTCATCAAGAAGTTCCTTGCAAAGCACCCGGAATACTCGGCCAACGTGGTGCCTGTGGCGCCGGCGCACCTGGAATTCCTGGACAGCGCGTTGTCCGCCCGCGCCCGCGGCTAGCGCATCCCTATTACAGCCGGCGGAACACCCCGCAAGCCTTCAGGAAGCTCCCAACCGCCGGTGATTTAATCAGCATCTGTCAGCGCGGCTCACCGCCGCGCTGGTGTTGTTTTTGATTGCCGAGGCGGGACAGGAGCCCTTGTATGTCCGTGCACCCCATGGTGCCCACACCAGGCCGCGGTGCTCCGCTGCAACCGCCGGGCAGGCCATCAAACGGCAAGCCAGCTCCGGGCAGGAACCGGGGCCACAGAAGGCTGCTGTGGCTGGCCCTTGCGGTAGTACTGGTCATCGTCGGGACCATCACCCTGGCCGTGGTCCGGTCCGAGCCACCCACCGGTGCCGTGGTCCCCACCCAGCCGGCCGTACCCGCAGCGCCGGTGGCGGCAGCTCCGCCGTCGTTGCAGGACAGCGTGGACGACATCCTCAGTGACGCGGCCGAATACCGGATTGGGCTGGCGCTCGCCGATGTGTCCGGAGGTGCGGAACGGACGTTCGGCGACCAGGACACGTTCACCGCGGCCAGCACGGCCAAGATCCTCACTGCTGCCGCCTACTATCACCTGGTGGAAAACGGGCAGGCGGGCCTGGAGGATCCCATGGGCGACTACGACGCCGCGTTCCAACTCAAGGCCATGGTCAACGACAGCAACAACGACTCCTGGCTGTTGCTGATGGATGCCGTGGGGTACCCGCAGTTGATCGCCTACGCGGGCTCCATCGGCGTCACCTACGACCCCGAAGAAAACCTCCTGACCGCGGCGGACATGGCCCTGATCCTGAAGAAGCTCTATGCAGGCGAACTCCTGGATAAGGACAACACGGCGCAGCTGCTCAGCTACATGCAGGACACCAACAACGAGGACCTCATCCCGGCGGGATCACGGTCCGGAGTGGACGTGTACCACAAGTACGGGGAAGTGTCCGGGGAACTGCACGACGCCGCGCTCCTGAGCTACCGCGGTTCGACCTTCGCCCTGGTCATCTATACGGAGAACCCCGCCGGCGGGGCGGATGAGGGCCAGGCCGAGGTGATCCGGGACCTGACCAGGGCGGTGGAGGACGCACTCTTCCCGGTGGGAGTGGCAGGAAAATAGCGCACGCCACACCGCCCGGGAGCCCGCCGAGTCGCCTGCGGTGGAAGCTTTAGGCCAGACTGTTACCGTGAGCAACAACCCCCGGACTGCCCTGGCCGTCGCCGGACTCAGCCTGGGCACGGCACTGAACCCACTGAACTCCTCCATGATCGCCGTGGCCCTGGTGGTGCTGCGCGCCGACTTCGGGCTCGACGTTGCTGCCGTCACCTGGGTGGTCACCTCGTTCTACCTGGCCTCCGCAGCCGGGCAGCCGGTGATGGGCCGGCTCGCCGACCGGTTCGGCCCGCGGCGGATGTTCATGCTGGGCATGGGGCTGGTAGCCGTCACCTGCGCGCTGGCCCCGCTGGCCCCGAACTTCGCGCTGCTGTGCGTGGCACGGGCGGTCATGGCTCTGGGAACTGCCACCGCATATCCCAGTGCCGTGGTGATGGTGGGCGCTCTGGCGCACCGGGCCAAGGTGGACTCGGCCCGCCCGCTGGGCCGGCTGCAGATGGCCAACACGTCCGCAGCCGCGGTGGGCCCGGTGGTCGGTGGCCTGCTGGTGGGCTTCGTGGGCTGGGAGTCGCTGTTCCTGGTCAACGTCCCGCTGGCACTCGCGGCGTTGCTGACCGTGCGGAAGGCCGCACCGCCGGACCAGGTCCGGGAGCGCGGCAGCGTGGCGGAACTGGTGCGGGACTCCGACGTCCCGGGGATTGCCGGGTTCATCGCCGCCCTTCTCCTGGTCATGATGGCTGCGCTGAACGTCGCGCCGGACTACCGGTGGTGGATGCTGGCCGCCGGAACCGTGGTCGCGGGGCTGTTTGCCTGGCGGGAGCTGCGCTTCGCCAAACCCTTCCTGAACCTGCGGCTGCTGGGCCGGAACCGGCCGCTGATGCTCGTGTACCTGGCGTTCGCCGTGTTCAGCAGCGTGTACTACTTCGTCTTTTTCGGCCTCCCGCAGCTGCTGCAGGAAGCCGGCGGTTACGACCCCGGCGTGGTGGGGCTGCTGATGCTGCCCCTGGCCGGCATGTCCGTGGTAGCCACCCCGTGGGCAGTCTCCGCCATGGGAAGGTTCGGTGTCCGGCGGGTGCTGCTTGCCGGCGTCGTCCTTTTGACCGTGGTGGCGGCGCTCATGTGGCTGCTGACCGGCACGCTGGCCATCCCCGTTGTGGTGGTACTAACCGCGTTGATGGGCATCCCGTACGGCACGGTCAGCATCGCCTCCAACCAGGGCATGTTCGTGTCCACCCGGCCGCAGGACCGCGGGGTGGCGGCCGGGATCTACCAGACCTGCCGCTACGTGGGCGCGATCACCGCCACCGTGATGATCGGCGTGTTCGCATCAAGCGGGGTGCACCAGGACAGCTGGATGCGGATGGTGCTGGCCATGCTGGTGCTCTGTGCCGTGACGTTCGGGATCTCCGTGTTCTGGCGGCAGCAGAAGGCCTAGGTGCCTTGCGCGGGTGCCCCCGGAAAGGTGTGTCCAGCCTGCGCTCACCTGCAGTAATACACCTCGCGGTTGTACAGGAGCCGGTCCCTGACCTGTTGGCTGTCTTCCCGGTCGGTGCACCGCCCGGTGGTCTGCGCGTAGTGCTGGCCCACTTCGATGGACTCCCCATTCCGATCGAGGCTATGGGTATTGATCCGGGTCCGGACGGTGGAACCGGCTGACTGATCGTCCGGATAGGTGCTGGAGGAGTTGTACGACGACGATTCCAGGCCGCTGGGTGTGGAGACGTCAGTGCTGACTGTGACACCTGAATGGCAGAACCGGGGATCGCTGTAAGTGCCGCATTCGCCGGGCTTGCTGACTTGCGCGCCATCGCTGCTTGCTGCCTGTGCCGGTCCCGCAAAAGCCGCAGCGGCCAGCGCCACTGCGGTGCCAATAAGGGCGGTGCGTTTCGTGAACATCGTGATTCGTCCTGCCTGCCGGGGGTATGGAGAGCTCCAATTCTGGCCGCCGCCCCATCCGCCCCCTAGGGCCATTGGTCCCCGATGCCGGCCCTTGGCGCAGGATCAGGCTGGGGTGAGCAGTCAGGGGCTAAGTGGGTGCCACCGGCGTGACCCGGATCCGGGCAATCCGTAACCGGTCCATGCTGAGGACCGTCAACACGTACCCCGGTATCTGCACCCGGTCGCCTGCCTTTGGGAGGCGGCCCAGGCGGTCCATCACGAACCCGGCCACCGTTTCGTAGTGCCCCTCCGGGAGTTCGATTCCGGCGGCGGCCTTGAACTCCTGCAGGATCAGGCCGCCGTCCACGTCGATGGTTCCGTTGGCCACGTTGACCCGGTCCTCGTGCTCGGCGCCGGTGTCGTATTCGTCGTAGATCTCGCCCACCAGTTCCTCCACCAGGTCTTCGAGCGTGACCACGCCGTCGGTGCCCCCGTACTCATCCACCACCAAAGCGATGTGCTGGTTGGTCTTGCGCATCCGGGAGAGGGAGGGGAGCACGCGGTTGGTGCCGGGCAGGGGCAGGATCTCCCGGGCGATGTCCCGCACGGGCGAATGGTCCTGCACCTCGTCGCGGGGCATCAGGTCGCGGATGTGGACGAAGCCCAGGACGTCATCCGGGCTGCGCCCGATCACCGGAAACCGTGAGTACGGGCCGTCCCTGACCATCCGGCGGGCGTCCGCCACCGTCATGGCACCGTCGATGAAGGTCACCTCCGTGCGCGGGCGCATCACCTCCTGCAGCGTCCGGTCCCCGGCGCCGAACACGTCGGCCAGGATGTGGCGGCTGCTCTCTTCGAGGAGTTCGTTCTCGGCCACCATGTCCCAGAGCTCTTCGGAACTGATGCTTTCCCGCTTGACGCGCGGGTCGCCGCCAAAGAGCCTGACCACGGCGTCCGTCGAGACCGACAGGAGCCAGATGACCGGCCGCATGGCATGCGACAGGGCAATCAGCGGCGGGGCCAGGATGCGGGTGAAGGCAACAGGGCTTTGCAGCGCCAGCCTCTTGGGGGCGAGTTCGCCCAGGACCAGGGAAAGAAAAGCCACCAGCAGGGTCATGCCGATGAAGGACACGGGCCCGGCAGCCGCACCAAGTCCGAGGGCTTCAAGGAGGGGTACGACGGCGGGAGCGATCGCCGAGGCCCCATACGCCGCCGAGAAGAATCCGGACAGGGTCACGCCGATCTGGACCGTGGAGAGGAAACGGTTGGGGTTGCGGGCAAGGGCGGCAGTCCGGGCGCCGGTGTCCCCGGATTTCTCGATGCGGCGCACCTGGCTTTCGCGCAGGGAGACCAGTGCGATTTCCGCCGCCGCGAACACCCCGCCCAGCAGCACGAAACCGAGAACCAAAGCGATATTAACCAGGGTGCCGCTGTCCATGACACGACCTTACCCAGCCGCGGACCCGCCGGCGCCTGCCTTCGTGTCGAAGTCAGGACGCCGCGGGGCGGGGCCGAAGCCGGAGTGCCTGCATACCGCCGTCAACAGCCAGGTCCACTCCCGTGGTGGACCCGGCGAGGGGGCTGGCCAGGTATGTGACGGCTGCAGCGACCTCTTCCGGGCAGACGAGCCGGCCGTGCGGCTGACGGGCCTCAAGGGCGGCCCGCTCGGCCTCGGGGTCTGCCGCTGTGGACAGCAGGCGAGCGATCCACGGAGTGTCAGCGGTACCCGGGTTTACGCAGTTGACCCTGATCCCTTCCTGAAGGTGGTCGGCAGCCATGGCCAGGGTGAGTGACAGCACAGCACCCTTCGTTGCGCTGTAGAGGGCGCGTTGGGGCAGGCCTGCGGTAGCGGCGACGGAGCAAGTATTGACGATCGCCGCGTGGGAGGACCGGCGCAAGTACGGAAGGGCGGCCCTTGAAACGCGGACTATACCCATCACATTGATATCAAACACACGGTGCCACTCGTCGTCGTCGTTGGATTCAATGGTGCCCTGTGCGCCCACTCCGGCGTTGTTGGCCAGGATGTCGATCCCGCCCAGCTGCTCTGCTGCCTGCCGTACGGCCCGCCGGACAGAGCTGTCATCCGAGACGTCGCACTGAATTGCTGTGACCCCTTTCGGCGCCTGCTCGGGGCGGAGGTCCAAAACCGCCACTGCTGCGCCGCGCTCCTGCAGCAATTGGGCCGTTGCGGCCCCTATTCCGGAGGCTCCGCCGGTGACGATTGCCTTAAGTCCCGCAAACTCCATTGTCTGGTCCTTTCGTGGTCGGGCTACCTAGCCCTGGAAGAATTCCTGGCGCTGGCGGCCGAGTCCCGCTACTTCAATTTCGACGACGTCCCCGGCCTTCAGGTAAGGAAAGCGCCCGGACAGGGCGACCCCCTCCGGAGTGCCGGTGCAGATCAGGTCCCCTGGCTCAAGGACCAGGAACTGGCTGAGATCGTAGATCACCTGCTCCACCCCAAAGATCAGGTCACGGGTGGAGGAGTCCTGGCGGATTTCACCGTTGACCCAGCTCCGTAACTGCAGGTCGCTGGCGTCCACTTCATCCGGGGTAACCAGGTACGGGCCGGTGGGGCAGAATCCGGCGCAGCTCTTTCCCTTGGACCACTGGCCGCCGGACACCTCCAGCTGGAATGTGCGCTCGGACAGGTCATTGACGGTGACGTAGCCGGCGATGTGGTCGCGAGCCTGTTCGGGGGACTGCAGATAGGAAGCCTGCCGCCCGATGACCACTCCCAGCTCGACCTCCCAGTCGGTCTTGGTGGACCCGCGGGGAATCGCCACAGCATCGAACGGGCCTGCCACCGTGTTTGGGGCCTTATGGAAAATGATGGGCACCGACGGAGGAGCGGCCCCTGACTCGGCCGCATGGGCCGCATAGTTCATGCCCACGCATATGACCGATGACGGCCGGGCGATCGGGGCGCCGATCCGGGCACCATCAACTGCGATCTCTGCCAGTTCCCCGGCGGCTAGCGCTGCCGCTGTGCGCACCGGTCCGTCGGATTCCCAGAAGCCGGCATCGATGTCCGCCGCCACCTGTTCGAGGGAGTAGTACTTCTGGTGGTGCAGGACGGCTGGTACTTCCTTGCCTGGCTCGCCAATTCGTGCGAATTGCATGGTCCTTCTTTCGCTAATTGATGCTGCTGGGTTGGGGGAACTACGTGATGAGGCCGCGGTTGCGCAGCTCGGCCCATAGCTGGTCCGGGACTGCCTGCGATGCCAGATCGAGGTTTTGCTTCACCTGTTCGGGCGTCCGCATGCCCAGGACCACGCTTGTCACGGCGGGGTGCTGGTACGGGTACCTCAAGGCGGCGGCAGGGAGGGTGGTTCCATGCGACTCGCAGATGTCGGCCAGCAGGTTTGCCCGGTCTAAAAGCTGCGGGGGCGCGGGTTGGTAGTTGTAGGTGGCGTCGCGCGCCGGACGGTCTTTGGAGAGCAGGCCGGAGTTGAAGACTCCGACGTTCACTACTCCCACTTTCCGCTGAAGGCACGCCGGCAGCAGATCCGCTGCTGCTCCCTGCTCCAGCAGCGTGTACCGGCCCGCCAGCATGATCACATCGATGTCCGTTTCGGTGACGAAGCGGGCGAGCATTTCGGACTGGTTCATGCCTGCGCCCCAGGCACCGATGACGCCCTCATCCCTCAAGGCGGACAGGGTGGGTGCGGCACCGTCGACAGCCTCGCTCCAGTAGTCGTCCGGGTCGTGGATGAAGACGATGTCGATCCGGTCAGTCCCGAGCCGCTGGAGGCTTTCCTCGATGGAGCGCAACACCCCCTCGCGTGAGTAGTCGCGGACCCGGACCAGATCATCGGGCACGTCGAACCCCTCGGTGTCCTTACCGTTCGGGGATGGGTTGGGTCGCAGTAGGCGCCCCACTTTGGTGCTGAGCACGTAGCTGTTGCGGTCCTGGCCGGCGAGTGCTTTTCCAAGGCGGAGCTCCGAAAGTCCCAGCCCGTAGTGTGGGGCTGTGTCGAAGTACCGGACGCCACCCTCCCAGGCTGCTTCAACGGCGTCGATCGCTTCCTGCTCCTGCACCTGCCGGTACAGGTTGCCGATGGGGGCGCCCCCGAACCCGAGGACGGGCAGTTGGATTGCGGTGCCGGGGATGGTGCGGGTTTCTGTTTGCATGGTTAGTCTTTCTCCTCTTCCGGGTGTGCCGGACCCCGGACTGCCTTGAGTCCGTAAGCGCGAACTGCGGTTCCACGGGCGACGTTTTCGCGTTCGTAAGAGGAGGCGTCGGACATCGCCTGCTCCACAGTGAGAATCCAGTCCTGGTACGCGGCCGGCTCCGTCAGAGAGACCGGCCAGTCACTGCCGATCATGCACCGATCGGCCCCAAAAACGTTTAGGGCTTCCAGGATGAAGGGCAGCGCCTGCGGCCCAAGTGGACGCGTGGGGTCAGCTTCCGCGCCCCCCCCTGAAATCTTCACGACGACGTTGGGCAGCCTGGCCAATCGACGCATCGCTGTGCTCCATTCGCTGAGGCTGCCGGCTGCAATGGGTGGTTTGCCCATGTGGTCCAGCACTATGCGCAGTTCCGGTATCCGGGCAGCAAAAGCTGCAAGTTCCGAAAGCTGCCACGAGCGGACGCAGGCGTCGAAGGCAAACCCGGCCCTCCCTACATGGCGGCCTCCGGCCAGTGTTTCCGCCGTCAGCATGAAACCGGCCTCCCTGTCCTGGAACAGCTGGCGCACCCCGCGGACCAGGGGCCGCTGACACAGCTCCGCAAGGTCTTCGGACACGCCGTCCCCGCGGTTGATGGGGGCATAGGCCACAATCGCCGCCAGCTCCGGCCAGGTGGCCCGGAGGCTCGCCACCCAGTCAACTTCCTTCAGCGCCTGGTCATCACGGCAATCGGCCTGCACAAAGACGGCCTGCGTCCCGGGCGCGTGTGGAAGTTCCCGTGGAAGGAAGGGCCGGTTCAGGGAAGGGGCACGGTTCAACCAGTCATAACTGAGCACGGAAGGGTCCCAGATGTGGACGTGTGAGTCTATTACCTGAAGCAACTGTCAGCCCTCATGCCTGTCCGTCGGGCCGAACGCCGATGGTCAGGAGCAGGTTCGCGTAGTGCCGGGTGTCCCCACTGGCGATGACGACGGCGACGTTCGGCGACCGCGCGGCATCGTAGAAGTCGAAGCGCTGGTGCGAAGTGATGGGAATTGCGGTGCCCAGCGCTCGTTCGTAGCCTTTGACTGCCTCCGTCCAGTTTCCGTCCGGAGGCGTCATTACCGCGGCGGCTTCGAGCGGAACGGCGTCGATCAGCACCTCCAGTACCTGGTCAATGGTCAGCAGGCCGGGCCGCAGATTCAGGGCTATCCGCCTCGCGGCTGCAGGGGCGCCGGTGTTGTGCGGGTAGTTTGCGTCCGCCAGGAGGATCTGCGAGCCGTGGCCGGATTCAGCGAGGGCTGCGAGCAGGCCCGGGTGGGTAAGTGTGTAGTTGATCATGCCTGTTCCCCTACCCTTTCCCCGGTCCCTGCCCGAGCGAAGGCGACACCGCGCTCAGCGCGGGCCGATTCCCATGCCTGTTCGGCTTGGCCGGCGTCGGTGCCGGCCCAATAACTGCCCCGGGGAAAGGAATACGCCTGCAACGTCTGCTCCTTCAGTTCCGACGAGTACCCAGGGTTCGCCGGCATGATGTAGGCGCCGTCCCGGATGATGCACGGATCCACAAAGTGTTCGTGCAAGTGATCCACGAATTCGGTGACCCTGCCGGCCAGGTCTCCGGAGACGGCAATGAAGTCGAAGATGGACAGGTGCTGGACGAGTTCGCACAGACCTACCCCGCCGGCATGTGGGCACACCGGGACACCGAACTTGGCGGCCATCAACTGGACGGCCAGCACTTCGTTGACGCTGGCGAGCCGGCAGGCATCCAACTGGCAATAGTCGATCGCCCCGGCCTGGAAGAGCTGTTTGAAAAGGACGCGGTTCATGCCGTGCTCGCCGGTGGCCACCCCGATCGGTTGGACGGCCCTTCGGATCTCGGCGTGGCCCAGGACGTCATCCGGGCTGGTGGGTTCCTCGATCCACAGCGGATTGAATTCAGCCAGCTGCTTGATCCAGTCGATGGCCTGCGGAACATCCCATACCTGGTTTGCGTCGATCATGAGGTTGCCCTCTGGCCCGATGACTTCGCGGGCGATCCTCAGGCGGCGAATGTCGTCCTCGAGGGATGCGCCAACCTTGAGTTTGATGTGGCGGTAGCCCTGGTCCACGGCCTCCTGGCAGAGCCGCCGTAGCTTCTCGTCCGAGTAGCCCAGCCAACCGGCCGAGGTGGTGTAGCACGGGTAGCCGTCCCGGGCCAGCTGGTGGATGCGCTGATCCCGGGTGGGGTCGAGTCGTTCCAGAAGCGCCAGGGCTTCCTCCCGGGTGAGGGCGTCTGAAAGGTAGCTGAGGTCGGCCGCGTCCACGATCTGTTCGGCGGTCATGTCCACCAGGTAACGCCACAGGGGCTTTCCCGAGCGGCGGGCGGCAAGATCCCAGACGGCGTTCATCACGGCTCCGAGGGCAAGGTGCTCCACGCCTTTATCGGGCCCCAGCCAGCGAAGCTGGGAATCACGTTTCAAGCTTCGGTACGCCTCGCCAAGGTTGCCGCAAAGGACATCCAAGTCTTGGCCTATGAGGGGCCTGGCGCGCAGTTCCATCGCGGCGGAGCACACCTCATTGCCCCTGCCGATGGTAAAGGTGAAGCCGCAGCCATAAAGGTCTGGGTCGTCCGTTTTCAGCACGATGTACGCAGCGGAGTAGTCTGCGTCATGATTCATGGCATCTGAACCGTCTGCGGAAAGCGACGTGGGAAACCGCACGTCGAAAATATCGAAACCGGTGATTTGTGGCAAGGTGAGCCCTCCAGGTTCAGGCCGTGAAGACGGCGCTCCAGCAACATCGCGAGCGTCATCTGATGTATGTGGAAGTATTTGATGAGAATATCGGAAGAAGCATCCCTTTCCAAGGGATACATCTGATGAAAGTGAATTGTGCGTTCAGCGTCACTAGACGATGCACTGGGAAAGGCGGCTGCGATGACCAACAGCAACTCCACTGGGTCGATGTCCCAAACCGACGTCGTTATTTCGGGCGTGAAGCAGATGCTGTCGTCCCGCAGGCTTCGGCCCGGCGACCGGCTGCCCATTGAGAAGGACCTGGCAGCAGAGCTGCAGGTTTCCCGGGGTTCGCTTCGGGAGGGCGTGCGGGCATTGTCCACTATGGGCATTCTGGAGACGAGGCAGGGCGCCGGCACCTTCGTGACCAGGCTGGAGCCGTCGGCTTTGCTCTCCGCGATGGAATTCTGGGTGGGCCTGCAGGATGGAGAGCGGGCAAACCAGGTGCACACTGTGCGGCGGGCCCTTGAGACAGAGGCTGCTGCCGCGGCGGCGGTTTGTATCGAAAGCTCGCAACTCGACGAGGCCGAAAGCATATTGGAGCGGGCGAACGCGGCCATTCAAGCATCGCCCATAGACCATGCCGGCGCCATGCAGTGTGACATCGAATTCCATCGGCTCATCGCCCATGCCTCAAGGAATCACGTGCTGTCAGCGCTGATCGAAACCGTCTCCACCAACACCATCCGCGGCCGGATGTGGCGGTCCATTCATGACAATGAAGGCCTGCTGGCCACGCATCGGGAGCACTTGGGAATCCTGGAGGCGCTCAGGCGGAATGACGTGGACAGGGCCAGAACCCGCATGGCGAACCACCTGTACGCGGTGGAGGACTACGTGACAACCATTCCCGCTCCCGAGCTTGAGGAACAGACGTAGGATTCGTCAGACCTTGTATTGACTATTTCCGACAAATAGCCGGTTTAGGGTCGATCCAGGAATTTTGGAGTCAAAAAGATCAGATGATTCCTTGACTTTCCAAACTGGGGCGGGTCATGCTGTTGGGGACAAGGGTTGCGGGAATTACAGCGGGCAGGCCACGAGGACGTCGCCGGGCAGCCTTTGTCCCCAGCTATTGAAAGGACGTTCGTTGTGTCGACTAACCGTGTTACCGGCAAGCTGCTGACAGCTGCAGCGGTTGCAGCCCTTGCCGTCGGAAGCCTTACCGCATGTGGTTCCTCAAGCGGGAGTTCATCATCGGGGGAGAGCAAGGAAGCCTCCGCCATGTACACCTGGATCACCAATGAAAACGACAGGGCCCAGTGGCAGGCCTTTGTGGACGCAGCCAAGAAAAAGGACCCTGCATTCAACCTCACTTTGGAGGGTCCGAGCTTCAACGATTACTGGACCAAGGTCAAGACCCGCCTCTCCAGTTCCGGAGCGCCGTGCATCATCACAACGCAGGCGGCTCGTGCCCAGGAGCTTAAGGACCTTACGGTGCCGCTGGACGACATGGTTAAGAGCAACAACATTGACGTGTCCATGTACAACAAGGCAATGATCGACGGCCTGACCGTTGATGGCTCGCTGCGGGGGATACCTTATGACGCCGAACCGGTGGTTCTTTACTACAACAAGGATCTCCTGGCCGCGGCCGGCGTGGCGCCGCCTACCACCAAATACACCACCAGCCAGTTCGCGGCCGACCTTAAGGCGCTGACAAAAGGCGGCGTGATGGGCCTCGCAGTGCCGCCGGGATTCGGCTCGGGCCCGGGGCTTCCCATGGCATTCGCCAACGGCAATGAACCGGTCAAGGATGGAAAGCTTGACCTCACCAACCAGGGCCTCGTCAACGACCAGCAGTTTGCCTTCGACCTTGTGGCAAAGGCGCAAGTAGCGAACCCGCCGCAGGCGTCGGACGGGACCGATGTGCCGGAGCAGCAGTTCATGAGCGGCAAGGCGGCGATGATCATCGACGGTCCCTGGATGTACGACACCCTGACCACCAAAACGCAGGGCAAGGTGGGCATCGCCGTCGTCCCTTCCACCTCGGGAGAGAGCATCGGCATGATCCAGGGGTCCGCGTTTGCCATCGCAGCGTCCTGTAAGGACAAAGAAGCTGCCTTCAAGAACATCATGAAGATCACCACCCCTGAGGTCATCGGCGCTGTTGGGGCCGCCCGTGGAACCGTTCCATCTGTTGAGTCCGCGGTGAAGGACTGGGCCGGGACCAAGCCGGCGGCTGACGTGGCAGTTGTCCAGGCCCTTCTGAAGAGCGGGCGTCCGCTGGTTACCACCCCTAGCTGGAACCAGGTGGAGACCAACTTCACGCAGTACTCCGGAGAAGGCTTCCGCGGCAGCAAGACCGCGCAGGAACTCCTCTCCACCATCATGAATTCAGCCAAGTAAACTCCCCGGGGGCAGGCTCCCGCACTGGAGCCTGTCCCCTTCATGGAACAGGTCAACGATGACTGCTTTACCCACACTTGCTGTCAAAGACGTGAAAAGGACCCCCGCCAGGGGCGGGCAGGGCCGGCTCGCAGCGGCTTACCTCGCTCCCGGGATGCTCGGGTTCCTGATTTTTATCGTGCTTCCGCTGGTGGCTTCGCTGGTCATCAGCCTGTTCGACTGGCCCTTGTTCGGGGCACCAAAATTCGTGGGGCTGGACAACTACGTTCGGCTGCTCACTGGTGACCCGGTGTTCTGGACGGTTCTGGGCAACACCCTCTTTTTTGCCGTCTCCTACACCGTGGTCAACCTGATCGCTGCCCTGGCTGTTGCCATCTGGCTTCACAACCTGGGCAGTTGGGGCCCGTTCTTCCGGGTGCTGTTCTTCATTCCGGTGGTGACCCCCATGGTCGCCAACGCGTTGGTTTGGCGCCTGATGCTGACCGATGACGGCGTCATCAACAGCTTTCTGGCCAACTTTGGCATACACGGGCCTTCCTGGCTCAGTGACAGCCAGCTCGCCATGGGGTCGTTGATCGCAATGTCTGTCTGGCAGGGGATCGGCTACAACATCATCGTTCTCGGCGCAGGGCTCAGCGGCATCTCGCCGAATTTGCTTGAGGCCGCCCGCATCGATGGGGCAGGAGCCTGGCAGCGGTTCTTCCGGGTGGTGCTGCCGATGCTGTCGCCGTCGCTCTTCTTCTGCACGGTCATGACCATCATCGGCTCTTTCAAGGTATTTACCCAGCCTTACCTGCTGACACTCGGCGGGCCGGGCGATTCCACCAACACGATCGTTCTGTACCTCTACCGCAACGGTTTCTCCTTTGACAAGCTCGGCTACGCGTCGGCACTCGCTTGGGCGTTGTTCGTCATCGTCATGCTCATCACCGCACTGCAGTTCTCGCAGCAAAAGAGGCTGGTCAACTATGACAACTGAAACTCTCGCCCAACCGGAAATCGACAAGGGCCTCGCGCACCGTCGGCACGCAACAGCGTCGCGGAAGAAGAGGCGGGCCGGCCGCCTCGTCAGCCGCATCGGCGTTGTCCTGGTCGGCGCTGCGTTCTTCTTCCCGTTCCTCTGGATGTTCGCCACATCGCTGAAGCCCACCTCCGAAATATTCTCCACCGGTGCCAGCTTCCTTGCCTCCCGCGTGGAGTGGTCGAACTACCAAACAGTGTGGACCGCTATTCCCTTCGGACGGGTCATCATCAACAGCTTCTTGGTGGCCGTCTCCGGAGCGGTGCTGACAACGGTCGTGTCATTGCTGTCCGCCTACGCTTTTGCCCGGCTGCAGTTCAGGCACCGGGAGAAGTTGTTCCTCGTTTTCCTTGGCACGCTGGTGCTGCCCCAGGAAGTCCTGGTAATTCCGCTCTACATCATGATGGCAAAGCTGGACATGATTAACTCCCTGCCGGCGCTCATCGTCCCTTTTGCTTTCGGTGCCTTCGGTGCCTTCCTGATCCGACAGTTCCTGCTGTCCCTGCCCGTTGAGTTTGAAGAGGCAGCCCGTATCGACGGAGCAGGTTCGATCAGGATCCTGTGGAGCGTGATCCTTCCGCTTGTCCGTGCGCCGCTGGCCGTGGTGGCTGTCTTCAGTTTCATCGATTACTGGAGCAGTTTCCTGTGGCCGCTGATCGTCATCAACGACGTCTCGCAGGCAACCATTCCACTGGGGCTCTCCATGTTCTCCGGTGAACGCGGAACGGACTGGGGACCGCTCATGGCGGCCGCTACTTTGGCGGTGATTCCCAGCCTGCTCGTCGTCATCCTCCTGCAGCGCCAGCTCGTGAAAGGCGTCAGCATGGGCGGCTTCGGCGGCCGCTGAGCACCGCCCTGACCCCTGGAATTCCCAAAATCAACCATCTGGAAATTGGAGTGCATTATGACTGACAGCACAGCTATGCCTGAAGACTGGAACAAATTGGCCAGGCCCGTGCCGGAGTGGTTCCAGAACGCGCCGTTCGGCATCTTCATCCACTGGGGCGCCTACTCCGTTCCCGCCTGGGCCGAACCCATCGGCGCCCTGGGCACCATCGAGGACCGCGAGTGGTTTACCCACAACCCTTATGCGGAGTGGTACTACAACACCATCCGCATTGACGGCAGTCCTGCCCAACAGCACCACCGGGACGTGTTCGGAGGCGAGGACTACGACGCCTTCCTGGACCAGTGGAAAGCAGAACAGTTCGATCCGGGGGACTGGGTGGAGCTGTTCAAATTCGCCGGTGCCGATTACGTGGTGCCCACCACGAAGCACCATGACGGCATCGCGCTCTGGGACGCTCCGGGAACAGGCGAACGGAACACGGTCCACCGCGGACCGCGCAGGGACCTGATCGGCGAAATCGCCCGGGCCGTGGGTGACAAGGGCCTGAAGCTGGGCCTGTACTATTCCGGCGGACTGGATTGGCATGTACGCCCCTTCCCGCCGCACGTCACCAGCGAAAGCGTCCACGACACTTCCCGCCCCAAGGACGCCGGCTACGCCGAATACGCCTACAACCACGTGGTGGACCTGGTGGACAAGTATCGTCCAGACGTCCTGTGGAACGACATCGAATGGCCCGACGCCGGCAAGCACTTTGGCGAGTACGGGCTCGGCCGGCTGTTCGAGCACTTCTACTCGATCAGTCCGCAAGGCGTGGTGAACGACCGGTGGGGCGCCACCCACAAGGACTATGCCACCAGCGAGTACGAAGCGGCCAGGGAGAACGAGTCCGAATCCGAGTGGGAGAACTGCAGGGGCATCGGATTCTCCTTCGGCTACAACCAGGTGGAAGGACCGGAGCAGTCGCTGACCGGCCAGCAGTTGGCCCGCCAGCTCACGGACGTGGTCTCCCGCGGTGGCCACTTCCTGCTGAACGTGGGACCGCGGGCGGACGGCACCATTCCTGAGATCCAGCGCCAGGCCTTGACCGATCTTGGCCACTGGATGGCTTCCGCCAAGCAGTACCTCGTGGGTGCCCGTCCGCTTCAGGATGGAACCGTGGCAAGCAGCGACGACCCCTGGATCCGCTGGGTTGACCGCGGAACGGAAGCCGTGGCCTTCGTTGACTTGCTAGGCGGGGGAACGGAAGCCGCCTTGAAGCTGGACGCGGGCAGGTTCTCATTGTCACAAGCGTCAGCGGCGGGTGACGGCGGAACGGTCGAGGCCACCGTGGATGGACTCAAAGTCACCCTGTCGCCTGACCGAACCGGGCCGGCCATCGTCCGCGTCCCCAAGGCATAGTCCCGGAAGTGCATCGACGGCGGCGGGCAGCACCCGCCGCCGTCGTGCGTTACCTCAAAATCAATGGCTTAGGTGTACATCAGCGAGCCGGGCGTAGTGAGTTTTTCGCCGGTTTCCAGCCATGTCTTCAGGCCGGAGAGGATCATCGGCCAGCCGCCGTAAAGCTGTTCGTTGGCACCCTCGCGCAGGTCGCTGTGGGTGACGGTGAGGTGGCAGGAATCGCCCACCGGTTCGATCTCCCAGGTGATGGTGGACGTGCCCTCGGCCTTGACGTCCTCGCCCCACAGGGCGCGCATGGTCTGGACCAGGCGGCGCGGCGGGTCCACCTCCAGGTTTTCGCCTTCGCCGAGGGCCTCCCCGGCCTTCGGGTTGCCCATCACGAAGCGTCCGCCCGGTGACCAGTCGGAATCGATGGTGTTGCCGAACTGGTACTTGCTGCGGATGTCGCTGTCCGTGATGGCTTCCCAGAGCCGTTCGGGCGTGGTCTTGATGTAGATCTCGAAGATTTTTTCCATGGGACTTTCCAATCTGGATTTGAGGTCGCTGAGGGCAGCGGCCCATGGTTCTGCGTATTTGCTGACCCAGCGGTCGTGGACCAGGCGGATGGGGACAGGATTGAGGAAGTGCAGCTTTTCCCGCCCCCGACGGCGGGTCACCACCAGGCCTGCGTCCTCCAGGATGCGGAGGTGCTTGGCGATCCCGAACCGGCTCATGCTGAACCGGGCTTCAAGGGCGCTCAGGGTTTGGCCGTCCTCGCGGTAGAGCTCATCGAGCAGGTCCCGGCGGGTGGGGTCGGAGAGTGCCTTGAACACGTCGTCCATGACAGCAATGATATGTGACCTAATGGTCACCTATCAAGGGGTCTTGCCTGCCTCAGTTGCGGGAGGCAAGGTTCCGGTCCCGCTCCTCGAACACTTCCTCACCGGGCCCGGTGAACGCGCGCGACCTCTCCACTGCCTCGATGGAGCCGGTGAACAGCTGCGATTCGTGCGGGTCCGCCGGGGGACGGGCACCGGCGGCCGGGGGCGACCCCAGCCCGCGCAGTGGTGCCCTGCGCCGTGCGGCCGTGCCGCCGTCGTCCGCTGCCTGCTCCCAGCGCTGGTGCGGCAGGGCCTCCGGATGGTTCTGCTGCAGGAACATGACCATGGTTTCCCGGACCAGGCAGCGCAGGTCGAAGAGCGCGGCACTGTCCGCCGCGCTGACCAGGATCCGGACGCGGACAAAGCCGCCGGTGGCGTCGGTGATCTGCAGGACGCCCACGCGCTCGTCCCAGAGCTCGGAATCCGCCAGGACGCGGCGCAGTTCGGTGCGCATGTCCTCCACGGGGGCGCGCCAGTCCAGGTCGAACTCCACGGTGCCCATGACCTCGGACTGGCGGCGGGTCCAGTTCTCGAACGGCGTGGTGGTGAAGTAGGTGGACGGCAGGATGAGCCGCCGGTCGTCCCAGAGGTGCACCACCACGTAGGTGAGGGTGATCTCCTCGATCCGGCCCCATTCCTTCTGCACCACCACCACATCGTCCACACGGATGGCATCGGTGAACGCCAACTGCATGCCGGCGAAGACGTTCACCAGCGACGTCTGCGCGGCGAGGCCCGCAACGATGGAAATCACCCCGGCGGACGCCAGCAGCCCCGCGCCCAGCGCCTGGATGGCGGGGAAGGTCAGCATCGCGGTGCCGACGGCGAGCACCACCACCAGTGCCACGGCGATGCGCCGTGCCAGGATCATCTGCGTGCGCAGGCGCCGTGCCCGCCGGTTGTCCGCCACGTCCACGCTGTGCCGGTTCAGCACCACGGCTTCCACGATGAGCAGCACCGCGACGGCGAGCCAGGCGACCGCGCCGATGAGGGCGATCAGCAGGAGATGGTCGACGCCGGCGTGCCAGCTTTCGTTGTTGGCCGTGAGCCTGAGGGCAGCACGGACGCCCACCAGGCACAGTGCCAGCCGCAAGGGCTGGCGGGCCACCCGGGAGGTTGCCTGCAGCTCGGGCCGGTTCCGGTTCAGATGGAGGACCACCTTGCGGAGCAGCCAGGACAGGACCAGTCCGGCGGCCACCGCCACGGCGACGGCAAGGAAGGGCATGGCGCGGTTAAGTAGGTCTGGCATCCGTTAACCACTACCAACTTCGGCGGCAGGACCGAAATCGCGCCGGCGCCTTGGCGTGCCCCGCTTATGGCCCCAGCGGCAGCAGGAGCAAGGCAACGAGTGCCGGGACGGTGGCCGCGAGGGTTCCCGGCACACTCTCCCATTTACTTGGGTAGTGGCCCTGGATGTCGGCGAGCAGCATGGTGGGGGCGGTGAGGACCATGTTGGCGCAGCAGTAGACCACCAGTGTGTAGCCCACCACGAGCTGCCCGGAGTTGGCGGCAACCACTCCGGCGATCACCCCCAGCGCAATCACCAGGTTCCTGTAACCGGTGGGGATGGCCCACATCATCACTGCACGCACATTTTCCGGCGGCGTACTCAGGAACTTCTGAGCCCACCGGTGACGGCGGAGGAGGAAGCTCTCCACTGGAAACACGACGATGTAGATGGCTGCGGCGAGTACCGCGAAGACCTGCGCTGCGGTGTTCATGCTTGCAGCGTAGGGCTGCGCCTGCGGGCTGCTCCATCCCCGGATTGGGGGATCTTGGACGCCCACGCCGACGCTGGCGCCCGCGCTCGCACCGGAAGGCCGTTTGGCACGTGTTCATCTCCCCACCACGTGGGTAGCCTTGGGCCCATGCAGAAGATATCGATTGACGCGCTGGCCCGGCAGCAGCTCGAAGCAGCCATCGGCTCCCCGAACGGAAGGGCTGCGGACACGGTGTACGGGGGCCACGAAAAGATCCTCCGGCAGACGGTCATGGCGATGACCGCGGGAACGCAGCTGAGTGAGCACCAGAATCCGGGCGACGCCACGGTGTTCGTGATCCGGGGCTGCGTCAGCCTCCGCGCTGGCGGGGAATCCTGGCAGGGCAAGTCCGGCGACCTGCTGATCGTCCCGCCCGGTCTGCACAGCCTTCACGCCGAGGAGGACTCCACCTTCCTGTTCACGGTGGCCAAGCACCGGGACTGACCCAGGGTCAGGCCGGGTCCTTGACGGTGTCCTTCACCGGCCGGGGCTCCAGCCAGATGCGTTCACGGGGGCCTGGTGGGTAGGCGTAGCGCTTACCGGCAAGGGTGATCACCAGGGCGGCAACCACAGGAATCGCCGCCGCCGCCGGGACCAGCAGCGGGCCGCCAACCACCAGGGCCGCGGAGCCGTAAAGTGCCCCGACGGTGATGCCCAGCTGGATGGTCAGGACGGTGAGCCCGTTCGCGGCCTCACTGTATTCGCCGCCGGCCCGGAGGATCGCCGACTGGTTGTAAATGCCGATCGCGCCCAGGCCGGCTCCCCAAATGGTCATCAGCACCAGGGCCGCGGGCAGGTTCCCCACGGCGAGGGGCAGGAGGAACATCGATGCTGCGATGGCCGCCGTCGTGATGAGCAGCGAGCGGCGGGGACGCGAGTCCACGGTGAGTCCAGCGATCCAAATACCCAGCAGTCCGGACCCGCCCAGTACCGTGAGCGAGAGGCTGATGGCGTAGTCCGGCAGGGCCGCCTCGCGGATGAACGGCGCGATATAGGTGAACAGCGCGAAGTGGGCCAGGACCAGCAGCGGCCAGGCGGTGGCCACCGACTTCACGCCGGGCTGGCCGATGGCCTTGCGCAGTGACGGCCGGACCGAATCGGTAATGCGCCGGACGCGGGGAAGCAGCCAGAACGCCAGCACGGTCAGGACCACGCCGAACCCGGCGAGCACCAGGAACGCTGCGCGCCAGCCCAGGAATACGCCCAGAGCCGTACCCACCGGAGCGCCGATGGCCAGGCCCAGGCTGTTGCCGCTGAACACGATGGCCAGGGCCTTGCCCACCTTGTCCGCCGGGACCACGCGGGATACGAACGGCGCCATGGTGGTCCACAGCAGCCCATGCGCCAGCCCGCCCACCAAACGCGCGATCATCGCGGCGGTGAAATCCGGTGCGAGTCCCACCATCGCGTTGCTGAGCGCGAAGGTCAGGACCAGCCCAACCAGCAGGGCGTGGCGGGGAATCTTCCCCAGCAACCGGGCGGCCGGAACCACCGTGACAACAATGACGGCGGCGTAGGCGGCGGCAAGGTAGCCGGCCACCGGCTCGGACACTCCCAGGCCGGTGCTGATCTGGGGCAGCAGGCCGGACGGCAGGAGTTCAGTGGAGATGGCCGTAAAAGCGATGGTGGCGAGGACCACCATCGCGGCATACGGAAAACGGGCAGGTTCCGGCGCAGGGATCGCGGAAGACATGGGGGAAGCGTCCATTCAAGGGGGAGGGTGTGGAATGCGGCGCTGCTCGCCTGACAATTCCTCCCTTAAATTTACCGGATCGAAGGGTCTGTCACAGACATGACACGTTGTCCGGATCGTGCTCCCGCTCCTGCCGTGCGGGACCCGCTGCCAGGCTCCCCGAACCTGGTCCCCGGCCGTGATCCCCGAACCGTGATTCCGGTCTGGAAGTCCTACCTGCGGCCGAAATCGGTGTCCGTGTACGACCCCGGCCGGCCGGACGCACTGCCTTGGCAGGTACAGGTGCCCTGCACTTCGATGCGCACCGCCGTCGGCCGCGCGGCGTCCAGGTGCAGGGTCACGGGCTCATGGTCCGCAGCGGCGACGCGCAGGAGTGATTCTTCGGGGGAGATGGCAGACATCGCTGTCCTTTCGGAAGGGGGTCGTTTTAGGGGGATTGTTCAGGAGGACTGTTTCCGGGGGCAAGCCGGGGGCGTGCCGCCCGGGACGAAGTGCCGAATCAGCGGCCGGCTGATTCGCTGGCCTGCAGGGTTTGGTTAAGGCGTATGTCCAGCAATCCTGCCGCGACCGCCGGTGCCAGCCCGGGGGCCAGCGGAAGGCGGGGGACCACCAGGCAGTGCCACAGGTGGTAGATGTCCGCCTTGCCTGACCATACGGTGGAGGAGACATTGCCGTTCTCGTCGAGTTCCTGCTTCCAGGACCCATGCTCGTAGTCGATGAACCAGTCACGGGCATGGTCCCAGATCCGCTCATACCAGTCCGCGTACTTCTGGTCCCCCGTGGCGATATAGAGGGCTGCCGCACCCCCGATTGCCTCGGCGGGCACCCAGCGGATGCGGGTGGTGACCACCGGCTTGCCCTCCCAGTCAACGGTGTACACAAAGCCGGGGTGGCCGTCCGGTTCCCAGGCGTCGCGGATGGCGGCGTCAAACAGGCCGCGCGCATCGTCGAGCAGCCAGGCCGGGACGTCCAGGCCGCGGGCTTCGAGCCCGGCACGGAGGTGGAGGAGCAGGCGCGCCCACTCAACCCAGTGGCCTGGGGTGCCGCCGTACGCCCGGAACTGGCTGGCCCGGTCATCGGTGTTGTACTCCGGCATGGGGTTCCACTCCGGGTCGAAGTGCTCGAACACCCGGTAGTTGTTGTTGCGGGCAAAGTTGTGGATGAGCACTTCGGCGATGTGCAGGGCCCGTTCGAGCCAGCGGTTCTCCCCGGTCACATCGGCCACAATGAGGTATGCCTCCACGGAATGCATGCTCGCGTTTCCGCCACGGTATGCCTCGGTTTCCGTGAATTCCCGGTTCCACGAGTCGAAACACATGTTGGCCTGGTGGTCCCAGAATTTGGTGTCAGCCACCCGGAGCGCCTCGTCCAGCAATTCGCGGGCCCCTGGCCGCCCTGCGGCGACGGCACTGGCAGCGGCGAGGAGCACGAAGGAATGCTGGTAGCCGGACTTCGTATCGTTCACGGGGCCGTTCGCGTCCACCTCGGCGTACCAGCCGCCGAACTCATCGTCGTGGAGGGGGCCGTTGAGCGCAGCGATGCCGTGGTCCACAAGGAGCGCGGCACCCGGCCTGCCCATCAGCGCGGCGACGGCGAAACTGTGCGTCATCCGGGCGGTGATCCACAGATGGGTGGGCTTGTCGGCGAACACCTTGCCGTAGTTGTCCAGCCAGCCGAATCCGGTGGGGACCTTGGAGGCCTCGGCAAAGCGGACCAGCCGGTCCGTCTCCGCCTCAAGCCATCGTGCGTGGGCGGCACTGTCGAGCCACGTCATGTTAATTCCTCTCTCTGGTGCTGGTGCAGGTGAAAATGTCGGATCAGGCGACGGCATCGGATATGCCGCGGATGATGGTGGCGGCCGCGCCCAGGTAGGCCAGGACGATCAGCAATATCTGCGCGGCGCGGGTGGGGACGTGCTTGGCGGCGAGGTCGCCAAGAACCAGGCCAGCCAGGCAGGCGACGGCGACGGCGAGCCACATCGCCAGGGGCATCACGGGGAACGTCTGGGGCGCGGTGATCGCCTTGGAGATGAGCGAGAAGACGCCGATGGTGAAGAAGTACGGTTGCATCGTGGCCGCGAAGGACTTGTGCTGCCACCGGGTGGCGATGGAATACATGCTGACGGCTGGACCGCCCACTCCTGCCGCTGTGTTCATGAACCCGCTCAGGCTGCCGGCGGTGAGCAGGTACCGCCGGCGCGCCGGCAGCGTGGCGGACTTCAGGGCCAGCAGGATGGTCAGTCCGGCGGCGAGGATCACCCCGATGGAAATTTCCAGGACCGCCGCCGGGACCAGCCGGATCAGGAATGCGGCCGGGACAATGCCGAGCAGCGCCGAGGCCGCGAGCATTAGGTACCGCTTCCAGTCGATGTCCCGCACCACCCGGAAGATGATGGCGCCCGCCGTCACGGCGCCGCACACATTCACCAGCACTACTCCTTCCACCGGGCCCAGGAGCAGGACCAGGAAGGGCGCGGCCACCAGGGCGAAGCCCATCCCGGTGATCCGCTGCATCCCGGCGCCCATGACGACGGCGCCCAGCACCAGTCCGGTGGTCAGCACTTACGGCCGCCAGGCCACGTACTGGACCTCCTCGAACTCTTCGAGGCCCAGGCTTGATCCTTCCCGGCCCAGGCCCGACTGCTTGGCGCCGCCCATGGGAGCGAAAGCAACGGAGGGCAGGGGATCGTTGACGCCCACGATGCCGGCTTCGAGGCGTTCGGGAATGTCCCAGCCGCGCTTGGCGCTGCTGGTCCACACGTAGGCAGCCAGGCCCATCTCGGTGGCGTTCGCCTTCCTGATGGCGTCCTCTTCGGAGGAGAAGGTGACGACGCCGGCCGCCGGGCCAAAGACTTCCTCGGTCACCAGGCGTGCGTCGTCCGGGACGTCCGCCAGCAGGGTGGGTGCCAGGAAGGACCCCTTGGCCGGGACGTCGGTGCGCTGGGTGACCTGCCGGGCGCCCCGGCTGAGTGCGTCGTCCACCAGGGACTGAACCGCGGCCACCCTTTCGGCGTCGATAACGGGACCGAGCTCCGGAACCGGTGCGCCGCCGTCGGGAACGCCGTGGCCGATGCTCATCGCATCAAAGCGGGCGCCCAGCCTCTGTGCAAACTCCTCCGCGATGCCCTCCTGGACCAGGAACCGGTTGGCGGCAACGCAGGACTGGCCCGTGTTGCGGAGCCGGCCCAGGACGGCACCGTCGACGGCGGCGTCCAAATCGGCGTCCTCGAACACGATGAAGGGTGCGTTGCCGCCCAGCTCCAGCAGTGGCCGGACCACGCGTTCCGAGGCTGAGGCCATGATCTGCCGGCCCACGCCGGTGGATCCGGTGAAACTGACGGCCCTGACCGCGGGGTGGGACATCAGGGCGGCGGTGATGTCACGGGAGGGGCCGTGGACCACGTTGACCACGCCGGCGGGGAAGCCGGCGTCGTGCAGGACTTCGAACAGTCCCGTGGCAGCCAGCGGCGCCTTCTCAGACACCCGGCCCACCACCGTGCAGCCTGCGGCCAGCATCGCGGCGAGCTTCCGCGCCTGGATGGAGACCGGGAAGTTCCAGGGGGTGAGGCTGAGCGCTACTCCGATGGGTTTGCGCAGGCTCAGATGGCGGCGGCCACGCAGTTCAGGCGGGCTGACGGTGCCGGTGGCCCGGCGCGCCTCCTCCGCGAACCAGCGGAAGTACTCCACGGAGAAGTCCACCTCCCCCTGCGCTTCGGGAAGCCGTTTGCCGGCTTCGAGTGCCAGGGTGTGGGCCAGTTCGTCGCGGCGTTCTGCCAGGAGGTCGGCGGCGTTGCGGAGCAGGTCTGCCCGGTGGCGGACGGTGGAGCCGGACCAGGAATTGAAGGCCTCCGCGGCGGCGCCGGCGGCCTTGGTGGCATCGTCGGCCGTGCCCCAGGCCACCTCTCCCACGGTGGTGCCGTTGCCCGGGTCAATCACGTCCTTGGCGGTTCCGGAGGTGTGCCAGGTGCCGTTAATGAGGTGCCGGGCGGATTTGAGGTTCATGGATTGTGCCTTTCGTAGGGCTGGGAAAAGATTCGACAGTTCCGGGCGGCCGCCAAAGCCGGGCCCGGGCCTGGTTCCTTATCCCTTGCTCGCGCCGGCGGTGATGCCGGCTACAAAGTAGCGCTGCAGGAAGACGTAGGCGATGACGACGGGCAGGGATGCCAGGATCACGCCGGCGAACAGCAGCGGGTAGTTGGTTTGGAACTCGCCCTGGAAACTCAGCAGAGCCAGCGGCAGGGTGCGGTTGCCGGGGGACTGGATGAACAGCAGCGGGTACAGCAACTCGTTCCAGTGGATGACGAACAGGAAGATGGCGGCTGCGGCGATGGAGGGCGCCGAGAGCGGCAGGGCGATGGAGAAGTAGGTCTTCCACGGTCCGCTGCCGTCGATGGAGCTGGCCTCGTAGAGTTCCTTGGGCAGGGTCCGCATGAACCCGCCCAGGATGAACACGGCGATGGGCAGCGTGGAGACCACGTTGGCCACGACCAGGCCGGCCAGGTTGTCCAGCAGGCCAAGCCGGCCGAAGAGCACATAGAGCGGCACCATGTTGGCCTGCGCCGGGATGGCCATGCCCAGGACCAGGAACCCGAAGATGGCCCAGGCCATAAATCCCTTCAGCCGGGACACGGCGTAGCCGGCCAGGCTGGCAAGGAACAGGGTGAGCGGCACGGAGATACCCGTGACGATCGCGCTGTTCATGAAGGATGAGCCCAGGTTCTGGCCGCCCACCACTTCCGCGAAGTTGTCGGCGGAGAGGGAGTGCGGCAGGCTGAATGGCCCGGCGAACAGTTCCTGCGTGGACTTGAAACTGCCGAACGCCACCACGGTCAGTGGAACGATGATGATGACCGCATAGATGGCCAGGATGGCGCGGCGGCTTAGTGAGGCGAGCATGCTGCTATTCCCCCTTCGGGGTCAGCCGGAGCAGTCGGCGCTGAAGCCAGGTGACCAGGGCGATCATCGCCATGAAGATGATCGACTGGGCGGCGGCGTAGCCGAACTCCGAGTTGGCAAAGGTGCTGTAAATGCGGGTGGACAGGATGTCCAGGGCAGCCTTGGGCGGGTTGCCCGCGATACCGAGGATCAGGTCGAATGCCTTGAACGATTGGACGGTGGTGTAGGCCACCACAATGGACGTGGCCGGGGCCACGAATGGCCAGGTGATGGACTTGAACTGCTGCCACTTGTTGGCGCCGTCCATTTCGGCTGCTTCGTAGAGTTCCCTGGGGATGGCCTGCAGCCCCGCGATATAGACCACCATCATCTGGCCGGAATGGAACCACACCTGGGTGACAGCAACCCAGTAGAGGGCCTGGGCGTCATTGCCGAGGTAGGCCCCGCCGTCCACCCCCACGGTTCTGAGGACCGAGTTGGCCAGGCCGAAATTGGGGTCGTAGATGAACTTCCAGATGAAGGCCACGGACACCGAAGACAGGATGGTGGGGAAGAAGAACAGGGCGCGGAGCAGGATGCTGCCGCGTGAGTTCCGGGTGAGGAGCAGTGCCAGGACCAGCGAGAACGCCGTTTGGGCGATGACCACCAGCAGCACGAACTTCAGGTTGTTGGTCAGGGCATTGGTGAACAGCGAGTCCTTGGTGAACGCACGGATGAAGTTGTCCAGGCCCACGTAGTTGAAGGCCGCCGAGAAGCCGTTCCAGTCCGTGATGGCGTACTGGAAGGCCTGCAGCGTGGGCATCACCAGGAAGAAGGCGACGACGGCGACGGCGGGCAGTGGGAAGAGGTACAGTGCCGGATTCACCCGGGTGGGGGAGCGCCGGCGCACCTTGGGGGCGTTGGCGGAGGTTTGGCTCTCCGGCGCCTTGCCCTTGGCTGCGGTTCCGGGATGGATGCTCATAGCCGTTCATCAACAATCTTCTGGGCGGCGGCGGCTGCCTGTTCCGGGCTGGTGCCGGAGATGACGGCCGTGGCACTGGCCTCCACCGCATTGCGGACGTCGAGGTTCTGGAACTGGAAGCGGGCTGCGAGCGCCGTCTTCTTCTGCAGCCAGGGGCTCAGCCGCTTCAGGTCCGGGTTGGTGTACTCCACCTTGTCCACGGACACGTGCTGGGCGGTCTGGTTGGCGTAGTAGCCGGCGTTTTCGGGCTCGGAGAGGAAATCGATCCAGGCTGCCGCGGCGGCCTGGTTCTTGCTGGCCGAGTTGACGCCGAGGATGAACGTGGCGTTGTAGGCGCCCTCGTATTTGCCGTTGCCGTCGGAAGTGGTGTTGGGGAACACCAGGTCGATGGGGAACTTGGCGCCGAGTCCCCGCACGGCGGCGATGTGGTAGGAGCCGGTGGCCAGCATGGCAGCCTTGCCCTGGGAGAACAGGTTCTGGGCCGGTTCCACGGCGGTGCCGGTGGCGTTGGGCTGAACGAAGGGCTTCAGGTCCTTGTACTGGTTAAGCATCTTGATGAACCAGTCGTCGGTGCACTTGAGCTTGCCCTGTTCGATTTGGGCGCACATGTCGTCAACGGGGGCGTTGTTGGCAATCATGCAGTTGAACAGCTGGCCGCCGTTTCCGACATCGCCGCCCGGCCAGGAGATGGGGATGACACCGGCGGAGGCCAGCTTCTCGCACATGCCCAGGAACGCATCCCAGTTCTTGGGGGCGATCTCCGCACCGGCCTTGTCAAAGAGATCCACGTTGGCCATGGGCATGGGGAACACCACCTGGTAGGGCAGGCCCAGTTGGCTGTCGCCGTTCCGGCCCGCGGACAGCAGCCCCTTCTGGTAGTTGCCCACCGCCTTGCTGTCCTTGAGGTCGGTGTAGATGCCGGCTTCGGTGAAGTTCTTGAACTGGGCGCCGCGGAAGGTGGCAAAAGCGTCGCCGATCGAGCCGCCGCGCAGCTTCTGGAGGGCCTGGGCGTTGTAGTCGTTGGAGGTGGAGATGTCCTGGGCAACCTCCACGCCGTTGTGCTGGGCGGCGAAGCGCTTGATGAGTTCGTCGAACACGGCCTTGTCCTCGCCGCGCCAGTGGGCGAACGACACCCTGCCGGTCACGGCGCCGGTGGAGGGTGCCGCCGGTCCGGTGGCACCGCCGGGTTTGGTGGAACCGCCGGGCCCGGCGCACGCTGCCGCAGCGGCGCCGAAGCCCATGGCTCCCAGAAGGGCGACTGCCTGCCTGCGTGAAATCTGACTCACAATAATCTCCTCGTTGAGTGTTTGGTGTGCCTTGTTTGCTTACTGCGGAAAGGGTGTGCCCCGGTCAGGACGTTGGTGCGCGCCACTTATGGCTACGCGTGCGTCCTCTGCGCGGAGACGACGTCGTCAACGACGGCGCAGAGGCGCTGCAGCCGGCGGACGGCGTCGGTGGAGAGGGATTCGACGACGTCGGGGGCGCCGATGCAGGATGCCCAGACGGCGCGTCCGGAGAGGAAGCCGCTGGCGCCTTCCAGGCAGGCCCACCGAACGGCATCCGGGAAGACGTCCTCGGGGACGCCGGAGGACAGGACCACCCACGGGCCGTCGATGGCCTTGGTCAGTTCGGCGCAGGCGGCGCGGACCTGGTCTTCGGGGGCTTGGCCGTGGAAGGGGACCTCCGCTTTGTAGAGGTCGGCGCCCAGGCTTCCGAGTTCCTTGGCTGCGGCCAGGATGCCGGCATCCCAGTCAAAGTCGCCGCCGGCCAGGGGCTTGCGGGAGACGGGCTCGATGATGCTGATCAGTCCGGCGGACCGGCAGCTTTCCACGAATTCACGGACCATGGCCACACGGCCTTCGGCGGGCTCGTCCGGGCGGTAGAGGACCAGCAGCTTGAGGGCCTTCACCCCCAGGGCCGCGTACTTCTGCGGATCCACCAGCCGGTCGATGGTGACCTCGCCAACGAGCTCGCCGTGGGCGGATTCGAAGTGGTCGGCGGAGGCGATGAGCCCGCAGCTGGGGTCCACGACGCCGGCCTCGATGGCCTGGTCCAGGGCGAACTGACGGTCGATCAGGATGCCGGAGGCGTACGGGGTCAGGATCCGGGCTGCTTCAAGCTTGAAGTCGCGCAGGTCCTGGTCCGTGACGGGCTGGTCGGTGTGTTCGGCGAACATGTTCCGCATGGCTTCGCGCTGGTCCACGGCCAGCATGGCGAAGGCGCCGGAGGGGCGCTGGAGCGGGGAGAGGTCGGTATGGCTCATGGGGTGGCTTCTTTCGGTGGTCAGTTGGAGGCTGGGACAAGATTGACGGTTTGGTGCGGGATGGCGGACCGGCCGTCCAGTCCGCCGCAGGAGGCGGAGGCGGTGCGCCCGGCGAATACGGCGGCTTCCACCAGTGGAAGCCCGGCAGCGACGGCGGCGAGCAGGGCGCCGTGGTAGACGTCGCCGGCACCGAGGGTGGACACGATGGTGGCGGGCGTGGCCGGGACGTGGACGGGTTCGGCGCCGCGTTCCAAAACCCAGGCACCTTCGGAGCCGGCGGTGGCGACGACGGCGGAGGCGCCGTCGTCAGTTGCCTTCCGGAGCAGCGACTCAGGGGAGAGGTCCTCGCCGTATTCTGCGCGGAGCCTTTCGATGGTGGGGACGTACAGGGCCACGCCGCGGGGGCTGAAGGCGGGGATGGGGTTGCCGGCGTCCACGCTGATGGCCAGGCCGGCCGGCCGCGCGGGGGCATTGGCCACCGCGTTCCAGCCCAAGTGGTCCGTGTGGACCCAGGCCGCTGACTGGAGCAGTTCGGAGAAGCGGCTGTCCCCGGGGAAGCTGACCGGCGGGACCGGACGGGTGACGATGGCCCGGCTTTCGGTGGCCCTGCTGACCACGATCACGCTGGCACCGGTCTTGACGCCGGCGTCGCGGATCACGGCGGAGGTGTCCACGCCTTCTGCCTGAAGGCCGCTGACGATGCGGTCCCCTTCTTCGTCGGTTCCCAGGACGCCGGCAAAGGCCGTCCTGGCTCCGGCGCGGGCGGCCGCTACGGCTGCCGTGGCGGCGGGTCCGCCGCCCGCCGTGGCAAAGTCCGTGGCTACGGTGCGGCTGTCCGCGGCAGGGTAATCCTGCACCAGGGCGATGGCGTCAAGAGTGGCGCAGCCTACGAAGAGCAGGGTTCCGGTTGACGGTTGGGGCACGTTCCACCTCGTTGTAGTTCCGGCTGATACTGAAGAAATATACACATAGCATGTTGGAAAAACAACACTTTCTGTATAGTTGTGTTTGGGATGCAACGCCGCGGTCCCGCCCACTCAACGTAGAGAAACGGAGCAGCTCATGTCATTGCCTACTGCGGAATCGGTCCGGACCATCCGGTATGGCCTCATTGGAGCGGGCCATATGGCACGCGAACACGTCCGGAACCTTGCCCTGATCCCGGGAAGCCGCATCACCGCAGTCTCGGATCCCACACCCTCTTCACTGGAAGAGACGGTGAAGGAGATCGGCCATGAGGTGCGGACTTTCCCTTCCCACCAGGAGTTGCTGGCCTCGGGCCTGGTGGACGCGCTGGTGATCGCCAGCCCCAACGACACCCACCTGGGCATCCTCAAGGACATCTTCGCCAGCGGGACCAACCTTCCGGTCCTCGTGGAGAAGCCCGTGTGCACCACGGCGGAGCAGGCGGACGAACTGGAGGCGCTGGCCGGCAGCTACCCGGCCCCGGTGTGGGTGGCCATGGAATACCGGTACATGCCGCCGGTCCAGGAGATCATCCAGGCGGCGCATGGCGGCAAGCTGGGCAACATCCACATGCTCTCCATCGTGGAGCACCGCTTTCCGTTCCTGCACAAGGTGGATGCGTGGAACCGCTTTGCGGAACGGACCGGCGGGACGCTGGTGGAAAAGTGCTGCCACTTCTTCGACCTGATGCGCCTGATCCTGCAGGACGAGCCCGTACGCGTCTTCGCCAGCGGCGGCCACGACGTGAACCACATGGATGAGGTCTACGACGGCCGGGTGTCGGACATGCTGGACAACGCCTATGTAATCGTCGATTTCAAGGGCGGCCGCCGCGCCATGCTGGAGCTGTCCATGTTCGCCGAGGGATCCAAGTTCCAGGAACGCATCTCCATTGTTGGGGATGCTGCCAAGATTGAAACCCTCATCCCGGTGGCCGCCAACCACTGGATTCCCGGTGACCACGCTGAAGCGACGGTTGAATTCAGCCCAAGGTCCCCGCTGGGTCCCGAAAAGCACGAGGTTCCGGTGGATGAGGCTGTCCTGGCGGCCGGCGCGCACCACGGCTCCACCTACTATGAGCACCAGGGCTTCCGGAAGGCCATCCTGGGCGAGGGGCCGGTGGAAGTCACCGTTGCGGACGGACTGCAGTCCGTACGCATGGGCCTGGCCGCCGAACGCTCTATTACGGAAGGACGCCCCGTTGAGCTTGGCAATGCCGCCCTCGGGGTACGTTCATAAGAAGATACATGTTGGAATTGCAACATCCCGCCAGGCTCCTGCCCGGCGCACGGGGGAGGGAGAACAGCCAATGGGCACCGCAGATAAAGAGGCGCCGCTGACACCCCGCCAGCGCACCATCCTCGATGAGCTGGGCCGCCGGGGGTTTATTTCAACAAATGATCTGGCGGAGACCTTTGCCGTCTCCGACATGACGGTGCGGAGGGACACCCGGGTGCTGTCCAAGCGCGGACTGGCCCGGGTGGTCCACGGCGGCGTCAGCGCCGTGGACGGTCATGGCCAGAACGCGAACTTCGCCGCGCGCGTCCGGGAGGACGCGGACGCGAAGCTTCGGGTGGCCAGGGTGTGCCTCTCGATGATTGGCGAACGGGATGCCATCATCCTTGATGCCGGCACCACGACGTACCAGATCGCGCAGGAACTGCCCACGTCGTTCACCGGCACCATCATCACGCACTCCGCGCCCGCCATTCAGCGCTGCCTGCAGCTGACGGCGGCGCGCACCATCTGCCTGGGCGGGGAGCTGCTGCTGGACAGCCAGGCGTTCAACGGACCGATGACCGTCAGCGCCGCCTCCGGGCTCCGTGCCAAGACAGCCTTTATTGGCGTCAGCGGCATCCATGACGAGGCGTTCTATATTGAGCGCGACGTGGAGCGCGCCACTAAGATCGCCCTTATGAATTCAGCGGAACAGGTAGTGGTGGTGGCAACCCACCAGAAGATGCTGCGGTACGCGCTGGCGCGGCTGGCGGCGTTCGACGCGGTGGACATCCTGGTCACGGACGCTCCGCCGCCGCGGGAGATCGAGACAGCCCTGCGCGCCGCCAACGTCAAGCTGATGGTTGCCGCATGACGGCCCGCCTGCGCGTGTGCCTGCCGTCCCGGGACCTGCTGGACGCACTGGCGCCGATTGACGGCGTCGACTTTGTCCTGTGGGACCTCACCGGGCCGGCGCCGGACGGCCGGCTGGACCTGCTGGTGCCCGGCTACATGGGCAAACCGGCGGCGCTCGCCGCACTGGAGGGCGTGGACGTCGGCCTGGTGCAGAGCCAGTCCATCGGGTACGACGGCGTCGCCTCGGTGCTGCCCGCCGGCGTCACCTTCGCCAACGCGGCGGGAGTCCATGAAACCTCGACGGCGGAGCTCGCCGTGGGGATGATGGTTGCTTCCCAGCGCGGCATTCCGGACTTTGTCCGGAACCAGGAAACCGGTACGTGGGACAACAGCCAGCGGCCCAGCCTGGCGGACCGGCGCGTGCTGCTGGTGGGTTACGGGGGAGTGGGCAAGGCCATCGAGGCCCGGCTCCTGCCGTTCGAAACCGACGTCACCCGGATGGCCAGCCGCGCCCGGGACGATGAGCGCGGGACCATCCTCGGGATCGATTCGCTGTACCAGCAGCTGCCGCTGCACGAGATTGTGGTGGTCAGCGTCCCCCTGGGCGAAGACACCAAGCAGTTGGTGGATGCGAAGTTCCTGGCGGCCATGCCGGACGGGGCCCTGCTGGTCAACGTGGCCCGCGGCCCGGTGGCGGATACCGGGGCCTTGCTGGCAGAGACCGCAAGCGGACGGCTCCGGGCCGCGCTGGACGTCACCGATCCGGAGCCGCTGCCCGCCGACCATCCGCTCTGGACCACTCCCGGCGTGCTCATCACACCGCACGTGGGCGGCGCCAGTTCGGCCATGTTCCCCCGGATGGTCCGGTTGCTCAGGAAGCAGATCGGGCTGCTGTTGGAGGGCAAGGACCCGGTGAACGTGGTCCTCCCTTAACCGCGGCGGTTCCCGCCCCTATGCTTGGCCCATGTCCACTTTTGAAGTCCGCCGCAGTTCCGTCATCCCTGCCGCCGCCGAAGACATCTTTCCGCTCGTCAACAACTTCCACGAGTGGACTGCCTGGTCCCCCTGGGAGACCATCGACCCCCGCATGAGCCGCCGCTACTTCGGCACTGAAGCAGGCACGGGGGCCGGGTATGAGTGGAGCGGCAACCGCAAGGCGGGCAGCGGCACCATGGAGATCGAGGAGTCGGTGCCGTCGAATCTGGTCCGGATCCGGCTGCAGTTCACCAAGCCCTTCAAGGCCCTGAACCCCACCACCTTCACGTTCACCCCTGCCCCGGGCGGCACCGAAGTGACCTGGCGGATGACCGGCGAGAACAAGGGCCTGGGGAGGGTGTTCGCACTGTTCATGAACATGGACAAGATGGTGGGCGCCGATTTCGAACGCGGCCTGGCCGCGTTGGCTGCCACAGTGGCGGCACGAAAGAGCTGAGGCCGCCACATGGGTGTCGTTGACGAAGCCCTGGACAGGATTGGCGGACCGGACCGCAGTTGCCTCCAGCACGTGGTGGAGATTGCGCGGTCCCTGGCTCCCGACGCCACGGAGGGCATGAGCTACGGCATGCCCGCCCTCAAACTGGACGGCAAACCGCTGGTGGCGGCCGTGGCCGCAGCAAAGCACCTCTCGGTTTTCCCGTTCTCCTCCGCGGTGGTGGAGGCAGTGGCCGCCCGGCTGGAGGGGTACTCCCTGTCCAAGGGGACCATCCGCTTCACGGCGGACCATCCAGTGCCGGACGACGTGCTCGCTGACATCGTCCGGCTGCGGATGGCGGAAATACGGAAATAGGGCGCAGGACGACGGCGGGACCTATGGTCCTTCCAGCCGGCCGCGCCAGTGCATAGCGTGGTGCCATGGCTGATACTCTCTCCTCCCTCGCAGACTCCTTCAAGAACATGGGCGTTGCCCGCGCGTACGGCTCTCCCGTGAATGTGGGCGGGGAGGACATTGTGCCGGTGGCGCTGGTGTCCTTCGGTTTTGGCGGCGGCACGGAATCGGACCAGGGGGCATCGGGCGGCGGGGGCGGCGGTTTCGTTGTCCCGTTGGGCGTGTACCGGACCGTGAATGGGCGCGCGGTCTTCCGCCCCAACACCATCGCCATGCTGGTGTGCCTTGTCCCATTGGTTTCTGTGGCCGGCGCGGCGTTCCGAAAAGCGGCGCGCTCGGCCCGGAAATAAGCGCCGGCCGGCGGCCCGGCATTCCATAAAATTCCCCTATTTCGTCCCCGGTAATTCGGTTCCATAATGGCCTCGTAGACTTCGGGAACCTCCCGCCGCTGTCCTATGCCACGGCGGAACCAGGGGTTCCAGGTGGCCGCCCCGGCAATCGGCGGGAAGGACGGCCACGAGGCCCGGCCGGGACGGCCGGACTGTTTCAGGGGGAGAGCAACGCCACTAAATGCACAAGGAGAATTGTCATGCTCAAGGATAGGGAAATCATGGCTGTGCTGCCGGCCAAGGATATTGACCGGGCACGGGAGTTTTACCGGGACAAGTTGGGACTGGAGCCGGTCCAGACGGTCGAAAACGACAACCTTATCTACCGCTGCGGCAAGGGAACGGGCTTCCTGCTCTACCAGACGGACAACGCCGGTTCCGCCAAGAACACCCAGATGTCCTGGGGCGTCGATGACGTCGAAAAGGAAGTGGAGGAACTGCGGGGCCGCGGCGTCGTCTTTGAGGAGTACGACATGCCGGGACTCAAGACCGAGAACGGCATCGCAACGATGGAAGGCATGGGCAAGGGTGCGTGGTTCCTCGACAGCGAGGGCAACATCCTGAACATTTCCTCGATCCCCGTCACGTAGCCATCCCCCTTGCACAGGCGCATACTCAATCACCTGGCAGCAAAGCCATAAGTACGACGCCGGCACGTGCCGCCCAAAGCACCCGCACCCGGGTGCGCGGCAGCGGCAGGCCGGCGCCGCCGTCGTAAGCGGCCTGAAAGGAAGGCGCGGGAATGGGCGCGGAAGAGATGGTTCCGGAGACAAATGGCGTCTCGGTGGAGTTGCTGGCGGCCGTAGACCTTGATGGTGAGATTGACGGGATGGAAGGCCGGCAGCTGCGGATGCGGAGGGTGACGATCGACCCCGGCGGGGTCTTCGGGCCCCTCCATGACCATGTGGGGCGTCCGGGAACCGTCTTCATCCTGCAGGGAACCATCACCGACCACCGCGACGGCGCCGCCACGGACTATGGGCCCGGAGTGGGCTGGCCGGAGGACCGGAACACCACCCACTGGCTGGAGAACAGGGGGACGGTCCCGGCGGTGGAAGTCTCCGTGGATATCGTCACCAAGCTTCCGTCATAAATCCACGTGCTGTGGAAACCGGTGGCTTATCCGCCGTGTTCTGGGTATCTTGTGCATACCCGTGGTTGAGCAGTCAGCTGGCAAGTTACTCACGGGAGCCACTGATGGACGCCGCTGCTGACCAGCCACCTTCCGGGAGGATCCGTCCCGGCACCAGCTCACAGGACAGGGTGTTCCATGCCTTCCGGCGCTGGCCGCTCGTCCCGGCCGCCGACCTGCTCCTGCTGCGCCACGCGCTCGTCGGCCAAGACTCCTCCACCGAACCGGACCACGCGTCCGCTCTCCGTTGCCTGGTCGACGACGAACTCACGCGCCGGCTGGCCCTCCCGCCCGCTTCTGGGGACTAAGACTGCCGTGGGTCGGTAACGTGTGACATTGGGGGACCGGCCCACGGCCCAAATAAGCCGTCTGTTCCTTCCCCCGCCAGCCAATTCAAACGGCGGGCTGGCGCCGCCCCAGTGCCAGCCGCATGGCGGCGCGGAGGGTGAGCCGGTTCCGCCTGGTTACCGCGATGACGGCTGCGACACCCGCCAGCAGCACCACGATCCCGCCCGCGGCCACGGACCAGCGGGCGCCGAACTGGCTCCCGATCCAACCGACCAGCGGTGAACCCAGGGCGGTGCCGCCCTGCAGGATGGCCAGGTACAGGGCCAGCACGCGACCGCGGAACTGTGGCTCCACGGACAGCTGGATGCTGGTATTGCAGCTGTTCAGGAACGTGATGGACGCCAGCCCCACGGGAATGAGGAGGGCAGCGTAGGCCCAGAAAGACGGCGCGACGCTGCCCAGGATGGTGAAGACACCCAGGCCCAGCGCCCCGCCCAGCAGGAACCTCAGCCGAGGACGGGACCTGCGGGCCGCCAGGAGGGCGCCGGCCAGGGTGCCCACCGCCATGATGGAACCGAGAAGCCCGAATTCACCCGGGCCCATGCGGAATTCGGTGGTGGCCATCAGCGAGTTGATGACGGGAAAGTTCATGCCGAACGCGCCCAGGACGCCCACCAGGACCATGATCAGCATCAAGTCCGGCCTTCGGCGCACGTAGCGGATGCCCTCAACCACCTGGTGCTTGTTCCGCTCGCCCTTTGCCACCGGGGCGGGCTGGGTAATGCGGATCCTGAACAGCGAGACCAGGACGGCCGCGAAGCTCGCCGCGTTGAGCAGGAACACCGGGCCCGTTCCCACCCAGGCGATGAGCACCCCGGCGATCGCGGGGCCTGTGAGCCGGGCGGTGTTGAAGGAGGCCGAATTCAGGGCCACCGCATTGGAGATGTTCTCCTGCCCCACCAGTTCCGAGACGAAGGCCTGGCGCGCCGGTGCGTCCACGGCGCTGGCAACGCCCAGGCAGAAGGCCGCCACGTACGCATGCCACAGTTGGGCGGTGCCGGTCACCACCAGGAGGCCGATGGCGAGGCCGGTGGATGCCATGGCCAACTGCGTCCACATGAGGATGATGCGCTTCCGGTACCGGTCAGCCAGGACTCCGCCGTAAGGGCCGAACAGCAGCATGGGCAAAAACTGCAGGCCCGTGGTGAGGCCGACGGCGGCGCCTGAGTGGTCGGTGAGAACGGTCAGGACCAGCCAGTCCTGGGCCACGCGCTGCATCCAGGTGCCGATGTTGGAAACGATCGCACCGCTGGCCCAGATGCGGTAGTTGGGGTTTTCGAGGGCCCGGAACATCGCGCTCATTTGCCGCTCATTTCCTGCATGATGCGGGCCGCCCGGCTGAGGGTGAGCCTGTCGTCCTCGCTGAGCCCGGCCACGCGCTGGGCCAGCCAGGCCGTCCGCTGGCTCCGTGCCTCGGCGAGGACCGTCCTTCCCGCATCCGTGATGTCCACGCGGACCTGCCGCCCGTCGTCGGGGTCTGCGCTCCTGGTGACGAAGCCCTGGTCGGCGAGCGCGTTGACGATCCTGGTCATGGACGGGGCCTGGACGTGCTCACTCTCGGCAAGTGCCCGGAGCGTGCTGGGGCCGCTGCCGTTCAGCAGGGCCAGGACCGTGTATTGCCCGGGGGTGATGATGTCGCCCGTTGCCTCAACGCGGAGCCGGCGTGAAGTACGCATCACGGCGGTGCGGAGCTCGATGGCGAGGGTATCGGGCGTGGTGGGGTCTGCGGTTGCTGTGTTCTTCGTTTGGGTGGGTGACATGTATGCGGGTGCGCCTCCTGCTGACGTTCCTTAGCAGTGCTAATTAGTTCTGCTAACTATTATGGTCTGCTTGCTTATCAATGGGCAACAGCCTGCGGTGTGGGTTTGGTGACATGCTCCGGCAGAATAGGAGGCGTGACTGGGGGCAGAGCTGATGTAAAGCGCAAATCCGCGTTGTCGTGGAAAGGAAAAGCGACCCTTGCGGTGGCCGTCCTGGTCATCTGCCTGGGCCCGATCCTGATTGGCGTGGGCAGTTTCATGATCAACGCCGACGAGGAGCTTGCGCGGACCGGGACACAGGCCACCGGAACGATCGTCCACTTCAAGGACGTCGCCAAAGCCTCCTCGCGCAGGATGCAGGTTGAATTCACGGCGGCGGACGGGCTGCCCCACAGGACGTTCGCGGCCGTTGACCACGACCAGCATCCCGTCGTCGGCAGCGAAGCCACGGTGGTCTATGCCGAAAATGACCCGGCAAGGGCCGTTGTGCTGGGTTATGAGAGCGACGGTGTGTGGTTCCGTGGCGTGGGCATTGTGCTGACCGTCATCTTCGGCGGGCTGGGACTGCTGCTCTGCCTTGGGGTTGGCACCGCGGCCCTCCGTGCCAAATTCCGGAAACCCGCCACAAACCATGTGGTCTGAGACTGTCGCGGCTCTTGGGTCTGGCCGCTGCGGCTCGGCGGGCGTAGGCTCGGTCCACCATGACCGAGCAGCAGCCCTTTGAATTGATCCGGCGCTATCCGCATTTCGAGCTGCGCCGGTATCCGGACTACGTGGTGGCCGAAGTGACGGTCACCGCGGATTTTGACCGCGCCGGCAATGCCGCCTTCCGGCATCTCTTCAACTACATCAGCGGCAGCAATAATGCCCGGCAGAAACTGGCCATGACCGCTCCGGTGCTCCAGTCCGGTCCGGTGCCGGGGTCGGGGGAGCCTGCCGAATATTCGGTGGCGTTCGTCCTTCCGGCCGGCGTGACAGCTGACGGCGCTCCGGTCCCTGCCGATCCCATGGTCAGGATCCGCGCGGTGCCAGGTTCCCTTGCCGCAGTGCTGGGATTCTCCGGCAGCGGTTCGGCATCGGCTTTCCAGAAGCGCAACGACGGCCTGCACGCTGCGCTCACCCTGGCCGGGCTGACTCCCGTGGGGACGCCGAGATTCGCCCGCTTCGACCCGCCGTTCAAGCCGTGGTTCCTGCGCCACAATGAGGTTGTCCAGGATGTCCTGGAACCCCAGGCGGGTGGAACGGCACCGGGCGCTTAGCTGGAAGCAGCGCCGTAGGTTTCTTTCCCCCTCCCCACCCGATACTTTCCTGCCTGCCCGGAAAGATCCCTATTCGGGCAACCATGCATAAAGGATGGCCAGTCCGCACTCCGCTGCCCCATTCTCTGGGTATTGCCGCCCTTATGGATGGTTGCAGGGGACGCGGAGTCTCCTCCCACTTTCCCTTTTCTGTTGTTATTGCTGAAACTTTACGATAGTTTCTCACTGTGATGCAGGTCGCACTGGTGGGAGCCCGCGGCCATGATGCCAACAAAAGGACGATGATGACCCGCGAGCACAGCACCAGCACCTCCGAACACCGCTTCAAACGCCTGCACGAACGTCTGGGCGGCATCGCCTACGGGGGTGACTACAACCCCGAACAGTGGCCCCGCGAGGTGTGGGACCAGGATGTCCGGCTCATGAAGCAAGCGGGCGTCAACCTGGTTACCCTGGCCGTCTTTTCCTGGAGCCGGCTCGAGACAGCCGACGGTCTTTACGACTTTGGCTGGCTGGACGAGGTGATGGACCTGCTGCACCGGAACGGCATCGGCGTGGACCTGGCCACTCCGGACGCCGTCCCGCCGGCCTGGTTGATCGCCCAGCACCCGGACATCCTGCCCGTCCTGGCCGACGGCTCTACGTTCGGCTTCGGCTCCCGACAGCACTTCGACGTCTCCCATCCTGCTTACCGGGAAAAATCGCTGGCCATGGCAGAGAAGATGGGGGAGCGCTACGCTGCCCACCCGGCCCTGCGCATGTGGCATGTAAACAACGAGTACGGACCGGTCTCGTACGGCCCGTACGCCGACCGCGCCTTCCGGGCATGGCTGCAGGAAAAATACGGCGACCTGGAGAACCTGAACCAGGCATGGAGCACCGACGTATGGGGACAGCGCTACTCCGACTGGTCACAGGTGAACGCACCCGCCCAGCCGCGCACGTGGTCCAACCCGTCCCGCCGCCTTGATTACCACCGGTTCACTTCGGACAGCATGCTGGAGCACTACAAGGCCGAGCGGGACATCCTGCGCCGGTACACGCCAGATTTGCCGATTGTCACCAACTTCATGCGCTTCTACAAGAACAACGATTACTGGGCCTGGGCTGCTGAGGAGGACGCCGCGGCCCTGGACATCTACCCGGACCCGCGCGAGGAAGACGCCCACGTGGCCGCGGCGCTCAACTTCGACCTGATGCGCTCGCTCCGCCGCGGCCAGCCATGGCTGGTGATGGAACAGGCTACCGGCGCCGTCAGCCAGTGGTCCGTCAACGTCTCCAAGCTGCCCGGCAAAATGAGGCTTGGCTCCTACCAGGCCATCGCGCAGGGCGCCGATTCCATCCTCTTCTTCCAGTGGCGCCAGGCCAGGGGCGGCACCGAACGCTTCCACTCCGGCATGGTCAACCACGCCGGGCCCAATACGCGCATTTTCCGGGAAGTTTGTGAACTGGGCCAGGAACTCAAGGGCCTGGCCGGCCTCACCGGCACACGCTCCAGCGCCAAGGTCGCGCTGGTCTTCGACTGGGACTGCTGGTGGGCCCTGGAACTGGGGAACTCCCCGCGCTCGGACCTGAACTACGCCCAGGAAGTCCTCCGCCTCTACCGCCCCTTCTTCGACGCCAACATATCCGTGGACTTCGTGAACACCACCAGCGACCTCAGCCAGTACGGCATGGCGGTCCTGCCGGCGTCGTACCTGCTCACCGACCAGGCCGCCGGGAACATCGAGGACTATGTGGCCCGCGGCGGGCATCTGGTGGCCAGCTACCTCTCCGGCATCGTGGACCAGGACAACACCATCCTCCTGGGCGGCTACCCGGGCGCGCTGCGCAACGTCCTGGGAGTGTGGAGCGAGGAGATGCATCCGCTGGCCGGGGAGGGCGAGGCAGTCAAGCTTTCAACGGCCGACGGCGGTACGGCCTCAGCCGATTACTGGACCGAGCACCTGCACACCACCACGGCTGACGTTGTTGCGAGCTATGCCTCCGGCCGGCTGGAAGGCTCGCCCGCCGTCACCCGCAACAGCTTCGGCGCCGGCACTGCCGTGTACCTGTCGGCCAGGGTGGACAGCTCCTTCCTTGCGGAACTGCTCTCAACTGAACGTGCCGCTGCGGGAATCCGCGCGGAACTGGACGCGCCGCTGGGAGTGCAGGTCCGCCGTCGTGCCGGCAACGGACGCAGCTACCTGCTGGTCCTGAACCACAACGATGCACCCGCCAGGGTGGACGTGGGGCAGGGCGGCACAGACCAGCTCACCGGAGCCAATGTCACCGGCACGGTGGAGCTCGCCGCCAACGGCGTGCTGGTGCTGGAGGAAATACCCACTAAAGACTCAACCGCAGAAACGGGCCGGTAGGAGGCAGTCATGGCCATGCGATTGGAAGTACCTCCCGAGGCGGTCCCCACGGACGCCGATGCGCGAACTGAAAAACCGCGGAACAAACCCGGAGGCTGGAAGCTGGCCTTCAGGCGGGACTGGCGGCTCTACACCCTGGTGCTGTTGCCGCTGGCCTACTTCGCCATCTTCCGGTACCTGCCCATGGCAGGCAACGTGATCGCGTTCCGGCAGTTCCAGCCCGGCGGCAGCATCTTCGGCGAGAAATGGGTGGGCCTGAAATACGTCACCCTCTTCATCAACGATCCCAGCTTTTGGCAAGCGTTCCAGAACACCATCATCCTGGGCGTGCTGACACTGCTGTTCTGCTTCCCGATGCCCATCATATTCGCGCTGATGCTGAACGAACTGCGTTCGCAGAAGTTCAAGAAGTTCGTCCAGACCGTGGCCTACCTGCCGCACTTCATGTCCGTGGTGATCATCGCCGGCATGATCCTGCAGAACTTCTCCATGACAGGCACCGTAAACCAAATTGCCAACTCGCTGTTCGGCACCACGGTTAACTTCACCCAGGACGCCGCGTGGTTCCGGCCCATGTACATCAGCTCCGAGGTGTGGCAGACCATGGGGTGGGGAGCCATCCTCTACCTGGCCGCCCTGACCCGGGTGGACGAATCGCTGTACGAGGCAGCCCGGATCGATGGCGCCAACCGCTGGCAGCAGACCTGGCATGTGACCCTGCCGGCCATCCGGCCCACCATCATCACACTGCTGATCCTCAACATCGGCACGTTCATGGCCGTGGGCTTCGAAAAGATCCTACTGATCTACAACCCGCTGAACTACCAGACCTCGGATGTCATCTCCACCTACCTGTACCGGGTGGGCCTTGAATCGTCGAACTTCAGCTACGCGGCGGCGATCGGCATGTTCGAATCCGTCATCGGCCTCACGCTGATTCTCTCCGCCAACGCCATATCCAAGCGGCTCGCCGGAACGAGCCTGTGGTGAAGGGGACAACTGTGAAAGGGACAGCCGTGAAAGAACCCGGCGCGAAAGCAGCACCAAAGGACACAGGTGTCCTGGTCAAGGACATGAAGGTTTCACGCAGCATGCGGCTGTTCCGGGTGGTGAACCTGGCCTTCCTGCTGGTGGTGGTGTTCCTGACCTTGTATCCGTTCCTGAACATCCTGGCGCAGAGCTTCTCAAGCGAAGGATTCATTAACGCCGGCAAGGTCAACCTGTTCCCCATGGGCTTCAACACCGAGACTTACCAGCTGATCCTGGCCGACTCGGTCTTTTGGCGGAACTACGGCAACACGATTCTGTACACCGTGGTGGCCACGGCTATCTCCATGGTGCTGACCACCAGCTTCGCGTATGCCATCGCGAGGAAGGACCTGAAGGGGCGCAGCCTGTTCATCGGCATCGCGGTGTTCACCATGTTCTTCAATGGCGGCCTGATCCCCAACTATGTGCTCATCACCTCGCTTGGAATGCGGGACACCTTATGGGCCGTAGTGCTGCCCAACGCCATCAGCGTCTTCAACCTGCTCATCATGAAGTCGTTCTTCGAGAACATGCCGCGTGAACTGGAGGAAGCGGCCGCCATTGACGGACTTACCCAGTACGGGGTGCTTTTCAAGGTGGTCCTGCCGCTGAGCAAGGCAATCGTTGCCACCATGGTCCTGTTTTACGCAGTAGCCAACTGGAACTCCTGGTTCCAGGCGTTCCTGTACCTGGACAACCCCGATCTGTTCCCGGTGACCATCTACCTTCGCAACATGATTGCCGGCGTCACCACGGCAGGCTCCGCCGGCGGTACGGCGGAGAACGTGGGCCAGATTGCCGCGAACATCCAGTCCGTCACCATCGTCCTGACCGTGATCCCCATCCTCTGCGTCTACCCCTTTGTCCAGAAGTACTTCTTTTCGGGCGTCATGCTCGGCTCCGTCAAGGAATAACCCTTATGAAAGGAAAACCCATGATCCGCAGACGAGATTTCCTCGGCCTGTCCGCGCTCGCAGCCTTCGGCCTGGTGATGGCGGGATGTGACTCTGACTCCGGCAGCAAGGCCGATACCTCAAAGGCCCGCAATGGTGCGATGGACAGCTTTGGGGTTGGGGACACGTTCAAGGCGACGGCGCCGCTGAGCTTCACCTTCCTGTTCAGCGATCAGCCCACCTATCCATACAAGAAGGACTGGCTCCTGTTCTCCAAGATGGCCAGCGACAACAACGTCACCCTGGAACCGACCATCGTTCCCAGCAGCGACTACGAGCAGAAGCGCAGCCTGTTGATCAGTTCCGGCAAGGCCCCGGAGATAATTGCCAAGACCTACCCGGGGCAGGAGAGCGCGTATGTATCCTCCGGCGCCGTCCTTCCCGTCAGCGACTACGTGGACCTCATGCCGCACTACCAGGACAAGATCAAGAAGTGGAAGCTGGAGCCTGAGATTGCAGGCCTCACCCAGGAGGACGGCAAGTACTACGTCCTGCCCGGTCTGCACGAGGAACTCTGGCCGGACTACACGCTGGCGTTCCGGACCGACGTGCTGGAGAAGGACGGGATCGCGGAGCCCAAGACCTGGGACGAGTTCCGGGAGGTGCTGCGCAAACTCAAGAAGAACCATCCCGATGTGGTGCCCTTTTCCGACCGGTTCAACGGCAACAGCGTGCTGAACATTGCCGGCACCGCCTTTGGCACCGTGGCAGGCTGGGGCCTGGTGGACGGACTGACGTTCGATGAAGGCAAGAAGGAGTTCGCCTTCGGTGCCGGCAGCGGCCAGTTCAAGGATCTTGTGACCTACTTCAACTCCTTGGTCTCGGAGGGGCTGATGGATCCGGAAAGCTTCACGCAGACCGATGATTCGGCCATCCAGAAGTTCACCTCGGGCAAGTCGTTTGTGATCAGCGCCAACTCCCAAAACATCATCACGTACCGCACATCAATGGAGCAGTCTCTGGGGAAGGGCAACTTCGCCGTCCGAAAGATCACGGTTCCCGGCGGCCCCGCAGGCGACGTCATTGGCGGTTCCCGGCTGGAAAACGGCATCATGCTGAACGCGTCCGTGAAGGACAAGGACAGCTTCGTGGCGCTGATGCAGTACATCGACTGGCTGTTCTACAGCGACGAAGGCCAGGAGTTCGCCAAGTGGGGGGTGCAGGGCACCACCTACAACAAGGAAGGCGGCAAACGCATCCTGGCCAAGGACATCAACTTCCAGGGCCTGAATCCGGGCGGCACCAAAGACCTGCGCGTGGATTACGGCTTCTCCGGCGGCAACTTCGCCTACGGGGGCACCACGGACCTGCTCCAGTCCACCTTCAATGAGGAAGAGCTGGCCTTCCAAAAGGCCATGAAGAGCAAGAAGCCCAGGCCCGTTGCCCCGCCCGTGCCGTTCAGCGACACCGACCGGGAGCAAGCCACCCTGACTCTCACGCCACTGAAGGACCACGTCAAGCAGAACACCTTGAAGTTCATCACCGGCCAGCGCAGCCTCTCGGAGTTCGACGCCTACGTCAAAGAGCTGGACAGCAAGGGCATGGGCAAATACGTAGAGTTGGCCAACAAGGCCTACAAGGCATACGCCGAAAAGAAGTAGGGCGTACGACGGCGGCCGCGGGCCTTCCGCGGTGACCGAAAGGCAGTCAGTGGTTCAGAAGAAGGCGGAGTACGGAGCCGGCCCCCTGTTCAGGGCGGCCGGCACCGTTGCGGGCGTGATGATGGGCTCGGTCCTCCTGGGGCTGGCCAATATCCTGCTGCTGCCGGCCCTGGTGGCGGCACCCATCGCGGGGGCCTGGGCCCTTGTGGTGGCACTCGTTCCGGCGGGGCCGGCCCTGGTGGCGTGCATGTACGCATTCAACCGAATGGCCGCCGGCCATGAGGGCGGGGTTTACCAGGACTTCGTCCGCGGGTACCGGATGAATCTGGGGCAGGCCCTGCAGGTTTGGGTGCCGTACCTTTTGGTTCTGGCCGTCATCGCGGTCAACCTGGCCGGGCTGTCCTCGCTGCATCCGGGCAACCCGGCCACGCCCGCGCTCAGGCCGGCGATGCTGCTCCTCGCAGTGCTCGTGGCCACCGCCGGCCTGAATGCTTTGCTGCTGCTGTCCAGGTTTTCGTTCCGGACCCGGGACCTCTACCGGCTCTCCCTGTACAGCTTCAGTGCCCGGAAGCGGGTTTCACTGGGCAACGCCGGGATCCTGTTCGTCGCGGGAACCCTGCTGCTGGTGACCACTGCGTACCTGCTGCCGGTTCTCGCCGGCACCGTAGTGTTTCTGGTGTGCCTGAACTCCCGGCCGCTGCTGGCGCTGGTTGAGGAGAAATTCACCGCCGCCTGACCGGTCATGGGTGCAGTTCAGCTGGTTCGGGAAGCCGCTGACTGGATGGTCCCGGCGAGGTCGCGGGGACGGCTCCACATGGGCCAATGCCCCGTTGGGAGGTCGATGACGTCGAGGTGTTCAATGTTCGCCACTTCGGCAAACATGGCATGCCCGGAGCGGGCGAGCTCCAGCACCTGCGCGCCCGGGATCGAGCAGCACACCAGGGTGGTCCGGACCTTGTGGCGGGCATCGTTCGTGAGCTCGACGGCCTGACGAAGCACAGGGCCGGGTTCAGGGACAGCCCGGGCCCGAAAACGCTCGAGGACTTCTGGGCTCAGGCCGTCGAGGCTCGCCTGCTCGGCCAGGACATCGAAGGGCGGCAGCGGAAGCTCCGCCAACTCCTCCGGGATGCCCGGGCCGAAGGCGCTTCCCGGTGCCACAGGGCCGGAGTCGACCCACACCACTCGATGGACAAGCTCAGGGTGTCGGTCCAGGACGAGGCTGACGGGGGCGTTTGCCCCGCTGTGGGCGACGAGAGTGGCGGGCTGGTCCCCAGAGGCCCCGAGCTGGCTGATGACGTCCAGGACCGCCGCGGCCTGGTCGTCGAGGGTCTTTGCCGCACGCCCGGGATCGTCCCCGTCGAGACCGGGCAGCGTCATCGCGACGGCGCGGGATTGGTCGGTTGCCAGGTGTTCCAGCACTTCATCCCACGCCCAGGCGCCCAGCCAGTGGCCGGCGATGAGAATGATGATGGGACGGCTTGCAGTAGTTGTCATGCCAATACCCTCGCAGCCGCCTTGGACAAGGGTGTGTCACTATTTATGTCATGAATCTGCCCGGGCTTAAACGGTGAAGCGGGTCGAACGGCTCCATGCCCTCTCCGAGATATTGCGCCGCAGCGGCAGGCAGGGGGTTTCTGCCGGGCGGCTGGCTGCAGAACTTGAGGTATCTGTTCGCACCATCAAGAGGGACCTCGATGCGTTGGAGAACAGCGGTGCGCCGGTATGGTCCCGCCCAGGTCCGGGCGGTGGCTATGGGTTGGCTGCAGGCGGGTCCCTGCCGCCAGTCAGCCTGTCCCCGGCGCAGGCCGTGGCGCTCATGGCAGCGGTGTCCGCTGCGTCGGATGCCCCCTACGCCGATCTGGCAGCAGCAGGTGTCCGGAAGATCATGGATGTCCTCGATCCCAAAACACGGGCACGAGCTGACGCATTGGCCCACCGTGTCTGGGTCAACGCCCTTCCCTCCTCGTCACGGGCCATCAAGTCGGTACTGGAGGAGGCGATGGCCGAGCAGCGCGTGATTCGCCTTCGCTACACATCCGGGGACGGGACCACCACCACCCGCGACGTCGAGCCGGTGCTGTTCGCAGCCACCAACGGCCAGTGGTACCTGGTTGGGTGGTGCCGGCTGCGCAACGCCATGCGGTGGTTCACCGTTTCGCGTATCGAGCGGGCCAGCGTCACCAAGACGGCCTGCAGTGGCCATGGCATCCATGAGGTTGGGGAACCCCCGGCAAACGCCAGGCCGGTGCACGGCCGGGGGTGAGTCCTCAATCAACCTCTCGGGTCAGTACACGCCCGGACCGGCGCCACCGTTGCCGGTGTCAGCATGTCCCGGTCAAAACCCACGACGCGGCGGCCGCCCTGCAGGATGAGTTCGTGGCTGTGGGTGTCCCGGCTGCTGGAGGTCGACACGTGCAGCTTCACCAGGCCCGGCGTCACCACCCGCTTCAGATCCACCCCTGTGAAGGACGTCCGGTCGGCGTGCACCGTGAACTCGACCCTCGCCGATGCGCCGGCGGCAAGGTCCACCCGGGCGTAGCCAATCAGTTCGCGGAGGGGCCGCACCACCTCGCCCACCGGGTCCTCGAGGTACAGCTGCACCACTTCGGCGCCGTCAACGGGGCCGGTATTGGTCACGGTGCATCCCACGGTGACGGCATCCGCTGTGGACATTGCGTCCGCACTGGCCGAGTGGCAGGAAAAGTCGAAGGTCGTGTAAGACAGGCCGTGCCCAAAGCTGAACAGTGGCGAGGGGTCCAGCGCGCTGACGCCGGACGGCCCGGCCAGGCGGCTGTGCAGGTAGGTGCCGGGTTGTCCGCCGGAAGTTCGGGGTACGGAAACGGGCAGTTTGCCGGACGGGTTGACGGCCCCTGTCAGGATGTCCCAGAGCGCCTCCGCGCCCTCTTCGCCGGGAAAGAAGCCCTGGACGATCGCCCCGGCCCGGTCCGCGAAGTCGCCCAAGGCGTAAGGCCGGCCGCTGAGGACCACGACGACGGTGCGCGTTCCGGCGGCCTCGGCCGCGGTGAGCACCTGGTCGAGCATGCGGTGCTGGTCCCCGGGCAACTGAAGGTCAGCTGCGTCGTTGCCTTCCCCGGAGGTGCCGCGGCCGAAGAGGCCGGCGTTGTCGCCCACCACGATTACGCAGGTGTCCACCGACGCGGCAGTCCGGCAGGCCTCCGCGATCTGTTCGTCCGTGATGGCCTCGCAGGTGCCGGTCGCAGCGCTGCGCAGCGATCCGAAACGGTTTCTGCCTGCCGAGGCCACGGTGGGAACGTGGACACCCATGGGAACGTCCGGGTGTGATGCGCCCACATGCGCGTCAAATGAGTAGCAGCCCAGCATTGCGAATGGATCCTCTGCCAGGGGCCCCACCACGCCAAGCGAGGCCAACGCCGTAACGGGCAGCGGGAGGCTGGCGCCGCCGTCGTGCATCCCGTTGGTCAGCAGCACCAATGACTGGGCGGCGATCTCGCGGGCCAAAGCCCGGTTCCCGGCTGGATCCAGGTCGACGGCTCCGGCGCTGAGGACCGGGGGCGCGGGGTCAAAATCCGGCGCGAGCAGCCCGGCCTCCTGCTTCTGCCGCAGCACCCGGCGAAGGGCGGTGTCCACCAGGGATTCGGGGACCTCGCCGGAGCGCACGCGCTCAAGCAGGGGCGTGCCATAGCAGTTCACTGTAGGCAACTCCACGTCAACGCCCGCTCTGAGTGCCAGGGCTGCTGCATCGCCGGAATCGGCAGCAACGCCGTGGGTGACATGCAGGAAGGCGACGCCGAAGTAGTCGGCAACCACGGTGCCGGCGAAGCCCCACTCGTCGCGCAGCAGCGAGGTCAGCAGTGCGCGGTTGGCGGCTGCAGGAATGCCGTCGGTGTCCGTGTACGCATGCATCACGGAGCGGGCTCCGCCGTGTTTAAGCGCCATTTCGAACGGGGGCAGCATCACGTCCGCCAACTCGCGCGGGCCCATGGACACCGGTGCATGGTTGCGTCCGGCGCGGGACGCAGAGTAGCCAACGAAGTGCTTGAGCGTGGCCACGATTCCGGACCCTTCCAGCCCGGAGACGTAGGCGCTGGCTACCGTGCCCACCAGGTAGGGGTCCTCGCCGATGGTCTCCTCCACCCTGCCCCAGCGCAGGTCCCGCACAACGTCCAGCACGGGAGCCAGCCCCTGGTGGACGCCGAGTGCCCGCATCTGCCCACCAATGAGACCCGCCATCCGACGGATCAGCGGAGGGTTAAAGGTCGCGCCCCACGCCAGGGGGACGGGGAAAGCCGTGGCCTTCCACGCAGCCAAGCCGGCGAGGCATTCCTCATGGACCTGCGCCGGAATCCGGAAGCGTGAGGCCGCCATGATCTGTTCCTGCGCCGCGGCCAGCCGCCGGGCGCCCTCGAGAGGCTCCAAGGGCACCGTGCCGTACATGCGGGTGATCTGCCCCAGTCCGGAGGCAATCATCTCCTCCCAGGAGCGCGCGTCGCCGGCCATCTCATTCTGCAGCGGCGCTACGGAGTCTCCGTCCGTGGACGCATTGACCCACACACCTGCCAGTTGGGCCAGCTTCTCTTCCAGGGTCATGTGCCGCACCAGCTCATCAATGGAGAGGCGTTCGACGGCGTCACGGGAGCCGTTGCCGGCGGCCGGGGAGGTGATGGCTTGCTTTTCGGCGGCACCGCTGGTCACGGGCGTCTCCTGGGATCGTAGGAAGTTTCTAAGAAACTATCAGAAACTATCGTTTACTTTCTAGGTCCTAAAGCATTGACTCTTCAAAGATAATCCTCCTACGGTTGACAATGGGAGTGGGATAAGTCTGCGACGGAACCCACGAAACTTCGTGAATGGAATAGAAACTTTCCATTGACTTTGGGACCAGGCGCCCGGAGGCCCTTCGGACCACTTCGAAGCCCTGGGGCGCTACCTACATCACTGCAACGACGGAGAAAACATGCGGACGTACAGAGTGGCCATCGTGGGAACCGGCGGGATCGCGGCGGTCCATGCTGACAACCTGACCCGGACAAACGGCAGGGCGGAGCTGGTGGCGGCATGCGACGTGGACCAGGGCCGGCTGGATGCCTTCGCGGAGAAGCACAGCATCCCTGGTATGTACCTGAGCCTGGCCGATCTTCTGGCAGAGGCCAAACCGGACATTGTCCACCTCTGCACGCCGCCCATGTTCCACATCGGCCAGGCCATCGAATGCCTCGAAGCAGGCGTCCATGTCCTCTCCGAAAAACCCCCGGCGCTAAGCCTCGCTGACTTCGACCGGCTGGAGACCGCCCAGGCAAAGGGCGGCGCCCAGTTCTCTTGCGTCTTCCAGCACCGGTTCGGGGATGCGGCAGCCGCGGCCCGCCGGCTGATTGGCGGCGGTGACTTCGGCCGTCCCCTGGTGGCCCGGTGCGACACCCTCTGGTACCGGCCGGACAGCTACTGGGAACTTCCCTGGCGCGGAACCTGGGAAGCCGAGGGCGGCGGGCCCACCATGGGTCACGGCATTCACCAGTTCGATCTGCTGTTGCACCTGCTGGGTCCGTGGGAGGAAATCACCGCCATCGCCAGCCGGCAGGCACGGCCTACTTCCACTGAAGACTTGTCCGCCGCCCTGGTCCGGTTCAGTAACGGAGCCGTGGCCACCATTATCAACTCGCTGCTCTCGCCGCGGGAAACCTCGGACATCCGAATCGACTGCGAATTTGCCACTGTGGAGCTGAGCCACCTCTACGGCTACAGCACGGACAACTGGACCATTACGGCAGCGCCCGGCCACGAGGACCAGGTAGGAACAGCGTGGAACGGCGAGCCCTTGGATCAGGGAAGCGGACACGCGGCCCAGTTCCTGGCCATGTATGGCGCGCTCGACGCCGGCCGCCCTCTTCCGGCCGGGGCAGACTCCGCACGGCAAACTCTGGAGTTCGCTGCCGCCCTCTACGCCTCCGCCTTTACCGGAAAATCCGTGCACCGCGGCGAGATCGTCACCGGCCACCCCTTCTACGGGGGCATGGACGGCGAAGGGCTGGGCGCGAAAGTCCTCGAGGAGACAGCATTCAACCTGACCGCCCTCAAAGCCACCAGCGTCTGAGCCCATACCCAAGGAGGCACCACCATGACCACCCCCACAGCAGCGTCCCTTTCCGCTGTGTCCGCGGCATCACTCAGTTTCCACGACGATGGAGCGGCCCTCACCTTCACAGCCAAAGGCAGGCCTATCGCCACCTATACCTACAAGCCCACGGACGACCAGTACGAGAGTCCGCGGCCGTTCTTCCATCCGCTGACCACCCTGGGCGGGGACGAGGTGACAATTTCCCGCCCGTGGGACCACGTCTGGCATAAGGGACTTTCCTGGGCGCTGCCCAACGTGGGCAAGCACAATTTCTGGGGCGGAGCCACCTACACACGCGCCACGGAGTACGCCAACCTGGACAACAATGGTGCCATGACCCACGGATCCTTCACGGGCATCGACCAATCCGGCCCCGGCATCACGGCGTCGGAATCCCTGACCTGGACCTCGCAGGAAGGGGAACCGGTCATTGCGGAGAGCCGCCGGTTCAGCCTCCGGTTGGTGGAAGACGCTGCCACGGAGAACAGCGAAACCGAGGGGGCATACGCCATCCTCTTTGAGACCAGGATGAGCAATATCTCCGGCGAAGAGATCCGCATCGGCAGCCCCACTACGGAAGGCCGGCACAACGCCGGATATGGTGGCCTCTTTTGGCGCGGCCCCAGGTCCTTTACAGGCGGCGTGTTCCGCAACCAGGAGGATGCGGGTACGGACGAATTCATGGGCACCCGCTCGCCGTGGATCGCCTTCACCGGTACGCATGACGTCACCTGCCGGGCCTCCACCATCGCGTTCGTGGAGGACGGAAATAACCCCGGTGCACCCAACCAGTGGTTTGCCAGGTCGTCCATGTTCGCGTGCCTGGGCTCAGCCCCCTTCTTCAGCGAGGAGGTGCCCCTCCGTGAAGGTGCGCCGCTTACCTACCGCTACGCCGTGGTGATTGCCGATGGCGGTGTGGACGCCGAACGCGCCCAGGCGCTGGCGGATGCTGCGCAAGCAGCGCTTCGCGATTGGGCGTAACGGATGGCCTCAACGTTTCCAGGCGCCACTGGGCTCTCCGAAATCAGCATCTACGACTGGCCGGGCGCCGACGGTGCAGCCGGCGGGTCGCCGCACGTGCACACCGCTTCCACGGAGGCGTACGTGGTGCTCCAGGGAATCGGCAGGCTGGAGACACTTGACTCGCGCGGCTTCACCTCAACACCGTTGGCGCCTGGGGTGGTGCTTTGGTTTACCCCCGGCACCGTGCATCGCGCCATCAATGATTCGGGTGACCTGAAGGTCCTTGTAGTCATGCAGAATGCCGGGCTGCCCGAACACGGCGATGCCGTGATGACATTTCCGCCCGAGTACCTTGCGCACGCGGAAAAGTACCGGAGCGCAGCGGCGCTGGAACACAAGGACGCCGACGCTGGGCCGGACGCGGGCGAGCACGCCGCGCGCCGCCGTCGTGATTTGGCCCTGGAAGGCTACTTTGCGCTTAAGCAAGCCGTGCTGGTTTCCGGCCCGGCAGCACTGGCCGACTTCCATGCTGCCGCTGCCCGTCTGGTCTCGGACAGGACCTGCGCCTGGGCAGACGTTCTGGCGGAGGGAGCTGCCCGCCAGGCGGAAGTCACCCGGCAGCAGCTGGCCTCTCTGGACACGGCAGAAAGTATCTATCTGGCCGGTGCGCGAACTACGATGGGAAAACGGGAAAACCGCAGAATTTACGGCATGTGTGGCCGGATCCAGACGTGGGAACTTTCCGATACATAGCACCGGGCGCGTGACCCGGGTGAGAGGGCGGTTTCCGTGGTGAGCAAGCAGGACACCAGGCGCGCGACGATCAGTGAGATTGCCCGTGAAGCCGGGGTTTCGGTTCCCACCGTGTCCAAGGTGCTGAACGGGCACGCGCACGTGGCGGCAGAGACGCGTGCCCGGGTGGAGGAGATCATTGCCCGGCGCGATTATGCGCGCCGCCCTGCCAAACGCAGGCAAAAGGCCGGCCTGGTGGACCTGGTGTTTCCGGGGCTGGGCTCGGAATGGGCCCTGGAGATCATCGAGGGCGTAGAACGTGTGGCACAGGACGCCGGCTACGGGACTGTGGTCAGCAGCCTGAGCCTGGACGGCTCGCGCATCCGGCCGTGGCTGGCCAACCTCGCGGAGCGGAAATCGGATGGGCTGCTCATGGCCGTCTACCAGTTGGATGCCAAGCAAATCCAGCGGATCAAGTCCTTGGGGATACCTGTGGTGCTGATCGATCCTGTGGGCCAGCCTGGCCCGGACCTGATGACAGTGGGGGCGGCGAACTGGGAGGGTGGCTATTCGGCCACGGAACACCTTTTGCAGTTGGGGCATAAGCGGATCGCCATGATCGGCGGCCGCGAGGACCTGCAGTGCAGCAGCGCCCGAGAGGATGGCTACATCTCGGCACTGCGCCGCGCGGGCATAGCCCTGGACACGGCGTTGATGGTTCCCGGCGACTTTTCCATCGAAGCGGGCGAGGCTGCAACCCGCAAGCTGCTGGAGTTGCCGGACCGTCCGACGGCGATCTTCACCGGCAACGACGACCAGGCCTTGGGTGCGTACCGGGCTGCGCGTTCCGCCGGGCTCCGCATTCCCGAAGACTTGTCCGTCATTGGGTTTGACGACATTCCGGCGGCCGAGTGGATCGAGCCGGGGCTGACCACGATCCGGCAGCCGGTAGTGCAGATGGCCGAAACTGCCATGCGCGCCCTGCTCCGGCATCTGGATGGTGACGAGGAACTGCCGCAGCGGATCGAGCTCGGCACCGAGCTGGTGGTCCGGGGTTCCACTGCCCCGCCGGCTAAAAAGTAGTCCGCACCCTCCGACGCCCGCTCCCTTTTAGCAGCTTCTTTTAGGGTTTGTGCGCGTCCCGGATGTCCGCAGGGGTCTGGCCCTGCATCACCCAGCGGTTGCCGTCGGGATCGCTGAAGTAGGCGAAAAGGACGCCGCCCAGGTCCTGGATTTCGCTGATGTCCGCGCCCCGCCTGACCAGTTCGGCCCGGACCTCCGTGATGTCCGGAACCACCAGTTGCAGTCCCTCCAGGCTGCCCGGCGTCATGGCGGTCATCCCGGTGCCGATGACTACTGATGTGGGCGAACCCGGGGGAGTCAGCTGGACCACCCTCATGCCCGGAATGTGTTCCACGTCGTGGTCCAGGACGAAGCCAAGTTTTTCGGCATAGAACGCTTTCGACCTGTCGACGTCGGAAACCGGGACCTGGACAACCTCAAGACGCATCTGCATCCGGCCACTCTATCTTTGCGGCTCACGCAAGGGAATGGGAGCCGAACAGACGGGTTCAGCCACGCGAAACCGCGAATTATGAAGCACTCACACGGTATTGCGTCGGGCTTTCCTCAAGGTCCGATCAAGACTTGCTGAATGTTGGCCGAGGACGCGCAGGACGCCCGTTTTCGGTTTCGGTTGGACCATAGGCTCATGACGATGAGTTTGTCGGGCTTAGCAGCAGGCCCGCCAAATGTGGGGGACCCATATGGGGACCCCGTGAAAATGGGGAAAGAATGCCCGACCACGACACCCTTTTCGGGTTTGTTCCACCTGCGGCGGCACCGAAGCCGCCGCGGAAACCACGCATTTCAACGTTTATTGTTGCCGGCATCACCGCACTGTTCATGCTTTTGGGCGCGCTGAGCGGCGGAGTGGGCGGAGCCCTGATTTTCCTGGGCGTTTCAACCGCACTCACCGGCCTTTACGTCCTGCTTACAGGGCGGCGCTCCTGGGCCTGGCTCCCGGCGCAACGCAAGGCCGGCGCCATCGCGATCGCCGCGTCCCTCGCCCTCTTCATCGGCGGGGCCGTCGCCTTGCCGCACGTTGCCAGCGCAGACCTCGAGGCAGCCTCCTCGGAGAGCACCGCCAAGGTGGCGTCCGCCAAAGCGAGCCCAACCGCCACAGCGACGGCTTCGCCGTCGTCCACGCCCACTCCCACCGCTGACAGCACTGGTGAGCCGCTGGACCCGGAGAACCCGGCCGTCCTTGCCGCCGGCGTCACCGCCACCGCCCCCAACGCGCAGCCGGCCTACGCCACAAAGGCGGTCGATCTGTTGGCCACCCTTTCCATCAAGGGCCGGGCGCCGAAAACGGGGTATGACCGGGCGCAGTTCGGCCAGGCGTGGCTGGACGTGGACCGCAATGGCTGCGATACCCGCAACGACATCCTCCGGCGGGACCTCACCGGCATCACTTACACGAACAGTGTTCCCTGCAAAGTCCAGACAGGGACCCTGGCGGATCCCTACACGGGCAAGACCATCAGTTTTGTCCGTGGCTCGGGGACCAGCACTGCCGTGCAGATCGACCATGTGGTGGCGCTGAGCGACGCGTGGCAGAAGGGCGCGCAGCAGCTGACCACCGAGCAGCGGACGGCGTTCGCGAATGATCCGCTGAACCTGCAGGCAACGGACGGACCCACCAACCAGCAAAAGGGCGACGGCGACGCGGCCACCTGGCTGCCCCCGAACAAGCCCTTCCGGTGTGAGTATGTGGCCCGGCAGATCTCGGTGAAGGCGACATATGGGCTGTGGGTGACACAGGCGGAGCACGACGCGATGGCCCGCATCCTCGGTGACTGCTCCGGACAGTTGGCTCCGACCAGCCAACAGTCCCCGGCTCCCGCACCGGCGGTGGCTGAACCGGCGCCTGCCGCGGCTGCTCCTGCTCCGGCGGCGGTTGCCCCCGCACCGGCACCGGTCGCTCCGGCGCCCGCGCCCGTTGTCCCGGCGGCACCTGCGCCGGCTGCACCCGCACCTGCTCCCGCCGCACCGGCACCTGCCGCCGTCTACTACGCCAACTGCACTGCGGCGAGGGCTGCGGGAGCTGCGCCGCTCTACGCCGGCCAGGCCGGCTACCGGTCCGCACTGGACCGCGACTCCGACGGCATCGCCTGCGAGTAGGCCCGTTCTTGTCCGGACTCTCCGGACGCGATTTCAACACCATCACACGCATTCCTAGGGGGAATCATGAAAACAAGTCCCATGCCTGCCGCCGGCAGGTTGAAGAAGGCGCTGGCTCTGGCTGTGCTTGCCGGCCTCATGCTGACTGGCTGCGGCGGCAAGCAGGCGGCGACGCAGCCTGCAGCAGCCGCAACCGCTGTTGCGCAAACGATCGAGACCGTCACCGTTCCGTCCGTGACGGGTTTGGCCCTGGACAAGGCCACGGACCAGCTGAAAGACCTTGGGTTTGAAGTTGATGCCAAGGACACGGCCCACGGCAAGTCGATCATGGTCAAGAGCAACTGGCAGGTGACCACCCAGGACCCAGCCAACGGTGCAAAGGCTGACAAGGGGTCCACGGTGCATCTCGGCGTCAAGAGCCTTGACGATATTGCGGCGGAGAAGGCTGCGGCCGACAAGGCGGCAGCTGACAAGGCCGCGGCCGAGAAGGCGGCTGCTGCTGCGAAGGCGGCCGCTGAGAAAGCCGCTGCCGACAAGGCCGCCGCCGATCAGGCAGCCGCTGCGAAGGCTGCCGCCGACCAGGCTGCGCGGGATGCAGCTGCCAAGCAGGCCGCGCAGGCTCCCGCACCTGCTCCTGTAGTTCCCAATAGTGGGGGAGCCATTATCTGCAGCGACGGCTATGTCTGGCCCGGCACCACGCGGCAGGGGGCCTGTAGCAGGCACGGTGGCATTGCCAAGTAGCCCACGCTGGCTCGGTTGGGTAGGTCGTTGTCCCAGGGCTGACTCGTCCACCATTCTGGGCAACAAGACGAGCCGCGGATCCTCCTTTCCGGAGGTATCCGCGGCTCGTGGCTTTAAGGGCCAACCGAGGGAATTGAGGTCGGGGCCGGAGATGGGGGAGGCCAGACAGCATGTGCGGCAGCACACACCAGGGAATTACGACGGCGGGAGGCCGCTTGGGTGCCCCGACGGCCGTTCCTGCCCCGGGATTCCGCGGATCTTCACCCGCTAGGGGGTCGATTTGCGGTTGGGTGTGGGGGCGGGTATTGTTTTCTGAGTCGCCGCCGCTGAAGCGGAAAGATAGCGGCCAAACCCCTTACTGAACGGCCTGAAAACGGTTCGCCTCTTGGCGTGCCGGACGCGGGTGGGGCTGGTTTTCGAGTGGAGTGGATCGCGGTAACGCTGATTTGCGAAGCTTGTTGGAACCGGGTAAGTTTGGAAAGTTGCTCCGGAGCGAGCCTGGACGTTGGTTTGGGTGGTGCCGGGTGTGTCTGTTGTTTGAGAACTCAATAGTGTGCCAAGT
>NZ_VIVE01000011.1:0-78286 GCF_007828995.1 Arthrobacter sp. AG367
CCGGGCGCCGCCCCGCGCCGGCCGCCCCCCCCCCCGCCCCGCGCCCCCCCCCCCCCCCCGCCCCCCCCCCCCCCCCCCCCCCCCGCCGCCCCCCCCCCCCCCCCCCCCCCCCCCCCCCCCCCCCCCCCCCCTGCGCTAGCGGCTGCCGGCCCAAACGGACACTGCTCCCGAATGGCCGGTCACGATGCTTTGGTACACCAGGAACAGTCCCGCCAGTACGCCCAGCACCGAGGTGGCGGGGAGCAGCCAGCGGGACTCCAGGAGCCCGCGGAGACCGTGGAAGGCGGGTCGGCGTGTCAGGAGCGTGGGGAAGGCTGCGGTGATCTGGGCACCCACGGCCACCAGGAACAACACTGTGACGTAGCGGAGGAAACTCCCCTGGTGGGCGTGCTCCTCAACCAGTTGTGACGCGCCCCTGGCCTTTTCCAGCTGTTCCCCCGCTTCGGCGGTAAGGACGGACAGCGGAACCAGCAGCAGTGCCAGGACTCCCATGGGCCAGGCCAGGTAACGCCTGGTGCGCCGGAGCAGGGCGAAAACCACTGCCGAGACCCCGGCCAGCGGAGCCAGGACCACCACGCCGTGGATCAACAGAATATGGGCCGGAAGGCCGGCGATCTCCAGCACGGGAAACTCCTGATCAGTAGCGGGCAGCGGAATGTGGGAAGTGGCTGGGCTCGAGAAGGGCTAGGCGATGCCGGTGGTGCCCAGGAGGCTTCCCACTGCGAACGTGAAGGCCATGGCAAGCGCCCCGCCAACCACCAGCCGGATGGTGGCCTTGCGCTTGGAGCTGCCGCCGATTTTGGCGCTGACGGTGCCGGTCAGCGCGAGCGCCAGGATGACGGCGACGAACGTGACCGGGATGCGCGCCCCTTCGGGCGGGAAGATGATGGCCAGCATAGGCAGCACGGCGCCGACGGTGAACGCGATGGCGGAGGCGAAGGCCGCGTGCCAGGGGCTGACCACTTCCTCTTCGTCGATGTTCAGTTCGGCAGACAGGTGTGCCTTCAGTGCGTCCTTTGCCGTCAATTCTTCGGCAACTGTCCGAGCCGTGGCTTCGCTGAGTCCCTTTGCCTGGTAGATGTGCGCAAGCTCTGCCAGTTCGCCGTCGGGATCGTCCCTGAGCTCCTGGCGTTCCTTTTCGATCAGTGCCCGCTGGCTGTCGCTTTGGCTGCTCACGGAAACGTATTCGCCCAACGCCATGGACACGGCGCCGCCCACCACCGCCGCGGTGCCTGCCACCAGGATTGGCGCGAGGTCGTTGGTCACCCCGGCCACGCCCACCACAGTTGCCGCCACGGAGACGATGCCGTCGTTCGCGCCCAGGACACCGGCCCGCAGCCAGTTCAGGCGGGATGCCACGCTGCTGTCGTGCGGTTCGTTGCGGCTCAGCTTGAGAGTTTCAGACATGCTGGCAGTAAAGCACTGCAGGGACCCCTCTGCCACGAAGGTTTGCATCCCCTAACCACACGGGCATGCCTGGTGCAGACCCTGTACCAACTGCAATCCTGGGCGTACCTTAAAACAAATAAGTTTACTTACTAGTCCTGAAAAGCAGGATCCAGGCCTGGGCGCTCCAAGAGCAGGCAACGGGAGGAGGACGACGGCGATGGACACCTACGGCAATGACGGCAATGGAGGCGCGGGCGCAGGCAGGCGAACGTTCGGCGTCGAGGAGGAGCTGCTCCTGGTGGACCCCGCAAACGGGGAAGCCGTGCCGATGGCCGGAGCACTCCTGAACCTGTACGTCCGCCCCCTGCAGGCCGGAGCCGGGCCCGTCCTGGCCGCTGAGTTCCAGCAGGAAATGATCGAGGTGGTCACCCCGCCCCACGCCACCCTGGCACGGCTGGAACAGGACATCATTGCCGGGCGGGGTATCGCCCGGCAGGCGGCAGGGGACATCGGCGTCAGGGTGGCCGCGTTGGGAACCTCGCCGCTCCCGGCCGACCCGCATCCCGTACAGCTCCGGAGATTCAGGGCAATGACGGAGGAATACGGGCTGACCGCCAGGGAACAGCTCACCTGCGGGTGTCACATCCACGTTTCGGTGGAGTCGCCGGAGGAAGCCGTGGCCGTGCTGGACCGGATGCGTATCTGGCTGCCGGTGCTTATCGCGCTCAGCGCCAACTCACCGTTCTGGCACGGCCAGGACAGCGGCTACGCCAGCTACCGCTCCCAGGTCTGGAACCGCTGGCCCTCGGCCGGTCCGCTGGACATCCTGGGGACCCCGGACGCCTACCACCAGCTGGTGCACGACATGGTGAGCACCGGCGTCGCCCTGGACGAGGGCATGGTCTACTTCGATGCCCGCCTCTCGCGGCACTACCCCACAGTAGAGATCCGCGTGGCCGACGTGTGCCTGCGGCCGGAGAACACCGTCATGCTGGCGGGAATTGCCAGGGGCCTGGTGGAAACGTCCGCGCGGGAATGGCGCGAGGGCATCGAGCCGGTGTCGGCGCCCTCGGCGCTGCTTCGGCTGGCCGCCTGGAAAGCAAGCCGGTGGGGGCTGCGGGGAGAACTGCTGGACCCGCACACGCACCGCCCGGCGTCCGCGCTCGCCGTCGTGAATTCCCTGCTGAACCACATCCGTGGGGCGCTGGAAGACATGGATGACCTGCCCCGGGTGGAGGCCCTGGTGGACGCGGTACTCAACACCGGCACCGGCGCCGTGCGGCAGATGGAGGTGCTGCACCGCACCGGCGACCTGGAGCAGGTAGTACAGGATGCCGCTGACTGCACTGCCGGCTCCTCCTAGGAGCCGCGTCCTGGACGCAGGCGTCAGTAGGTGGTGGCGTTGGGCAGGATCAATGGCGGCAGCGGTGTCTGATTGAAGTCGAAGGCGTTGGCCAGATCGCCCAGTTGCGGGTTGTTCTCCCGGACCCCGGGGCGGTTGTCGGGCCGGCCGTCGGTGGCGGGGTCGATCCTTTCGCCGCCCAGGAAATCGTCCTCGATGAATTTGAAGTAGGCGTCCTGGCTGAGGATCTGATGGTCGATGTAGCCCTTCTTCGCGTAGGGGCTGATGACCATGGCGGGGACGCGCAGGCCGTAGCCGCTGTTGTCCACCGCAGGTGGCTGGACATGGTCATAGAACCCGCCCCAGTCGTCCCAGTTCAGGAAGATGGCGGTGCTGTCCCAGTCCGGGCCGCTCATGATCGCGTTGACCAGCCCGGCAACATACTGCTGGCCGGTGCTGACCTTGGCCGGGGGATGTTCGCTGACCTCGTCGCTGGGTGCCACCCAACTGACGGCCGGCAGCCTGCCCTGCCTGGCGTCGTCGTAGAAACCGGCAAGAGGTTTGATGTTGCCTTGCTCGCCGTCCTCCTTGACCGTGTCGAAGTACGGCAGCGGATTCCACCGCCCCGGCGTTTCGGCATCCTGCTCAACGGGGGCGCACGTGGCGGCATCGTTGCGGCAGTCCGGCTCGGTGCCGCTGAAGACGTAGTAGGCCCACGGCACATTGTGTTTGTGGAGCAGGTAGGTCAGGTCGGTCCAGGCGTAATTGGGCTGTTTCAGGTTCTTGGCTGCTGCTGCCAGCTTCTCCTTCAGCGCGGCCGGGAATGGTGCTGCGTCGACGGCGGCCTTGCAGGTGGCGTAGGAATCGGTGCGTTTGCAGCTGGCCGTTGCCAGCTGCTGGGTTTGGACGGCAAGGTCGGGGCCACTGCCTGCCTCCCCGAGGGCGTCGCGGCAGGTCTGCAGGTCCTGGTCTGCCTGGCATTCGCCGATCAGGCTGTCATCGAACTCCGCCTTTTCAGGTTCATTGTCCAGGCCATCCAGTGCATCCACGCACGACGACGGCTCCCCGGGCTTCGTGCACTTGGCCGACCACTCGGACACCATGTAGAGGTGGGCCGGCAGGCTTCCGGCTGCGGCGGAGGTGAACATGTGGTCCTGAAGCACGAAATTGTCGGCGTATGTCCAGTAGGTCGGCAGCTGTTTTCGGTCGTGGTAGCCCATCACGTCGGTGCGCCTGGTCTTGTACGTGCAGTCGGTGGCGGTCGCCTCGCAATGGGCAATGCCCTTTTCCGCCTGGGCCACGAACCCGTCCATGGCACCGTTGTTGATGTCTGCCGCCGCGTCGGCCGGACTGTGCGGGCCGCCGTCGTTGCTGTCTGATGAATCATAGAACGGCGCAACGCAACCTCCGCGCGCCGGGTCCGGCAGGCAAACGGCAGGCTTGCCGTCCTGCATGGGAATGCCGTCGGCACCCGGGTAGGTGCCGAAGTAGCTGTCGAAGGACCTGTTCTCCTGGGTAATGATCACCACGTGCTTGATCTTGGAGATCCCTCCGTTGGTTCCGGACGAGGTCCCGGGGCGCAGGGCAACGGGAACCACGACGGCGAGCAGCACCAGAGCCGCCACGGTCAAGGCGGCGGCCGGGACACCGGGCCGTCGTCCCTGCCCCGGGAAGCCCATCTTAGGAAGCCTGCCGGAAGACATCGCCGCCAAAGGCCTGCACGCCCGGGTCGCCGGCCATCCCGAGCCGCGGCAGGTGGAAGATGTCCTCCATGGTGGCCAGCAGGCTGTAGTGGTTGTACGGCTGGTCCGATGTGGCCCCTGCCGGGCTGAACGGGGACAGCACCAGGGCACCCACCTTGCCGCCGGCTGCACCGCCTCCGGGGCTCCCGGCGTCTCCGGCGGACGGCCCGGCCGTGTCGCCCTCGGCCTCGTCGAAGGTGATGACCAGCACGCCGTCCTGCTTGTATGCGGGGGAGGACAGGATGGCCGGCACATGGGCCTTAAGCCACGAGTCCACGGCCCTCAGTCCGCCGCGGGTGCCGTCGGCGCAGGATTCGTCATGCCCGTCGTGGCAGAGGTTGGGCGTGATGTAGGCAAGGTTTGGAGTGGTGGCTGCGGATTTCAGGTCTTTTGCCAGCGCCGAAAAGTTCACCACGTTCTTCACGCAGTCCGGGGACGACGTGATGGCGTGGAAGTAGACGAAGGGGTTGTGGTGCGTGGAGTACATCTCGTCGGCGGTCGCCCGGATGTGGTTGTCGGGTTCGCCGGGGACCGGGTGCTCACAGGGCTGCTGCATGTCCTCCATGTACCCCTTCCACGTCTTGCCAGACGCGCTCAGCTGCCCGGCGATGGTCTGCGCCTGGTCCGGGTAGAGGCAGCCGTTGCCCTGCAGGGTGCCGTCCCCGTCGCTGCCCGTGGTGTTGAACTCCGTGTAGGTGCGGCAGTCCTGCTCCGTATTGTCGTTGGGCCGCTGGCCGGAAATCTGGGCCAGGTAGTTGGGCAGCGAGTTGTGGGCGATGCCGTAGTAGTTCTGCAGCAGCACGCCCTTCTTCCGGAGGGTTCCGGACAGGTAAGGCGCGGCGGAGTTGCCACCCCACACGGAGTCGTAGCTCTTGTTCTCCAGGTTGATCACGAATACGTGCCCGGGGGCTCCGGCGGCCGTGGGGGTGCCCTGCGGATCGACGGCGGTGCCTGGGGTCTCTGTGGGTGTTGGTTCCGCGTCGGGGCTTTCGGATGGCGTGGCGCTTTGGGAATCGGGAGGCGATGCCGGTGCTGGACCCTGGCAGGCCACGAGCCCGAACAGCAGCAGGGTCAGCAGTGGCAGCAGCGCGGGTGAGGGCCGCCGCCGAACAGCGGTTGAGCGGGCTGATATTCGGTACACACGCGGCCCCTGTCGTCGGTCTCTACAGCGCCCCAGCGTTGACGCCACTCTTGCATACAGATGCCGAGTTGTGCAGGGGCAATCGCTGTGAGTTGGCAGTGAATCAGGTTCCGGGTTGCCGCCGGTGCCGGGTTCAGGTGAACTTTCGGCGGTATACGGCGGCGGCGACTGCGCTGGCTGCCACGAGAAGTCCCGCCAGCCAGGCCAGGGCCGTCCAAATGCCGCTGCCCACGGCTTCCTCCGCCAGCAAGGCACGGATGGCATCGACGATGGACGTCACCGGCTGGTTCTCGGCGAACCAGGCCACCGGGCCGGGCATGGAACCGGTGGGAACAAAAGCGGAGCTGATGAACGGCAGGAAAATCAGCGGGTAGCTGAAACCGCTGGCCCCGTCCACGGTTTTCGCCAGCAGCCCGGCGATCACGGCGATCCAGGTCAGTGCCAGCGTGAAGAGGGCGAGGATTCCGACGACGGCGAGCCAGGCGGCCACGGAGGCTCCGCTGCGGAATCCCATCAGCAGGGCAACGCCCACCACGGCGGCCAGTGCCCCGAAGTTGGCGGCCAGTGACGTGAGCACGTGGGCCCACAGGACGCTGCCCCTGGCCACCGGCATGGAGGTGAACCGTTCGAATATGCCGCCCTGCAGGTCCAGGAACAACCGGTAGGCGGTGTAGGCGACGCCGGACGAGATGGTGATGAGCAGGATCCCGGGGAGCAGGTAGTTGACGTACGGGCCGCCGGCGCCGGTGTTGATCGCACCGCCGAACACGTAGACGAACAACAGCATCATGGCCACCGGTGTGACGGCGGTGGTGATGATGGTGTCCGGGCTGCGCAGGATATGGCGGAGCGAGCGGCCGGCCAGGACCCGTGTGTCGCTGAGGATATGGGTGGTCATGGCAGTTCCTTTCGTGCGCCGGTGGTGCTTTCGGAGCCGTCCTTGGCCGGGTCCCCGACGAGGGCTAGGAAGACGTCCTCCAGCGAGGGCTGCTTCTCGACGTATTCCACCGTGGCGGCCGGAAGCAGCCGCTTGAGTTCGGCCAGGGTCCCGTTCCTGATAATGGTGCCCTGGTGCAGTATGGCTATCCGGTCGGCCAGGTGTTCGGCCTCCTCGAGGTACTGCGTGGTGAGCAGCACCGTGGTTCCGCGGGCAGCAAGTTGGCGCACGGTCTGCCAGACGTCAAGGCGGGCCTGCGGGTCCAGGCCGGTGGTGGGCTCGTCCAGGATGATGACCGGCGGGCTGCCAACCAGGCTCATAGCGATGTCCAGTCTCCGGCGCATCCCGCCGGAGTAGGTGGACACCCTGCGGTTCCCGGCCTCGGTGAGGGAAAACCTGGCAAGGAGCTGGCCGGCAATCTCCCCAGGGCTCCGCAGGTGCCGCAGCCTGGCCATCAGCACCAGGTTCTCCCGCCCGGTCAGCACGTCGTCCACCGCGGCGAACTGGCCTGTGAGGCTGATGGAGCCGCGCACGCCCTCCGGCTCCGCGCCGGCGTCGTACCCGTTCACCATGGCGGTGCCTGCATCCGCCCGCAGCAGCGTGGACAGGATGCGCACCAGCGTGGTCTTCCCGGCGCCGTTGGAGCCCAGGAGCGCGAAAATGCTTCCCGGCGCCACGTCGAAGTGGACGCCCCGCAGAACGCGCAGGCCCTTGAACGACTTTTCGATGCCCTGTACCCGGATGGCGGGTGCCGGGGCCTGGTCATGGGTCATGGCCGGTCCTTTCCCTTGGCGGTGGTCAGGCGCCGTCGGCGGCGGCCCTGTTGATGGAGTCCGTCAGGCGCTGCCGCTCCTTGTTGATCCACTGGCCGTCGGAGTAGTTGCTGATGAAGGTTTCGGCGAACTCCACCGGATCGTCCCCCACGATGTCCCGAATGGCCGTACCGTCAGCGGCGGCCCCTTCCACCAGGTCCGCCAGGTCTTCGAGCATTTGCATGAGGACGTCGCCCTTGACGATGGCCCCGGCATAGGTGAAATAGCGCTCAAGGGCGTCAATGGTGGTGCGGTAGCTGCCGGGCAGCTGCTCTTTGCGCGCCTTGTACTGGCGCCAGCGCTTCTTGTCGTCGAACGGGCCGGTGACTTTCTCGATCCATCCCTGCGTCATGGTTGTTCTCCTTGTTCCTGTGGCTGGTTCTTGTTGTGGTGAAGGTGCTCTATCCGTTCGGCGATGAAGCTCCAGGTGCTCCAGAACTCGTCCAGGTAGGCGCTGCCTGCCGTGTTCAGTGTGTAGACCTTGCGGGGTGGCCCCTTTTCGGATGGGACCTTTGCGACGTCCACGAGGCCGCGCTGTTCTATGCGGACCAGCAGCGCGTACACCGTGCCCTCGACAATGTCGGCGAAGCCCTCCTCCCGCAGCCGGGCCGTTATTTCGTACCCGTAGGCGGGCTGCGCGGCGAGGATGGCAAGGACGATGCCCTCCAGGGTGCCCTTGAGCATCTCGGTCATTTGCTTGCCCATTGGGGGCTCCTCATTACTACTTAGTGTTGCTGACTACCAGTAGATAGTATCACTGAGTACCAGGAGCGCAAGGGCCTCGTAGGTCTTTCTGCCCTAGCACCCCGCTGTTGCCGGGCGTTGACTTAAACCGCGGGAAGCTGGGGCCTGCGGGGCGGACACGCACAGGGCGTGCCGCCCGCAACAGAAAGGAAAGTTCAGTGAAAAAGTGGTATCGGTGGCAGGACTACGTAACAGTCGCCGCCGGTCTCTTCACCGCTATTGCGGTCCTGTGGACGCGGCAGCAAAGCATGTCCACCACGCTCATGCTCCTCTTCGGCGGGCTCCTGGTGGTCAGCGGCGTCATCAACCTGGCCATGCCGGGAATGCCGGCGATGGAATGGGCACAGGCCGTGCTGGCCGCTGCGCTGGTCCTCTCGCCGTGGGTGGGGTCCTACACGGGCGCGACGGGCGCTGCATGGACATCGTGGATCGCCGGGGCAGTAGCGCTGGTGGTCACCGCGGTGGCCATTAAGCCCAGCACGGAAGCCCATCACAATCTCCGCATCTCGCATTAGCGGAGGCATCCGCCATGACTGAAGTGCTGCGTTACGAAGTGGGCTCCGGAACAGTGCTGGTTGAGACTGCGGACGACAGCTACGGCGTGGACCATCCTGCCCGCAATGAACAGGGGATCCTGGACACAGGCAGGCGGCTGGAAGACGCTCTTGCCAGCGTCCGCCCGGCCGCCCGCGCAGCACTGGAGGCCATGGCGGAACTCACCCCCGAACAAATAGAGATCGAGTTCGGGGTGAAGCTCGCGGGGGACGCAGGGGCGGTGATTGCAAAGAGCAGTTCCGACGCCCATTTTGTCCTTCGAATGTCCTGGAGCCCGGCGGCTGGAGCCCTGCCCGGGGAAGAAATCACGCATAACGGGTGATGGCTATGGTTGCGTTTCATGACAGGTCCGACGCCGGGCGGCGGCTGGGTAAACGGCTCGCCCCCCTGCGCGGAAAGGACGTTGTGGTGCTGGGACTGCCCCGGGGCGGCGTCCCGGTGGCGTTCGAGGTAGCCAAGGCCCTGGACGCGCCGCTGGATGTGATCGTGGTGCGGAAACTGGGGGTTCCGTTCCAGCCCGAGGTGGCCATGGGAGCCATCGGGGAGGGAAATGTCCGGGTCCTGGATCCGCGCACCATTTCCATGGCCCGGGTGACCCAGGAGGACCTGCAGCAGGTTGAACGGCATGAACGCGCCCTGCTGGAAAGCAGGGTGGCGCGGTTCCGCCAGGGGCGCCGGCGCATCGACCTCACCGGCCGCACGGCCATCATCGTGGATGACGGCATCGCCACCGGCTCCACCGCCAGGGCGGCCTGCCAGGTGGCCCGGCAACTCGGTGCGGCAAGAGTCATCCTTGCCGTTCCTGTTGCCCCCGCCCGCGCCGTCGTGGAGCTCAAGGAACCGGACGACGTCGTCTGCCTGCTTTCACCCCAAAACTTCCAGGCCGTGGGCTACTACTACCACGACTTCTCGCCCACGGAGGATGGCGAGGTGGTGCAGCTGCTCGACGCCGCCGCGTCCCCGCCCCGCCACCGCGCCGAGGAAGGGGAAGACGGGAGCCTGGAAGAGAATGTTGAGATTCCGGCGGGAACGGTGACACTGCGGGGCAGCCTCTACCTGCCCGCCAGGTGTGACGGCACGGTCCTCTTTGCCCACGGCAGCGGCAGCAGCCGGCACAGCCCGCGCAACCGCTTCGTGGCCTCCGTCCTGCATGGGGCCGGCCTTGGCACCCTGCTCCTTGACCTGCTCACACCCCAGGAGGAAGTCAACCGGGCCAACGTGTTCGATATCGCCCTGCTGGCCCAGCGCCTCTCCTCCGCCACCCATTGGCTGGAAGCGCGCCACGACGGATCCGCCGGCCGGATCGGCTACTTCGGCGCAAGCACCGGGGCCGGCGCCGCTCTGTGGGCTGCAGCCGAGCCCGGCGCCCAGGTTGAGGCCGTCGTCTCCAGGGGCGGCCGGCCGGACCTTGCCGGGCCGCGGCTTCCCGCCGTGAAGGCCCCCACCCTGCTGATCGTGGGCGGGGCGGACACCCAGGTGCTGGCCCTCAACCGCCAGGCCATGGCCCAGATGCATGCCCCCACGCGGCTGGAGATCGTTCCCGGGGCCACCCACCTGTTCGAGGAACCGGGCACCCTGGCCATGGCGGCCACCCTGGCCGCGGACTGGTTCCGGCAGTACCTCCTGCCGTCCCCGGTGGGGCGCGCCCGGCCGGAGGCCAGGGAATGACGGCGGCCCAGGGCAACCGGGATGAACACGGCGGGGAACGGGCGGCGGAAGAAGCCCAAATCCGCAGCCTCGCCCACCCGCTGGCCACCGCCGACGACCTCGAACCGCTGGTCCGCCTCGCCGCCCCGGCCCGTTTCGTGTGCCTGGGCGAGGCATCCCACGGCACCCAGGAGTATTACCACTGGCGGGCGCTGCTGAGCCGCCGGCTGATCGAAGAGTACGGCTTCACCTGGATCGGTGTGGAAGGCGACTGGCCGGACTGCTGGCGCATCAACCGCTGGGTCCGGGGGGAATCCGGACAGGAGATGGACGCGCGCCGGCTGCTGGCCGGATTCGAACGGTGGCCCACGTGGATGTGGGCCAACCACGAGGTGGCCGAATTCCTCACCTGGCTGCGCGAATGGAACCTCCGCCTGCCCGAACACCAGCGGACGGGCTTCTATGGCCTGGACGTTTATTCGCTGTGGGACTCGCTGCGGGAAATCTTCGCCTGGCTGGAGGCCAACGCCGCCGACGCCCTCCCGTCCGCCCTGCAGGCCTGGCACTGCTTTATCCCGTTCCGGGAGGACCCGCAGCGGTATGCCATGAGCAACCGGCTGGTGCCGCAGTCCTGTGAAGCGGACGTGGTGGCATTGCTGGCGGAAGTCCGGCGGCGGACGCTGGGCCGGATGCAGGACGATCCGGCGGCCTTCGACGCCATCCAGAACGCCATCGTGGCCACCAACGCCGAGCGCTATTACCGGACCATGGTGCGCGGCGACCAGCAGTCCTGGAACATCCGCGACCACCACATGAGCGACACCATCGAACGCATCGCCGCCCACCACGGGCCGGCATCCAAAGGGCTGGTGTGGCGCACAACACGCACGTCGGCGACGCGCGGGCCACGGACATGGCGCTTGACGGCATGGTCAACGTCGGCCAGCTGGTCCGCCAGCGCCACCCGGGACAGGTGGTGCTGGCCGGGTTCGCGTCCTACTCCGGGTCCGTTACGGCCGCCGAATCCTGGGGTTCGCCGGAGTGGACCATGGATGTTCCGGCCGCAGTGCACGGGAGCCACGAGGACCTCCTCCACGAGGCGCTGGGCGAACCGTCGGTGCTGGTGTTCGGGCCGGAACGGGCCGGGCGGTGGCTGACGTCCTGGCGCGGGCACCGGGCCATCGGCGTGGTGTACAACCCACGCCGGGAGAGGGGCAACTATGTGCCCACCCGGATGGGCGACCGTTACGACGCGCTGTTCTGGCATCCGCGGACCGAGGCCCTGCGGCCGCTGCACCACGAGTACCAGCCCGGCGAACCGGAGCTCGAAACCGAGCCCTCGGGGTTCTAGCCCACAGCGGTTCCACCCATAACAAAGGAACATGATGGACCAGAGGAGCACCATGGCCACCGGAACCGAGGGGTCCACGCGCTGGCCTGCCATCACCAAGGACGTGGCAGCCTTCCCGGTCCAGCCCAATTTGGCCGATTATGATGCCGCCCGGCGGGACTTCAGCTGGGACCAGGCACGGCAGGCGCTGGCCGGGCTGCCCGGCGGCCGCGGCCTCAACATTGCCTACGAAGCCGTTGACCGCCACGTGGCGGAAGGCCGCGGCGGCAAGGAAGCCCTGCGCTTTGTGCAGGCCGACGGCGGCACCCGGTCCCTGAGCTACGGCGACCTTGCGGACCAGACCAACAGGTTCGCCGCCGTACTTCGAAGCCTTGGGGTGGGGCGGGGCGAGCGGGTCTTCTCGTTCCTGGGCCGCAGCCCCGGGCTGTACGTGGCCGTGCTGGGCACCTTCAAGAACGGCAGCGTCTTCTGCCCGCTCTTTTCCGCCTTTGGCCCCGAGCCTGTCCGGCAGCGGCTGCACCTGGGGGCCGGCCGGGTACTGGTGACCACCAAAACGCTCTACCGCAAAAAGGTTGCGCCGCTCCGGGACACCCTTCCCGAACTCCGCCACGTCCTGCTGGTGGACGCGGACGGCAGCCCCGAACCGGGAACCCTGGACCTGGCCCGGCTCCTGGCTGGGGCTGACCCAATCGACGCGGTCGCGGACACCCAGCCGGAGGACATGGCCCTGCTGCACTTCACCAGCGGCACCACGGGCACGCCCAAGGGCGCCATCCATGTCCATGGCGCCGTCGCGGCCCACTATGCCACCGGCCTCTACGCGCTGGACCTGCACCCCGATGACATCTACTGGTGCACCGCCGATCCCGGCTGGGTGACCGGCACGTCCTACGGCATCATCGCGCCGCTGGTGCACGGGGTCACCGCCATCGTGGACGAGGAGGAGCTGGACGCCGACCGCTGGTACCGCATCCTCGCGGAGCAGCGCGTCACCGTCTGGTACACCGCCCCCACGGCCCTGCGGATGCTCATGAAGGCAGGCGCGGAACGAGCCGCCGGCCATGACCTCTCCGCCCTGCGCTTCATCGCCAGCGTGGGGGAGCCGCTGAACCCGGAGGCAGTGGTGTGGGGCCAGGACGTGCTGGGCCTGCCGGTGCACGACAACTGGTGGCAGACCGAAACGGGCGGGATCATGATCGCCAACTACCCCGCCATGGACATCCGTCCGGGCTCCATGGGCCGGCCACTGCCCGGCATCGAGGCCGCCCTGGTGGCCCGGGACGCCGACGGCAAGCCCGTGCTCCGGGACGGCCAGGCGGTCCTGGTCACCGAGCCGGACGCCATGGGGGAGCTGGCGCTGCGGCCCGGCTGGCCGTCCATGTTCCGCGGCTACCTCAACGAGGAGGAACGGTACCGGCGGTGCTTCGCCGGCGGCTGGTACCTCACCGGGGACCTGGCAAAGCGCGACGGCGACGGCTACTTCTGGTTCGTGGGCCGCGGCGACGACGTGATCAAGTCCTCCGGCCACCTGATCGGGCCCTTCGAAGTGGAAAGCTGCCTGATGGAGCACCCGGCCGTCGCCGAAGCGGGCGTGATCGGCGTGCCGGACCCCGTGGCCGGCGAAGTGGTCAAGGCCTTCGTGGAGCTCAAGCCTGGCAACGAGCCCACGGAGGAGCTGCAGCTGGACATCATCGGGTTCGCGCGGAAACGGCTGGGCGCCGCCGTGGCACCCCGGCTGCTCGACTTCACCGCCACCCTGCCCAAGACCCGCAGCGGCAAGATCCTGCGGCGGCTCCTCAAATCCCGCGAGCTGGGGCTGCCCGAAGGCGACACCTCAACACTGGAATCACCGGCAGGACCGGCCGTGACACTGAAGGACCAGCCGTGAGTACCCTCAAGAACCAGGCCGTCCCGGACGCGGAGCATGCCCTCCACCTGCTGCGGCAGATGCTGCGGGTGCGCCGGCTCGAGGAAAAATGCATCGAGCTGTACAGCGCCGCCAAGATCCGCGGCTTCCTGCACGTCTACATCGGCGAGGAAGCCGTGGCGGCCGGGGTGATGGAAACCCTGGCACCCGAGGATGCCGTGGTGGCCACCTACCGGGAACACGGGCACGCCCTCCTGCGGGGCGTCTCCGCCGGAGCCATCCTGGCCGAAATGTACGGCCATGCCGAGGGATGCTGCCGCGGGCGTGGCGGATCCATGCACCTGTTCGACGCCGCCACCCGCTTCTACGGCGGAAACGCGATCGTGGCAGGGGGTCTGCCGCTTGCCGTCGGCCTGGCGCTCGCGGACCGGATGTCCGGGCGCCAGCGGGTCACCGTCTGCTTCTTCGGCGAAGGCGCGGTGGCCGAAGGCGAGTTCCACGAAAGCATGAACCTGGCCGCGCTGTGGCAGCTGCCGGTGCTGTTCTGCTGCGAAAACAACCTTTACGCCATGGGAACCGCGCTGGGCCGTTCCGAGTCCCAGACGGACATCGCGCTCAAGGCCGCCGGGTATGAAATCCCCGCCTGGGCCGTGGACGGCATGGACGTGCTCGCGGTCGAGGAAGCAGCCAGGCGTGCCGTGGACGCAGTCCGGTCCGGCGGCGGCCCGCACTTCCTGGAACTGCGCACGTACCGCTTCCGCGCCCACTCCATGTTCGATCCGGAGCTGTACCGGGAGAAAGCCGAGGTGGCGCAGTGGATGGAACGGGACCCCATCAGCCTGCTGCAGGGTGCCATGCGGGCGGCGGGACGGCTGCCGGAGAAGGACTGGGCCGCACTTACGGCGGACGTGGACGCGGAGATCAGCACCGCCGTCGGGTTCGCCGAGAACGGGACGCCGGAACCGGTGTCCGAACTGGCGCGGTTCGTATACAGCGACCGGGCCGAAAGCGACAGTGGCGATGTCAGTGCCGGCGACGGGGCCGGGAAAGGCAGGGCGGAAGGATGAAAACCACCTACCGGGAGGCCATGCGTGCCGCGCTGCGCGAGGCTATGCAGCGGGACGAACGGGTGTTCCTCATGGGCGAGGACGTGGGCCGGTACGGCGGCAGTTTCGCCGTGAGCCTGGGGCTGCTTGAGGAATTCGGGCCGGAACGGATCCGCGATACCCCGCTGTCCGAGTCCGGCTTCGTGGGGGCAGGGATCGGGTCTGCTCTGGGCGGGATGAGGCCCGTCGTCGAGATCATGACCGTCAACTTCAGCCTGCTGGCGCTGGACCAGATCATCAACAACGCGGCCACCCTGCTGCACATGTCCGGCGGCCAGTTCAACGTGCCCATCGTCATCCGGATGACCACCGGCGCCGGCCGTCAGCTCGGGGCCCAGCACTCGCACAGCCTGGAGGGCTGGTACGCCCACATTCCGGGGCTGCGCATCCTTGCCCCGGCCACCCTGGCCGACGCCCGCGGTATGCTCTGGACCGCGCTGCAGGACCCGGACCCGGTGCTGATCTTCGAGCACGGTTCCCTGTACAATATGGCCGGCGAGCTCGACGACGATGCCGGCGCCGTGGACATCGACAAGGCGGCGGTCCTGCGGCAAGGGAACGGAGGCGGGCAGGGCCTGACGCTCATCACCTACGGCGGCACCCTGCCCATGGTGCTGGACGCGGCCGGTCAGCTGGCCGGGGAAGGGATCGACGCCGACGTCATCGACCTCCGCTCCCTCCGCCCGCTGGACATGCACACCGTCCTCGCCAGCGTGGAAAAGACGCACCGCGCCGTGGTGGTGGACGAAGGCTGGCGCAGCGGCAGCATCTCGGCCGAGATCGCGGCCAGGATCGCCGAGCAGGCCTTCTTCGACCTGGACGCGCCGGTGGAGCGGGTGTGCAGCCTGGAGGTCCCTGTCCCGTACGCCAAGCACCTGGAGCAGGCCGCGCTGCCGTCCGTGGAGCGGGTCATGGCCGCCGCGCGAAGGGCCGTGGGCGCCGGTGGCTGAGTTCCGGATGCCGTCCCTGGGCGCGGACATGGAACACGGCAAGGTGGTGGAATGGCTGGTCAAGCCCGGGGACTACATCCACAAGGGTGACCTGGTGGCGGCCGTGGACACCGATAAGACCGTGATGGACATCGAGTCGTTCCAGGAAGGCGTGCTGGCCGAGTTCCTGGTGGACATCGGCGACACCGTGGACGTGGGCACCCCCATCGCCCGGATCACCGCCACGCCCGCCGAACTCCCGCCAGCCCCGCCCGCGGACCACGGCGCAAAGGCAGCACCCCCGGTCCGGCACCTTGCGCACACGCTGGGGGTCGACGTCGGACGCATCAGCGGCAGCGGCACGGACGGCGAGGTGACCAGGGCCGACGTCGAACACGCAGCTGCGGCGTCCGGCACCCGGGCGCCGGAGCCGGCAACTGCACCCGAAGCGCACCGCATCCGGTCGTCGCCGCTGGCACGGCGGCTGGCCGCCGAACTCGGCGTCGAGCTGTCCGCGGTCGCGGGGACGGGCCCGGGCGGTGCCGTCACCGAGGAGGACGTGCTCGCCGCCGTTCCGCCCCGGGGACGGCCAGCTAAGGAAGCCGGTGCGGAAAAGCCCGCGGCAGCACCGCCGTCGGAAGCCCAACCGGTGGAAGCCCCAACCGTCGAAGCGCCGCGCGGAACCCCGGAGGAGGAGCAGCCCGGGCGGAAACGGACGACGGCGGCCGGCGGCAAGGCGGAAAGCCTGCGGCAGGCCATCGGCGCGCTGATGTCCCGCTCCAAGAAGGAAATTCCGCACTACTACCTGTCCACCACCCTGGACCTGGCGGCGGCGATGGCGTGGATGCAGGCGGCGAACCAGCAGCGGCCCGTGTCATCGCGGCTGGTGCCGTCGGCCCTGCTGCTGAAGGCCACCGCGCTGGCGGCGAAGGAGGAACCGGACATGAACGGGTTCTTCACCAAGGGCGCGTTCCATCCCAGCAGTGCCGTCCACCTGGGCGTCGCCGTTGCCCTGCGGCACGGCGGGATCGTGGCCCCGGCGGTGCACCACGCGGACACCCTCAGCCTGGACCAGCTGATGGACCAGCTGCGGGACCTGGTCGGCCGGGCCAGGGCGGGGCGGCTGCAGCGCGCGGAGATGGCCGATCCCACCATCACAGTGACCAACCTCGGGGACCTCGGCGTGGAAAGCGTGTACGGGGTGATCTACCCGCCGCAGGTGGCCATGGTGGGCTTCGGCAAGGTGCTGGAGCAGCCGTGGGCGCACAACGGGATGCTCGGCATCCGGCACGCCGCCATCGCCACCCTGTCCGCGGACCACCGGGTCAGTGACGGGCTGCGCGGCGGGCGTTTCCTGGCCCGCATCGACGAACTGCTTCAGGCGCCGGAAAAGTTGTGAGCAGCGGGAGCCGGACGGAGGAGGAGCCATGAACGAACAGGATGCGCGCCAGGCGGTGGAGGCCGCCATCGGCAAAGTGGCGCCCGACGTGGGTCCCGAGGACCTGGAGGGCAGCGCCAGGCTGCGCCAGGACCTGGAACTGGACTCGCTGGATTTCCTCCGCCTGGTGGAGGTCATCGCGGAGGGCACGGGAGTGGACATCCCGGAGGCCGACTACCCGGCGGTGGCCACCGTGGACGGCCTGGTCAGCTACCTCGCCGGGCACGGGTGAAGCTGGGGTTTGTCATCCCGCGGCGTGGTCGCTGCCGCGCATCCGGACGGCAACCACGGCGCCGGAGGCTGCGGTAAGGGTCGCGACGGCGGCGATCGCGGCGGGGATGCCGTAGAAGTCGGCGAGGACTCCCGAGAGGAGGGCACCGACGGCGAATCCGCCGTCGCGCCACAGCCGGTAGACCCCCACGGAGCGGGCCCGCCAGGCCGGGTGGGCCACGTCTCCGATGGCGGCCAGCAGGGTGGGGTAGACCATGGCGGTACCGAGGCCCAGCACGACGGCGGCGGCGAGCCACGGCCCGAAGCTGTGCGCTGATGCGACCACTCCCAGTGCCACGGCCTGCACCAGCATGCCGGCCGCGATGAACCATTTCCGTCCCCACCGGTCCGACGCGGCGCCGGTGGCCAGCTGGGCGGCACCCCAGGCGGCGGGGTACGCGGCCGCCAGGATGCCGATCTGGCCGAGGTCCAGGCCTGCGCCGGCGAACAGGACGGGGAAGAGGCCCCAGGCCAGGCCGTCGTTGAGGTTGTTGACCAGGCCGGCCTGGCTGGCTGCCGAAAGGGATCGGTCCCTGAAGCTGGTGAGGGTAAACACCTGGCCCGTGGAGAGGCCGGCATGGGCGTTGCTGTGGACGCCGACGTGTTGTGAGGCCTCAGCCATGGCATGGTGTTGGGTCTCCCGGACGGCCACGACAGTCAGGCCCAGTCCCAGGGCAATGAACGCGGCACCCAGCAGGAACGGGGCCGGGCGGAGGCCGTAGGCAGTTGCCAGGTAGCCGGTGGCCAGCGCGGTGGCGGCCACGCCCAGGTAGCCCGCCGCCTCGTTGAAGCCCATGGCCAGGCCACGCTGCCTGGGGCCGACGAGGTCCATCTTCATGATCACGGCCGTGGACCAGGTGAGGCCCTGGCTGATGCCCAGCAGCACGTTGGCCGCCACGATCCAGCCCCAGGACTGGGCGAAGATGAGCATCAGCGGTACGGGCACTGCCACCAGCCAGCCCGCCACGAGGACGGGTTTCCGGCCGTACCTGTCCGAGAGCGTGCCGGCGAAGTAGTTCATCGCGGCCTTGGACAGGCCGAAGGCCAGGATGTAGGTCAGCGCGCCCGTGTACAGGTCCAGATGGAACGTCCGGGATGCGAGCAGGGGCAGGACGGTGCGTTCCTGGCCCAGGGTGCCGCCCACCAGCGCGTTGACAGCCACCAGCAGCATGAACTGCGCCAGGTTCTGCCGCAGGCCCAGCACGGCACCGGCTGTTCCGGTGGCATGGCGGGGGAGGGTCCTGCCCGGCATAGGGTGCTCCGTTCGTGGGGACGTAAGGTGGCCCGGGCGTGCGGGGGCACGCCCGGGCCGGGTCCGGACGCGCGGGGGACGCGCCCGGACCTGAACCCGGGCACGAGGGGGGTCCTGCCCGGGTGGTCTTGGGTGGAGTGGCTAGGCGGCGGGGACGCTGTTCTGCCAGGCGTTCCAGGCGGCGTAGCTGCCATCGAGTTCGACGACGTCGTACCCGGCCCGGCGCAGGGCGCTGGCGGCGACGGAGTTCCGGACGCCCGACTGGCAGTAGGACACGATGGTGCCGCCGGCCGGCAGTTCATCCAGGTGCCACATGAGGCGGCCGCCGCTGAGCTGGTACGCGCCCGGGACATGCCCGGCCTTGTACTCGGTCTTGTTGCGGACGTCCAGGAGCATCGCGGCGTCGAACTTCCCGAGTTCCTCCGGCTGGATCAGCTTGGGAGTGAAGGTGGGCAGGCCGTCCATGCCGGTGACGTAGCCGGCCACGTTGTCGATGCCCACCCGGACCAGATGGTCCCACATGTCCTGGGCCTGGTCCCGGTCCTTGGCAAGGAGCACCAGCGGGTTCTTGTCCGTTTCCGGGTTGACCACCCAGGCGCCGTAGCTGGCGACGGACTTCCCGGCCGGGACGTTCAGGGAACGGGCCACAGTGCCGCGGTGGACTTCGTCATTGGAACGGGTGTCGATGAAGGTCAGCGTGTCCTCCGCCAGGCCCTTGGCCACGACGGCGGTGTCCAGTTCCTTCAGCGGAGCGCGTTCGCCCATGACGGCCGGCCCCACGCGGTTTTCGCGCTTCATGCGGCCGAAGTAGGCGTGGGCGTCGGGCTGGCCGTCCAGGAGTTCATCGATGAAGCCCTGCTCGTCATTGGCGGCGAGGTACGGGCCCCACCAGGCGTAGAGGCGTTCGTAGCCCACGGTGGAGGACGGGATGGCGCCGAGGGCCTTGCCGCAGGCGCTGCCCGCGCCGTGCGCGGGGTGGACCTGGACGTAATCCGGCAGGGTCAGGAACTTGTCGCGCAGGCTGGCGAAGAGCTGCCTGGCGCCCACGAAGCGGGTGTCCACGCCGCCGGCTGCTTCGTCCAGCAGGTCAGGCCGGCCCAGGTCGCCGGAGAACACGAAGTCGCCTGAGAGGAGGTAGCCGGGCTGGTTGCTGAACGCGCCGTCGGTCACCAGGAAGGACAGGTGCTCCGGGGTGTGGCCCGGGGTGTGGACCGCCTTGATGGTGATGTTGCCCAGGGTGATGGTGTCGCCGTCGTACAGCCGCTCGCCGTCGAATTCGTACTGCCAGTCCGGGCCGCCCTCGCCGGAGACGTAGATCCTGGCGCCGGTGGCAGCGGCAAGTTCGCGGGTGCCGGAGAGGTAGTCGGCGTGGATGTGGGTCTCGGTGACGGCCACGATCTTCATGCCGTTTTTCGCGGCGAGGTCCTGGTAGACGGCGATGTCGCGGCGGGCGTCCACCACGATGGCTTCACCCTTGGCCTGGCAGCCGATCAGGTAGCTGGCTTGGGCCAGGTCTTCGTCGTAAATGCGTTCGATAAGCATCTGGTGCTCTCCTTCGGGTGAAAGGGGATGGAGGGGTTCTGAATCAAGTATAGATACCCCCCGGGGTATAACGCAACGAGGGGACCTGATGTGGCCGCCGGTGGCTCAGGCGTGCTGGTGGCCGGCTTCGGCGCGGAGTTTTTCCATGTCCAGGTTCTTGACGGCCTGGATGACTTCCTCGAGGCCGGTGGCGTTGAGTGCTCCAGGCTGGGAGAAGACGAGGGTCTTGTCCTTGAAGGCCATCAGGGTGGGGATGGAGGTGATGTTTGCTGCGGCGGCGAGGGCCTGTTCGGCTTCGGTGTCCACCTTGGCGAAGGTGATGTCCGGGTGGCGTTCGGCGGCGGCGCCGTAGGTGGGGGCGAACATGCGGCACGGGCCGCACCATGCTGCCCAGAAGTCTACGAAGACGATGTTGTTGTCCTCCAGGGTCTGGGCGAAGGATTGCTCGGTGATGTCGATGGTTGCCATGGTCTGTCTTGTCCTTTCGGGCGGGTGGGGTTGTTGCCTCGCGGCAGGGCCTAGGTGGTGGGGAGTCCGGCGCGGGTCCACGCGGTCATGCCGCCGGCCATGGTGTCCGCCTTGTAGCCGACGCCGTTGAGGGCTTCAGCTACGGCGGCACTGCGGTTGCCGCTGCGGCAGATGGCGATCACGGGCACGGCCGGGTCCAGTTCGGACAAGCGGGCCTGCAGCTCGCCCATGGGGATGTGCAATGCGCCGGGGATCATCCCTTCGGCGACTTCGAAGTCCTCGCGGACGTCAAGGATCCGGGCGGTGGAGCGGCGCTGGTCGGTTTCGGTGATGGTGATTTCAGCCATGGTGGTTCTCCTTTGAAGTGGTTCGGCTGGGTTGCCGGGTGGTGCTGCTTGCCTAGCGGACGGGCTCGCCGGCTTGGCGCCATGCGGCCATGCCGCCGCGTACCGAGTAGGCGTCGTACCCCTTGGCGGCCAGGAGGCGGGCTGCTGAGGCGGACCGTACTCCGGAGGCGCAGACGGCGATCACGGGGCGGGTCTTCTGGATCCCGGCGGTGCTGGCCTGCAGCCGGTCCAGGGGGACGTGCTTGGCCTGCGGCGCCCGGCCGGTCCGCCATTCCTGGGCTGACCTGACGTCGATCAGGGTGGCCCCCGAGCCCAGGAGTTGCTTGGCCTGCGCCACGGATACCGTTTTGTAGGGCTTGCTGAAGGCTTTTTTGAGGGAATCGATGAGTCCCATGGTGTTCTCCTCTTGGTGGGTCAGGCGGTGACCGTGCCGGCGGTGACCCATGCCGCGACGGCAAAGATGAGTACCGCGAATGAGATGCGGATGTGCTTGTCATGCAGGCGGCGGGCCAGCCGCGCGGCGACGACGGATCCCAGGATTGCCGGGACTGCGAACGCCAGGGTGGTGGCCCAGTCGACGGTGTAGCCGGCGGCGTGGGCGCTGAAGCCGGCAGCGGAGTTGACCACGATGATTGCCAGTGACGTTCCGACGGCCTGCTTCATGCGCAGGCCCAGGAAGATGGTCAGCGCCGGGGTGATGAGGAAGCCGCCGCCCACGCCGAGCAGCCCGGTGAGGAACCCTACGAGCAGGCCAACGCCTACGGCCTTCGGGGCGCAGGAGCGGAACGCCCGGTGCGGCCCCGTGCTGCAGGACCCTTCGGTTTCACGGGGTTTCATCAGCATCCGGATGCCTGCGGCCACCATGATTCCGGCGAACGCCAGCATCAGGAGGTTCGGGTCCAGCAGCTTGCCCACGGCCGCGCCGGCCCAGGCCGCCGGAATCCCGGCGCCGCCGACCAGGGCGATCACGGGCCAGTTCAGGCCCTCCCGGATCCTGGGGAGCAGGGCCGTGAGCGAGGATACGCCCACCACCAGCAGCGACGTCGGAATCGCCTGGGCAGGGCTCATGCCCACGCCGTACACCAGGGCCGGAACGGCGATGATGGAGCCGCCGCCGCCCACGACGCCCAGGACGATGCCGACGACAAGCCCCAGGCCCAGGGCCGGAATCATGCCGCGGCGTCCTCTTCTGCTGCCGGAACGGGAAGCTGGAGGATGGCGCTTTCGCGGGTGGGCTCCTTGGCGGCCTTGTTCCACGGCATGGCCGAAAGGGCCTTGCCCATGGCGCAGGTGTTGGTTGCGGCCGAGAACGTCAGGCCGGTTCCGATGGCGCCGGCAAGCATGCGGACCTTGGGGGAGACGAACTTGCCGCCCACCAGGCCCAGCATCACCAGGGAGCCGGCGGCCAGGCGGACCTGGCGCTCCAGGTCCCAGCGGTCCTTGCCCTTGACCACGTCGCCGCCCGCGGCGACGAAGCCCGGAACGCCGCCGGTGAGGACGTAGGCGGTGTCGAGGCCGACGGTGGCCATCCGCTGCCGTGCCTGCTCGGCGCGGACGCCGGACTGGCACACCAGGACCACGCGTGAACCCAGCCGGGCGGCGAGCTCATCGGTGTGCTCCGAGAGCAGCGGCAGCGGCACGTTGTAGGAGCCGCGGATGTGCATGGACCCGAATTCGGCGGCGGAGCGCACGTCGATGACCACGAGGTCCTGGTGCTCCGTGAACCAGGACCGGAGGGTTTCGGGGGCAAGCGCTTTAACGGCGGTTGCTTTTGAAGGGGAAGTCATTGATGCCTCTCGGAGGGGATGGGCTGGATACCCCACCGAGTATCACAGATACCCCCAGGGGTAGTCAAAACACCCGGAGGGGTATACAGTTGACGGGAGCACCCCATCAATGGAGACCCTTCTTATGGAACTGAACCCAACCGAACTCACGCCCGTGATCAACCGCCTCAAGCGCGCCCAGGGACAGCTCGCCGCCGTCACCCGGATGCTTGAAGAAGGCCGGGACTGCAAGGACGTGGTCACCCAGCTGGCCGCCGTGTCCAAAGCCCTCGACCGCGCCGGCTTCGCCATCATTGCCACCGGGCTGGAGCAGTGCATCACGCAGAAGGACCAGACCATGGACCGGAAGGACCTGGAGAAGCTCTTCCTCTCCCTGGCCTAATCAGCCTGCAATATCAGCGGACCGTCGAATATCCCGAGGAGCACCATGACGTACACCCTGGCCACCACCGTGTCCCTGCCTTGGGCGGAAGCGCTGGAGCGCACCCGCGAGGCCCTTGCGGCACAGGGCTTCGGGATCCTGACGGAAATCAACGTCCGGTCCACCTTCGAAGCCAAGCTGGGCGCCGAGGCCGCGGACGCCGTCGGGGATTACGTCATCCTGGGCGCCTGCAATCCGGCCCTTGCCAGCCGTGCCCTCGCAGCCGAGCCGGAAATGGGTGCGCTGCTGCCCTGCAACGTGGTGGTGCGGCGTAAGGCCGATGCCACCGAGACCACCGTCGAGGCCATTGACCCGCAGTCCATGGTCCAGCTCAGTGACGCTGCCGCGGTCAAAGAGGTTGCGGACGACGCCGGCGCGCGCCTTCGGAAGGCCCTCGCCAGCCTGGGGTGAGGCAGGGGAAGTCCGCACCAGACTTCTTGTGGCGACGCGCTTGAACACCTGCGACGCGCATATTCCCCCGCGCTCGGGCTATTCGGGCAGCGCCGGGGAATGTGGGTGTCGAAAGTGGGCGTGGGCAGCGGGAAGCTCTCGGGAGCGGTGGCGGGTCTCCAGCTGGACCACATCGCGCGTGAAGGAATACGTGAGCAGCGCCAGCGCCACCGCCGGGAAGGCGGCAGCCCACGGGATACCCGGGAGAAGCGCCACCAGCAGCGCCAGCGGTTGGAAGGCCCCGATGGCCTTGCGGGAAACACTGGGCGGCAGCGGCTCACGCAGGTGCGGCCTGAAGAACGCGGCGGCCGTGAACACGTAGTACATGCCCCCGATCGCCAGTGTCCACGGGCCCGCCACCGCCGCGGCCGCGATGGACAGCACAAGCACCAGCGCGGCGTCGGTGGCGGCATCGAAGCGTGCTCCCGCCGGGGACGCTGTCCCGGTCCGCCGCGCCACGGCGCCGTCCAGCCCGTCCAGCAGGAAGGCGACACCGCCCAGGACCGGCACCAGGAAACTGCTGCGCCCGGTGAACAGTTCCGGGACGGCCACCACGGCGCAGAGTGCCACCAGGACGGCACGGAGCAGGGTGACGCGGTCTGCCGGAGTTGAAAAGCGCGGGATGCGCCGCAGGACAGAGCCGACGGCGGCCGCGGTCACCAGGGCGCCTGCACACAGGCCGGCCATTTGGAGGACCGGTCCGGAGGCGGACAGGGATGACAGCCACAAGGCCGGGAGCATGTAGGCGGCCAGGGTTGCCACCGCGTCAGGCATCGCGCGCCCGGACATCGCCCATCCGGCTGCGCCCATCTGCCACCTCCCCCGCATGCTGGCAACGGCCCCGGCGATCGTCACGGCCGGCGACGCCCGGCACGGACCCCCGTGCCGTCGTCGGCCCTTCTCCCGCGGCCGCTACGGACCAGGCCCGCCAGGGCCAGCAGCGATCCCGCTCCTTCGGCGACGGCGCTGAGGGTTTTCGAGAAGAACCATACGGGATCGTACATTGCCGGAATCGGACCTATGGCCGGGATGTCCACGTATCTGTAGAGCATGACGGCGGCGAAGGCGCTCAGTGCCACCGCCAGGGCGAGCGCATAGGCGGCGCGGCTGCCGCGGACCAGGACATAGAGGCCGGCCACCAGGGCAACCGCGGCTTCGAGCAGGAACAGGGCGCCCTGGCTGATGGTGCCCGGCTGCGCGGCCTGGTAGCCCGGGGCCAGGAAGAGATGGACGCCGGCATCGATGAACAGCGCCAGAGCGGTCAATAAACGTAGAGCCACGTCTATGTATACGCCCGAAGTTCCCTCCCGGTTCACCCCGGACCCTTATATCTGCGGGTTTTATGGGGAATATTTAGGGGCATCCGTGGTTTTGCGCCTGTAGCGGGCAGCGAAGCCTGCGGCCCTACGAGTAAGGAGAATGACAATGACCCTTCCCCAGGAACTCACGCCGGGAACATGGCTCCTGGACATGTCCCACAGCGAGATCGGCTTCAGCGTCCGACATGCCGGAATCAGCAAGGTCCGTGGCCGCTTTACCCAGGCCAGCGCCGAAGCCAGGGTGGGGCGGTCCCTGGAGGAGTCCTCGGTGCATGCCACGGTGTCCACGGCAAGTTTTGACTCCGGTGACGCCAACCGGGACGCGCACGTGAAGGGCGCGGACTTCTTCGACGTCGAAAAGTATCCCGAAATGACGTTCCGCGGCACCCACATCGAAGGGGACGGGGAGGAATACACCCTGACGGGGGACCTGACCATCAAGGGCGTGACCCGGCCGGTGGAGCTTGAGGTTGAGTTCACCGGCGTCGCCGTGGATCCCTTTGGCGCCACGCGGGCAGGATTCTCCGCGGAAGCCGAAATCAGCCGCAAGGAGTTCGGGCTCACCTGGAACGCCGCGCTGGAAGCCGGCGGCGTGCTGGTCAGCGACAAGGTCAAGATCAACCTCGAGGCGGCTCTGGTCAAGCAGGGCTGACAGGCCGGACCGCGGCAAGGCAACGTCAGGCAACCGCCGTGGACCTCCGCCTGGTCCCCCGTGTGCTGTTCCTCCGGGCTGCGTGGCGGAAACGGGACCGCTGGGACGCCGCCCGGATCGCCGCACACCAGGACCATGCCCTGACGGAACTGCGCCGGGCGGCCTACGCCGGCTCGGAGTTCTACCGCCGCCACCATGCCGGCCTGCACGACGCTCCGCTGGTCCGGCTGCCGCCGGTGACCAAAGCAGACCTGATGGAGCACTTTGACGAGGCCATCACCACCCCGGACCTGACGCTGGCGGAAGTGGAAGGCCATCTGCGGTCGCTCGTCGAGAGCGGTGGAGACCCCGGACTGCCATGGAAGGGCCGCTGGTGGGCGGCGGCGACAGCCGGGACCACCGGCCGGCGCGGAACGTTCGTCTGGAACCGCGCGGAGTGGGCTACCGTCCTGGCATCGTACGCCCGCGCGAACGACTGGGCAGGGTTTACCCTGGGGCTGACCCGGCCGCTGAAGGTGGCCCTGGTCAGCTCGCGGGTCCCCACCCACCAGTCAGCCGTCGTCGGCGCATCGGTGCGCTCCGGAGTGGTCCCCACCCTTCGCCTGGACGTCACCGCACCCATGGAGGAGAACGTCGCCGCCCTCAACCGGTTCCAGCCCCGGGTCCTCGTCGGTTACGCCTCAGCACTCAAACCCCTGGCCGCGGAACAGCTGGCAGGGCGGCTGCACATCGCGCCGCAGGGGGTGATGTCAGCGTCCGAGGTGCTCAGCGCCCAGGCCGCAGCGGAACTGGAATCCGCGTGGGGCAGCGCCCCTTTCGACGTCTACGCCGCCACCGAAACGGCGGGGATCGCATCCCCCTGCACCTACCGGAACCGCCACGTTTACGAGGACCTCCTCATCATCGAACCCGTGGACCAGGCCGGCAACCCCGTCCCGGCGGGGACAACCGGGTCCAAGCTCCTGGTCACCGTCCTGTTCTCCCGGACCGTGCCGCTGATCAGGTACGAGATGTCGGACACCGTAAGGCTCGGCGGCAGGGGCTGCCCCTGCGGACGCAGTTTCACCGTCATGGAGGATATCGAGGGGCGCATCGAGGACGTCCTGCAGCTGCCGGGCAGGACCGGCACCGTCAGCGTGCACCCGAATGTCTTCCACCAGGTCCTGGACCAGGCGGCCGTCGCAGGCTGGCAGGTCATCCAGGAACCGTCCGGGCTGCGGGTGCTGCTGGCCGGACTCGCACCCGGGCAATCCGAGGAAGGCGTCCGGGCTGCGGTGACCGCCGCCCTTATGGCTGCCGGCGCGGCGCACATGCCCGTGGACATCCGGCTGGTGGAGCGGCTTGAACGGACCGCCCTGGGGAAAGCACCATTCGTGCGCGCCTGGAAAAACCGGCCCTAAGGTGCCCCCGGACGGAGGCAACCGGCCCGTTGACGCCCGGCCTACACCGGTTCCGGCCGCACCTTCACGTTGCCCAGCGAGCGGATCAGAGCGACGGCGGTGATGGACCCGGCCGCCATGATCGAGGCCAGCACCACCACCTGGAACCGGCCGGCCTCCAGGGGCGAGGCGCCGCCGAAGATCGCGCCCACGAATGCCCCGGGAAGGGTGACCAGCCCGGTGGTCTTGGTTTGGTCAGTGGACGGGATCAGGGCCGAGTGCACTGCCTGCCGCGCCTGGAGCAGGGTGGCCTGCCGGGGCGTCGCCCCCAGCGCCAGCCAGCCCTCCACCTGGTCCCACTGCTCCAGGACGGCCTCGAAGAAACGGCGTCCGGCCAGGGTGGCGATGGTCATCGAGTTGCCGATCACGATCCCGCCCACGGCCAGCAGGTACCGCGGCGCGAATTCGATGGCGCCCGTTCCAAACACGACGGCCACCGTCACCAGGATGCCGGCAGCCATGGTCACCGCCACCAGGGCGAAGCGACGCCAGGACCAGGTGAGCCTTCGTGTTGCCGTCACGGACGCCACGGTGAACATGACCAGCAGGGCCACCCCCACCCACAGCGGGTTGCTGATGATGCCGCCCAGCACCAGGCTGATGGCCGCGAGCTGGGCTGCCCCGCGGAGGATGGCCAGGGCAGGGGAGAGGTACGACGGCGTCCGCGCGCCCCAGAGGATCCCCACCGTGAGTGCCGCCAGGATGGCAAGGGCCACCAGGGTGGGCAGCAGGGTGGAAAGGGCGGGCATGCCGCCAGCTTACTGAGCGAGCGGTCCCGTCCCTGCAACGCCCGCTCACACCCGGCAGGTTTTGCTCGAGCGCCCGCCCACGTCTGACCCGCGGAGGCAGCGGGTTGGTCAGTATGGCCGGAGGGGATAAGACTGTGGGTATGGCACGGGGAACGCTTCGGATCTTCCTGGGTGCGGCCGCGGGGGCCGGCACCACGTACTCCATGCTGCGTGAGGCGCACCAGATCCTGGCCGGCGGCAGGGACGTCGTGGTCGGCATCGCCGCCGCGCACGGGAGGCCTGACACCGGGCAGCTCCTTGACGGGCTCGACGTCGTGGCGCCGCGCCTTCTGCCCGACGGCAACGGGGCGGAGGTACCCGAGCTTGACCTGGACGCTGTGCTGGCAAGGAAACCGGAAGTGGCCGTCGTCGACGAGTATGCGCACGTCAATGCTCCGGGCAGCAGGAATACCCGCCGCTGGCAGGACATCGAGGAGCTTCTGGCGGCGGGGACGGACGTGCTGACCGCGCTTGCCGTCCAGCATGTGGCATCGCTGAAAGACGTCGTCGCCGCAATCACCGACGAACCAGACGGGGAACCGGTCCCGGACGCCGTGGTGCGGCGGGCAGACCACATCGAGCTGGTGGACATATCGCCCGAACTCCTGCGCCAGAGGGTTGCTGACGGGAACGTTGTGCCCAGGGACAGGATCGACGCTGCCCTGGCCAACGAATTCCGGCTTGGCAATCTCATTGCCCTGCGTGAAATCGCCTTGATCTGGCTGGCGGACCGGGTGGACGAAGGGCTGGCGGGCTACCGGAAAAGCCAGGGGATCACCGCCACCTGGCCGGCACGCGAGCGGGTTGTCGTCGGACTCAGTGGAGGCCCCGAAGGGGAGCTGCTCATCAGGAGGGCGGCCCGGATCCTGTCCCGGGTCAACGGCGGGGACCTGCTGGCGGTTCACGTCCGGCGCGCCGAAAGCACGGCCGCGACGCGAGGGCAGCTGCTGGACGCGCAGCGGCGCCTCGTCGCCGACCTCGGCGGCACCTGCCATACGGTGTCCGGTGAGGACGCAGCGGGGTCCCTCCTGGAATTCGCCCGCAGCGTCAACGCCACCCAGATCGTCATCGGCGCCTCACCGGGGACGCTCCGGAGCAGGATCCTCGGTATCGGTGCAGGCGCCAAAGTGGTCCGGGGCTCGGGCGATATCGACGTGCACATCGTCTCCCTTCCCCAGGGCGGCCCTGGATTGCCGGGGCCATCTCCCGCGGCGCTCAGCGGCAGGCGTACGCTGATCGGCTTCGTCCTGGCTGTGGTCCTCCCGGTCCTGGTGACCGCGGCGCTGTCCCGCAATCCGGAGCTCAACCTCGCCACCCACGCACTGGTCCATCTGACCGGGGTGATGGCCGTGGCGTTCATCGGCGGCCTGTGGCCTGCGGTGCTCGCCGCCGTCCTGGACTCGCTGCTGCTGAACTACTTCCAGACGGACCCGGTGGGAACGCTCAATATCAGCGACCCGCAAAACGTCTTCGCGCTGCTGGTCTTCCTCAGTGCCGCGGTGGCCGTGTCACTGGTGGTGGGCCTGTCCGCAAGGCGCGCCCGGGAAGCCGCACGGGCCCGCGCGGAAGCCGCCACCCTCGCGGACCTCGCCCACGATGCCCTCCTGGCCGATGACACCGTTGCAGCGTTCATGGGCAAGGTCCGGGAAACCTTCCAGGTCCGTTCGGCCGGGCTCTTCACCACATCCGGGGACAAGGACGCAGCATGGGAGCTCCAGGCGTTCTCCGGGGAGGCGCCTCCTCCCTCCCCGGACACGGCAGGGTTGACGGACAGCGTGGAACTCGCCGACGAACGGACCGCCCTGGTCCTCTCCGGACGCACCCTCACCGCCGGGGACCGGCTCCTCCTGTCCGCCCACGGCGCCCACCTCCTGTTGCTGCGCCAGCGCCATGCCCTTCAACGGACACTGCAAAGCACCGCCAAAATGGCCGAGGGCAACAACGTCCGCACGGCCATCCTGCGGGCGGTCAGCCATGACCTGCGCACGCCGCTGGCGGGGATAAAACTGGCCGTAACGGCGCTGCGGCGCCAGAGCCGCAGGCTTCCCGATGAGGTGCAGGCCGAGATGCTCGAGACCGTCGAGTCCTATACCGAGCGCCTGGACGCCCTGATCGCCAACCTCCTGGACATGTCCCGGATCTCCAGCGGTTCGGCTGCGCCACTGACAGCGCCCGTCACGTGGCGTGATGCAATCGAGGACGCGCTGCGCGGCCTCCCGGCGGACCGGATCCGGGTGGAGCTTCCCCCGGACATCCCTGCGATCTATGCCGACCTGGGGATGTTGGAGCGGGTCATCGCCAACATCGTGGAAAACGCGCTTAAATACGCGCCGGCGTCCGACGTGGCCATCGTCGGCGTTTCGACGGGAACCAGGGGAGTGGTCGACGGCGGCGCCCCCTTTGGCGAGTTGCACATCGTCGATCACGGGCAGGGCGTGCCCGCTGCCGCCGTCGAGGGCATCTTCCAGCCCTTCCAGCGCCTCGACGACGCCCCCGCGGGACTCGGGATGGGGCTTGGCCTCGCCGTCGCGAAAGGCTTCACCGAGGCCATGGGCGGTCACCTGCTGGCCGAGCCGACCCCGGGCGGGGGACTGACCATGGTCATCCGCCTGCCCCAGGTTGCCGCACCGGACGTTTCCACCCCTCGCCGGAAAGCAGGCACCAGCACCTCATGAGGACAGTATTGATCGTTGACGACGAGCCGCAGTTCCTGCGTGCCCTCCAGGTCAACCTGGAGGCTGAGGGCTACCGGGTGCTGACCGCCCTGGACGGGGTGGCCGCCCTGAAGCACGCGGAAGGCGGCCATCCGGATGCCATGGTGCTGGACCTCGGACTGCCGGACATCAACGGCGTGGACGTGATCACCAGGATCCGCCGCACCAGCAGCATGCCCATCATCGTGCTTTCCGCCCGGCACGGGTCCGTGGACAAGGTCCGGGCCCTGGACGCCGGGGCGGACGACTACGTCACCAAGCCGTTTGGCCTGGACGAACTCCTGGCCCGGCTGCGCGTTGCCGGCCGCCGGAGCGGCACGCTGGACGTGGCGGACGGCGGGGCCGCCATCGATGTGGGTGACTTCCAGGTGGACCTGGCCAACCGGAAGGTGACCCGGGCGGGGGACCCGGTCCGGCTCACCCCCCGCGAGTGGGCCATCCTGGAAATGCTGGTGCGGAATCCCGGCCGGCTGATAACGCAACAGCAGATGCTCGCCAGGGTCTGGGGTCCCGGCTATGACAACGAGACCCACTACCTGCGCGTCTACATGGGCCAACTGCGGCGCAAACTGGAGGCGGATCCCGCCCGCCCCCGCCACCTGCTGACCGAGGCCGGCATGGGCTACCGCTTCGAGCCGTGACCCGCCGCCGGACCGCTCCGGCCGCCGTCGAACATCACGCGTAAAGGAAACATCAAGAATTCCCTTTCTGGCGCTTCCGCCAATTTCGCCGGTGCTAGCTTCGCAATGATCGCGGTGCAACGGGCAGCGCGGAAAGGCAGACATGACCACGTTGAGCAGGCCCCCGGCGGATCCTTCCGCCACCCACCCGCACGGAAGGGAGGCGCTGAAGGACTGGCTGCTGTTCGGGCTGCAGGACAGCAAGGGCACCCACCAGGGCCCCGGCGGTGTTCCCACCCAGCACGAAAAAAAGCACTCGTGGTGGCAGGTCATGTGCCTTACCGGCGTGGACTACTTCTCCACCCTGGGCTACCAGCCGGCCATCGCCGCGCTGGCAGCCGGCGTCATCTCTCCGCTGGCCACCCTGGTCCTTGTGGCCGTGACACTGTTGGGTGCCCTGCCGGTGTACCGCCGGGTTGCCGGTGAAAGCCCCCGCGGTGAGGGCTCCATTGCCATGCTGGAGCGGCTGCTGCCCCGCTGGGGAGGAAAGCTCCTGGTGCTGGTCCTGCTCGGGTTCGCCGCCACCGACTTCATGATCACCATGACGCTCTCGGCCGCCGATGCCACCGCGCACCTGATCGGCAATCCTGTTGCCCCCGGTTGGCTCCAAAACCAGAACGTCCCCGTAACGCTTTTCCTGCTGGCCCTGCTGGCTGCCGTGTTCCTGCGCGGGTTCAAGGAAGCGATCGGCGTCGCCGTCTTCCTGGTTGTCCTGTACCTGGGCCTTAATGCGGTGGTGGTGGTTGCCACCCTGATGCAGGTGGTCTCCCACCCGGTGGCGATGGGCGACTGGTGGACGAATCTGTGGGTGTCCCACGGCAACCCCCTGATGACGGTGGCCATCGCACTGCTGGTGTTCCCCAAACTGGCGCTGGGCCTGTCCGGCTTCGAGACCGGCGTTGCCGTGATGCCGCAGGTCCGCGGAGCGGCGGATGACACGGAGGAGAACCCGGCCGGCCGAATCCGCGGAGCCCGGCGCATGCTCACCACGGCTGCGGCGATCATGAGCGTGTTCCTGCTGACCACCAGCTTCATTACCGTTGTCCTGATTCCGGAACAGGAATTCCAGCCCGGCGGCCAGGCGAACGGGCGCGCCCTGGCCTACCTGGCGCACGAATACCTGGGCGTGGGCTTCGGCAGCGTCTACGACATCAGCACCATCGGCATCCTCTGGTTTGCCGGTGCCTCGGCCATGGCCGGCCTGCTGAACTTGGTTCCCCGGTACCTGCCCCGCTACGGCATGGCCCCGGAGTGGGCCAAGGCTGTCAGGCCCTTGGTGCTTGTGTTCACCCTGGTCGGGTTCCTCATCACCTTCATCTTCAACGCCGACGTCGACGCCCAGGGTGGTGCCTACGCCACCGGCGTCCTGGTGCTGATGACCTCCGCCGCGGTGGCCGTCACGTTGTCGGCGCGCCGGCGCGGGCAACGCAACCTCACCTTCGGCTTCGGTGCCATCTCCGTGGTGTTCGCGTACACCACGGTGGCCAACATCTTCGAGCGGCCCGAAGGCATCCGGATCGCGGCGATCTTCATCCTGGGCATCATCGTCATCTCCCTGCTGTCCAGGGTCCGCCGGTCCTTTGAGCTGCATGCAACCCGGGTGCACCTGGACCAGCAGGCCCTGGAGTTCATGTCCAGCACCCTGGACGGCCCCATCGCGATCATCGCGCACGAGCCGCTGCGGATGTCTGCGGAGGCATACCGGGACAAGCTTGAGTCTGCCATCGAGGTCAGCCACCTCCCGCTGGCAGGCGATGCCCTGTTCCTGGAAGTGATCGTGGATGACTCCTCCGACTTTGAAACGGAACTGTATGTCCGTGGCGTGAACCGCCACGGTTACCACATCCTGGAAGTCCACGGGCCGGTTGTTCCCAATACCATCGCCTCGGTACTGCTGCATATCAGGGACGTCACGGGGCTCATGCCGCACATCTACTTCCGCTGGACTGAGGGGAATCCGATCACCAACCTGGTGCGGTTCCTGTTCCTGGGCGAGGGCGAAATCGCGCCGGTGACCAGGGAGGTGCTGCGCGAGGCCGTCCCGGACGTCACCCAGCGCCCGTGGGTCCACGTCGGCTGACCGGGGGATACGTCGTCGTCCCGTCCCTGTGCGCAGGGGCAGCCACGTGCGGCACTGTTGCCGCCACCCGCGCGGCGTCCGCCAGGCTGACCGGGACGTCCGCGCGGAAGGCCGCCTCGGCGTCGTCCTCCCGCACGCCCGCCGCCAGCACCATCACATGCACCATGTCGCCGTAGGAATCGTTGCAGGCCAGGATGTCGCCGGGCACTCTGTGCCCCTGCCCGCCCGTCGAGGGCCACGGCTGGAAAATGACCCACCACCCCTCGCCGTCCTGGTCGGGGAAAAGGTAGCCGCCGGCCGGGTGGAGGGCGCGGCCGTTCAGTGCGCGCCCGCCGTAGCCCTCCACGGCCTCGGCTGCCGCGGCAAACCTGACCCTGCCACGGTCATCGGGCGCCTCATCCCACCGCATCTCCGCTCCTTGCCGTCACGTGCATGTGCTGACCTGCCTCCATCAAAGGACGGTGCACGCGCGGCCGGGGCGGCAGGGCCGTTTTATTGACGGAATATTTACAGCCTGTCCCGCCGGGGAGATGCCTGGGCCACCAGCGCCGTGGTCGGCCACCATAATGGAACCCATGCACAGCCCCGTCACCATCCGCCCCATGTGCCCCGAGGACTGGGACGCCGTCCACGCGATTTACGCCGCCGGCATTGCCACGGGGGAGGCGACGTTCGAGAGCGAGCCGCCCACCTGGGAGGCGTTCGACGGCGGCCGGTTGCCCGGGCACCGGCTCATCGCCGAGGACGCGGGCCGGGTTCTGGGCTGGGCCGCCGTGACGTCCGTTTCGTCCCGGGAGGTCTACCGGGGCGTCGTGGAGCACTCCATTTACGTGGCGCCGGAAACGCACGGCCGGGGCGTGGGCAGGCTGCTCCTCGGTGCACTGATCGATTCCACGGAGGCGGCAGGAATCTGGACCATCCAGTCCAGCATCTTCCCGGAGAACACGGCCAGCCTGGCGCTGCACCGGAAGCTCGGCTTCCGGGTGGTGGGAACCAGGGAACGGATCGCGCGGATCAGCCACGGCCCCAAGGCCGGGCACTGGCAGGACACCCTGCTCCTGGAACGCCGCAGCGCGGTGGCCGGGATGGAGTAAGGCCTACCGCGAAGGCAGCGTCAGGATCTCGGCGCCGTCCTCCGTGATGGCGATGGTGTGCTCGGTGTGGGCCGTCCTGCAGCCGGTGGCGCTCCTTAGCGTCCACCCGTCGTCGTCCGTCACCAGCTGGTCCGTGTCCGCCATGATCCAGGGCTCCAGCGCGAGCAGAAGCCCGGGCCGCAGCTTGAAGCCGCGGCCGGGCCGCCCGGTGTTGGGCACGTGCGGGTCCTGGTGCATGGTGGAACCGATGCCGTGGCCGCCGAACTGCGTGTTGACCGGATACCCCGCATCAATGAGGACGCGGCCGATGGCGTACGAGATGTCCCCGATCTTGGCTGCCGGCCCTGCGGCGGCGATCCCGGCTGCCAGGGCGCGTTCGGTCGCCTCGATCATGGCCACGCTCTCCGCCGGCCGTGATTCGCCCACGATGAAGCTGATGGCGGCATCCGCGGCCATCCCGTTCTTGACGACGGCGAGGTCCAGGGTCAGCAGGTCGCCGTCGGCCAGTGCGTAGTTGTGGGGCAGCCCGTGCAGCACGGCATCGTTGACGCCCGTGCAGATGTAGTGGCCGAAGGGACCCCGGCCGAAGGACGGCGCGTAGTCCACGTAGCAGGATTCCGCCCCCGCGTCGGTGATCATCTCCTTGGTCCACTGGTCGATGTCCAGGAGGTTGGTGCCGACGGTTGCGCGGCTTTTCATCGCCTGCAGGATGTTAGCCACCAGGGCGCCGGTCTCCCGGGCGCGGGCCACCTCAGCCGGGGTGAGGATCTCGATCATGGTGCGCCCTTCGTGTGCGGCGGTTAGCTCCAGGTGCCATCCTATTTGCCCGTGCGCAGAAGGGTGCAAGGGGCTCTTTCGTACAGCGGAATGTTGGGGTTGCCAAAGACATAGATGAGTGTAAATATTTACGTGTGTCTATGTCTTTGGAGTTGACCCCGGTCCAGGCGGTGGCGTGCTGCGCGCCGCTGGCCCGGGAGCCTTTGTCCCTGCCGGAAGCTGAAGGGATCGCCCCCTTGCTGAAGGCCCTGGCGGATCCGGTCCGGCTGCGGCTGATGTCCATGGTCGCCTCGCATGAGGGCGGCGAAGCCTGCGTCTGCGACCTCAACGATGCCTTCGAGCTGTCCCAGCCCACCATCAGCCACCACCTGAAGATCCTGCATGAGGTGGGTCTGCTGGAGCGGGAAAAGCGCGGCGTGTGGGTTTACTACCGGGCCCGCACCGAGGCCCTGCAGAACCTGGCCGCCCTGATCGGCGGGCAGGCCGCATGACAGGTCTGGCCCGGCGTGCCACGGCAGAGTTCATCGGCACCGCGTTCCTGGTCATGGCCGTGGTCGGCTCGGGCGTGATGGCCTCCAGGCTGTCACCGGACGACGTCGGCCTGCAGCTTTTGCAGAACAGCCTCGCCACGGGTGCCGCGCTGGTGGCGCTGATCATGGCACTGCAGCCGGTGTCGGCGTCGTTCAATCCGGTGGTGACCCTGGTGGAACGGGCGCTGGGGATGATCGACACCACCACGGCGGCCGGCCTGGTTGCGGGGCAGATCCTGGGCGGCCTGGCCGGCACGGTGGCCGCCAACCTGATGTTCGGGCTGGACGCCGTCAGCTGGTCCACGCACCAGCGCACCGGCGTCCCGCTCTGGCTGGGGGAAGTCATTGCCACGGTGGGCCTGCTGCTGGTCATCTTCGGCACCGTCCGGTCGGGCCGTGCTGACCGCGTGGCGTTCGCCGTCGGCGGCTACATCACGGCCGCCTATTGGTTCACCAGCTCCACCAGCTTCGCCAACCCCGCGGTGACCATGGCGCGCACCGTCACGGACACCTTTGCCGGCATCGCGCCGCCGTCGGCCCCTGCCTTCATCCTGGCGCAGCTGCTGGGCGGCGCCGCCGGATTCCTCCTGGTCCGCTTCCTCTACCCCTCCTTTGCTGCTGTTTCCGCCGCCCCGGCGGCCGACCGAAAGGTGCTCTCATGAGCCACAAGGCAAGCTCCGCATCCCTCCCCGTGGCCGTCATCGGCGCCGGGCCCGTCGGCCTGGCCGCGGCCGCGCACCTGCTGGAACGCGGACTGGAACCCATCGTGCTCGAGGCCGGGCCCACGGTGGGTGCCGCCATCCGTGAGTGGGGCCATGTGCGCGTCTTCTCCACGTGGAAGTACAACCTGGATGCCGCCGCCGTGCGCCTGCTGGAACGGGCCGGCTGGGCAGCGCCCCGCCCCACCGCGCTGCCGTACGGCTCCCAGATCGTCTCCGACTACCTGGAACCGCTGGCCGCCACACCGGAACTCAAGGACCGGATCCGGACCGGGGCGAAGGTAGTTGCTGTCAGCCGGCAGGGCATGGACAAGGGCCGCAGCCAGGGCCGCGACGACGCCCCGTTCCTCCTGCGCATCCAGGACGGCAGCGGGGAAACGTCGGAGCTCCTGGCCCGCGCCGTTATTGACACCTCCGGAACCTGGACCACGCCGGCACCCCTGGGAGCTTCCGGCCTGCCCGCCCCGGGTGAGGCGGAAGCCCGGGCCGCCGGGCTGGTCACCGGGCCCCTGCCGGACGTGACCGGCGGCGGATTCGCCGGCCGCCGCACCCTTGTCATCGGCTCCGGACACTCCGCCGCCAACATGGTCCTGGACCTGGCCCGCGTGGCCCGCGCCAACCCGGGAACGGAAGTCCTCTGGGCCATCCGGGCCGCCACGCCTGCCCGTGCCTACGGCGGCGGGGACGCCGACCAGCTGCCCGCCCGCGGCCAGCTGGGCGCCCGGCTGCACACCGCCGTCGACACCGGTGCCGTCCAGCTCCTCACAAACTTCCACACCGGCCGCCTCGAAACCCGTGACGGCAAGGTCACCGTGCACGCAACGGATGGCCGCAGCCTCACCGTGGACAGGGTCATCCCGGCCACAGGGTTCCGGCCGGACCTGTCCATCCTGTCCGAGCTGCGGCTGGACCTGGACCCGGCCGTCGATGCCCCCAAGGCCCTGGGCCCGCTGATCGATCCTGACTTCCACAGCTGCGGCACGGTTCCGGCCCATGGCGCCAGGATCCTGGAACAGCCGGAAAAGGACTTCTACCTGGCCGGCATGAAGTCCTACGGCCGGGCGCCCACCTTCCTCATGGCCACGGGCTACGAACAGGTCCGCTCCATCGCCGCAGCCCTGGCAGGTGATACCGAAGCCGCGGACACCGTGGAACTCGAACTGCCGGAGACCGGGGTGTGCTCCACCAGCCTCCCTACCGAGGCCGGTGACGCCGCCGACACCGCCGGGGACTCCTGCTGCGGAACGTCCGCGCCGGTGCCCGTGACCATCGGCTTCGCCACGGGCCTGCAGCACGGACGCACCGCCGAACCTGCCAGCCTATGATGTGAACACCGGCTGATGTCCAAGGACGGGAGGCCCCGATGACGGAACGGGACAGTGATCCAGTGAAAGCGGACCTGCTGTGGATCGCGGCCGACTTCCGGAACATCGTCCTGGGCTCCAGCGATGACGAGCTGGACCTCCCGTCCATCGGAACGCGGTGGACCAACCGGCAACTGCTCTTCCACATGGTCCTCGGCCAGAACATCACGCTGGCGGGCATACCGCTCCTGGGGCTGTTCTCGCACCTGCCGCCCCCGGCCTCCCGGACCTGGAGCCGCCTCCTGGATTCGTGCGCCCGCCCGTACAACTGGGTGAACTGGGCCGGGAGCGCGGCCGGGGGCCGGGTCCTGAAGCCAGCCGGCATGCTCCGGATGATGGACCGGACTACGGCGGTGATCGTGAACTGGTACGGCCACGCGAACCAGGATGCGCTGGGCCGCGGCATGACGATGCCCACCGGGTGGGACCCCTATTTCATGCCGTGGATGAGCCGCCGGGACGTCCTGGAGTGGGCGCCCAAGCACTACCGTCACCACCGCGCGCAGCTCAGCCTGACCACGCTGCCGTCCCTGCCCCCCAGGTAGGTAGCGCGAACTCACCCTCGCACCGGGCCTGCGCCGTTTTGCTGCGACGCGCCTCTTCATTTCCGACGCGCACATTCCCCTTCGCGGCCCTGATTTGGGCTGCGTGGGGGAATATGAGCCGCGAAGATGAAGTTGCGCGTCGCTGAAGCCAGCCCGGCCGGTAGTTGACCGGCTCAGTCCGTGATGTCGGTGCTCGTGCTCAGCTCCTGCCACTGCTCCAGCTCGGCGCGCTGGGCTTCGGCCACCTTACCGAACGCGCCGAAGGCGTCGGTGCCCAGGACCAGGAGGCCCGGCGGGTTGGCGGATTCGACGACGGCGATGATGGCCCGGGCGGCCTTGTCCGGGTCGCCGGGCTGGTTGCCGTGGGCGGTGTCGTGTTCCTTGCGGCGCTTGCCGGCCGTGTCCGCGTAGTCGTCGATCGCCGTCGAGGACTGGGTCAGCGAGCGGCCCGCAAAGTCCGTCCGGAAGCCGCCGGGTTCGATGGCGGTGACGTTGATGCCCAGCGGTTTCAGCTCGTTGCGCAGAGACCCTGACATGCCCTCCAGCGCCGCCTTGGTGGCCGCGTAGTAGCCGGAGCCGGCGGGGGTGATCCGGGCGCCGATGGATGAGATGTTCAGGATGGACCCGGCCTTGTTGGCACGCATGCCCGGGAGGACTGCCTTGATCATGTCCACGGCCCCGAAGAAGTTGGTGTCGAACAGGCGGCGGATGTCGCCGTCGTCCGCTTCCTCCACGGCGGCCCGGTAGCCGTAGCCGGCGTTGTTGACCAGCACGTCGATGCTGCCGAACTTATCCTCCGCCGCCTTGACCGCCGCGCTGATCTGCGCCTTGTCCGTGACATCCAGGGGGAGTGCCAGCGCGGTGTCTGGGAAGCCGGCGGTGACCTCCTGCAGCGTCTCCACCTTGCGGGCGGTGACGACGGCGTTGTGCCCCGACGCGAGCACGGCTTCCGCCAGTGCCCGGCCAAGTCCGGTGGAGCAGCCTGTGATGAGCCACGTTGCCATGGTTTTTCCTTTCATAGGGGGTTAGAGAGTGAGGCGGGCGCCGGCATTTAAGCCCGGTGCCGCCGTCGTGCCTGTGCCGTCAGTTCATGGGCGCCGTAGCTGTTGTCGTCCGGGTTGACGGTGACGCCGGGCGCCACCAGCTGGTCGATGCGGTCCAGCACCTCGGGCGCCAGCTTGGTGTCCGCCGCGGGGAGGTAGGACTCCAGCTGCTCCATGGTGCGCGGACCCACGATGGCGGAGGTAACGCCGGGGTGGTTGATCACGAACGCGATGGCCAGCTCGATCATGGTGACGCCGGCCCATTCGGCCACCTGGGCGAGCTCCTCCACGATGTCCAGCTTGCGCTGGTTGGCGGGCTGGGTCATGTCGAACCGGGCGCTGGGACGGGCACTGGAAGTGGGCCTGGATGCCGAGTCCTTCCGCCACCGGCCGGAAAGCCAGCCGCCGGCCAGCGGGCTGTAGGTCAGTGTCCCCATGCCGTGCCGCTGCACGGTGGGCAGCACATCCTCCTCGATGCCGCGGGTCAGGATGGAGTACGGCGGCTGCTCGGTGACGAACCGCTCCAGGTTCCGCTCGCGGGACGCCCACTGCGCCTCCACGATCTGGGAGCCGGAGTAGGACGAGGAGCCGATGTAGCGCACCTTGCCCTGGCGGACCAGGTCGGTGAGGGCGCCCAGGGTTTCCTCCACGTCGGTGTCAGGGCTGGGCCGGTGCACCTGGTACAGGTCGATGTAGTCGGTGTTCAGCCGGCGCAGCGAGTCCTCTACCGCGCGCATGATCCAGCGGCGGGAGCCGCCCCGGCGGTTGGGGCGGTCCTCATCCATGGGCATGAAGAACTTGGTGGCCAGGAAGACGTCATCGCGGCGGCCGGCCAGTGCCTCCCCGACAATCTCCTCGGAGGCCCCCGCGGAATAGACGTCCGCGGTGTCGACGAAGTTGATGCCCGCGTCCAGGGCGTGGTGGATGATGCGGGTGGCGTCGGCGCGGTCGTTGTTGCCCCACGGGCCGAACATCATGGCACCGAGGCAGAGGGGGCTGACCTGCACACCGGTGCGGCCAAGCGGGCGGTATTCCATGCTGGTTCCTTCTCTTCTTGGGCTTCTAGGCTTCGGGGATGACCATGGCGAACCGCTCGGGGCGGGCCACGTCCGGGTCGGGACCGCTGCGGACGCCGGTGTCCAGGGCGTCGATGGCGGCGAGCTCGGCCGCGGAAAGCTCGAAGCCGAACACGTCGAAGTTCTCCGCGATGCGGGCCGGGTTGGTGGACTTGGGGATGGCGGAGCGGCCCTGCTGCAGGTGCCAGCGGAGCATCACCTGGGCGGGGGTCTTGCCGTGGGCCTGCGCGACGGCGGCGATCGCCGGGTCCCGCATGACGTTCTTCCGGTTCTCGCCCCAGCCCGGGTAGAACGTGATGCCGCCGATCGGCGACCACGCCTGGGTGAGGATGCCGTGCTCAGCGTCCGCCGCCTGGACGTTCCGCTGGGCGAAGTAGGGGTGCAGTTCGATCTGGTTGACGGCCGGGACCACGTCGGTTTCCTCGAGCAGCTGCGCCAGGTGGTGAGGCATGAAGTTGCTGACGCCGATGGCCCGCACCCGCCCGTCCTTGAGCAGGGTCTCCAGCGCCTTGTACGCGGCGATGGTCTTCTCGAACCGGTCCGGGGCGGGCTGGTGCAGGATGAACAGGTCCAGCTGCTCCACGCCCAGCTTGCCGGCGGCCTTGTCCCAGGCGTGCAGGGCCCGGTCGTAGCCGTAGTCGCTCACCCAGACCTTGGTCTCGATGAACACCTCGGCCCGGTCCAGGCCGGAGCGGCGGATGCCCTCGCCAACCTCCCGCTCGTTGCCGTAGGCGGCGGCGGTGTCGATGTGCCGGTAGCCCACCTCGAGCGCTGTCTGGACCGCCGCCGTGGTCTCTTCCGGGGGACTCTGGAAGATGCCCAGGCCGAGCGCCGGCATTGTGATTTTGTTGTTGAGCGTGAGTTCCATAACCATGCCTTTCACGGTATTGGGGTGGACGGGTTTGTGGGAGGGGCTGGCAGTCCCTCCCTTGGGATATTTGCCCGGCGTAGCGTGGGTGCCATGACGAACAGCGATGACGTGCGGAAGTTCCTGACCTCCCGCCGCGCCAGGATCACACCGGACGACGCCGGGCTGCCCGCGTACGGCGGCAACCGGCGGGTTAAGGGCCTGCGCCGGGAGGAAGTGGCCATGCTCGCCGGGATGAGCATCGATTACTACATCCGGCTGGAGCGGGGGAATCTGTCCGGAGCGTCGGACAGTGTCCTGGAGTCCCTGGCCCGCGCCCTGCAGTTGGACGACGCCGAGACCGCCCACCTTTTCGACCTGGCCCGCGCGTCCACGGCTGCTCCGCGGGCACGGCGCAAGCGGAGCCCGCAGACGGTGCGGCCCAGCGTGCAGCGGGTGATCGATGCGATTACGGCGGCGCCGGCCTGGGTCCGCAACGACCGTGGCGATGTGCTGGCGTCCAATGAGCTGGGCCGGGCCCTGTACCTGGAGATGATGACCGACGGCGGCACCCCACCCAACAGCGCACGGTTCACCTTCCTGAGCCCGAAGGCGCGGGAGTTCTTCGCCGACTGGGAGCGCGCCGCTGACGACATCGTGGCCGTGCTGCGGTCCACGGCCGGGAAGAACCCGTACGACAAGGACCTGTCCGACCTGATCGGGGAGCTCTCAACGCGCAGCGGGGAGTTCCGCGTCCGCTGGGCCCGGCACGACGTGAAGTACCACCGCACCGGCCGCAAACGACTCCACCACTCGATCGTGGGGGATCTGGACCTGGCCTACGAGGCGATGGAGCTCCCCGCGGATCCCGGGCTGCGGATCAACATCTACACCGCCGAGCCAGGCAGCCCGTCCGAGGACGCGCTGAAGGTCCTCGCCAGCTGGGCGGCTACGCAGGCGGCGGCTGGGGTTCCGGCCCAGGAGAAGGCCACCTGAGCCAGCCTGCGCTGCGCAAACCCGTTCTCGACGCGCATATTCGGTTGTGAACCCCATATCCGTCCTCGACGCGCATATTCGTAAGCGCACCCCATATTTGGGCCGCGCCAGGGAAGGTGCGCGTCGTCAGCGGCTTTGCGCGTCAGGACTGCGCGTTGATGAACCCAATGATGATCGCCGTCCACCAGCAGAGCTGCGAGACCACCAGGCATGACATCAGGTGGACGCGCTGGCCAGTGGATAGATCCTTGAACGCAGTCCTGGCAGGGAGCCGCGCGAGCCGCCGCATCAGGGGGATCAGCATGATTCCGTTCAGGCTGAGCACCAGGACCGCCGCGAGCTTGACCTCTGTCATCGGGCTGTCCAGGTGCGGACTCAGGAACACCCCGGTGGCAAGCATGCCGGCCAGGCCACCCCAGATCAGGGGTGTCGCTGCCCCATCGAGTCGAATGATTTCGCCGAGTGTCCGCCGGCCGATCAGCCACAGGAATCCACGCCAGTCGACCAGGATGATGGCGCCGAAAGCCACAACGAGGAAAAGGTCATGCACCACCAGATCGACGTCGTGGACAAAGCCGTCAACGCTGACCGCGGCTGACAGCAACACGGACAACAGCCACGCCGCGATGGCAACACCGGACAGGGCAGCAACAAGGCGCCGCGTGGACCGCTCGGATTCACGGTGCAGCCTGATGGTGCGTCTGCTGACGGGGACATAACTCATGACATACCTCTGCGAGACCTGTCAGCGGTGGCCGTCCCAGCCGGGCCCGGGCGTAGCTCCAACATAGCCCCGTCGCGTGGCCGTCAACAAGGAAAAATGAGCCGCTGATGCACCGCCCGCTCCTGGCCCCGCTTCGGTGCACGGCCGCCGTTTTCGACGCGCATATTTGTCGTCGCCACGCATGCTCCCTTGCGACGCGCGTATACGGGGCGCGGGAAGGGATATGCGCGTCAGAGGCGGTTTTGCGCGTCGATAACGGCAGAGCGCGTACGACGGCGGCCCACACCTGCCGCCGCCAGCTTCCGTTCCAGCGTCCCGGGCACCGTGAGGTCGGCCCAGTCCCAGCGCACCACGTTGCAGCCCAGGGCGCGGACCCGGTTTTCGCGCTGCTTTTCAGCCACAACAGCCTGGGATGCGGTCAGGCCCTTGAGGAACTCGGACTTGAGGTACTTTTCCTCGCCGTCGAATTCGCCAACAACCCTGGACTCCTTCCAGTAGAAATCCGAATAACCAACCAGCCCGTCCGCGTCGGAAAACCGCTGTTGGAGGACCGCGGATTCGAAGCCGGCCACATGGATCAGCGCCCGGCTCCAGGACTCCCCGGCCGAGCCTGAAGCGGGATCGGCAAACTCGATGGCCGCCCGGATTCTCCGCGTGGCAGCGGCGGAGTAAATCGATCCCATCCCGCTCTCCAGCTCAGCCTTGGTGATGGCAGCCAGCTGCCGGCGCGGATCCGGCCGGAGCACATGGTCCATCGGCACAACGGCCTCGGCGAAGGGGTTGAAGGCTGCCAGGTCCAGGACGGTCCGGATGCGGTCGGTGACCAGGAGGCCCTCCAACCGGACCACCTTCAAATCCGCCCGCGCCGCAAAGTGCCGGCTGACTCCGGCGCGGGACCGGCCGCCGTCGTTCTTCAATGTGAGTGCCTGGACCGGGTGATGAAGGCCAATGGTGGGGATTTCCCACACGCTTGCCGCGGAATGGCGGGCGAAAACTGTGGGCTTCTCGAATGCTTCCGCGGCCGCCTGGATGCGGACCCGGTACTGTTCCCACGGCTTCATGGCCCGCCACGCTGGGCCGTCGATATAGATGCCGTGCCGCACCCGGACCAAAGCGCCGGACCGCACGCGTTTGGCGAGATCGTTGGCACTCAACCCGTGCAGGTTGCGGTCGCGCGACAACAGCAACGGTGGAAGATCGGTCATGCAACCACATTGCCCGGCACACCTTCGCTGCAGGAGTGGAGAGTGCCGCTATGTGGAAAAGTCCCGGCGACGCGGCCGCCCATTTTCGACTCGCAAGCTCCCCGGCGCACGCAACATACGGTCTGCGCAGGGGAATCTGCGCGTCGAAAACCGGTCTGCGCCCAACCCGCTACACAGCGGCCGGCTCAACCGAGGCGCGGGAGAGGGACCGCCGCCGCTTGATCCACCGTTCCGCCGCACCCATGGCCCGGGCGGCCCCTGCCCAGTAGAGGACGCCGCAGGCCAGGGACGCCAGCACGGCCACACCTTTGTCCGCCCGCTCGAAGAGGTCAACGGAATCAAACAGGGGATACACCAGCCAGTGGGTGACGTAGATGTAGAGCGAAGCGCTCGCCAGCAGCGCCATGATCCGGTGGAGTCCCCGGGGCACCCGCAGCGTGGGCAGCCAGAGCAGGATGAGGCATCCTGCCAGGATGGTGGCGCTGCGGTACGGGTTGTCGAAGGAGGCCGGAGCCGCCAGGACGGCGAGAACCGTAACGGCTGAACGCTGCCACAGGGTGCGGGACGCGGCGGCCGCCCAACCCAGCCCGAACAGCCACAGGACCGGCCCCTGCCCCGGGTACCGGCTCTCCACCAGGCCAAAAAGCAGGGGCAGATCCACCAGGACCAGGGCCACCCCAAACGCCCACGGCCAGCGCCGCACCGCCCGGTCAACGGCCGGTACCGCCAGCAACAGGGCCAGGCCCAGCAGGATGTGGACCAGAACCTCCACGAACCAGAACCGCGAGTAGTCGCTCCACCCCGCCGGCCCCACCAGTGAGTTCAACAGGAAAACGTTGTGCAGGGCGTACTTGTCCGTCACGGCGAAGGCCAGCGCGATCACGGCAACGCTCGGCACCACGATCCGCGCGACGCTGCGCAGGTGCCGCCGGAACCGTTCCGTACGCTCCCCCGACAGCTGGAAGCGGGCGAAGTTGTAGCCGGCCACCGCCATGAGCACGTGGGCCGTGCCTTGCCAGTGGAAGAACCCAATATGCGTGGAGACGATCGCGATGATGGCGACGGCGCGCAGCACTATCCCGGTCTCCATCGGCGCGAGCAGCCTCCGCCGGGCCCTGCGCACCCAATTGCCGGAAGCAGTGCCGGAAGGCCCGGCAATTCCGGAAGACCCGGCAACTCCGGGAGGCGCGACGGCGGCGGGCACCACGTGCGGCGTTGGCGACAGTTCGCAGACCGGCATCAGGTGCCAGCCCCCGGGAAGGTAGCCCAGGGCCCGCTCCAGCCGGACGGACGCCGCCACATAGGACAGTGAATCCCCGCCCAGGGACACGAACGAATCGGTCCCGGCAACCTCGTCCACCTCCAGCACCTCGGCGAAGATGCGCCGCACGTCATCCGAGCCCGCGTCCACAACCCCGGCCGGGCCGCCGTCGTCCGCTTCTCCTCGGCAGGCGAGCGCGGCGACGGCGGGATAGTCCGGTTTTCCGTTGCCCAGGCGCGGGATGGCTTCCACCGGGTAAAGGTCGACGGCGGCGCGCGGCAGGCCAAGGTCCTGCGCCAGGGTTTTGGCGAGCAGCGCCACGTCGTGGTCGCCTTCGATGGCGGCCACCACGGCGTTGTCGGAGCCTGCAGCCGCAGCCGTCACCCCGAGGTCCGCCAGCATCCGCTCCACCTGGCCCAGATCCACGCGGAGCCCCACGATCTTCACGAACCGGCTGCGCCGGCCCACAATCTCGTAGAGCCCGTCCGGGCCTCGGCGGGCCAGGTCACCGGTATGGAGCTCGGTGACCACCCGGCCCAGGCTGAGGTCCGCCGGCTGTTCGGCGTACCCCAGCATCACGTTGGGGCCGGAGTACACCAGCTCGGACGCGCCCAGGCCGGGGACGGGCTCAAGCCGGAAGGACCCGCCCGGGATCGGGACGCCGATGGCCTGTGGTTGCTCCATGGCCTGGTCCGGCGGAAGGTAGGCCATGCGGGCGGTGGCCTCGGTCTGCCCGTACATCACGAACAGGTCCCACCCCTGCCGCCGGCCCAGCTCAGCGTAGGCGCGCACGCGGTCCGGGGCCAGCCGTCCGCCGGCCTGGGTGATGTAGCGCAGGCTTGGCACCTCCATGTCCTTGAAGCCCACGCGGTCCAGCAGGTCGAAGGTGTACGGCACTGCCGCGAAGGATGTCACGTGTTCCCTGCGGACCAGGTCCCAGAAGCAGGGGTCCACCACCGAGAGGTCGGTCAGCGCCAGGGATGCGCCCGCCAGGAGGTGGCTGTTCACCACGCTCATGCCGTAGCAGTAGGAGAGGGGCAGGGTGGTGGCCGCGGTATCGCTGGGGCGCAGCTGCAGGTACTCCGCGATCGCGGCGGCGTTGGCCTGGATGCCGTCGGCGGAAAGCCGGACGAGTTTGGGGGAGCCGGTGGACCCGGACGTGCTCAGCAGCAGCGCGAGTTCCGGGTGCAGGTCGTGCCGGGTCTGCTGCCGCCGGACATCCAGGACCGCTTCGCCGTCCGACGCGCTGACAACAACGTCGGGGTCGTAGGCGGCCACCAGTGCGGCCGCGGCTGAGTCCCCCGCGGGCAGGATCAGTAACGGATTGCCGGAGGACAGGGCCGCCAGGTACGACACCAGGGCCGGCAGGGTGTTCCCGGCTTCCAGCGCAATGAGGCGCCGGCCCGGCCCGAACGCCCGGACCATGTCCTCCACCTGCCGGGCCAGTTCCCGGTAGCTCAGCGACCGGCCGTGGGCGCTGACGGCTGGGCGGTCGCCGAAGCGGGCCAGGTCCGCGGCGAACGGAACCCCGGCGAGCTTTGTCTCTGTAGTCACCGGAGAACCATAGAAGGGTAACCTAACCTAACTCAAATGGATTAGGAAAGATTTTTGTGCCGTAAAGCCGTCGGTTAGTGGTGTTCCACCCAGCAGGCCAGGATCGTCGTCGAAAGCTGGTAGGCCAGGGCGTTGCGGGTGATGCTGTCCGGCCCCAAGGTGGGGGGAAGACCCGACGCGTCAACGTGCAGCACGAAGCTGTCCTTCTGGAAGACGGCGGATCCGTCGGCCGTTTCGTATGCCGGAAAACCAAGATTTGCCAGGCCGTCGATGGGTGTTGCGCCTTTTGCGAGGGCCTGCATTGCGGTGAAGTACTTGAGTGCCGATGCCTTGTCCGCCGTTTCCTGGACAGAAATGACCAGCGATCCCTCGGCCAGATGGTAGGTGCAGGTGAAGGTGCTGTCCGCCCAGCTGTCCACGGTGTGCGGGTTCGAAGCCAGGTCCAGGATGGACCGCAGCCTCTCCTTCGGCTGGTCGCCGCAAACCATCAGGGCAGCAGCGCTCGGCCCGCCCGCCGGCGGACCCGGGGATGCTGACCCCTGGGCGTGGTGGCCGCCGCCGTCGTGGCCCACCGCCGGTGACGTTGCCGGCGGGGCCGCCGTCGAACTGCCTGCTGCGGTGACGGATCCCGCCGCTGTTGCACAGCCGGAAAGCAGCAGGGTGCATAGGGCCACGGAGGCCAGCAAGGACTTGTGCTGTTTCATGGCGCATCCAATTCTGCCGGCCCCTGGGAGCGGGGTGCGCGGCTGTTGTCAGGCTTTGAGCTTGGCGTAGATCACGTAGTTGTCATCGAAGAGCCCCGTTGCGGGGTCGTAGCCGTCGCAGGTGATAAGCCGAAGCTCTGCACCGGCAGTGTTGCCGTAAACCTCGAGGGTGGGGAATTCGTTTTTGGAGTAAAGGGCCCCGTGGTCGACGGTGAAGACGGCAGTGCTGCCATCGGCCCGTGAAACGTTGACCTCGGCACCGGGCCCCAGCTTCCGGAGGTCAGCAAACACACCCTTGTGCCCTCCGAGGGCGTTGACGTGGCCCAGGATCACTGAGGGGCCCCGTTCGCCGGGCGTGGGGGAACCGTTGTACCAGCTGGCCGGTGCGCCATTGCCCACATCCTCCGGCACTTTCAGCGAACCGTTCTCCTCCAGTCCCAGGTGGAGAAGGTCCGTCCGCACCCCGATGGAAGGAATGCTCAGGACAGCAGGAGGCGAGGCATCCAGCACGGCCGGCGGCTGCGGCGCAGCCGTGGCCTCTGGTGGAGAAGGGGCTGCTGGTGGAACAGGGGGCGCCGGTGCTGTTGATGTAACCGCGGGGGAAGCAACTTGTGGTGCGGAGGCGGAAGGGGAAGGCCTGGGGTCTGAAGTAGCGGCGCTCCCGGCGGCACAGCCCGCCAGGGAAAGCGCGAGCAGAACCCCGGCCACCGCAGAGGCCCCGGGACCTCCACGGCGGCCGAAATTCCTTGATGTCACAGAATTGATCCGTTCAGCCTTGGCTATGCTGCCGCGTTCCGGCGGCGGACGGCGTAAGCTCCGCCTGCGAGGGCAACCAGGGCCAGGCCGCCGCCGATGGCGAGGGCGCCGGTGTCGGTGCCAGAGCCGGGTTCAGAGGGGATGCCGGTGTTGGCGCCGCCTGCAGGCATCTTCATTTGGCCGGCCGTCAGCGTTCCGCACAGGGCGGGGGACGTAGCCGCCAGCGGCAGTGATGGAACCAGGTCACTCTTGGCGGCCTGGCCTGCGGCGCTGAGGGTGGCGGGGTCAAGGCCGTGGACCACAACCACTGCCGTTCCGGATTCCAGGGCCGCCTTGGTTTCGGCGTTCAGTTCGAACGTGCGGTCCACCGTATAGGAAGCGCCCTGTCCGGCGACCTTCAGGTCAAGGCCTGCTGCCTTACTGGTATCGCCGCTGGTGGAAAGGGTGGTGACGATGCCACCGTATGAGGGTGCGCCCTCGGTGGTGGAGACGACTTTGTCGCCGTCCTTGTCCGCAGAAGGGTCGGGGCAGACGCCCTTGGCCCCGCCGTGGATGTGCTGGACGTGGGGGTACGGCGCATCCATAAAGGTGGCGGGCAGGCCGGACACCTTGAGGACGACGTGGGCCTGGTTGCCCATGACATCAACTGTTACGGTGCCTGATCCGGCGCTGCCGTTGATCTGCTTCAGCGTTGACTGGTACGAGGCGTCGGCGGCCATTGCAGGTGAACCGGACAGGGCGAGTGCGGCGAGGGCAAGGGTGGGGACTGCCATAAAGCGAAGTGACTTATTCATTCGGAAAATCTCCTCATTCACGTCCGTGTGATGTTGGCGTCCCCAGAGAGGAGACACCGGTAGTTCGCGGCGGCACAAGCCGCGGATGGGTGTGGATGTGGCCTGATTCAAGTTTTCCGTCTAGCCATTGCTCTTTTAGTTGAGGCTGTGAAGGTCACTTCACTATCAACGTCCCGGTCATTCGGGAATGGAAGCTGCAGACGAACCGGTACTCCCCGGGTGAGTCGGGCGCTTTGAAGACTGCGGTTTCACCGGGATCGACTGCAACGTCGAACCCACCATTGTCCTTTGCCGTCACCGTGTGCGGGGCGCTGTCGGCGTTCGTCACCGTCACCATCGATCCCGGTTTGATTGTGGTGGGGACCTCGAACTTGAAATTCCGTATCGTGATCACCGAGGTGGCGGCTTGCGCCGATCCCTCCGCCGACGATTTGGGGGAACCAGTTGAAGGCGAGGCAGGAATATTACCACTCCCGGCAGCGCACCCGGTGATCCCGATCAAGGCGACGGCCACGGTGACGGCCCAGATCCGAGAAGCAGTTTTCATGGCAATACCTTTCAGGAGGGATGCGCCCGTTGCCCGCCGGATGGCGGGCCTTCCGGAAACTACCCCGTGCACCCTATTCGTTGCCCCCGGCCTCCGGGATGGTGTGTCAGTTGGACACGGTGAAGGGAATGACGGTGACCCCGGAGTTGGTGGAGCCCAGTTTGTTGTCGCGGCAGGACGTCCGGAGGTGAAGCTTATGGACGCCGTTGGCCAGTGCCCTGGTGTCAATCGCGATCGGAGCGGCCCCGAAGGGCTCCGGTCCGAAAGCGCCCGCGGAGTCCCAGAGGACCTGCCCCGGGTTGGCCGGAACCGCATGGAAGTCCGGATCGACCGAGATGAAGGAGTGGGTGGCCGGGAGGGAGTTGTTGGGGTGGGTGGTCAGGCCAACTACCGGCGCCCAGGTGCCCGACACCGGAGCATCGGGTATGGGGACGCTGCGGACCGACGACTCACAGTACCCTGCGTGCGTGTACCAGCCCTTGCCTCGCAGGAACGGGTACCGTGAGGCGTCGGACGGGGACTTGCCGTTTTGGATCTCCGTTTGCCAGTTCAGGCTGGCCCGCATTTCGTTGCCGTCCGGTTCAGGGACAAACGCGCGGAGATGGATCTCCTGCAGGCCTGAATGCTTGAACGCCGATATTGGGCGCGAGAACGTCAGCCAGCGCTCGCAGGTCCCGGTGCACGTGAAGTCGCCTTTGCCGGTGCTGGACGGGCCGGGGCAGGTGAAGTTCGCCGCGGCAGCCCGCAGGTAGCACTTCTGGACGGCGGTTTCGCTGTCGGCGGTCAGGAACACCAGGGAGACGTAATTGGCAGTGCCGGGGTTGTCGTGAAGGATCACCCGGACGTTCACGGTGAGGTTGCCCGAGCTGATGGTTTCCCGTTCCGGGACGCAGGCCCCCAGGTGGAGGTGGCCGGTATTGGTGACGGCGTTGTTGGCCTGGTCAGCGTCCGGCATCCACCACGACTGCGTATCCACGAACTGCCGGGTCTCCGCGTACACGGTGCCGTCGGCAGGCGGCGCACCCATGCACAGCCCGGCCGCAGCCCTGGCGGTACCGGGACTCAACCCGGTTATGGCAATGAAGGCCAGCGCAACAGCAGATACCAGGGCAAGGAACCGTCTCAAGAGCATCCATCCTTCACGGAGAAACTGCGCGCATTGCTGTCGCCGGCATCGGAACGCCGAACCATGGGATGTTTCGTTATTTTGGCCCGGTAGGGCGTGGAAAGTATATGACCGGACTCATCGCCAAAACCAGAGTTGACAGGCCATAACGACGGCGGCACGCACCTTTTGCAGGACCTGATGGGGCGTCTGGGGAAAGGGTGCAGGAAGTGATGGGGGATCGCGGGAAAGGGGGCGGGAAGTGATGGGGCGTCGCGAGGGGGAGGGGGACGCTTGACGAGGTCCGGCGCTGCCGCATATCCTGAACGAACGGTCGGTAAATAATTCGGCACGTCCCAGACGGTCTTTGCATAGGAGCAACCATGGCAGCGCAGAACCTGCAGTCAGTGCCCGCTGAGCTAACCCCGGAAGAAGAAGCCGCAGGCCAGGCCCACTTCGACCGGATCATCGCCGAGGACTCGCGCGTCGAGCCCCGCGACTGGATGCCCGCGGCCTACCGCAAGACCCTGCTGCGCCAGGTGTCCCAGCACGCGCACTCCGAGATCATCGGCATGCAGCCGGAAGCCAACTGGATCTCCCGCGCCCCCAGCCTGAAGCGCAAGGCCATCCTCATGGCCAAGGTCCAGGACGAGGCCGGCCACGGGCTCTACCTCTACTCCGCCGCCGAAACCCTGGGCCAGTCCCGGGACAAGATGATGGACGACCTCATCGCCGGCAAGGCCCGCTACTCCAGCATCTTCAACTACCCGGCCCTGACCTGGGCGGACATGGGCGCCATCGGATGGCTGGTGGACGGCGCAGCCATCTGCAACCAGGTCCCGCTGTGCCGCGCCTCCTACGGACCCTACGGCCGCGCCATGGTGCGCATCTGCAAGGAGGAGTCCTTCCACCAGCGCCAGGGCTTCGAGATCCTCCTCGAACTCTCCAACGGCACCCCCGAGCAGAAGCAGATGGCCCAGGACGCCGTGAACCGCTGGTACGCCCCGGCCCTGATGATGTTCGGCCCGCCGGATGACGATTCGCCCAACTCCAAGCAGTCCATGGCCTGGAACATCAAGCGGTTCAGCAATGATGAGCTCCGCAGCCGCTTCGTGGGCATGATGGTGGAGCAGGTCAGGGTCCTGGGCCTTACCCTCCCCGATGACCAGGTCCGCTTTAACGAGGACACCAGGAAGTGGGAGCACGGCCCGCTGGACTGGCACGAGTTCCAGGAAGTCCTGGCCGGCCGCGGTCCCTGCAACGCCCAGCGCCTTGAGCGGCGGAGGGCAGCGCACGACGACGGCGCCTGGGTCCGTGAGGCAGCGGCGGCTTACGCAGCAAAACAGTCAGCAAAGCAGCAGAAGGAATACGCAGCATGAGCCCGCACGGCAACCCGGAAACCCCGGCCAGCTCCGCCACCAAGATCAACCGCGAAGCACCCAAAGCGTCCCCAGCCCCGCAGGAGCACCATGACAAGAGCGCCTGGGGCCTCTGGGAGGTCTTCGTCCGGTCCAGCCGCGGCCTGAGCCACGTCCACGCCGGATCCCTGCATGCCCCGGATGCCGCCATGGCCCTCCGCAATGCACGGGACCTCTACACCCGCCGCAATGAGGGCGTCTCCATCTGGGTGGTCCCGGCCGATGCCATCGCCGCGAGCGATCCCGACTCCAAGGGCTCGTTCTTTGAGTCCCCGCAGGGCAAGGACTACCGGCACGCCACGTACTACACCAAGAGCGAAGGGGTGAAGCACCTGTGAGCACCCATACTGAAGGCCACGGCGACATCTCCACCGGTGTGGCCGGCGGCGACTCCAACGCCTCCGCCACCCGCATCACCCCCGGCAACGCCCTGCGCCCGGAGGACATCGCCCTCGAGGTCCGCACCGGCCTGGTGAAGCCCTCGGAGGACATCGCCGAGTACGCCCTCCGCCTGGGCGACGACGCCCTCATCCTCGCCCAGCGCCTGGGCCACTGGATCTCCCGCGCCCCGGAGCTTGAGGAGGACATCGCCCTGGGCAACATCGCCCTGGACCAGCTGGGCCACGCCCGCAGCTTCCTCACCTACGCCGGCGCCGCGTTCACCAACGAGGACGGCTCGGCCAAGTCCGAGGATGACCTGGCCTACTTCCGCCGCGAGCACGAGTTCCGCAGCGTCCAGCTGTTCGAGCAGCCCAACGGAGACTTCGCGGCCACCATCGCCCGCCAGTTCGTGGTGAGCTACTACCAGTACGAGCTCTACCGCCGCCTTACCGGATCCACCGACGCAACCCTGGCCGCCATCGCCGCCAAGGCCGTCAAGGAAGTGGACTACCACCGGGACCACAGCGCCCAATGGGTGCTGCGCCTGGCCGGCGGCACCGAGGAATCCCGCAAGCGGATGATCCACGGCCTGCGCCTGATGTGGCCGTACGTCAACGAACTGTTCCAGGACGATGACCTGACGCAGCGCCTCGCTGAGGCGGGTGCCGCCGTCGCCCCTTCCTCGCTGAGGGAGGACTTTGTCCGCCTCACCGCGGAAATCCTCACCGAGGCCGAACTGGAAGTCCCGGACGTGCCCGCAGCCCCGGGCGGCGGCCGGTACGGCAAGCACTCGGAGTACCTGGGCTACATCCTTGCGGAGATGCAGGTGCTGGCCCGCGAGCATCCCGGGGCCAGCTGGTGACAGCCATGTACATCTCGGACTTCGAAAGCCGCACCCGGACCGCCGAGCAGCAGGCCTGGGACATCGCGGCCACCGTGGTGGACCCGGAGATCCCCGTGCTCACCATCGCGGACCTGGGGATCCTGCGGAAGGTCGACGTCGGCACGGACGGCGGCGTGCGGGTCACCATCACGCCCACGTACTCGGGCTGCCCGGCCATGGATGCCATCCGGGACGACCTGTACAAGGCCTTCGAAAAGGAAGGCTACGAGGACGTGCACGTGGACCTGGTCCTGGCCCCGGCCTGGACCACGGACTGGATGACGGAGGCCGGAAAGCAGAAGCTGCAGGAGTACGGCATCGCCCCGCCCACCGGGCACAGCAAGGCCGGCGGCCATTCCGGCCCGGTCCGGCTGAGCCTGGCCGTGAAGTGCCCGCAGTGCAACAGCCTCAACACCAAGGAACTCACCCGCTTCGGTTCCACGTCCTGCAAGGCGCTGTATGTGTGCCAGGACTGCAAGGAACCGTTCGACTACTTCAAAGTCCTGTAAGGAAGCCCCATGCCTGTTGTCCGCCAGACCGCCGCCGAAGAGGCTGAGCTGACCGGCCGCCGTCGTCCGTCCTTCCACACCCTCACGGTGAAGGAGGTGCGCCGGCTCACCGATGATGCCATCGAGGTCAGCTTCCATGTGCCGGCGGAGCTCGCCGGCAAGTTCGACTACCTGCCCGGCCAGTACGTGGCCCTGCGCACCACGCTGCCGGATGAGAACGGCGAGCCCAAGGAAATCCGCCGCAGCTACTCCATCTGCGCCGAGCCGCGCAGCTTCGCGGACGGCACCAGCGAGATCCGCGTGGCCATCAAGAAGGACCTGGGCGGGCTGTTCTCCACGTGGGCCAACGCCGAGCTGAAGGCGGGGGACACCCTGGACGTGATGAGCCCCATGGGCGCGTTCGTGTCCAAGCACGGCCGGGACGGTGTGGCCGTGGAGCAGAATGTCATGAACTCCATGAACCACCCGGAGGACCTGGCGGGGGAGCCGGGGAATTTCGTGGCCATCGCGGCCGGTTCCGGCATTACCCCGGTGATCGCCATCGCCCGGACGCTGCTGGCCGCCAACCCGGACACCCGGTTCGACCTGATCTACGCCAACAAGGCCGCCATGGACGTGATGTTCCTGGAGGAGCTGGCGGACCTGAAGGACAAGTACCCGCAGCGGCTGGCCATCCACCACGTGCTCTCCCGGGAGCAGCGGATTGCGCCGCTGCTGTCCGGCCGGATCGACGCGGAGAAACTGCAGCAGCTGCTGGGCACCGCCCTGCACGCGGACGATGTGGACGAGTGGTTCCTGTGCGGGCCGTTCGAGCTGGTGCAGTTGTGCCGGGACACCCTGGCCGAGCGCGGGGTGAAGCCGGAGAACATCCGGTTCGAGCTGTTCACGTCCGGCAAGCCGGACCGTCCGGAGGGGCAGGCCGGCCGTCCCGTGGTGGTGGACGAGTCCAAGGAGACGTACAAGATCACGTTCAAGCTGGACGGCCTGCAGGGCGAGGTGGCCAGCCCCACGCACGCCCGCGAGTCCATCCTCAACGCGGCCCTGCGGGTCCGCCCGGATGTGCCGTTCGCGTGCGCCGGCGGAGTGTGCGGCACCTGCCGGGCCAAGGTGGTCACCGGCAGCGTGACCATGGACGAGAACTACGCGCTGGAGCAGGATGAGCTGGACAGGGGCTACGTGCTGACCTGCCAGAGCCACCCCACCAGCAAGGAAGTCACGGTCGACTTCGACGTCTAAGTTGTTACTCACCAAAGGAGCCCCATGATTTCCCTTTCCATCAGCAACGGTGTTGCAGAAGTCGTCCTGGACGCACCCCACAAGCTGAACTCGCTGGATGAGCAGGCGCTGCGGGATTTAGCACAGGCGTACGACGACGCTGCTGCTGCCGCCTCACGCGGTGAGGTGCGGGCGCTGCTGCTGAGGGGAGAGGGACGCGCCTTCTGCGCGGGCCGGGACATCGCGGGCGTCACCCCGGAGAGCGACGACGCCGCCGCCTACCTGGGCGGGCTGGTGGAGCCGCTGCTGAAGAAGATGGCTTCTTTTCCCGCTCCCACCTTTGCCGCGGCGCAGGGCGCATGCCTGGGCGTGGGGTTGGGGCTGCTGCTGGCCACGGACGTGGTGTACGTGGCGGAGAACGCCAAGTTCGGCTCGCCGTTCGCCAAACTGGGGGCCACGCTGGATTCGGGCGGACACTGGTACTTCACCGAGCGGCTGGGCATGCACCGGACCCTGGACCTGATCTACACGGCGGACCTGATCTCGGGTGCCGAGGCCGTGGCGCAGGGGATGTTCAGCCGTGCCATGCCGGCTGCCGAGCTGCTGGATTCGACGCGGGCCATTGTTTCGCGCGTGGCCGCCGGCGCCACCGAGGCGTTCGTTGCATCCAAGGAGCTGGTGGCGCACATCCGCGACCAGCGGCTGGGCCTGTGGCAGGCCATGCAGGAGGAAAACGAGGAGCAGGCGCGGCTCTGCAAAACCGACGACTACGCGGAGGGCTTCCGGGCCTTCCAGGAGAAGCGCGAACCGAAATTCACCGGCGGCCACTGATTCGGTGGGGGACGATCAAGAGCCCTTGCAGAATTCTTGATTGAACCTTGCAAGGCAATTGCAGAAATATTAATTCGCGTTCGCAAGAGTAGGCGCAACCGGACAAAATCCGGTTGATGCGCGCTGCCGGTCTCAAGTAGGCAGCCCCATCTGGAAACTTATTCTGGGGGCACAATTGTCTGAGGTTTTGAACGCTGATGTCGACGGTAAGGAAGAGAACGGTTTCAGCCGTCGGAGGGTAGTCGCGGGCGTTGCCTGGTCGCTTCCCGTTATTGCCACGGCCATAGCGGCTCCGGCCGCTGCGGCATCCGGCATTTCGGCTACCGCCAACCTGGTCAACCCTGTTTCGAGCATTTCGTTTGTTAGCTCAACAGGTACGGGTTCGGGCACCAACCACACGGGCACCGGGCCCACCGCTTTCCAGATCACCAACAGCGGTGCCGCTTTTACAGGGATTATCAGCGGCACCGTGAATATCAAGCCGTCAGGAACAGTGACCGCCGGTGCTGGTGTCCAGGCAATTACAGGGGCGACGCTGACCCCGGCAACCCCGGCCTATTCAAACACTTTCGAATACAACGGGAGTTTCACTCACTCAGGTGGCCTCACTGCCGGCCAGACTCTTAGCTTCCCTATGTCCTTCCAGTACCAGCGTCTGAGCGGGGCCTCCCCGAGCAAGACAACCTACAACTACACGTTGACTATCACGCTCCGGCTTCCGGATGGCACCAGCCGCATCCTGACCGGCGCCTTGGCCGTCAACTACTGATCATGGTCTGGAAACGCGGCGGCCTGGTCGCAGAGGTTTGTACAGAACCCCGGGCCCGCGTCGCCCTGCTGCATCTCGACGCAACCCAGCCGGTGGTGTTGGAGGGTCCGGCCGCGGTCATCTGGGACCTCATCGATGGCCAGCGGAGCGAACAGGACATCTTCGCTGAGCTGGAGGCCACCTTTGAGGACCAGTCAGGACAGATGCAGGCGCAGGTGGAAGGCTTCCTGGCGAGCCTCGAAGCGCAGCGCCTGATCGAGGCTGCCCGCGGCGTTTCCCACTAACGGCATGACGTCCGCGGGGCTCTCGGGGAGCGCACAGTCGGCGTGGCAGCAGCGCCTGTTCGAGGAGTTGGCAAGGGGCGGGGACCTGCTGTGCCTGAAGGTCTTGGGGCAGCGGTTTGTGGTCCGCTGGGGCCCTGCGGTCACGTGGCAGCAGCGGGCAACAATGAGCTTGGCCTGGGCGCGGTGCATCAGCAGCAGCCCTGAGCCCCTGCTGCCGCCGGAGCCAATGGAACCCACTGGAGGCAGTCAGTTCACGGCCTCAGTCACCTGCGCCTCCATGAAGTTCGGGGACGGCAGCTTCCATATTGGAACCGCGTCCTTTGAGGAGCTTGCTGAGAACCTCACGTCACGGCTCACGGTGTCGGCGATTCTGGCCAATGCCGGTGAACTGACCATGCTCCACGCCTGCGGGGTTGCGGATCCGGCCACCGGAGCAGTCGTGGCGCTGGTGGCCAAATCCGGGACAGGGAAGACCACCGCAGCGTCCGTGCTCGCCAGGACCTACGGCTACATCACGGATGAGACTGTGGCCGTCGCCTGGGACGGCTCCGTGGTCCCCTACCCCAAGCCTTTATCGGTCAAGCAGGAAGCCTCTGCACCCAAGCGCCAGATAGGGCCGGACGAGTTTGGTTTGCAGCCAGCCCCGGCCATGCCCTTCATCCAGTCCATCGTGCTCTTGAACCGCGTCCAGGGGGCGATTCCGGTGGCTCCAGCGCTGGAACGGGTGCCACTGGCCGAGGCCCTGCTCGCGCTCATCCCTGAATCGTCCTCGCAGGCAGAATTCGTGGATCCGCTGCAGTCGTTGTGCCGCCTCATCGAGAGTGTCGGGGGAGTGTGGCAGGTGACCTATTCGGAGGCCGCGGACCTGCCGGCCGTCCTGGAGCCCCTGTTCCGGCTGCAGGCAACCTCGAAATCGGAGTGGGAACCCGCCGCAGAAGAAGTTGCCAGACGAGGACCCATCCCGGCCGGCAGTATCCGGCGACGCGTCTCAAGGGATGCCGTGAAGATCGGAGGGGACCTGCTGGTCATGCTGGACAACGAGATAGTGCGCCTGACTGGTATCGGACCCGCGGTCTGGGATGCCTGTGCTGGCCCGGTAGGGCTGGACGACGTGATGGACCACGTAGGAAAGGTGCACGGCGAACCCGAAGGTTACCGGGCCGCCGTCGCAACAGCCGTAGAACACCTCATCGCCAAGTCGGTATTGGAACGCGGCGAAAAGTAGACCGCCTGCAAGGCGCGTACAAAGACCTGAATCTGAGGAATCATCATGAGCACAACAACCACGCCCCCGGAGGCCTCTCCGGGCCTGGACCTGGCGGACTACCTGAACGTCCTGAGGCTGTACTGGAAGGCCATTGTCGCCTTCACCCTGCTGGCCACCGTGGCAGCTGCCGGATGGACCATCCTCCAGCCAAAGGTCTACTCCTCTGATTCCAGCGGAATAGTGGTCACGCCGGGCTCGGATAACGTGAGCCTGGCACTGGCCGGCGACAGCCTGGCCAAGGCCAAGGTCAAGAATTACGAATCCGTGGCAAAATCAAGGCTCGTCGCGGACCGGGTCATCCAGGCCCTGGACCTGAAGACAACTGCCGACGCCCTCCTTGGCAGCATCAGTGTCAAGGTACCCTTGGACACGGCCGAGATCAGGGTGACCGCACAGTCCACGGATCCGGCAACTGCGCAGCGGGTGGCGGATGCCTGGGTCAACGGACTCGCCGCCCAGGTGGAGGCTATCGAGACTGCGCCCTCCGCCGGCGCATCCGGGTCGTCACCGAGTGCAGAGACGGCTGTCCGCGTTCTCCCGCTGGGCAAAGCCGTGCTCCCCACCAGCCCCACATCACCCAACACCAAGCTCAACCTGGCGCTTGGCGCCCTCGTTGGCTTGGCCCTTGGCGTGGCTTACGCGCTGATACGCCGGCACCTGGACCGGCGCATCCAGAAGGCTGCGGACATTGAACGGCTGTTCGGCGTTCCTGTGATTGGCACCCTCCCTGTGGACCACCGCCTGGATGGGAAGAGCACCATTGTGGACGCCGGCACCGCCGCGCAGCTCCATGACGCCGGCGGCGCCATGGCCGAGGCTCTCCGCGAGCTGCGCACCAACCTCAGTTTCCTGGACGTGGACCAGCCCCCACGGATCATCGTGGTCACCAGCTCTCTTCAGGCGGAGGGCAAGTCCACGGTGACGGCCAACCTGGCGGTCACCATGGCGGCAGCAGGTGAAAACGTCGTGGTGGTCGACGGCGACCTCCGCCGCCCCACGTTGGTGGACGTCTTCAACCTGGTTCCGGGAGTAGGGGTCACCGATGTGCTCACGGGCACCGCCCAGCTCGCCGATGTCCTCCAGCCCTGGGGTGCGCTGCCCAACCTCTCAGTCCTGGGATCAGGCCGCATCCCGCCGAATCCCAGCGAGCTGCTGGGCTCCCGGGCTATGAAGAACATGCTCAATACCCTGGCCAAGGATGCTGTTGTCCTGATCGATGCACCGCCGCTTCTTCCGGTGACGGATGCTGCTGTCCTGTCCCGCGTGGCCGACGGCGCCATTGTGGTGATTCGGACCGGCAGGACCACCCAGGAGCAGTTGGACCAGTCCCTGGGGAACCTTGAGAAGGTCAAGGGGCGGGTCCTGGGAGCTGTTCTCAACTACGTGCCCATCAAGGGAAGGGACGCCTACTCCTACTACGGAACATATTCCTCGGCGCCCATGCCGCCGTCTGCGGGAACTGAGCCCGTAGCTGGCAGGCTGGACGCGGATAACAAGGATGCGCTGGAAGCTGTCCCCGGCGGCCGCAGGGCCAGGATCTAGGCGTCCCGTGTCGTTCGCTGGCCAGGAAACCCAACTCAGGATCCCGGAGGGCGTGCTCCTGGGCCATGCCCTCGTGGCGCGCGTGGCGGACAGTTTGGGCATAAGGGTCTTCTTTATCAAGGGACCAACCAGCGTTATGCAGGGGCTGCGCCGAGCCAAAATTTCGGCAGACGTGGACGTCTTCGTTGCACCTTCGGACCTCGACGTTCTAAAGCAAGCCCTGCAGAGCCGAGGCTGGCGGGAGCGCCCGTCGGATCCGGACAACGTTACCTTTCCCAAACACTCGGTGACCCTGGATCACCCAGAGTGGCCATGTTGCGTTGACGTCCATTTCCGGTTTCCAGGGATGGAGAAGCCTGCCAGCAGCTGCTTCGAGACGCTCTGGGCGAGCACCATCCACATGCAACTCGCAGGACAACAGCTGAAAGTGCCAACGAAAATTCTTGGGGCATTGTTTCTAGCGTTGCACGCCTTGCGGTCGCCCGAGCTGCCCGCCTGTCGGCAGGAGCTTCAGTATCTGGCGGGCGTAATTCGGCGGGAATCCCAGTCGGAGGCGCTCTTGGAGCTCGCTCTGACCACAGGTGCCCTGGCCGCCGTCCGGCCCTTCCTTGAAAGCCTTCTTCCGGAATCAGTTGTCCCTGGATGGCCGGAGCCCTCCCAAGAGTGGCGCAACCGCCTCGCGGCACGGGCGCCCGGGAGCGCCCGGATCATTGCCATTGTCCAAGCCCAGTGGAGGGACAAGCCAAAACTGCTGTGGCGCGCGGTCTTTCCGCGTGCCGAAGTTTTCCTGACCGGAAATATCTATGCTGACCTGTCCGTACTGGGTCGGTTGAAGCAGCATCGGGCCAGGTGGGTCCGGTTCTTTCGCGATATCCCGAGCCTCGTCCGGGACCTTCGCCGCCTCCCATGGCGCCACCGAGGGTGGCTGTAAATTGGGGCAAATACGCCCGCTTGGCTGCCGTTTGGGCCTTCCGATTTCCGCATCCGATTGCCGATTAACACAGCAAATTTGTTAAGGTTCAGCTATGACTAAGGGGAAAGCTATTACCAAAGCCGTCATTCCTGCTGCCGGATTGGGGACACGCTTCCTGCCCGCCACCAAGGCAATGCCGAAGGAAATGTTGCCTGTGGTTGACCGCCCGGCGATCCAATATGTGGTGGAGGAAGCGATTGACGCAGGCCTCACGGACCTGCTGATGATCACGGGCCGCAACAAGCGCGCCCTGGAGGACCACTTTGACCGCGAGCCGGGCCTGGAGGCCGCGCTCGAAGCCAAGGGGGACAAGGACAAGCTGGGTCTGGTGGAGTACGCCTCAAACCTGGGCCCCATCCACTACGTCCGCCAGGGCGAGGCCAAGGGTCTGGGCCACGCCGTGCTGTGCGCCCAGCAGCACGTGGGCGACGAGCCGTTCGCTGTCCTGCTTGGTGACGACCTCATCGACGAGGCAGAGACCCTGCTGAGCACCATGATGGAGGTGCAGCAGAAGACCGGTGGTTCGGTGATCGCTTTGATCGAGGTTGATCCGTCGCAGATCAGTGCCTACGGCTGCGCAGACATCACCGCTGTGGACGGCGAGGACTACGTCCGCGTCAACAGCCTGGTGGAGAAGCCCGCCGTAGGCGAGGCTCCGTCCAACCTGGCAGTGATCGGACGCTACGTGCTGCACCACTCGGTGTTCGGCGTCCTGGAGAACACCGCTCCGGGCCGTGGCAACGAGATTCAGCTAACGGACGCCCTGCAGACCCTCGCGGCCGGCGAGGGCGAAGGTTCGGGCGTGTATGGCGTGGTCTTCAAGGGCCGCCGCTATGACACCGGTGACAAGCTGAGCTATCTCAAAGCCGTTATCACGCTGGCTTCCGAGCGCGTTGAGTTCGGCGAGGACCTGAAGACCTGGATGAAGGGCTTCGTCGGGTAGTCCTTGCGTTTTATCGTTTTTGGGAGGCTCGTTGCCGGAAGGCGGCGGGCCTTCTTTTTTGCATGGCTAGGAGCGCCACCAGAGCGCCGATGACAGCGCCTGACGTGTTGGTCATGACATCTGACGGGCTTGCAAAGCGGCTGTGAAGAAAGAGGAACTGCCCCAGCTCGATGCAGCCGGAAACGAGCATTCCGAATGCGCCGATTTGCCACCATTTTTTGTTGGGAAATGCCGGGGCGGCTACAAAACCGACGGGAAGAAATAGGCCAAGGTTGGCGGATCGTTCCACAAAACCGTAGTTGAACCAGCGGGGAATACCGTGGTGGTGGAGGAAATTCAACACGACGGCGAGCTGCCCTGAGACGGGCTGGTCCACGGGTGTTGGCCAGAAGGCGACAAGTGCCAACGGGACCACCATGGCCGCGAGGATTAGCTGCCACAGCCGGTGGTTGTCGAAAAATCTCAAATGGGCCTCAGGACGTCCGTAGAAGGGCGAACGCAGCTGTGGCCAGTGCGCAGGCCGCAAGTAGAACAAGGAGAGCGTAGCCCATCACCTGGGGCCGGGGGAGCGGAACTGCAAAGTCGTATTCGCGTGGTGCTCTCCGCCAATGTCTCCCCATAGATCAAATAGATACCACAAAAAGCAAAAGGTGGGTGCTTCTCCGGATTTCAGAGAAGCACCCACCTTCGTTGGTGCTGTGAGGCGTTGCGGCTAGGCGGCGACCTCAGCCTTGGCGCGGCGGCGAACCACCACTACGGAGGTTGCGCCGGCAGCCAGTGCGCCTGCGCCCACCAGGGTCCACAGAATCAGGCCGGAGTCGGCGCCGGTGTTGGCCAGGCCGCCCGTGTTGGCCAGCGGAGCACCGGCAGCATTGCCACCGGTGTTGGCCAGCGAAGCTGCCACGGTCACGGTGACGGGACCAACGGTCACACCGGACTGGGTGCCGGTAGCGGTAATGGAGTAGGTCCCGGCCTCGCTGATGGCGATCGGAAGTGCGACAGCGCCCTGGGCGTCTGCAGTAGCGGACAGGTTCTGAGCCTCGGCGACAACGGCGATGCGTGCTGCGACCGCACGGTTACCGACACCAGCGCCGTTGGAGGCGGGAGCCTGGCCAGGAGTAACGCGGATGATCAGCGGTTCGCCAGCACGGAAGCCCTGGCCGCGGAAGACGAAGGTTTCGCCCGGGCCAACAACACCGTCAGAAACGGCTGCCTGCGGCGGAAGAGCAGGGTAGGTTGCGGCCATGGCAGGAGCCGAGCCAATGAGTGCGATGGAGCCCGCAAGCGCGAGAGCAGCGAGTGTTTTCTTCATGTGTGTCCCCCCGGAGACGTTTAAGTTTTGATACCCGATTTTGGGGAAATGTCCCCTCCGCACGAGACCGTGTGCAGAACTACGGATAGATATCCCAGATAGAATTTACCATCCTGAGTCGCTTGTGACCAAGTTCTATCCAGACGGTTTACATAGTGTTAACGCCAGCGCTACCGTCCTTAACCGCAGGATGCGTTTTCAGTAGGAAGGACAACGTCCTTTACAGCCTGGACAGTGGGTGTGACAACCAGGTTAGGTTCTGTATGTTGAACAATTTTTCCGAAGGTGAACTCGATGGTCTTGCTTTCCCCGGGCGCAAGCTGCTGGGCGATCACACCGACCGGGCGATTCGCATGCAAGTACGGCGCAAACGGGGTTTTTTGACCGTCAATTGAGGCTGACTCCACGTTTGCTTGTGCCGGCCCGTAGGCGATGATGTTCGTTTGGACCGTACCAGGTGCCACACCGAAGTTGCCTCCGCCTGTGACGTAGGCAGGCAGCGAGGTTGCGGCGTCTGCGGGGGCTGTATTCGTGCTGGTGACGCGGACAGTTGTCTGCTCGTATCCGTCTGCCGGGCACGCCTTTATGAGTCGGACCGTGCGTTTAACGTAGTAGTCCATTTTGGCCCCCGTACCATCGTTGAAGTACACGCCAAACTCCGCGGGGGAGACACTTTCCCCAGATACGGGCCCGCTGAGCGGGTATTTAGTCAGGACCGACTGCTCCACGGAACTGGCAGACCAAACCAAGACACGTCCTTCCTCTGTCCCACGGGTGATACCTTCGACAAGAGCTTTGGCTTCGCCTTTCCCATTGGAAAGGGCCGCGAAGACTTCCTTAGCCACTCCAGCGAAATATGCATCTTGGGCTTTAGGCTGGGGAATTTTGGCGTACACGTCAGAAAGCAGAGTTGTTACGACGTTGCTACCGGTGAGTTCGGTAGGCAGGCCGGCCGATTGGACGACGGAGAGTTCCGGGCCGTTGAGGGCTACTGGTCCTGTTGCGTGCAGAATATAGCTCAACACGATGGGGTCGATAGAAATAACACCGTCGACCCGCTGGCCGAATTTTTTTGCCCACATAGTCTGGGCAGTGGCGGCAGCGGTGGGGAAATCGGGGGTGAGGTTGACATCCTGCATGTATTTGCCAAGTCGAGTCGAGTAGATCTGCTCTTGTTGAGGGTCCGTGGGCACGCTGGGTGACATGCTGCCCAACTCGGTGGCACTGCTTTGAGTGCCCAGCGAGAGCTTGCCCCGGTCAAGCTGCAGAACTGCGAGTGCGCCGGGTATGCCTCCCGTGGCTCGAGACTCCGCATTATTTTGAATAATTAGAAGGTAATTCCTGGGCCCGTCCGCCCCTAGCATAGCGGGAGCGATGGTGGCCGCATCTGCTGCCGCCTCGAGCGCATCTTTAGCTTGGGTCAATTCCTTGACCGCTGCGGCCAGGGGCTCGGCCACTTGAGGCAAGAGGCGCGACGCGTCGATGTCTTGAAGCCTTTCCGCGGAGGCACGAACGCTGTATGCCGCTGTTGCAACACTTGGGGCTGCAGCCTTCAGGGGTCCTAGATTGCTGCCCGAACTGTTGGGCATAAGGGAGTCCCAGTTGAGAGATTCATATATGCGGACCAGAGGACCGAGACCAAGACTGGCGACGTCATCGGCTGATCTTGCTACTTCGGAAACTGCCCCGAAGTTCGGGCCAGCCCAAGGCATCCCAGAGGCGAGAGTCCATATGGGGTCCTCGGATTCTTTGCGGGCGGCCGAGGTATGTTGTAGCAGTCTAGCCAGCGTGCCAGTGGCGGAGGTGGTATCTGACGCTAGGATTTCCTGCTTAAGTTGAGGAACCAGCCCGGCGGACGCCTCCAACTCGCCCCTAATCAGAGACGCCTTGACCGCTAACCAGACGGAAAGCCCAGCGATAATTAAGGCGAGGGCAAGAACCGGGATGCCGACTGTGAAGAGTCGATTAGGCCTCTTTCGATGAGAACGCCTAGGTGTGTGAGCCCGAGGCACAGAAAGCGATCTTCTCCGCGATGAGAACGCGATCATAATCAGGGTCTACCAAGCGCACGGTACGTCCAACCAGCAGCACGCCATTTGTTCGGATCCAAAATGTTCCTACCGTCCAGAATTTTGGGGGAGGAGACGATATCCCCAGTTTCATACGGGTCCAAGTTTCGGTACTCTTCCCATTCTGTTAGCAACAGGAGAGCATCAGCCCGCCGGAGGGCAACGGAGGTGGAATGTTCGTAATGCAACTCAGGAAAACGTCGGGCGGCGTTGTTCAGCGCCTCCGGGTCCGTCACCGTCACGATGGCCCCCTGAAGCTGCAACTGCGCAGCAATGCTTAGCGCTGGTGAGTCCCTCACATCATCACTTTCAGGTTTGAACGCCGCACCTAATACCGTGATTCGTTGTCCCAGTAGTGAACCGCCACAAAGCTCCCTGGTTAGCTCAACAACACGCGTTCTTCGCCGCATGTTAATGGAATCGACTTCGCGGAGGAATGTCAGCGCTTGGTCCGCACCGAGCTCTCCGGCGCGTGCCATAAACGCGCGAATGTCCTTTGGCAGACACCCGCCGCCAAATCCGATACCTGCATTTAGAAATTTGCGGCCGATACGGTCGTCAAGGCCAATGGCATCTGCCAGCATCGTTACGTCAGCACCGGCAGCGTCGCAGAGCTCAGCCATGGCATTAATAAAGGAGATCTTTGTCGCCAAAAATGAGTTGGCAGCAGTTTTCACCAATTCAGCGGTAGGTAGGTCGGTCACCAACCTAGGCGTGCCCGCCTCGAGTGGAGCAGCATAAATGCTGTCAAGCACGCCAACGGCATAGTGATCCTCCGAGCCACCGGCGACGCCATATACGAGCCGATCAGGCTTTAGGGTATCGGCGACGGCATGGCCTTCGCGCAGAAACTCCGGGTTCCACAACAGGTGAGCCTCCGGTTCTGCTCTGTTGATGATTCCGCCGAGTTGGGCGGCGGTGCCGACAGGAACCGTCGATTTACCCACTACGACGTCACCAGGGGAAAGGTGGGGAATCAGCCCCGTCGCAGCCGCATGGACATACGTTAGATCCGCAGCATTTTCCCCTTGCTTTTGCGGAGTTCCGACGCAGATAAAGTGCACGGTGCTGCCCTTAGTTGCGGCCATATCAGTTGAGAAGGAAAGTCTCCCCGTTTCCTGGACCTCTCGAAGCAAGTCTTCTAACCCGGGCTCAAAAAAGGGGGCACGAGCAGCAGATAGATCTGAGATTTTTCGCTCGTCAACGTCAATACCAACCACTTCATGACCTAATTTGGCCATGCATGCGGCGTGGACCGCGCCGAGATAGCCGCAACCGATTACTGATATGCGCATACAATTCCCCAACTAAAATAACCGGGGCTCATTGATCAAACCGCCCCTGTGCTTTTGAAAACTGCTTTGAAAGTCTTGAGCAAGATTAAAATGTCATTCATCAGCGACCAGTTCTCTACGTAATAAAGATCGAGTCTGATGCTTTCCTCCCAGCTTAGATTCGATCTTCCGCTGACCTGCCACAGGCCGCTCATGCCTGGGCTTACGTAAAGCCGGCGATAGGCAGCATCATCGTACAGGGCAACTTCTCCCTCGCGTTGAGGCCTGGGCCCAACCAGGCTCATGGTTCCGTTTAGGACATTGAAAAGTTGTGGGAGTTCATCCAACGAATATTTACGTAACACCCGACCAAGAGGGGTTATGCGGGGGTCATTTTCAACCTTGAATAGCGGGCTGTCCACTCTACCCTGGGCCTGCAACAACGCCTGGAGTTGGTGATCGGCATTGACCTTCATGGAACGAAACTTCAACATGTTGAATGTTGTACCTCTGATTCCAATTCGTTCCTGCTTGTAGAAGATTGGTCCCCCGTCGGTAATCTTGACAAGTATTGCGAGAATGACAAACAGGGGAGCCAGGAGCGTGGCTAGACCACCAGCGGCTATGAGATCGAACGAACGCTTGGCAACTCTTTTCCCGCCAGTCAGTTTTGGGGTGGACACGTGTATGAGTGGAAGTCCCGCAACTGGCTGGGTGTGAATTCTTGGCCCCGCTATGTCAGTAAGCGCAGGAGCTAAAATCATGCCGATGTTTCGAGCCGCCAGTTCCCAGCCAAGACGCCTGAGATCTTGCGGATGTATGTTTACACCAGCAGAAATTGCTACGGTGTCCGCATCGCTGCTAACGATGGCCGAGAGAATCGAGTCGAAGTCGCTCTGTGTGCCGGTTACGGGTACGCCGATTTCACTGAAGTCAGCTTGGTTAGCTTCCCCCGGAACATGTGCCGCAATGGGCTGGTAGCCAGCGGCAGGGGCGGTGAGAAGTGAGCGTACTAGGTGCGCTGCCGAGTGTTTGCCGCCAATAATAAGGACCTGCGAGCTACTGAGGCCTCGACGCCGTTCAATACTCAAGTGCTGGCGCACAAGCCAGCGGCCAGCTATTAGACCCATAACTCCCGCCGGAAACGCCAGCCCGACGAAGCCCCGGGCAGTGTCCACTCGGATCGCATATGAAACGATGGCCACAAATCCGAAGAGCCAGGCAGAGCTTGCAACCACTCGCTTGTACTCCTCCGAGCCTGAACCTAAGACTCGCGGATCTCGACTTCCCCAAAACTCGAGCATCAGCCACCATCCAAGGACAAGAAAGCCTGAAAGGATCAGGTAGTCCCTGTCGGGAGCCGTTTCATGACCAAGCTCGGTAAATCCAAAGCGTATGCCGAAGGCACCCGTTACAGCCCAAAGAACTACGAATGCGTCGACAACCCGCAAACGCCAAGCATAAGATGCGCGCCACGAAGCCTTTTGCCCCCCGGACCCCTGATGTGACCCTTTCTCCAGCAAAAGGCCGTCTTTCTCCCCCATTTAGCCTCTCCTAGAGCCTGAGATAGGCTTTGTTGGCCCGATACCACTCAACCGTTGACCGTATTCCTCGTTCCAGGTCAATGGACGCAGTCCAGCCTGCTTTTGACAATGTGGAAACATCCAAAAGTTTTTGCGGCGTCCCGTCGGGCTTGGTGGTGTCCCAATGCATCTCACCTTCGTAGCCGACCTCATGGGCGACTATTTCTGCGAGCTCCTTGATGGTCACATCCGTACCAGTTCCGACATTTACCTGGCCAGCTCCGTCGTAGTTTTCCAACAGGTGCAGGCAAGCTGCTGCCATATCCTCTACATGGAGGAATTCACGTCTCGGTGACCCGGTGCCCCAGTTCGTGACGCTTGCCGCGTTCGCTCGCGCGGCTTCATCGTAGCGCCGAATGAGCGCTGGAAGGACGTGAGATCCCTTAAGAGAGAAGTTATCGCCGGGTCCGTACAGATTTGTAGGCATAGCAGAAATCCACGGCAAGCCATGCTGTCGGCGTATGGCCTGGATCTGCATGATTCCGGCTATCTTTGCGACGGCGTAAGCATCGTTCGTAGGCTCTAGGTGGCCAGTGAGGAGTGAGTCTTCGCGAATGGGCTGTGGCGCATACTTTGGATAAATACAGGATGAACCTAGAAAAAGTAAACGTTCCACGCCGCACGTGACAGCGGCATCGAGGACGTTAACTTGTATCTGTACGTTCTCACTCAAAAAGTCGGCCGGGTAAGTATCGTTAGCTAGGATCCCGCCTACTTTAGCTGCAGCCAAAACAACGTACCGAGGTCTTTCAGACTCAAAAAAGTCAAATACCGCGTTCCGGTCCTTCAGATCGAGTTCTGCAGAACTCTTACCAATTAGTCTGTTAAAGCCTTCAGACTCCAACTTTCTCCATATAGCAGAACCGACAAGACCTCGGTGACCTGCTACGTAAAACGTCGAAGTCCGATCAAGCCTGGCGGGCGTGAACTGAACGCTCATTAGTTGTTCCAACTAGCCAGCGAGACGCTGTCAATCCAGTGAACCCCTGCGTGTTTCAGGGCCTCGATGTCCGCGTCAACCATGATGCGGGCGAGTTCAGGGGTATGGATGGAGGCCTTCCACCCTAACTTTTCTTGTGCTTTGGATGCATCGCCAACTAAGGCGTCCACCTCTGTAGGACGAAGATAGCGCTCATCGAATCGAACATGATTTTCCCAATTTAGGCCAGCATGTTCGAAAGCAATCTGGAGAAAGTCTCTGACTGTATAGTTGCCCCCGGTCGCGAGAACGAAATCCTCTGGTTCATCGGCTTGAAGCATGCGCCACATACCTTCGACGTACTCGGCCGCATAACCCCAGTCGCGTACAGCATCTAAGTTGCCCATATAAAGAAGATCCTGCTTGCCGGCCTTGATAGCCGCGACAGCGCGCGTGATCTTCCGAGTAACGAAGGTTTCGCCGCGTCGTGGGGACTCATGGTTGAACAGGATGCCGTTGACGGCAAACATTCCATATGCCTCGCGATAATTGCGTGTAATCCAGTAGCTGTATACCTTCGCTGCACCGTACGGCGACCGCGGATAGAAAGGCGTGTCTTCATTCTGGGGTGGCGGAGTTGCCCCAAACATTTCTGAGGACGAGGCTTGGTAGAAACGAGTATTTATGCCGGCCATCCGGACGGCTTCAAGCAGCCGAATCGACCCCACGCCGGTTGTATCTGCGGTATGTTCTGGTTCGTCGAAGGACACGCGTACATGTGACTGTGCAGCCAGGTTATAGACCTCGTCCGGCTTGATTTCGGCCAGCAAAGTCACCAGACGCGCACCATCGCTAAGATCACCGTAGTGAAGGAATAGCTTAGCCGACGGGTCGTGCGGATCCACGTACATGTGGTCAATACGCGATGTATTGAAAGTGGATGCCCTTCGGATTAGTCCATGGACTTCATAACCTTTTGCGAGCAAGAGCTCAGCGAGGTACGAGCCGTCCTGTCCCGTGATGCCCGTGATGAGAGCGCGTTTCTTCATTATTCCCCATGTTTGTTCTGCCGGCGAGCTGCGCGAGGGGAGGCATTCGCCCGGGCCCTTCGAATAGCTGGGGCCGGAAAGCTTATCCAAGTCCCAAGGAATGATAACCTAAGCTCGCTTGAATCGACGGCCTGTGAAGCTGGGAGGCCCGCCTCTGGGGGACATCTTGCCGACCATGGTGCGGCGTTCGACAACTCGTGTTGAGCATTTTCTGATCGCGTCAAGTTAGACCGCGTGTCGGGCGGGAACCCCCGAACCGTTAAGGCACGAGCAGTTCGTGAGAATCGACCTGTATGAACACGGAGTCTGGTGGCAGGGTGAAGCCTGTCCGGAATCTGGATTAGTGGAACCTAAGAGGAGATGTGTTGACTAGCACGGCGCGTTCGGTTGCCGCGGGCTCTGCTTGGACCTATGGTGCCCAACTGGTCAGCATGGCGCTTCAGCTTGCCTATGCGGCCGTCACTTCGCGAATTGTCGGCGCTGAGTCATTCGGCATCTATTCCGTTGCTGTTCTGGTCGCCAACTTGGTTGCGATTCTAAGTGCGGCTGGTCTCGGGCAAAGCATCGCCCGAAGTCTTCATGAGCCGGAAAAGACGATCCGCGGTCTTGCTTCTGTCGCGGCGGGTTACGGACTTATTGCGGCTGTCTTCATTGCTCCTCTGTCTCACTTCTGGGCCTCCCTCTGGGGCAACACTGAAGCCGCTCTGTCAATACAGTTAGTTGGTTTGTCAGCGGCCCTTGCCCCGAGTGTTGGGCTCTTGTCCGGTTTTTTGAGGAGACAACGAAAGTTTCGCGTTCTTGCTGTCAGTACAGCTGCATCGACCGCTCTAGCCTTGTTGGTTTCTGGACTTCTCGTTTGGATCTTTCGCACACCCGAGGCGCTGATCTCAGCCCCGGTGCTCACTCAGTTGTTTACTTATGTGGCTTATCAAACTGCATGCCGCGGTACAGCTTTCCCTGGTCGTGTGAGCCGCAACGTTTTACACCATCTGTCTTTTGGATGGCGCGTGAGTGTTGCGAATCTACTTGCATATGGCATCGAGAACGTAGGGCGGTTTGCAGTCTCTCGAGCAGTTGGTCAAACCAGCCTAGGCTTATGGAACAGAGCCGACGTGGTGACCACAGGGCCTTTCGATCGGTTGCAGGCTGCAATGTCCCAGGCGCTATATCCTGAACTCGCCAGAGCACAAGAGGACAGCGGAAGGCAGCGACGTGTATGGACCGATGTCCTCGTCGTAGTCGCCTGGATATCTTTGCCAGCGAGTGCATTTCTTGCCGGAGCTGTACCTAGTTTGATTCCGCTACTCCTCGGGCCTGACTGGGACGCCGTTGTACCTATCTGCATGGTTCTCGCGCTTGCGGCTGGATTCCGGGGTAGCTCCATACAACTCGCTTCTGCGTTAGAGGCGGCTGGATACTTCAAATGGATCTGGGTGACCCATGCTTTCTTGCTCAGCATTCAAATCGGGTGCGCCGCCGCTGTATTTTTATGGCTCCAGCCCTTTCCGGCGATCCTGGGAATGCTGATCATTCCCATCGCCCGGCATATACTGCAGGGATGGCTTTGCAGTAGAAGAGCGATCCTCGATGGGAAGAGACTCATCTCAAATTACGGGCACATTATTCTCGCATCTGGCCTCTGCGGAGCCTTCTCTTTTGGAGTCAGCGTACTTGCCATTGAAATCAAAGCCGGCGTTCTTGCCTCTGGAGCCTTGTTCGGCCTGGCAGCAGCGATGGTCTTGATTGGCGCATATGTCCTCCGAAAAAAACTGTCGGTATGGGATATAGCGAGTCGTTACGGGTTTGCGAAATAGCCGGTCCAGACGCAAATGAGGATGTCGGACCGTACCTAATGGATTTGAGCATTGCGGTTCTTGGCTACGTCGCTCTGAAATCGACTAGGAGTTTGGCGTAGTGTGCTTCGTGAGCACGGACGACTGCTGGAACGCTAAAAAGCTCGAGAAACCTCTTGTACGCTGCGTTCACGCGTTTTTCACTCGCATCATCCTGACTCAGAGCGGACAGCATGCAAGAAGCCATCGATTTAGAATCATGCATGTCGGCAAGTAAGCCGCAACGCCCATCATCCAGGACCCAGGACGTGGCACCACTGTCCTGTCCGGCTATGACTGGCAAGCCCCTTTGCATCGACTCCACAAGGGTCAGTCCGAAGCTTTCTTCCAAAGAGGCATGGATGTGAACGTGCGATTCTTTGAAACGATCGAAAACTTGTTCTTGGCTCAGAGGGCCCAGAAAGCGCACATTGGTAGCCCACCCTTGCTCCGTTGCCCAGGCACAAATATCATCATCCGGTCCGAGCCCGTTGCCGATGAGTATGAGCCGCACATCCGGGCGTTCTTCGCGTACCAAATGAAATGCTTCGATAAGTCGACGAACATTCTTTAGGGAACTAGCGTTAGCTACCTCAATAAATTGCACCTGTTCTGGCTTCGGCGATTCGAGGTGACTCGGAGTCGGTAAAACACAGTTCGGTATAACCGCGACTTCATTTTTCCATAAAAGTTCTTGTGACCAGCGCCTTCCAACGTAGGGCGAGACTGCCAGCATTGAGACGTTCGCCGCACGGAGGCGGAATGAGATGGCTGCAAGATATCGGAGAACCCAATAGGGGCTGCGATTTTGCTTTAGCACGGATAGGGGGGCGTCATGAATGGTGACCACTTGAGGCAACTTGACCGACAATGCAACGTTAGCCCATTCATAGGTCCAGTGAGCATGTATTAGGTCTGCCTGTACGTCATTGACTATGCTCCTCATCTGGCTGCGCTCATAACGAAAACCATCGAGAGCCTGCCGCCGTGCACTACGGCGGGATGTTACTCGGTAGAACTCAAGATTGCGGCCTCTAAGATGCAAGGACGAGTACCCGCGCCGGTGGGTGACAATGACGAGTTCGTGGCCCCGATCTAGGAGACCTTTTGCCAGCGCCCCGATAGATGGCCCATGCGTACCATCATCGCTCCGGGCTATCTCTGCGTGCTCAGGGTGGAGGTGCAGCGCCAGAGCGGAAGGCGAAACGGGTCCCAAGAGGATAATTTTCACTCTGCCTTCTTTCCCGGAATGAGGGACTGACCACTTAAGCGTGATTTAGACCGACGAGATCGTTCGATAGCTGAGGCGTAGATCTCGAAGTACGAGTTGATACCGATACGAGCACTGAACCTGCTCTTGTCCGCGTTTTCGGAGTCTTTGCCGGGCTCGAAGTTGACGAGCTCTTGTGCCCAGTCAGCGACGGTCAGCTTGGCATGACTGACATTGTTGAACTCCCGTGCCCACTGCAGGCCAGGTACATCCGCCACGATTGCAGGTAGTCCGGCTACTATTGCCTCGGCCAGTGCTACTCCCATACCTTCATGCAGCGAAGGCATAAGGAACGTAGGTCGATTTGTCATCCCATTGGATGGGTCACCTGGCCCACGATGTGTGAGGCGCCCCTCGTCTTCCCATTTATCGAGCTTTACTCGCTCCTCTGCGCTCCCCCCGTGCTCTAAACCGTAATGAGCGACAGCAAAATCAAAGGAACTGTCAAAGGCGGCGTGGTCGAGCGCTTCCAAAGCTAGTTCATGATTCTTTATCCATGAGCAGTTCCCCACGAGCAGAAAGTTGCGCCGATCTCCGAACGACGATGATTCAACTGAGCGTTCAAGGCTAAAGAACTTGTCATCTACCCAGTTCCACACAAGGTCGGTAGTGCGACCAAAGGCTTCTTCAAAGTCTTGGACCTCGGGAGAGCAAGCTACAAATTTACTAACCTCTCGGTCAAGAAGGGCCGAAACGAGCCGCCGATAGACGGCAGCAAGTCTCTTTTTTTTGAAAATGCTATGTACAGACCGTACAAGCGGAGTGGAAGCAGAAGCCGCTCTTGCCGCAAGTACTGCTTGAGCGAATTTTCCTTCAGTATGAATGTGAATCACACTTGGACGGAGCATACGTATCAAACGCACCAAGGATATAAACCCTGCTGGAGAAGAAATCGAACGAATGAGCTCGACGTTATAGCCCGCCTTGTGAAGTTCCTGTGCGAATGGGTTGGTTTTCCCCTGACCCACAACAGTGATGTGATTGTTCGAAATTGGTGAATGCGGAGAGGCTGAAAGGAGCATACGCTCCATCCCGCTAGGGTTCAAGCCATTAAAGATATGCAGAACACTTTGTAAGTGAGAAGAAGCGGGGCAAGTGGTGTTCATCGACGAACTACAATTCGCGAGATCCAGATCAGGTAAAACCCTGCCCACTGTAGAAGCCACAAGGGTTCACCGTGCCTTCTGAAGTATCGGAACCGTTCGCGGGGTGGAAAACCTTTGGGACCTGTGAGATTACGATAGCGGCGCGATGGCGTTTGTTTCCTATCTCGGAACGACCCGGCGTCTGAATTGCGCGATGTGGTACCGACATAGCCGCTGGCCAATATGTTTCGAATACCAAGCTTTTTGGCGCGCAATCCAAAGTCCAGGTCGCCATAGTGGTGCGTAAATCGGCTGTCTATTCCTCGGAGTTTAAGTGAGTGGGCGCGAGGAACAAGTACGATATTGCCATTGAAAGTGTCTATTTCTTGATGCCGAGATGCATGTGGGTCGAGCCTTTTCAGGCGAAGGAAGCCCCATGTGGGTCGATTTATTCGATAACCCGAATAGGACGTAGCTCCTGTTGTCGGGTCACTTAGTGCTCCCGTCACGATTACTCCTGATTGAAAATCTACACTTGCGGAGCACTCAACGAGATGCTGAATGGCAGTAGGCTGCATCTCAATGTCATCATTGAGCCACAGAATGAAGTCAACGTCTTTTGCCGTTGCCGCTGCTTCAGCCCGGGCCATGGCCCTGCCCCAAAAAAGAGTCCCATCGCCGTGGATAACATGCGTCTCTGGAAAGAGCTCCTTGATCGCGTCGCTTGTTCCGTCTGTACTGCCGTCATCGACGACGATAACGTTCTCCGGCGATATTTGAAACGTTTGGGACGCGATCCCGTGAAGGCAGCGGAGGGTAATCTCCTTCCGATTATGAACGGCCATTATGATCGCAACGCTTGGCTTGCTAGCTAAGAGGGGTGACTCTGCCATATTTGGACCTATCGATAGTGGGCAACAAAGAGCCAGTAACTCAGTAGCGCTTCCGCGCTCACAGATAATGCGGCCCTAGTAGACGGTAGAAACGGGTGTGGCCAGTTTCCTATTTTCGCTTGGTACCCCGCAGTAGAAGTACCTCCAATAGGCGCCGATCGACGAGGCCGCCGGCGGCTATAAGGACACAGGAGAGACTGGGAAATTGCTTTGTCTTGGCTATTGCCAGGACGGTCCTTGTAATTCCCCGCATCGAGCGCGCGTGGAAGGCGTATCTCAGCGTCTGCGCCGCTAGAAAATCTGGTAAAACGTTGTCAGGCCAGGTCGTACTTGTATCGGTGGCCCAACGTAGCGATGATTCCCAGTCGGCGCTTGCGGAAATGGACCCGTTGGTCCCAGTCCAGATAGTCACCAAAGGCTCGTCCAATTGGATTACCTGAGCGCCATGCTTCTCTGCCCTCATGATCCAGTCCCAGTCTTGGTGACGACGCAGGTCAGTGCGCCACGATATAGCTCGCGCTAGTGAATACGGAGCCAAGAAGGTGGAGGTGTACAGCGAAGCACGCTGGACACTCGGTCGACGCTTGTGAAACAAGTACTCGGCGACCTTTTGGCCCGGACGAATGATCTCAAAAGGAACGACAATGGAACCTGAACTATCAGAGCTTCGCTGGGCAACTTTCGAAGAAATAATGTAGTTGTCAGTTGTCTCGTGGAAATCGGCTGCTACTGCAAGTTGGCTTGCGAGCTTGTCGGGGTGCCACTCGTCATCATCGTCAAGATAAGCGATCCAGTCGCCCGTTGAACGTTCGGTTCCTATACGTCGTGCAGCACCACCACCGCGGCCGCCGCCCGTGGCCACAACGCTGTCGCTTTGTGAGAGCCCCAGTTCGTTTTTCAGTACGTTTAGTTCATCGGCGCTGGTAGGTGCGTCGACGACAATAAGGATCTCCAAGTGTTCTATACCCACAGATTGAGCAAGGACACTTTGCACCGCGCGCGTAAGTTCCGGCCGAAGGGTCGTAGGAATGACTACGCTGACCCGGTACGCTGCATCCACTGTTTTGGGCTGGTTCACCGTGCTCTGAATTCTCTGTCAGGTTGTCCGGGGAACACCGATGGCTTCCGGTGATCGAGGCGCTCAAACGCCTCATGGGACTCAGTAATTTCGGAGGTGTCATCCTTCTGGCCCTGGGTCCAGCCAGGGTAGTCGTTGGACCCCGAGAGATCTCCATCTAGATTCAGTTTCACCTGCGCCTTGCGGCCCTGCTTCGCACGCGTGCGGTCCGGCGCTGCGTAGCTGTAGTAACCGCTCGCGTAGGCATCCGGTCCTTTGTGGGGGAGTTGATTGAGCACTACCCCTAACACTTTGGCGGAAACCATGTTCAGGGACGCAAGGGTTTTTATAAGCTGCTGCTTCCGGATTACGTGTGTACCCACAACCAGTAGGACGCCTCCCACATACTGGCTAAGCACAGCTGCGTCAGTCACGGGAAGCATCGGGGGGGCGTCTATTACGACAACGTCAAAGTCGTTTTCGAGCTGCAGGAGAATCTGATGCATTGTGTCGGACCCAAGCAACTCACTGGGGTTTGGGGGTATCTGCCCGGACGTGAGGACGTAAAGACTATCCTGGCCCCATGGCTGTAGGAGATCGTCTAGCTCCGACCTGCCCAAGATGGCAGTAGTTAGCCCAGCATGCCGGTCGAGCCCAAGATAGTCTCCAACCATCGGACGTCGAAGATCCGCGTCGATGAGACAAACAGACTGGCCTGTGCTGGCAAGAGTCAACGCGAGGTTGGTCGCCGTCGTTGTCTTCCCCTCGCCGGGAACAGAAGATGTCACTAGGACGCTTTTCGATGTTACGGAAGCGGTGGCGAAATGGAGGTTCGTCCTAATTTGACGGAAGGCTTCGGAACGAGGACTTTGTGACTGTACTTCCGTCAGGAGGGGCTGTTTTACAGCACCCTGATCGAAGGTGATACCACCCAAGACGGGCGAGTCTGTAACCAGTTTGAGGTCATTTTCGCTCCGGAGACGGCTGTCCAGGGACTGCCGGAGTACCGCTAAGCCAGCACCGACCAGCAAGCCTATTGCAAGGCCCGCAATTATATTGACCTTTGTGTTCGGTGCAGAGGGCGCGGAAGGGGCTTCAGCCGGACGGACTATTGAGAGCTTGACAGGAGAAGTTCCACCTGTTCGTGGCTTCTCAAGCTCGTCCACGACCTTGACCAGGCTGTCTGCAACAGCTTGAGCGATTGCAGCGGACTGAACCGGGGAGGTGTCGGACACGCTGATCTTCACGAGCACGGTATTAGGATTAGTGCTTACTTTGATTTTCGAGGCCAGTTGTGTCGGAGAAGATGTCAGGCCCAAACTGTCTATGGCTGGCTTAAGGACGACTGGCGTCGTAACGGTTTCAACATAGGACTGGACCCTGGCTTGGCTGAAGACGTTTCCCTGCTGCAGCTCAGTTATCGATCCTGACCCCTGTATGGCAACGAAGAGTTCAGTGTCAGCCGTATATGTCGGAGCTACCAACATCGATGCTCCGGCACCGCAGATAACCCCGACTAATGACGCGACAACGACAACTAACCAGTTGCGCTGGATGGCGCGCAAGGTATCTCGTATGTCCATGCCTGACGTCCCCCAAGGTGATCGTTTGATGTTCCGAACTTGTTTACGCGAAGCTCGGGGGGCGCTGAAGAACCCTTTGGGATTGTACCGTGGGCGGCCTTCGAACACGGAAACCGTGCCAGCGAACTTATGGCTCGGGCCATGAAGTAGGAGGCGGTGATATAAATTGCCTGTGAAAGTTTCGCTGCACTGGAGGGAATCAAGTCTTCCACTCGATTGCCCGCACCGATTCGTGGGTTTGTGCGCGGAATGCGAAACTGCTCTGGCTCCACTGCCAAGAACCAGCAGATCTGAAGCTGAGCCTCCTCGCATTGAATTGGGCTGTTTCTGAGGGTACCGAAAATGATTCACCGGTGTGACGTGGAAGAAATAAGGGGGACGCATGTGTGGAATCGTGGGTTACGTAGGCCGTCCGGTTGACGGTGCAATTAACGGTCACAGTGCCCTGGATGTTGTCCTTGAAGGACTGCGCCGCCTGGAGTACCGCGGTTATGA
>NZ_VIVE01000012.1:0-74767 GCF_007828995.1 Arthrobacter sp. AG367
TTGAGTTCGGCCTTGGCCAGTTCTACTTCCTGGCGCATCAGGGTGGACAGGTCCCGGGTTACGTCGCCCAGCAGCTCGCCCAGGGACGCGTTGTCAGCTTTCACATGCGCCGCACTCGGCGGCATTTCCGGAATCTGGCTACTCATTACAGGCCACCCGTGCCGCGGCGGCCAGTCCCGGAGGTTCCCTCGGTGCCGAACGCCTCGTCACCGGTGTACACGCCGTTTTCGGCCCGGTAGGGGTCGTCGTCGAACCGGAGCGGGGTTTCCTCCGCGGTACCCGAGGGAAGCGTGCTGGTGGATACCGGGGTTGCGCCTGTGACGGTGGGCTCATTGAAGAGGTCATCGTTACCGGCGGCGTACACGGTCTCCTGCCGCAGCGGCGCTACCGGTGACTGCACTGCCGGGGGTGTCTGCGCCGCGCGGTGCTGGCCCGAAGCCTGGACCTGCCCCTGCGAGTCGGGGGCGCCTGCGGTGAGGCCGCGGGTGAGGCGTCCGGCAAGGACACCGGCACCGGCGGCGAGGAGCAGGAACGTGCCGGGATTGTTGCGGGCGTACCGCTGGACCTCGGTCAGGAGGTCGCCGGGTTCCCGGTTCTCCAGCCAGGACGCGATGGAGGAGGTCCGCTCGGCTGCCTGCCGGACAAGGTCGTTGGCCATGCCCTGCTGGTCCGGGGCGCTGGCCATGCTGTGCAGCTGGCTGGAAATGTTGCGGATGCCCTCGGCGGCCTTCTGCTGCTGCGTGCCGGCCTGGGTGGTCAGGCCCGACTTGGCCTGGTGGAGCAGGTCCTGGGCATTGAGCTTGGCCTCGTGGGCCACATTCGCGGCCTCGCCCTTGGCGGTCTCCGCTACATTCTGGGCGGCTGATGCGGCTTCACCAGCAACGTTGGAAGCCTCTTCCTTGGCTGCCTGCGACTTGGAGGAATCGGTTGAAACCCCCGTGTAAGAGTCATGCTGGGGCGCTGTTTCCGTTGCGCCGTACGGATCGGCAACACCGGGGGCGGCGGGGGTATGTGGAGTCTGGGGCCATTGGTTCTCTGTCATCATCGCTCTCTTTCAGAAAGGGTTAGCTGGCGAACAAGAACCAGCAGTGCTGGCAACTTAGTAAGCAAGGTTACTAATTAGATACTAAGCACACTTCCCATTTCGATTGCAAGGGGTAATGGTGTTCGGCTTCCAATGGCTGCGCCTATGCAAGGGCGTGAAGGTGGGCGGTTAGTAAGCCTACTTGCGAATGTGTTGCTAAGCATGCTTATTGTAGGGGTGTAGCGACGCATGGTGACCAGCACTTTCGCCACCTACAGGAAGGCTGCGGCCGATGACCAGCAATCTCGATCCGGACGCCCGGAGCAGCTACCGCCTGATCACTCTGGCGGCACGGCTGATCCAGCGGCGGCAGGACGATGCACTGGCCCCCCTTGGCCTCACCCGTGCCGCTGTTATTGCATTGGAAGGCCTGATGGGGGGCCCACTGAACCAGGAACAGCTTGCCGACGCGATCAGGGTCCAAAGCCAGACGTTGGGCCGTGTCCTGACCCGGCTTGAATCCACAGGACTCATCACCAGGATGCGCCATGCCACAGACCGAAGGCAGCTGAAAGTGGAACTCACCGATGCCGGTGTTGCCGCCGTTGAAGCGGCGCGGGAGGCAGAGGTCAAGGCCTATCCTGACGATCCGGACATCGCATGGAAGGCACTCCGCGAGGAGCTGACAAAGTTTGTCCGCGCCGCACCGCTCAGCCACGACACCGGCGTGGTTCCGTTTGCCCCTCCCGAACACCGGGCCGCGCACGGTCACCGGCCGCAGGCCGGGCGTGCAGGCGGCCTGCGGGGATGGGACCAGCCCCGCCAGAATTGACGGGAAGTCTAAAAAGCAGTGGCCGGACCTTTCGGACCGGCCACTGTTTTTGTCCAACCTTCGGCTTCCCGTTCCTCCACCAGCAGTCCCCCTTGCACCAGGTGGGCTGCATAGGCTGATTACGACGACGGGACGCCCGGGCCCGGGGACCAGCGGAGCAGTGCCGCCACATCCACGCCCTCCGGCAGGACAGGTCCAGGGACCAGGAGAACGCGGGCGTCAGTCAGGGCAGCTGCCCGCAACAGGGCGGCAGGGGCCGGAACTTCGCCAAGTATTCCTGCCGCCAGGGCTTCCTCTTTGGCCGTGGCGATCCACGGTTCGGCATCCAAGGCCAGCATGGTCCGCCGGGACAGGGCGGCGTCATCAAGGATCAGGACCTCAACCTGTCCCTGCTGGAGCGCGTGGACTACAGCTCCCGCCCCGTGGGCCGCTTCCGGATTTGCCTGGCCCTCCTGGACTGCCAGCCTGTCCATGACCGCCTGCTGTTCTTCAGCCCAGACCTCCGCCACCCGCTGGCTGACCTGGTCCTCCAGGTTGGCGCTGTCCGCCCCGGCAGTGTGCGTGTGGGAATCGACCTCCGACAACAGTGCCCTGCCGGCCTCGGAGAGGTTTTCCCTGACCAGCCCGCGGGCGCGGATATCGCCGGCGAGAACAATCAGCCGGGCGCCGCCCGCACTGGCCACCCTGTCTATTTCGCCCGCCACTTCGTCGGCGTTCCGGCGCCACACGTCCTCGGTGTGGTGCTGGAACCGCAGCTCCGACCAGCCGCCGCCATGGAATTTGTGAATGTGTTCGGACTCGCCCTCCACCTCCCGGACGCTGGCAGGGGCACCCGCCCCGGGAGCACCTCGTTGAGTTCGGCTTTCCCGCCGTGGACCAGCACGAACCTGGACACGGGGAACGGCATCCCCGTAGCCGGCGTAAGGGCCTGTTCCATGGCGTCGATGTCAGCGGACGTCGCTCCCTGGGCCTCGAGCTGGGCGCGGGTGTTTCCGGCCCGGACGTCGCCGGCTTCCAGGCTGTCCACTGTTCCGGTTCCGGCATCCACGTAGGCTGTGCACCAGGGGCCGGGCAGGCGGTACAGGTCCGCGTATGCCTTCAGGCTGGAACCGCGGATGGGTATTGCCGCGTTCTGCCGTACGATCTCCTTCGCGCGTGACGAGTGTCGCAGGCTTATTGGTTCGTCACTTCACGCTAGCACCGGGGAAGAGGCGGCTGAAGGGTCTTCCGGCCCCCCCGACAGTCAGCCCGTCCGTCAGGCCTGGCAGGCGTCCTTCAAGGCCCGGACTGAGTCTGCCGGCACCTGGTCTCCGGCTTCGGCGATCTGGCCCAACGGCGTCGTAATTTCCGCCGGTACCCCTGCCGTGCGTGCCGCCGAGACGAGCCCGGCCAGCGCCTGTCGGTCCTCCACGCTGACCAGGCCGTCCTGCACCACCGCGCAGATTTGCCGGTTGACTTCCTGTGCGGCGGCGGAGGCAACTTTGGATGCGGCATCGCTGGCGGCATTGCCCGCAGCCTCCTCCACCCCGCCACATCCGGTCAGCAGCAACAGGGCGGTGGACAGGGAGGCGGCAGTAACGACGGCGGCGCGGAAGGTCATGCCTCAAGCGTACCGGCGGTGCCTACCGGCGGGCCGGGACGCCGAGGATGCTGTCCAGGAGTCCGTTCCGGAACTTGCCCTCCGGGTCGTGCCCGGCGGCAAAGGAACGGAAGTCGGCGAAGCGCGGGTACAGCTTTTCCCAGTCATGGGCGTCCGCGGTGAACAGTTTGCCCCAGTGCGGGCGCGCCCCGAAGGGCCGGAGGGCGTCTTCCAGGAGTGGGAGGAAGGCTTCCACCTCCGGCTGCAGCGGTTTCCAGGTGAAGTGCAGGGCAACGCTCTGCTGACGGTAGAAAGGGCTGAGCCAGAACTCGTCGGCGGCTCCGGTGCGGATCTCCGAGACGAAGAGCAGGGGTGCAAGTTGGCCGGCCAGCCCGCGGACTGCCTGGAGGGCGGCGGGGGCGTGCTCCAGGGGAAGGATGAATTCGCTTTGCAGTTCGTCCCCGTTGCTGGGAGTGAACTCGTGCCGGAAGTGCGGCAGCCGGTCCAGCCAAGGCCCGGGTTCGTCCAGCTGTGCAGTGCAATTCTCGGCGGACATGTCCGGCAGCGGGTGCCGGGGACGGAGGGCGGCGGTGGCACCAAACAGGTTGGCGGGTGGTTGCTCCCCGTCGAGTGCTTTGAGCCAGACCTGGTTGATCCGGTCGCCGGCGTAGTCCGTAAACAGGCTCACGCTGTAGGCGCTGGAGACGATGGCGGTGAAATCCGACAGGGCGTTGTCCCAGGGAAGGTCCTCCAGAACACGCTGGCGCACTGTGAAGCTGGGACGTACCGCCAGTTCCAGTCCGGTGACGATGCCCAGGGCGCCGATGCCCACCGCGCTGGCAAGGAACTCATCGCCGTCCGCCCGGGTAAGTGTCACCTGCTCGCCCGAGGCCCGCACCAGGTCGATGGATTCCACGGCGCCGGCGAGGGACGGGTTGTCCACCCCGGAGCCGTGCGTGCCGGTCTGGACCGCACCGGCTACCGAAATGTGCGGCAGCGAGGCCAGGTTGTGGATGGCAACCCCGGACTCCTCCAAGGTCCGGCACAGTGCCCCGTAGCTCACCCCGCCGCTGACCCGCACGGTTCCCCGCCCGGCATCCAGTTCCACCTGCTGCGGCAGGGCATCGAGGAGGATGTGGACGCCGTCAGTGTCGCCCACCCGGTTAAAGGAGTGCCGGGAGCCCAGGGCCTTGACCCGCGGCGAGTCCGCCACGATGTCCGCCAGCTCCGCTACGGATTCCGGCCGCCGCACGTCCGCGGAGGAGTATTCGAGGTTTCCTGCCCAGTTCTTCATCGGGTGGCTTTCGTTTGACATCGGTTTCCTCCAACTGTCAGCGCTAACAATCTTCGCTGTCAAGGCGCTTCCACGGGACGGGCGGGGGCCGCAGGAGTGGCAGCATGCCAGTGCCCGGGCTGCTCAAGCCCGGCGGGGAGGAGGGTGGAAGCGCTGCCGTGGGCCGCGGTGATTTGCGCCTGGGTGAGGAAGAGCGCCCCGGTGAGGTCGGCGTCGTCGAGCTTTGCATCCCGCAGGTCGGCACCAAGGAGGTCCGCTGCCGTCAGGTCGGCGCCCCGGAGGTCCGCGGCGATCAGGCAGGCACCGCGAAGGTCCGCAGCGCACAGCGGCAGGCCGCGCAGGTTTGCTCCCGCGAGGTCGGCGCCCGGCGCCAGGCGGACCAGGCGCGGATCGTCGCCGGAGGGGCCGGCGCCGAAGTAGCCCGCGCGGACCTCCTCACTGACCTCGCGGAGTGCGCCGCCCACCTGGAGGTGCAGGGATGCGATGTCGGCTGCGAGGACCTCCTCAAGGGCGCCCGCTGCAACTGCCCTGACCTTCGCCTGCAAGCGGCGGACATCCTCCGCGGTGTCCGGGCCGTAGGCTTTCGCCCCTGCCTGGGCCAGGAGCCACAGCATTTCGTGCAATTGGCGCAGGACTTTAAAGGCGGCGAACATGTCCGGCGCCGATTCCGGGTCTTCCCGCCAGCTGATGCCCCTGAACAGCCGCTGGCTGACTGCCTGGCCTGCGCCGAAGCAGTCGAAAACCGTGCAGCCCGCAAACCCGCGGGGCCGGAGCCGGTCATGGATGGTGCAGGAGAAGTCCGGCGCCAGGTTGGGGCATGGCGTGGCGGGCGGTTTGTCGATGGCGAAGTCGGCCGAGCGGGTGAACCCGAAAGCCGTGCAGCACAGGGCAAAGCACTGCGAACAGTCAGGCCGGAGGGCGGCCGGGCCGGTGGGGGTGGCGGCGGAAGGAGGGTTGTTGGGTTTCATGATTGCTCCCGAGGGTGGTTCCGTTAGGGGCGCGGGACGGAGGGGAACCCATGGTGGGGTTCCCCTCCGTGGCACGCGGAATCACCGTTCCTGCCGGGGAGGACGGGAACTGCGGACGGCTGGACATCAAAGGCAATGAAGGAGAATCACTGCGTCCAGAATATCCGTATCGGGCGGGAATGGTCAGTCGCTGTTCGTGTTTACCGTGCCCTTTCCTGAGGCTTTTCCTGTGGGCGTGGTGCGCGGCGGTGGAACGCGGCGGCTCCCGGTGGCTTCGAAGGCCGCGGCCAGCCGCAGCACGTGGGTGTCACTGTAGGCGCGGCCGGCGATGGTGAGGCCAACGGGCATCGCGATATCCGCAGCGATGCCCATCGGAACCGTGACAGTGGGGATGCCGAGGTGGCGGGGTACCAGGTTTCCATTGGCCACCCAGACGCCATTGCGCCAGGCGATGTCCGCCGAGCGTTCATTGGTATCCGCGTCGGCAGGTGCCACGTCGGCCGCCGCCGGGAACACCACGGCATCCAGTCCCAGCCGGTCCATCCATTCCTCCAGGTCCACCCGGCGGGTTTCCTCAAGTCCCGCCAGGCCTTCGGGCAGGTGCGGAATGTCGGCCAGGACGGGAACCCCGTTGTCGCGGATCCAGGAAGGATAGTCGGCGATGTCGTCGTCGAACCCGTCGTAGCGGTCCGGCAGCGCGCCCTGGGGGGCGGGGAAGATCGCGGAACCGTCGACGTCGGCAAGGCGGTTCAGCCGCGGGTCGCCGTTGGCGTCGAGGAAGTCATGCCACGCCCAGGCCGACAGGTCCACGATCTCCCGCCGCAGATACTCCGGCGACACCAGTCCGCGGGTGGCGATGGTGGGCGAACCGGGCCGGTCGCCCTCATAGTTGGACACCACGGGGAAGTCCACTTCCACCACTTCCGCGCCCGCGGCTTCCAGAGCACGCCGCGCCGCGTTCCAGAGGTCCAGGATGGACCCGCGCGTCTCGATCCGTTGCCCCGTGGGACCGCCGATGCCAGGTGCTTCGGCCGTACCGGCGGCGGGATCGGCATTGATGTACATCCGGGGGATGCCAAGCCTTTGTCCCGCAAGCACGCCCGCGGCCGCCGAAGCGTCCCGGACCGCGAGGCCAACGTACGACGGCGGGCGGACGGCGGATGCCTTGGGCAGCGGGATCCACGGCTGGACGCGCCAGAAATCCCCGCGGGCCTCGGCGTCATCCGCCACCACCACATCCAGGACCTCCAGCAGGTCCGCCATGGTGCGGGTGTGCGGCACCACCACGTCCATGGTGGGTACCAGGGGCCAGTTGCCACGTACGGAGATGATGCCGCGCGAGGGTGTGTAGGCGCACAGGGCATTGTTCGACGCCGGTGCCCGCCCCGAGGACCAGGTTTCCTCGGCGAGGCCGAATGCCGCGAAGCTGGCGGCCGTGGCGGTACCGGAGCCGTTGGATGATCCGGAGGCGAAGGCGGCGGTGAGGTATTCCGCGTTGTAGGGGCTCTCTGCCCGGCCATATACGCCGCGCTGCATACCTCCGTTGGCCATGGGCGGCATGTTGGTGAGCCCGATCAGGACCGCCCCGCCTGCCCGCAGCCGTTCGATGGTGAAGGCATCCCGCTGTGCCACCAGGTCCTTGAAGGCCGGTGAGCCCGCGGCTACGGTAAGCCCCTTTACCTGGTAGCTGTCCTTAGCCGTGTAGGGGATACCGTCGAGGGGTCCCAGGGTGAAGCCGGCAGCGCGGCGCCGGTCTGACGCCTGTGCTTCGGCAACTGCATCCGGGTTCATCACGACGAGGGCGTTGAGGCGTATGCCGTGCGAGTCATACTTCTCGATGCGGTCAAGGTAGAGACGGACCAGTTCCGCGCTGGTGACCTGGCCGGAGTCGAGGGCGGCGCGCAGCTGTGCGATGCCGGCCTCCACGACGTCGAACGTCTGCCCCACCGGCAGCGGAACCTGCGTTTCGGCGAGCTTCACAGTGTGCCTCCATCCTTGGCAGCCGGCTGCTGCTGCGTGATGCAGTGGATGCCGCCGCCGAAAGCGAAGATGTCCCTGGCATCCACCAGTTCCACGGTCCTGCCCGGATACGCGCGTTCCAGGATCCCCGCGGCGATGGTGTCGTTGGGATCGTCAAAGCTGCACAGCACCACCACGTCGTTGCCGACGTAGTGGTTGATGTAGGACCAATCCACCCAGCCATCAGCATCGCGCAACACCGTGGGTGCCGGGACGTCGATAATGCGCAGCGGCCGGCCCTTGGCATCCAGCTGGCCCGCGAGGACGGCCTTCAGCTGCAGGTAGACGGCATGGTCGGGGTGGGCGGGATCGTCCTGGCGGTGCAGCAGGATGGTGCCGGCGCCGGCGAAGGCTGCCACGATGTCCACGTGTCCCCGTGTGCCGAATTCGTCGTAATCCCGGGTCAGTCCGCGTGGAAGCCAGATGGCTTTGGTGGTGCCCAGGGCGGCGTGGACTTCTGCTTCAACCGATTCCTTGGTGGCGCCGGGATTGCGGCGGGGATCCAATTGGACCGTTTCGGTGAGCAGGACGGTCCCTTCGCCGTCCACATGGAACCCGCCGCCCTCATTCACCAAGGGGCTCGGCCAGACGGGAACTCCGGTGCCTATTGCAACAGTCCGGGCAACGTCCTGGTCCTTGGCCCACGCCGCCCACTCCTGAGCCCCCCATCCATTGAAGATCCAGTCGACGGCTGCCAGTGCGCCGTTGGGCTGGTGCACGAACGTGGGGCCGCTGTCCCGCAGCCAGGCGTCATCGAGCGGGACCTCCACGACGTCGATGCCGCTGCCGAGCCATTCCCGTGCGGCCGTGGCGTCCCTGGGGTCAGCCACCACCGTCACGGGCTCGTGCCGGGCGATGGTCTGGGCCACCGTGGTCCAGGCGGCCCGGGCCCGGTCAAGGGTGGGGCTGCCGATGGGGCCGAAGGTGTCGTTGGGTGGTGGAAACGCCATCCATGTGCGCTGGTGGGTCTCCCACTCTGCGGGCATGTGGCCTGCGGTGCCGGTGGATACGTGGTCAGGGGCGGCGCTGTCCCGGACTGCGGTGGAATAAATGAATGCCATTCATTTATTATGGGGACCGTACTGGCAGCGCGCAAGAGTATTTCGTTTCAGTCCCTGCCTGTCCGGTCCACCGCCGACAGGATGGCCTGGGCCAGTTGGTCCGGTTTGGTGAACTGCGGCCAGTGCCCGGTGGGCAGGTCGATGAATTCCACGTCCCGCACCTTGGCCAGCTCCGCCACGAAGGGATGGTTTGCCGCGATCCACTCCCGGAGCATGGCCGAGGGGAACCCGCACGAGATGACGGTGGCGGGAACGTCGTAGCGGCGCCCGTCATGCAGGCGCTGCCTGCCGTACGCCACGCCGCGGGGTTCGGGAACGGCGCGGGCGCGGAATGACTGGCGCAGCCGGTCGTTGAGGTCCACCAGTTCGGCGTCGTCAAAACTCTGCCAGGGCGGCAGCGGGACATCGTCCCCGTGGGCAGGCAACTGGTCGTTGATGACGCTGCCGTCAGCCAGCGGCCCGCTGTCCACGTAGATGGCGCGTTCCACCCTGTCCGGCCGCGCATCCACTACCCCGTGAATGATTGCCCCGCCGCCGGAGTGGCCCACCAGGACCACCCTGCCCGGCAGCCCGTCCAGGACCTCCACCACCGCATTGATATGGTCCTGCAGGCTGATGCCTGCGCGGCTGGCATCCACCGAGTCCTTGCCGGGAAGCGTGAGGGGATGGGGGCGGTGCCCGGCTGCTTCCAGGGCAGGTGTTACCCCCTCCCATGACGAGGCGTCCAACCAGAAACCGGGTACCAGGATGATGTCCATGACCGAACCCTACTCCCCACCCATGACACGGAATAGGCGTTCTCCTACCGCTTGCGCTTCCGGTCCTTGTCTCCGTTCCGGCTTCCGCGTTCGGAGGCCTCGCGCTCAGCCCAGCGTTGCGACTTCCCCGCCAAAACCACCTTCTGGTGCCACTCCCGGTGGTAGGCGCGCTGGGCGGCGACATCGGAGCGGCGCGCCAGCGCCGCCAGTTCCCGCTGCATCTTCAGATACGAGTTCCAGCGGCGCGCGGCCAGGACGCCGGTGTCGATTGCTTCGCGGACGGCGCAGCCAGGCTCGCTCCCGTGTGAGCAGTCAGCGAACCGGCAGCCGGCAGCCAGTTCCTCGACGTCGCCGAACATCCCGTCCAGGCCGTCCCCGGCATCGAACAGGCCAAATCCGCGCACGCCGGGAGTGTCCATCAGCACCGTCCCGTTGGACAGCGGGACCAGCTCGCGGACGGTGGTGGTGTGCTTGCCCTTGAAGTCTCCGGACCGCACTTCGGCGGTCTGCTGGACGTCGCGGCCCACCAGGGCATTGATCAAGGTGGATTTGCCGGCACCGGACGGTCCCAGCAGCACGATGGTTCCGCCCGGCGGAATCCGTGCCATCAGTTCGTCGATGCCGTCGCCGTTTTCGGCGGATGTGGTGACCACCTCCACGCCCGCCGCCTGAAGGATAACTTTTCCGACGACGTCGTCCGCCACCTCGGCCAGGTCCGCCTTGGTGATGATCACCAGGGGGGTGGCGCCGGAATCCCATGCGGCGACGAGGGTGCGTTCCAACCGGTTGTGTGTGAGGGGCCGGTCCACGGGCACCACCACGCCCACGGTGTCCATGTTCGCGGCCAGGACCTGCGCGGCGGACGAATCCTCGAAGGCACGTTTGCGGCTGAGTTCCGAGCGGCGGGGGAGGACGGCCAGGATTTGCCGGTCGCCGCCCCGGTTGGGGCCGATCCAGACCCAGTCTCCGGTGACGGCCGGCTCGCCCGAGAGCGGGTAGGGCAGGTGGAGGAGACCGTCATGGACCGCGACGAGCAGCAGGGTGCGGTCCACGCGGACCACCCGGCCCCGTTCAGTTGCCGGCGGACAGGGATGCTGATCGAAATAGCCGGCAACGGCGGGCGTGTAGCCGTATGCGGAGGGGCCGGGCAGCGGACGAGTGCCAGCAGCGCTGTCTGTTTCTGTGGTGTTGGTGGTGTCCAGGGGGTTGCCTGAAGAAGTATGCACGGTGGTTCCTTGGGCTGTCCCCGGTGCAGTGCGGGTGGACGCGCAGCGTCAGGAACCGCGAAGGCAGCCGGGAGGGATGGTGGGTGTGATGGATGCGGGGCGCCCAGGGCGCGCGGCAACTGCAGTCATCAAAACCACCTCCATTCCCTTGTGCGGTTTCCCGTCCTCCTGCCGGAAGCGGCGGGGCGGGACCGTCTCCCACTTTAGCGGCCGCCAACGCCGGAGGCTAGAGGTTGGCATCTTCCGCAGGGGATTGCCGCGTGCTACCACCGAAGTTCCTGCGCCCGCTTCTGCCGTCCGCTGATGGACGAAGCGTAGCCGCAGTTGGTGCAGGTGATCAGGTATTTCCGGGACACCGTGAGGACAGGGATGAAGAACAGTGTGAACTTGGTGGCCTGTTCGTCCAGGGCATGGTGGACGAAGGCGCCGCAGTGCTGGCAGGTTGCCGTCCGGCCCGGGAGGGCCTTGTGGACGGTCTTGAAGCCGAAAAGGAGGAGCATGGGCGGGCCTTTCATTGCCTGGGTGGTACCTGCCACCCTAGGCGAGTTTGACGGCTGTCCTTCAGGGGTACGGACGCTTCTGTACGGTGTGCGTGGATGCCATACTGTGCTGGGCAACATCGGGCCTTCTGGGGGGACTTCTGGCACATGGTTCTGGACACGGCGACCCTGCGCATCGCTTTCGGCCTCATGGCCCTGGTCCTGGTGGTTCTCTTCTACTTTTCCGCCTACCGGCTGACGCGTTCGCCATACAGCGCCTGGTGGTGCGGTGCCCTGCTGTTCTTCCTGGCCGGATCAGGCTGCTTCCTGTTTGACGGCACAGTGCATCAGGTGTGGGCCAACCCCCTGGGAAACACCCTGCTGGTGCACGGCGGCGTTGCAGTGTGGGCCGGGGCGCGCTCCCTGCGGACCGTACGGCCTCCCAGGTGGGCCTTTACCGGCATTCCCTTGGTCACCCTGGTGGCCTCCCTGCTGGACCAACCCGCCACCAACACCTGGTCCGGCGGCACGGTGTTCCTCGCCGCCATGAGCCTGACCGTCGGATTGGCGTCCCGTGAGCTCTGGCGCCTTGAGCCCGGGTATTCGCGGGTCCGGATCCCCATGGCTGTGGCGGCCGGAGGGCTCAGTGTCTTCTACTTCTTCCGGTGGCTGGCGTTCCTGCTGGAGGGCCAGAACGGGCCTGTCTTCGTCACCGTTTTTGGGTCCGCCATCACCACCCTGGTGACCATGGTCCTGCTGGTGGTGGTGTCCTTCAGCATGGCGGCCTTGAGCACCGAACAGCAGACGCGTGCCCTGCGCGTGGTGGCCAGCCGCGACGACCTCACCGGGCTCCTGAACCGCAAGGCCTTCCTGGACCTGGCCACCGAGCAGTTGGCCGACCGCACCATCACCGGCGGCTCGGGAGCCCTGATCCTTGCCGACCTTGACCACTTCAAGACTGTCAACGACACCTATGGGCATGCCGCCGGCGACCTGGCGCTGCAGGCCTTCGCCGACGCCTGCGCTACCACCGTGCGCTCCACAGATCTGACGGGGAGGTACGGCGGGGAAGAGTTCGTCATCCTGGTTCCCGGAGCAAGCGCCGAACGGGCCGAGACGATTGCCGAGGAGATCAGCAGGCGCATGGCCGGCGCGGACACGCCGGGCGGCATGGAGATGCCCACCGCGAGTTACGGCATTTCCACCTACGACGGCGTGACCTCCGATGTTGACCAACTTATCGCCGCAGCGGATGCTGCCCTGTACCGGGCCAAATCGCTGGGCCGGAACCGCGCCGCCCGCAGCGACGGGCTGCGGTAGCTTTACTGCCACAAAGCGGCACGGTTCCGGACAGCCGGCTACTGGGACTGGAGCGCGTCCGCCTGTTCGGCCAGGACGGTGAGGGCCACGCTTTCCGGACGCTCCACCGTGCTCCGGATGCCGACCGTCATGCCGCTGCGTGCGGCTTTGAGGACGGATTCCATGACTTCCAGGACGTGGAAGGCAAGTGCGCCACCCGCCCTGGGCTCCTTGCCTTGCGGGGTGGCGGCAAGGTCCGCGATGCCGAACCCGCGTCCGGCGTCGACGTACCCTGCGGAGGCGGGAAGGGTCTCCCAGTCCTCGGCGCCGAGGGAGAACAGCTGGACGTCGCCGTCAAAGTGGTTCGGATCCGGCACCACCAGGGAACCGCGCTCGCCATGGATCTCGATGTTGGGCGACTTCGACTTCACGGCATCGAAGCTCATGAAGAGGGTGGACAGCGCACCGGAGGCATGGACCAGGACGCCGGTCACGTGGGAGTCGATGGCGACCGGCACTTTCTCGCCCTGGCGCGGCCCCGAGCCGATGGTGCGCTCATTCCGGGTGTGGCTGGCCGCGCCCATCACGGAGACGACCGGACCCAGCAGGGTCACCAGGGCGGTGACGTAGTAGGGGCCCATGTCCAGCAGCGGGCCGCCGCCGGGCTGGTAGTAGAAGTCCGGGTTCGGGTGCCAGCGCTCGTGGCCTGGGGTCACCATGGTTGCCGACGCCGAGATGGGGGCGCCGACCAGCCCGTCGTCGATCGCCTTGCGGGCGGTCTGGATGCCGGTGCCCAGTACGGTGTCAGGAGCGCAGCCGACGGCGACGCCGGCCTCGCGTGCCGCGTCCAGCACCTGGCGCGCCTCCTCAGTCGTGGCAGCAAGGGGCTTCTCGCCGTAGACGCTCTTTCCGGCGGCGATGGCCTTCAGTGCCACCTCGGCGTGGGCGGCGGGGATGGTCAGGTTCAGGACAAGTTCGACGTCGTCCGCGGCGAGGAGTTCCTCCACGGAAATGGCGCGGACACCTTCGTAGCCATCCGCCACGGCCTGGGCACGTGCGGGGTCCAGGTCCGCCACGGCCACCAGGTCGATCTGGCTGAGTTTGCGGAAGTTCGCCAGGTACTGCGCGATGATGGCTCCGCAGCCAATGATTCCGACTTTCAACGGCTTGCCCACAGCAGGCCCCTTTCGATGATGGTGCGGACATTGGTGTCCTGGAGGATTTCGACCCGATGGCCGGGGGTGGCGACGAAGATGCGGCCCTTGCCCCACTGGCGGGTCCAGATGGCGGGGGAGGTCACTTCACGGTTCCACGGGTCCCATTCACGGACCTTCTGGGTGGTGGTGGCCAGGACATCGATGTAGTCGTCGGAGAGGACCCAGTACTGCTCGGTGACCAGGTCGAAGTCCTGGATGCCCCGGGTGATGGGGTGTTCGGCGGCCGCGGGCAGCATGTTGACGGTATAGGGCACGTAGTTGTCCGACTGCTCGCCGATGCACTCATCCGGGTGCTTTCCAGGGTGGCAGGCGAACTGGCCGCCGATCAGGTGCAGGTAGTCGGAGGTGTTCCGGTAGGAATCGGCAATTCCACCGTGCCAGCCGGCCAGGCCGGTGCCGTTCTCCACGGCGGCCCGCAGTCCGGCGAACTCGTCCTTTTCGATGGTGGACATGGTCATGCACTGCATGATCAGGTCCACACCGGCCATGCAGGCGGCGTCGGCGTAGACCTTGGGGGATTCCTCCACCCGGACGTCATAGCCGTTGTCTTTGAGATAGGGAATGAAGAGCTCGGTGGCCTCGTAGGGCTGGTGGCCGTCCCAGCCGCCGCGGACCACCAGTGCATTCTTTCGTTCTGTCATTGAATTTCCTTTGTTTGGCTACCGGCCTTGCGGGCCGGAAAGAGCAGGGGGTCAGCGGCTGGCGAAGGCGGCGTCGAAAGCGGCTGCGGGCGGGGCGATGCGGGCCAGTTCCTGGACCATGGCAAGGGCCTGCGGGGCGCCGATGAGGCGGTCCATTCCGGCATCCTCCCATTCGATGCTGGTGGGGCCGTCGTAGCCAATGGCGTTCAGGGTCCGGAAGATCCGGTTCCACTGCACGTCACCGTGTCCTCCCGTGACGAAGTCCCAGCCCCGCCGGGGATCCGCCCAGGCGAGGTGCGAACCCAGGCGGCCGTTGCGGCCATCCAGCTGCCGGACGGATTCCTTTACATGCACATGGAAGATCTTGTCCGCGAAGTCCTGCAGGAACATCACGGGATCCAGGTCCTGCCAGATGAAGTGGGAGGGGTCGAAGTTCAGGCCAAAGTTCGCCCTGTGGCCAATAGCCTCAAGGGTCCGTTTCGCCGTCCAGTAGTCGTAGGCGATTTCAGACGGGTGGACCTCGAGTGCGAACCGGACACCTGCCTCGTCGAAGACGTCCAGGATGGGGTTCCACCGGTCCGCGAAGTCCTGGTAACCGGCGTCGATCATTGCCTGCGAGGCCGGCGGGAACATGGCGACGGCCTTCCAGATGGACGAACCGGTGAACCCCGTCACGGTCTTGACGCCAAGCCGTGCGGCCGCCCGCGCGGTGTCCTTCATGGCCTCCGCCGCCCGCCGGCGCACCCCTTCAGGCTCGCCATTGCCCCAGACTTCCGCGGACAGGATGCCCTGGTGGCGCTCATCGATAGGGTCATCGCAGACGGCCTGGCCCGTGAGGTGGTTGGCGATGGCGAAGACCTTGAGGTTGTTCTTCTCGAGGATGTCCAGCCGGCCCTGGAGGTAGTTGTCGTCCTCCGCAGCCCGGCGGGGGTCCAGGTGGTCGCCCCAGCAGGCGATTTCCAGCCCGTCAAAGCCCCACTCGCCGGCAAGCCGGGCCACTTCCTCGAAGGGCAGGTCGGCCCACTGGCCGGTGAACAGCGTGATTGGTCGTGTCATTGGGTGTTCCTTGGTTTCTTGAAGCTGTAGGTCGCTCAGACTTTTTGCCACTGGCTGGAATTCGCGGCGCTGGACTCCACTGCGGCGAGGACCCGCTGTACCTGCAAGGCGTCGGCGAACGACGGTTCCGGTTGGCGGCCCTCGCCGATGGCCGTGACAAGGTCCACCACCTGGTGGGTGAAACCGTGCTCGTACCCCAGGCCGTGGCCCGTGGGCCACCAATGCCCCACGTACGGGTGCTCGGGCTCGGTGACGAAAATCCGGCGGAAGCCGGCGTCCGGCGATTCGGCCGAATCGTAGAAGGACAGGACGTTCATGTCCTCGAAATCAAAGGCGAGGGAACCCTTGGTGCCGTTGACCTCCAGCCGCATGGCATTTTTCCGGCCCAGGGCGTAGCGCGTTGCCTCAAAGACGCCGATCGCGCCCGCGGAGGCGCCGCCGTCGAACTTTGCGCTGAAGATGGCCGCATCATCAACGGTGACGGTCCCGCGGGGGGTGTCACTGCTGAGGTCGCCGTGGCCCCCAAGGCCCACCAGGTCGCCTGCCAGCGGACGTTCCCGGACAAACGTTTCCAGCATTGCCGACACCCCGCTGATGTTCTGCCCCGTGACCCACTGGGCGGCGTCGATGCTGTGTGCGCCGATGTCGCCCAGGGAGCCGGAACCGGACTTGTCCTTGTCCAGCCGCCAGGTCATGGGGGCGTTGGCGTCGGAGAGCCAGTCCTGCAGGTACTGGGCCCGGACGTGCCGGATGTCGCCAATCCGTCCTTGCTCCACGAACCGCTTGGCCAGTGCCAGTGCCGGGGTGCGGCGGTAGCTGAAGCCGCACATGGAGAAGACGCCATGCTTTGCGGCGGTCTCCGCTGCCAGTGTCATCCGCTCGGCTTCCTCCACGGAGTTGGCCAGCGGCTTTTCGCACAGCACGTGCTTTCCGGCCTCGAGGGCTGCGATGGCAATCTCTGCGTGGGTGTTGCCGGGCGTGCAGATGTCGATGAGGTCGATGTCGTCGCGCTCGATCAGGCGCCGCCAGTCGGTCTCCACCGACTCCCAGCCCAGCTTGTCAGCGGCCGCTCGGACGCCGTCGGCATTCCTGCCGGCGACCGCGGTGAGCTGTGGCTGCAGCGGCAGGTCGAAGAACCGTGGCGCGGTGCGCCAGGCGTGGGAGTGGGCGGCACCCATGAAGGCATAGCCCACCATGCCGACCCGCAGGGGTTTGGCGGTGGTCATGGACGTGTCCTTTCTACTTGCTGAAGCCGGCCGTCAGGCCTGCCAGCAGTTGGCGGCGGCCGATGACGTAGAGCACCAGGATGGGCAGCGTGCTGAGCATCACCGAGGCGAGCACGGCCGGGATATTGACGCTGAATTCACCCTGGAAGCTCCACAGGCCCAGGGGCAGGACCCGCAGGCTGGGGCTCTGGGTGAGGACCAGCGGGAGCAGGAACCCGTTCCAGACATGCAGGCCGTTGTAGATGGCAACGGTCACAATAGCCGGGCGGGTCAGGGGCAGGGCGAGCCGCCACATGGTCTGCCACTCGCTGCAGCCGTCCAGCCGCATGGACTCGAACAATTCGTTCGGGACGTCGCGGATGAAGTTGGACAGGATCAGCACTGTGAGGGGGATGGCAAAGGCAATGGACGGCAGCATCAGTGCCAGCAGGCTGTCGTACAGGTTGAGCCGGATGATCATCAGGTAGATCGGGATGATCGTCGCCTGAAGCGGGATGGCCAACCCCATGAGGAACATGCCGTTGACCAGCTTGAGGAACCTCCCGCTGCCCCGGACGATCGCGAACGAGGCCATGAACGAGATCAGCACCGTGGGAATTACGGAACCGAGCGTGACGATGACGCTGTTCATGAAATATGTGGCGAAGTCTTTCTCAAGGACCAGTTGGTAGTTCTCCAGCGTGGGCGAGGTGGGGACGGCCAGGGGATTCTGGCCGAAGTATCCCGCCTGCGTCTTCAGGCTGGTGATCACCACGTAGTAGATCGGCAGGATGATAATGGCCAGCCAGATCCACCCACCGAGGCCGCCGGGGATGTTGAGCCGCCTCAGCCGTTGGCCGAGTCCCTGCTTGGGTGCGGCGGAACCGGCCGTGGTTCCGGTCCGGGCCTCCTGCGCATTGCTTTTCAGGACGGTACTCACCCTACAAACCTTCCAATTGGCTGCCTTGTTTGTCCTTGCCGCCAAGACGCTGGAGGAACAAGGCCAGTGCAAGGCCGATGATGACGAGAATGACGGCGATGACGCTGGCCGGGCCCATGAGGTTGGCCCGGAAGCCCCGCAGGTACATGTCCAGGGCCAGGATCCGCGTGGAGTTTCCCGGTCCGCCGCCCGTGAGGACGAAGATCAGGTCGAAGTAGGTCAGCGAACCCACCACCATCAGCGTGGAGGACGTGATGATGGTGTATTTCAGCTGTGGCAGGGTGATGTGGAAGAACTGCTTGATGGTTCCGGCACCGTCGATCTGCGCTGCCTCGTAAAGGGACTTCGGGATCTGCCGCACCCCGCCCTGGTAGATGAGGGTGTGGAACGGGACGAACTGCCAGGCGATGACGAAGATGACCAGGCCTACGGCCAGTTGGGGTACCCCCAGCCAGTCCTGCGCCAGGAAGGGCAGCCCCAGGCCGGTTGCCAGGCCGAAATTCGGGTCCAAAAGGGCCTTGAAGGCGATGGCGACGGCGGCTGAGGACAGCAGGAGGGGCAGGAAGTACAGGACGGCAAGGGCAGCCCGGTAGCGCTGGCTTCCCGCCGTGAAGACCCCCAGGAGCAGGCTGATGGGAGTCTGGACCAGCCACGAAACGATCATGATCAGGAAGGTCAGGCCCAGGGCGTTGTACAGTCCCGGATCCGCCAGCACAGAGAACCAGTTGTCCAGTCCAGCTGCCCCGATGGCACCGATTCCGTCCCAGCTGCTGAAGCTGAGGATGAGCACCCCGGCCAGCGGGATGACTGCGAACACCAGGAAGAAGAACAGTGCGGGCAGAGTCAGCCACGCCAGGGCGGCCCTGCGCTGTTCGGTCTGCTTGGAATCTTTCGCCCTCGTGGCGGCCCGCGGGGCAGTGGAGACGGCGTTGCTCATTTCCCTAGGGTGCCGTTCATGTTCTCGGCGAACTGCTGCGGCGTGATCGACTTCAGGAACAGCTGGTCGATGTTGTTCAGCAGGGCCTCAGCTGCGGTGGGGCTCAGCGCCTGGTCCCAGGACTGCTGGAAGTTGGGTGCGTTCTTGGCCATGTCGTAGACGAAGTTCAGGAACTCCTTGTCCGGGGAGGTGTTCAGCTTGTCTTCGATGCCGTTGACAATCGGCACGGAGCCGGAGTTGATGTAGGCGTCGACCACGGTATCGGTCAGGATCCCGTCCTTGAAGAACTTCTTGGCGGATTCCTTTTCCTTGTCGCTGGCCTTGGAAGAGATTGACATGTACGCCGCGGGGTTTCCGACGCCGTTCTTCGGGTCGCCCTTGCCGCCGGCAACCGTGGGGAACGGGACGAAGCCCAGTTTTCCGTCCTGCACGAAGTTCTGGCCGGCCTTCTTCATGGCGCCATAGGTCCAGGAACCGTGCAGCATCATGGCTGCCTTGCCGGAGAACAGGAGGGCCTGGTCTGCCTGCGAGTCGGCAGTGATGGAGGAGAAGCCCTTGATGAAGCCGTCAGCAGAGACCAGCTCCTGGATCTTGGTGCCGGTCTCGATCACGGCCGGGTCCATCCAGGAATTGGGCTTGCCCTCGAAGATCGCCTTGAAGACGTCCGGCCCGCCGATGCGGTCCAGGAGGTATTCAAGCCACATCATGGAGGTCCAGCGCGACTGGCCGCCCAGGGAGAACGGGGCTATGCCCATGCCGTTGAAGGTCTTGACCAAGGACATGATGTCGTCCCAGGTCTTGGGCGGCTGGACGCCTGCCTTCTGGAACAGTTCCTTGTTGTAGAACAGCACGATCGGGGCGACGTACTGGTTGGGCAGGGCGTAGATCTTGCCGTTGACGGTGGCTGCACCGAACACGGACGGGAAGAACTTCTTCTTCAGGTCCGGATTCTGGTCGAACCAGCTGGTGAGGTCCTCAACCTGGTTGGCCTCGGCGTAGGTCTTCAGGCCACCGCCGCCCCAGCCGTAGATGATCGTGGGTGCCTGGTTGGCGCCGATGGCGGTCTTGATTTTGGTCTTGTACGCGTCGTTCTGGAAATACGTAACAGTGATCTTGTCGGCGGAGTTTGCCGAGTTAAAAGCATCCACGGCTTTCTGCATGGTGGTCTGGTTCGGCTCGCCGGACAGATACCACATGCTGGCGCCCCCGCCGCCGCTGGAGGCGCCGGGGCCGGACGTCCCGCAGGCTGTGGTTGCGGCAACGGCAAAGGGAGTGAGGGCAGCGAGGGCGAGGAAAGACCGCCGGGAGGACTGGGGTTGCTTCATTGCTTCTCCATTGTGAATTTGCGTCGAGGTACGGGGCGTCAGCTCCGCCGTTCGTTCGAAACATTTCGAACGGTGATATAAGTCACGCTGTAAACTAAAGCCCTAATTATCAGCCGCGTCAAGGGATCGTAGAGGATCTTTTCTGTCTGCACTCTAGGTCCCGGTGCTCTTGACCGGAGAAGGCCCCACTCTGCACAATGAAAGCGTTTCCCCACTTTCGAAAGATTGCGAACCGATGACGAGCAAATTGCAGGAGCGGACCAAACCCACGCTCGCTACCGTGGCCAGGCAGGCAGGGGTTTCGGCGCCTACGGTGTCCAAAGTGGTGAACGGGCGTGAGGACGTGGCCCCCGAAACCAGGGCCCGGATCCTTGCCGCACTGGAGCAGGCGGGCTACCAGTCGCCTGTCCAGCGCCGGGCGGCCGCCGAAAGCGGGACCGTGGTGGAAGTAGTGATCGACGTGCTCGACTCCGCATACACCATCCAGGTCCTCAACGGCATCCTGCAGTTCGCTGCCGCCGCCGACGTCGAAATCCTGGTCAGCGTGACCGGCCAGTCCACCCCCGCCCGCCACACCCCCGAGCGCCGGGCGCAGCGGATGCTCGAAGAGGGCAGGGCCGGGATGATCGTGGTGACCTCGGCCTTCAGCGAGGCGCAACTGCACGCGTTCAGGCGCCGCCACATCCCCGTCGTCGTCATCGACCCGCTTAACCCGCCCTCCGCCGACGTCGTCAGCGTTGGGGCCACCAACTGGGCCGGCGGCAAAGCTGCCACCGAGCACCTGCTGGGACTGGGACACCGCCGCATTGCCTACATCGGCGGCATAGAGGGCGCTGAATGCAACCAGGCGCGGCTGCACGGATACATGGCAGCCCTGATGGCACAAGGGATCAAGGTGGACCCCCAGTACGTTGTTTCCGGCGGCCGGTTCCGGACGGAGAGTGGGGTCAATGGATTCAAAGAGCTGCTGAAGCTTGACCCGCGCCCCACGGCGATCTTCGCCGGAAGCGACACCATTGCCCTGGGCGTCCTCAGCGAAGCGCGGCGCCACGGAATCAGGGTTCCCGAGGACATCAGCCTCATCGGCTTCGACGGCACCAACCAGGGTGAGCAGTCCGTTCCATCGCTGAGTTCCGTGGCCCAGCCCCTGGAGGAGATGGGGCGGGCGGCCCTAAGGTCGCTGCTGCGGCAGCTGCAAGGCGAAGTCCTCGATTCCCACCGAGTGGAACTGGCAACCCAGGTAATCGTGCGGGAATCCACCGCCCCTCCCGCGGACTGAAAGACAACCATGAAAATCACCCATCTCGACACCGTGGTCGTGGACTTCTACCGGACGAACCTCATCTTCGTCCGGCTTACAACTGACGAGGGGCTCACCGGCATCGCCGAGGCGACCCTCGAAGGGCAGGAACATGCTGTCCTCGGGGCGGTGGCTGTCCTTGCCGAAGCCGTCAGGGGCAAGGACCCCACGCGGATTACCCAGACCATTTATGAGCTCAACCGCGACGCCTACTGGCGCGGCGGTCCGGTATCCATGACAGCCCTGAGCGCCCTTGAGATGGCGATGTGGGATGTTTCGGCGCGGGCATTGGGCGTCCCGGTCCACCGGATGCTGGGGGGACAGGTCCGCGACCGGGTCCGCGCCTACGCCAACGGCTGGTTTTCCGGGGCCATCACTCCGGAGGCTTTCGCCGAGGCCGCTGTACGGACGGTCGGCCAAGGCTTCCGCGGCCTAAAGTGGGACCCTTTCGAGGCCGCGGACCTTTTCCTGGAACCGCGGGACCTGGGGCGCATGCTTGAACCTGTTGAGGCAGTGCGGGCGGCAGTGGGCGACGACGTTGAACTGTTCATAGAAGGCCATGGCCGCTTTGATGTCCCCACAGCCATCCGGGTGGCCCGCGAACTTGAACGGTTCCAGCCGGTGTTTTTCGAGGAACCGTGCCCGCCGGACGGGATCGACGCCCTCGTGGAGGTGCGCAGCAAGTCCCCTGTTCCCATTGCCGCGGGGGAGAGATGGATGGGCCGGAACACCTTCATTCCCGCCCTGGCCCGCAACGCCGTGGATTACATCCAGCCGGACGTCACGCACGCCGGCGGGCTGCTGGAACTGTCGTTCATTTCCACTCTGGCGGCAGCCCATTATGTGCCGTTCGCACCGCACAACCCCAGCGGGCCACTCAGCACTGCGGCAACCCTGCAGCTCGGGGCCACACTGCCGAATTTCCGGTACCTGGAGATCATGGCCACGGACGTGCCGTGGCGCAGCGACATCTCCAGTGAGCGCCTTCAGCTGACGGCAGACGGCGATGTCATGATCCCCGAAGGCGCTGGGCTGGGCATCGACCTCGACTATGACGCGATCGCGGAGCATCCTTTCACGCCGCATCCCATGCGGATCTTCAGCGACGTGGTGGCCGATATCCGGCCGCCGGACGCCCGGTCCTACTTCAACCTCGCAGGCGCAGGCGTCCGCTGACGCGTCGGACAACGAAAAAGCGGCGGCGTCCGCCCGGCCTAATAACCGGACGGAGGCCGCCGCTGCGGGTGGGTGCCTAGCGCTTGACCGCCTCGAACTTGAGCAGCTTGGCGATAACGCCGTCGAGTTCGGAGTCGTCGAAGATCTTCTTCCAGTCGTCCTTGATGATGCTGTCCTTGCCGTACCAGGGTTGGCTCCAGGATGGCGAGCTGCTTGACGGTGACCCAGTGCACGTCGATGACGGGAGCGTAGATGGTGCGGATGACGGCCTCGGCAGAGTCACGGGAGGCGCCGGACTTCAGGTTGTTACGCTTGGGAGGTGTCCGTAGAATCTGCCGCCGTCACGGCCACCATGCGATCGCATATGCAGACCGCGTCCCGGCGCCTGCTGGCCGGTTTCGACGCCTCGCAGTAGGTTCCCGCGTATCAGTTGAGCGAGGCCGCCAGCTTTTCCCGCTGTGGATCGTCGCCCGTCCGGCGCGGGCCCACTGAACCGCGGCGCACCAGGGTGGCCGTGAACTGCGCCGGAGCGGCGGGCGGCAGCCCCTCCATCTGGCGGATCAGTGCCTTGGCTGCCGCCACGCCCATGTTGTAGACCGGCTGGGCGATGACCGTCAGGGGCGGCGTGGTGAGCCTGGTCCATGCGAAGTCGTCGTACATCAGGAATGACACATCGGCCGGAATGGACAGGCCCAATTCCTGGATCGCTTCCACCACGCTGAGGGCAATCAGGCCGTCCGAAGCGACCACTGCCGTGGCTTGGTCCGGGCCCCGGAGCACTTCGCGGGTGATGCTGCGGATCGAGTCGGCATCGCCGGCATTCAACCTGACCAGGTCTTCCGGGAAGGGCAGCCCCGCCGCAAGGAAAGCGTCCCGCATCCCCTCGATGCGGTCCGCAATCTGGGAGGACTCCAGGGTCATGCCCGGCGTGTAGGGGGTGTCCGTCCGCAGTGTGGAGATGAAGGCGATACGCCGGTGCCCTGCCTCGAGCAAATACTGCGTAGCTTCCCTGGAAATCCGCGCCATGTCCACGGCCATGGTCTCCACCTTGAGGTCGCCGGCGGTGCGGTCGATGAACACCAGGGGGCGTCCGGACCGGTGCACCTCCTGCAGGTGTTCGGTGTCCACTGATGATGCCGGGGCGACGATGAGGCCGTCCACCCGCTTGTCCAGCAACACCCGCACCGCGTCCACTTCCGCCGCCCGGTCCTCGTCGGTGTTGACCAGGATGACGTTGTACCCGGCCTTCTTGGCAGTGTCCGTGATGCCCCGGGTAGCAAGGCCGAAATGCGGGTTTTCGATGTCACCCACCACCACGCCGATGGTGTGCGATTTTCCGGTGTTCATGCTGCGGGCCAGCTCGTTGGGACGGTAGGAAAGCGCCTCGGCAGCGGCGAGGACGCGCTCGCGGACGTCGTCGCTGACCGCGCCGTAATTGCCCAGTGCACGGGCGGCCTGTGCCTTGGAGACCTGCGCAGCTTTTGCGACGTCGGCAACGGTTACGTCCCGCCGTCGTGCTCCATCACCGTTCATCTTCACCTTTCGACGGGGTTGTTGACGCCCCATGTGACATCGGCTACATTTCTATCAATCGATGTGAGTCCGGTCTCAATCCTAAGCTGTGAGACCGGACTCAACAAGAGCATCGACGACTTTCTTCGGCGGCCCTGACAGCACCGCCTTCCCACCAACGATTGGACAACGCTGTGAAGAAAAAGAATCTCCGACCTGCCGGATTTGCCGCGGCAGCCCTGGCCGCGGTCCTGGCGCTCTCCGGCTGCAGCTCCACCTCCGCCGCCTCCACCACAGAGAACAATCCCTACGGGCTGATCCAGCCAGGCACCATCCGGGTGGCAAGCCTGGGTGACTCAAAGCCGTACACCTTCGCCGATGCCTCCGGAAACTTCACCGGCTTCGACGTGGAACTCTTCAAGGACGTGGCCCACCGGGCCGGTGTGGACAACGTGGTCTTCACCGGGCAGGACTTCTCGGGGCTCCTTGCCGCAGTGGCAAACGGACAGTTCGACGCCGGCGTCGCAGCCATCGGCATCACCGACAAGCGCAAGGAAACCGTGGACTTCTCGGACGGTTACCTGGCCGGCTACCTCACGGTCATCACCACCAAGACCTCCGGCATCACCAGCGCGGACGGGCTGGCCGGCAAACGCCTGGGCGTGGTCCAGGGAACCCTGCAGGAAGCCTATGCGGTGAAGAACTTCACCTCGGCCAGCCTGGTCCGCTTCCCTGACAACAACACCGCGATCGCCGCCGTGAACAGTGGAACGGTGGACGCGCATTTCCTGGATTACGAGGCCGCCAAGGCTTACGAGGAGCAGCACGGCCTGGTCAGCGCCGCGGACATCCCGTCCTTCGACGCCCCGGCCGGGTTCGCAGTGGCCAAGGGCAAGACGGCCTTCAAGGAAGCCCTGAACAAGGGCCTGGCCGCAGCCATGGAGGACGGCACCTGGAAGAAGCTCTACCAGAAGTGGTTCCCGGGCTCACCGATGCCCGAGCAGTACCTGCCCAAGGCCGAGCAGACCGCATCACCCTCGCCAAGCAAGTAGCCCCCAAGCATTATTTGCCTGGCTGTCAGGCCTTAGGGCCACCTGGCCGGGCGGGCCGCCGTAAGCGGCCTGCCCGGCACCTCCCCTTCATCTACGTCTGAGAGCAATCATGGACTGGCTCAACACCATCATCCGTACCTTCTTCGACTTCGGCGCTATGGCCGAGGTCCTGCCCCAACTCCTGGCGGTCGGCCTGCTGAACACGCTGATCATTTCCATTGCCGCCACCGTCCTTGGCACGGTGCTGGGAATGGTGGTGGCCGTCATGGGCATCTCACCATCCAAGTGGCTGCGGGTCCCGGCCAGGATCTACACGGACCTTTTCCGTGGCCTGCCCGCCATCCTCACCATCCTGCTGATCGGCCAGGGCTTTGCCCGCCTGAGCCAGTCGATCTTCGGCCCGTCACCCTACCCGCTGGGCATCATCGCGCTGAGCCTGATCGCCAGCGCCTACATCGGGGAGATCTTCCGCGCCGGGATCCTCAGCGTGGACAAGGGCCAGGGCGAGGCCTGCCGTGCCCTGGGCATGAGCTACGCCAAATCCATGGCCCTGGTGGTGGTACCCCAGGGCGTCCGCCGGGTCCTCCCGGCCCTGGTGAACCAGTTCATCGCCATCGTCAAGGACTCCTCCCTGGTGTACTTCCTGGGCCTGCTGGTCACCGAACGCGAACTCTTCCGCGTAGGCCAGGACGCCGCCGTGCTGTCCGGGAACCTTTCACCCCTGGTGGCCGCCGGACTCCTCTACCTGGTGATTACCGTCCCGCTGACGCACCTGGTGAACCACTTCGACAACAAGTTCCGCACCGGCCGCCGCCGCGCCGCACCACCCACCAGCGGCCTGAAGGAAGTCAAGGAACTCGACGCGGCCTCGCCGCTCACAGCCGGGAGCAACACATGAACACCCCAACCCCCACCACCATGAATGCGGCCACCTCGGAGGAACAGTCGTTCCGCGGCTCAAGCCTGGAACTGCGCAACCTCACCATGGCCTACGGCGACATCGAGGTACTGCGCAACGTCAGCCTCACCGTGGCGCCGGGCACCACCACCTGCATCATTGGCCCCTCAGGGTCCGGAAAATCCACACTGCTGCGCGGCGTCAACCGGCTGCACGAACCCAAGAGCGGGAACGTCCTGCTCGCAGGCGACAGCACCCTGACCGTCAACCCGGACACACTCCGCACCCGCATCGGCATGGTGTTCCAGCATTTCAACCTCTTCCCGGACCACACCGCCGAGGAAAACGTGGCCCTGGCCCTCTGGAGCGTCAAAGGCATGCCCAAGGCCCAGGCCATGGAACGCGCCCGCCAACGGCTCGCCGAGGTTGGCCTCGCTGAACGCGCCGACCACCGCCCCCGTGACCTCTCCGGCGGCCAGCAGCAACGCGTCGCCATCGCACGCGCCCTGGCCATGGAACCCGAAGTGATGCTCTTCGACGAGGCCACCAGCGCCCTGGACCCCGAACTGGTCAAAGGCGTCCTGAACCTCATGGCCGGCCTGGGCCGCCGGGGCATGACCATGCTCGTCGTCACCCACGAAATGGGCTTCGCCCGGAAAGTGGCAGACCAGGTGGTCTTCATGGACGAAGGCGAAGTAGTGGAAGCCGGGACACCCGCCCAACTCTTCGACAATCCCCGCAGCGAACGCCTCCAGCGCTTCCTTTCCGAGGTGCTCTGATGGGTGCGGTTGCAGCGGCACCCATCCGGACCGCCGTCGTCGGCTTTGGAATCTCCGGCAAGGTCTTCCACGCGCCCCTGGTGGCGGCCAACCCGGACTTCTCGCTGGACGTCATCGTCACGGCCCAGCCGGAACGTGCGGCGGAGGCGGCACGCCTGTATCCGCAGGCACGGATTGCCGGCACCCCGGAGGAGCTGTTCGCCCTGGCCGCGGACCTGGACCTGGTCATCCTGGGCACCCCGCCGCACACGCACTACGGGCTGGCCGCGACAGCCATCGCCCACGGCCTGCATGTGGTGGTGGACAAGCCTTTCGTCCCCACGTCCGCCTTGGGCGGGGAGCTGATCAGCAGGGCGGCCGACGGCGGGGTGCAGCTAACGGTGTTCCAGAACCGCCGGTGGGATGCAGACTTCCTCACCCTGCAGAAGGTGCTGGCGTCCGGAGACCTTGGCGGGGTCACCAGCTTCGAATCGCGGTTCGAATGGTGGCGGCCCGAAGGCTTCGGAAACTGGCGGGACACCGTGTCCCTGTCCGAGGGCGGCGGCATCCTGCACGACCTCGGCGCGCACCTGATCGACCAGGCCATCCACCTTTTCGGCCCGGTGGAACGGAGCTACGGCGAGACGGCCAACCGCGGTCCGCATCCGGACGCAGCGGATACGGAAGCGTTCGTGTCGTTGCTGCACGCCTCCGGCGTCCGCACGCGGCTCTGGATGAACGGCATGGCCGCCCAGGCCGGGCCGCGGTTCCACATCCTCGGTTCCCGCGCCGGCTACACCAAGTGGGGCCTGGACGGACAGGAACCTGCCCTCGCTGCCGGGACGCCGCCGTCGGACCCCGCCTATGGTGTGGAACCCCAGGAGCGTTGGGGGCTCCTGGGCGTGGACGGGGCAACGGCGGCCGTCCCCGCCGAACGCGGCGCCTACCCGCAGTTCTACGTCCAGCTGGCCGCCGCCCTGCACGGGAACGGGCCGCTGCCGGTGGATCCCGCCGAACCGCTTGAGGTGCTGAAGGTGATCGAGGGCATCCACGCCCTGGCCTGACGCCACACCCAATTTCCCCTGCTTTCCCTGACGCGTCGTCAGCGTCTTCCGCAACCACGAATTTCACAGAAAGGGACACGATGTCCTCTCTTCCAGCCACCAAGCGCGTTGCCGTCATCGGCGGCGGCATCCTCGGGGTCTCCACCGCGGTCCACCTGCTCCGCGAAGGAGCGTCGGTGATCCTGCTGACCGAGCGCGGCCTCGCCAGCGAAGCCAGCGGCCGCTCGCTGTCCTGGCTCAACTCCGCCGGCGAACGGTCCACCCCGTACCACCAGCTGCGGGTGGCCGGCGTGGACCGCTACCGCACCCTCTTCGCCTCGGACCCCAGCCGCGACTGGCTGCAGTTTGGCGGCGGCCTGATGTGGAACGCCGCGGGGCAGGGCGAGGCCACCGCGGCCCGGCACGCCTACGAAAAGTCCATCGGCTACGACTCCCGGCTTCTCGCCCCCAGCGGTATCGCAGCCACCACCCCCGGCATCGATGCGGACGCCGTGCCGGAGAATGCCATCTTCAATCCCGGCGAGGGCTGGGTGAGCCTGCCGGACCTGATCGACTTCCTCATGGAGGAGTTCCACGCCCGCGGCGGCGAACTGGTCCTGAACGCGGGAAAAGCCTCCGTCATGGTGGAAGGCGGCCGCACCTCCGGCGTGGAGACAGCGTCGGGCGGGACATACCCGGCCGACGCCGTGCTGGTGGCCTGCGGCGCGGCGACGCCCGCCGTCGTCCAACCCCTGGGAGTGCACATCCCCAACGGCTCTCCCGTGTCCATGCTGGTGGTGACCAAGCAGGTGCAGCACGACGTGGCCGCGGTGATGAACACCCCGCGCGCAGCCTTGCGGCCCAACCCGGGCGGGACGTTTGCCCTGGACCACGACTGGTACGAGGAACACATTACCGAGCACGCGGACGGCTCCTTCAGCATCCCCGATGAGGTGGTCCAGGAACTGGCCGATGAGGCATCGAAGCTTGTTGCCGGCAATCCGGAACTCAAGCCCGCCTCCTGGAAGATGGGCTATAAGCCCATTCCCGGGGACGGCGAACCCGTCCTGGGCGAACTGGGCCAGGTGCCCGGATGCTTCGTTGCCTTCACGCACTCCGGCGCCACGCTGGGACTCATTGCCGGTGAGCTCCTGGCCGGGGAAATCCTGACCGGCAGGAAGCACCCCATGCTGGCCACCTTCCGGCCGGGACGCTTCTCCTAAGCCGGGCTGCAAAGGGGCGGGGCCGCGCGGATTGCGGCTCCGCCCTTTTGCCCGTGCCGTCCGGGCTGGATGCCGTCCGGCGTGTCAGGCGCCCAAATGACCGGTGAGCCGGCGGTGGAATCCGGTGCTGCGCTCATCGAGGCCTTCGATCCTCACCGTGGCCCCGTGGTCCGCGTATTTCGTTTCAATGGAGTCGAGGGCGGCCACCGTCGAGGCGTCCCAGATCTGTGCACGGCTGAGGTCGATGGACACCAGGCCCGGATCGTCCGCGTAGGCGAAGTGTTCCACCAGGTCGTTGCTGCTCCCGAAAAACAGCGGGCCCACCACCTGGTAGCGGACACTCTCCCCGTCGCCGGCCAGGGTCCTCTCAACAGTGATCACATGCGCCACCCGGCGGGCGAACAGGACCATGGCCAGGATGACGCCGACGAGGACGCCGTAGGCCAGGTTCCCCGTCAGCACCACGACGGCGACAGTAACAGCCATGACCAGTGTCTCCGGTATGGGCATCCGCTTCAGGGTGGACGGTTTGACGCTGTGCCAGTCCACCGTGGTGACGGCAACCACCATCATGACCGCGGCGAGGGCCACCATGGGGATCTGCCCCATGATCGAGCTGAGCCCGGTCACCAGGGCCAGCAGGAACAGTCCGGCCACGAACGTCGAAATGCGGGTGCGGGCCTGGCCGGTCTTCACATTGAGGACGGTCTGCCCGATCATGGCGCAGCCGGCAATGCCGCCGTAGAAACCGGCGAGGATGTTCGATACGCCCAGCCCCCAGGACTCGCGTCCCTTATGGGACGGGGTGCCGGTGATGTCATCGACGAGTTTCGCTGTGAGGAGGGTTTCCATGAGGCCGACGAACGCCACGCTCAGTGCCGTGGGCAGGACCAGCTGGAAGGTGGCAAGGTCAAGCGGGAAAAGGAACGGGGTGATCCCCGGCAGCTTGCCCGTAAGGGGACCTTCGTCCGCGACGCTCGGAACGGCCACGCCGGCGATGATGACGATTGCCGTGACGGCCACGATGGCAACCAGCGGCGACGGAACCACCTTGGTGAAGCGCGGAAGGACGAAAATGATCGCGAACGTCAGGGCGAACAGGACGTAGGCGGGCCAGGGGACATTGAGGACATGGGGCACCTGCGCCATGAAGATCAGCACGCCCAGGGCGTTGACGAATCCGATCATCACCGATCTGGGGATGAAGCGCATCAGCCGGGCAAGGCCGGCCAGGCCAAAGACCACCTGGATCACGCCGGCGAGCAGCACGGCGGGCAGGACGTACTGGACACCGTGCTGGTGCACGAGCGGGGCGATCACCAGGGCGACGGAACCGGCTGCGGCGGTAACGACGCCGGGCCGGCCGCCAAGGACCGACATCGCCAGGGCCAGCACGATGGAGGCGACCAGGCTCACCATGGGATCCACCCCTGCCACGATCGAGAAGGATATGACCTCAGGGACCAGGGCCAGGGTGGTGACCATGCCGGCCAGGACCTCGCGGGAGAGCTGCCGCGGGGAGCGCACGGCGGTCAGGACAGTGGTCGGTTGCCGGACGGGGCGGGGGCGGGCGGTGACGGCCAAGGAGCGGCTCCAGGGGACATGGCTCTCCTGGGAGAGCGGGTGTGCAACGTTTCTGCGCGCCACGGTGCGCACGGGTCCAGCCCGGCCATGGAAGACAATGGGGTGGGAAGGGAATGCGCCGGTGGCTTTCGGCTGCATAGGCAACACTACCCGCCAGGGTTTATGGAGGGGCAGCCAACCGCGATACGCAGTTCCGCAGCCGTTGCCAAACTGTGGCGCTTCCGCCCGGCCCGGCCCCGGGCGGAAGTAAGCTCGGCTGATAAAATGGCCGGGTTGCAGGGCGGCCATTTGAAGCTGGGGCGAGCAGTGCCGTAACAAGTCAGGGGACCACACAAACATGACGGCAGGCGGGTCACACCTCAGGATGTCGGAGAGCCGGCCGGGCACACCGGCCGGGGTTTCCGTGCCCGCCAAAGGCCGTGCCTACCTGGCAACCCTCGAAGGCTTTGTCGGCGCCCTCATGATGTTCGTCGGTTCCATCGGAACGGGCTGGATCGCCAACGGGTCGCCCATGATCCGGCAACCGGTGGTGATCGCACTCCGTACCGAAGGCTGGGGCGTGGCGGTATCCACCGTGCTGCTGACGGCCGGTGCCATGCTCCTGATGCGCTCCTGGCTTCGCCTGGGCCAGAGGCTGGGGGACTGGGGACAATCCTCCCTGCGGTCCGTGGTGGTGGCCATATCCGCCTGGTCCCTGCCGCTCTTGTTCTGCGTTCCGGTCTTCTCCAGGGACGTCTACGCCTATACGGGGCAGGGCCGCCTGGTCCAGGAAGGCCAGAACCCGTATGAGGTGGGCATTTCCACCCTCAACAACTGGTTCTCCCTGGGGGCCGACCCCGCCTGGGCGGAAAACCGGACCCCGTACGGACCGTACTTCCTGTGGCTGGCGCGCGCGGTGGTGGGACTGACAGGAGCCCAGCCTGACGCGTCCGTCCTGCTGTTCCGCCTCCTGGCCGGCGTCGGCGTGCTGCTCTGCGTCATCTACGTGCCCAGGCTCGCCGAACTGCACGGGATCAACGGTGCCCGCGCGCTCTGGATCTCCGTGGCCAACCCGTTGTTCCTCATCAGCTTCGTCGCCAGTGCCCACAATGACGCCCTGATGGTGGGGCTCGCCGTCGCCGGCGTTTACCTGGCCGCCACCCGCCGCTACCTCCTGGGCGTCCTCCTGGTCACCGCCTCCATCGGCATCAAGCCCATCACCGTCCTGCTGCTGCCGTTCATCGGTGTGATGTGGGCGGGGCCCGCTGCGTCCTGGCCGCGCAAATTCCTGATGTGGGGTGCCACGGCGGGCATCAGCTTCGGCGTGCTGGCCCTGAGCGGCATCCCCTACAACCTCGGCATCGGCTGGACGTGGGCCATCATGGACCCCACCCCCGGCTACACGGGCTACTCGCCGTCGGGCTTCCTGGGCCAGCAGGTGGAGATGCTGGCCAACGCCCTGGGACTGCCCGGCGGAACGCTGGCCACCTGGCTGCGGACCGCCATGAAGTGGGCGGCGATCGCCCTGGTCCTGCTGCTGATGTTCCGCGGCGACTACTCGCGGGCGGTGCGGCGGATGGCCCTGGCGTTCACCGCCGTCGTGATGCTCTCACCCATCATCCAGCCCTGGTACATCCTGTGGTTCCTGCCGTTCCTGGCGGTCACGGGAATCCGGGACGACTGGCAGATCCGCTCGCTGTACGTGGGCGTGACGTTCTTTGTGGTATTCGGCGCCCAGGACCAGCTTTCGGTCTGGTCCTTCGTGGAACTGCCCATCGACGCCTCGTCCCTGGCCTTCTTTACGGCCCTGGCCTTCACCTTCTACCTGCTGGTCCTGGACGTCCATACCCGCAAGCTGCTCATCGAGGGCAAGCCGCTGGACGTTGCCCGGCGGGCCTGGCGGTGGGTGGCGGAGCGCCGGGCCGCGCGCCAGGCTGAGGCCCGTGCCGCCGTCGACCGGTCGTCCGGGGGCAGCTAGGCTCCGGCCGGCACCTGGGCTGACGTTTTCCGGCCCAACTCCGCGGTGCGCTTCACCGACCACCACAGCAGGACCACCAGGAGCACGTTGCGGGTGGTCAGGATGGCTGCCATGACGGGGTGCGCATGGATGAGCGGGGTGTAGAACAGCGGGTAGATCACGAACGTTGTCATGGCAATGCCCATCAGCAGGGCGGCCGGGACCTTCCAGCGCTCCCAGTCATGCGCCAGGCCGGCGATGATCACCGGTGCCAGCCAGATGATGAACTGCGGCGAGCCCACCTTGTTGAACACGATGAAGGCGGTAACCATCATGAGCGCGCCTTCGAGGAACAGTTCCTCGCGTTCGGCGCCGCGCCGCAGGGCGCGGACCAGAAGGATGGCCGCGGTGACGGCCGCAAGGACCAGCAGCGGCTGCATCAGGAATGCGGCGGTGCCGGCACCGGGGCCGTAGACCTCGGTGGAATTGATGGCGGTGTTGTCGGCCATCCGTGAACCGGCGATGTGGAAAACGCTCAGCCACACCCAGGGCGTGGAGAAGGTGGCCTCAAGCTGCATTCCGCGCTCGCCCTGGTTCAGGAGGAAGTCCATGATGTGCGGCAGCCCGCCGGTCAGCCACGTGCCCAGGCCCACCACCGCGGTGACGGCGGCGCCGGCGAGGACCACCTGGATCCGCTTGTGGCTGGCGATGACGATCGGGACCAGGACGGCTGCGGGCCAGACCTTGATCCAGGTGGCGATGCTGAGCAGGACGCCGGCCACGACGGGCCGTTCAGCGGCATAGAGCAGGGCGATCAGCACGATCGGCGCCGTGATGCCCTCCACCCTGGCGAAGCTCAGGTAGCCCATGAACACCGTGAAGAACAACCACCACCAGGCGGGGGCAATGCCCGTGACCTTCCGCGGGCCACGGGTGAGGTAGACCAGGCCGACGGCGTTGAGCGCCGTGATGATCAGGAACCACACCAGCAGGTAGAGGCCTGGCCCGGCGATGTTGGCCAGGAAGATGGGGATCTGAGCCAGCACCGGGTAGACCCAGGGGCTGATCTTCCCGGTCAGGTCCGCCGGGTTGTAGCCGTCCAGGGCCCACTGCCGGTACTGCTCGGTGTCGCTGAACGTATCGCCGTTCAGGAAAAAGGATGCCATCCAGCCCAGGAAGTACAGATGGACGACGGCGAAGCCCCACCAGACGCTGGATGGGCGGGCGAACCAGTCCACCACTTTTGCCGGGAGCAGTCTGGTGCGGACGGTCACCAGGCGGTCAAAGAACCTCGTGGAAATGTCAGGTCTCCTTGAGCGCGGGGGCGGGGGCTGCGGTCTTCTTGCCCAGCGTGTAGAGGCGCCGGACGCTCCACAGGAACAGGACCACCAGCAGGACGTTGCGGATTGTCAGTACCAGGGCCATCCAGGGGTTGTTGTGGCTCAGGGCGTCGTAGAAGAGCGGGTAGATGAAGTAGGTTGCCACGGCGATGGCGATCAGCATTGCCGCCGGAACCCGCCATTCACGCCAGCTGTGCGCCAGGCCCACCGCGACGGCGGGGCCGAGCCACACCATGAACTGCGGCGAACCCACCTTGTTGAAAACCACGAACGCGGTGGCCAGGGTCAGGGCCCCGGCCAGGAGCAGCTCGGTGCGGTCCACGCCGCCGGCCACCTTGTGCTGCTTTCCGTTGTGGAGCGCCCAGAAGGTCAACCCGGCCACCAGGAGTGCCGCCAGCACCAGGAGGGGCTGCATCAGCACGGACATGGTGGCGGTGCCCGGGCCGTCCACCTGCATGGAGTTGATGTCCGTGTTCATGTACATGCGCGAGCCGCCGACGTTCAGGACGGAGAGCCAAAGCCAGGGGGTGGTGAAGGTGGCCTCGAGCTGCATGCCGCGGTCGCCCTGCTGGGTGAGGAAGTTCAGGAGCTTGGGGACGCTGCCCAGGGCTGCCGCCAGCGCCACCACGCCCGCCGTCGTCGCGATTCCTGCCAGCACCACCAGCAGGCGGTTCTTTACGACGGCGAAAAGGGCCAGCATGATGGCCGCCGGCCAGACCTTCACCCAGGTGCCGACGGCCAGCAGGACCGAGGCGACGAACGGGCGCTGGACGCCGTAGGCCAGGGCCACAAGGACCAGCGGGGCGGTGAGGCCGTCCACACGGGCGAAGCCCAGCCAGCCCATCAGGAAGGTGAAGGCCAGCCACCACCAGCCGGCGGGGATGGCGCGGGTGTTGCGGCCCCGCCCGGTGAGCTTGAGCAGGGCCCACGCGTTCAGGAGCGTGGTCATGAGGACCCAGAGGAAGAAGAACGGTCCCGGTCCCGCCAGGCCTGCGATGGCCATGGGGATGAGCGCCAGGATGGGGTACACCCACGGGCTGGGGCCGCCCCGGAGGTTCGCGTCGTTGAATCCCGCCATGGCCCAGTCACGGTAGATGAAGGTGTCGCTGAACGCCTCGCCGCGAAGGGAGAGGGAAGCGGCGAAGACCAGGAAGACAAGGTGCACCACGATGAATCCCGCCAGCAGGCCGCCCCCGGTGTTCAACCGGCTCCGCACCGGGGTGGGGAGGATGACGTTGCGGATCCTGGTGAGATTGCCGAAGAGAGCGTCGGTGGAAATGGCGGATCCTTGTCAGGTCGTGGCACACGTGTGGTGTCGTGCTGGTGGCTTGGTTCTGCCGCAGGGCTGGGTCAGGGGCAGCGGAGCCGTTCGGAAACAGCTTCCACTCCTGTCCAACTCTAATTCACGGTGCTTTAGCGCCCGTAATTGCTGAGGCAGGCTCGAGCCGTCACGCCTTGACCTGCGGCGACTTATTACTTGATTTTTCAAGTTGCTGGTGATCCATCCCTCGGGCATTATGAGCTGGGCACAAAGGTTCCCAAACTTCGCCTGCAGCCTTGGGGAGCGCAGGTGTTGGATATCACCCCCTACCCCCAACACACAAAGGCTAGACCCATGAACTTCCCGCTGACCCTCACCGTGTCCGACCGCCAGAGCATGGACCGCGAGCTCGACGCCGCCGTCGCTGCCGCCAAGGCCCACGCCCTGGACGGCAAGAGCCACGGCATCCTCGTTACCCGGCACGGCGCGAACAAGTTCACCGTTGCCCTCAGCGACGCGGTTCCCTTCGGCCTTACCCGCGAACACCAGGCCTGGTAGGTCCTGGCCTGGCGTTGGCGCCACAGGATCTTGACGCCAACGCCTGGTGCCTTGCCGGGCTGTCCTTTTCTGCTGACGCTCGGATTTTTTACCTGACGGACTCTTCGGCCGCCGGCGGCACCTTCCCGCGGGAGCGTGCCCGCCGGCTGCGCCACAGCGGCTCCAGGGCGTCGAGCTCCTCCGGGGTGGCGTTCCGGAAGGGCGGGTCCGCGGGAAGGTGCGGTTCCTGCCGGCCCGTGCGCCGGGTGGCGATGAGGCTCGCGCCGACGGAAATGCCCAAAATGGCGGTGATGACGGCGAGGGAGACCGGCGTCGGAATGTAGTAGACGTCGATCTTGAGCGCCATCTTGATGCCCACCCAGATCAGCACCAGGGCCAGGCCCGTCTTCAGGTATACGAAGCGGTGGATGAGGTCCGCCAGCAGGAAGTACATGGCGCGCAGGCCGAGGATCGCGAACGCGTTGGCCGTGAACACCAGGAAGACCTCGTCCGTGACCGCGAAGATGGCCGGGATGGAGTCGACGGCGAAGATGATGTCCGTGACTTCAACCAGCACCAGGACCGCCAGCAGGGGAGTGGCGAGCAGTGCACCGCCCTTCCGGATGAGGAAGCGCTGGCCATGGAAGGCGTCCGTCATGGGCACGTGCCGGCGGAACAGCTTCAATGCCCGCGACTTCCCGGGGTCGATGTGCTCGTCACGCTGCCTGAGCATCCGGTAGCCGGTGAAGAGCAGGAATGCCGCGAACAGGTAGAGGACCCACCCGGCGCTGGCGATGATCGCCGATCCCGCGGCGATGAACAGGCCGCGAAACACCAGCGCCCCCAGGACACCGAAGAAGAGCACGCGGTGCTGGTACTCGCGGGGAACGGCGAAGAACGTAAAGATGATCGCCCAGACAAAGACGTTGTCCACGGCGAGCGACTTCTCGATGAGGTATCCGGCGAAGTACTGCTGGCCGAACTCCGCGCCGTACAGGAACCACACCAGTGCGCCGAATGCAACGCCGAACAGCACCCAGATCCCGGACCAGGCTGCGGCCTCGCGGACGCTGATGACATGGGCGTGGCGGTGGGCCACGAGGTCGACGACAAGCATGAGGAGGATGAATCCGATGACGGCGAACCACATCCAGAGGGGAACGTTCATGGGGCACCTGCTTCCAGTCAGTGACAACCAACTGGAGGTCTCTCCCGGCCGTCATGCGGCCCGCCCACCGGAAGGCTCAGGGGCCTCCGTACTGACGATGGACTGTGAAGTGGGGATACTCCCCTCCGTATGAATAATTTACAGAATCCTGGAGACGTTGGGTAGGTATGGAGAACACCAAACCTGGACCGGAAGGCGGATTCGATGGATACGAAACCCAAGGTGGCTGTGCTGGGGACGGGAATCATGGGGGCGGCCATGGCGCGCAACCTCCTGCGCGCCGGCCATGAGGTCTCGGTGTGGAACCGGGACGCGGCCAAAGCGGAACGGCTGGCCGCGGACGGTGCCCGGCATGCCGCTGCCCCCGCCGAAGCTGTCGAGGCAGCCGACGTGGTCCTGACCATGCTCCACGACGTTGCCGCGGTGGAGCAGGTCATCCGGAGTGCCGCACCCGGCGTCCGGCGGGGCACAACGTGGGTCCAGTCCACAACGGTTGGGGTGCAGGACGCGGCCGCTTTGGCCGCACTGGCCGGCGAACTTGGCCTGGACCTGGTGGAGGCGCCCGTTTCCGGAACGCGCGCCCCCGCAGAAGCCGGCCAGCTTCTGGTCCTCGCCGCCGCTCCCGAAGCAGTGCGCCAACGCGTGGGGCCGGTCCTCGATGCCATTGGCGCCCGCACCATCTGGACAGGCGACGACCCGTCCAAGGGTTCCGCGGCCCGCCTCAAGCTGGTGGTCAACAGCTGGGTCATCGCGGCGTCCAACGCCGCCGGCGAAGTGGTTGCCCTTGCCCAGGCGCTGGGCGTCGATCCGCAGCAGTTCCTCGACGTGCTCGACGGCGGCCCGCTTGACCTGCCCTATCTCCGCCTGAAGATGGACCTCATCCTCAACGACCAGCTGGAGCCTGCCTCCTTCGCCGTGGACACCGCGCGCAAGGATGCCCACCTCATTGTGGATGCCGCCGTCGAGCATGGCCTGACCCTTGACGGCGCCGTTGCCTCCACAGCCCGGCTGGACCGGGTGGCCGGCCAGGGCCGCGGCAGGCAGGATATGGCAGCGGCCTACTACGCCAGCCGGTAGCAGGACCCCGCTCATCCTGGCGCGGACCGTTCGGGATAGCGCTTGCCCATTGACGTAACCGGCATCACCTCCTATATTGTATGAATCGATTCAAAGAGCTGCCGCTCCAGTCCATGACGGACTGCGGCGGCGCAGACACCACCACGAACATCGGCTGAATTCCAGCGGTTCCGGTTCCTTGCCAATGAAGACGAAGGACATAAGCACATGAGCACCACCCCAACCCGCGTGGCCCTCCCCAGCCAGGGTGCCGGCACCGGTTCGCGGGACCCCAGGAAAGCGGCGATGAGCGGCTGGATTGGAAGCGCCCTGGAGTACTACGACTTCGCGCTGTACTCGCTGGCCGCGACCCTGATCTTCCCCACCATCTTCTTTCCCTCGGAAAACCCCACAGTCGGCATTATCGCCTCCCTGGCAACGTATGCCGTGGGCTATGTCTCCCGTCCGGTAGGCGCGGTTGTCCTGGGGGCGTACGGTGACCGGCACGGCCGCAAGAAGGTGCTCGTCTTCGCGATGCTGCTCATGGGCTTTGCCACCTTCGCCGTCGGGCTCCTGCCCACCTATGGGCAGGTGGGCCTCCTGGCGCCCGCCCTCCTGGTGCTCCTTCGCCTGATCCAGGGCTTTGCGGTGGCCGGCGAGCTCGGCGGCGCCAGCGCGATGATCGTTGAACACTCTCCCGATGCACGGCGCGGATTCTTTGCCAGCTTCAGCCTCCAGGGCACCCAGGTGGGCTCGATCCTGGCCACCGCCGTCCTGCTCCCGCTCGCGGCAGTCCTCCCCGCCGACCAGTTCGGCACCTGGGGCTGGCGCATCCCCTTCCTGCTCAGCGCCGTCGTGATCCTGGCCGGCTACTTCATCCGCCGCCGGGTCCAGGAACCGCCCGCCTACGCAGCACAGTCCGGCAAGCCCGAAACCAAGCGCTTCCCGCTCGTCGAACTCCTGCGAACGCGGCCGGGCGTCCTGGTCCGCTGCATAGCGATGACCTTCACCAACGTGATCGGCATGGCCACCCTGATCTTCGGCGTATCCTTTGCCACCCAAAAGGGCTACGGCAACGGCTTCTCCAGCAGTGAGTTCCTGTGGGTGACACTCGTGGCCAACATTGCCGCCGTCATGACCATCCCGCTGTTCGGCGCGCTGTCCGACAGGATTGGCCGGCGGACGCTCATGGCTGCCGGCGGGGTGGCGGGCGGCCTCCTGGTGGGCGGATACCTGTGGGCCATTGAACAGGGGAGCCTGCCGCTGGTCTTCGTCTGCGTTGTGATCGTGCAGGGCATCTTCTTCCAGATGTGGAATGCCACCTTCGCCACGTTCTTCCAGGAGCAGTTCCCCATGCGGATCCGCGTGACCGGGTTCGCCGTTTCGCAGAACATCGGGCTCATGATTGCATCGTTCTTCCCCAGCATCTTCACGGCGATTGCCCCTCCGGGCTCCACCAACGTTCCGTTCACCATCGGACTGGCCACGCTGGGCATCTGCCTCATCTCCGCAGTGGCCACCCTGATGTCCCCGGACACCAAGGGCAAGTCACTCGAGGACCTCGAGGTGCAGAAGGTGGCACCTGCCGGTACCGCCGGCAAGTAGTCCAGCCGCAGTGCGTCCGGCCAGGGGCGCGCCACCGGGACAGGGGGAGGGGCAGTGGATGCTGCCCCCTCCCTGGTGTTTCCGTGACTCGGGACTACTTGTATAGATGTATACAAGTATGATGGCCGAGGAGGTAAATCATGGCCGAATCACCTGCCCGGAACACCGGGGCACACGTTGTCTACGCCGAGCTGAAACGGCGGATCCTGAGCCTTGAGCTCAAGCCGGGGGAGCGCATCTACGAGCCGGCAATGGCCTCGGCCCTGCAGGTGAGCCGCACACCGCTCCGGGAGGCCATCCGGCGGCTCATTTCGGAGAGCCTGCTGGAACAGCAGCCCACCGGAGGCGTGCTGGTGCCCGCGCTGGACGAGGCAGCCATTTCGGAACTCTACGAGGTCCGCGCAGCCATGGAGTCCCTCATGGCGCGCAATGCCTGCATGAAGGCAACGCCGGCTGACATCGAGGCCCTCGAAGGCATTCTTGAACGCAACGCGGCCATGGTGGCGTTCGCCGATGACGCGATGCAGCAGGGCATGGCACTGCACGCAAAGATCGCGGGCATTGCCGGGAACTCCTGGGCCCGCCGCTTCCACAACCAGATTTCAAGCCACATGGAACGGTACCGGCACTTCACCAACAGCACCCAGGAACGGCGCGACCAGGCCCTGGCCCAGCACCGCACCCTGGTGGCTGCCCTGGCCGGCGGCGACCCGGAGAAGGCAGCCAAGGTGGCGTTCGACCATGTCATGGGCGCCCGCGACGCCGCCGTCCAGGCCATGTCCGGCACCAGCGTCCCCGGCTCATGATCGGCGAGCTGGGCCGCCGCTCGGCCACTGCCCTCCTGGTCCACTCGGCGCTGATCCAGGCCGTCACCTTCCTGGTCCGGCCGGCGGCCACCTACCGCGCATTGGAGCTGGACGTTCCGGACTTCGCCCTGGGCCTGCTGGCTGCCAGTTATGCGGTGTTTCCGCTGCTGCTTGCCGTCCCCACGGGCACCCTGGTGGACCGCCTGGGTGAGCGGCGGCTCATGGCGATCGGGGCCGCCGTCGTCCTTTCCTGCTCTGCCTTCCTGCTGCTGTGGGGCTCGTCGATCGTGGCGCTGGTGGCGGGAACCGCGCTGCTTGGTGCCGGTCAAATGGCCTGCGTGGTGGGGCAGCAGGCCGTGGTGGCCAATAATGCTGCCTCGTCCCGGATGGACTCCGCGTTCGGCTACCTGACGTTCGCCGCCTCCCTGGGGCAGGCCCTCGGACCGCTGGCGATTGCGCTGGTGGGCGGCGCCTCGGTCCGGCCCGACACCCAGGCGATCTTCCTGCTCTCGGTGGTCTTGAGCCTGGTGCTGTTCGCTGCCACGTTCGCCGTATCGACGCACGTCAGCGGCGGCAGGAAGAAGGGAGCGTCCGCTGGCAGCAGCGCCAGTGGCGTCTCACTGCTGAGGGCTCCCGGCGTGGCCCGGGCGCTGGCCACCAGCGCCACCGTCCTCGCCGTGGTGGACCTGACCGTGGTTTACCTGCCCGCGCTCGGCGCCGACCGCGGACTCACAGTGGCAACAGTGGGTGCCATGTTGACGGTACGCGCCGTGTTCTCCATGGTCTCCCGTCTCATGCTGGGCCGGGTGTCCCGGCGGATCGGCCGCATGAGGTTGCTGGTGGTGAGCCTGGCCCTGTCCACGCTTGCGCTGGCTGCGCTGGCAATCCCCATGCCCCTGTGGCTGCTGTTTGCCGTCATGGCATTGCTCGGGCTGGGGCTCGGCATCGGCCAGCCGCTGACCATGTCCTGGCTGTCGGCCCAGGCGCCGGCCGGGCAGCGGGGCAGGGCGCTGGCGCTGAGGCTCGCCGGCAACCGGGTGGGGCAGGTGGTCCTTCCGAGCGCCATCGGCGGCGTGGCGGCCGGGCTGGGGGCGGGTGGAGTCTTCCTTGCCTCGGCGGTTGTGGTGGGCGGGACGCTCCTGCTGCTCCGGGGCGTGCAGCTCGACTGACTGCGGATGCCCTCGCGTCACGCCGGGCATGCTTCGGAGGAATGGACGACGGCGGGACCCCGCGTTTCCGGGGCCACGGCCACCTCAGGTGGGCCGAAAGCGCGCCGTGCGTGACGCCGTCGTGTGCTTTCCCTGCCGGCCGTTTCCCCGGGTGCCGTCAGTAGACGGAGCCCTCAAGCAGTTCCGCCAACCTGGCTGCCGCCCGCTTCAGCTCCGGAACGCCCACCTTCAGCGTGTCCTCGGAGGCGGCCTCCACGGGGCTGGTCAGCGAAATTGATTCCGTTGGCTGTCCTGACCTCCTGGGCAGGGCTACAGCCACCGACAACACTCCTGAAGCGCGCTCGTCGGCTGAATACGCGTAGTCGGCAGCCGCCGCGGGCAGCCGCGACTGCAGCTCCCCGAGCGTGAAGGCCTTGCCTTCATGGCCCGCTCCGATGGCGGCCTCCACGGCCTCCTGCAGTTCCTCCACGGAGGCCGTTGCCAGCAGGATCTTTCCGGCCGCACCGGATGTCAGGGGCAGCCGCTTGCCCAGCGGGAGGTCATAGCGAAGCGGGGCCTCTCCATCCACCCGGGCCACCAGGATCCGTTCATAACCCAGGCGCGTGTAGAGGGAGGCGGTGAGGCCGGTCTGCGTCGCCAGCTGCTGGAGGACGGGCCGGGAAGAGACCACCAGGGGGTCGTTCTCCAGGTAGCTCCTGGCGGCCGGGAGGACGGCAGGGCCGATCCGGTAGGACTTGTCCGTCTGGCTCACCATCCCGAAATCCTGCAGGACCCGAAGGATCCTCAGTGTGGTGGGCAGGCTCATGCCGCAGTTCCGCGCAAGATCGCTGAGCCGCTGCGGGCGTTCCGCCCGCTGCAGTTCCGCGAAGACCTCCAAGGCCCGGGAAAGGGAGCGCATGTTCGAGGACTTGGGGCTGTCCTCCGTCGGGCTGCCTGAAGTGGAAGTCATCGCCATCATTTCATTCTATGTAAGTTTCTTGCGCTTGACAGCCGATGTGTCTGGTGTCACTATTTCTCAGTACGCAATATAGTTTCATTCTGTGAAACGCAATGACGCGCAGTGAAAAGGAAATCCATGACAACGGAGTCAGTCACGACGAAACCCGGAAGTCCCGTACGGGTGGCCCGCAGCGTGCTGGTAGGAATCGGTGCGTTCGCCGCCGTCGGCGTCTATATCCTGGCCAGCTCGATCGGCCTGGGACTCTGGACCTCCCTGGGCCCGGGCCCGGGCCTGTTCCCCTTCGCCATGGGCGCAGTCCTCGCCGCCATGGCCGTCCTCTGGCTGTTCCAGGAACTCCGCAACCCCAGCGAAACCGCAGCCGGCGTTGACCGGGGCCTGGTGATCGCCGTCGTTGCCAGCCTGGTAATCCTTGCGGCCGTCATGGACCTGCTTGGCTTCCAGCTGAGCATGTTCCTGTTCCTGCTGTACCACCTGAAACTTCGCGGGCGCAGGACCTGGAAGTCCTCGCTGATCATCGCGGTGGCCGGAAGCTTCGGAGCGTTCTATGCCTTCAACTACGGCCTGAACGTCGCGCTGCCGGTGTCCGCCCTTCCCTTCCTTAACGCGATCGGACTCTAGACGTGGATACCCTCAACGAACTGGTCAACGGCTTCGCGGCCGCCATGACCTGGCAGAACCTGCTGTTCGCCTTCCTCGGCTGCCTCCTGGGCACCATCATCGGCGTGCTGCCCGGCATCGGGCCCGTGGCAGGCGTCGCCCTGCTGATCCCGCTCACGCTGAACATGGACGCCACCGGGGCGATCATCATGCTGTGTGCCATCTTCTACGGCACCGCCTACGGGGGAACCATCACCAGCGTGCTGCTCAACACCCCCGGCGAAGCAGCATCAGCCATCACCACCATCGACGGCTACGCCATGACCAAGATGGGCAAGGCCGGCGCCGCGCTGACCATCGCCGCCGTCGGATCCTTCGTTGGCGGAACCATCGCCACCCTCGGCCTGGTGGCGGCAGCCAAGCCGCTGGGAGAACTGGGCCTGCTGGTCGGCCCGCCGGAATTCTTCGCCCTGATGGTGGTGGGCATCTCGCTCCTGGTGGCCCTGGCCGGGAAATCCATGGTCAAGGCCGTCATCTCCGGCGCCCTGGGCCTGCTGATCTCCATGGTGGGCATCGACCCCGTGGCCGGTGCTCCACGCTTCACCTTCGGCATGGACCGGCTCCTGGACGGCGTCAGCTTCGTGGCCGTCATCGTCGGAGTCTTCGGCCTCTCGGAACTCCTGTCCTACCGCAAGGGCGACCAGCCCGCGGCGGTGCACGCCCCCAACCTGCGCTCGCTGCTGCCCACCGCAACGGAGTGGCGGCGCAGCGCCCCGGCGATGGCCCGCGGCACCGGCATCGGCTTCGGCCTGGGGCTCATCCCCGGCATGACCGGGTCTGTGTCCTCGCTGCTGTCCTACGGGGCGGAAAAGAAGTTCTCCCGCCACCGCCACGAACTGGGCAGGGGTGCCATCGAAGGCGTGGCCGGACCCGAAACGGCCAACAATGCCCACGCCAACGCGGCCCTGATTCCGCTGTTCACGCTCGGCATCCCGGCCTCGCCCACCATCGCCGTGCTGATGGGCGCCTTCCTGCAGCAGGGCCTCACACCGGGACCCACCCTCTTCACCGAGAACTCCGAGATCGCCTGGGCCATCATCGCCAGCCTCTTCATCGGCAACCTGATCCTGCTCCTGCTCAACGTCCCGCTCGTGGGGCTCTGGACCTCCATCCTCCGTGTCCCGTCAACAATCCTGACGGCCCTGATCCTGCTCTTCATGGTCATCGGCGCCTACACCATCAACTTCAGCGTCTTCGATGTCTTCGTGATGATCGGCTTCGGGCTCCTGGGCCTCGCCCTCCGCCACCTGGACATCCCGCTGGCGCCCATGGTGCTGACCCTGGTCCTTGGTCCCCTGATGGAGCGGTCCCTCCGTGAGTCGCTGGAGATCTCCCAGGGCGACTTCGGCATCTTCACCAGCCGTCCCATTTCCGCGGTCCTGATCGGCATCGGCCTGCTGATTGTCATCAGCCCGCTGCTCAAGCTCCGCAAGCCCAAGGCTCTTACCGAAGACCCCGAAACCTAAACCCCACCCGCACCCCTGAACCCGCACCCCTGAACCCGCACCCCTTCAAAGGAGAAGACCTATGAAAACCCGCCTCCGCCTCACCGCCGCCCTTGCCGCGGCCTCCCTGATCGGCCTCACCGGCTGCGGCGCCAATGCCGGCGCCACCAACAACAATGCCGCCAGCGACTTCCCGAAAAAGGGCAAGTCCATCGACCTCGTGGTCGCGTTCGGTTCCGGCGGTGCCGTGGACACAGCCGCGCGGCTCATCCAGCCCGTTCTCGAGAAGGAACTCGGAACCAACGTCGAGGTCATCAACAAGCCCGGCGCCGGCGGCCAGATCGGCTACACCCAGCTCACCAGCGCCAAGCCGGACGGCTACACCATCGGCGCCACCGGCTCGCCGTCCGTGGTCGTCTCGCCCCTGGACCCGTCCCGCGGCGCCAAGTACACCCGGGACAGCTTCCAGCCCCTGGGCCGCCAGGTCATCGATCCCACAGTCATCGCCGTCCAGCCGGACAGCCCGTACCAGACGCTGAAGGACCTCCTGGAAGCGGTCAAGGCCAAGCCCAAGTCCATGACCGCCAGCACCACCGGGCTTCAGACCGGCGAGCACTTTGCCCTGGCCCAGATCCAGCAGGCCACGGGTTCCGAGTTCGCCCCGGTCCACTTCTCCGAAGGCGCGTCGCAGGGAACCACCGCGTTCCTCGGAAAGCACGTGGACGTGCTGGTGGCGAACGTCAGCGACGTGAACGACCTCACCAAGCAGGGCAAAGCGCGGGTGCTGGGCGTCATGTCCGCGGAACGCGCACCCTCCCTGCCGGAGATCCCCACCTTCAAGGAATCCGGCTATGACCTGACGGCGGGAACCGCCCGCGGCTACTCGGCCCCGGCCGGCCTGCCCGCGGATGTGGCCAAGAAGCTCGAGGCCGCCATCCAGAAGGCCATCGAGGACCCCACCGTGGTGCAGAAGATGAAGGACCTGGGCCTGCAGACCAGCTACCTCAACGGCGCCGACTACAAGACGTTCTGGGCCGGCCAGGAAGAGGACTTCAAGGAAGTCCTCCCGCTGGTCCAGAAAAAAGACTGACCCCCACTGCCCGGAACGGAAAGATCCATCATGACAACTCCTGCCATTGACGCCATCGGCGCTGACTTCACACGTCCCAGCAGCGACATCGTGGAAAGGCTCGGCAAGCTTCCCGCGGCCAATATCGGCGACGCCATGGACCGGCTTGGGGTGGCGGACTCCGCCATCCAGGCGGTCTGGCCGGGCGCAAAGCTCGCCGGCCCGGCGTTTACGGTGTGGACCCGCCCCGGAGACAACAAGGGCATCCACGCCGCCCTGCAGCTGGCCCGTCCCGGAGACGTCATCGTGGTGGCAGGGGGCGGCGATGAATCCCGCGCCCTGCTGGGCGAACTGATCGGGGAGCGCGCCATCAACCTTGGTGTCGCGGGATTCGCGCTGGACGGAGCAGCCCGCGACGCCGGGGCGCTGGCAGAGATTGGCATGCCCGTCTTTGCGAGGGCTACTTCGCCGGCCGGCCCCTACAAGGACGGTCCCTTCCGGCTGGGAACCGCCCTCGCGTTCGGCGGCGTCCCCGTCCTGCCCGGCGACGTCATCGTCGGCGACTCGGACGGCGTGGTGGTCATCCCCCGGGAACAGGCTGCCGCCGTCGCCGACGCCGCCGAAGCGGTCTTCGCGGACGAAACCAGCCGCCGCCAGGCCATCGTCGCCGCCCGCAACTGAACCTTCACCAAAGCCAAGAAAGAACAGAGCAAACCATGACAGCGTGCACCGTCATCGGCCTCGGCGAGGCCGGAGCCACCTACGCCGCGGCCCTGACCGTCGCCGGCCACACGGTTACCGGCTTCGATCCGGTGGCCCCCAGTACGCCGCAGGGAGTAACCCGGGCAGCAACAGCCGCCGAAGCATGCACCGGTGCAGACATCGTCCTGGTGATGACCGGTGCTGCCGCGGCCCGCAGCGTGGCAAAGGAGTGCCTTCCGGTCCTTGCCAGCGGCAGCGTCTACGCCGACTTCACGTCGTCCTCACCGGCTACCATGCAGGAACTGGGGCAGCTTCCCGGCAAGGCCGCCTTTGCCGATGTCGCCATCCTGGGACCGGTCGCGGCGTTGGGCGAGAAGACACCCCTGATGGTGAGTGGCCCCGGCGCCCAGGCCGTGGCCGACCTGCTGCGGCCGCTGGGAGTTGATGTTGAAATCACCGACGGCGGCCCGGGGGCGGCGATGGCGCACAAACTGCTGCGCAGCGTCCTGATGAAGGGCCTGGCATCTGTGGTGGTGGAAGCCGTGACGGCCGGCCGGGCGGCCGGCCTCGAGGAGTGGATCCGCGCCCAGATCGCCGGTCAGCTGGCCGGCGACGGGCAGGCCGTGATCGACCGGTTCCTGACGGGCACCGCCAAGCACGCCGTGCGCCGCTCCAAGGAGATGCAGGACACCGCAAGCTACCTCTCGGACCTGGGTGTCCCCGCCGAGATGACCAACGCCTCCGCCGCCGCGCTGGCCCGTATGGCGCAGACCTCGGAGCCGGCCTTGCGCTGACCGCGCAGTCAGGCACAATCAGGAACGGGTAATACACGTGACCACAACAACCGGCATCTTGCCGTCAGGAGCAGCATCATGATCGGCATTTGGGCACTCGGCGCCTACCTTGCCGTCATCCTGCTCTGGACCACGGCCTTCAAGCGGAGCGTGGGCGAAGCCATGATCCTTGGCTTCCTGGCCGTCCTTCCCTTCACCGGTGCCGCAGCAGCGGCAATCGGCTGGGACGCCCTGTACTCTGCCATCACCGACGAGATCGTGTACGCCACCATGGCGTTCGTCTTCATGGGCTACCTGCTGGACAAGGCCGGCGTGCTGGACCGGCTGATCGACCTGCTGAACTCCCTGATCGGCGGGGTCAAGGGCGGGCCGGCCTGGGTCTCCACGGTGCCTCCGCAGGCCTCGGCGGCGTGGTCCACAACCAGGCGGCCATCGCCGCCACGGTGGGCTCGGTGACCATTCCCTGGATGGAGAAGTCCAGGCTGGACAAACCGTCAGCAGCCACGCTGGTGGCGGGGAACGCCGGCATGGGCATCACATTCCCGTTCAGCGCCTCGATGTTCGTCCTGGTCGGTTCCGCCACCGTGGGACCGCTGCTGGACATCAACGCACTGGTCCTGCCCCTGCTGTTCGGCGGACTGTGGTGCTTCCTGCACCGGCTGGTGGTCACTTGGCTGCTGGTCCGCAAGAGCGGGATGACCCCGCTGGACGCCGCGCACCGCCTGTCCGTCCGCTCGGCGTTCGGCCGCGGCTGGGCCACCCTGCTGCTGTTCGTCGTGGTGGCCGTCCCGCTGGTCATCACCACCGGCGCCATCGCCAAGAGCCTGTCGGAGTGGACGGGCGGGGACGTTACCAAGTCGGTCATCGTCATCGTCTGGATCCCGGTGGTCCTCATCATCACCGGTCTCCTGCTGGGCATTCAAACGCTGCCCCGCGACGGGCGCGGCTGGTGGGCGCTGCTCCGGGAATCCGCTCCGCGCTTTGGAATCGTGGGCGTCACCGTGGTGTTCGCCTTCGCCGGCGCCAACGCCCTGGCTGCCACCGGCCTGCCCAAGCAGATGACCTCGCTCCTGAACGGGATGAACCTGCCGCTGTGGCTGCTGGCCATCCTCATCGGCCTGATCGTCATCGCGGTGGCGGCCCCGCTGTCCGCCACCGCCACCATGGCCGCCGTGGGGACGGTGGGAGTGGCCATCCTGGTGGCCGCCGGGGTTCCGGCCACCACCGCGGCCGTGGCCGTGCTGGTGTTCTCGTCCTGCGAAGCGGCGGTCCCGCCCGGCGGCGCCCCGCTGTACGTGGCCTGCGGCATCGCTGACGTGGACCCGCTCAAGACCTTTGCCCGCCTGCTGACCCATTACGCCCTGCCGCTGCTGGGCATCGGCGTCCTGATCATCCTCGGCATCCTGCCAATCTAGGAAACATTCCATGAACACCATCCGAAGGGCCATCGAAGTCGTCTTCGTCCTGACGCTCGCCGCACTCCTGGGCGGGGGCATCCTGTTCGTCCTCGGCCAGGCCATTGGCCTGGTTGCGGGGCAGGCCCAGTGGCTCACCCTGCTCAATGACGCCATCAAGACACCCATCTGCATCGCTGCATCCGTCTGCGCCGTTGCCGGGTTCCTGCTCAGCTACAAGCGCCGCCAGCCCCAGGAGCAGCACCAGAAGGCCGGTGCACGGTGAATGCCGCTGAAGGAATATATCCGGATTTTGAAGGTCTGCTGCAAAGGGAGGGCCGCCTGGCCGGCACCTCCTGGGGCCTCTTTCCGCACCAGAGCCGCGGGACGCCGTCGTTCATTACACCCCAAGGTGTGCTGGATGCCCGGCAGTGCATCCGCACCGGAACGGTGTTCGGCCTGGACTACCCGGCTGACGCCTTCGATCCCGGGATGTCCCTCAAGCGCGGCGCCCCGCGGCACACCATCTACTCCTCGCACCCGGCGCACCGGGACGACTACCTGGACGGGTACTACCTTCAGGGGTCAACCCAGATTGACGGGCTCAGGCACCGCCGGGCCGATGATGTCGGTTTCTACAACGGCACCCCGGATGACCGGATCACCGAGGGCACCCCGGACCTCGGCATCCAGGAATGGGCGGAAAACCCGATTACCGGCAGGGGCGTGCTGGTGGACCTCGAGGGTCACCGGGACGAAGCAGGGGAGCCCATCGACCACGCGGGCGGGGAACCACTCACCCTGGACCTGGTGGAGTCCGCCTTGAAGGCCCGGTCCCTCAGCACCCAGCCCGGGGATATCCTCATGCTCCATACAGGCTGGTGCGAATGGTTTCTGGGTCTGTCCGCGGAGGACAAGCAGCGCATCCGCCAAAGCCGGAAGGCCTCAGGCATGGCGCAGTCCCGGGAGTTTACCGCCTGGGCGTGGGATAACCGCTTTGCCGTCCTCGCCGCCGACAACTTCGCCCTCGAGTGCCTGCCCGCGGTCCCGGACAGCCCCTACCGGCATTCGGCCGCCAACGACAACGGCATGATGCACCAGCAGCTCCTGGCCAAACTCGGCCTGCCACTCGGGGAACTATGGAAGCTGGGACCGCTCGCCCGGCATATGCGCAGCACCGGCAGATGGGACGCCTTCATCACCATTAAGCCGCTGAACATCACCGGGGGCACGGGCTCCCCGGCCAACGCCACCGCCATCACGTGACGTGAGGAAGGGGAGCCGCCGGACGCCCTCCTAGGGAAGCCGTGACGGCCGCAGCAGGCTCGCCCGGCCCGCCTGGGCCGGGTCCAGCGGCACCGGGCTGACCAGCACGGCCGGGCCCCGGTGCAGCAATCCGCTGGACAGGGCACGGCAGCGGATGCCGCCGCGGCCCCGCATGGCCGGGTGCGCCCCCGGTGCCAGCATCCCGTTCATCCACGCGCACGGTTGGGCGTGCCGGCCGCCATGGAACGAAACAGCCGAGCCGCCGGACTCCAGCGCAAAGTCCTGCCCCAGCAGGGGGGCCAGCTGAGCGCCGCGGAGCACCACGTTCCGCCGGGTCAGCAGGGGATTGAACGGCCCGGCGCCAAGCTCCGCGGCGATGGCCTCAAGGGATTCGACGGCGAACAGGGTCACCGCGGCGTCCATGTGGGCGGCCTTCCCGAAGAACCTGTCGCCCACGATGCCCTTGCCGGCCACCACCTCTGCCGTCTGCGCATCAGTGGTGGGAACGTCCGCCGCGCCGTCCCGGGCGCGTCCGAAATAGGCGTGCGCGGGCGACACCAGCAGGTGCAGGATCTCGACGTCATAGCGGTAGGTTTCGGGCATAGGCCCAGCGTAGGCCAGCGTTCAGCCACCCACGTACGTGGCCAGGTGCTGCCCGGTGAGCGTCCCCCGCCCGGCCACCAGCTCGGCCGGCGTGCCCTCGAAGACGATCCTGCCGCCGTCGTGCCCTGCGCCCGGACCGATGTCGATGATCCAGTCAGCATGCGCCATCACGGCCTGGTGGTGCTCGATGACGATAACCGACTTGCCGGAATCCACCAGCCGGTCCAGCAGGCCCAGGAGCTGTTCGACGTCGGCCAGGTGCAGGCCCACCGTTGGCTCGTCCAGGATGTAGGTGTCACCCGTCTCCGCCATCTGCGTGGCCAGCTTGAGCCGCTGGCGCTCGCCGCCGGACAGGGTGGTCAGCGGCTGGCCGAGGGTGATGTAGCCCAGGCCGACGTCCGCCAGGCGTTCGAGGACTTTGTGGGCGGCCGAGGTCTTTGCCTCGCCCCCGGCAAAATAGGCAAGGGCCGCGTCCACGGACATGTCCAGCACGTCGGCAATGTTCTGCCCGCCCAGCGTGTATTCGAGGACGGCGGGCTGGAAGCGGCGCCCCTCGCAGTCCTCGCAGGTGGACTCGACCGTGGCCATGACGCCCAGCTCGGTGAAGATCACGCCCGCGCCGTTACAGGTGGGGCAGGCGCCCTCGGAGTTGGAGCTGAACAGCGCCGGCTTCACGCCGTTGGCCTTGGCGAACGCCTTGCGGACGGGCTCCAGCAGCCCGGTGTAGGTGGCCGGGTTGCTGCGCCGGGATCCCTTGATGGCGCCCTGGTCGATCACGATCACGCCCTCGCGCCTGGCCAGTGAGCCGTGGATCAGCGAGCTCTTCCCGGACCCGGCCACGCCCGTCACCACGCACAGCACTCCCAGCGGGACGTCCACGTCCACGCTGCGCAGGTTGTTCGTCGAGGCCCCGCGGACTTCGAGTGCCCCGCTGCGTTCGCGGAACGAATCCTTCAGCCGGGCCCGGTCGTCCAGGTGGCGCCCGGTGATGGTGCCGCTGGAACGCAGCCCGTCGACGTCGCCCTCGTAGACAATCTCGCCGCCGCCGGTGCCGGCCTTGGGGCCGAGGTCGACGACGTGGTCGGCGATGGCGATCATCTCCGGCTTGTGCTCCACCACCAGGACGGTGTTGCCTTTGTCCCGAAGCTGCAGCAGGAGGGTGTTCATCCGCTCGATGTCGTGCGGGTGCAGGCCGATGCTGGGCTCGTCGAAGACGTAGGTGACATCGGTGAGGGAGGAACCCAGGTGGCGGATCATCTTGGTCCGCTGCGCCTCGCCGCCGGAGAGGGTGCCGGCCGGGCGGTCCAAGGAGAGGTAGCCCAGGCCGATTTCGGCGAAGGAATCGAGGAGGTCCCGCAGCCCGATGAGCAGGGGACGGACGGAGGGCTCGTCCAGGTCGCGGATCCACTGCGCCAGGTCGCTGATCTGCATGGTGCAGAGGTCCGCGATGTTCTTGCCGTTGATCCGTGCGTTGAGCACCTCCGGCGTGAGCCGCGTCCCCCCGCAGTCGGGGCAGGTGGCGAACGTGACCGCGCGTTCCACGAACCTCTTCACGTGCGGCTGCATGGCCTCCACGTCCTTGGAGAGCATGGACTTTTGGATTTTGGGGATGATGCCCTCGAACGTGAGGTTGACGCCCTCCACCTTGATCTTGGTGGGCTCGGCGTAAAGCATCGTCTCCAGCTGCTTCTTGGTGAACGTGGCGATGGGCTTGTCCATGGGCAGGCCCATGCCTTCGAACAGGCGCCCGTACCAGCCGTCCATGGAGTAGCCGGGGACGGTGAGCGCGCCTTCGGCGAGGGACTTCGACTCGTCGTAGAGGGCGGTCCGGTCAATGTCGCTGATGTTGCCCATGCCCTCACAGCGGGGGCACATGCCGCCCAGGTAGGTGACCTGGCGGACCACGTTCTTTTCCACCCGGCCGCCCTTTTCGGTGCTCATGATGCCGCTGGCCTTGCGGGTGGGAACGTTGAAGGAGAACGCGGTGGGCGGGCCGACGTAGGGTTTGCCCAAACGGCTGAACAGGATGCGCAGCATGGCGTTGGCGTCGGTGGCGGTGCCCACGGTGGAGCGCGGGTTGGCGCCCATCCGTTCCTGGTCCACGATGATGGCGGTGGTCAATCCCTCCAGCCGGTCCACGTCGGGGCGGGCCAGGTTGGGCATGAAGCCCTGTACGAACGCGCTATAGGTCTCGTTGATCATGCGCTGCGATTCGGCGGCGATGGTGGCGAAAACCAGGGAGCTTTTGCCTGAGCCGGACACACCGGTGAATGCCGTGAGCCGCCGCTTGGGCAGCTCAAGGCTGATGTCCTTGAGGTTGTTCTCCCGCGCCCCCTGGACGCGGATCAGGTCGTGGGTGTCGGCGATATGGGTCCCGGCTTTCGTGGCCATGCCCTCATCGGTGGTGATGTCCGTGCTCAAAATGTCCCCCTTCTCCTGGAGCGGCGCGGAGGGAGGCTGCGCTGGCAGCCTCCCGTCGGCGTCGTCCGTTATATACGTGACTGGTTATATGCCTAGGCCTGCTGGTTGATCCGGACCGTGTTTCCGGCGGGGTCGCGGAATGCGCAGTCGCGTATGCCGTACGGCTGGTCGATGGGCTCCTGGACGACGTCCGCCCCGGTCGCCTCCACTTTGGCGAACGCGGCATCCACGTCCGGGGAGGACAGGACGATGGTGGCGTAGGTGCCTTTGGCCATCATCTCCGTGATGGTGCGGCGCTCGTCGTCGGTGATGCCGGGGTCTACGGCCGGCGGGTGCAGGACGATGGAGACGTCCTTTTGGCCTGCGGGGCCAACGGTGATCCAGCGCATGGTGCCCTTGCCCACGTCGTTGCGGATTTCGAAGCCCAGGGCGTCGCGGTAGAACGCCAGCGAGGCGTCCGGATCGGTAGCGGGAAGGAAGGTTGAGGAAATGTTGATGTCCATGGCAGTCATGCTAGTAACGGCTCGGGGGCGGACGCTTCTCGATTCCTGACCGGTCTGGTGACCTGCTTCGCCACGCAGGCGGGGATGCCCGCCGTCGCGCTTTGCGCCTCCTGCTTGTAGATGCTGGGCGGCATCCCCACCAGTTCGCTGAAGCGGGTGCTGAAGGTTCCCAGCGAGGAACAGCCGACGGCGAAACACACGTCGGTGACGCTGAGGTCACCCATCCGGAGCAACGCCATGGCCCGTTCGATGCGGCGGGTCATGAGGTAGCTGTAGGGGGATTCGCCGTAGGCGAGTTTGAACCGCCGGCTGAAATGGCCCGCGGACATATGGACGTCCCTGGCGAGGGATTCGACGTCGAGCGGCTGGGCGTACTCCCGGTCCATGCGGTCCTTGACGCGCCTCAACTGGGTGAGTTCGCGGAGGTAGGGATCGGAAGCGGGACTGATGGTCACAGCTCTGATCGTGCTACGCGGGAGGGGTCTTGTCCACCCTTCGGGCGGTGGGGGATTCGGCGTCAAAGTGACCCTCGGCAGCGGGGTATGATTGTGCCGCTGCCAGCGCATGAGGTCCTCGCCCGAACAGGGCTCGAGGCAACGCAGAGCTGGCGAAACCAAACCCTGAATCACCATCTTCAGCCCTGCCCGGATACTGCGCAGGCACCACTTTGGAAGGACACCATGGAACTGCTGTGGGAAATTGCCGGCTGGGCAGGCGCTGTTGCGATTCTCAGTGCTTACCTTGCGGTTTCCATGGGCTGGCTGAAGGCAGGCAAGGGTTTCCAGATGGCCAACCTGTTCGGATCTGTTGCCTTCATCATCAACGGGACGCTGCACGGGGCATGGCCGTCCGTTGTTACCAATGTGGCGTGGTTCCTGATCTCTGCCGTTGCGCTGGTCCGCATGCGTTCCGAAAACCCAGCTGCTGCCGTCGAGCCGGCGCAGGTTCAGTATCCCGGTGTCCCCGACACCACCGGCCAGATGGCGGTTGTTGAGGCCTTGACCGGTTCCATGCCCGTTGTGGCTTCCAGGCCTGTTGGGGGTTCCGCCCCGGTTGGAGCGGACGGGCCGCGCCTGGCGTTGTAGGGTTCGACGGCGGCCCGCGCGTGGGGGCGGCGGTTACAGCAAAGGGTGTGGCTGGTTTGTCAGATTTCCGGCCCGCCCGGTTGCCCGTTCCACGATTTCCTGGGCGATCGCGTGTACCTTGCGGTTCGTATCCTGGCTTAACTGGCTCAGGAGGTCGTAGGCCTCGTCGGCGGTGACACCGGTGCGCCCCATGAGGATGCCTTTGGCCTGCTCAATGACTGCCCGGCTGCGGGCTGAGGCGGCGACCGCCTCGGTAGCCAGTTGGTGCCGGTCGGTATGAATCGATGTGGTGAGGTCCACCACCACGCCCCAGACGCCAACAGGGGTGTCCCCGTCCAGGATGTAGTCCGCCGAGTAGAGCAGTTTGTGTTGACGGTCCTTGCGGTCCCGGATGGAAACGTAGATCGATGATGGGCCGCCAGCGGATGAGACGTGGTCCCAATACGCCTGGACCCGGGGCCGGTCTCCCGGCTCGATGTGGGCCATGGCCATGTCCATGGAGGGGACAACCTCGCCGCGCTCATACCCGTAGATCCGGTACAACCCGTCCGACCAGCGGAAGATGCCGTCCGCGAAGTAGTACTCGACCAGTCCGGTGGGACAGTCGAGAAAGACATCATTCGGGATATCGACGGATCCAAGTCCTGGAAAACTGCTGCTGGAAGTCACTGAAGGGCCATTCGACGTGCTGTGTCCCGGCTACCCCCGGCCTGGACGTGAAAGCAACAGAATATAGCAGCGGCCCCCACCCCGCGGATCCCGCACGCATGAGTGCGGGATCCGGGGTGCGTGGGCGGGACGGGGCGGTTGTTACCTGGCGTCCTCTACGAGCACCAGGTCGCGGCCATTCGTTTCCGGGGTGAAGAACGTGGTGGCGAACGAGATTGCCGCCAGGACCAGCGAGTAGACCGCCGGGACCAGCCAGGAGTGGTTGGTCACTGCCAGCAGTGCCACGCCGATCATCGGGGCGAAGCCGCCGGCAAGTACGGCGGACAGTTCGCGGCTGAGGGCCACGCCGGTGAAGCGGTGCTGGGAGCCGAAGAGCTCCGGCAGCAGGGCGCACTGCGGGCCCAGCATGGCCTGCACGCCGAGGGCGATGCCCATCACCATGACCACCCACACCAGGGTGACATTGCCCAGTGTGACCAGGTAAAAGGCCGGCAAGGCGATAACGGCCTGGAAGAGTGCGCCGTAGCGGTAGACGGGAACCCGGCCGAAACGGTCGGACAGGGCGCCGAAGGCCACAACCATTACCGCGGCGAAGCCCGCGGCAATCAACAGGCCCGTGGGGCCGATGAACTTGTCGCCGGCGAAGACACCTGCAGGCATGCTGATGAAGGACACCAGGAGCGCGGAATAGATGGACGAGTTGCCGTTTTCCCCCATCCGCAGGCCGATACCTATGAGCACGTTTTTCTTGGAATGCTTCCAGATCTGGCCCACAGGGTTTTTGGCCACGGCCTTGTGCTTCTCGAGTTCCTGGAAGACCGGCGTCTCTTTGAGCCGAAGCCTGATGAAGACGGCAATCGCAATCAGGACGACGCTTGCCAGGAACGGTACGCGCCACAGCCAGGCCTGCAGGACTGCCTTGTCCGCCAGCGCCATCAGGGCAAATGTCCCGGCGCCCAGGAGGGTGCCCAGCTGGATGCCGACGAACGGCAGGGAGGCGAAGAAACCACGACGGCGGCGCGGAGCCACCTCCGAAATAAGGGTCGTGGCGCCTGCCTGCTCGGCGCCGGCGCCAAGGCCCTGCAGGATACGCAGGGCCACCAGGAGTACCGCACCGAGCATTCCGGCCTGTTCAAAGGTGGGCAGGAGGCCGATGGCGCAGCTGGACAGGCCCATCAGGCCGATGGTCAGGATCAGCACCATCTTCCGGCCAAAGCGGTCACCAATGTAGCCGAACACCACGCCGCCGAAGGGCCGGGCGGCGAAGCCGACGCCGTAGGTGGCGAAGGAGGCGATGACTGCTCCGCTCTCACCCAGTGGTGCGAAGAAGAGCGGGCCGAAGATCAGGGCCGAGGCAAGGCCGTAGATGTAGAAGTCGTAGTACTCCAGGGCGGAGCCCACGGAGCTGGCAAGAGTTGCCCTTCGCAGCTGGTCCGGATCGACGACGGCGCCGTCCGCGGTGGCCTGCGGTGATTTAGTACGAGTTGTCACGAGAACTCCCTCTAACGCACTCCAGGCCCCCGTTGGCCTGGTGGGATAGCGACAACGCCCATTGCGTCGATCACTATGCTGAACACGATACAGCAAGTTGAACAACTGGCAATAGTCTCTGGCTGTTATATGTCGCAGAAGGCCGCCGCTTGGCGTTCAGCCCATCGGGTTGCCCAGCGAGTGGGCCAGTTCCTGCAGCTCCTTGACTATCTGGGAACCCTGTTCCGGCGTGTAGGTGGCTTTGAGGGCCGTGACGGACAGGCCCAGGCTGGGGCCGTGCGCGCCCCGCGTGGGAACGGCAACGGCCAGGCAGACCACGCCGGTGGTGGATTCTTCGTCCTCGAAGGCAAAGCCCTGCTCGCGGATTTCCCGCAGCTGCGCCTTCAGCTCCGCCCCTGTCCGTAAGGACTTTGGCGTGAGGACGGGCAGTTCTGCGTCATCGGGGAACATCTCCTCGATGTCGTGCACATTCAGCCGGGCGATCAGCGCCTTCCCCACTGCGCAGAGGGATACGGGCATCTTGTCGCCGATATTGGAGGTGAGCCGCACGGCCGGGTGGCCCTCGTACCGGGCAAGGTAAATGACGTTTGTTCCGTCCAACATGGCGATCCGGACCGTCTCGCGGGAAAGGACGGAGGCCTGTTCGCAGTAACGGTAAAACTCCTGGACTTCGTCCATGCGGCCCAGGTAGGCGGCACCCAGTTCCACCAGCTTGCGGCCAAGGGTGAACTCCGAGCCCTGCCTGCTGATCAGGCGCGCCTCCTCCAGGGCCAGCAGGAGATTGGAGGTGGATGACTTGGGAATTCCCACTTCGCGCGAGAGATCGCTGAGCGTCAGCCGCCCGGTTGCCGAGGCGGCCAGGGCATCCAGGACGGCCGCGGCGCGGGTGACTGCGGGCGCCGGAGAGGCGGTTCCCGATTTTTCGGATGACGCAGGAATGGGGGAATCGGCCATGATTCTCCTTGGGTTTGCCGGGGCGGGCTTCGCTGTTGTTCAGTCCTCTGAACGTTATCCATCTTAACGTCCTGCGACGCCCGCTGACGCCGGCCCGGCTCAGGCCACGCGGTTGCTCAGGGTTCCAATGCCCTCCACCGTGATGTCCACACGGTCCCCGGGCTCGACGGGAACCACTGTGGCGGGCGCTCCGGTCATCACCACGTCGCCGGGTTCCAAGGTCAGCCATGAAGTGACATAGATGAGGCAGTCCACCACCGAGGAGGGGAGGTTGAAGGTCCCGGAAGTGGCCTTTGCGGCCCCATTGACGTAGACGTCGATGGCCACCCTTTCGGGATCCGGGAGTCCGGTTTCTATCCAAGGGCCCAGGGGTGTGTAGTTGACGCCGGCCTTGCCCTGGAAGTTCCGCTCGTCCACCGCGTTCTGATCCACGTTGGTGACGTCGTTGACGCAGGTGTAGCCGAAGACGTGCTCCAGGGCGTTTTCCGCGGTCAGGTTGGCGGCGGTCCTGCCCATCACGACGGCGAGTTCACCCTCGGCATTGACCGTGCCTTGTCCACGGACCGCGGTGATGGCATCGCCCGGCCCGGCGATGGTGTGGACGGACTTGTGCCACGCCTGGATGGGCAGGGGATGGTCATTCAAAGTGCGGTTATGGCCAATGCCCAGGACGACGGCGGGCCTCACCGGGGCGAGGAATATTGCCTCGTTGTGGGTGGTGGCACCGCCGGTGTAGCGGAGGCTTTCCTCAAACGGGTCGACGATGTGGTCCCAGCCGCTGTCGCTCTCAACGGCGTACTGCGGACCAGCTGCTGTATTTAGTCTTGCGATGCGCACCGGTTCTCCGCCCCGTCCTAGTAGAAGTGGACCGTGTCCACGAGGTGGGGGAGATCCCCGCCGTCGAGGAAGGTGCGCAGGTTGCTGCAGAAGCGCTCGGTGATGAGTCGGTTCTCGGCTGCGCTGAGGGCCGAGGTGTGGGGCGAAACCATGACCCGGGGATGGTTCCATAGCGGGCTGTCCTGCGGCAGCGGCTCCACGGCGAAAACATCCAGGCAGGCGTAGCCCACCTGGCCGTTGTCCAGTGCCTCCAGCAGGGCGTCCTCGTCCACCACGGTGCCGCGGCCTACGTTAACGAACGTCGTGCCGGGCTTCATGGCGGCGAACAGTTGGCGGTTGAACAGCTTCTCCGTGTAGGCAGTGCCGGGCAGGGTGTTGACGACGGCGTCTGCCGTGGCCAGGAGGGCAGGAAGGCCGGCGTTGTCCACAACCTGATCGATCCCGTCGATGGGCTCTACGGACCGTTTGGTACCGCTGACCTTCATGCCCAGCGCCCGGGCGATCCGGGCCGTTTCCAATCCGATTTCCCCCAGGCCGCTGACCACGAGGTTGGAGCCGTTGACGAGCCGGGTGGGGACGCGAAGGGTGGGCCAGGCCTTCGCCGCCTGGTCCTGGGCAAGTCCGGAACTCCGCTTGAAGCCGTTCAGGATTCCCATCGCAGCGAATTCCGCGAGGGGCAGGGCGTGCACTCCGGCGGAGGTGGTGATCCTGAATTTCTGCAGGACGTCCTGGCTGAGGCCGGACGCCTTCACCGCTCCGCCCGCTCCCGCCGCCATGGCATGGATCCATTGCAGTCCGGGATTGTCGCGGGCGATGCGGGCGAGCCCAGCTGGGCTTTCGTTGGGGAAGCCGTAGAGCACTTCGGCGCGGTTGAGCATTGCCCAGTAGCGCTCCTCCTGCTCGTCGGTGCGTTTGAAGGCGGGATCGCCGGCGTGGTCGGCTGGATAGCGTTCCGGGGGCAGGAGGTCGGGCTCGTAAAGGACGGTAATCGAAGGATCAATGGCGCGAATCTGGTCCACAAGCTCTGCTTCGAGCGGGACGGCGATGGCTACGGTCGTACGGGAAGTCATCTGTTCACTATAATGGATAACGTTCGGTAGGTTGGACTTCGTAGGACTTCTGTGAAGCTTGCGAGCCCTGACAGGCGCCCTGGTAGTTGGGCACCGAACTAACTGGTTCCCGGCTGGGACAAACCTTGGCTGCGTGTCAGGTTGGGATCTATAGAGGTTGGATTAGCACGTCAGGAAAACGGGTTTCCGACTTCAACCTGACGTAGCTCATACGCCTGGCTGACGTCAGGTTGGGGTGTACCCGTCCTTGTCCGTAGCTTCCGTGGCGTAGGCAAGGACGCGTCCCGCAGCCACTCTGGTTTCGTTCTAATCAGGGGTGCGTTGTCTCCACTCCCAGTCGTCTCGCATCCATTGGCGTAGGTCTCGTGCCAGTCGCCGGAGTTGGTCTGTTGCGTAGTGGCTCGCATCCCAGGAGGTGTGGAGGACGATTTCCAGTGGTCTGTCCTCGGCGTAAGCGGGAACGCTGTGGAGGCCGAATCGGGCAGGCTCGGTGACGAGGGCGTACCCGTGCTGGTTCGCCGCCAAAGCTTGGGCAACGGTTCCTGTGGAAGCTTCCCTGATCATCAAGGGGGAGTCGAAGCGGATCATTGCCTCGGTCACTGCTATTTGCACTCCGCTTCGAGCAACGATGACCCATTCGTCTTTGAGGGTTTCTAGGTCCACCTGGGTGGCTGTGGCGAAAGGAGTGTCTGGACGGGGCCGTCCTTGCACCAGTACGGGCACGGTTGCTACGGCCAGCTGGGACCTGTGGCTTGGAGGGGTGAGTGAGCTCATGGCCATGTCGACTTCGCGATCGAGCACCCCGTCTACTTCGCTGGCCGGCAGGATTTCCAGGTCAACAATCGGTGCGTCCGTTTCGGCGATGAAGGATGCGAGGATGTCGGCTGTGGAATGAGGGCATGCTACGCGAAACGAGGGTTTTCCCCGGAACCGTGACCTGATGATTCCTTCTGCGCGTTCAAAGCGGGAAAGAACATCCTCGCCCAGTTCGAGCAGGACCTGCCCAGCAGCGGTGGTCATCATCCCGGCAGGAGTCCGGTGAAACAGGCGTACGGCCAGTTCGGCTTCCAAGCGGCTGATCTGCTTGGACACGGCCGGCTGGGTGAGTGACATGGCTGTAGCGGCGGCGCTCACGGACCCGAGACGCGCCACGGTGTTGAAGCATTCGAGTGCTCTTCTGTCCATTCCTACAGGTTATACGACGCCACGGGAGCGAAGTCCAACGCGATGAAGAATCGCGCTACTCGCCGGTCCGGTATTCCTGCTGGTTATGTCCTACGCGTCTAAATGTCATTAGACAGTTATGAGAGGGCAGGGAAAAATTGAGTCATTGCTCCACCCCGGGCGGGCCATCGGGAGGCGATACGACCATCCACTTCAGCACTGCCCGCTACCCACCCTCACCATTTAGGAGAGACGATGACGTCTATTGACAGCTCACTGAACCTATCGAACACTGAACGGCAGCGCGAGGCGCGCCGTGTCGTGCAGTCAAGCTTTCTGGGAAGCGTTCTGGAGTTCTACGACTTCCTGCTCTACGGAGTTGCCGCTGCGCTGGTTTTCGGCCCGGTGTTCTTCTCCAACCTGCCACCCACGGTCGCGACAGTTGCTTCCCTGGGAACCTTCGCCGCGGGCTACCTCGCCCGCCCGGTCGGCGGCATCATCTTTGGGCACTTCGGCGACCGCATCGGACGCAAGAGCATGCTGCTCTGGTCCTTGTCCATCATGGGCGCAGCTTCCTGCCTTGTCGGACTGGTGCCTCCGGAATCATCGATTGGACCATGGGGTGCAGTGATTCTCGTCGTGCTGCGCCTGATGCAGGGTGTTGCCCTGGGCGGCGAGTGGGGTGGTGCCACGCTGATGGCGCTCGAACACGCTGACCCGAAGAAGCGCGGGTACATGGCAGCCTTCGTCAACGCGGGGGCTCCTGCCGGCGGCATCATCGGCACATTGATCATGGGCTTGTTCTCCGCAACCTTGTCTGAGGCTGATTTCATGTCCTGGGGATGGCGCGTCCCGTTCCTGCTTTCAGCCCTCATGCTCGCCCTTGGTCTCTACATCCGGCTGAAAGTCTCTGAAAGCCCGCTGTTCATTGCCGCAGCCAGCCAGGAAGACAAGGGCAAGACGGCTGCGCCCATCGTGGCAATTGTGCGGTCGCCCCGAACAATCCTCGTGGTGGCCCTGGCCTGTGTCGCAAGCTTCGCCCTGCAATCGACGATCACCACGTTCGGCCTGTCTTACGCGGTTGACCAGGGCTCCAAGAGGGAAGATGTGCTGTTCGGGTTCACCATCGGTCAGATTGCGGCGATTGTGCTGATCCTCGCCTACGCAAGGCTTTCCGACCGTGTGGGCCGTCGCCCCGTGATGATCTTCGGCTGCATTGCCTCGATCGTTTTGATCTACCCGATGTTCGAACTCCTCAAAGCCGGTGGCATCATGTTCACCGCCTTGGCATTTGTTGTCTTCTGCATCGGCCAGAACGCCATCTATGGTCCGATGGGCGCCTTCATTTCGGAGCAGTTCCCAACAGGAAGCCGCTACACCGGCGCTTCCGTGGGCTACCAGCTCGCCAGCCTGGTCGGGGCAGGTTTCACCCCGACGATCGTGGCGTCACTGTACGCCGCCTCGGACCGATCCATCATGCCGGTGCTCCTCCTGACCGGCGCCATCTCAGCAATCAGCGGCGTGTTCCTATGGCTCTCCAAGGAAACCCTGACCCGCGACCTCACAAAATGACGCCGCCCAGAAACGGTAACTCCCGCAGTTCAACGGACGGAAGCACTACACAACGATGAAGTTTTTGATAACCGAGGGGTACGACAGGACCGCTTCCCGAGGACCCGTGCCCAGGAAAGTCGCGGCGTTTTACGGCATCCGATACGCATCCTTGACCGGCGGGCGGCGCTTTTCGCCACCGGCGCCCGTCCACGATGAGGAGCAGCTCGACGTCGGACACCTAACCGACGTGCCGATTTTCCCGTCGCAGGGAAGCGGGCTTGAAGCAGTGCTCGGATGCGCTGACGCCATCAATCCGCAGTCAGAAGAAGCCTTCTTCCTGAATGTGTGGGCGCCCGACGGCGCCGACCGGTTGCCTGTGCTGGTCTTCCTCCACGGCGGAGCCTGGACGAGCGGCGGCGGGTCCCTCCAATGGTACGACGGACGGCACCTCGCAGCCGGCGGCCTTGTCGTCGTGACAGTGAACTACAGGCTTGGCCCCCTCGCCCATCTCACAGCCCCTTCCGAAAACGGCCGACCAACACAGAACCGGCCCGTTCAGGACCTGATCACCGCCTTGACCTGGGTCCAGGACAATATCGGCAGGTTTGGCGGAAACCCGGACCGGGTCACCCTGGCTGGGCAATCAGCGGGTGGATGGTACGTCCATCTCCTGAACGTGCTTCCCGAAGCCCGGGGCCTGTTCGACAAGATAGCCCTATGGAGCATGGGCACCCGCACCCCCCGCCCAGCAGCACTCCAATCCTGCCTCCACACCGCTGCCAACCGGATTCTGGCTCCGCAGAGACTCGAGACAGCACCGGTACCGCAGCTTCTTGAAGCGGGGGAGCAGGCACTCAAGGGCGTTCTTCCGCCGGCACCCTTCGGCTACGCACCCGCAGGCTACCTGCCACACGTGGCGGACAACGTTCCCGCCGACCTCCTCAACCCAGACACATCGGCCAAACGCTGCAATGCAAAAGCCATATACGCCCGCTACACAGCGGAAGAAACAGGTTCCTTTTTCCACAACGTGCCAGCACTCCGGAACGCCGATAGCGCACAGGTGCAGCAATGGCTGGACAAACTGCCAGCGGGCACTCTTCCTGGGGACCTCGTCAACCAACGAACCTTCCAAGACAAATCACCGTACGAAAAAGTCGTCGCCGCATCGTCGTGGATCCAGTACAAAGCCACTCCCACCGCCATGGTAAACGCCTACAAAGCGGCCGACCTGACGGCACAGATCGAGGAGTTCACGTACAAAGGGGCCGTCGAGGGCCAGCTCAGCGGCCACTGCATCGACCTTCCGTTCCAATTCGGAACACTCGAGGAATGGTCCGACGCGCCAATGCTCAAAGACTGCGGCGATGATGTGTTCGACGCACTGTCACACATACTCATCCGCAGCCTCACGACATTCGCGTCGTCGCCCACGCCACCATTTAGCAAGCAGCGGTAGACGGGGCACGGGAACGGGAAACGGGACAGGAGGAAGCGAATTGATGAACAGCGAGCTGACCGGCAGGGCCTTGCCGCCCTCACCGAGGCACTCCTTTAGTAGGGAGCAGCAACCCGCAGACGGGTAGCTTGGATGAGGTCAAATACACGACAAAAGAGGCCGCTGCATCAAGGCGTCAAAATAGAGCGAATTCCGTTTTACTGACAGTGGGTCAAAGATGTTCTCGGATCCATGCCTGACAATGGAGGGTCAGGAAACCGAGGTGCGGTGGCCGGAGAACCGCCGGATTAATCCGCAGAATAGGGTCCCGGTGGAGATCGCTTGACGTACGCGCCGGAGATGTCATCTCTTGCGGCTTGATAGGTTTCGGGAATAAGGCCAGAACTCCGCAGACAGGCCAATCTTCCCTGGTGAGGAGGCCATAACGTCAGACTGAGGTGTAAGCCGGCATGACAGCAGACGCATGGCGCCCACACGAGCAACGAGCAATCTACTTGGAAACAGGGGCTCCATCCGCAGGGCCATGAAAGACCTGTCCGACGTTCGCCGCGGCTTTGCATGTGCAGGTCCAGTCGGGCGAGACCCTCTGAAGAGAGCATCCCCGCGGGGCGGTTCTACCGAGATCTATCAAGGTCTATGAAGGTCTATTGTTCTACTATACGATGCTAGAAATAAGTAGACTTCTGTAAAGGTGTGATGCGTGGATCCCGTAGCAAACCCCTACTCGCCCGGTGCGGGAAGGAAACCTGCCGCCCTGGTAGGACGTGACCAGCCACGGCGCGACTGGCAGGTAGCCCTTGAACGGGTGGAAGCGGGCAGATCGGCACAGCCGTTCGTTCTCTACGGCCTGAGGGGCGTCGGGAAGACAGTACTCCTTTCAGACTTCCGGCGCTCGGCCGCTCAGAGGGATTGGCTAGTCGCGCAGGTCGAAGCCGGCGCCGGGAAATCACTGCGTGAAGCACTGGGAGAAGCCCTACACGGCCCACTAGCCGATCTCGCACGTCCCTCCGCCGGCAGAAGGCTCATCAAGGCCCTAAAAACTGCCGTTAGTTTCAAAGCCTCCTACGACCAAAGCGGAACATGGAATTTCGGATTGGATTTGGATGGCTCCTCGGGCGGGGGAGCGGACACGGGTGTCCTTGAAACGGACCTCAAAAAGCTCATCCAGGACCTTGCGCTGGCTGCTGATGAAGAGAACGTCGGTCTAGCCATACTTGTTGATGAAGCCCAGGATCTTCATCACGATGAAGTCGTGGCCCTCTGCGCAATAGCCCACGCAGCTGCCCAAGATGAATGGCGGGTACTGTTCGCATTCGCTGGTTTGCCCAGCCTGCCCCGAGTCCTCGCGGAAGCGAAATCCTACGCAGAACGATTCAACTACGAAAAGATCGAGCAGCTCCGGGGAAAAGTGGCTTCCGAAGCCCTCACTAAACCCGCAGCTGAAGATGGTGTCGAATGGGATAGATCTGCGATCGCCCTCATCGTGGACGAGAGTGCCGGCTATCCCTACTTCCTGCAGCAGTTCGGGCAGGACACCTGGAACGCCGCCGCTGGAAAGTCTATTACGTATGACGATGCCCGGGTAGGTGCTGCAAACGGCCGGGCAGCATTGGACACTGGCTTCTTCCGGGCCCGCTGGGACCGCGCAACCAGGGCCGAGCAGAATTACCTCCGAGCCATGGCAGAAGACGGCGACAACGGGAGCTCTTCGGGAGAAGTAGCGTCGCGGCTGGGACGAGGACCTGCCAGCTTCGGACCGATCCGCGCAAACCTGATAGCCAAGGGGCTCGTCTATGCGCCGGAACATGGCGTCATTGCCTTTACCGTTCCCGGAATGGCCGCTTTCATCAACCGCCAACCAAAGTGAGGGACGAGTCAGAAGCAATCCCTTGGGACTCATGCTGAGGGCTGCAACGCGACTCCGTGTCCCCGTTCTGAGGCGTCGCACCAGGCGACGCAGGAAAGCAGAGTAGATCCATGTTTCTTGGCAGGCTGGCAAGTCTTTCCCCCTGGGGTCGCTTACGCATCGGCACGGGGAAGATGGCGGCACCGGGTGGTATGAACGCTGAAGTTCCTAGGTTGCACCCTCTGGCCCCCGAATACAACGAACAGCAGCACGGTGCATACGTCTCGGTTCTTCGTCATGCCGTTGAAAAGCAACCCACCGTGCGAAACATCGCCCTCTCCGGAACATATGGCACCGGAAAGAGCAGCATCTTGGGAGAGTTCAGCCGACAACTCGGCGACCGAGTTCTGGAAGTGTCTCTGCTGACACTTGGTGTAGAGCCGGATAACCCCCCACAGACCGGCACCGAGACCAATCCCGCTGCGAATACCACCACAAACCGCATTCAGAAAGAAATCGTCAAGCAGCTTCTGTATCAACAGCGACCAGCAGCTGCCCCGGAGTCTCGCTTTCGGCGCATTACGCGGTTTCGCTGGTGGCGTGAGATAGCATGGGCCCTTCTAGCAGGTGTCCTCGGTCTTGTTGCCTTGATTGCCGTTGGCCTCGATATTTCAGCCCTACCTGATGTTGGTCGGGCCGTGGAACCGCTCCCAGGCTGGCTGCGGACCCTAGGGATTTATCTGGCCATTCCGCTGCTTGTTGCAATAGCCATGCTCGTCGTGAGGTTGTTCATTCACGGCAGGCTAGGCGTTGAGAAGGTAAGCGCTGGCCCAGCGACGATCACGTTGCCGCCACGCTCCTCGAGCTACTTTGACGAGTATCTCGACGAGATCATCTACTTCTTTGAAACTAACAAAGCGTGCGACATCCTGATTATCGAGGATCTTGACCGGTTCAACGACCCCAGAATTTTCGAGGCCCTCCGCGCCCTCAACAGCCTGCTGAACTCGGCAAAGCAGTTGGGCGGAAGGAACATACGCTTCATCTATGCCGTCAAAGACAGCGTCTTCGAGAGGCTTGGCCGCGAAACCCGTGACGTCACGGACGAAGCGCGCGCCGAACTGAAGAGAGCTAATCGTACAAAATTCTTCGAGCTCGTCGTCCCGGTCGTCCCCTTCATTACCCACAAGAACGCCCGAGATCTCATGCATGACCTCCTGACAACTCGGGGTCACAGCATCTCAAAAGACGTGATCGATCTTGCCGCCCGCCACGTCGCAGACATGCGGCTCATTCACAACATCGTCAATGAATACGAAGTCTTCGAACACCGGCTCCTCAAAGTTGAGAACCCCGTACCAGAGCTTGACGAGGATCGATTGTTCGCCATGATCCTCTTCAAGAACGCCCACATGGCTGACTTCGAAGCCATACGGCTCGGCGCATCTTCCCTCGACAAGCTGTATGACTCGTGGCGTGCGCTCGTGACCCATAACCTGCAGAGCATTCGAAACAACAATGAGAAGCTGCGCGTTCGTGTCCAAACCCAACAAGGAGCAGAGGAACGGGCGACGTTCTTAGCAACACGACTACTGGACGTCATCGACAGTCTGGCCAAAGCCAGGGGTTCCAGCTTGGTAAACGGGACAATTACGGTCGACAACCAGGTTGTGGACAAGGCGGGTGCTTCGAAGCCTGCATTTTGGAAGAAGCTCGCGGCCGGCGAATCCACACTCTCGCTCACTGTTAGGGATTACTACAATCACGCCGCCTCAATGATCCTGTCCTCCGACACGGTGAAGGCGCTGATCGGTCAGGACATCGACGTAGAACCCTTCTCCGCCTCCGCTGTCGATTCTGATCAGAAAACAATTGAGCAGGGACAGCTGAATGCTGGATTCCTTCGCCGTCACACGTGGAAGCAGCTCATCGAACGCCCCGAGTTCCGTCACTCTGCCGTCGAAGGGGGCGCGCCGCTTAGTTTCCGTGGCATAGCCGAAGTGCTATTACCCTCGCGACTCGCGCTGGACCTTGTGATCGGAGGTTACATCACCCCGTACTTCACCCTCCACGTTTCCTCGTTCTACGGGCAGTTGATCCGGCCAGACGCCATGACCTACGTTCTGCGATGCGTAGACCGCGGAGTGGCGGACGCCGACTACCCTCTGGACAGTGAAGACGTCGAAGCGATCATCCGGGACCAAGGGCCATCGGTCCTCAATGAGCGGAGCATGTTCAACATCTCGGTGCTAGACCATCTACTTGTTCAGCGCCCAAAGGACGCAGCCACCTTGGCCAGAAACCTGGCCTCTGGAGGTGAGACCGAAAGCAAGTTCATCGATCACTATCTGAGCGCAGGGACGTACAAAGCACAGTTCGCCGCACAACTGGCCCCCTTCATGCTCACGATCTTCACCCGCCTTGCCGCACACCCCGTCCTCGATACAGCTGAAAAGGCGACAACGATTGACGCAGCAGCCGGAGCGCGGCGGGCCAACACCAAGTACGACAACTCGCAGCAACTACAGACGTTCGTGGAATCCGCTTACATGCAGTTCCCAGCCCTCGTCGACGGCGTAAGCAAGACAAGCCCTAGACAGGCAGTCTCCTTCATCGTTGCAATCGGTGCTCGACTGGGCAGTGTAAGTGCTCTTTCTGACGCCGCCTGCGTCGAACTGGCCAAGACCACCGCTTACAAGGTGACAGCGGAAAACCTAGAACGCATCAGCAAGACGGACAACATCGCCTTGGACCGGTTAAGGAAACTTGGCAAGACCATTTACCTCCATGCCATCGCGAACGTCGAGGACTACAAGTCTGCCCATGCAGCCTCGCCTACGACCACCTACACGGTGGAGGATCCGGACACCTTCATAGCCATACTGAACGAAACCTCCGAATGGCGGGAAGATGACTACGCCTTCGTCGTCTCCAACGCACACCCGGATTGTCGAGTCGACGATCTTGAGGACGTGCCGAACGGTGCTTGGCCCGCACTTGTCGAAGGCCGGCGAACTACTATGAGCTATCGGAACGTCGCGTCCTACGTTGAGTGGCAAGGGCACGTAGACGCCTATCTCGCCAAGTCCCTGGAAGCTGTACCAGTAATTCTGGAGACCGACGGCGCCGAAGGTGAGGAAAAAACAAAGCTTGCCCTCTCTATATTGAACGCGTCAAAAGCTCTGCCAAATCCCGACCACCGCCTCGAGCTGGCCAGATCATTGGAAACTGGTGAGCTGCCGACCGCGTCCATTGCGCCCGACCCCGGCAACTTCATTGGAAACCTGATCGAAGCGGGACTCATAGCTGACGACGCTGAGGCATTCCAGCACAGGCTGATGCCTGACTGGCCTACCCTGGAATACGCGATAAGTAAGTCGAGCCACTACCCCGAATTACTGTCGCCAGAAACGTTGGCCCCCGAACATATCGCTCCGCTCTTGCTCAGCGAGAACGTCGGGGAAGACCTTCGGCGGCTAGTCGTTAGTAAGCTGCGAACCTTTCCCAAGGTGCCAAGGAACGCCTACGAGGCCGTTGCTCGGGAGGCCCTTCGGCAGCGTCTTATATTGACGGCATCGGGAATCGAGCTCGTTCTCAGCGGCGGCGTAGGCACGTCCACCGTGGTCAGACTAGTGGCAGATGCCATCGATCGACTCGCACTTGATCAACTGCAAGAACTACTCCGCAAGCTCGGCAATCCTTACTCCCGCATTGCCGATAAGGGCCACTCCGTGACCCGGCTTGCCGATACGCCGGGGCACCGGACAATCCTGAAAGCCCTTCATGTGGGTGGGATCGTTTCCAAGTTCCCTGTAGGTGCGGACTCCAGGATCAAGGTGACCCTGAGACGACCATAGGCCGGGGCGGCGCTCCTGCCGCCTCGTACTGGCGTCAGAGTAGTGCGAATATTCCGTTTCATTGACAGCGGCTCATGATGTTCTCAGATCCCACCCTGACACTCCAAGGGAACCAAAACCAGGGTGGGCGTAGTTCGAGAAGTGCCCAAAAGCCTAAAGAACCTGTACCTAATGAATTCGTATTGGGCAGATGGTGAAGCTATCGGATTTTGAGATAGGGCAGGCCTATCAGAACAAGCCGGAGCGCCGCCCGCAGGCCAAGTTCTCCGGGGTCAGACGTGTTTGACGTCAGGTTGGGGTGTGCCCTATGCCGCGTGACACGAAAAACGCTCTGACCGTCTCGTCAGCGTCACTTGTCACGGTGGAGTTCGTACACTTCAACTGAACGCGGGACGCATCGAAGCAGGTGAGACGGCTCTGACCGGCTAGAAGGCGCTGGGCACGCAGTGAGCAAGTGTTCAGTGTTCATTGACAAGCACCCGAACGCATGCAATTCTGTTGAGCAATCCCGGGCTTCAGTGGTGAACCAAAGGAGTGTCACATGGCAGGCGCAGCAATCCGTCCTGAGATCGCGGCGATCGTCGAGAAGATCGATGGGCTTCGCCCGATGCTCGTCGCCGGGGGTCGAGAAGCCGACCAGAACAGGCGACTCCCGGAAGAGGCCTTCCGTGCAGTCGCGGCGACTGGAGCTTTCAGCATCTCGGTGCCCACGAAGTTCGGTGGCCTCGCCGCTAACACGCGGGAGGCGCACGCGGTTTCGCGCGCCATTGGGCGCGGCGACGGCAGCCTTGCGTGGGTCGACGGCATCCTCGACTCGGGTGCGTGGGTGCTCAGCCTCATGGACGAGCAGGCGCAGGAGGATGTGTGGGGCACCGAAGGTGGACTTGACTCGTTCATCTCAATCGTTCTGGCCACGACGTCTGATGCTGTTCAGACCGAGGGCGGCTACCGAGTGACAGGCAAGTGGGGGTACGGCACGGGCAGCATGAACGCAACCTGGTCGCTGCTTGGCATCCCCATCAAGAACGATAAGGGTGAGGTGGTCGACGCCGGTCTTGCGCTCATCCCCACGGCAGACCTGAGCTATGAGGACAACTGGTTCGTCGCGGGTATGAAGTCCACTGCCAGTGTCATGCAGGTCGCGGAGGATGTGTTCGTGCCTTCGCACCGCGTGTTCCCGCTCACCGCCGCAGTCGACGGCGGCTATCTCAGCGACCATCATGAGGCATCGTACAAGACGGTCTTCGTGCCCTCGCTCTTCATGAAGCTGATCGGACCTCACCTCGGTATGGGTCGCGCCGCGCTCGACTTCGTGATCGCGAAGGCTGAGACGAAGGCGATCGCGTACACCGGTTATGAGAAGCAGGCGGACTCTGCCCTCTTCCAGGCTGCGGTCGCGAAAGCCTCGGTCCAGCTCGATGCTGCCGAGGCGCTGGCAGCGCAGGTGGCTGACGAGATCTTTGAGGCCACGGCCCGCGGATACTACGCGCCTTACGCGGAGCGCATTGAGATGCGGGCCAAGGCCGGCTGGATCGTGGAGACGATCACCAACACGATTAATGACCTGATCACCGCTCACGGTTCGGCCGGATTCGCCGAAACTTCAGCGCTGCAGCGAATCTGGCGCGATCAGGCAACCGCTGCGCGTCACGGCCATACGCTCACGGCAAGCGGTTACGAGGCGTTTGGCAAGGTGCTGTGCAGTCGCGAAGAGGACGCGCGCTTCGTATTACCCATCGTGTAGAACGTGGCCCAAGAGCTCCGACCATTGGAACAGAGATTATGAAGCAACCCCAAGATTCGCGCGTCGCCGCCGACGACTTCCGCTACGCCTTTCGTGCGCATCCGGCCGGTGTGGCAGTTATCACCGCCGATGCTGGTGACGGGCCCGTCGCAATGACTGTCAGTTCGGTAGCCTCGGTATCAATAGATCCGCCCACGATCATGTTCTCGGCATCGGCGATCTCGTCGAGTACACCTGTGTTCCGCCGCGCCGAGACGGTGGTGGTCCATCTGATGGCAGCAGACCAGATCGCGCTGGCGAAGCTCGGCGCGCGCAGCGGCGCGGAGCGATTCGGGGATGACGTCGAGTGGGGACGTCTTCCCACAGGCGAACCGTACTATCCCGGAGCTAACTGGCTGCGGGGAAAAGTGACGCAACGCCTCGACGTGAACGGGTCGACCGTGATCGTCGTCGAAGCGATCGAGACAAAGTCTCGGGATGTCGTCGAGGAAACTGACCCCGTACCACTGGTGTACCACAACCGGCGATGGCACGTACTGAGCGAGAAGTCCGCTCTATCAGACCCCATCGCACCCTTCTACCACGTGTACGGACGCGACGAGTAAGGTCGGAACTCCACCCGCCCTCGCGGTGCGGTAAGCCGACATTAACGGCGCAGTACCCGATTTTGACACGCATTTTCTGACGGGTCTTTTTCGCGAAGACAATGAAAGTCCGACGGCCGTGCGGTGAGGATCGGCCAAAGCCAGTAGAAAAACACAAGAGTTTCGGTGATCTCCTGTTTGGCTTCGTGCACCGGGCTTTGGACCGATTTGTCCCGTGTTGCCACGCGCGGATGCGCCGGAGGTGGTGCCATTTGGCGAAATCCTCGACGGGTCTGGCGACTTCGACGAGCAGCGGACTGAGCCTGTTGTCGATCCAGGCTTCGATTCGGTGAAGGCCGGGGTCCTTGGCGTCCTGGTTGGAGAGGCGGCCATGGACGGGTCGGGCTTGAAGATGGTCAGCATCCCGTCCTGTCGTTTCGCGGTGACTGTCGAGGCCGTCGTGGGTTAGGGGAGTCTGGCCGCCCTGAGATGTAAGCCAGGAGCGTCTGGACTTTGGCCGGAGCGTTTCCAGGTGATGATGCTCCAGTCGATTCACTCGGCAGCGGACATCGCCAAGGCGGTCGGCGGATTAGCCGGATTCGTGAGCAGCAACGCGGTGAGGTCGTTCTGAAGCGCACAGCGGACGCAGTGGAAGTTATGGAGGGGGTGCCGGCGCAAGAATTCACGCCGTTATCCCTCATCCTGCTCGGGGGAACGGAAGCAGTCGGTTCTGCCTGCCGTCGGGTCAGGTGCCCTAGCTGCGGGTCGCCGCGGGCAAGCAGGGACCGCACAACTTGCTTCCGGCCAGCCTGCCCTGATCTTGCGGCAGCGGGTGTACCGGATGATTCCAGTTGTGCGGGCCCGGCCGCCGTTGGTGTTGCGCGGGGTGGGCCTTCCAAATGTTCAGTGGTAATAGTCGAGATTGCGGGCCCATCGCGGGCGGGCGATGCGGTTGAGGTCCACGCCTGGGGTGGCGACTCCTGTCTTGGGTGCCTTAAGGTCGGCCGCCGGTGACGGCGATGAGGTCTTCGGTGCCGCAGGAGAAGATGTCACAGATAGCCGCGATGGGGTGCAGTGAGACCCGTTCGGGCTTCTGATTGACGATGGGACAGATCTGGGGCCGGAACAGGATAATTCGGCGCTCTGCGAGCAACGGGAGGAGATCGGTAATGCAGCTGGTGGCGGCGCTTAGTAGGCTTTTACTCTTGGTTCTACCACAAGGTGAATGAGCGCAAAGACTTTGTTGTTATCGATGGCCGTGAGGGCTGCTTCGACGGCGGCGGGTACGTCGTGGTCGTGTTCGACTCGAATGCCGAATCCGCCGAACGCTTGGGCCATGAGAGCGAAATCCGGGTTCTTCAGCTGGGTACCGGATATCCGCCCTGGGTAGTGCTTCTCTTGGTGGCTGCGGATTGTTCCGTATTCCTGGTTGTCCATCACAATGACCAATGGAGTAGCACCGTACTGGGCCGCTGTGGCGAGCTCCTGCCCATTCATGAGGAATTCGCCGTCGCCGGCGATGGTGACGATGCGTCTGCCGGGGTATTGCAAGGATGCTGCGATGGCGGAAGGGACGGAGTAACCCATGGAGCCGTTGCGCGCGCTAATCATGGACGCGTAGCGCCGCGTGGGAAAGTAACGGTGCGCCCAGTTGGTGTGTTCGCCGGCTCCGAGGGTGACTATGGCGTCATCAGGCAGGGTGGGCACAAGGTTGGCCATCAGCGTGTCCATCCGGGCCTGGCCCGATGTTGGGGTCGCCGAAGGCAGGGCGGCGAAGGATTCTTGCTCGCCGCGCATTCGCGCCGTCCAGGCCTTCCATTCATCCTTGACTGGAAGTTTAATCTTGGCGAGGTCTCGGACGAAGACGTCCGGCTTGGCGACGATCTGATAGGAGACCGGGCCCGAGCGGCCACGGAGAGAGGGGTCGATGGTGACGAGGAAGTTTTTCTTGTTCCAGTCCTGACGGCAGAGGAACCCGTCTGTGATGACATCTCCGGGCACGGTGCCGACAAAGACCAGCAGGTCGGTTTCTTCGAGAAGGTCGTACGTGGGGCGCGGGCGGCCGTACCCGATAGGGCCCACGTAGGAAGGCGAGTCGAACGGCACGGTGCCTTCGGTGCGCCACTCAGCCGCCGCCGGAATATGGTGTTTCTCCAGCCAGTGAGTGAGCTGGTCGGCAGCTTCCTGCGTCCAGTCATTTCCACCCGTTACGAAGAGTGGCTTGCTGGAGGCGGCCAGTGCTGCGCTGAGTGCCTCTGCATCAACCGTTGTCATGCCGCCTGTGGCTACCGGGATGGGCGGGTGAAGTTCCACGGAGATCTGTTGGCGGATAACGTCCTCGGGCAAGCCAACGATGACTGGTCCGGGCCGCCCGCTCATCGCCGCGAACAGGGCTTCGGCGACGATCTCGGAGGCGCGTTCGGCGTGGTCCAGAACCATGACGCGTTTCGCGCCGCTGTCGAACCAGGCCTTGATGTCGAATTCCTGGAAGGCTTCACGGTCTCGGTGCGCAAAGGGGATCAACCCAACGAACAAGACCAAGGGAGTGGAATCCTGCCAAGCAGTGTGCAAACCGACGTGCGCGTTAGCCGCACCGGGCCCTCGAGTGACCATGGCAATGCCAGGAAGCTGGTTCATTTTCCCGTCGGCTTCGGCCATATAGGTCGCTCCGCCCTCATGGCGACAAACGATTGTCTCAATCGGTGACTGGTAAAGCCCATCGAGAACATCAAGAAAACTCTCACCTGGAACCACGTGCGCTCGTTTGATGCCGTGCGCGGCTAGTGTGTCGACTATCACGTGGCCGGCTGACCTTGCTACGGCGTGATTCTGCCACTCCGTCAATCCCGTTGTTTTGGCGGACTGTGGACCCGCGGCAACCAGACCTGAACCGGTCTCCGTCGATACTCTCATTTGTTCTTTTCTTTCTGCGTTACTTCGATATGTGAAACCTCGGGCAGGCCGTTGATCAATCGATGTGGGATTAAGTTGTGTTTGTTCTCAATGCTGGAGCCCGTGCAAGGGCACGTGTGGAAAGTACTGAATGCCCACTTCGGACGGGGATTGGTTATGGCTGGTAGCCACCGATTCCGCGCCATCCCTTCAGTTCGGCCGGCATGGTGATGTGCCTTCTCCTGCTGCGAAGGCACATCACCGCATCCGCTGGGCCTCGGCGAAATCGTGCAGCTTGCGGCAATACATCAACCTTTAGTTCCGGGCCGATATGGGAGTCTTGGGCTGCCTTCCTACTACAGCATCGCGGGTTAGACGATGGGGAGGACGTGGCGGGCTTCGTCTTGGCGGTTGAAGGTGACTTTGCCGAAGGCTTCGTATCCGCTGGCAGCGAGGGTGTGT
>NZ_VIVE01000013.1:0-65953 GCF_007828995.1 Arthrobacter sp. AG367
GAGGATGGCAGGGCCGGATCCCTCCCCGCCGGGGACGGCGCGAAGGCGGGCCGGACTCGTCCGCCGGCTGCCGGCGTCGTCAGCGTTCCCGCCGAGCAACCCACCGTATAACCCGCCGAACGGCCCGTCCAGCTGCTCCCCAATGGCCTCCATAACCCAACTCTGCCAGCCACCACCGACAATCAAGAGCCCCCAAAACCCCTATGTGGAAAACCCGGCAGGGCGGCAATGCAGGCCGCGTTAAACGCTGCCGGCCGCCGCGTCCCCCAAGGATCGCGACGGCCGGCAAGGCGATTCAGTTGTAGCACAAAGCCCGCATCTTCCCATGTCATACGCACTTTCATGCGTAATGATGAGGGCGGAAGCGGGAATCAGGCCTTTGTGCCCGTCCCGTCGGACGTACCAAGGTTGGTGGTGTCCGGGTGCGTGCTGTGGGCCGGGATGTGGTCTTCGCCCAGGCTGTTGGCATCGCTCCCCACGGAAGAGGTGGTGGGAGTACCTGTGGAAGGCCCGGATGACTGGCTTCCGCTGGAGCTGCCCTCCCGGTGCATCGCAGAGCCAATGACCGTGCCTGCCCGGCGTGCGGCTTCACCCAACTGGTCCGCAACCTCGGGAGCCTTTTCCTTGATGGCCTCGGTGGCCACGGATACCTTGTCCTGGACCGGCTTGCTGTCCCAGATGCCGGCTGCCCGGGCCTTGAGCTTGTCATAGGCGGCACGGCCTGACCGCGAGCCGAGGACATAACCTACAGCAACGCCTACACCCAAAAGAAGCTTGTTTTTCACGATGAACTCCTGCTCTGCGAGAAGGTTGTCAGTCCCGGCCGGCGTATCGGGCGCCTAATACCGGAGAAAAAGAAAGCCGGCCTGGGGATGGTGTCCCCAGGCCGGCTTCCTGGCTTGCCCGTACAGTTATCCGCGGGCGCTTCGCTTGGTGACCATGCCGTAGATGGCAAGGACGATCAGCGAGCCGACGATCGCCAGCAGCCACGTCTGGATCGAGAAGAACTCCTGCAGTCCGCTGCCGAAGATCATTCCACCCAGCCAGCCACCGAGGAAGGCGCCAACGACGCCCAGGATCAAGGTGATGACCCAGCCGCCACCCTGCCTGCCCGGGAGGATCGCCTTAGCGATCGCACCAGCAATAAGTCCGAGAATCAGAAATGCAATAAATCCCATTTGTTGCTCTCTTCCTGCTTAGAGGAGGCCTCCGGGTTCCGGAGGCACTTCATCCTTCTGCCCCAATAGTAATCATGCTTACTATCTATTTGCCAACCCCGCTTTTGGGAAAAAGAGCAGTTCAGGAGTGTTTTAGTGCCCGGTTTTGTCCGAGTCGTTGCCCGCACCGGGGCCCTCGTCGAGGATCGATAATTCCGCTAGATCCTGCGGGTCCAGGGCGAAATCGAACACGTCCAAATTCTCTGCCATCCGCTCCGGGGAAGCGGTCTTGGGAATCGTTACCAATCCGTTTTGTATGTGCCACCGAAGGACCAGTTGGCCGGGTGTTTTTCCATGCTTTTCGGCCAACTGGGTAAGGATGGGAGCACCCAATAAGCCGGCGCCCGATCCGCCAAGCGGGCTGTAGGATTCCGTGACAATCCCGTGGCGTGCGTGGAATTCACGTTCTGCGGTTCGGGTGATTGCGGGGCTGAGCTGGATCTGGTTTACCGCCGGAACCACATCAGTCTCCGCCATCAGCCGTTCCAGGTGCGCGGGCTTGAAGTTGGACACCCCGATGGACCGGACTTTCCCCTGTGCCTGCAGCCGTTCGAACGTCTGCCACGTGGAGACATACTGGTCCCGTCCCGGCAGCGGCCAGTGGATCAGCAGCAGGTCCACATAATCCAGCCCCAGGCGCTTCAGGGATCCATCCAGGCCCGCCACAGCGCGGTCGTGGCCCTGGAATTCCCCGTCCAGCTTGGTGGTAATGAAGAGTTCGCTCCGGTCCACCCCGCTGGCGCGGATGCCGTTGCCCACGCCGCGTTCGTTGCCGTACTTCACGGCGGTATCGATGTGCCGGTAGCCGGCTTCCACGGCGTGTACGACGGCGGCAGCCACCTGTTCGTCGTCCAGCGGCCAGGTGCCAAGCCCCAGTTGCGGAATCCTGTTGCCATCATTGAGGTCGATGAGGGGTGCAAGTGTCATGCCATCAGTCTGCCCTCCCACGGCCGTTCCTGTCCCTAGGCGGGGTCCTCAGCCAGCTTCCGCTTCAAAATCTTCCCGCTGGGCCCCAGCGGGAGTTCGGAAAGAATCCTGATCACCCGAGGGTACTTGTACGCCGCGAGCTGGTTGCTGGCGAAATCCATCAGCTCAGTTTCGCTGACGGTTGCCCCGGCATCCAGCACGATCGCCGCTGCGATTTCCTGCCCGTGGACGTCATCGGGGATGCCGTAGACGGCAGCACTCACCACAGCCGGGTGGGTCAGCAGGACTTCCTCCACTTCCCTGGGATAGACGTTGTATCCGTTGCGGATGATCATGTCCTTCTTGCGGTCCACGATGGTGAGGTACCCGTCGTCGTCCTTCGTCCCCAGGTCACCGGTGCGGAACCAGCCGTCCACCACCGCCTCCGCCGTTGCCTCCGGCCGGTTCAGGTACCCCTTCATCAGCAGGTGCCCGCGGATGACGAGTTCACCGAGTTCCCCGTTGGGCAGCAGCTCAATGCTCTCCACCGTCTCCGGGCGGGCGATTTCGATGTCGACGCCCCAGATCGGGATCCCGATCGTTCCGGGCCGCGGCGCCGTGCCCACATGGTTGAAGGCCGCCACCGGGGAGGTCTCCGTCAGGCCGTAGCCCTCATGGATTTCCACCCCGAAGACGTCGCGGAACTTGTCCATGACGGCCAGTGGAAGCGATGCTCCGCCGGAGATGCCGTAGCGGAGCGCCGTGGGCCGGTCCGGCACGGTCTTGGCGGCTTCCAGGAGCGCCACATACATCGTGGGTACGCCCAGGAAGATGTTGACGTTGTGCCGTGCCAGCAGCTTCAGGGCGTCCTCGCCGCTGAAGCGCGGCATAAGCACGATGGTGGCCCCTGCGCGCAGTCCGGTGTTGAGGACCACGGTCTGTCCGAAGGTGTGGAAGAGCGGCAGTCCGCCGAAGAGGACGTCGCCAGGCCGGAAGTCCATCACGCTGGTCAGCAGGACACTGGTCTGTTCCACCAGGGCGAAGTGCGTGCCCAGCGCGCCCTTCGGTTTACCGGTGGTGCCCGAGGTGTACAGGATGGTGGCTGTATCCGACGGGCGGCACGGCTCATACGTCCGGATCGGCTCGGTGCGGGCGGCCTCCGCTTCCAGTCGGCGGAACCCGCCGTCGTCGGGAGCCATCACGGTCAGCACGTCAATGCCGTTGGCCGCCGCGCCGGCGGCCCCCTCCGCCAGCAGGGGAGCGGCGCAGACCAGCAGCTTGGAACTGCTGTCCTGGAGGACGTACTCGATTTCGCGTGCCTTCAGCAGGGCATGCACCGGGACAACGATGGCGCCGAGCGACAGGATGGCGTAGTACACCCGGGCGAAGTCCGGGACGTTGGGGATCAGGACGGCGACGGCGTCTCCCGGGCCGATGCCGCGGGCCCGCAGGGCTCCGGCGTAGGCCAGGGTCTGGCTCCAGAGGTCGGCGTAGCTGACCTGGTCCTCCCCAACGACGAGGGCAATGCTGTCCGGAGTCCTTTTGGCTGATTCAGCCAGAACGGCTGCGACGGAGATGGTGGCGAAGCCGTCGGCGGAGTGGGTATTGGTCATGGCCTGCTTCTTCGGTGGGAGGGTCATGCTTTGAGGATGAGGGCGTCGCCCTGTCCGCCGCCGCCGCAGAGGGCCACGACGCCGGTGCCACCGCCGCGGCGCTTCAGCGCCAGCGCCTGGTGCAGCACCAGGCGTGCGCCCGAGGCGCCAACGGGGTGGCCCAGGGCGATGGCACCGCCTTCGGCGTTCACGGCTTCGGGGTCGATGCCCAGGTCGTTGGCGGACTGGATGAGGACCGAGGCGAACGCCTCGTTGATTTCCACCACGTCCAGTTCCTGGACCGTGAGCCCCTCGTCCTTGAGGGCACGTTCGATGGCCCGGGCAGGCTGGGAGTGCAGGGACCCGTCCGGTCCCGCCGTCTGGCCGTGTGCTCCGATCTCGGCGATCCACTCCAGCCCTGCGGCAATGGCGGCCGCCTTGCTGGCGATGACCAGGGCTGCGGCGCCGTCGGAGAGGGGAGACGATGAACCGGCGGTGATGGTGGCCGTCTCCTCCTTGGAGAACGCAGGGCGGAGCTGCGCCAGTGATTCGGCCGTGGTTTCCGGGCGGATGCCCTCATCGTGTTCAAGCGTCACGGCAGGGCCCTTCCGCTGGGGCACCTGGATGGGGGCGATTTCCTCAGCCAGCACCCCGGCGGCCCGGGCCGCTTCGGCGCGCTGGTGGGAGCGGGCCGCCACGGCGTCCTGCCCGGCACGGGTGATCCCGCGCTCGGCGTTGCCGGCGTCGGTGGCCTCGCCCATCAGCTTGCCGCTCACCGGATCCTGCAGCCCGTCGTGGTTCAGGGAGTCGAGCATGGGAGCGTCGCCGATCACGACGCCGGCGCGAAGCCCGGGGACCAGGTGCGGTGCGTTGGTCATCGACTCCTGGCCGGCGGCGACAATGAAGTCGGCTTCCCCGGTGCGGATCATCCGGGCGGCGTCGATCACGGCCGTGAGGCCGGACAGGCAGAGCTTGTTGATGGTGATGGTGGGAACGTCCCAGCCGATTCCGGCGGCCAGGCTGGCCTGGCGGGCTGGGCCTTGCCCGGCACCGGCCTGGATGACCTGCCCCACGATGACGGCGCCGATCTGCTCCGGGGCAACGCCGGTCCGTTCCAGGGCCGCCCGGATGGCGTGGGCACCGAGCTGGCTGGAGGAGAAGGGCGTGAGGCCACCGCGGAACCTGCCGAACGGGGTGCGGGCGCCGCCCAGGATGACGGGGATGTTGGCGTTCTGGTTCAAGAACAGTCCTTTCGGGGATGCGGGGCGGAGATCAGGCGAAGGCGGACATGCCGGTGATGCCCCGGCCGATGATCAGGGCCTGCACAGTCTCGGTGCCTTCGTAGGTGTGGATGGCTTCGATGTCGGCCAGGTGCCGGGCCACGCGGTTTTCCAGCAGGATGCCGTTGCCGCCCAGCAGGTCGCGCGCATTGGACGCTATGCCCCGGGCGGTCCGGGTGCAGGTGTACTTGGCCAGCGACGCCTGCTCCGGGGTGAGTAATCCGGCGTCGTCCAGCCGTGTCATCTGCACCACCATCAGTTGCATGGTGGCCAGTTCGCTGAGCATCCGGGCCAGCCGTTCCTGCACGATCTGGGAGGCGGCCAGCGGCCGCCCGAACTGCTTGCGCTGCCTGGCGTACTGCACGGCAGTCTCGTAGCAGGCGGTGGCGTGCCCGACGGCGGACCAGGCCACGCCCAGGCGGGTGGCCAGGAGGACGCGGGCTGTGTCCTTGAAGGTCCGGGCGCCCGGCAGGACGTTCCCTTCCGGGACAAAGACGTTTTCCAGCCTGATATGGGCCTGCCAAATGGCGCGCAGGGCCAGCTTGCCCTCGATTTTGGTGGCGGTGTAGCCGGGGGAGTCCTGCGGGACCAGGTAGCCATGGACCTGGCCGTCGTCGCCGCGGGCCCACACAACGGTGACGCCACCTACGGAGCCGTTGCCGATCCACTTCTTTTCGCCGTTGAGCAGGAAACCACCGTCGGTACGGGTCGCCGTGCTTTCCAGGGCCACCGAGTCGGAGCCGTGGGTGGGCTCCGTCAGGGCAAAAGCGGCGTACTCGCTGCACCTGGCGATCGGCGGGAGCCAGCGCTCCCGCTGCGCGGCTGATCCGCATTCCGCCACGGACCGCAGGGCCAGGCCGCCCTGGACAGCGATCATGGTTGCCACGGAGCCGTCACCGCGGCTGATCTCCATGTTTACCAGCCCGGCGGCCATGCTGCTCATCGGCGCGAAACCATCAACCGCCACGCCGTCCCGCAGCAGGTCCAGTTCGCCAAGGCGCCGGAGCAGGTGCAGCGGGTACTCGCCGCGTTCCCAGTAGCCGTCGATGACGGGGAGGACCTCATCCTGGACGAAGCGGCGGGCCCGGTCCCAGTACGCGCGGTCCTCATCGCCGATGCGGGTGAAAACGGATGCGGGGTCAGTCCCGAGGGCCTCGGTCAGAAAGTAGTCCGGCTCCACGGTGCCTGCAGGAAAGCCTGCGGGGCTTTCGGTGCGGCCGGACACGTCGGTCCGCGACGTCGTCGTCATTAATCTGCATCCTTTAAATCAGTGGCGGGAAGCATGTGGCTTGCACCACACCGACTAAGGATGCCTTGAAACTCAGTTCCACGTCAAGAAACTGGGTACCACGGAGGGATGCAGCGGACTAGGGAAGGGCGTCGAGGACGGCCTGGGCGATCGCCTCCCTGCCGGCCTGGCCCGGGAGAACGGTGACGACGACGGTCGGCGCGGGTTGGGCGGTGGCGGCGGCACCAAGGAGTGCAGGCCGGAACGTATCTGAGAGGGCACGAAGTTCGGCCGCGAGGGCTGCAGCCCTTTTCCGGTCCCCATCGTCGGTTTCCCCGGCGCCGGGCGAGGCGCGCAACCACTGCCGCAGGAAGGCGTTGTGCACGGCCACCACGGCTGCGGCGAAGGCCACGGCCTTGTATCCGCTCCGCTGGTCGTCGGGCAGCCTGTCGTTCAAGTATTTCAGGAATGCCCGCTCGTACCGGTGCGACGTGACCAGCTCGCGGTCCCTGAGGGCCGGAACCGCCTGCAGCAGTCCATACCGGGCCCGGGACGTATCGCGGTTCCGCATATGGTGTTCGAAGACCAGCAGTGCCGCGTCCGCGACGGCGGCCAGGGGCTCGAGCCTGGATTCCGCGAGCCGGTCATTCACCTGGCGCAGGATCCGTTCGTGGTCGGCGAAGACCACGTCCTCCTTTGACCCGAAGCGTCGGAAGAACGTGCTCCGGCTCATGCCCGAGGCCTCGGCAAGCTCCTCAACGGACGTTGCATCGAAACCCTGCGAGGCCAGGAGCGCGATGGCGGCGGCGACAGGCTTATCGACGGGCTGTTCGGAAGGGGGCAACGTCATGCGCCGAAATTAGCACAGCCGGCAGGCATCGCTGGCCCGCCGCTGGATGCGGCGGCCCCAGCGATACCGGCGACGCAGGCTCAGGCGCCCTGGCGGGACCAGCCGGTGAGCTTGTCCGAAAGCTGCATATAGGCTTCGTCCACCTGCTGCAGCTCCGGGTGGCTGTCGTACCAGTCCACAATTTCCCGGGCCCCGTCCGCGAACGGGATGGTTGCGGTGTAGTCCGGGACCAGGGACTTGATCTTGGTGTTGTCAAAGACCACTGAATGGGACCGGTCGCCCAGGAGGTTGGAACCGAGTTCCTGGTCATGGGCGGCGATGGTCTCGGACGCCACGTGCACCAGTTCCGGCTCCCGGATCCCAGCTGCCCGGGCGAACAGCCGGTAGATCTGGTTCCAGGGCAGGTACTCGTCAGAGGTGATGGTGTAGCTCTCGCCCACCGCCTGCGGCCTTCCGAGCAGCCCGACGAACGCCTTGGCGAAGTCCTTGCTGTGCGTCAGCGTCCACAGCGAGGTGCCGTCGCCGTGGACCATGACGGGGAGGCCGCTGCGCATCCGGTGGATGTCCGTCCAGCCGCCCACCATGGCGATCTTGGTGCGGTCGTAGGTATGCGACGGCCGGATGACTGTCAGGGGGAAGTCCTGCTCCCGGTAGGCCCGGAAAAGCAGTTCCTCGCACGCGATCTTGTCCCGGGAGTACTGCCAGAAGGGGTTCTTCAACGGCGTCGACTCCAGGATAGGCAGCCTGGTGGGCGGCTTCTGGTACGCGGAGGCGGAACTGATGAAGACGAACTGGCCAGTCCGCTCCCGGAACAGGTCCATGCTTGTTTGCGCCTGGTCCGGGGTGTAGGAGATGAAGTCCGCGACGGCGTCGAACTCCCTGCCTCCCAGGACCTCCCGGACCGACGCCGCATCCCGGACGTCCGCGTGCAGCACTTCGGTCCCGTCCGGGACCGGCCGGGTGGACCGGCCCCGGTTCAGGATGGTCAGCCGGTGGCCGAGCTCGACGGCCCGTTCCGCCGCCGCGGTGCTGATGACGCCGGTGCCGCCGATGAAGAGGATGCTCCGCGGCGCCACCGTATCGGCAACAGGCGGGGTTACCACGCGTAGTCTTCCGGCGCCGTGCGGTGTCCCGGGAAGATGTCGTCCAGCCGCTTGAGCGCGTCGTCATCGAGGGAGACGTCCAGGGCGCGGATGGCGGCGTCCAGCTGTTCCTGGGTGCGCGGGCCGACGATCGGGGCGGTCACGGCAGGCTGGTGCAGGAGCCACGCCAGGGCAACGTCGCCGGGCTCATGGCCCAGTTCATCGGCGAAGTCCTCGTACTGGCGGATCTGGTCCTGGTGCTTCTTCAGGGTTTCGGCCGCCCGTCCTTCGGTCCGCCGCACGCCCTGGCGTTCCTTCTTCAGCACACCGCCCAGCAGCCCGCCCTGCAGGGGCGACCAGGGGATCAAGCCGAGGCCATATTGCTGTGCCGCCGGGATGACTTCAAGTTCCACCTGGCGCATGAACAGGTTGTAGATGGACTGCTCGCTGACCAGGCCGGTGTAGTTCCGCCGGCGGGCTGCTTCCTGGGCCTGGGCGATGTGCCAGCCGGCAAAGTTGCTGCTGCCCGAGTAGAGGATCTTCCCCTGCTGGACGGCAACTTCGATGGCCTGCCAGATCTCGTCCCATGGCGTGTCACGGTCAATGTGGTGGAACTGGTACACGTCGATGTAGTCGGTCTGCAACCGCTTGAGGCTCGCATCCAGGGCCCTGCGGATGTTCAGTGCCGAGAGCTTGGATTCATTGGGCCGGTCCGTCATGGTGCCGTAGAGCTTGGTGGCCAAGACGGTGTGCTCGCGGCGCTCGCCGCCCTTGGCGAACCAGCGCCCAATAATTTCCTCGGTCCAGCCGCGGTGGTCTGCCCCGCCGTAGACGTTGGCGGTGTCAAAGAAGTTGATGCCGGACCCGTGCGCGGAGTCCATGATGCTGTGGGCGTCCGCTTCCTCCGTCTGAGGCCCGAAGTTCATGGTGCCCAGGCAGAGGCGGGAAACTTTCAGGCCGGAGCGGCCAAGGTGCGTGTACTGCATGGAAAATCCTTTCGGTGGCGGAGCGTTCCGGCGGCTGGGTTGCCGGACGCTACATCTGGGTGAAGGCGGCGACGGCGGGATCGGACCCGATGCGGGCACCGGACTCCAGTGCCGTGATGGCGGCCAGTTCGTCCTGGGAAAGCTGCAGGGACGAGGCTGCGAAGTTTTCCCGGATCCTGTCCGGGTTCGCCGACTTGGGAATGACGATGTTTCCGCCGGCAAGGTGCCAGGCGAGCACAACCTGGGCTGCCGTGGCGTTGTGGGCATTGGCGATTGCCGTGACGGCGTTTCCGTTCAGGTCCCCGCCCTGCCCCAGCGGACTGTAGGCCTCCACCGCGATGCCCAGGCCCCGGCACTTGGCTGCGAGGTCCGCCTGCTGGTAGCTGGGGTGCAGTTCGATCTGGTTGACGGCCGGAACGGTTTCAGCCGACTCCAGCAGTGTGTCGAGGTGGTCGGAGAGGAAGTTGGAGACGCCGATGGCGCGGATTTCCTTGTTCTCGTACAACCGCTCCATCTCCTTCCAGGCCTGGACGAAGAGCCCCTGTGAGGGGACCGGCCAGTGGATGAGGTAGAGGTCGATGAAGTCCAGGCCCAGTGCCTTGCGGCTGTTCTGGAACGCTTCCTGCGCCCGGCCCTGCTCGCCGTTGCGGAGTTTGGTGGTGACGAAGATGTCCTCACGTGCTATCCCGGTGGCGGCAAGTGCCGCCCCCACCCCTGCCTCGTTGCGGTAGGCCGCGGCGGTGTCAATGTGGCGGTAGCCCGCTTCCAGCGCGTCCTCCACGGTCCGCTGGGTGTCCTCCGGAGGGACCTGGAAGACGCCGAAGCCAAGCTGCGGGATGGTGACGCCATTATTCAGGGTCAGGTTCGGGGTCAGCTCTGACATGGTGTGCTCCTTGGAAAGTCTGGTGCTGGGATTTAGGGCCGGGTGGTGCGGGGGTATGACGCCGTCCAGAAAGCGGTTTCCACCGGCTCACTCCCGAGCCTATGCACTTTTCGCCATCAAGTCAGCAGGCAAGGCTGTTCCTGTTTTTCCTAGGACTGCCAGTCCTACCTTCGTTGTAGAGGAGGGCAGTCATCGCAGGCAGAATGGTCTGCATGGGTCAAAGCGCGGAGTTCGGAAAGTTCCTCAAAGCCATGCGGTCCCGGTTGAGCCCGGACGTTGCCGGAACGGGTCCCAGCACCGGGGCCCGAAGGGTTCCGGGGCTGCGGCGGGAGGAGGTGGCGCGGCTTGCCGGCGTCAGCACCGACTATTACGTGCGGCTGGAGCAGGGGCGGAACATCCACCCCTCGCGGACGGTCCTGGATGCAGTGGGCAGGGCGCTGCGCCTGGACAGCAGCGAACACGCGCACATGCTGGACCTGCTGGAGAACTGCGCCGGCGCTCCCCGCGAACCCGGCGCGAACACTGCGCAGGGTGTCCGCCCGGCGCTGCGCCAGCTCCTCGACGCCGTGGGGGAGGTGCCCGCGATGGTGCTGGGCCGGCGCAGCGATGTCCTTGCAGGCAACCGGATGGCCTTCCTGTTGTTCACGGACTTCCCGGCACTGCCGCCCGCGGAGCGGAACCTCACCCGCTGGACCATCCTGGACCCCGCAGCCCGGGAACTGTTCAGGGACTGGAAGACGGTCGCGGCGGAGGCCACGGGATCCCTTCGGCTGGACGTGGGACGGCACCCCAACGACCCCCAGGCCAGCCACCTGGTGGGCGAGCTCGCGGTCCACAGTGAACACTTCCGCCAGTGGTGGGCCGGGCACCGGGTGGCCACCCGCTCGGCCGGCACCGTCCGGCTGCACCATCCCGCGGTAGGGGACCTGGAGCTGAACTTCGAAAACCTTGTCCTGCCGGAGGATCCTGACCAGACGCTGCGGGTGTACTCCGCGCGGCCGGGATCGCCGTCGTCGGACGCCCTTGCCCTGCTGGGCAGCCTTGGCGCGGGGACGGACGTCCGCCCGGGCCGCGACCCCGCGGCGGTGGGCGAAAGCGGAGAAGCGGGCTGAAAGCCGCCGTGCTCCTGTACATTCGTCCAGCGAAGGGCGGTGATTCTGGCCAGCCGCCCATTGGCCGTTGACCAGGCGTTTCCTAGGGTGGGAGTACACGTTTTCCCTGCCCAGTCTTCACACCCAGGATGGTCTCAACGATGAAACGCATCGCCCTGCTGAAGGAGCGCCAGGCGTCCGCCGGCGCCGCTTCCACCGCCACCGGTTCGCACTGCCCGGTTTCGGGTCTTTGGAGCCCGGACCTCGATCCGCACACGGTCCTGTCCTTCTTTGAGGGCCACGTTTTCCCCGCGTTCGACGGCGTCCCAACAGTCTGGCGGCGGCGCAGCCAGGGCACAGCGAACTAGGGCGCCTTAAAGCAGAACTGACCCGCAGTCACCGTCGTTAAAACCAGGTTTTGCGACGATGGCTGCGGGTCAGTTGCTTAAGTCAGTGCTCTTCCAGGCGGAAGCCAATCTTGATGGTGACCTGCCAGTCTGCGATCTTCCCGTCCTCCAGGTGGCCGCGGACCTCCTTGACCTCAAACCAGTCAAGGTTCCGCAGGGTCTGGGATGCCTTGGCAATACCGTTGCGGACGGCGTCATCCACGCCCTGGGTGGAGGTGCCGACAATTTCAGAAATGCTGTACGTGTGGTTGGACAACTTCGCTCCTCGTGATCATCGTTGCTCCCGGTTGCGGGCCGTCCCTGAAGCCTAGTGGGACTGCGGGAGCGTTGAACAGACCCTGTCCGCGCGCCGGCTACTTGGCTTCCAGCACCAGTTGCTTCAGGTCGTCGAGGGTTTGCTGCATGTGGGCGTCCATGGCCTGGCGTGACCGGGCTGCATCGCGGGACTCCAGGGCCTCGGCAATGTTCTGGTGATGGCCGATGGCGTGCTCCTGGATTGCCGGAACGGCAGAGGTCTCAGTCCGGCGCTTTTCCAGCACGCGGTGCAGCGGCTCGAACAGGACCGATACGAAGACGTTCCCGGATGCGTGCAGGATGACGTCATGGAAGGCCAGGTCTGCCTCCACGAAGGCCGCGACGTCGTTGATGCTGTGGGCGGCCTTCATTGCCGCGATGTAGTTGAAGAGGGCCTTGATGTCCTCCTCGGCGATCCGTCCGGCCGCAAGCTCGCAGGCTCCCGTTTCGAGCATCCGGCGGAGTTCGATGAGCTGGATGGAGGCGTCTGCATCATTTTTGCCCTCGGACGCGGCCCGGAGCACGGCTTCCAGCGAAGCCCAGCGGCTCAACGGGTTGACGAATGTTCCCCGGCCCCGCTCCACGCTCAGGATGCGTTGGGCCTGCAGCGTCTTCATGGCTTCGCGGACGGTCATTCGGCTGACCTCGTGGCGGGCACTCAGTTCGTGCTCGCCGGGAACGGTGGAACCGGGTGGAAACTCGCCTTCGATGATGCGGTCCAGCAGTTCGTCCGCCACCACGCCTACCAGTGACTTCCGTGCCATGTTGCCCCCCGATCCCTGTGCCCGGCCGACGCCTGGCGGATATGTCAGACAAGTGTACTTGCGCGTCCGTATGCCGTGTGCCACACTAACATTCAAATGCAAGATGTCAGACATCTTACAGTTACCCTTACATCAGGATCCGTCCGCCCGGATCGCTACACAACGGAGTGCACTGTGACGCTTGAAGCAGACGTTCTGGCCGCCTACCCGGCTGACATGGAGATCCCCGCCGGGCTGGTTGCCGGCGCGCTGGCCGCTTCCAACGCGGAGGTTCCCCGTGTCCTGGTAGTGCTCGACGACGACCCCACCGGCACGCAGTCCGTGGCGGACCTGCCCGTTCTCACCCGCTGGGACGTGGAGGACTTCACCTGGGCCTTCGGCCAGGACAAGCCCGCCGTCTACGTCCTCACAAACACCCGCAGCCTCGACCCGGCAGAGGCCGCGGCCCGCAACGGCGAAGTGGTCCGGAACGCCCTGGCAGCAGCAGGTTCCGGCCTGCGCCTGGGCTTCGTCAGCCGCAGCGACTCCACCCTCCGGGGCCACTACCCGCTGGAACCGGACGTCATCGCAGCCACTGTTGCCGCCGTGAGCGGGGAAACGACCGACGGCGTTGTCCTGGTTCCCGCATTCCCCGACGCCGGCCGGCTCACCATCGGCGGCGTCCACTACATGCGCGGCACCGGTGACGCCAAGGGCACCCTGGTCCCCGTCTCCGAGACCGAGTTCGCCAGGGACGCCTCCTTCGGCTTCAGCACATCCGTCATGGCCGACTACGTGGCGGAAAAGTCGCAGGGCAGGTTCCCCGCAGACTCCGTGATCGTCCTGGACCTGAACATCATCCGTGCAGGCGCCGCCGCGCAGGACCCGGCCATCTCCGCCAAGGCCATTGCCGATGCCATCGAGCCGGCCACCGACTCCACGCCCATCGTGGCCGACATCGTCACCGAGAACGACTTCCGGGCACTGGCCCTGGGCCTTGAAGAAGCGGAACGCCGCGGCAAGAACCTCCTCTACCGCGTCGGCCCCCCATTCGTCCGCGGCCGCATCGGCCAGGAAATCCGCACCGCGCTCACGGCCGAAGAGGCCTATGCCGGCAACACCCCGTCAGAGGCGGGCGGCCTGATCGTGGTGGGCTCGCATGTTGGCCTCACCACCCGGCAGCTGAACGTCCTCACGGCCCAGCACAGCTCCGCGCGCATCATCGAGATCGACGTCGAAAAGCTCCTCGGCGCCGAACCGGACGCCAAGGCGCACCTGGACCAGACGGTGGACGCCGTCGTCGACGCCCTCCGCGCCGGTGACGTCATCGTCCACACCAGCCGCCTGCTCATCAAGACGGACGACCCCGCCGAGAGCCTGCGGATCGCCCGGACCGTCTCCGCCGCCGTCGTGGACGTGGTCAACCGGACCCTGAAGACCTTCCCTCCGCGGTTCGTCATCGCCAAGGGCGGCATCACCTCCTCCGACGTCGCGGCCCACGGCCTGGAAATCCGCCACGCCATTGTCCGCGGCCCCATGCTGCCCGGCATCGTCAGCCTCTGGGAACCGGTGGACGGACCTGCCAAGGGCATCCCGTACATCGTGTTCGCCGGCAACGTTGGCGACGACGACTCCCTGGCCCAGGTCACCCGCAAACTCAGCAACACCTTCTGATCCCCACCCGGCACGAACCCTGATTCCCGCAAGAATTCAATGGAGAACACCATGACCAGCAATTACACCGTCACCGTCCTGGGCCTTGGCGCCATGGGCCTGCCCATGGCCACCCGCCTGGCATCCCAGCTGACCGTCCACGGCTTCGACATCGCCGAGCCCCGCCTCAAGTTGGCGGAAGAAGCCGGCATCGCCACCTTCACCACGGCACGCGAAGCCGCCAAGGGCGCCAACGCAGTCCTCCTGGCCGTCCGCAACGGCGAACAGCTCAACGACGTCCTCTTCGGCGAGAACGGCGTGGCCTCCGTTCTCGAGCCGGGCGCCGTCGTGATCCTCGGCAGCACCGTGGGCACGGACGCCATTCCCGCCACCGTGGCCAAGCTGGCCGAATACGGCGTGGACCTGGTGGACGCCCCGCTGTCCGGCGGACCCAAACGCGCCGGCGAAGGTGACCTGTTGATCGTCGTGGGCGCTTCCCCCGAAGCCCGCGAGAAGGCCGCCCCGGCCCTGGACCTGCTGGCCTCCACGCTCACGGTGGTGGGCGACAACCCCGGCGACGGCCAGGCCCTGAAGACCGTCAACCAGCTCCTGTGCGGCGTGCACATCGCCGCTGCGGCCGAGGCCCTGGCCCTGGCCGACGCGCTGGGACTGGACCAGGCCAAGACCCTCGCCGCCCTGGAAGCCGGTGCCGCAGGTTCCTTCATGCTCTCCAACCGCGGCCCCCGCATCCTTGAGGCCTACGACGAGGACGGCGCCGAGGTCCTGTCCCGCCTGGACATCTTCGTCAAGGACATGGGCATCGTGGGCAAGGCCACCCGTGCCGCCGGCCTGGCAGCCCCCGTTGCCGCCGCCGCCGAGCAGCTCTACCTCCTGGGCCAGGCCCAGGGACTCGCCGCCGCCGATGACTCCGCCGTCATCAAGGTCGTTGCGCCCACCAAGCGCACCAAGTAGGCCTACCCGGCAGTAGGCCCTCAAACGGTGCGACGACGGCGGTCCCCCCTCCGCCGTCGTCGTACCTCCCAGCGCTGCCGGCTTTGTTCCGCAGCGTTCCATCCCCGCCGTAAGACCTGATGCCCGTCTGCCCCGGACGGCACGTCAAAGGAGACATTTTCCCGTGAACCACCTCATGACCCCGCTGATACAGCGGGCGGCCGACGCCCCGGCCATCAAGCCCGCCGTTGAGCTGGGCACCCCGGTACTGCTCACCATCGCGGCGGTGGGCATTGCCATCCTGCTGGTGATGATCATCCGCTTCAAGATCCAGGCCTTCGTGGCCCTGCTTACCGTCAGCATCCTGGTTGCCGTGGCTGCCACCATCCCGCTGCAGGACATCTTCACGGTGGTGTCCGGCGGCGTGGGCAGCACCATGGGCAAGGTGGCCATCCTGATTGCGCTTGGCGCCGTGCTGGGCCGGATGATCGAGGTGTCCGGCGGCGTCCAGTCCCTTGCGGACCACTTCACCCGCAAGCTGGGCGCCAGGCGGGTGGCCGTAGCGCTCACCGCCGTCGGCTTCCTGGTGGCCATCCCCGTCTTCTTCGAAGTCGGCATCATCGTGCTGGTGCCCATCGTGTACGCGTTCGCGAAGATCGCCAAGGTCCACCCGGTCAAGTTCGGCCTGCCCATGGCCGGCATCATGCTCGCTATCCATGTGGCAGTCCCGCCGCACCCCGGGATTGTGGCCGGTGCGGGCGTGCTCGGTGCCGACATCGGACTCATCGCCCTGATCTCCCTGCTGATCTGCATCCCGCTGGGGTTCCTGTCCTACTGGGTTGCCGCCATCATGAACCGCAAGGATTACGAATTGCTGCCCGCCGTCAAGGCCCAGGTGGAGGAGTTCGGCTCCGACTCGCTGGTCAAGGTGGGCCACGACGGCCCCGGTGCCGCCGCCATCGCACCTCCCCGGCCGGCCCTGATCATCTTCCTGATTGCCGCGCCCATCGTGCAGATCCTCCTGGGTACCGCCGGCACCCTCATCCTCCCCAAGTCCCACCCCCTGTATGGCCTGGCGGCCTTCGTTGGCAACCCCTTCCTGGCGCTGCTGGTGGCAGTAGCGCTGTCTTTCTTCCTGCTGGCCGTCCGCCGCGGCTGGTCCTTCAAGGAAACCGGCGAAATCTTCGAAGGCTCCCTGCCTCCCATCGCCTCCATCCTGATGGTGGTGGCCGCCGGCGGCGTGTTCGGCAACGTGCTGCAGGTTTCAGGTATCGGTTCGGCGCTCTCCAAGACCCTGGACACCCTGGGCGTACCCCTGCTGCTCCTTGGCTTCATCATTTCGCTGGCGCTGCGTGCGGCCCAGGGTTCAGCCACGGTGGCCATCGTGACCACCACCGGCCTGCTGTCCGCAGCGGTCAGCGGCGGCGGCTACAGCCCGGCGCAGATCGCCGTGATCGTGATCGCCATCGGCTTCGGCGCCCTGGGCCTGTCCCACGTGACGGACGCCGGCTTCTGGGTTGTGGTCCGCTACTACGGGCTCACCGTTTCCGACGGCCTGAAGACCTGGACCGTGCTGACCACCATCCTGGGCCTGGCCGGCTTCGCGCTGACCTTTGTGGCCTGGATCCTGGTGGGAGGACTGGGCGCCTGATGCAGACCCGACTGGACCACCTGGTCACCTCCGCCCTGCAGCAGGGTTCCGCGGTACCCGCTTTCACCTGCTACGACTTCACCACCGCGCTGGCCGTGGTGGGCGCCGCAGAGGAATCCGGCCGGGGCGTAATCCTGCTGGTGGCACCCAAAACCGCCGCCACCGCAAACGGACTCCGGCTCATCGCGGCGCTGCGCGGCCTGGCCGACGCTGCCGCGGTGCCTGTCGCGGTGCAGCTCGACCACGCCTCCGACCTCAAGGTCATGGCCGACGCCGTCGCGGCAGGGGCGGATTCCGTCCTCGCCGACGGTTCATCACTTCCGTATGAGGAGAACATCTCACTTGTCCGGGCGGCCCGGGCCCTGCTGGGCGCCGACGTGGTGCTGGAAGCGGAACTGGGCGGCCTTGCAGGCGACGAGGACCGTGCCTTCTCGGCCGAGCAGCCGGCCGGCCAGTCCGGCGTGGACGTGGCAGGACTGACGGACTCGGCGCAGGTGGAGGACTTCGTAGCCCGCACCGGTGCGGAACTGCTGGCAGTGGCCGTTGGAAATGTCCACGGCAAGTACAAGGGTGAGCCGCGGCTGCGCTGGGACGTGCTGCAGGACATCGCGGCGCGGGTCCACATTCCGCTGGTCCTGCACGGCGCCTCCGGCATCCCCTCCGGGGAGCTCGTCAAGGCTGCGGCCATGAACGTGGGCAAGGTCAACTTCAACACCGAGCTCCGGACCGGGGTGCTGGCCACCCTCCAGGACCAGCTTCCCGCCCACCGCGCGGACGGCGAGAACCTGCAGGGCCTGCTGGCCATCTGGAACCGGTCGGCCAAGGGCTTTGCCGCCACCACGCTGGCCACGCTGGCACGCTGACGTCGCAGCAGGCGCCGCCGCTGGATTGGCGGACCCCACAGGGAGGCTAGGATCAAGCAATGGTCCTGGCCTCCCTTCTTTTTGCCTTCCTCGCCGGCGCGCTGCACGTCTTCATCTTCACCATGGAGTCGCTGACCTGGACACGTCCTGCCACCTGGAAGCGCTTCGGCCTGGCCTCCCAGTCCGATGCCGAGACCACCAGGCGCATGGCCTACAACCAGGGCTTCTACAACCTGTTCCTGGCCATCGGGGCATTCATCGGCATAGGACTCGTGGCGCTTGGCGGCCCGGGATCGGCGCAGGACGTGGCAGGGTGGACGCTCATCTTCAGCTGCTGCGGCTCCATGCTGCTGGCGGCCGCCGTCCTGGCCTTGACCGGGCGAAAGTACCTCCGCGCCGCCCTGACGCAGGGCACCACACCGTTGGTCGCCGTCGTGCTGGGACTCCTGGCAACGCTGCAGTAAGGATCCACAACCGGCTTAAGTCCTTAAATCCGCGCGGCCGCCGGGGGCACAATGGTGGCATGGGCAGCGTCAAGTCCTTATAGGCCCCCATGGGAAGCGCCGGGACGCGGGGGACAGTAACCGGAACGGACACGGCAGACCGTGATCCGGCCATCGACCTTGTCCGCCTGGTCTGCCTGGTCCTGGTGGTGGTGGGGCACTCCATGATGGTCAGCCCGGTCCTGCACCCTGATGGGACCGTGACCACCGAGAACACCCTGGCCGAGCAGGACTGGTTCGAGCCCGTCATCTGGATCTTCATGGTGATGCCCCTGTTCTTCGTCACCGGCGGCATCACGGGCCTGCAATCCTGGCGCCGGCTCAAGGCAGGCGGCGGGACGGCGGCCCAGTTCATCCGTGCGCGCCTCCTGCGGCTGCTCCGCCCGGCCACGGCGCTGCTGGCAACCATGGTGGCGGGCCTGTCCGCGGCAGCCGCGCTGGGCGTGGACCGGCAGGTGGTCCAACTCGTGGCCACCGGGGCGGGCATGCCGTTGTGGTTCCTGGCAGCCTACCTCGCGGCGCAGTTGAACATTCCAGTCCTGGCGGCGCTCCACCACCGCGCGCCCTGGCTGACCCTTGCGCTGCTGGCCGGCCTGGTGGTTGCCGTGGACTGCTTCAGGGGGGCGTTGCCGGACCTTGCCAATGTCAACCTGGTGTTCGTGTGGTGCGCCGTACAGCAGCTGGGTTTCCTGGCCGCCGATGGCTACCTGGCACCGCTCTCCCGCTCCGGACTTGTGGGCGTCGCGGTGGCGGCACATCTGCTGCTGGGACTGGTGACGGGGCTGGGCCTGTACCGCGGCAACATGCTGGTCAACCTCAACCCGCCCAACCTGACCCTGGTGATCCTGGGCGTTTCCCAGCTGGCGGTGATGGAACTGGCGCGGCCCGTCCTGGCACCCCTCGCCGGGATCCGCTGGATCGCCCGGCTCCTGCAGCTGGCGGGTGCCAGGTCGCTGACGGTCTACCTGTGGCACCTGCCCCTGTTGGGCGCCATGTCCGGGTTGCTGCTCCTGACGCCGGTCCCCAAACCGTCGTCCGGTACCGCTGGATGGTGGTGGTCGCGCCCGCTGGTGGTCCTTGCGCTGGTCCTCCTGCTCCTGCCGGCGACCGCAGCCTTTGGCCGCCTGGAGGAACGGACGACGGCGCCCCAGGCCTTCCGCTGCAGGCCCGCCGCCGCCGGGGCCGCCGTCGTGGTGGTCTTTATTCCCGTGGCGGACGCCGCCCTCAACGGCCTCTCACTGGGCCTGCTGGCAGCGGGTACCGTGTGTTTCGCCGTGGCGATCCTCCTGCTGGGCGGTTTGCCGCTGCGGCGGCGGAGAGCCGTCCCCGGGGGCCGGAAGCGGGGTCCGGGGAAGAGGGGCCCACGGGGCATTGCCAGCGGCGTGAAGTAGTGCCAGTGTCGAACCATGACCGAGAACACCGCGTCCACGGAGGACACCTTCACCGCCAATGTCTCGCTGCAGCGCAACGACGCCGAGCACCGGTATGAGCTTCTGGTGGATGGAAGGCTGGCTGTCAAGGCCTTCTTCCGCGACCTTCCCGGGCACATCGACTTCACCCACACCGAGACCGGCGAGGAGTTTGAAGGCCAGGGCCTTGGCAAGGTCCTGGCGCATTTTGCCCTGGACGACGTGGTGGCCACCGGGAAGCGCATCATTCCGCACTGCCCGTTCATCTCCAGCTACCTCCGCAAGCACGAAGGCTACGGCCAATTCGTCGACTGGCCGGAACGCTGAGCGGAACTAGCTGGCCAGGGCCTGGTCGGTGACGGGCATGGCGGCGCCGGGATCGTCGATGGTGAAGCCGCAGGCGCACCGGTAGGTGACTACGCTCTCCGGGACGGACCCGGGCCCCAGGGCAACGATGGAGTTCCCGTCGACGTAAACGGGCTCCCGGACCGACATCTCCGCATGGTCTACGCGCTGCATCGGCATACGGCAGTGCATGCGGGAATTCAGGGTCATGAGCAGCCCAGCGTCCACGGGTACGGTGGTGGCCAAGAGCTGCCCAGCTGCCTCGCTGCGTTCCCCAAACGCCGTCAGCTGGTTTTCCGGTGCGGTGGTCATTATGTTCTTCCTTGGGCTTTTCACGGAACCGCCGGCGTTGGCAGCCCCGCCGCGAACTGCTTGCGGAGGTTCATCTACGCCATAAGCAAAGCATGCTTACTAAATAATGCACAAGTCAGGGCCGCCCATACAGTGGTTGTCCATCCCGTGGTTAGGCTTGCAGCATGACGCCTACCACCTCCCGAACCACAGCACTCGTCACCGGGGCCAGCGCCGGGCTCGGCCACGAATTCGCCAGGCAGCTTGCCGCCCAGGGGCATGACCTGGTCCTGGTGGCGCGCAACGCGTCCCGGCTGGCGGAAACAGCAGAGGACCTCCGTCGCCGGTACGGAATCACGGCTGAGGTGCTTCCCGCAGACCTGACGGACGATGACGACGTTGCCGCCGTCGTCGAACGCCTGGAAGACACCAGCCGCCCGGTGGGAATCCTGGTGAACAACGCAGGGATCGGCCTGCTGCACAACTTCGAGGACAACCACGCGGCAGAGGAGAAGAAGCACCTGAAGCTGCACACGGAAACGGCCATGGTGCTGACACATGCGGCGCTCAAAGGCATGCTGGAGCGCGGGCAGGGCAGGATCATCAACGTGGCCAGCGTGGCGGCGTTCCTGCCGCGCGGCACGTATTCGGCGGCCAAGGCCTGGCTGGTGAGCTTCAGCCGGTGGGCCAACCTGGCTTACCGCAGCCGGGGCATCAAGGTCACGGCGGTCTGCCCCGGCTTCACCCACACCGAGTTCCACGACCGGATGGGGATGGACAAGTCCGTGGCCCCGTCCTGGACGTGGCTGCGGGCGGATCGGGTGGTCCGTGAAGGGCTGGCGGACAACGAGCGCGGCAAGGCCGTGTCCATCCCGTCCAAGCGCTACAAGGTGGTGGCAGCGGTGGCCAAGGTTGCTCCGGCGCGGCTAATGGCGGGGCCGGCGCGGAAACCGAAGTAGCGCCGGGAACGCGGCAGGCGTGCGGGCGCCGGGGCGGCGGACAGCCACCACCACCAGGATCCCCAGCAGTGCGCCCACCAGCGTTTCCACCGCTCGCTCAAGGATCAGGACCTGCGGTTCGGCAGGGAAGGCCAGCTGGGTCATCAGCAGAATCACCGGCGTGAACCAGACCATCGCCAAGCCATAGTGCCGGGTCATGAACAGCTCGGTGGCGAACTGGAAGAGGATGACCAGCAGGGCCAGCACCGTGGCGTGGTGCGCCGGCTCCTCAAAGGCGGGGTAGAGCGCAGCGAGCGCCCAGGGGCCCGGAAGAATGACGACGGCGGTAACCGCCAGGCCAAGGAACGTCCCCACGATGCGGTGGACACCGCGCCGGACGCTGCTGGGCAGGTCTGCGCCGGCGAGCGGTACGGCGGCTGCGGCCATGGCCCAGTGCGGGTGGCCGCTGCCGCTGATGACCCCCACGGTCCCGGCAGCACCGACGGCCAGGACGTACCTGGCAGCGTGGACGGCCAGCTCGCGCCGTCCCGCCGACGAGCGGGCCGGCACGCTCCTGGTGGCGCCGGGTTTCCAGGCCCTCCGGCGCATCCAGCCGCTGAAGCCGATCAGTATGGAGAAGAGCGCGGACCCGCCCGCGATGAGTATGGCGGCGTACCAGGGGACTGTGGTGGGAACGGAGGCGCAGGCACCCAGGGCAAGGATGCCGAAGAAGGGCCCGTTCGGTTTCAGGTGTACACGGTCCGAGTACACCGAGCCCACTCCAGCCAGCGTGGCTTCCACCGCCACCAGCCACCAAGAGTGGATGTGGTTGATGGACAGCGTCACCCCCACGGCTACCCCGGTGAGCAGCACCAGGGCGGCCTGGCCCTGATGCCGGAGCCGCAGCTGGTGGGGTTCTGACCGGCCGTACATGCCGGTCAATGCGCCGAACACGGCGTAGATCATGAGGTCGGTCCGGCCCGCGGCCAGCAGGAGCAGCGACGGGACCGCCACGCTGAGGGCCACGCGCAGGGCGGCAAGATGGTCGTTGTTGGCAGGTTCAAGCCGGTGCAGCGCGCGGACCTGTTCCATGACGCGCTTCATTTTCCCGACCTGTCCTGTCCTGTTGTCCTGCAGCGGGCCCGGGGCCTTTGGGAACGTACCACCGGCACCGGCCGGAGTCATATTGCCGGCAGTCACACTTGGACATCCGGCAGGAACGCCAAGGCCCGTCCGGCGTGCTTCCCCCAAGGAAACACGCGGGACGGGCCTGTGAGCGTGGGCTACAAGAGTGCCCGGGCGGCCGGCGGGATTATGCTCCCGCCGGAACCTTCCGGCCAGCCTGGGCGTCGATGCCGTCCTGGGTTTCAAACGGCAGTTCGTCCAGGTCGATCAGCGGGTTCTCATCCTGGGTGGCCACCAGTTCCTTCGCCTCCGCCTGGGTGTCCACGCTGGGCATGGAGCCCGGCAGGGGACGGTTGGCGGATTCCTTCAGGAAGTAGATGGCGATGGCGCCCACCAGGGAGGTTGCCATGAGGTAGTAGGCAGGCATCATGTCGTTGCCCGTGGCGCTGATCAGGGCTGCCACGATGAACGGCGTGGTCCCGCCGAAGATGGCCACGGCGAAGTTGTAGGCAATGCCCATGGCTCCGTAGCGGCTGGACGTGGGGAACTGTGCCGGCAGGGCCGAGGCCAGGTTGGCCACGTAGAAGGTCACCGGGAAGGCAATCAGCGAAAGCCCTGCAAGGGTGGACCAGATCTGCCCAATGCCGATCAGCATGAATGCCGGAACAGCCAGGACGATGGTGCTCACGGCGCCGATCCATAGCACCGGGCGGCGGCCGATCCGGTCGGACAGCTTGCCGGTCAGCGGGATGCACAGGCTCATGACCACCAGCACCGGAATGGTGAGCAGCGTGCCGTGGACTTCGTCGTAGCCCTTGGACTCCGTCAGGTAGGTGGGCATGTAGGAGGTGAGGGCGTAACCGGCGGTGTTGGCAGCGGCCACCACCACCATGGCAACGATGATGGGGCGCCAGTAGGCCTTGACGATGCCCACAGGTCCCTTGGCCGTCGCGGTGTCTCCGGCGGATGCATTCTTGGCGTTCTCTTCCTGGGCATCAAGGGTTGCCTGGAACTGCGGCGATTCCTCGATCTTGCTCCGGAAATAGACGGCGATCAGGCCCAGCGGACCTGCCACCAGGAACGGAATGCGCCATCCCCAGTCCTCCATGGTGTCCTGGCCAAGCGTGAGCTGCAGGACGGAAACCAGGGCGGCGCCAATAGCGAAGCCGAGGTAGCTGCCCAGGTCCAGGAAGCTGGCGAAGAAGCCGCGGCGCTTGTCAGCCGCGTATTCGCTCACGAACGTGGTGGCACCGGCATACTCGCCGCCGGTGGAAAAGCCCTGGACGACCTTTAGGAGCACCAGCAGCGCGGCGGCCCACAGCCCGATCTGTGCGTACCCGGGCAGGAGGCCGACGGCGAAGGTGCTTGCCGCCATGATCATCAGCGTGGTGGCCAGGATCTTTTGGCGGCCCACCTTGTCGCCCAGCCAGCCGAAGATGACGCCGCCCAGGGGGCGGGCGATGAAGGTGGCGGCGAAGGTTCCCAGCAGGAACAGCGTCTGGGTGGTGGGGTCGGACTCGGGAAGGAATACCGGCCCCATGGTGGTGATGAGGTAGCCGAAGACGCCTACGTCGTACCATTCCATGGTGTTGCCAACAATGGTTCCGCCGAGCGCCTTTTTGAGCATGGGCTGGTCCACCACGTTGACATCTGATTCCTTGAGCCGGCGGCGCGGCAGCAGCCTGGGCTTCTTGGCAGCCACGGGGGCTGCCAGGTCTGTTCCGCTGGCGTTCCTGGCGCCTGCTGGAGAGTCGGTCCTGCTTCGGTCTGTGGGCATTTGGGCAACTCCTATGGAGGTCATTTGCTTGCGACTTGTAGCTGCCCCGCTCTGGGCAGGCCTTCAATTTTACGGGATTTCTGTAGCGCGTCGGCAGTTCAATGGCGTAGAGTCCGCCCTTTTGGGCCACTCCAGGGGTGGATTCCGCAATTTTTTGTGCCGTGTTTTCCCGCGCCCTTACTGGGAAGCACGCTGATCAACGGCGGTGTTACCAAAAATTTTCCCTCCGGAACCGTTTCAGGTCCCATTTTTGGGTGATGGCGGCCGCGAAAGTGACCGGGGCCACGGCGTTTGGAGGGGGTTCACAGGACCCCGTGGCATGCCTATGGTAGAGCGATGAACACACCTCTTTCCGGGTAACAGTCCGCGCGCGCCCGGACGCTTTTCGTTGGCGTTTCGTTTCAAGGAAGAACGAAGGAAAGAAGGGAAGAACCACAATGGGTGAACAGTCCAACCAGTTCCATATCAACCCCGAGGTGGCGGACCACCTTGCGGCGGCCATGGATGCGCCGGTGGCCCCGGGCCCTGCGGTCATGGGCACCGGCCCGATGGAGCAGCAAAGTGGATGGCCGGACGGCTACGGGAAGCGCCGGCATCCCAAGGACCGGGCTGCCGGCCATGGCCGGATGGGACATGAGGCGGCCGTGACCGCCGTCCACCGCACCGGCCGGCCGCAGATGCCGCACTCCTCGTAACCGGCACCTAAAGTAACCGGCACCTAAAACCGCCGTCGACCCGCAAATTACCTGGCGCCCCCGAAATCTGGCGGGCGCCAGGTAATTTGCGCGTCGTGGGGTGGTTGGCGCGTCGAAAACCCGGGTCAGGCTTCCCGAACCACTTCGGCCGGGTCCTTGTCCACGCGCCAGCCGCGCCACCGGGGATGCCGCAGCCTGCCCGGCCCGGTCCATTCGCCGTAGGTCACCTCGCCCACGAGTTCCGGCGAGACCCAGCGGGCGTCGGCGGCGTCGGGGCGGGGGACGTCATGGAACGGCGACGTCTTCCGGCCAAGCCGCTCCACCGTCTGCCGCAGTTCCGTGAGTTCGCGCATGCTGAAACCGCTGCCCACCCTGCCGACGTATTGCAGCTTGTCGCCGTCGGGAATTCCCACCAGCAGCGACCCCACCGTGTCCTGGCGTCCGCCCTTTCCCGGCCGCCAGCCGCCCACCACCACTTCCTGGGTCTGTTCTGTCTTGAGCTTGATCCACGTCCGGGTCCGCTGGCCGCTCACGTAGCGGCTGTCCGTCCGCTTGGCCATGATTCCTTCCAGCCCAAGCTCCTGCGCGCTTTCCATGAGGAGGTCCACAGGTTCGTCCAGCACCATGGAGAGTTCCACGGGGCAGCCGGACGGGCGGAAGAATTCCTCCAGCCGGCGCCGCCGGGTGCTGAGCGGCTTGCGCCGGAGGTCTTCTCCGTTGTCGAAGAGCAGGTCGAACAGCATCAGCTGGACCGGGATGGTGGTGCGGGCTTTGGCGACGTCGGCGGCCCGGGTCAGCTTCATCCGTCCCTGCAGCAGGCCGAAGTCGGGTTTCCCGCCGGGCCCGACGGCGATGATCTCACCGTCCGCCACGAAAGGGTGCTCCGGCCAGCAGGCCCGGTCCGTGAACTCGGGATAGGTGCGGCTGACGTCGTTGCCGTTGCGGGAGAAGATCCGGACCCTCTCCCGGTCTGCCACCAGGATGGCCCGGACGCCGTCCCATTTGAGCTCGTACTGCCATGCGCTGCCCTGCAGGTCACTGGTGTTCCCGGAGGTGGCCATCATGGGCTGGTATTCCAGTGGGTCTGCGGGAGCGCCGTTGGCAGGGTCCACAGTTTCAGCAGGCGCGGCGGCCGGTGCAGGGTCCACTGCGCCTGCTTCCTGCGACGGCTCCGTCGCTGCCGGGGCCGCGTGCCGCCGTCGTCCGCCTTGATGCTCCTGGTCCATCAGGTGGACCAGCCACTGGCTCTCGGCGTCCTTGCCCTGTCCGCGGCCCGTATGGATAAGCGCGATCTTCCTGGTCCCGCCAAGGCCGCCGCCCTCCGACCCGGTCAGGGTGACGATGACTTCCTTTCCGTTGATCCACTTGTGCAGTTCGTACGTGCCGGTGTCCCAGATGGTCATGACGCCCGCCCCGTACTGTCCCTTGGGGATTGTGCCGTGGAAGGTGAGGTAGTCCATGGGATGGTCCTCGGTCTGGACCGCCAGGTTGTTCTTGGCCCCGGACTCCGGAATGCCCTTGGGCAGGGCCCACGACACCAGGACACCCTCGTGTTCCAGCCGGAGGTCGTAGTGCAGCCGGCTGGCGTGGTGCTCCTGGATCACAAAGCTGTTGCCACCGGCCGGGATGCCCGCGAAGGGCTCGGGCGTTGCCTTGGGATCGCGCATGGAACGGTACCTGCCCAGGCGGGGATCGCCGTCGTGGGATGCCTCCCCCTGGCCGGGGCCGCCGTCGGGAGTGGCGTCAGCGCCTTCCGCAGCGCCGGCTGCGGCACGGGCCCCGGCATTGACGACGGCGGCGAAAGGGTCCTTGCCGTCGCGCACCCGGCGCTGGACCTCCTGGTAGTCCAGGTGCTTGAGCCCCTGGGATTCGATTTCCCGCCAGGTCCGTGGTGCGGCCACCAGGGGCGTGGGCCGGCCCCGCAGTGAGTAGGGGACCACGGTGGTCTTCGCGGCGTTGTTCTGGCTCCAGTCCACCAGTACCTTTCCCGCACGGAGCGACTTCTTCATGTCGCTGACGGCGAGGTCCGGGTGGTCCGCTTCAAGGGCCCGGGCCAGTTCCCGGGCGAAAGCGGAGATCTGCTCAGAGGTCTGCGTCCCGTCCAGCGCCGCGTAGAGGTGGATGCCCTTGCTGCCGCTGGTGACCGGCACCGGGTCCAGGCCCACATCCTGCAGGATGGACCGCGCCAGGAGGGCCACCTCGCGGCATTCGGGCAGCCCGGCCCCTTCGCCCGGGTCCAGGTCGAGCACCAGCCGGTCCGGGTTGAGTTGGTTGCCATGCGAATCCACCCGCCACTGCGGTACGTGGATTTCGATCGAGTTGATCTGGCCGAACCAGGTCAGGGTGGCGGCGTCGTTGACCAACGGGTAGTAGATGGTCCGGTCCTTGTGGGTGATCGCCGCCCGTGGCAGCCAGCCCGGCGCTGAATCCTCCAGGTCCTTCTGGAAAAACACCTCACCCGGCTTGTCCGCGGTGCCCACGCCGTTGACCCACCGCTTGCGCGTGGCGAGACGGTTGGCCGCCGCCGGGATCAGGACGTGGGCCACCGCGGCGTAGTAGGCCAGCACGTCCGCCTTGGTGGTGCCGGTCTCCGGATAGATGATTTTGTCCAGGTTGGTCAGCGTCAGTTCGCGCCCCGCTACCCGGACACGTTCCCTACTCCCGGCCACGGGGCTTCACCTCCGGCCCGCTCTGATGTTGACTGTATGAATGAGAGCCATCTGGAAAGGTGCCATCGCGTTCGGGCTGGTCAACGTGCCCGTCAAGGTCTACAGCGCCACTGAGGATCATGACATCAGTCTGCACCAGGTTCACAATGCCGACGGCGGCAGGATCCGTTACCAGCGCCGGTGCGAAGTGTGCGGCGAGGTGGTGGACTACTCGGACATCGAGAAGGCGTTCGAGGAGGACGGCCGCACGGTGGTCCTGTCCAGGGATGAACTCAAGTCCATTCCCGCGGAGAACAGCCACGAGATCGAGGTGGTGCAGTTCGTCCCGTCTGAGCAGCTCGAACCCATGATGTTCGAGAAGAGCTATTACCTGGAGCCGGACTCCAAGTCGCCCAAGGCCTACGTGCTGCTCCGCCGGGCCCTGGAGGACACGGACCGGGTGGCCATCGTCCAGTTCGCGCTGCGGGAGAAAACCCGGCTGGGGGCCCTGCGGATCAAGAACGACGTGCTGGTGCTGCAGTCCCTTCTCTGGCCCGACGAGGTACGGGAGGCGAACTTTCCCGCCTTGGACGCCGACATCAGGATCTCCGCCCAGGAACGGGACATGTCCGCGGCGCTGGTGGAGTCCATGGCTGCCGATTTCGACCCCACGTCCTTCACCGACGAGTACCAGGTGCAGCTCCGCCAGCTCATCGAGGCCAAGCTCGAACAGGGTGAATCGCTGGACACGGAGGAGACCTTCGGCGTCGAAGCCGGTGAGGGCGGCAAGGGCGAGGTCATCGACCTGATGGAGGCCCTCAAGCGGAGCCTGGACAGGAAGCGTGGCGGCGGCGAGGCCGCTGCCACGGGGACTTCCGACGACGAAGCAGATACCGGGGAGGAGGAGGCCGAGCCCGCCAAACCGGCGCGGAAAGCGTCCGCGAAGTCCCCGGCTCCGAAAACCGCTGCCGCCAAGTCGAGCGCAGCCAAATCGACGGCTTCCAAGTCAACGGCCGCCAAATCGGGTGCAGCCAAATCAACCGCCTCCAAATCAACAGCGTCTAAATCAGCGGCCAAGTCCACGGACACCAAGTCCACTGGAACCAAGACCGCAGAAAAGCCTGCGGCCAAGGCCACCAGGGCGCGCAAGCCTGCCTGACCCGGGCGCCCAGCCGCAATCCTGCCTTTACAGCGGCCTGTATCGCGTCCACAATGAGTCGCATCGCAGCCTCCGCTGTGCCAACAGTGTGCTGTCGCCCATTTTGAACGGACACGTAGAGGGGCACGGACATGGACAACCAGACCGACGTGATGGACGCTGACCGGGAGCTGAAGAAGAAGCACCGGGCCATGTGGGCGTCAGGTGACTACCCGGCCCTCGCCGATGAGATGCTCCTGGAACTGGGCGCCGTCCTCGTCGAAGCCTCCGGTATCAGGCCGCGCCAGCGGGTCCTCGACGTGGCGGCAGGAACCGGCAATGCAGCCATTCCCGCAGCCATGATGGGTGCCAAAGTGGTGGCCAGCGACCTCACCCCCGAGCTTTTCGAGGCAGGGCGCCGGGAAGCCGCAAACCGCGGCGTCAGCCTGGAGTGGCAGGAAGGCGACGCCGAAGCCCTGCCCTTCGGCGATGCAGAGTTCGACGCTGTGATGTCCTGCATCGGCGTCATGTTCGCGCCGCACCACCAGGCGGCGGCCGACGAGTTGCTCCGGGTGTGCAAGCCGGGAGGGTCCATAGGGCTGCTGTGCTGGACGCCGGAAGGGTTCATCGGGCAGATGTTTACCGCGATGAAGCCGTTCGCTCCACCGCCCCCGCCGGGTGCGCAGCCGGCGCCGCTGTGGGGGAGCGAGGAGCATGTCCGCGAACTGTTGGGCGACAGGGTTACCGAAATCCATACCCGCAAGCAGAACCTGGCGGTCAAGAGCTTCCACCAGCCCGCGGACTTCGTCAGGTACTTCAAGTCCCATTACGGCCCCATGATCTCCGTGTACAAATCACTGGGCGAGGACCAGGACAAGGTCAAGGCACTGGACCAGGCCCTCACGGAGCTGGCGGACTCGTTCGGCGACGCCCACGGTGATGTGCCCTTCCAGATGGAATGGGAGTACCTGCTCTTCACGGCCAGGAAAGCCTGAGCCATGGCGGAGAACCATGTGGCAACGTCCGCCACCACCATCAACGCAAGTCCTGGGCGGGTGTGGGAGGTGATCACGGACCCGGCTGCCGTAAAGGAGTTCATGTTCGGGACCACGCTGGAGACCGACTGGAACGTTGGAAGCCCCATCACCTGGCAGGGCGAGTGGGAAGGAAAGGCGTACCAGGACAAAGGCGAAATCCTGGCGGTTGAACCGGGACGGAAACTGGTCCACACCCATTTCAGCCCGTTGTCCGGCCAGGAGGACGAGCCGGACAACTACCACACACTCGAATGGACGCTCGAGGACCAGGGCGGCGCCACCCGGCTGACACTGGCCCAGGACAGGAACCCCACCGAGGAAGCCGCCGCGCACTCGAAAGCCATGTGGGACAAGCTCCTGGCCGACGTCAAGGCGCTCGCTGAACGCCGCTGACCCGCCCGCCCTTGGAACCAACGCTTAACCGGGGTGCCCAACGCTTAAAAGCCAAGCGGCCGCCGTCGGATGTTCTTCCAATGGGGGAACATCCGACGGCGGCCGCCGGCTTGTGTGCTGCCCTCAGGCAGCGTGGCTGCTGCTAGGCGTCGTGGTCCGTTTCCAGGATCTGCACCAGGTGGTCCAGCGCATCGTCCGCACCGGCACCTTCGGCGCGGAGCACCACCACGTCGCCGTGCGACGCGCCCAGGCTCATAAGGGACAGGATGCTGGCGGCGTCCATCGCCTCGTCGACCGGCTCGCCTTCACGGGCGATGGTGATGTCCAGGTCGTACTCGCCGGCTGCCTCTGCAAAGATGGCGGCGGGGCGGGCGTGCAGGCCCACGCGGCTGGCGACGGTTGCGGTGCGTTCTGGCATTGTTGCTCCTTTAGTCTTTCGGCGTGCTGAGGGTTCAGCGGCCGGTGGGGTATGCGGCTAAGCCGGTTCAGACGGTTACGGGAACCGGTTCAACCGTATCAACGGTCTTCTTGACTGCCCAGCGCTTCAGGGCGATGACCGACAGCGCGGTGATCACCGTGCCGACGGCGATTGAGACGACGAACATCAGGAAGTTGTCGATGGCGAAGAACACGAAGAGTCCGCCGTGGGGTGCTTTGGACCCGACGCCCGCCGCCATCGAGATGGCTCCGGTCACGGCCCCGCCCAGCATGCTGGCGGGGATGACGCGCAGCGGGTCGGCTGCGGCGAAGGGGATTGCACCTTCGGAGATGAAGGAGGCCCCCAGCAGCCAGGCGGCCTTGCCGTTTTCCTGCTCAGCCAGGCTGAAGAGCTTCTTGTTCAGGACGGTGGAGGCCAGTGCCATGGCCAGCGGGGGAACCATGCCGGACGCCATGACGGCTGCCATGATCTGCCACGGTGCCTGGTTGTCCATGGTTGCTGCACCCAGGCCGGCGACGGCGAAGGAGTAGGCAACCTTGTTGACCGGTCCGCCGAGGTCGAAGCACATCATCAGGCCCAGGATTACGCCCAGGGCGATGGCGCCGGCGCCGGTCAGGCCCGACAGCCACGCGTTCAGGCCCTTGGTGATGGCCACGATCGGTCCGCCAAGGATGACGAACATCAGGCCGGAAGCCACCAGGGATGCCAGCAGCGGGATGATGACCACCGGCATCAGGCCGCGCAGCCACCGCGCCACCTGCAGGCGGCCCACCACGTGGGCGATGTAACCGGCGAGCAGGCCGCCGACGATACCGCCGAGGAAGCCGGCTCCCATGAATCCGGCCACTGCACCGGCAACGAAGCCGGGGGCGATACCCGGACGGTCAGCGATCGCGTAGGCGATGTAGCCGGCCAGCGCCGGGACCAGGAAGCCCAGTGAAAGCGCACCGATCTTGAACAGCACCGCGCCCAGGTAGGCGCCCAGCGGGCCCCAGGCGTTGTCAGGGAACTCGGTGGGCAGGTTGAAGAGGCTGTTCTGGACCACTATGTTGTCTGCGTACTTGGTGATCAGGTAGCCGCCCATGAGGAAGCCGAGGGCGATCAGGAGGCCACCACCTGCCACGAACGGAATCATGTAGCTGACACCGGTGAGCAGGGCCTTCTTGAGCTTCTGCCCGATGTGCTCGCCCTTTTCCTCAGCCTCGTGCTCGGCCTGCTCCTCAGCCCCGAAGTGCGGGACGCGCCGGGCATTGGGGTTGTCGGCTGCGGCGAGCGCTTCCTGGACCATCTTGTCCGGCTCGTCGATGCCGCGCTTCACGGGGGCGTTGATGACGGGCTTGCCGGCGAAGCGCTCCTTGCCGCGCACGTCAACGTCCACGGCGAAGATCACGGCGTCCGCCGCGGCGATGACGGCGGGGTCCAGCGCCTTGGCGCCGGAGGAACCCTGGGTTTCCACCTGCAGGTCCACGCCTGCTTCCCTGGCGGCTGCCACGAGGGAATCGGCCGCCATGTAGGTGTGTGCGATGCCGGTGGGGCATGCGGTGACGGCGACGAGGCGCTTGGGGCCCTTGCCGGCGGAACCTGCCGATGCCCCTGCGGGCGCACCGGCAGCAGCCGGGGAACCGGTTGAACCGACGCCGGCGCCAACCGGGACTGCGTCAGCGGGGGCGGGTGCGGCGTGTGCGGCCGGCTTGTCAGCCAGTGCGCCTTCGACCAGTTCCACAATCTCCGTTTCCGATGAAGCGTTGCGGAGGGCTGCGGTGAAGTCCTTCTTGATCAGGGACCGTGCCAGCTTGGACAGCAGCTTCAGGTGCTCCTGGTCCGCGCCGTCCGGAGCGGCAATGAAGAACACCAGGTCTGCCGGTCCGTCCTTGGCGCCGAAGTCCACCTTCGGGTTGAGCCGGGCCATGGCCAGGGTGGGCACGGTGACCGCTGCAGAGCGGCAGTGCGGGATGGCGATGCCGCCGGGGATTCCGGTGGCCGTCTTCTGCTCGCGGGCGAAGGCGTCTGCGAACAGGCCTTCGACTTCTGAGGCGCGTCCGGCGGCAGCTACCTTGCTTGCCAGATGCCGGATCACCGTTTCGGGGGCATTGCCCAGGTTCTGGTCGAGCTCGACCAGTTCCGTGGTGATGAGCTGGGTCACTGTCAATCCTTTCGAAGGGCCGTGATGGTTACGGCATCCGGGGTGGTTTGGTTTACTGCCGGAACAGTGGAACCCGGCAGGGAGGCAGCGGCGGCACCATGGGCCACCGCCTGGCGAAGGCAGTCGGCAGGGGCGGCGCCCCGGCCGTGGGCAAGCAGGTAGCCGGCAAGAGCGGAATCGCCCGCGCCTACCGTACTGACCGCGGCGACCGGCGGGTGCGTGGCCAGCCACGCGCCGTCGGCCGTAACAAGGACAGCTCCCTTGGAACCGAGAGTTGCCAGCACAGCACCCACACCGGAACGTACGACGGCGGCTGCGGCGGCCGCGGCAGCAGCCGGGTCCGCTTCCAGTTCGTCACCGGAGGCCGGGGCGAAGCCGGCGGCTGCGGCCAGCTCCGCCAGTTCCTCGGCATTGGGCTTGAGGAGGTCCGGTTTCCCGGAACCTGTGGTTGTTCCGCCGCCGGTGCCTGGTCCGCCGCTGGTTCCGGCGTCAGAGGCGCCGTTGCCAGTCAACGCGGCGGCCAGGGGCGCCCCGGAGGAGTCGACGGCGATCAGCGGCGCAGTGCCGTTGCCCGCCTCCCGGATCCGCCGGGCCACCGTGGCGTAGAAGTTGTCCGGGAATCCAGGCGGCAGCGAGCCGGCCAGGACCACCCAGCTGGCACCGCGGGAGCTTTCCAGCAGCAGCTTGACGAGGGCTTCCTGCTGGTCGGCGCCCAGGACGGGGCCGGGTTCGTTGATCTTGGTGGTCACGCCGCCGGGCTCGGTGAGCGCCACGTTGGTGCGCAGCGGCTCATCGATGGGGAGCGAGACGAAGGGAACTGCGCTTTCACGCAGGCCGGCGAGGACGGGATCGCTGTCCGCCCCGGGGAGGACGGCAAGCGACTCCAGGCCGGAAGCCACCAGTGCACGGGAGACGTTGACGCCCTTACCGCCGGACTCCTGGCGGACGGAGACGGCGCGCTGCACCTCACCCCTTTCCAGCGGGCCCGGGAGGGCGACGGTCCGGTCAAGGCTGGGGTTGGCCGTGAAGGTGATGATCATGCGACCACCACGTCTACGCCGGCATCTTCCAGGGCGGCTGCGAGCTCAGGTCCGGGTTCACTGTCTGTGATCAAGGTGTCCAGATCTTTCAGGGAGGCGAACTGGACCAGGGTTTCCGTGTCCAGCTTGGAGGAGTCGGCCAGCACCACAATGCGGCGTGCCGACTGGACGAAGGCTGCCTTGACGGCTGCTTCTTCAGGATCGGGAGTGCTGACACCAAAAGTGGCGTGGATGCCATTGGTGCCGATGAACGCTATGTCGGGGCGGATGCGGGCGGCGGCGTTCACGGTTGCCTGCCCCACGGCCACCTGGGTGATTCCGCGGACCCGCCCGCCCAGGATCTGCAGGGCAACGCCGGGAACGTTGGAGAGCTTGCTGGCGATGGGGACGGCGTGGGTGATGACCACCAGTTCGTGGTGGGGTCCGTTCCCGTCGGAAGGTTCGACGGCGGTGCGCCGCGCCAGCATGTCTGCCAGCACCTCGGTGGTGGTGCCGCCGTCCATGAGGACGCTGGCGGACGAGTTCCGGGGGATCAGGGCCAGGGCGGCTTCGGCAATCCGGATTTTTTGGTCCGGCCGCTGGATGGCCCGGTCAGTAACGCTTTCCTCGGTGGTGCTGAAGCGGTCTGCCGCTACCGCGCCGCCGTGGACACGGCGGACAGTGCCGGCATTTTCCAGGGCTGCAAGGTCCCGGCGGACTGTTTCGGTGGTGATACTGAAGCGCTCAGCCAGCAGGGTCACACTGACCCGGCCACTGCCGGCGACAAGCTCGGCAATCTTTTGCTGGCGCTCCTCGGCGAACACGTACCCTCCGTTGCGTAGGTCCTGCTGTTTCTGTTGCCTTGCGGGTTCCCGACATCGACGTGACTGGCATCACATCGATGTTGGGTTACTTGACTTTATCTTTGCTTCTGTTGGTTTGTCAATGGAAACCAACATGAAACAATATTTGCGTTTCTTTGGGGGACGTTGCCGGGAATGGCGAAAGCCGGGCTGGACAGGTTCTGTCCAGCCCGGCTTTCCGGGTTTTCATCGACGCCTCTCCGGGCACCTGCCCCGAATTGCGCCTTGCTTAGACGCCGCCGTCGCGGCTTTCGTGCCGCGTGATGCGCTCGCCGGTATTGGGGTCAATGACGGAGCGGGACTCGCTCACGCGGCGGCTGCGGCCGGGGGAAGCGAGGATGAGCGAAGCGATAAGTCCGATCACGCCCACGGCCATCAGGATGTAGCCCACCAGCTGCTGGTCCACGAATGGAATCAGCCCTGGAGCAACGGCCCAGGCAAGGATGGCGCCGAGGGCGATGAGGAAGATTGACGAGCCGATTCTCATGACTTGCTCCTTAGGGCCGCGTCCTGCGCGGCGCTGGTAGGGCCTGACGGAAAGGTGGTGCGTACACTTCGAAAGCTAAGCCTGCTGTCTGTCAAGCGTCACGCTACCTCCCTGTGATTCCGGATTCAACGACCCGCCCGGGACGGCGCGGTTCCATGGCTAGGCTTGTCCGGTGGAAACAGTTGTGTGGTCCAGGCCGGAAGGGCAACGCGCCGGCACTCCCTTACTGGTGATGATGCATGGATACGGGACGGACGAGTCGCGGATGGTGCGCCTGTTCGAGTACCTGCCGCAGGAGTTCACCTTCGCGGCGCTGCGGGCCCCCATGCCCATCGGCGACCACTGGGGCTGGTTCCTGCTCGACTACTTCCTGGCCAACGACTTTGCGGACGTCATCTCGGCCGCCAACGCGGTGCACGCCTGGATCAGTTCCGTCAAGGACCGGCACAGCAGCGTCAGCCTCATGGGGTACTCCCAGGGCATGGCCATGGCCAGTACCCTCCTGCGGCTGCATCCCGAAGACTATAAGGCCGTCGTGGGGCTGTCCGGCTTCGTACTCAACAACGAGCTCCTCTCCGTGATGGATTCGTTCGAGGCCAAGCCGCCGTTCTTCTGGGGCCGGGACAAGGCGGACCTGGTAATTAACGAAGACGCCGTTGCCTACACCGCCGAATGGCTCGAAAAGAACACGCTGTTGACTGCCCGCACCTACCCGGGGATGGGGCACGCCATGTCCAAGGCGGAAATGGTGGACGTCAGCGCCTTCCTGCGCCATTACGTGCTGCGCTGACCCCTATGCCGCTGCATGGCCGTGGGCAGTTGTGTGAACGGCTAAAAAAACATTTGCAAGTCAAATTTGCAAGCGCTTACACTCGTCTACGGCCATGATCGGTCCTGCAGTGGGCGGGCAAGGAAGCGATGCTGTGCGCAAATGCGCCGGCAGCACCTTCCTTCAGGCTGTCCCGGCAGGGCCGGTAGTCCGCAACCCGAGAGGACACCGCACTGCTGATGACACAACAAACTGCAGCTGATACCGCCGCCTGGACCGGCGCGGCAGCAATCCTGTTTGACCTGGACGGGGTGCTGACGCCCACGGCCACTGTGCATGAGCGTGCCTGGCAGGAACTGTTCGACGGATACCTGGCCTCGCAGCCGGGGGTCTCCGGTTACAGCGAAAGCGACTACTTCGACCATATCGACGGCAAGCCCCGCTTTGACGGAGTGCGCGACTTCCTGGCGTCCCGGGGACTCACGCTGCCGGAAGGCCCGCTGGATGACGACCCTTCCAATGACACGGTCCAGGGCCTGGGCAACCGGAAGAACGCGATCTTCAACGACATCGTGAGCGCCGGCGTCGAACCGTTCGAAGGCTCGGTGCGCTTCCTCCAGGCTGCGCTTGAGCACGGACTTAAGGTCGCCGTCGTCTCCTCCTCCCGTAATGCCCCCGCCGTCCTGAAGGCCGCCGGACTCAGCCACCATTTCGCCGTCGTAGTGGACGGGGTGGTGGCCGCAGAGCGTGGCCTCCCCGGAAAGCCAAGCCCGGCCACCTACGAATACGCAGCCAAGCTGCTGGACCTGTCCAGCTCCGGGTGCGTGGTGGTGGAAGACGCCGTGTCCGGCGTGCAGGCCGGACACGCGGGATCGTTCCACTCGGTCATTGGCGTGGACCGGGGCGCAGGGCGGCAGACGCTGCTCGATGCCGGAGCCACCCTGGTGGTCAACGACCTCCAGGAACTTCTTCCCTAAACCCGCCGCCAGAAACCCCGTTGCCTTCCCCCGGGCAACCCCTGCTGCTTCCCCGGCAGCACCAATTCGAATACCGCATTCCCCCGAATATTCCGTGCCGGCCCGCCCGCCCGCACGGCATCGCCAAAAGGACCCCGACCATGGCACTGATCACCGCGGACCGCGAACGGTTCCCCGACACCCCCTGGCAGCTCGTTGAAACGCGCCATGAATCCGAAAACGCGGGAACGCTTGAGACCCTGTTTGCCCTGGGCAACGGGCACCTGGGCATCCGGGGTGCCCATTGGGCTGCGGCCGACGCCGAACTCCCGGGCAGCTTCATCAACGGGCTGCACGAAATCTGGGACATCAAGCACGCCGAGAATGCGTTTGGGTTCGCCCGGACGGGGCAGCGCATCCTCTACATCCCGGACGCCAACAACTTCACGGTGGTGGTGGACGGGGAAAGCCTGAGCCTGGCCGAATCCGAGGTCGTCGACTACCGGCGCAGCATCGACTTCTGCACCGGCATCTACGAATGCCGCATCACCTGGCAATGCCGGTCCGGCGCCGTGGTGACCACCACGGAACGGCGGGCCGTTGGCTTCGCCTCCCGCGGCAGCCTTGGTATTTCGCTTGACGTTGCCACGGACCGCCAGGTCTCCCTGGACGTCACCTCCTCCGTCATCAACCGGCAGGACCAGCCGGTGGAAGACCACTCCGTGCATGATCCGCGCCGCGCGGGCCGCCACGCCGGGCGCGTGCTTTTGCCCGTGCGGCTCGACGGCGGCGATGGCTCCCTGCGCCTGTCCTGGGAGGCCTCCGAATCAAAGCAGCGCGTGGGGATCGCGGTTGACCACTGGACGTCCCCCGGGCACCAGCCGTTCGAGACTCTGGTGGACCAGGACGACAGCAGCGTCCGGTACGTCCTGGCAGTGGATGCCGCCGAGCCGTTCCGGCTGGAAAAGAGCGTCAGCTACGCCGCCGGCCGCACGGTGCAGGACCCTGACGTCGACGCAGCTGCAGTGGCCGAAGAGGCGCTGCGCCCGGTGAATGACATCTTTGCCGAGAGCGAAGCCCATTTCCGCGGCTACTGGGCCACATCGGACATTGTGGTTGAGGGCGGCGGGCCCGGCATGCAGCAGGCTATCCGGTGGAACCTGTTCCAGCTGGCGCAGGCCACCGCGCGCGCCGATGTTGCCGGCATCCCTGCCAAGGGCGTGACGGGCTCGGGTTACGAGGGGCACTACTTCTGGGACCAGGAAGTGTACCTGTTGCCGTACCTCACCTACACCAATCCCGACGGCGCCCGGCAGGTTTTGGAGTTCCGCCACGGCATGCTGCCCGAAGCCAAGATCCGCGCCAAGGAACTGAGCGTTGACGGCGCCCTCTTCCCGTGGCGCACTATCAACGGGCTCGAGGCCAGCGCCTATTACGCCGCCGGCACCGCGCAGTTCCACATCGCGGCCGCCATCGCCTTTGCCACCAACAGGTACCTTTGGGCCACCGGCGACGCCGCCTTCCGGGAAGGAATGGGTGCGGAGCTGCTGATCGAGACCGCCCGGATGTGGATCTCCCTGGGCTTCTTCGGCAAGGACGGCCTCTTCCATATCCACGGCGTCACCGGCCCTGATGAGTACACGGCCGTGGTGAACGACAACCTGTACACAAACGTGATGGCCCGCTTCAACCTGCGTGCCGCCGCCGCGCTTGAGCATGCCGAAATCACCAACGAAGAGCGCCAGATGTGGGAGGCCGCGGCCAGCCGGATGCAGCTTCCGTTCGACGAGCGGATGCAGGTGCACTCCCAGGACAATGACTTCATGACCCTGGAGGCCTGGGACTGGACCACGCCGAGGTCCAAGTATCCGCTGCTCCTGCACTTCCACCCGCTGGTGATTTACCGCCACCAGGTCCTCAAGCAGGCCGACACGGTGCTTGCCATGTTCCTGCAGTGGCAGGATTTCACGGCGGAGGAAAAGCAGCGCGCCTTTGACTTCTACGATCCCATCACTACGGGCGACTCCACCCTGTCCGCCTGCGTCCAGGGCATCATGGCCGCCGAGGTGGGCTACTTCAAGGAGGCCCTGGACCACTTCACCAACGCCGTGTTCATCGACCTCGACGACACCCACGGCAACACCATCGACGGCGTGCATATCGCGTCCACAGGCGGCGTATGGAGTTCCCTGGTGTGCGGTTTCGCCGGTCTGCGCGACCAGGGCCCGGTCCCGTTTTTCGATCCGCGCCTGCCTGGACAGTGGGAAGGGCTTGCTTTTCACCTGAAGATCCGCGGCCGCCTGCTGCTGGTCCGGCTTTCTGCCGACGCCATTACGCTCACGGTCCAGGAGGGCGAACCCCTGGAGGTGGACGTCCGCGGCCAGCGGTTGATGGTCACGGGCCAGCCCGTGCAGGTGCACCTGGAGCGCATCCCGGAGCCGGAGCCCACGGTCTTCCCGAGCGGACCACCGACGGCGAGCATTCCCGTGGTGCGCGGCAGAAGCTAGGTTCACGGGTGCGTGCAGGGGCGCGTTAGCCTGCCAGGAGGGTGGCGGCTTCCTGGCGGGTGGTGCCGGAGTCCTGGATGCCGTCGGCGATGTGGGCGAGTTCGGCGGGGATGTCGCGGCCTTTTTTGCGCATGGCGGTGGCCCAGAGCCGGCCGGCGCGGTAGGAGGAGCGGACCAGGGGGCCGGACATGACGCCGAGGAAGCCGATTTCCTGGGCTTCGTGCTGGAGGTCCACGAATTCCTGGGGTTTGACCCAGCGGTCCACGGGCAGGTGCCGTTCGGAGGGGCGCAGGTACTGGGTGATGGTGATCAGGTCGCAGCCGGCTGCGTGGAGGTCGCGGAGTGCTTCGCTGATTTCTTCGCGGGTTTCGCCCATGCCCAGGATGAGGTTGGACTTGGTGACCATGCCCAGGTTCCGGCCCTGGGTGATGACGTCCAGGGAGCGGTCGTAGCGGAACGCGGGGCGGATCCGCTTGAAGATCCGGGGCACGGTTTCGACGTTGTGCGCGAAGACCTCGGGGGCGGAGTCGCAGATGGCCTTGATGTGCTCGGGTTTGCCGGAGAAGTCCGGGATGAGCAGTTCCACGCCGGTGCCGGGGTTCAGTTCGTGGATTTTGCGGACGGTTTCGGCGTAGAGCCAGACGCCTTCGTCTTCCAGGTCGTCGCGGGCGACGCCGGTGACGGTGGCGTAGCGCAGCTGCATGGATTGGACGGAGCGGGCCACCTTGGTGGGTTCGAACCGGTCCAGGGGTGAGGGTTTGCCGGTGTCGATCTGGCAGAAGTCGCAGCGGCGGGTGCATTCGGAGCCGCCGATCAGGAAGGTGGCTTCCTTGTCTTCCCAGCATTCGAAGATGTTGGGGCAGCCGGCCTCTTCGCAGACGGTGTGCAGGCCTTCCTTTTTCACCAGGTTCTTGAGTTGGACGAATTCCGGGCCCATCTGGACCTTGGCCTTGATCCACTCCGGTTTGCGTTCCACCGGGACCGCAGCGTTGCGCTGCTCAATCCGCAGCATCTTCCGGCCTTCAGGTGCCAATGTCATGGTTGTTTCCTTTGCTTGCTTGGGGATTCGCGGCAGGTTGTTGCCGGTCAGCATTCGACGACGTTGACGGCGAGGCCGCCCATGGCGGTTTCTTTGTATTTTGAGGACATGTCCTTGCCGGTTTCGCGCATGGTGATGATGACTTCGTCCAGGGACACGCGGTGGGTGCCGTCGCCCCAGAGCGCCATTTTCGCGGCGTTGATCGCTTTCGCGGCCGCGATCGCGTTCCGTTCGATGCAGGGGACCTGGACCAGCCCGCCGATCGGGTCGCAGGTCAGGCCCAGGTTGTGTTCCATCGCGATTTCCGCGGCGTTCTCCACCTGCGCCGGGGTCCCGCCCATGACCTCGGCCAGGCCCGCGGCCGCCATCGAGGACGCCGACCCCACCTCGCCCTGGCAGCCGACCTCGGCCCCGGAGATCGAGGCCTGTTCCTTGTACAGCACCCCCACCGCGCCCGCGGCCAGCAGGAACCGCACCACCACCGCGTCCCGGTCCTCCTGGGTGGCCTTGTCCATGCCCGGGGCGAAATGCAGGGCGTAGAACAGCACCGCGGGGATGATCCCGGCCGCCCCGTTCGTCGGGGCGGTGACCACCCGCCCGCCGGAGGCGTTCTCCTCGTTCACCGCCAACGCCACCAAATTAACCCACTCCTGCCAATACCTGGCATCGAACGGGCCCGCGTCCCACGCCGCATCCGTCTCCTCTTCCCGGTTCCGGTCCGGGGCGCCCGCGGATTCCTTCTTCAACCGGTCGTACCAGTCAGGGGCGCGGCGGCGGACCTTCAACCCGCCCGGCAGCACCCCCGCCCGCCTCAACGAGGCGGCCACGCAGCCCTCCATCACCGACCAGATCTGCAGCAACCCCGCCCGGATCTGCTCCTCGTCCCGGGAGGCTTTTTCGTTCACGAGCATCACGTCGGCGATGCCCAACCCGGTCACCGCGCAGTGCCCCAGCAGCTCCGCCGCGGTCCGGAACGGCAGCGGCAGCTCCTGTTTGGACGCGTCCAGTTCCTGCTGCGCCGCGTCCTCCTCGCCCTCCCGGACGATGAACCCGCCACCCACCGAGAAAAACGTCGCCGCATGCAGCACCTCCCCGGCCGCATCAGTGACCGTGAACGTCATCCCGTTCGTGTGCCGCGGCAACACCGTCAACGGCCGCAGCACCATATCCTTCACCCCGTACGGCAAGGCCACAGCACCGGCCAGGTTCAGCACCCCGGTCTCCGCGATCGAGGCCAGCCGCTCCTCCACCTCGGCGGGCAGGATCAACTCCGGATGGAACCCCTCCAACCCCAACAAAACGGCGGTCATCGTCCCATGCCCATGACCCGTCGCCGCCAACGACCCATACAAATCAACCCGCAACCCCGCCACATCACCCAGGACACCCAGGCCCTTGAGCTCCTCAGCGAACACCGCAGCAGCCCTCATCGGCCCCACAGTATGCGAAGACGAAGGCCCAATCCCGATCGAAAACAGGTCAAAGACACCAACAGCCATAACTAAATCCTTACTGAAACTGTGGTTCGGTTGGTGTGGCCGGGCTTGGGTGGGCGGCAGCGGAATTCCTCCGCGTGCTGGCTCGTTCCTCGCCTCTGACGCACGCTTCCGGATGCCCCGCCCACTCCGAGGGTCTGTCACCAAGGCGACATGCCCACGAGGGGCCGGCGGAGCCGGACTTTTCGAAAGCCTGCGTCAAAGCGACGAAGGAGCAGCAGGCGTGAAAATGTCCGGTCCGCCGAGCCCGTTAGCGATCACGATCCCTCAGGACAGGGGTGCCACGCCCGGGTAGAGCGGATGCGCTGAAGCCAGGGCCTCGACGCGGTGACGCAGACCGGAGAGGTCGGCGTCGGCGTCGGCGATCAAAGCTTGGGCGATGATGTCCGCAACCTCGCGGAAGGCGTCCTCGCCGAACCCGCGGGTGGCCAGTGCGGGCGTGCCGATGCGCAGGCCTGAGGTGACCATCGGCGGGCGGGGGTCGAAGGGAACGGCGTTGCGGTTGACGGTGATGTCAATGGCGGCGAGCCGGTCTTCGGCCTGCTGCCCGTCGAGGTCGCAGTTGCGCAGGTCAACGAGGACCAGGTGCACGTCGGTGCCGCCCGAGATCACGCTGATGCCCTTGGCGGTGACGTCCGGCTGGACCAGGCGTTCCGCCAGGAGGCGGGCACCGGCAAGGACTCGCTCCTGCCGCTCGCGGAACTCTTCGGACGCTGCGATCTTGAACGCCACGGCCTTGCCGGCGATCACGTGCTCCAGCGGGCCACCCTGCTGACCGGGAAACACAGCCGAGTTGATCTTCTTGGCGATGTCGGCGTCGTTGGTCAGGATGATGCCGCCGCGCGGACCGGCCAGGGTCTTGTGCGTGGTGGACGTGGTGACGTGGGCGTGCGGGACCGGCGACGGGTGCAGCCCTGCCGCGACAAGCCCGGCGAAGTGCGCCATATCCACCATCAGGTAGGCCCCCACGGAGTCGGCGATCCGGCGGAATTCTGCGAAGTCCAGCTGGCGGGCGTAAGCGGACCAGCCGGCCACGATCAGCTGCGGCTTGTGCTTCTGGGCCAGCCGTTCCACCTCTGCCATGTCGATGGTGTGGGTGTCCTCGCGGACCTGGTACGGGACCACGTTGTAGAGCCTGCCGGAGAAGTTGATCCGCATGCCGTGGGTCAGGTGGCCGCCGTGCGCCAGGTTGAGGCCCATGATGGTGTCGCCGGGCTTGATCAGGGCGTGCATGACGGAGGCGTTGGCCTGTGCACCGGAGTGTGGTTGGACGTTGGCGAACCCGGCGCCGAAGAGGTCCTTGACCCGGTCGATGGCGAGTTGCTCGATGACGTCCACGTGCTCGCAGCCGCCGTAGTAGCGCTTGCCGGGGTAGCCTTCGGCGTACTTGTTGGTCAGGACCGAGCCCTGGGCCTGCATGACCGCAGCGGCCGTGTGGTTCTCGGACGCGATCATCTCCAGGCCGTCGCGCTGGCGGCCAAGCTCGTCGTCAATCTTCGCGGCAACCTCAGGGTCCAGGACGGACAGGTCGGCGTTCAGGCTTGGGGAGGCCACCTGCTCGAAGGCGCCCACTTCTGCCGGGGCGCTCACAGCTCGCCGCCGTTTGCTGCTGCGTATTCCTCTGCCGACATGAGCGGGCCTTCCTCGGTAACGGCCACCTTGAAGAGCCAGCCCGCACCGTAGGGATCGCTGTTGATCAGGGCGGGGTCCGTGACCACGCCGTCGTTGATCTCGGTGACCTCACCGGTCACGGGGGCGTAGAGGTCGGAGACGGATTTGGTGGATTCCACCTCGCCGCAGGTCTCGCCGGCCGTCACGGTGGAGCCGACCTCGGGGAGGTCCACGTACACGATGTCGCCCAGGGCGTCGGCAGCAACGGCGGAAATCCCGATCCCCGCTGGGCCGGATCCGTCAACAGCAACCCACTCGTGCTCGGCGGAGTACTTCAGTTCAGAAACAACTTTGCTCATTGTCTACTTTCCTTCTCTTCAAAACCTGTTGTGGTTGGGCGAAATCGATTTACTTCTGGCGCTTGTAAAAGGGGAGGGGGACGACTTCGAAGCGCTCGGGCTTGCCGCGGAGGTCGATGTCCAGGACGGTCCCGACTTCAGCAAATTCGACGTCGACGTAGGCCATGGCGATGGGGTATCCGAGGGTGGGGGAGGGCTGGCCGGAGGTTACTTCGCCCACCAGGGTGCCGTCCTTGAGGACGGGGTAATGGGCGCGGGCAGCGCGGCGTCCGGCACCCTTGAGGCCCACCAGCTTCTGCCCGATGCTTGAACCGACTCCTGCGGCCTTGATGGCGGCCAGGGCGTCCTTGCCTACGAAGCCGCTCTCCTTCGCCAGCGACACCACGGGGCCCAGGCCGGCCGCGTAGGCGTTGACGTGGCGGGAGAGTTCGTTGCCGTAGAGCGGCATCCCGGCTTCGAGGCGGAGCGAGTCGCGTGCGGCCAGTCCGGCTGGAACCAGGCCGGAGCCGTCGCCGGCCTGGAGCAGGGCCTCCCACAGTGCGGGGGCGTCCAGGTTGGGAACGTAGATCTCGAAGCCGTCCTCGCCGGTGTAGCCGGTCCGGGCCACGAGCAGGTCCTGGACCGTACCGTTGACGGCGATGCCCACCTCGACGGCGGCGTAGTACTTGAGCCCGGTGAGCAGTGCGTGCTGTTCGGCCGGGACCAGCGTCAGGAGGATCGCTTCGGAATTCGGTCCCTGGACGGCGATCAGCGAGGTGTCGGCGGAGGCGTCCTCCACAGTGACGTCGAAGGCGGCGGCGCGTTCCAGCAGTTCCATGGCCACCACTGCGGCGTTGCCCGCGTTGGGCACCACCAGGTACCTGTCCACGCCCTCTTCGGGGGATGGCCGGCGGTAGGTGATGAGGTCGTCGATGATGCCGCCATCGGCGTTGCAGATCAGCGAGTACTTTGCCTTGCCCACGGCCACCGCGGACAGTTTGCCGGCAAGGGCGTAGTCCAGGAACGCGGCGGCGTCGGGGCCGGTCACCCAGACCTCGCCCATGTGGGAGAGGTCGAACAGGCCGGCCGCCCTGCGCACGGCATGGTGTTCCGCGAGTTCCGACTCGTACTTGAGCGGCATCTGCCACCCGCCGAAGTCCGTGAACGAGGCCCCGGCCTTCTTGTGCTGCTCGAAAAGAGCGGTGTAGTTCTCAGTCATTGGAAGTCCTCAGTTCTCAAATTCGGCTGTGCTGTCCTCGAACGCTTCGAGGGGCGGGCAGGAGCAGACCAGGTTCCGGTCGCCGGCGGCGCCGTCGATCCGGCCGACGGGCGGGAAATACTTGTCCTGGCGGAGCGAGGCAACGGGGAAGGCCGCCTGCTCCCGCGGGTAGGCGCGGTCCCAGTCAGAGCTGACGACGGCGGCGGCCGTGTGGGGTGCGTTGCGCACCGGGGATGCCTCCAGGGTGATGTCGCCGCTGGCCACCTGCTGGATCTCGCCATGAATGGTGATCATGGCCTCGATGAAGCGGTCGATCTCGGCCAGGTCCTCTGACTCGGTGGGCTCCACCATCAGCGTGCCCGCGACAGGGAACGAAAGGGTGGGGGCGTGGAAACCGAAGTCGATCAGCCGCTTGGCCACGTCCTCGGCCGTGACTCCCGTCTTCGCCGTGAGTTCGCGCAGGTCCAGGATGCACTCGTGCGCCACCAGCCCGCCTTCACCGGTGTAGAGGACCGGGAAGTATTCGTTCAGGCGGGACGCGACGTAGTTGGCCGCCAGCAGCGCGGACTTGGTGGCCTCGGTCAGGCCCTCACCGCCCATCAGCTTCACGTAGGCCCAGGAAATCGGCAGCACGCCGGCCGAACCGAACCGGGACGCCGAGATCGCCACACCGTGCCCGGCTTCGTGCGCCGCCTTGTTCGCGTCGCCCGGCATGAACGGTGCCAGGTGCGCCTTGGCGGCAACGGGCCCGACGCCGGGTCCCCCGCCGCCGTGCGGGATGCAGAAGGTCTTGTGCAGGTTCAGGTGGGACACGTCCCCGCCGAACTGGCCCGGCTGGGCCAGCCCTACCAGGGCGTTGAGGTTGGCGCCGTCAACGTACACCTGGCCGCCCGCGGCGTGGATCGCGTCACAAACTTCGCGGACATCCCCATCGTAGACACCGTGGGTGGAGGGGTAGGTGATCATGATGCAGGACAGGACGTCCTTGTTGGCCTCGATCTTGGCCGTCAGGTCGTCGTGGTCGATGGTGCCGTCGGCAGCCGTGGCCACGACGACCACCTTCATGCCCGCGAGCACGGCGGAGGCGGCGTTGGTGCCGTGCGCCGAGGCCGGGATCAGGCAGACGTTGCGCTGCTGCTCGCCCCGGGAATGGTGGTAGCCGCGGATCGCGAGCAGCCCGGCGAGTTCGCCCTGCGAGCCCGCGTTGGGCTGGATGGACACCTGGTCATACCCGGTGATCGTGGTCAGGTCCGCTTCCAGGCCGGCGATGAGTTCGCGCCAGCCTTCGGTCTGGGAGTCCGGGGCGAACGGGTGGATCGAGGCGAACTCCGGCCAGGAAATGGCTTCCATCTCGGCCGTGGCGTTCAGCTTCATGGTGCATGAACCCAGCGGGATCATGGTGCGGTCCAGCGCCAGGTCGCGGTCCGAGAGCTTGCGGATGTAACGCAGCAGCTGGGTTTCAGACCGGTGCGTGTTGAAGACCGGGTGCTGCAGGTAGGCCGAGGTGCGCACAATGGTGTCGGGCAGTTCGAATCCCTGGGCGTCACCCACCGGACCGGCGCCAAAGGCGACGGCGACGGCGGAAAGTGTTGCCGCCGTCGTCGTCTCATCAACGGAGACGCCCACCGTGTCCGGATCGATGAAGCGCAGGTTGATGCCGCGGGCTTCAGCGGCGGTGATCACCTTGGCGGCCTTGCCCGGAACGCGGACGGTGAGGGTGTCGAAGAAGGAGTCCGTGACCAGTTCGCGGCCCAGTGACGTGAGTGCTGTTGCCAGGACCCTGGCCTTGTCGTGGACGGTCTCTGCGATCGCCTTCAGGCCGTCGGGGCCGTGGTAAACGGCGTAGAAGGAGGACACGATGGCCAGCAGCGCCTGGGCGGTGCAGATGTTGGACGTGGCCTTCTCGCGGCGGATGTGCTGCTCGCGGGTCTGCAGGGCCAACCGGTAGGCAGGCGTGCCGGCGTTGTCCTTGGAGACGCCCACGATCCTGCCCGGGAGGGTACGTTCCATTCCCTTTTGGACGGCCATGTAGGCGGCGTGCGGCCCCCCAAAGAACAGCGGCACGCCAAAACGCTGGGTGGAGCCGACGGCAATGTCCGCGCCCTGCTCGCCCGGAGGTGTGATCAGTGTCAGGGCCAGCAGGTCCGCAGCCACGGTGACCAGCGCGCCCCGGTCCTTGGCAGCGGCGATCACGGCGGATTGGTCCCACACGCGGCCGGAGACCCCGGGCTGCTGCAGCACGACGCCGTTGATGTCGCCGTCGGGCAGGCCCTTGGACAGGTCGGCGACCTCCACCTCGAAGCCGAGCGCCTCCGCCCGGCCCAGCACGATGGCGATGGTCTGGGGGAGGCAGTCGGCGTCGAGCACCGTCTTGCCGTCCTTCGCTGCCTTGGACTTGTTGGCGCGGCGCATCAGCAGCACGGCCTCGGCCACCGCCGTTGCCTCGTCCAGCAAGGAAGCGTTGGCTACCGGGAGCGCCGTCAGGTCCTGCACCATGGTCTGGAAGTTCAGCAGCGCCTCAAGCCGGCCCTGGGAAATCTCCGGCTGGTAGGGCGTGTAGGCGGTGTACCAGGCCGGGGATTCCAGGATGTTGCGGCGGATCACCGGCGGAGTCACGGTGTCGTAGTAGCCCTGGCCGATCATCTGGACTGCCGTCTTGTTCTTGGCGGCAAGCTTCCGCAGTTCCGTGAGGACTTCAACCTCGCTGAGGGCGTCGGTCAGCTTGAGCGCAGTTTCCTGGCGGATGGGCGCGGGGACGGCCACGTCAACCAGGCCATCCAGGCTGTCGTAGCCGATGGCCTTGAGCATGGTGTCGATGTCGGCCTGGCGGCGCGCGCCGATATGGCGGTCAACAAACGATGTTGGATGCGAATGAATCGTCATGAGGAACTCCAGATCTGGCCGGCCGAAGGTGGCACGGCGTGGGATGGGTTCCTCCCCGCTCTGTATTGGACCTGAGAGATTCCGCGTTGCCTGCTGTTGGCAGGGGACCGCTTGCACCGTCGGTGAACCAGGCAGAAGCCTGATTGCTTTCCAGAGTCGCCTCGCCGTGACGGTACGGGGGCCTGAGAGATTCCTGGGGAGGATTTGCTCCTACGGCGCCTGACCGGTGTTTCGCCGGGAGGACTCTCCCGTCACAGCTCGAAAGGCTTATTCAAATGTGGGTGATTCGGCTCACAAGGTACCGGGATAGACCCGTCCGTGGCAAATCGGGCGGCTTCCGTGCGGGGCTCGAGGGGCACGTGACGCCGTTCTTCCCCGCTTGTGTCGGGAGGGGTTTGACATTCGATCGTGACGGACACCACACTGAACCCCGGGATTGGCGCCGCCGGTGGCTGGCTCAGCGTATCCGGAGCAGCCCACCAGTCGGCGCCTGTCCCATTGCATGACCGGCCGTGGCCCAAAAAGCCTGCGGCTTCCAACTGAATACGCCTTCGACCTGCGGCGGGAGAGCCCTGCCGGGTACATCCAGCAGGCGCCGTAGGAGCAAACCCTCCCCAGGAAACTCTCAGGCCCACGTACCGCCGCGGACAGGCAACTCTGGAAAGCAGCCGGGCATGACCCTGGCTCACCGGCGGTGCAAGCGGCTTTTGCTGCGGAAACTCTCAGGTCCACTACAGAGCGGGGAGGAACCAAATCTTTTGCGGCACCCAAAAGCCGCTTTATCGATGGAGTTCCTCATGGCGATTCATCCCCCCACGTCCAACGGCGAACCAGCCCGCACCCCGGGCGCTGCCACGGCAGCCCGCAGCGAGCCTCCCCACCTGGAGCGGCAGCTCACCAACCGGCATATCCAGCTCATCGCCATCGGCGGCGCGATCGGCACTGGCCTGTTCATGGGTTCCGGCAAGACCATCTCCGCTGCCGGCCCATCCGTGATCTTCGTATACATGATCATCGGCTTCATGCTTTTCTTCGTCATGCGGGCCATGGGTGAACTGCTGCTCAGCAACCTGAACTACAAGTCCTTCAGTGATTTCGCCGCCGATCTCCTGGGGCCGTGGGCCGGATTCTTCACCGGCTGGACGTACTGGTTCTGCTGGGTGATCACCGGAATCGCCGACGTCATCGCCATCGCAGGGTACTCAAAGGAACTTTGGCCGGCGCTGCCACTTTGGATCCCGGGCCTGGCCACGGTGGGCATCCTGCTCCTGCTGAACCTCGCCACCGTCAAGGCGTTCGGCGAGACCGAGTTCTGGTTCGCCCTCATCAAGATCGTCGCCATCGCAGCCCTGATCATCGTGGGACTCTTCATGATCTTCACCGGTTTCGGTTTCCAGAGCGACGCGGGCACCGCAAGCTTCACCAACCTGTGGAGCCATGGCGGGTTCTTCCCCAATGAGTTCATGGGCTTCGTGGCCGGATTCCAGATCGCAGTCTTCGCCTTCGTAGGCATCGAACTGGTGGGAACCACCGCCGCCGAGGCCAAGAACCCCGAGCGCACGCTGCCCAAGGCCATCAACGCCATCCCCGTCCGCGTGCTGCTCTTCTATGTCGGTGCGCTGGTCATCCTGATGGCGGTCACCCCGTGGACCCAGTTCGCCGCCGGCCACAGCCCCTTTATCGGGATGTTCTCCCTGGCCGGCCTCGGCGCCGCGGCCACGGTGGTCAACCTGGTGGTCCTGACTTCGGCGATGTCCTCCGCGAACTCCGGCATCTACTCCACGTCCCGCATGGTCTTCGGCCTGGCCCAGGAAGGCGATGCCCCCGGTATCTTCAGCCGGCTCTCCACGAGGAAGGTGCCCAGCAACGCGCTGTTCCTGTCCTGCGTCCTGCTGCTGTCCGGCGTCGTACTCATGTATGCCGGCCAGGATGTTGGCATGGCCTTTGAAATGGTGACCACGGTGTCTGCGGTCTGCTTCGTCTTCGTCTGGTCGATCATCCTCGCCAGCTACATCTCCTTCCGGCGCCGCCGGCCGCACCTGCATGCGGCGTCGAAGTTCAAGATGCCCGGTGGCATTCCCGCCGTGTGGGTGGTGTACGCATTCTTCGCCTTCGTCCTTTGGGCCCTTACCACCCAGCCCGACACTCTCGTTGCACTGCTGGTAACCCCCATCTGGTTCGTCATCCTGGGAGTGGCTTGGGCCATTCTGCGGCGCCGTCCCGCCCACCTGGCCCGCTTCGAGGTCTTCCGTGCCGAGCTTCAGGCAGACCAGGCCACTGCCGCGCGCAGCGGCGGCCAGGACGCCGGGGCGGCGGGGCGCGAGGTCCAGCAGGCCGGGAAGTAACGTCCGACGGCGGGTTGCAGCGGCGGCGGTGAGGTGCAGGTACCGCATCCTGCCGCCGCAGCGCGCCGGACGAAGCCACGGCCCGGAAGTTAAGCATGCTTAGTGTCTATCCACATAGGATGGAAAGGCACGGCAGCCTACCCGCTGCAGGTCGATTTGAATGAAGGTGACCATGGCCCGGCGCAGCAACCCCGCAGTACGCATCGCACAGGAAACCGCCCACAACGCAATGTTTGACGCCGAGGGCAAGCCCAAGCCCGGCGTCCACAACATGCTCCTGAAAGCAGTGCAGATCCAGCGGCCCCTGGTGGTTGGCTACATCCGCAGGCTCCAGAAGAGGCATCCGCGGGCGACGGCCGCGCAGCTGGCGGACATCGCAGAGCGCGACTACCTGCGGGCTGTTGCCGGAGGGGGAGCCCTGGTGGGTGCCACCGCCGTCGTCCCCGGCGTTGGAACCGTGGCGTCGCTGGGACTTTCCGCAGCCGCCACCGTTGGCTTCCTGGAAGCCACAGCCCTGTACGCAACCTCGCTGGCTGAACTGCACGGCATCCGGCTGACCAACCCGGAAAAGGCCGGCACCATGGTCATGGCCATCATGCTCGGCGAGGAGGGCACCGCCCTGCTGGGCACGCTCAGCGGCCAGGCATCCGGCGGCGCCACCAACACCTGGGGCAACGCGCTGTCCAAATCCATGGTGGTGCCGGGTTTCGGCAGCGTCCGGAAGAGGATCCAGCATGCCTTCCTCAAGAACCTGCTCAAGCGCCAAGGGACTGCCTTGTTCGGGCGGGCCCTCCCGTTCGGCATAGGGGCCGTTGTCGGCGGAGCCGGTAACCTCGTGATGGGCCGTGCGGTGGCCAAGAATGCCCGGGAGGCGTTCGGGCCGATGCCGGACACCATTCCCGGGGAGCTGACTTCCGCTGCCGGGCCGGACAACCTGACGCTGGAAGGCAACATCATTGGATCTCAACGCTGACGTAGGCCAATCATTCGGCTCCTGGACCGCGGGAGGCGATCCGGCGATGCTCCAGCTGGCAACCAGCGCCAACGTAGCCTGTGGCCTCCACGCGGGGGATCCCGTCACCATGCTCGACAGCTGCAGGGCCGCGTACGAACTTGATGTCACCGTCGGTGCGCACCTGGGCTACCGGGACCTGGCCGGCTACGGGCGCCGCATGCTTGGCATGAGCTTCGACGAGCTCTTCGGGGACGTGCTGTACCAGCTGGGCGCGCTCGACGGGGTTGCGCATGCCGTGGGCGCCTCCGTGGACTATGTGAAGGCGCATGGAGCGCTGTACGACACCACGATCCATGACGCCGAGCAGGCCTCCGCCGTAGTGGCTGCGGTCAACGCCTACGATCCAGGCCTTCCGTTCCTGGGCTTCCCGGGCTCGGAGCTGCTGAAGCAGGCCAAGGAAGCCGGGCACCCGGTGTTCGTTGAGGCTTTCGCCGACCGTGCCTACCTCGCCGACGGCAGCCTGGTGCCGCTCTCCGAGGACGATGCCGTCCTGTACGACGTCGATGCGGTGGTCGAACGGGCCGTCCGCCTGGCCACGCAAGGCGAAGTGGTTGCCGTGGACGGATCCGTAATTGCGGTACGGCCCGACTCCCTGTGCATTCACGGTGGGACCCCTGACGCCGTAGAAATGGCGGCCCGGATCAGGGCAGGACTTCAGGACGCAGGCGTCGGGTTGGAGTCCTTCGCCTAGGAGCCTGCAGCCGTACGGCGGGCCGACTCCATTCCAACAATTCCAGCGTCACTCCAGCCCTCCGTGCCGCCGTCGTACGCCTTATCGACACGCACATTCCTTTTCGCACCCCAAATATCCCGAGCGAAAAGGAAGATGCGCAGCGCCAAGTCCACCCGGGACCTACAGCAGCGGAAAACTACCCAAAGATCAGCTGCGCCACCGTGAAAATCCCCAGCCCGGCCAGGGACCCCACCACGGTGCCGTTGATGCGGATGAACTGCAGGTCCTTACCCACCTGGAGCTCGATCTTCTGCGAGGTTTCCTCGGCATCCCACCGCGCCACGGTGTCCGTAATAACGCCTGCGATGTCCGAACGGTAGGTGCGGACCAGGTACCCGGCGGCGTCACCGATCCATGCGTTGACCTTCCCGGCCAGTTCGGGGTCGTCCACGAGCCGTGACCCAAAATCGCGCACCGCAGCCTTGAACTTGATGGTGAGTTCGCTGTCCGGATCATCCACGGCGCCCAGCAGCGCGTTCTTGACCGTTCCCCAGGTCCGCGAGGCCAGTTCGCGCACTTCGGGGTCGCCCAGGACCTGCGCCTTGATGTCTTCCGCGCGCGCAATCATCGCGGGGTCATGCTGCAGGTCCTGTGCCAGGTCGTTGAGGTACTTGTCGATTGACTGCCGCACCTGGTGGCGGGGGTCAGCCTGGACGGCACGGACGAACTTCAGGATCTCGATATAGACCTTGTCGCCCACCAGTCCGTCCACGAACTGCGGAACCCACGTGGGGGAGCGGTCGGACACCAGGCGGGTGACGGTTTCGTGGTTGTCGTCCACCCAGTCCGCCGCGCGGTCCACCAGCAGGTCCACCAGCGTGTGATGGTGCCCGTCATGGAAGATGCGCTCCGCCAGCCTGCCCACGGGAGGTCCCCACGGCGGGGTGAGCAGATGCTTGCGCACCATGCCCTCGATGACGGCCTGGACGTCGTCGTCATTCAAAACCTTGAAGGCGCCGCGGATAACGGCAGCTCCCTCCTTGGCCACGCGTTCGGCACCACCAGGGCCGGCCAGCCAAACGCCGGCCCGCCGCGCGATGTTGACGCTGGCCAGCTTCTCCTGGACCACCTGCTCGGAGAGGAAATTGGTCTCCACGAACTCGCCCAGCGAGGCCCCGATCTGGTCCTTGCGGCGGGGAATGATGGCGGTGTGGGGAATCTTGATGCCCATGGGGTACTTGAACAGGGCCGTCACGGCGAACCAGTCGGCCAGCGCGCCCACCATTCCGCCCTCGGCCGCCGCGCGCACATACTGCAGCCACGGGTAGTCCTTCTGCAGCGCGAACGCAAAGACAAAAATCACGGCCATGGCGATCAGCAGGCTCAGCGCCAGCAGCTTCATCTTCCGCAGCGCTGCCGCTTTCTCGGCGTCGCCGGCACCGGGCTGGCGGCTTACGACGGCGCCTGCCGCCATAGTGCCAGGGCGCACCTGCTGTGCGGCCTCGGCGGGGGGATCCTGCGTGGTTGGCCCAGTAGTTGCCTCAGAGTTCACCTGCATGTGCCAAGCCTAGCCCCGAAGGCGGGGGCCGGTCGGCTACCGTGTGTCCATGACAATTGACGAGTCAGTGCCGCAGCGGCCGCTGGTCTTTGCCCATCGTGGTTCCAGCGGCGCATACGCCGAACACACCCGGGCCGCCTACCTGCAGGCATTGGCTGACGGGGCCGACGGGGTGGAGTGCGATGTCCACCTCACCCGGGACCAGCACCTGGTCCTGCTCCATGACGCCAACCTGGACCGGACGTCGGACGGGACCGGGCCGGTGGCTGAACGGACCCTGCGTGAGCTGCACCAGCTGGACTTCTCATCCTGGAAGGGGGTCCGCATTCCCGAAGAGTATGGAGCACGTTCGGAACAGCTGCTGACCCTCCCGGAGCTGCTGGACATCCTCCGCGGGGCGGGCCGCCCGGTGAAACTCGCCATCGAGCTCAAGCATCCCAGTCCCTACCAGCTCAAACTGGAGGACCGCGTGCTGGAGGTGCTCCGCAGCGAGGGCTGGGACCCGCAAAGCTCCACCGTGGACAACGTGGCCGTGACCTTCATGAGCTTCAGCCCGGACTCGGTCCGCCACCTGCTCCAGTCCGTCCCGCCGCAATACATCTGCCAACTGGTGGACGACCTCACCATCCATGAGATCCGCGGCGGGCTGGGCCTGGGCCTCATTACGGGGAGCGCCGTCGCCAACCTCATGAAGGCCACCCAGCTGGAGGGTGAACGGATCCTGGACGACCGGGAAGTAGGAATGGCCGGCCCCGGCATCGACTACGTCAGGGAGCGCCCGGCCACAATCCGCCGATGGCTGGACTCCGGGCGGCGCTTCCGGGTGTGGACCGTGGACTCCCCGGAGGATGTGGCACTTTGCCAGGAGCTGGGCATCCACGAGATCACCACCAACGTGCCGGCCCGCGTCCTGGACCAGCTCCACGCAGCCTCTCCGCAGGGAAAGTAGGGCGGACGTGGACGCGCACCACGTCAATCCGCTCCCGTATTCGCCCCGACGCTGGTGGGCCGGCGCCCTCGACGTCGAAGGCCTGGCACTGTACTCGGTGGGAGCCGCGGCGGAAGCGGTGAACCTGTATGCGCGCACGCCCGGCCGGTTCAGCACCACGCCGGCGCTTACCGCGGCTGCCTTCGATTCCTTCGGCCACCTGCGGATTGCCGGACGCAAGCCACAGGGCTTCGCGCCCCTGTCGGGCTTCCGGCAGACCCGCGATGGCTGGATCCGGCTCCACGCCAACTACCCGCACCACGAGCAGCGGCTGCTGCGCGCCTTGGGAGCCGCCTCCGCGGAAGGGGCGGAACAGGCTCTTCGTTCCATGGCGGCGCTTGAGGCTGAGGCCGCCATCCAGGGCCACGGCGGGATCGCTGCGGCCGTGAGGACGCGTGACGAATGGCTTGCGTCCGGCATGGGCCGGGCGGCGGGATCCGGACCCTGGATTGCCGTGGAGCATACCGACGGCACCACGGCCGGTCTGGGACTGCAGGACTTTGCCGCGGCGGCTACTACGGCAGGCGGCGAGGGCATCGGTGGCGGCAACAAACCGCCGCTGGAGGGGCTGCGGGTCCTGGACCTGACCCGGGTGATTGCAGGGCCGGTGGCCACCCGCCTGCTTGCAGCATTGGGAGCCGATGTCCTGCGGATCGACCCGCCAGCCTTCCCGGAAATCGAAGACCAGTTCGTGGACACCGCGTTCGGCAAGCGCAGCGCGGAAGCCGATCTGGGGCTTCCGCAGAACCAGCACAGCCTCCAGCAGCTCCTGGCCCGCGCCGACGTCGTGGTCACGGGTTACCGGCACGGCGCCCTGGACCGTTTCGGGCTCAACCCGCGGGAACTGCTGGCCTCGCACCCTGGGCTGGTGGTGGTCACCCTCAACAGCTGGGGGAGCGCCGGGCCATGGAGCGGTATGCGCGGTTTTGACAGCATTGTCCAGGCCGCCTGCGGAATCGCGCACGTGTACGGGAAGGACAATGACGACGGCGGGTGGCGCCCGGGTGCCCTGCCTGTCCAGGCGCTGGACCACGCCACAGGATACGGGGTGGCTGCGGCGGCCGTCCGCCTCCTGGACCGACGCCGGGCGGCTGGGATGGGTGCCTGTGCGCACCTGTCCCTTGCCCGCACCGCCGAGGAACTGTTTTCCCTTCCAATGGGCACCGAAGCAGGGGACACCGAACCAGGGGTCACTGACGGCCCGGCAGAGCTACCCGGACCCCACCACAACTCCATGGACAGCACCTACGGGCAGCTCCGCTACGTCGGTCCACCGTTGCTGGACGCGGGCCGGCCGGTGGACTACCTGTCCCCGCCGCCCCCGTATGGAAGCTCTCCGCCCGCCTGGAATTGAGGGACCTTGCCTCACAGGCCGGTTTCTGGCGGCCACCGTGGCTGTGATTGAGTGGTTCCATGCCTCTTCCCTGGTCCGGTCCTGCAGTCAGGGGCTTGTCCGTACCGAACTTTTCCCTTCAGGGCCCCGCCGTTCAGACCCTGTCCGCGGCTGCCATGGGAGCCCTCCTGCTGGCCAGTGCGGGCAAGCACTTCAGGGGTCCCGGCTTCTACCGCGACGTCGTTCCGGACTACCTCTGCCGCCGGGACGCGGAACCGGATCCGGAACCCGGTGCGGCCCACACTGTGGTGCCCAACCATCCTGTGCCCAACCATCCCCTGGCCGTCCTGTCCCGGGATGAGTGGATCGCCGTGAGCGGACTGCTGGAGCTGGCCGCCGCCGTCGGAATCCTCCTCCCGCCTACCCGGAAGCTGACCGCCACCGCCCTCACAGCGATGTTTACCGCATTCCTGGCGGGACACGCTGACGCACTGGCGAAGGCTTACGGTCCGCAGGGTACGCCCCGCCGGCGGAAGATCCACACCGTGCGGTTGCCGCTCCAGGCACCGTTGATCCTCTGGGCCTGGAGCCTCCGGAAGCCCATCCAAAAGGCACGCAAACCTGGAGGTTGCGTGTGAAACTCCTGGCCTCGCCGGCGGTCAGGGTGGGGATTTCCATCAGCATCGCCACCGGCCTTTACGGGGTGTCCTTCGGAGCGCTCGCAGTGACCTCGGGGCTCAACCTGTGGCAGACCATGGCCCTGAGCCTGCTCCTCTTCAGCGGTGGTTCGCAGTTCGCGTTTATCGGTGTGGTGGCAGGTGGAGGTTCGGGCATCGCCGCAATGAGCGCAGCAACCCTGTTGGGCATGCGCAACGGCATCTACGGCATGCAGTTGAACGCACTGCTGCGGCCCACCGGCTGGCGCAAGTTTGTCGGCGCGCAGCTGACCATCGACGAATCAACGGCCACCAGCACGGGCCAGACGGACCCGGCCGAGCAGCGGCGGGGATTCTGGACTGCAGGGATCGGCGTCTACGTGCTGTGGAACCTCTTCACCGCCGTGGGCGCGCTCGCCGGGAGCGGACTGGGCGATCCCAAGCAATGGGGGCTCGACGGCGCCGCGGTGGCCGCCTTCCTGGCGTTGCTCTGGCCGCGGCTTAAGGGCCGCGAACCCATTGCCATCGCGGTGGTGTGTGCGGTGGCCACCGTTGTCGCCGTTCCTTTCGTGCCGGCGGGGGTGCCCATCCTGGTGGCCGCCCTGGTGGCCGCGCTGGTGGGCTGGTTCAGCCACGGCCGGCGCGACGAGGGCCTTGAGCCGGACGTCGAGCCCTATGGCGGACACCGTGACCATCACCCTGGCCGGCAGCAGGACGCAAGCCGCCCGTATCCGGGTGCGCAGGGGAGCGAAGGCACGGATCCGGGGGCAGGCGCATGAGCCTGTGGATCTGGCTGCTTCTTGCCTGCGCGCTGGCGTACGCCTGGAAGATCGTGGGCTACTTCGTGCCCGCCAGGTTCCTCGAGGACCCGCGCACATCCCGGGTTGCGGGCACCATGACCATCGGCATGCTGGCCTCCCTTACCGTGGTGAATGCCGTCGTGTCTGGCCAGGGTCTCGCGGCTGACGCCAGGCTGGGGGCGCTTGCCGCGGCCGCACTCGCGCTGGCGTTCCGCGCACCCTTCCTGGTGGTGGTCATCGCCGGGGCCGGCACCGCTGCCCTGCTGAGGGCATTGGGCTGGAGCTAGTTTGGCAGGCGTCTGCATAAATTAGTGATGGGGGTCACTTCCCCGGCGCGGCGGCGGCTGTACTATGAAATCGGCTTATGCAGTTGGCCATGGCATTCCTACGAACGGCGACCATGGAAAATCAGCTGTATCCCGCAGGCGGCTTGGCGGACAGACCCCGCCACAAGGACGCCCGACGGCGGGCGGGCCTCCCAGCCAAACGCTTCTTCAGGCGCTTTTCCCGCCTTTCAGACGTGCCGGAAGACGACCTGGAAATTCTCGCCCAAAGGCTCCGGGAGGCATTCGACCTGGACCCGTCGTCGTCCGTTCCAGCGCTGCAGGCCCTGGTGCGTCAGGAACTCCGCAAGCGGGCAGACGCGGGCAACGCCTAGCGGGCCAGCATCGCGGGGCCAGGTGTGGTGGACTGGAGGAGATGCAGCCCACACCAGGCGGCCACCAAAGGAGGAATCGAGATGGACGAACAGTCACGGCCTGATAAGCCGCAGGACGGCCAGGGCACAGAGGACACCGAAGGGAAGGCTGGGGAAGCGCGCAGCGCCGGAATTCCTGCCGCTGAGCAAACCGGCAAGCTGCGGCCCGCCTACCTGGACCCCCGCGGCTCCGAGGCAACGCGTGAATTACGGGACACTGCACGGCGGCGCCGGGATGCCGAGGAGAAACTCCAGCAGCACCTGATGGAGGCGAAGCACCACATCCCCAACGAGTTCCATGAGCACCATGACCACGAACCCCAGTCACACGGGCATCCTGAGCCAGAACAGCCATCAGAACAGCCAAGGCCCGGCACCCAAGGCGGAGAAACCGGCACTGGAGAAAACGGGGAAAATCCCTGACGGAACGCTCCCGATACCGGGGAAACACTCCTGACAGCCGGGCAGCGCCGGCCGGCTGTCAGGGGCTCGATACAGCGGTAGCTACGCCACGCCGTGGGCTGCGCCGTCGGGCGAGACCGACCTGCGGCAGCTTTCTTCCACGCCCATCTCGTACCACACCTGCGCGCCGAACTCGGGCTCGGGGGTATCAAGGTTTTGGTACAGGGCGTCAAGCAATTCGACGAGTTCCGCGGTTGTCAGCGCAGGGAGGACTTCTTCCGGCCCGCGGGCGTCAGTGAGGTAGTGGAAGAGTTTTGATCTGGTCATCGCAGCGCGGCGGTTGCAGGGTGGATACGCAGGAAAAGTTCCATGGGTCGCTCCATCTCGGACTATTCGAGGCTGGCTGCCTAACCCCGCTCTGAGTTTATTGCACGTGTTGTGTGCCGACAATGGTGCCCCCGGGGATGCCGGGTGCGGCAGCAGGGACGGGCACCAGCACGGGAAGCGGGCGTGGCGGGCGGACCGTACGGATGGCGTCCTCGACCAGTGCCAGCGGACGGCGCCATGCATCGGAGCCCGGCTCCATGGTGTCGACAACGCCGATCAGCATGGCCAGCAGCCGGAACATGTCCGTCATGGTGATGTCCGTGCGCAGGCTTCCCTGGCCTTGCCCGCGCACCAAAAGGATGCTGATCGACTCCATGAGGGACCCGGTAATGCCGGTGAGGAGTTCGCGCCGGCCCGCCACAGCGCACAGCAGGTTGGCGTCGTCGCTTGCCGCAGCCATCAGGGCCTCGAGCACGCGCAGCAGCCCGGCAGCGGCATCGATATCGGCCAGGGCGCCGTCCATGACGGGATCCACGGTAAGCCGGAGCTGCCGGTTCAGTGCCGCCAGGACCAGTTCTTCCTTGTCCGCGAAGTTGCGGAACAGGGTTGCGGGGCCAACGCCCGCGGTGGATGCGATGGTTTGGAGCGGTACTTCCGGGCCGAACTCCCGGAAGCACTGGCGCGCCGCCGTGATGATTTTGTCCACGTTCCGCGCTGCGTCTGCGCGGAGGGGCTTACGGGCGACTGCGAGGCTCATGCCCAAAAGGGTAGCAACGGAGTCTTCGGCCACCATGGTTACTCCGGGGTAGGAGCTTATGTGACGGCGCGCTCCCGCGTTTGGGCCTGCGGCAGTCCGGGAACCGCGTGCGAAACTTGGAGGCATGTTGCTTGCATTTTCTGTTGCTCCGTCAGGCGTTCCCAGCGAAGGTTCCCGGCCAAACGATGCGTCCGTGCACGACGCCGTTGCAGCCGCCGTGAAGATCGTCCGGGAATCCGGGCTGCCCAACCAGACCGATTCCATGTTCACCACCATTGAGGGTGAGTGGGATGAAGTGTTCGACGTCGTGAAGCGCGCCACCGAGGCGGTCGGACGCTACGGCAGCCGCGTCTCACTGGTGATCAAGGCCGACATCAGGCCCGGTTACAGCGGCGAGTTGACGGCAAAGATGGACCGCCTCGAAAACGCCCTGGCCCAGGAGTCCTAAGCCTGTCCTGAGCCTCCGCGCCGGGGCTGGCGTGGGCCCGGCTGAAGTGTCTGGACCGTCGGAACGTCGCGTGCCAAACTGTGCCCATGTTCGAGCACAAACCCCGGCCGGAATGGATTGCCACCGAGGAGTTCCTGTCCCGCACCGTGGTGCATCCGGACGAGGCGGTCCAGCAGGCCATCCGCACTGCGGCTGACGCCGGCATGCCGGCCATTGAGGTGGCGCCAAACGCCGGGAAGCTCCTGAAGCTCCTGGTCCAGTTGTCCGGCGCCCACCGCATCCTGGAGATCGGGACCCTGGCGGGTTACAGCACCATCTGGATGGGCCGCGGCCTTCCCCACCACGGCAAGCTCGTCACCTGCGAATACCTGCCGCAGCATGCAGAAGTGGCGTGGGCCAACATCGACGCCGCCGGCCTGGGTGAAAGGGTGGAAATCCGGCTGGGCCCCGCGCTGGAAACCCTGGCTGCCCTCGAGGAAGAGGACAGGGAGCCGTTCGACTTCATCTTCATCGACGCCGATAAGCAAAACAACAGCCGCTACCTCGACTGGGCCGTCAAGCTGGGCAGGCCGGGTGCGGTGGTGGTCCTGGACAACACGATCTGGGAAGGGGCCGTCCTGGACCCGGACATGGACCCGGTCAACGCGCCAGGCATCATCGACGCACTCCGGCTGCTCGGCAACCACCCGCGCCTGGACGCCACTGTCATCCAGACGGTGGGTTCCAAGGGGTGGGACGGGTTCGCGCTGGCGCGCATCCTCCCGCAAAAACAGTAAGTAAGCTGTGGAGATGCGTCCGGCGCAGTGCCGGGCATCGTAGAGGGAGGGCTTTTTGCACGCGGCACCTGCTCCTGTACTCCTGGACTCCACGCCCGCAGATTTTTCGCCATGGGTTCCGCTGGTCGAATCCGTCGCCGCCGCAACGGGTGACGTCCCTGCCCTGCTGGCCCTTGCCGTCGAGGCCGGGCGGACGTGGCCGCTGCCCGGTGAGGGGCGGACCGCCGTGTTGTGGGAACTCCTGGCTTCCGTGGCTGCCACCGATGTGGCCGCGGCCCGGGTGCTTGAGCCGCACCTCGACGCCGTCGCCATTCTTGCCCAGGCTGCCCACGCAGCTGAGCCCGGACACCCGTTCCCGGACGGGAGCAGCGATGCCGCTTGGGGCGTCTTCGCCGCAGAGGCACCGGGTGCCCGGCTCGAAGCGCATTCCGCAGGTGCCGGCACCACCCTCAGCGGGTCCAAGCCGTGGTGTTCCCTCGCCGCGGCCCTGGACTGCTCGGTGGTCACCGCCCACACGGACGACGGCGGCAGGGCGGCCTTCGCGGTCAATCTTCGCCATCCCGGCGTGGCATGTGAGGAACCGGAGTGGATCGCGCGCGGGCTCCAGGAAATCCCCAGCGGAACAGTTCACTTCGACCAGGTCCCGGCGAGCCCCCTGGGTGGTACCGGCTGGTACCACAGCCGGCCTGGCTTCGCCTGGGGCGGGATAGGCGTGGCTGCCTGCTGGCTGGGGGGAGCAGTGGGCGTGGCACGGGACTTCCGCAACGGTTTGCTGGCAGGGGCCGAAGCGGGGCGGGAGCCCGACCAGGTGGCACTTGCGGCGCTCGGAGAGGTGGACCGCACGCTCTCGGCTGCCCTGCAGTATCTTGCCCGGACCGCAGCGGGCATCGATGCCGGCACCCTCGGCTCCGCCGGGAACCACAGCGCGTGGAGCGAAGCCCAGCGGGTCCGCGGAACTGTTGCGGCCGCCGTCGAACGCGTCCTTTCCCTGGTGGCTTCCAACCGTGGTCCAGGTCCGCTTGCCTTTGACGGGCCGTACGCCAAGAGGATGGCCGACCTGGCACTCTACGTCCGGCAGCATCACGGGGCACGGGATGATGCCCAATTGGGCCGGCTTGCGCTCAAGGGGGACTGCCCGTGGTGACCTTTTCGCACGCTGACCAGGGAACCGGCGAGGCCGCCTGGGCCGTGAGCGGCCTGGACGCAGCACCCGAGCTGCCGCTTGACCCCGCCGAACTGGCCGGCATGCGCTTCGTGGTCCTGGCGGCGCATCCGGATGACGAGACACTGGGGGCCGGTGGGCTGATGGCGTCCCTGGCGGCACTGGGAGCCGAGGTGGAAGTCCTGCTGTGCACGGCAGGGGAGGGGTCACACCCGGATTCGCCCACCACCTCCCCGGAACAGCTGGCCCACACCCGGCTGGCTGAATTCTCAGCGGCCCTGGCCGCACTGGGCCTGGCGGACCGCTGGGCATTCCTCGGGCTGCCGGACCGCGGACTTGGAGAGCATGCCGGAACCATCGCCAAGGCTGTCCGGGAGGCCGCCCGCCGGCTTCCCGGTGATCCCGACCGGCTGGCCCTCGTGGCACCGTACCGGGCCGACGGGCATGGTGACCACGATGCGCTCGGTGCGGCGGCGGCAGAAGTTGCGCGGCAGGACGGCCACGCGCTGCTGGAATACCCCATCTGGTTTTGGCACTGGGCCGCACCCCAGGTGCCGGAATGGCGGTCATGGCTGCGATTCCACCTGGATGAACCGGCCCGGGCGGCTAAAAGGCGGGCCATGGCGGAGCACGCAACACAGGTGCAGCCCCTGTCTCCGCTTCCCGGCGACGAAACACTCCTCAGCGGGCAATTCCTGGCGCACTTCTCACGCCCCTTTGAGGTCTTCGCCTGGACGCCGGCGCCCACTGCATCCGCGCAGGCGCATTCAAGCGATGACGCGGAACTGGTCTTCGACGGCGTGCATGGTGGCTCCACGGATCCCTGGAACTACACCGGGAGCTGGTACGAGCGGCGCAAGCGGGCGCTCACCCTTGCTGCCCTCCCGGAGGAATCCTATGAAAGCGGCCTGGAAGTGGGCTGCTCCATCGGGACGTTGACAGCCGGGTTGGCTGCCCGGTGCCGCAAGATGTTGGCGGTGGATGCCAGTGGAACCGCGGTCCACCGGGCCAGGCAGCACCTTGCAGGCTGCCCCGGGGTCCGGGTTGAACACTGCGTCGTCCCCGGGGCATGGCCGGGCGGAACTTTTGACCTTGTGGTGGTTTCGGAGGTTGGTTACTACCTGTCCGCGGGTGAGCTGGGCCAACTGTGGGACCGGATCGAAGCGTCCCTGAACCCGGGCGGAACCCTGCTCCTGTGCCACTGGCGGCATCCCATTGCAGGCTGGGAACTCGACGGCGACACCGTCCACGCGATGGCCCGGCAGCGTCTGGGCTGGCGGACCGCAGGACTGTACCAGGAACGGGACTTCGTATTGGAACTCATGGTGGCCCCCGGCCACAAAGCGTCGGCATGACGGTCACGGCTTCAGGGGGAAGCAGCGCTGCCAACAGCATCCGGCAAGTTGCGGTGGTGATTCCCGCGCACAACGAGGAGCAACACCTTAAGCGTGCGCTGACCGCAGCCCGTGACGCGGCAGACCAAGCCGAGTCGAACCTTACCGGCGTACGCGTGCAGGTGGTGGTTGTCCTGGACAGCTGCACGGATGGCTCCGCTGCGGTGGCGGCGGTCTTCGCTGCTGAGGACCCGCGGTACATGGTCCTGCCGGTGGACTTCCGGAGCGTGGGCAAGAGCAGGCAGGCAGGGGCCGAAGCCGCGCTGGAGAACGCAACCAGGCGTTCTCCTGCGGGTGGATCCACGGCAGGTTCTTCGCTGCGGCACGTTTGGCTGGCCAACACGGATGCCGATTCCTGCGTTCCGGAAAACTGGCTGGTGCGCCAACTGGAATTGGCCGCCGGGGGCGCCGACGTCGTCCTTGGATCTGTGGAGCCTGATGGCCACGGCATGCCCCACCACCTCGCTGCCCGATGGCATGCCCGGCATGTTCCAACGGAGAACCACCCCCACGTGTACGGTGCCAACCTTGGGGTGCGTGCCTCGTCCTACCTTGCGGCAGGCGGGTTTCCCGGGGTTGATTTCGATGAGGACCGGGCTCTGGTGGACCGGCTTCGCGGCAGCGGGGCGAGCATGGTTGCCACGGACACAACCCGGGTTCTCACCTCCGGAAGGACTGTGGGGCGGGCGCCGCGGGGGTTTGCCGCCTACCTCCTGGCACTGGCCCAGCCATAGCCGGGACCCTCAACGGCGGGGCAGCATGGGATGCAGAAAGGGCTGCTGCCTTCCGGCAACAGCCCTTTACGGTGCGGACGCAGGTTCCGCGTGCAGGCCTTATACCAAGTCCGGAGCGCTGGCTACGATGTAGTCCGCCGCGGCGGGTCCGGTCATGGAAAGGTTGTTGCTGTCCGGGTTGATCCCGGCATCGTGCATGGCTTCCCAAAGCGCAGCCGGCGGCTGCAGTTCAGCTTTGTGCAGGAGGCACCAGCTGGTGTAGAGGCCGTACAGCTCGTCGCGTCCCAGGCCCAGGCCTGGCTCCCTGTCCGCGACAACTGCTTCGGAAAGAAACTGTTCAAAATGGGTAGCAGGCATGTCCGCTCATAAGGGTTGACCGTGGTGCCGCCGTCTGCTTCAGCGGACCTGCCGGTCTCCTAAGGATCCCGGCGAGGTATTCAAGAAAGTATTGCAGTTCACTGCGCTTTGTCCAGTCAGGGCCTGACCCCCGGGGGGAGGCTGAGGGGGCCGACGGCGACTGGGGGGACTGGCCTCGGTCTCAGAAGAGGCCATCTCACCGCCGGCCCCGCATTGCCCCGGGCCGCATGCCACCCGGGAAACCTCAACAGGACCTCCAAGATGAATTTTCCTCCATCTTGAAGGTCCTGCCTAGTCCCTCTTCCGGTAGCCGGACCGCGCCCGCTACGCCTTCCCGCTTGGCCGGCCGTCGTCGTCGGACTCCCCGTTGCCAGCGCGGTGCTGTACCTTCTCGCGGACCCTGTCGCGGTGCCGCTCACCGTGGTGGCCGCCGTCCTGGCCATTGCCGGCAGGCTGCCCGTCCTGGCTGTCGGCGGAGCCGTTACCGCCGTTCTCCGAGGAGTACTTCTCCCGGAGTTCACGGCCGTGCTTGATGTCTTCCTCGATCTGCTGCTGCATCTTTTCGCTCTTTTTGGTATCCCGCGGGGGCAACTGGATGGTCTCCTCCGCCTTGATGCCGGCCTGGAGCTGGCGCCCACGCTCCACTTCGGCGTCGAACTCAGCGCCGAAGAGCAGGGACATGTTCAGGATCCAGAGCCAGAGCAGCATGATGATCACGCTGCCCAGGGCGCCGTACGTCTTGTTGTAGTTGCCGAAGTTACCCACGTAGAAGCCGAAGCCCAGCGAGGCGATCAGGAACACGACCAGCGCGATTCCGGAGCCCATGCTCATCCAGCGGAACTTGGGCTGCTTGACGTTGGGCGTGGCGTAGTAGAGGACAGCAATGATGGCGATGATCAGGACGATCATGACGGGCCACTTGGCGATGTTCCAGACCATGAGGAACGGGCCGCTGAGGCCGATGAGCCCGCCCACGGCCTCGGAGACCGGGCCGCTGAGGACCAGCATGCCGGCCAACAGTGCCACGATGACCACGGCCAGGAGGGTGACGGCCAGCATGGTGCCGCGGAGCTTCACGAAGGCGCGCCCTTCATCCACCTCGTAAACCCGGTTCATCGCCCGCCCAAAGGCGCCAACATAGCCGGATGCCGACCACAGGGCGGTGGCAAGGCCGATCACCAGGGTGAGCCCGGCCGCCGGGGCACTCGTCAGTTCCGAGACGGGACCGCTGATCGTATTGACGGTCTCGGCAGGAGCGAAGCCGCGCACGATTTCCAGCAAGGCATTAGTGGTCTTCTGGGGATCGCCAAAGAGGCCAAGAAGTGAGACCAGTGCCAGCAGGGCGGGGAACAGCGACAGGACCGCGTAGTAGGTCAGGGCTGCTGCCAGGTCGGGGCACTGGTCCTTGCTGAACTCCCGGAGGGTCTTCCTGGTGATGTATTTCCAGGACGGTTTGTCCAGGTCCCTTGGGCTGGTGGGTTTCCTTGCGTCGTTTGGATCCGGTGCCTGGCCCGCCTTGGCGGTACTGGTCTCGGAATCGTCGTGAGTGGCCATGGGTGTCCTCTCAATCAGGGGCGAAACGAACAGGCCGGCCCGCGGAGTGGCGGTGCCGGCCTGCCGAACGAAACTATTGCCTTACGGTGCGGTGCTGGACTGATCAGGTGTTTTGGACGTGGTCTTTGGCGTCGGTGGCGCGGTCTTTGACGTCGGTGGCGGCTTGTTGGCCTTCGAGTTTGACGTTTTGGGCGGCGTCGGTGGCGGTGGCCTTGACGTTTTCCATGGCTTC
>NZ_VIVE01000014.1:0-53686 GCF_007828995.1 Arthrobacter sp. AG367
GGCATGGCTGCACCACTACAATCACCACAGGCCCCACACCGCAATCGGAGGCCACCCGCCCATCAGCCGCTTAACCAACCTGCCTGGGCAGTACACCTAGCCTCACCGGCTGGCCCCGCCGGCGGCGTCAGGACGCGCGGAGGCGGCGTTCGACGTCGGCCGTGTCCGGGTACGCTGCCTGGGTCCCTTTGCGGGTGGTTGCCAGGGCCGCGGCAACGGAGGCGAAGGCGGCGGCATCGGCGAGCGCATCCCCCGCCGCAAGCCGCACGGCAACTGCTCCCGTGAACGCGTCCCCGGCACCGGTGGTGTCCACCGCGTGCACCTGGGTGGGTTGAACGGACGTCACGCGGGAGCCGGGAGACGCCAGCGAGTCCAGCACCACGGAGCCCTGCGAACCGAGCGTCACCAATACCTGCTGGATGCCCCGGGCGGCAAACCGCTCCCGCGCCGCTTCCCACTCGTCGGCTGGCGCGCCGGCACCCGGCACGGAAACACCAAGGAACAGCGCGGCCTCGTGGGCGTTGACCAGCAATACGTCAGCCAATCCGGCCAGGGCTGACGGAATCTCCGCGTAAGGCGAGAGGTTCAGCAGGACCGTTGCGCCGGCGTCGTGCCCTGCCCGGGCTGCGGCCAGCACCGTGTCCATGCCGACCTCAAGGCAGAGGCTCACCACGGCGGCCTCCTCCAGCACGTCCCCGGCGTCCGCTACGTCGGCCGGGGACAGAGTGCCGTTGGCCCCGGCGGAGATGATGATGTTGTTCTCGCCACGGGCGTCCACGGCGATGACCGCTACGCCGGTGGGCTCAGTGGAGGTCCGCACGTGCCCCACATCCACGCCGGCCCCTGCCACCGAGGCCTCGAGCATGGCTCCGTTGGCGTCCTTTCCCACGGCACCCACCAGGCTGACGTGGCCGCCCAGTCGGCCGGCGGCCACCGCCTGGTTGGCGCTCTTGCCGCCCGGGTTCACGGCAAAGCCGTTGCCCTGGACGGTTTCGCCCGGCTGCGGCAGGCGTTCGCAGTAGATGGTGAGGTCGGCGTTGAGGGAGCCGACGACGACGATCCGGCCCGTGCTGCCGGCCGCGGTACTCATTCAGCCACCTCAGCCTCAACCGGCTTGGGGATCAGCAGGGACGCGGCGAAGGCGGCGACGGTCAGTGCCAAGCCGACCACCACGACGGTGAGGTAGGAGGCCGTCGCGTCGCCAAGTACCGACGTCGCCACCAGCACGGCCGGCAGGATCAGGAAGCTGAGGCCTGCGCCCAGGTTGAACGCGCCGGCGTTCATGCCGGGCAGGAAGCCGGGGTTTCCGGCGGGCGAGAGGACAACACCGAGTCCGTTGAGCATGATGTTGACCGTACCGGCGTACATGATGCCCAGCAAGACCGTGCCGGCGATCATCAGGGGCAGGCTGTCCAGGCCCAGGAAGGCAATCAGCGCCAGGGCCGCGATGCTGCCCAGGAGGCCGATCCGGAGCACCCTGGTGTAGCCAAGGACCGGAGCCAGTCTTCCGCTGATCGGGCCCACCAGCCAGCCCAGCAGGGCGTACGGGGTGAGGATGATCAGCGACATTTCGGTGGGGCCCACGCCGAACCCGGGGTTGGCGGCCTGGACGTAGGCGGGAACGATGCCGTTGATGACGGCGAAGATGCCGGTCATGGTCAGCGTGGTGGTGAGCAGCGGAGCCCAGGTGGAGCGCTGGCGCAGGTGCACGGTTTCCACCATGGGCTGCGCGGCGCGCTGTTCGGTGCGCCAGAAGGCGAAGAACGCGACGGCGGACACCAGTACCAGCGCCAGGCTCAGCATCAGCGTTGTGGCGGAGAAGCCGCCCACCAGCTTGGAGGCCTCGTTCAGTGCGGTCAGCAGGGCGCCGACGGCCACCACGATGAAGAACACGCCCAGCCAGTCCATCCGGGTGCCGGCGGCAGGCTTGCTTTCCGCCGCGAGGACCATGATCAGGGCGGTGGCGGCGGCGGCCAGCACCACCATGAGCCAGAAGATGCTGCGGAAGCCGAAGTGCTCCGCGAAGTAGCCGCCCACGAAGGAGTCCACGCCGGCCACGCCGCCGTTGACCGCGGTGATGAGGCCCATCAGGGTGCCGTATTTCCGCGGGTTGCTGACCGCAGAACGCAGCATGATCAGGCACAGCGGCACGGTGGGTCCGCTGACGCCCTGGATGATGCGGCCCACGAAGAGCCACGTGACGTCCGGGGCGAGCGCCGCGATGACGGACCCCACGGCCATCAGCACCATCATGCCCACCAGGACCTTCTTGCGGCCCACGATGTCGCTGAGCCGGGGCAGGAACAGGGAGAAGAGGGCGGCGGCGGTGAAGAACCAGGTCTGGGAGAGGCCGATGACGGCCTGGTCGGTGTTGAGCTCCTCGCCCATAGTGACCAGGGCGGGGCTGAGCATGGAGGCGTTGAGCTGGAAGGCCACGCAGGCCGCCAGCAGGGCGGTCATGAGGGCGGCGATGTTGCCGCGGCCGGTCTTGGTTTGGGTCATCGTGGCAGTCATTTACTTGACCCCTCCGGCGGTGAGGGAGGCACTGGCGTGGCGTTCGACGTCGGACGCGTTGCCTTTGGTGATTGGCTCGCCGATGCGTTCCAGCGCGTCGGTGACCAGGTCCCAGAAGCGCGCGTGGTCCAGGTCCACGGCCACGCTGGTGTGGCAGTCGGCGGGGGCGGGGGCGCGGAAGTCCGCCACGGTCATGCCGAGCGTGAGGGCGCCCTGGAGTTCGATGTTGACCGGCACCTTGCGGGTGCTGACGATGCTGGGGTCGATCACGTAGGCCACGGCGCACGGATCATGGACCGGCGGGTGATCGAAGCCCTGCGCGTCCTTGTAGGTGTGGGCGAAGAAGTCCATCAGTTCGGTGACGAATTTGGCCGGGCTGGTGCCGATGGCGGCGATCTTTTCCACGACCTCGGGGGTGGCGAGCGCCTGGTGGGTGAGGTCAAGGCCCACCATCACCACGGGCCATTTCTCGTTGAAGACGATGTGCGCGGCCTCGGGGTCGATGATGATGTTGAACTCCGCCACGGCGCTCCAGTTGCCCACGTGGTAGCCGCCGCCCATGAGGACCACTTCCCGGACGCGTTCCACGATGCGCGGTTCCTTGCGGGCGGCCATGGCGATGTTGGTCAGGCCGGCAGTGGGGACCAGGGTGACGGTGCCGGGCTCGTGCGCCATGACAGTGTCGATGATGAGGTCGACGGCGTGGCGCGGGTCCAGTTCGATGGTGGACTCCGGGAGGGCGGGGCCGTCCATGCCGGACTCGCCATGGATGTCCGGCGCGGTTTCGATGCTGCGGACCAGGGGCCGCGGGCAGCCGGCGGCGAAGGGGACGCCGGTGATCCCGGCGATGGTGCCGACGGCCAGGGCGTTGCGGGTGACCTTTTCAAGGGTCTGGTTGCCCACCACCGTGGTGACGGCCAGCAGTTCGATGTTCGGGCTGCCGTGCGCCAGCAGCAGGGCCACGGCGTCATCATGGCCGGGGTCGCAGTCCAGGATGATCTTCCGGGGCTTTGGGTGGCTGTCTACGGGCCGGGGATCTAGTTCCACGATGGTTCTCCACGTCATTGGGGCCTGCCGGGGAGGCAGGGATTCAGTATTCCGGGAGTGATCATGGCAGGCTTTTGCGCCTAACGTCAAACGCTTAACGTTAGGGAGGTATTACCGCACGTCAAACGCTTGATGCGTTGCTGCCCCTGGTGTTCCCTGCGGCGGATAGGATCGAAGTATGGATTCCGGGGAACAGGTGCAGCAGCGGGCGCGGCCCCGGCGGGTGACGGCAGCCATGGTGGCGGCGCGGGCCGGCGTCTCCGTGGCCACGGTGTCATTGGTGGCCAACGGCAAGACGGCGGGCCGGGTGTCCGAGGACAACATTTCCCGGGTGCGGGAGGCCATCGCCGAGCTGGGTTACGTGGTGGACGGCATCGGGAGCTCGCTGGCCAAGGGCGTCAGTTCAATCGTGATCCTGGTGGCGCCGGACATCTCCAACCCGTTCTTCGCCAAGGTGATCGGCGGGGTGCGGGAATCCCTGGGGCCCAACTACCAGCTGCTGCTTTCCGTCACCGATTCGGGCGAATTCCCCAAGGCCGACGACGTCCGGAAGCTGATGTCCCTGCGGCCGGCAGGGCTCCTGGTTGACGCGCCCAACGCGGACTTCCTGGCCGATCTGTCCGTGGCCGGGCCCCTGGTCCTGCTGGACGCACCCGGCCTGGAATCGGTTGCTCCCGCGGTCAATCTGGACGTCGCGCAGGGCGCCCGGGAGTTGGCCGCCCACCTCGCCGGGGCCGGGCACCGGCGCGTGGCCTACCTGGACAGCGTGACCGGAACCGAAACTTTTGCCATCCGCCGCGAGGCGTTCCTGGCCGAAGCGGCCGCCCGGGGCATGGCGGTGGATCCGCAGCATATCCCTGCCACCACCATCGACGTTGGCGAAGCCGCGGCGGCCTTTGCCGCAGCGTGGCCGGACTGGCAGCGCCAGGGGGTGACCGCCGTCGTCTGTGCCACGGACACCCACGCCTACGGTGTGCTGCAGGAAGCCCGGGTGGAAGGGGTCCGGATTCCGGAGGAGTTGGCGGTTGCCGGCTTCGACGACCTGCCGTACTCCGCTACCAGCAGCCCGGGCCTGACCAGCGTGCACCTGCCCGCGGCGCTGCTGGGCCTGAAGGCCGGGGAGCAGCTCCGCCGCCTGATGGAAGGCCGGCCGCTGGAGCAGGAGGAACTCATCCTCGAGAGCTCCCTGGTGGTGCGCGGGTCCACGTCGGCCGCCGAAACGTAGGGGGCCCAAAGGCTTCCTGTCGGACCCCCGCCGTAAGCTGGGACCATGCCGAGTAACTGGGAAAACCTGGACGAGCCGCTGCGTGAGTCGGTGCAGCACAACGTGGAGATCTATGAGCGCGTCCGGCCTGCCCTGAAGCTGGTTACCCGGGACGTTTTGCTGGTTCTGCGGGACATGCTGAAGGACAGCGAGGTCACGCCGCTCTTCGTCACCGGCCGCACCAAGACTGTGGAATCGTTCAAGGAGAAGATCTCCCGCACGGAAGAGCCGCTGGAACCCGGCGGCCGGCGGCTCCTGAAGTTTCCGGACCCGTTCCGCACGCTGAATGACATGGTGGGCATCCGGGTGATCACCAAGCTGCCGGCCGAGAACGCCGCCGTGGCCAACATCATCAAGCGCCAACGGCAGCTGTTTGACTGCCGCGGCGACCGCGAGAAGGACATCGGCTCCATCGAGAGCGGCACATACGGGTATTCCAGCCGCCACCTCATCTTGCGCACCATCCAGAACGAGGCCGTCAAGGAATACCAGCAGGTCTTCAACCCGGACCTGCAGCCCAACGGCAGCTACTTTTTCGAGTGCCAGATCCGCACCATCTTCGCCCACGCATGGAGCGAGATCGAGCACGACATCCGGTTCAAGGCCGAGGACCCTCGCGCCTGGACCCCGCACTTCGACCGGCAGTTCACCGCCACCGCGGCCATGCTGGAAACCGTGGAGACGGCCTTCGCCGACCTGCACGAACGGTATGAGGAAGTCCGCAGCTTCTGGGACGTGGACGGCGAAGGGGCCGCGCCGCTCACGCCCAACCGGATCCGGGACGTGTGGCGCACGCTGCTCCCCCACGTTGACCGCAAGGTGGACGACGACTGGGGCTGGGCCGCCGAACTCCTCGCCGCGCACGGCCTGAACCAGACCATGCAGCTGGCCGGGCTGCTCAGTGCCAACCGCATCACGGAGGTCCGCAAGGCCCTGGACCACCGCTACTCCCCCGGACCGGACCGGCTCCTGGACGACCTCCTCCTGTGGCAGTACGGCACCAAGCACATCGACCTCACCGCGGAAGGGCCCGACGCCGTCCCGCACCCGCGGCGCGACAGCCTCCTGCGGCGGCTGCGGCAGATCGAACGGTATCGGATGACGAAGAAGTAGGGGTAGGTACCTTGACGGCCCGTTTATATGGATCGAACCCGCGACCTGAACCAGATTCCCGGAACGATGGGGAGGTTATTGGGGAGGCACGGCAGCTGGTCCGAGAACTCGACAGGACTCCTCTGGCCCACCTGACGCCGCTCTTTGACCAGCACGCCTATGAGGAGCTGAGGATGACCACCCTTGACCTTCTTCGTATGTTGGGACAAGAGGGCGACGGACGCAGCTGACTCTGATCAAGGCCTAAGGGCCGATAGTTGATCTTGTGTAAAGCTGGCGCTGAGAGGGGTCCCCGCGCCCCTCCCCGGCGGTTCAGGAAAGGCTGTGGATTGCCCCGGCCCAGCGGGGGCCCGAGACGGCCCGGCGGACCGCCCTGGCGCGGGTGTGGAAGTCGATTTTTGGCATGCGCGGGGAATCGTCAGTTTGACTGCCGGGGTCAGTCCAGGTGGCCGGCGGTGCCGCATTTGTGGTTGTTGTGCTGTGGTCGGTGATCAGTCCCATGCCGGCATATTCGCGCACGGCGGCGATGCCGGCAACGGCGTCGGTCTTGGTATCGAAGGGCTTGGACACTGCCATGACAGTTCCATCTGGTGCTGTGAGCCGGAACCTGAACGCAGATTCGGTGTCGATAAATAGTTCGAACATTCCTGCCATTCCGATCCTTTCGTCTGCGGGATCTTGTGGCGGCATCTTTGCCGCCAGACAGGAGCGGCGGCATCGTTGCCTCCGTTTTCCCTGGTATCCCGCCGTCCAAATTTTCATCAATTCAGCGCGCGTTCCTCGAGTTTCTCGTGGGACCGCTTGCCGGCGCAAGATGTCGCCCGGCATCCAACAGAAGTGATCACCTGCTCTCGGGTGTCCAGTCCACGCGCACGTTCCTCGTGGGTTCACGAGACAGCCTCAGTGCTCGGCAGGTCGTCAACATATGTTGACCCACCCCCTGGCGTCAACTAATGTTGACGCATGGAGGTGGATCGGATGAAGACTTTGGTTGCATCCATGGACGGGAAAGGACCGGCTGAAGCCCTGCAGGCGGTCGCCCAGCTGCAGAAGGAAGTCGGGCGAACAGAAGCGTCACTGGTCAGGAAGGCCCGGCAGGCCGGCCTTTCCTGGGAAGCCATCGCGCTGTGCCTGGGCGCGAGCAAGCAAGCCGTCCACCGTAAATACGGAAAGCGCTAGGTGCTGCTTCCGATCCTGGGCTGCGACCGCCCAGGATCGGAAGGCAGCCACTCCCCTGCCTCGGCTAAGAAAACGTCTCTGACCGATAGCCGACGTTCTGTAAAGCTGAGGGATTTCCTCAGGGAGTGGGTCTTGTTCCGTGCGTCCTTATGGGCCACGTTCCATTGCATGCACGACAAATATCGCGGTACGCCGGTCCGCCGGCCAGCGCTGATTCCACCGATAGCGACCGGGAAGACCATGAGCCGGTATTCCTGGAGGTGGGGGACCACGACATCGCGACGGACCTGTACCTGCACACCGTCGGCACCCCGAGCCGGAGCCTGAAGAATCTCAACCCCCAGCTCGACGACGCCGTCGCCGCAGTTAGGGCGGCGGGCGTCTTCTGGGACAAGATCGGCCGGGCGTATGGGATCAGCCGGGACGGTGCATAGAAACGCTGGGACCCTCGGTGGCGGGCTGGGGGCTGCGGAGCGGTAAGGAAAGCGCCATTCGACTGTCGCGACACGCCGATAGCTGGCGACACGCCGAGGGGCCAGATGTGGCTTAGTACTCCACAGGGTGTGGATTCTTTATCTCGTTTTGGCGGAATCACGTACATTCCGAGCCTCCTGCCTTGTGGATAGCCGGTGGACTAAATGACATACTTGTAATACATCATCTTGGGGTTCCAAAGAGGCGTCTGCACTACATGTAGTGTCAGTGTTGTGTCCTAACGGCACGAAAAAGCCTCAGGGTAATCCCGCCTTGAGGTTAGCGGCTACCGACTGAGGCTGTTTTCATTCCCTTGCGACCGGGATGAGAAGAGCTTACATCCTCAAGACTTGCTCAAGAAATTACTCGGCGAGTCGGATACTTCGGCGGCCACACCTATTTCTTAGGAGTGGTATGACAATTGCACTTGAACGGGCAGGGTTCCGGGACCTCGAAAAGATTCTGGGTGCTGGCATCTCTTCGCTGGACATCACTGCGAAGGAGAAGGCCCTGGTCACCTCCCGCTATCAAGAGGTCGGGGCGATCCTCAACGAGCACTGGGCAGAGTCCACGGCCAATAACCAGGTGTACGTCCAGGGCTCATTTGCCCTCGGCACTATGACTCGGAAGTTTCACCGCAATGACGACGTCGACATCGATCTTGTGGTGCTGCGTGGAATTCAGGCCTACTCGACTACCCAGGACGATCTCAAGAAGGACACCGGCGCGGGTCTCCAAAAGTTCGTAGCGGCGTCACAGGGTAAACCGTCGCTGGTAGAAAGCGAGCGGTGCTGGACGCTCGAATACTCTGGCATGCACATGGATATCCTTCCGGCCGTTCCTGATACTTCTCCGGAGCGGGGGTCCGACGACGGAATTCTGATAACGGATCATGATGTGAGGTCTTGGCAACGTTCTGACCCCCGTGGGTACGCTGCGTGGTTCAAGCAAGTGGCCCGCGAAGAGGTGTTGCTGAAGGAAGCGCTTCTGGCGAAACGGGGCGTTGACGTGGACTCGGTTCCGGATTGGACCAGCAAGACAACCCTGCAGCTCGCTGTCCAAGCACTCAAGCGCCACCGGGACATCTATTTCACTGGCCGTTTGGATAAGCGACCTTCTTCAATCGTGATCACCACTCTGGCCGCACGTGCCTATCAGCGGGGTGAGACTCTTTTCGACGTTTTGCGGGGTATCGCTGGCAGCTTTGTCGAGCACATTGAAGTGATCAACGGACAGTACGTGATCGCGAACCCCGTGATGCCTGAAGAGAACTTCGCGGATTGCTGGGCCAATGAGCGCTGGCGGGCCGCGGCATTGTTCGAGTGGGCAGAAGCGGTGTCCCGCGACATCAACGGAATCGCTGCTCGCGGTGGCAACGACAACGTCCTTAAGGGTGTACGGATGGTGCTCGGTGAGAGTGCAGCCGTGGCCGGAGCCCGCGCGCTTAGCAACCCGTTGGTTGAAGCCCGGCAGGCCGGAGATCTGCGTGCTCAGAACGGCACCGCGACACTGGCGGTTGCCGGTGCAGTCAGCACCACACGATCCGTCCGGGACCATACCTTCCACGGAGGCCGGATGTGAGTTCGGGTCGGCTGAACCTCGGTCAACAAGCACTGGCACTGAAAAGCGTTTACCCCGACAGCTCGGTGCGGATTGGCCCGAACAGGCTGGTCTGGCGGGGCCGACTGAAACCTGCAGCGTTGTCACGGGAGTACACCATCGAGATCTCCCTGAGGGTCGGACAGACCCCTGTTGTGAACGTGGTGCACCCACTGTTGGAACCAGACACTCAAGGCCTCCTTCCCCACATATGGGACGACGGATCACTGTGCCTCAACATGGCCGGGCAGTGGTCCTCAAGGATGCTCTTGGTGGATACGACGCTGCCATGGGCATCGGAGTGGTTGTTGCATTACGAGATGTGGAAGGGCGTCGGGTTGTGGCTTGGGGACGGCCCGGGCGCCGAGTCCACGGCGGCCCAGGCAGCTTTGCTGCATCCTGTGCCTGGTATCAAGCCGAACCCCCGCGGTCGAACGGCTTCAATTGAGTCATAAGCTTCTCCCGGCCCAGGTCGCACACCCAATCAGAGATGCGTCCTGGGCCGAGGCGGCACGTCACTATTTGAGATTGGGTGGGCTTTGTTAGGTAGAGGGTTCTCCGGAAGGAGACTAGATCTGAATTTGGACTTGATTCGGGAGGAGTTTGGACGTGTTGCCTACACGCACAAGACTCACGAGAAGGCCCGGGAACAATGTAGCCGCAAAGCGGCTGTCTCCCAATGGGTCAATATCGTCCTTAACGCGCTGACCTTCGGCGGAGTGCTGACAAGCCTCCAAAGTGAGAACCGGGCATTTCTGTACGTGGCCCTAGGTTTTGCCACCCTGACTGCCGGCTACACGCTGTATCAACTCAGCTTCAATCCGACGCAAGAAGCTGTTGAGCATCGAGAAGCGGCGAAATCCCTACTCAGGATCCGCGACAGCTACATTCACCTCTTGGCGGATGTAAAGGCGCACGCGGTGCCCGGCAAAGAGATTAGGGAACGGAGAGAGGAGCTAAGTGCTCGGGCGCAGGAGGTGTATCGGGCAGCTCCAGACACCAGTTCCAAAGCCTATCGCTTGGCTCAACGGGCATTGAAGGAACAGGAAGATCTCACCTTTTCCGACGAGGAAATCGACAAGTTTCTGCCTCGAAACCTGCGCACGAATGCCTGTCGGTGCTAGCCGCCAATGGCCCTAGTGACTCACGGGGCTGACTCGGAAGCTGTTGAGTGTCGAAATGCGGTTGGAAGGGTTGGCCACCGTTCATGCGCTGAATCAGCCGGGGTAGAGCGGGACTGTCGGGTGCAGCCTCGAGACCGGCACAGAACGGGGACTTCTCCAAAAGGCCGGATTTAGCACAAAGTGGCGAAACTCCGGCCAAATAGCGGTTGGCCGAAGTTCCGTAGCCAACAGTGCCGGGTGAACGTGGAGATTAGCTGGGAGCACCGGCGGCGGTCTCTACGACTTTGTGATCGGTCGCTGGACGGGGTTTTGGGTCAGGGGGAGTGGCTAGGTTGGCTCCAACCTGGCGTTGCGGAGGTATTGGTAGACGGTTTCCCTGCTGATTCCGTAATCGCGGGCAAGAGCGACTTTGGGGATGCCGTTGCCGGCGCGCTGGACCAGCTCGGCCGCACGCTCAGGCGTCAGGGTCTTCTTTCGTCCTTTGTACGCGCCGCGCTGCTTTGCCAGCGCGATACCTTCCTTTTGGCGTTCCCTGATAAGAGACCGCTCGAACTCGGCGAAGGCACCCATGACGGAAAGCATGAGGTTGGCCATGGGGGAGTCCTCGCCGGTGAAGACGAGCTGTTCCTTGAGGAACTCCACCCGCACTCCGCGCCTGGTGAGGCCTTGAACCAGGGCGCGCAGGTCATCGAGGTTGCGGGCGAGCCGGTCCATGCTGTGCACGACCACGGTGTCACCGTCACGGACGAACCGCAGCAGCTCGGTCAGCTGCGGACGCGCGGTGTCCCGGCCGGAGGCCTTGTCGGTGAAGACCCGGTCCAGGACCTGGCCCTCGAGCTGGCGCAGCTCATTCTGGTCCACGGTGCTGACCCGTACGTAGCCGATGCGCTGACCGTTCACGGCGGCCTCCCGTTTGTCGGTGTGTGGTAACGAGTGTCGGCGCGCGCTGGGGACGCGTCAAGACCCGCCGCCTTGCGGACATATGGCTTATCCCGAAGGGCGGCAGCCGTATCCCTGCAGGAAGAGCCCTCAGGGTGGTGTAGGTTGCTCTCTGGTCAGACAACAAGCAACAGATTGCAGAAACGAGGACCATCACAGTGGCTACCGATTACGACGAAGTCCGTTCCGACGTCAAGGAATCCCAGGACAGTTCCCTGGAAGCGCTGAAGTCCGCCAGCGCACCGGATGCCCGCAGCGTCGTCACCGAGCTGGACGAAGCTGACGCCCTCGACGAAGGGCTGACGCCCGGCGGCGAAATCGTCTCCGAGGAACTCATCGTCCAGGTCGTCCCGCAGGGTACCGACGAGTTCACCTGCTCATCCTGCTTCCTGGTCCGCCACAGGTCCCAGATCGCCCGCGAAATCAACGGCCAGTCCTACTGCATCGAGTGCGAAGGCTGACACTCTCGGCTCGACGTCGGTAACCCTCCTGACGTCAAGGACCCGCGTTGCTGCCGGGGAATAATTACCTCGCCGGCGGCCGGAAAGGCCCCTGGATGATGCATCTGATGCAATACGAAGGGGTTTACTTTACATAATATCAACTATCGGCTCTTTAAATCCGCTAGCAGAAGGGGCTATGGAAGCTCCCGTTTCCACTGGGAAAGCCGGGTTCTTCAGACGGAATCTGTGCCTACCCGTCGCGATACCTTCTGCCGTGATGCTGAGGCGCTCCAGTCAGCTGACGCATGATTCCACGCACAAGAACCAGGCGTGCACTTGAAAACAAGATCCTAAGCATGCTTATGATGTTTGTAGCCGCATGCGAACGTTGCCAACCAGAGGAGGAAACACCATGGGAGTGGGCGACAAGATTGAAAACGCCGCCGAGAAGGCCGGCGGTAAGGGCAAGGAAGCGGCAGGCGCTGCCACAGGTGATGAGAGCCTGCGGACCGAAGGGCCAGAACGACCAGGCCAAAGGCGATCTGAAGCAGGCCGGCGAGAAGGTCAAGGACGCCTTCAAGAAGGACTGACCAGACCACAGCGAAGGACGCGCCCAGCGAACGGGGCGCGTCCTTTTGCTTGCCCCGAACAGAAACGAATCAGGAACGGGCACAGGCCATTTCCGCCCTGTCAGGCGGACGGCCTTGATCCACCGGCTGACGCCCACCCGACGGATAAATGCGTTCGCGGAAATCGGGTTAGCCGCTACCCGGGCGCCTTTCGGCCTGCGGCCGTACCGTGGACAGCCGGGCCGGCGGCGAAGGTATACGACGAGACCACGTGCATCTCCCCCAGCCGCCGCCGGCCCCAATCTCCGACTGGCGACAGCAGCGCTGGCGGTACTCCTCCTGGCTCATGGTGGCGAGTGCCTAAAACGGAGGCGCGGCTCTGACCATAAGGCAGTCGACCTCCTGAAACCGGCGGACGTTCGTCAGGGCCCTAAGAGTTCCATGCTCAGCCGACCTCAGATCCTTTTGCAGACGACGGCTAACAGCAGCCATACAGCAATTGATGATGCCATGATCATGACTACTCCCCTCTGCCGCGGGCTTCCACAAGCGCATCGAGGCATCGCTGAAAGTGCTCCGGATTTGTGAAGCGATGAACGGGGACTGTAATCGACAAGGCGGTGCGGGGGCGCGGCGATCCTTCGAAAATTGGAACTGCTATGGCGCAAACATCCAGGACGTATTCTTGGTGGTCCAGTGCGTGACCACGAGACCTGATCAACTCGAGATCAGCCAGCAAGTAAGGCAGCGAAGTGATAGTGTGCTCGGTTCGCCGTGCGAGTTGGCCGTTTATCGGCCGAACCCGTTCCAGTTGTGCTTCCGGACCAAAGGCGAGGAGAGCTTTTCCGGAAGCGCGCGCGTGAATATGACCGGAGACACCGACCCTGAGGTCCGCCACACGGACAGGCTAGCTGCCTTGCTCAACGGCGACCACAGTTACGGGTGTCATCACGCCAAGCAGAAAGATGGGCACTCTCACCGGTGGCCTCGACCACGCGCTTCAAAAGACTCAGTGACAGATGCGAGGGGACGCCAGTCTTGTTCCAATCGGGAGCTAAGTTCGAGGATTCTTCCTGAAGCCAGTTTGTAGGTGCGCTCGTTACGTTCGAGGTAGCCGACATGGACCAGTGTTGCCAGCAAGTGCGACGTGGTTGCGAGGTGCAGGTTCACCTCGCTCGCGATCCACTGTGCCCGCACTGGCTCTTTCGAGCCCGCAACAACATCGAGGATACGAAGGGCGCGAGCAACCGACTGAACGAAGTCCTTCGGCGCTTCAGTGTCACTAAGCCGGCCGTGGGGAACCCCGTCTTCACAGCAAATCCATTTCCTGGATGCGCCCGTACTCAACGTTCACGCTCAATGCTGCAGTGTATGTGCTGAAGCTGTGCCGTGTGATGAGGATGCCGCAACTTGTTGCCAGGTCTTTCAGCAGGTTAGTGGCCTGCTCTAATTGGTCATCGCGTGACGCCCGGTCCTGGACTTCGATGATTATTGGCGCGGCGGTCGACATGGTTTGGTCCCTATGGTCATGCAAGTGATGGTATTTGCGGCCCGTTTTGGAGCTTCTATCTAGTCGCCGGAAGTGCCAGCTTTACATATCTTTGTTATCGGTTTTTTAGCCGGAGGCGCATATCCAACGGGAGGATCGTGGTGAGCCCCATTGGCCATGTCAGGCTATTTCGTCTTTACCGGGGCTCTTCGAGTACTAAATGCCCGCAGTTTCGCACGGTATGGGGGCAGAGGCGTGGCGTTCACCGTCGAAACTTCGCGCTATTCACCAATAACCCAGCCATGGTTGGCTGGATTCAATTGTGGTGGCACCCGTGGTCAGGAGAGTCTGCTCAGGGCACCTTTCAATGGATGCCGCGTTGGCTTCGGCAAGGTCTTCTGCATGCGGCCACCCCAAGTCCAGGCTCAAAAGTAGTTCTTCAGCGATGCGCCGCTCGCGCTGGGAAAGCGAGTAATTAGCAAGGTCGAGGAGTTTCTTGTTTGCTGCGTGGTGGATGCTCATCTGCTTTTCCTTCGTCGGAGCGGTACCTGTGGCGATTGCGTCATGCTCTGTCGAACAAGTTCAGCAGGTAATCAGCGTGATCTCTATTACACGTGGAACTTAACGCGCTGTCAAGTAATACTGAACGCTACGGTATGCCGTACTTGGAAGGGTTCGCTGCTCTGTAGCCCGGAGGGCGTACTTTTAACAAAAACTGCCTGCGGGCGGCGGGCTAGTGCCATCAGCGGGAGGGCTCGCAAGGCTGCCGGCTGGCAAGGAGGCGGAAGGTCAGCGGAGTTTGACGCGCCCTCGGGTACTAGGCTCGACTCGCCCGCGCACCTTCGGGCGCAAAGACGTTTCGATGGCCGTTCTTGTTCAGCTGACTGGGCTACGTGCCCCGTACTCGTGACATCGGTGATGCGTCGGGCCCGAGCGGAGTGCCTGTTTAGCAGGAAGTGTGCAGGGGCGCAGACGGCAACAGTTCAGATATGGGCGACAACGCAGAAAGCCCTGTCTCCGCCAGACATCTCGGCGGGTCTGACTTTGATATGCGGGCTGGCTTACATCTAAAGCGGAGGATGCAGCTGCCTGTGATCGTGTCGTCCCCGTTCGCTCCACAACGACGAGGGAGTAAAGCTATTTGGCCTGCTGGTTAGCCTGCCCTTTGACGCCGTCGACTGCCGTTTGAACAATGTGCTGCGCGATAGGCATTGCCGATGTAGCTGCAGGCGAGGGGGCGTTTAGGACATGGACGGTGCGGGTCGTCTGTCGAATGAGGAAGTCGTGCTGAAATTTCCCGTCGCGCATGACCGCCTGTGCCCTGATTCCTGCTTCCCTTGGGACCAAGTCAGACATCCGCAGTTTGGGTGCATATTTTCGGGCCCTTTGCAGGTAAGCCCGCTTATTGATTGAGTTCCAGATTTCGGCGGCGCCAGTACGAAGATGGGCCATCGCTACCTTCCAGAGGGCGGGGAAGGTTAGCATTTCCCACACATCCCTACGGCTCACCGAGAACTTGCCGTACTTCTCGCGCGCCAGCCCGAGCACGGCGTTGGGACCGACGGTTAAGCCGCCATCGATCGTGGGGCTGAGATGGACCCCAAGGAAGGGGAGGTCTGGGTCCGGGATAGGGTAGATCAGACGACGCACGCGGCTACGCTGCCCGGGGACGACATCGTAGTATTCCCCGCGAAATGGCATGATCTGGAAATCGTTGTCTAGTCCGGCCATGCGGGCCACACGGTCGGATTGGAGCCCGGCACAGGCAATGACTTTCCGGGTCCGGTAGAGTCCCCGATTTGTCCGGACGTCCACGAAATCTTGCTGCTCGTCAATCGAACGGACTTCGGTCCTCAGCAGAATCCGCGCGCCCCGCTCTGTTGCTTCTCTGGCTACTGCCTCCGTAACCTCCCTGTAGTCGATGATCCCGGTGTCTTCGATCAGGAGTGCACCCAGTCCGGAAACGTTGGGTTCTTCTGCTCTTAGTTCAATCTGGGTCAGCTTGCGTGCCCGGATCCCGTTTACTCTCGCTCGCTCTGCCAGGGCATCCATTCGTTCCATTTCTATGGCATTAGTTGCAACGAGCAGCTTGCCGCATTCTTCGAAAGCGATGCCGTGGGCGGTGGCGAACTGTTTTGTCCAAGCAGCCCCGATGCGGCAAAATTCCGCCTTCAGGCTACCCGGCTCGTAGTAGATGCCAGCATGAATTACCCCGCTGTTGTGACCGGTCTGGTGCTTAGCGAGGCCGATCTCTTTCTCGAACAATACGACTGTGGCGTTGGGGAACCGCTGGAGCAGCTGCCAGGCGGTGGCCACACCGACGATGCCTCCTCCGATCACCGCATAGTCGTAGACGGGATTCTCTGTGTTCGCGCTGGCCGAGGTGGGCACTTTGATGCTCCTTGTTCTTGTGAAGGTGCCTGTTCTTTGAACTCAGCTCAAATTCCTTGTCTCAAAAGTCTTTCGCACGCGGCTAATGGCTTGTTTCACCCGTTACTCAGGATCAGAGGCGAATTCGGGACATTGAATCCCATGTAAGGCTGCTTCAAAGGTGGAGTCTCGGCGGACGCTTCTGCATTGCTTCCTCCGGGAAGCCCGTCCGCCGTCAATGCATCTGGAATTTCTTGGATCACAGAAATCAAGTGCAGCTACGAGTACTAGAGCAAGCACACCATCGGGGACTCTAGGAATTGCTGGCGCGGGGACACGAAGAAGACGACTAGACAGTGTGCTGACTCCGGTTTGAATACTGCTTACTGCCGCGGAAGTTTTTGATTACAAATCGGCCCGCTGCTTCGCCCGAAAGTATCCCAAGTAATCCGGCAAGGGCTGGCCAAGGTGGGGCAGGTGTTGGCGTGTGGAGTGCAAAGTAGACGGCGCCGGCCACTACTCCGGCCGCGAAGGATCCCATAAACTTTCCAAGCTTTTTCAAGCCAGCCACCATTCCAATGCTCCGTATCCCATGAGCATCCCAGCGAGACCCAAAAGCGCTACTGGTGGTGGAGCAGGGCTACGCACCTGCAAGACTGCGTATACGAGACCGACAATGACGCCCGCTCCAAGAGCGATGACCAGGTCCATTTCTCCCCTTCAGGTGCATGAGTCAATGAGTTTCAAACAAGGTGAGGCAACAAAGGGTTTGTGGTCCCAATGCATCGCCGCGGGCCTGCGTCAGTGCAAAGGCTAATCAACGAGTGAAAAGGCTGCGGCCAATTGTGACCCGACGAACCTTCGCGCCACGTGGGCGTCGCCAATCACTCCTGCAAGGTAGAAGAAGGGGTGTACTTGGCCGTTGAACCGAACTGATGTCACGGGTGTCCCAGCTTCAGCCATGGCACGCGCGTAGGCCTCCCCTTCATCCCGCAGCGGATCACACTCCGCTGTGATTACCGTAGCCGGGGGCAAATTACTCAGGTCAGCGTTTCGCAGCGGCGAGAGTCGCGGGTCCGTGCGATTCGCGCCATGGGCGTAAGTCGAGTAAAAGTACTCCAGATCACGGGTGGTCAAAAAGTGGTCATCGCCGTAATCCCTGCGGCTGTCGTTGTCGCCAGCGGCCAGATCAGTGACCGGGTATATCAGAACTTGATGCACCAACGAGGGGTGGTGGCCGCGTAACTCCTGCGCCACAACCGCCGTGAGGTTTCCGCCGGCGCTGTCACCAGCTACAGCCACGCGCTGTGTGTCAATATTGAACCCGGATCGTCCATCTAGAACCGCCGACACAATGGCGACCGCATCCTCCAATGCCGCCGGAAAAACGTCTTCTGGTGCCTTACGGTAGTCGACGCTGATCAAAACAGCCTTCGATCCCGTCGCCAGGTCGCGGGCGGCGGTGTCAGCGAGTTCTATATCCCCCATGACCCAGCCCCCGCCGTGAAAATAGACCACCGCCGGCAGCGGGTGGTTCCCTTCGACCGGACGATAGACCCTCACTGGGATGTCCTCAATGGACAGGTCCTCCACCACAAACACTTCCGTCTTCGTCCCGGTCAGCGGAATCGCCTTATCCAGATCTGCACGGTTCTGTTCCGCTGTCTGAGTGTCCAGAGGAGGCGCGTCCGAGACAATCTCAAGGAATCTCCGGGCGTCGGGGTGGACAGTCATATGGGTCTCCTTGCTGAATCCTCGGTTAACGTCCGAAAGCCTATTTAGTATTTCTAAACCCCCATGACCAGCCGGCCTATACGGACCCGACTTTCAGAAAGCCAGCAGGAGGCTGGAGCACCGTTCTTCAGCCTTCCTTCTGAGCTTTCTAACTGGGTAGGCGCGGTCAACATGAGCACCGTATGCTCCGACGCGACATCCCGTCTCCACACTGTGCGGCGCGACACATGTAAAGCTATAGTGAATTCTGGCCGTCCACAAGGCGGGTCCGTGCAGTTGCACTTTACGGGCGTTTCGGCTATTCACGTTACCCCGGTCGCTCCGCGGCTTCAATGGCAAAGGTTCCGGGGATGGCACCGGGTACGAAATCAGTAGCGGTTCATCACGCAATCGAATGGAGAAGGAATATGAACAGACTCCGCATTGGGGCCATAGGACTGGGGATGGTGGGATCTGCGCAGGTAGCGACGATCGCCCAATCGGTCGCTGCAGGCGAGTTGGTCGCGGTTTTCGATATTGATACCGAACGGGCCAAGTTGATTGCCGATGGCTTACCCGGCAGCGTGCGCGTCATGAGCAGCGCAGATGAGTTGATCACCTCAGACGAGGTTGACGCGGTGGTGATTGCTTCAAGTGCGTCCACCCACCTGAAGTTGGTCCTGGCTTGTATCGAAAATCGGAAACCCGTGTTCTGCGAGAAGCCTCTGGCGCTGACAGGCGCAGACTGTGAGCAGATCCTCGATGCTGAAATCGCTGCTGGCCGCCGCTTTGTACAGGTCGGTTTCATGCGTCGCTTTGATAACGCGTTCGTAGATCTCAAGGCTGCCGTCGACACTGGGAAGCTCGGCGAAGTCGTTGCCTTGCACTGCGTTCATCGAGCCGCTGACGTGCCGCAATTTTTCACCTCAACCATGCACACCACAGAAGCGGTGGTCCATGAGGTGGACAGCACCAGGTGGCTGCTCGACGACGAGGTCGTCGAAGTCAAGGTAGTCGGTGTAGGCGGACGAACCGGTGTGCAGGATTGGCTGGACCCCCAGTTCTTCACCTTCCGCACCGCTGGCGGAGTCATCGTGGACACGGAGGTCTTCCTTCGTGCGGGCTACGGCTACGAGATAGGCTGTGACGTTGTTGGCCGCAGGGGTGTTGCCCGCCTGACGAACGACCTCCCGGTTGCGGTCAGCCTTGATTTTCAGCAGTCGGGTGTTCGCGAGAAGGACTTCACAGTGCGATTTGGCGACTCCTACCGCCGTGAGCTCTCCGCTTGGGCAGAAGACGCCGTCCGGGGAGTAGTGACGGGACCGAATGCTTGGGACGGCTATGCTGCAGCGGCAGTCACGGATTCCTGCATAGACTCACTGGAAACCGGCGCTGCAGTTTCGGTGACGCTGCGTCCGCGTCCTGAGCTGTACGCGGGCTGACGCATGCGGGGAGCCGCGGCCTGCCAATTTCGGTGATCCTGGGGCCGGCTCCGGAGTTCCGGTCGTGCGACCTGGCCGGAACTCCACCACCGCGGCTGCTGAGTGGATACCTGGCTCAGAGACGGTTTTCGTTAACCATCCGCGCCACATGGAGAGTCAGGTACGTGACTTCGTCGGCGGTGAGGGGCTCTCCCAGCCTGAGCTCCAGGACAGTCTGAAGCTTAAGGGCAGTGGCGTAGGCATCCGGGTAGGAGTCATTGATTGCGGCACGGAGTTTGCCGGCGCTCTCTTCGATCTGTCTTCCGGAATTGGCGCGAACAAAGAAGTAGCGCAAGTGGGTGATGAAACGGGCAGCATTGACCGTATTCCGGTCGAAGCCGCGCCCGTAGGCCTGTTCCAGCACCTCGAAGAGTTGGGTGAAGAGTCCCGTCATCTGGTACGTGTAAGAGAGGTCTCCCGTGGCGAAGCCAGCATTGACCAAATGCAGGGCGATAGCCACCTCCTCATTGTCATCCAGCGGCTCATCCAGCCGTGAATTCACGAACTGGAGTATGCGTTGCGCCGCCCGCAGTTCCAGCGGGTAGAGATGCGACACCTCTGTCCGGAGAGGGTAGTCGAAATCCAGGCCCATCCGGCGCCGCTTGATCGCGAAGCTGAGATGATCGGCCAATGCCACCGAGAGTACCGTGCTTCCGGGAATGTGCATCTCGTCGCGGCCGGCTTCGAGTGCTTGTTCCGCGAGCAGGAGGTGTTCAGGAGGAATGGCCGCAACCATGGCACCGAGATTGTCAGGATCCCGGCCGTCCTCCGGTACGAAGGTGCGCAGCACCTTCGCCGGGTCCACGACCTGGCCTGCCTTCGCTTGAAAACCCAAGCCCCGTCCGGTGAGTATCACCTCCCGGCCGTTCCGATCCCGTGAAAGAACGACGTTGTTGTTGAAGACGCGCAGAATTTCCACGTCGTTGTAACTCCTGCCTCTGTAAGTGAACAACAGGACGGGGCAGGATGCCCCGTCCTGTTGGAGATCAGGCGACTGTTACGCCGTTGTCCACTACTGCACCGTTGCTCGCGATGACGTCCCGGTACCAGCCAAAGGACTTCTTCCGGTACCGCTCCAAGGTACCCGTGCCGTCGTCGTTCCTGTCCACATAGATGAAACCGTAACGCTTGCTCAGCTGCGCCGTGGTAGCGCTGACGATGTCGATGCAGCCCCATGAGGTGTATCCCAGGACCTCGGCGCCGTCTGCGATGGCTTCGCGGACCTGAACGAGATGGTCGTTCATGTAGTCGATGCGGTAGTCGTCCTCCACGGTCAGAGATCCCTCAGCCTCCACCAGGACGTCCTTGGCGCCGATGCCGTTCTCGACGATGAAGAGTGGTTTCTGCCAGCGTTCCCAGTAGTCATTAATGATCACACGCAGGCCCTGGGGGTCGATCTGCCAGCCCCACTCCGAGGCCTCAAGTGTCGGGTTCGGCACACCGCCTATGATGTTGCCCGGACCCTTCTCCGCCCGGGGATCGGCCGATTCGCAGATGCTCATGTAGTAGCTGAAGGAGACGAAGTCCACGGTGTGGGTCAGGTCTTCCCGGTCCTGGTCCGTGATGTCCAGTTCGATGCCGTTGTCCCTGAAGTGGCGCAGCAGGTAGCCGGGGTAGGCGCCCCGGCAGTGGATGTCACCGAAGGCGTAGCTGGCGTGGGCGAGGTCCATGGCCTTGACGACATCGTCCGGGGACGGCGTGAGAGGGTACACAGGCACGGCGACGATCATGCAGCCGATCCGGGCGTCCGGTATCAGTTCATGGGCCAAGCGGGTGGCCCGGGCGGAGGCGACCAGCTCATGGTGAACGGCCTGATACAGGTCCTGTTCCGTCAGTTCGGCCCGAGGGACGGGGATGCCGCCGGAGATGAACGGTTCATGGGTGATCGAGTTGATCTCGTTGAACGTCAGCCAGTACTTCACCCGGCTGCCGAAACGTTCAAAGAGCACCCGGCAGTAGTGTTCGTAAAAGCCGATCAGTGCACGGTTGGTCCATCCGCCGTACGTGCGGGCCAGGTTCAGCGGGGTTTCGTAATGGCTGATGGTCACTAGCGGTTCGATGCCGTGCTTCTCCAACTCATCCAGCACACGGGCATAGAACGCCAGGCCTTCCTCGTTCGGCTCGGCGTCGTCCCCGTTGGGGAAGATGCGGCTCCACGCGATGGAGAAGCGGAACACCTTGAAGCCCATTTCGGCGAAGAGCGCGATGTCCTCCGCGTAGCGGTGGTAGAAGTCGATGGCAACCTGCTTGAGGTTCTCCTGCGTCGGTCCTTCCGTGGGCGGGGTCATGATGCCATGGGGCATGACGTCCTGGATGGACAGGCCCTTGCCGCCTTCGGCATACGCGCCTTCCAGCTGGTTCGCGGCGGTGGCGCCGCCCCAGAGGAACCCGTCGGGGAAGGGTCCTGTGGCAGGCTTGGCCGTAGGTTGGCTCATGCTGTGTGTCCTTTCGTAGAGCTTCTTCAGAGTTCGACGTCGAGCGCCGGGACCCCGTGGGTGATGTGTCCGTCGCCCACGGGAACGACGGCGGTGAGGTTCTTGGTGTTGGTGACCACCATGAGCGTGGTGTTGTCATAGCCCGCTGCCGCGATTCGTGCGCGGTCCGCGGTGGCCAGCAACTGGCCGGCTTCCACGCGCTGGCCCCGGGTGACGGCGGCTTCGAAACCCTCGCCGTCCATCTGGACGGTGTCGATGCCGATATGCACCAGGACCTCGACGCCCTCATCGGTCTTGATGCCGTAGGCATGGCCGGTCTTCATGACGGCATGCACGGTGCCGGAAACGGGGGCGTAAACCTTGTCATCCTCGGGAACGACGCCGATGCCGCTACCCATGGCGCCCGAAGCGAAGACCTTGTCCTGCACCTCGGACAGGGCGACTACGGCGCCGGACACGGGGGCAAGGACCTTAACGGTTCCGGCAGCTGGGGTTGCACCTTGGGAGGGCGCGTCGGCGGCTACCGGTGCCGCGTCGTTATCGGGCTGCTCGCGGGGACCGAACACAAAGGTGAGCACGAAGGCGATGGCGATGGCCACTCCGGTGCCGGCAAGCAGCATCGCGAAGCTGCCCACGGACGCGTAGGCCGGCAGCGCCAGAACGGACATGAAAACGAAGGTGCTCGCCGCGCTTCCGCCGATCGCCGCGATCGCGCCGCCGACGGCACCGCCGACGATGCCGAAGTAGAACGGCTTCTTCAGTGGCAGGTTCACACCGTAGATACCGGGCTCGGTTACGCCGGCCAGGAAGCCGGAGAACGCGGCAGGCGCGGCCACCTGGCGGCGCTTCGCGCTGCGGGTACGGACCGCGACCGCTGCCATCGCGGCGGCCTGCGCCAAGACGGCCGGGACCAGAGGACCCATCACCAGGGAATGACCGGAAGTAGCCAACTCGTTGGTCACAATCGGGATGAACCCCCAATGCATGCCGAAGAGCACAAAGACCTGCCACAAGCCTCCCATTAGGGCGCCAGCCAGCCACGGGACGGAACCAAACAGCCCGGCAATTCCACCGGAAATTCCTTGCGAAGCGAAGATGGTGAGGGGCCCGACTGTAAGAAGAATCAGCGGGACCATGACAGCGATCGACAACAAGGGCGTCAGGAAGTTACGGAACGCCGAGGGCAGAACCTTCTGCAGGAAACGCTCCACGTAGCCCTGAAGCCACACGGCCACGATGATCGGAATCACCGAACTGGCATAGTGCATCATCGCCACAGGAATCCCAGCGAAAGCCACCGGCTCCGAAGCGTCGCCAAGCTTCACAATGCTCGGGTAAACAAGAGCGCCGGCGATGGCCATGGACGTAAACTGGTTCGTCCTGAACCTCCGCGCGGCAGTGACAGCCAAGAACATCGGCAGGAAATAGAACAATGCGTCCGCCGCTGCAGACAAGATCACGAACGTCTGATTCGTGTTTGCAACCCAGCCAAAGGTAGCGGCCATGCTGAGGAACGCCTTCAGCAGTCCGGAACCGGCCAGCGGCCAAAGGATCGGCGAGAAGATCGAGGACACCAAGTCGATAAAGCGGTTGAACAGGTTGCCCTGGGACGAAGTTACCGTCGCGTCTGCGTCCTGACCGATCTTGCTAATCTTTCCGATTTCGGCGAACACCGTCGGTACGTCATTACCGATGACCACCTGGTACTGGCCGCCGGCCTTCATCACGGTGATGACTCCGGGCAACTGTTTGACGGCGGCTGTATTGGCTTTGCTTTCGTCGTGGAGTTTCAACCGGAGGCGGGTAGCGCAGTGGGTTGCGCTGGCGATGTTCTCCTGGCCGCCCACCTCTTTCAAGATTTCTGCAGCCAGTGACTTGTGATCAAGAGAAGCCATGACAGTCCTTTCTGTCCATTACCGGCTCAAGGGCATAAAAAAAGACCTGAGCCACACGTCACCGTGTACCTCAGGTCTTGCCTCTTTTGAGAGTAACAATCCTTTCAGGCTTAATGCCTGCTAAACAAAGCCTATCCACCATTTGCCTAACATGCAACGTGCTGTTCAGCTCCCCTGAACACAGTGAACCAAGTTCGGATGATCTTTCTCGTGCTGAACCCTCTACCTGCCCGATGCTGGACAGACTTAACTCCCTCCGCTGACCGCACCACATTGGGCTGAATATGTCACTGGCAGCCCCAGGCGAGGCCGGGTTCCACGGGACCCTTAATTTGGGTTCATGTTTGTTGTCACTTGGCATCTGCACAAGGTGCCGCGGCCACCGCAAGGCGTCCGCGTCAATAATGCCGCGGCGAATTTCCGGAGAAACCAATGACGGGAATGGAAATTTCCCCACGGCGAAGTCGTCGGGCTGCGTTCAAAGGAGCACAATGCAGACGAAGTCCTCGATCAGCTCGTAGAGATTCTCGAAACAGAACTCGACGCTGAACCCCGCCAGCTGAGGGCGTCGAAGCCGCGGTCAGCTGGCGGGTCAGGACATCATTGACGGCCCGACCCGTGCTGACCGGAGGTAGCTTCAATGATGAGGTCCAGCCATTGGACTCGATTAGCGAAGCGTCGCGACTTATTGGCTTGGGTCCAGCGATAACAGTCATGCTCCCAGTTCAAAGTAAGCCGGCGCATGCTCGTCTCGGCTATGTAGGTGTGAACCAGCCATGGCTGTCCCGAATTGTCATGTATGGTCAGCGCCTCCCCCGGATGGAGAGAAATAATATCCTCCGTCCGGAGGCCGGTCTCCTCTGCGAGCTCGTCGAGGGCCTGATCCGAGGGCTTGACGCCGGCTTCGACGAATCCGGTAATGCAGTGCCAACGCCCGCCGTCGTGCGGCAAATGCTGTGATCGCCTGAAGAGGGCGATCCGTCCGCGCCAGGTCAGGATGACCGCCACGACAACGCGCTCGGAAGGTGTGTCAATTGCAGGAAGCATCGTGCTCACCCGGGTACGTGGGGAATGGACTGCTGAGTGCTGCGTCAGCACGGGAGTTCCTTGGCTCAACGGCTGGAATTCGCGGGGACAAGAGCGGACTTCGTTGCAAAGTGGCCAAGAAGGGACACCACAACAATGATCAGTCCGGCACAGAGCAAGGCGAATCCGGTACTCAAATGGACCATCCCTGCTCCAACGGCTGCGCCAAGCAACATGGCTAAAATCGCAGCCGCGCGTCGGTTCATCAGGCTCTTCTTAGTGGGGCGAACGAAAAGCTCTCCGGCGAATGCCGTAAGTGTTGACGTGACCACTACGGTTGTGACGTCACGGACCGCAAGCTTTCGTGCCACGTAAGCCTGCATGCCCATGGCCACCGCCGACAGCGATGACATGACCAGCTGCGCCGAAGTATCCGGGCGATCCTGCACGACGAGGGAAAGGGCCCCCATGGAAACAACCAGAGAGCCCGCCAAAAGCAGGATGACGGTGGCAGTTCCCGGCCAAGTGGAGGGTTTAGCCCTCAAAGCAATCCCGGCGAAGGAGGCCCCCAAGCTGAAGCAGAGCATGGCGAGCAGGGGCCCCAAGACAGGCAGCTTGTCCGCACCCACCAGTGCCATCCCCAAGATGACGATGTTCCCTGTCATGTTGCCGATGAAGACGTGGTTAAGGGCCAGGTAGCCCAGGGCGTCCACGATTCCAGTTCCAAAGGTCAGGCCGATCAGGAGCCAAAGGACCCTGCGGTTCCAGCGGTCGCTTTCGCGGACGCCGCCCTCGGCGGGTGACCCGGGCCCATTTGGCTCTGCTTTGGATTCTTCGTCCTTGGCCGTGGATTGGGGTGGGTAAGACAAGGGGATCTCCTGGGGGTATGAATTGCTGTGGGTGTATCCACCCTGCCGGTTCCGGTCAACGCCGGACGCACGTTATATCTACGTGTTCAGTATAACTAAACAATTGGGGCTTGGGTCCGTACCTCAGGGCGCGAAGCTGGGGCTCCAGTTGTATGGGTGCGTGCGCCAAGGCCGAGGACGTCCGGGCTGACACGCATTCCCAAGTAGTTGAAAACGGCCTGGACGATTTCAGTCCATGCGGGGCCGGACGGGTCCAGCACGTCAAAGTGGTTGGCTCCCTCGAGAGTCACGAGATCGATCTTGTCCCCTGCGCCTGTGCCGATATCGTGGTACCGCCCGTGGCTCTCGAGCCTCCACGGATTATCCTTCGAGCCAATGATGAGCGTCTGCGGAACGCCCATCGGCAACAGGCTAATAGAGGATGCGGTCCGGGCTTTATCCATGATTTCGTCCAAATCAGCGGCCCCGAGGATCTGCCGCACATCCTCGCGCCCGGCGCGATAGGCACACCCGAGGTCCAGGACGCCGGCGAGGTCCACAACGCCAGAGACATTCAGGGGGTTTTGCACGAAGAGTTCGCTGCCTTTCGGAATTCTCTTCCTCCCCGCAGCCCACGTGGCCAGATGCCCCCCGGAGGAATGGCCCAGCAACACTACATGGTTCAGGTCGATGGGGTAGTCCTGCGCGAGTTGGGTGGCGTAGTCGATTCCTCTGCCCACGTCGAGGAAGGTTCCTGGGTATCCACCGCCTGGGTTGTTAAGACGCCTGAACTCGATATTCCAAGTGGCAATACCCGCCTGCGTGAATAACTCTGCCAGCTGCTCCATATAACCCAAGCTGAAGCTTGACTCCCAAGCTCCTCCGTGTATCAAAATGACCAGAGGATGCAACGGTTCGCGGTTCTCTGTATCTGGCAGACGAAGATCTCCGAAAGTCAGAGGATGGGGATCGTACATGATGCGCACGTCCGGTGGCGTCGTCGGCAGGTTTGCCACAACGCTCAAGTCGCTTTGGTTACGGAACGAGCCGAACGCTGTTCTCCTCATGTCTCTCCAAGACTCCAATATCGGGTTCTAGCCAGAAGATGCTGCGGCAGCGCCGAAGAACGGAGCTGCCGCAGACCTTTGATTACCTCGGGCAGGGTGGCTGCGATAACACGGCAGCTGGATGCCCGATTCAGGCAGCTGCCTCGCCTCGGACTATCCCTGCGGACCTCGATGAGCCTAGGTTGAGGAAATACTCGGGGGGAACCACCAAGTCATCTGCACTCAGGTCGTGGATGGAGGACTTGCCAAGTCCCACGAGTGTGCGTTCAATGGTGATCCTGAAAGATTCCAGAACTTCGTAGACGCCTCGTTCACCGTCTGCCGAAAGCCCGTAGAACCATGGACGGCCGATCATCACAGATTGTGCCCCCAGCGCGAGAGCCTTTACGACATCGGCTCCGCGCCGGATGCCACTGTCGAAAGTAACCTCAGCCTGGTCCCCTACCGCCTTGACGACTCCCGGCAAGAACCTCAGCGGAGAAGGCGTTGTGTCAAGGTTGTTGCCGCCGTGATTGGATACGCCAATAGCAGTAGCTCCGGCGTCCACGGCTCGGCGGGCGTCGTCCGGGGTCAGAATGCCTTTGACCATGAAAGGGCCACCCCACAATTCGCGGAGCCACGCCACGTCATCCCAAGTGGGGACCGGAGTTGCCATCCATTCATACAATCCGCCGACGAGAGTAGGCACAACGCCGTCGCCCTTGCTCATATTTGGAGCGTCCAGCCCCGGGATCATGCCCCGGCGGAGATAACGGAAGAACCACGAGGGATTCCCAAGTGCCATGGGCGCGTAGCGGATCATGGCAGCCAAGTCAAGGCCATCCGGATACACAGGTGACCCCCAATCCCTGGGCTGGAAGGCAGTGCGGCCGCCTGATAGGTCAAGGGTGAAAATCAGCCCCTTTGCCCCGGCCTTGCGGAATCGCTCGACACGACCGGCGACGATGTCGCGATCACCGGAAAGGTAAACGTGGGCAAATGCATTGGCGTTCTCCCGTGCCACGTCCTCAAACGGCAAGGACGCGAAGTTGCTGAGACCGATCGCTGTACCAGCCCGGCGAGCTGCCCGTGCTACACCAAGTTCTGCATCCGGGTGCATGGCTTGAGCTGCCGCTGGCGCTATGACAACCGGCAGCTCGATGGGTTGCCCCATGAAACTCGTCTTCATGTCGAGTTTAGATGGGAGTTCAACCCCGACTCGTGGGATAAGGCCTATCTCCTCGAAGGCAGAGAGATTTCCCCGCATGGTGGCCCCGCTGTCGCTTCCTGCCAGGAGTGCGGTGTACACGTCTTTTGGCAGGATCTTCTTGGCTCGACGATTGGCTTCTTCGACCGTTTCTATCGCCTTGTGCTTAAAAAGGCCCATGGCCCCTCCTGGTTCTCTTGAATGTGGTCCTGATGAAGAGACCGGTTGATCGGTTTGGCCGCGTAGCTAGGCACGGACCTCAGTTGGTTCGGCTTCAGCGCTTGATTCGCGTGCCGGCTCCTCAATTGCCGCGGCTCGTTGGGGAGCCCGGGGCCGGAACCACTGCAGTTCACGCGATGCCAGGAGTCCGCGTGGACGAATCGCCAGTACGACGATGAGTCCGACGCCCAGTGTCAGTGCACTGAATTCGGGCATCCTTGGAAGCTGAAGGCCGAAGACCACCAAGCCCCCCTCAACCTGGCGGGCAAGTTCCTGCCATACGGCAATGATGGTTGCACCGACCAAAGCGCCGCTGACGCTGTTCACCCCGCCGATGACGGCCATGATGACCACAACTACTGCCGGGTCGATACCGAAAGTAACGGGCGAAAACGCGGTGAGGTAATGTGCCCAGACAGCTCCAGCCGCTCCGGAAAGCAAGCCGCCAAGCAACAAGGCGGGAGTCCTAACGCGCGCCATGGAGAGCCCGGAGGATTCGGCAGCCACCGAATCATCGCGCCCGCCCCGTGCCTCAAGGCCCCAGCGGGAGAACTTGAAAGCCGCAGCAGCCAGAGTGGTTACCGTCAACACGATCCCTGCCGTCAGCAGGGTGGTGTCATAGGGAACGCCGGAAAAGACCTGCGCCCCGCGGGTTATCGAAGGAGTTTCACGCAAAAGGTCCGAAACGATGAACATGAGCCCGAGACTGACGACTGCCGCGGCAAGCCCGGAAACCCGGACCAGCACGGGGCTGGCGATGAGTGCCACGACACCTGCTGCCAATGCCCCAGCCACGACGCTTGCCCAGAATCCCAATTCGATGCCTGACAGCCAGTCAGGAAGGTCCGGGAGCAGAGTTCCACGGGCGGAGGCCGGGACCGTGAGAACACCGGAAACGTAGGCTCCGACCGCAACAAATGCGAACTGACCGAAGAAGATGAGCCCGGTGTTGCCCATGAGGGCCTGCAACGATACCGTCAAACACGCAAAGACCATTGCTGAGAGCAAGACGTCTTCAAACCGTCCCAAGCTAAATTCATTGATTAGTATGGCGATGACGACCACCACAACGGCTATGGAGGTGGGGCCCGCGACTGCAGCGCCAAAGCCCCGGCGGGTCTGGATGCGGTCCTGGGCGAGAGTAAAGGGGAGTTTCATTTGGTAAGCACCACCTTGCGTTGGAGAAGTCCGTCGGGCCGAAGAATAAGGACGACGATCAGCAGGGCGTAGGTGAATCCCTGGGTTAGTCCCTGCATCTGGCTGGGCAGGTAGGTGGCCATGAAGGCATTGACCAGGCCGAGCAAAAGACCACCCAGAACCGCGCCTCCGACACTCCGCAACCCACCCAGTACAAGGGCGACAAAGGCAACCATCGTGATTTCCATGCCTGTCCTTGGCGACACGTTTCCTGCTTTCGCGTACCAGAGGAAGGCCGCTATACCCGCCATGACCCCGGCGATCACCAGTGCCGTCGTCACCACACGCTGGGATCGGACGCCCACCAGTTCCGCGGTTGACCTGTTCTGCGCAGTAGCCCGCATTTTCAGACCCAGATCTGTTCCACGGAGCAAGGCTATAAGCCCTCCGACCGCCACAATTGCCACGGCAAGGCTCGTAAGGCTCGCCGTACTGATCCGGAGCTCGCCCAGGGTATTCACTCCCCCGAACCACGCCGGCGAGGGGAACAGCCGCGGCGCGTCACCGAAGAAGAGGATGGCAGCTGCTTGAAGAACAAGGCCAAGGGCCAGCGACTTCAGCATCAGGACTTCACTGCTGGCCGAATTGCCTGTCAGGAATGTCAGCCGGCCGGCCACCACGGTGATGGCAATAACTATGACCGTTGCGATGGCCAAAGCGAGTGCCAGCGGAACGGTTGTGCTAAGTGAGACTGTCAGTGACGCGGTCCACATGACCAACCAACCGTGGGCGAAGTTCGGGAATGACATGACAGAACTAACCAACGCCACGCCCACCGCGAGAACGGCGAATACGCCGCCTTGGGAGATACCGTCAAAGAGTGCTTGCAAGAGCTGAATCACTTTGCCATCGCCCCCTCTCCCAACAGTGCTGCGGTAAGGATTCCTTCGTCGCGAAGAAGCTCAGACCCACCTGACGTAGTAACTTCCCCGCCGCGCAAAACCACAACGTGATCGGCGAGATCGACAAGGCGCAGCGGAGATTCCTCGATCACTAACAGCGCCACGCCCGTCTCCTTCAACTCCCCGAGGAGGTCGTATACGGAATCAACCACGGCCGGTGCCAGGCCCATCGAGGGCTCATCAACGATCAGAACCCGGGGGCCCGCTGCCAGTGCCCTTCCAAGGGCTACCAACTGCTGCTGCCCGCCGGAGAGGCCCCCTGCGCGGCTGCTTCGGAACTGGGCCAGAACGGGGATCATCTCAAAGATGGATTCCACCGCGGCCTTCCTTGCTGACGAAGGCCGGGTCAAAGCACCCAGACGAATGTTCTCGGCGACGGTAAGACCCGCGAAGACTTCACGCCCCTGAGGACAAAGAACAATCCCGCGCCGTGAACGTTCCTGGATCGACATGCGGGTTACATCGGTGTCGTCCAGCCTGATCTTTCCCGACGAGGGGATCAAACGGCCCGCCAGCGCGGACGCAAGCGTACTCTTGCCTGCCCCGTTGACCCCGGTCAGGGCGGTTACTTGCCCGGCGGCAAGGGTCAAGCTCACTTCGTGGAGCACCTTGTCTCCGGCTCCGTAGCCGGCGACCAGGTCCACTGCCTTAAGCACTGACATGTCTTTCTCCCAAATAGCACTCCAGAACAGCAGCGTCACGAAACGCGTCAGCCGGAGGTCCGTCGAAAATTAGCTGGCCCTGGCGAAGGACCAGCACCCGCTGGCACACATCTGAAATAAGGGCCATATCGTGGTCCACCAAGAGGGTGCCTACGCCGTGCGCCGTCAACTCGGCAATGATGCCCGGCAACCGCCTGCGCTCGGACAGGTCCAGGCCGGCTCCAGGCTCATCCAGGAGCACATAACGTGGCTCCCCGTTCAAGACCCGGGCAAGCTCCACCCGGCGCCGGTGGCCCCATGAAAGATCGCCAACGCGGGCATCGAGATCGGCTTCCAGCCCGAATCGCGCACCGACTTCTGCCACGGACTTTTCAGAGGCCCGCTTCCAGCCACCTGCAAGTCCTGCCGACATGGCGATGTTTTCACGCACTGTCAGGTCGTCGAACAACCGAAGGTTCTGGAAGTTCCTGGCCAATCCTGTCTTGGCCCGGGACCGCAACGAGGAACCTGTAATGTCCTTTCCCTCGAAGACAATGCTGCCAGCGGATGGCGAAAGCAGACCGGACAAACAGTTGACCAAGGTACTTTTCCCGGATCCGTTGGGTCCGATCAGGCCTGTACATGCCCCCTGTTCCAGGTCCAAGCTGACGCCTGCAAGCGCCTTGAGATGCCCAAAGGACATCTCAACTCCGCGGATCGACACCACGGGTTGGGCTTCCTTCAACATGTCCTCATCCCTCGCCGGTCAAGTTGTAGGTCTTCACCTGCTGGAACTGTCCTGAAGGGGTGAATCCGACAATGACCGTGCTTCCCAGGCTTTGACCGTTTTCCCACTTCTTGATGGTGCGCATCGGGAGCTCCAGATCCTTTTGAGCGAAGAGTGCCTTTTCGATTGCTGCTCCGTCAACGGAATTGGCCGTCTTGATTGCGTCAAAGAGGGCCCACACAGACCAGTAGGTTTCCTGCGCCTGGTGGTTTTCAGGGTAGTTCCCCGTCTTGGCCTTGTAGTTTTTGACGAATTCAAGCGCTGCTGGGCTGGCATCATCGCCCTCTGTGTACGCCCCGCCGGAATAGAAGACGCCCTGGGTATTGCCGTCGAGTGCCTTGAGCAGGTTGCGCGTGGACCACGTAGCGTTGCCAATCACCGGGGTGTCCACCCCGGCCTTGCGCAGCTGGGTGATCAACGTTGGGGCATCCGGGTACATTGACGCGAGGAAGATCACGGGCTTGGCGCCTGAGCTAACAGAGCGTTTGATGTCGCTCACGACCGCAGCAAAGTCGGTTTGTCCGGGCTTGAGCACCGATCGACCCAGATCCTTGAGCCCGGCGTCCTTCTTGAACGAGTCTTCGTTAACTGTGAAGTACTGGAAGGCGTCCAATGTGGCGTAGTAAACGGAGTCGTATCCCTGCTCCTTGGCGAAAGCAGCAGCGGTCTTGCCGTTCTGGCCGGCCATACTGCCCCCAGTGGCGAAAAGTTTTCCTACGCCTGGGGCGTAGTCATCACCGGAAGCACCGGCCATGCTGAAGATTCCTTGGCTTTGGGCCGCCATGGCTGCAGGAGTCCCAAGGCCCGAGTCGGCCGGTGGCAGCAGAACCTGCCCACCGTCCCGGATGAGGTCGCGAGCTACCTGGCTTCCGACAGCGGGATCGGACTTTGTATCCTTCGTCACCAACTTGACCGGGCAACCATTGATGCCACCCTTTGCGTTGACCTCGTCAACGGCCATCTGCTCGGCGTTGTTGCCGGCAGCATCGTAAAACGAGAAACCACCGCTGAGCGCCTTCGCCGAACCGATGGTGATGGCGCCTGCGGAACAGAGATCCTTGCCCGCCGCGCTGCCGGTCTTGGAGGCACCTGTGGACGCGCATCCGCTGAGAATCAAAGATGCCCCGATAGCGCCCGCCAGGATGATCTTTGTGCTCCCGTTCGGGGCGGTGAACTTTTTCATTGAAATTCCGATCTTCGTAAAACTGTCAGGGATTGGAGCGGTCAACCGCAGAAGCCCGCCCTTTCGGGGACGGGGCGGCGTTCTCAGCGGCTGAAGTCTTGATGGGCAATCATTGACGGTTCCAACAGTGAGTTGGATCCGCATTTCGGTTTACATGAGGAGCCACCGCGGTTGTGAGGCTCTTGAGACTGCGGTATTCACGGCTGCTCACAGTTGTGGAGGAACCGGTGGACACTGGCCTGCCGGCCGGGGTTCTCCTGGCTAAAGGTCCGGCTGACCAGCACCCCAGTGCAGCGAGCATCTCGGCACACCTAGTGTCCTGCTGGAACGTTTTCCCTGCCGAGCGCTCGTCACGCAACGTTTGAGCAACTTTGTCCTGTACGCGGATTCCTCCGTACAGTTCTGTTGAACGCCTTGACTTCGCCTCGTAAAGGGGACCGGACTATGCTTATCCGCCACGACACTGATCCGATGCTCCTGATTTGTGACCTGGACTACATCAGGACCGTTCGCTAAAGGATTACAGGGTGGGCGCAAAATGTCAATCAATACTGAACGCCAGCAGTCTATGTGTCAGTCCGGGACTTGCTTCGCCGACTCTGGATTCCATGCATCAGCCGGATATCCCCTCAACAGAGCCCCGAAGGTCCTTTACGGCGGTTGCCGCTTTGGTGCACCTCGAATACCGCCCTGCTTATAAGTGACCCCTGCCCCATTGCTCAGAGGATGACCGAATCTTGAACAATGGAACAGGGGTGAAGTGGGAAGCCCTGAATCAGTTGCGATCTACCAGCGCATAAACCCGAGCCGGACTTCCTGTGCCACCGACAATCGGCAAGGGGGACACAACGATGACAGCACCGGTGCTGGGCAGTTTGGCTAGATTCTGGAGGGAAGTGATTCCGTACTTATCGTTTCCGAGCAGGTAATAGTGCATGGGCATCTCCGGGTCCATCCCATGCGCTTGGCCCGCATCGATGCCGAGAGTCTCCACTCCGACTCCGGAAATTTTAGTTTCTTCAGCCAGCCACTTGGCACACTCGGCCGAGATACCCGGGGTGTGAGGGCCCGTCTCGTCAGCGTTAAGGAACTTGTCCTGATCTTGGGCGTAGGAATCCCATCCGGTGCGGAGTAGCAGCCACGCATTGTCCGGGATCTCTCCATGCTTTTCTTCCCAAGCCTTCACATGCGAGGTTTCCAACAAAAAATCGGAGTTCGCCGAAGCCTCAGCGCTGAAATCCAGGACGACTGCCGGCCCTATGAGGCGCCCCAGTGGTAACTCTGAAACGTCGGAGCCATCACGACCTGTAATCCAGTGAATCGGTACGTCCAGATGGGTGCCGGTGTGCTCGCCGACATGGATGTTGTGCTGCTTCCAGACGGGGCCGCGGTCGTCATAGGCCGCAAGCTCTTCCAGTTCAAACGGGTGTGGGCTGGCGTAGGGTTCGGGCAATGTCAGGCCAGGGGTGGTCGCCGAAAGTTTGTTGGTCAGATCGACGATTTCGATGTTGCCGGCAGAAAGGGAGCTGAGCAGGTCATTGAGCAGGGCCATAGAGTTTCACCTTGGACTTGGTAAGTGCGTTACGGGCAATTTGAGCATGAGCAGACTGACTTGCTTCTGCCGCTCCCGCTTTACCTCGCCCCATCGCTGTTTGACATTGAGGCGGGGGTTTCCGGGGACAGTCGGGCTGAAGCGGAAAGACTCAGAGCAGGGCCGATGCGGCAGTTCATCTGCACTGTACAACAGTGATACCAGCGCACTGCGCTCAATGGAAGCCCTGTCCGCTGAAACCTCCTGCATAAGAAGGGCCTTTTCATGCTTGGACAAGCTCGAGCTACAAGTTGTCACAGCCCTAGTTTTCTTAACGTTGTTCGTTGCTGCTTAACAAACAGGGCCATTCGAAGATAAGGTGTGCCAATGACTATCAAGATTGCCCTGACCAAGTTTGGCCACGCTTGCGTCCGTTTAGAAAAGGACGGCAGGCGAATCGTTATCGACCCCGGAAACTACACCGATGTGCCTGCAGCCCTCGAGGGAGCCGAACACATCCTCGTCACGCATCAGCACCCGGACCACCTGTATGAAGAGCCTGTCCTTGAGTACCTGACAGCCAATCCGGCGGTCACGGTAAGGGCTCCGAAAGTACCGGCCGCCCGGTTGGCCGCAGCCGCCCCGAAGGCAGGCGTCGACCCGTCCCGAATCATTCCGACAGGCGCAGGCGAAAAGTTCGATTCAGCAGGGTTCTCAGTTCGGACCGTGGGGGGACAGCACGCGGTCATCCACGGCTACATCCCGGTCGTCGACAATACGGGCTACATCGTTGATGGCCTTGTTTATCACCCCGGAGACAGTTTCATCGTCCCTTCCGGCCCGGCCCCGGACACACTTCTGGTCCCGATCAATGCCCCCTGGAACAAGATGGCGGAGATGGTTGACTTCATCACTGCCGTCCGGCCCCGCCAAGCAATTCCAGTTCATGACGGCCTGCTCAATGAGCACGGCATGCCTCTCTACCGCAAGCGCGCCAAGATGTTTGCAGACCGGCATGGCGTGAAGTTCACCGTTTTGGAGGTGGGAGAGACTGATCTGATCGAAGGATCGGAGGAAGCCTTGAGTCTTCTGGAAACATCTGACGACGTCTTCGCCGATGACTTGGACCTCTCACACTTCAACGGCTAGGAACTGGTCAAGGCTAGGAAGCCTTGATTCTGCCGAGGTAGACGCCGCTACCACCGCGAACAGCTCCCCAAGAAATCGGAATCTTAGGTTTCTTGGGGAGCTGTCTCCTTTCGGAAGACCCGCCCAGGGAAGTCCTGCGTTTGTTCCGCGTTCCGCTGTGGGTCAGCTCTTCCCGGGGATGGTAAGGGGCTTGAAGGCGGGCCGCGTGGCTTCGTAGGCAGTGATGTCCGCCTCGTGCTGGAGCGTCAGCCCGATATCGTCCAGGCCTTCGAGCAGGCGCCAGCGGGTGTAATCGTCGACGTCGAAGGGCGCGACGATGTTGCCGCAAACCACGGTTTTGGAGACGAGGTCCACGGTGACCTGGGTGCCGGGAGCGTTTTCGAGCTCTTTCCAGATCAGTTCGATGTCGTCCTGCGCCACCTGGGCGGCGAGCAGGCCCTGCTTGCCGGAGTTGCCGCGGAAGATGTCGGCGAAGCGGGACGAGAGCACGGTTTTGAAGCCGTAGTCCTTCAGCGCCCATACCGCGTGTTCGCGGGAGGAGCCGGTGCCGAAGTCCGGACCTGCCACCAGGACGGACCCGGCGTTGAACGGTTCCTGGTTGAGGATGAAGGACGGGTCCTTGCGCCAGGCAGAGAACAGGGCGTCCTCGAACCCGGTGCGGGTGATGCGCTTGAGGTAGACCGCGGGGATGATCTGGTCGGTGTCGACGTTGCTCTGGCGCAGCGGGACGCCGATTCCGGTGTGGATGGTGAACTTTTCCATGGCGTGTCCTAGGCTGCGTCGGTGCGGATGGGGGCTCCGGCAGACTCGACCACCGGGTCCGGATCAAGGTCGGAGGGCGAACTCAGGGTCCCGCGGATGGCGGTGGCTGCGGCCACCACCGGTGAGACCAGGTGGGTGCGCCCGCCCTTGCCCTGGCGCCCTTCGAAGTTGCGGTTGGAGGTGGAGGCGCAGCGCTCCCCCACTTCCAGCTGGTCCGGGTTCATGCCCAGGCACATGGAGCAGCCGGCAAAACGCCACTCGGCACCGAAATCCTTGAAAACCTTGTCCAGGCCCTCGGCCTCGGCTTCCAGGCGGACGCGTGCTGAGCCCGGGACCACCAGCATGCGGATGTCGGGGTCCTTCTGGCGCCCGCGGATGATGTCCGCAGCGGCCCGCAGGTCTTCCATCCTGGAGTTGGTGCAGGAACCCAGGAAGACGGTGTCCACCCGGATGTCCTTCATGGGTGTGCCGGCTTCGAGGCCCATGTACTGCAGGGCGCGCTCGGCGGCAGCCTTGGCATTCTCGTCGCCGAAGTCCTCCGGAGACGGCACGCACTCAGACAAGGACACACCCTGGCCCGGGTTGGTGCCCCAGGTGACAAAGGGCTCCAGCGTGTCGGCATCAAGGTCCACCTGCACGTCGAAGGTGGCGTCGTCGTCGGTCCGCAGCGTATTCCAGTACTCGACGGCGGCGTCCCAGTCAGCGCCCTGCGGCGCGTGCGGACGGCCCTTCATGTACTCATAGGTGGTCTCATCCGGCGCCACCATGCCGGCGCGGGCGCCGGCCTCGATGGACATGTTGCAGATGGTCATGCGCGCGTCCATGGACAGTGCACGGATGGCCGAGCCGCGGTACTCCAGGACGTAGCCCTGACCGCCGCCGGTGCCGATCTTGGCGATGACGGCCAGGATGATGTCCTTCGCGGTGACACCCGGACGCAGCGTGCCTTCAACGTTGATGGCCATGGTCTTGAACGGCTTCAGCGAGACCGTTTGGGTGGCCATCACGTGCTCCACCTCGGATGCGCCGATGCCAAAAGCCACGGCCCCGAAGGCACCGTGGGTGGAGGTGTGCGAGTCACCGCAGACAATTGTCATGCCCGGCTGGGTGAGGCCCAGCTGCGGACCCACCACGTGGACGATGCCCTGCTCTGCATCCCCAAGAGAGTGCAGACGCACACCAAACTCGGCGCAGTTGTTGCGCAGGGTCTGGATCTGCGTGCGGCTGGTCAGGTCGGCGATCGGCTTGTCGATGTCCAACGTGGGGGTGTTGTGGTCCTCCGTGGCGATGGTCAGGTCCGGGCGGCGCAGCTTACGCCCCGCCAGGCGCAGGCCTTCGAACGCCTGCGGTGACGTGACCTCGTGGACAAGGTGCAGGTCGATGAAAAGAAGGTCCGGCTGGGCATTGGCACCTTCGCCCTCACCTTGGCGCACCACATGTGCCGCCCAAACCTTTTCAGCGAGCGTCTTACCCGCAGTTGAACCTGCCATTATCAATGACCCTTTCGTCAGCAAGTGGCCGACGAACTCGGGACTGTCCTTGTCGAATCCCGACTTCACCGGCGTAAGTATGTATTCGTGGCTCCCACAAGTACCGAACAACGCGGGTCGAGGAGGACTGGCTACTCAGACAACTGAGAGGACCGATAAAAGGGCCGGAACCCGGAAGCCAGGCGTAAATGCCGCCAACACCTGCATCCGGGCGGTAGCCCATGAGCGGCTACCAGCACGGTCAACCGTGTCGAAGGACGACAGCTTGTGCCGAGAAAGGCTCTCTAAACCGTGCATACCGGCACGGCGGATGCCGCTAAGAGACCCTGGCTGCCGGTTCCTTCTCTCCAGGTCGCATCGGTGCGGCGGATAGACGAGTATCTGCCGCACCGAGCCGGGATCCGGACGAACCGAATTGGGTATCTCTGCATCGCCGCCTAGAGACGGCGGCGCTCCTCACGTCGAGCGGTCTTGGCGTTCCCGGGTTGCCCAAGAGAATGGCGCCAAAGCGCCGAACCGATCCACCTCGGACCACCACAAGCGGCGGCTCTAGCGGGCTGGTGAAGGGGATAGTTCCTGCAGCGTGGGTGGTGGAAGCCGTTTAGGAGAGGAGCGCGAATCCTGCGGACCACGAAATCTTCTCGCTGGCGGCCAGGGCGATTTGCTGGAAACCCATAGCTTCCAGTTCCCTGGCCCGGGCTAGGGAACCGGCATCAACTGCAGTAAGGCCGCCGGCAGTAATCACATCAGACACACTGGATTTAGCCTCAGTATTGTCACCAGCAATGAAGACGGTAGTGGGCACGCCCCCTACCAGGCCTGAGGTCAGTGTTGCGGCGAAATTGGTATTGAACGCCTTCACCACGTGGGAGTCAGGTAGTGCTGCTGCTAATTCCGCGGTGGCGGAGCTGTCGGAAGGCACTGTGAGGGAGTCAAACGTCTCAAAGTTCACTGGGTTCGTGATGTCGACAACCACCTTGCCGGCCAGCTGATCCGCTCGGCTGCTAATGATTTCGGACAGGGCCGGGTACGGTACGGCGAGGACCGCGATGTCGCCTGTAATCGTCTTGTCTTTGTCCGCGTGTGCTATGAACTGCACACCATGGCCGCCCTTGGCGACGATGTCGGCAATGGCCTGTCCCATGTTGCCAGTACCGATGATGCTTACTTCTGCCATGGTATTTCTCCTTCTTAGTTGAAAAGCGACTTAGTGTTCTGCGTTAGACCGCATGAGGGTCGGCGATCCCGATGTATTGAGTGGTTGTGTATTCGGCGATGCCTTCGGCGCCGCCTTCGCGGCCGAGGCCTGATTGTTTGACGCCGCCGAAGGGTGCTGCTGCGTTGGAAATGACGCCGGCGTTAAATCCGACCATGCCGAACTCGATCTGCTCGGCCACCCGGAGGAGGCGGTTGAAATCCTTGCTGTAGAGGTAGGAAGCGAGCCCGTACTCGGACGCGTTAGCCAACCGGATGGCCTCTTCCTCGGTTTGGAAGGTCGTGACGGGGGCGACAGGCCCGAAGATTTCCTGGCTCAGGATTGCCGCGTCGTTGGGGACGTCGGCTAGGACGGTGGGCTGATAAAAGTAGCCTGGCCCGTCCACAGGTGCGCCACCGGTGACGGCTACTGCTCCGGCGTCGACGGCGGCCGCCACCAGCGCATGAACGTCGTCGCGGGCACCGGAATCAATCAAAGGCCCGACCTGGGTGGCAGGCTCGGTGCCGCGGCCAGTATTCAACGCTCCCATCGCGGCGGCGAACTTGGCCGTGAACTCCTGCGCGACGGATTCGTGGACAAGGAACCGGTTGGCCGCGGTGCATGCCTCGCCCATGTTCCGCATCTTGGCGGCCATGGCCCCTTCGACGGCGGCATCAAGGTCTGAGTCTTCGAAAACGATGAACGGGGCGTTCCCGCCGAGCTCCATCGAGGTCCGCAGCACGTTCTGCGCCGCGTCGGCCATGAGGCGCTTGCCGACCGGGGTAGAGCCGGTGAAGGAAACCTTCCGCAGCCGGGAATCCTTCAGCAGCGGCCCGGAGATCCCGGACGCAGAGGAGGAGGAGACAACGTTCAGGACGCCGGCGGGCAGCCCGGCGTCGAGCATGGTCTGAGCAAAGTACTGCGCAGTCAGCGGTGTGAGCTTGGCCGGCTTCAAAACCATGGTGCAGCCCGCGGCGACCGCCGGGGCGACCTTACGGGTAGCCATCGCGAGGGGGAAGTTCCACGGCGTGATCAGAAGGCAGGGCCCGACGGGCTTGTGCTGGACCAGGATCTTGTTCTTGCCCTCGGGGGTCGTGATGTAACGGCCGTAATCACGCACGGCTTCCTCAGAAAACCAGCGCAGGAACTCGGCACCGTAGGCCACCTCGCCGCGGGCTTCGGCCAGCGGTTTGCCCATTTCCAGGGTCATGAGCAGAGCGAAGTCCTCGGCCCGTTCGGTGACCAGGTCAAAGGCGCGGCGGAGGATCTCGGCCCGCACACGCGGCGCGGTCCGCGCCCAGGACGCCTGGGCAGCGTCGGCCGCGTCCAACGCGGCGACCGCATCCTCGCTGGTGGCGGAGGCGAGGGTGGCGAGCACCTGCCCGGTTGCGGGGTCGTACACATCGAACGTGCCACCGTCGGACGCGTCCACCCACTGCCCATTGATCAGCAGTCGGGTAGGGACAGAATCGAGCAAAGCGGTTTCCACGAGAGCAGATGTCATGGAGTTCCAATCATGATAATAGGGGCCTTCAAGGCGGAGTCAGTAGAGGGTTTGTCGGCTGGTGTCCGAGTTAGATCTGAGGTGCAGGACCTGGCTGGCGGCGAGGCGAGTTGTCAGTCCTGTGGAACACGTACTCGGGTGGGCAGAACAGTTTCCGTTCACCCATTTCGCTTTCCCGGATCCATACAACCTCGAGCTTGCTGGAGAGCTCCTCAACTGTCCCGCTGAAGCACACCCGGCCTCGGCGCGATACGAAGACCTGGTCTCCTGGAGACAAGTAGGAGAGCTCGATGGGTTCTGCGAGTATCACTTGGCTCATGCTTCGGTCGTCCTTCTGGGTTGGCAGATCTTCACGACTTGCTTTATTGCGGATCTAAACCGATTCGTGTTGGGAGTGCGGAATACACCGGACATGGGCTTCTTCTAAAGAAGAATGTTCAAGGGATTCTCAATGCGCCGCTTGAACGAGGCCAGCAGCTGTGCTGCGACGGCGCCGTCAATGACTCGATGATCAGCAGACAACGTGCAGGTCATCACCGTGCCGACTGCCAGCTGTCCCTCGCGCACTACCGGCCGCTGTTCCGCAGCACCGACCGCCAGAATTCCGGCCTGGGGCGGGTTGAGGATGGCAGAAAACTCCCGTGTGCCGAACATCCCGAGATTGGTAAGGCTGAATGAACCACCCTCAAGTTCCTGCTGCCGAATACGACCGGATGCGGCGCGTTCTTTGAAATCGCCCATTACCCTGCCAAGAGAACTTATGGAGAGGTTTTCTAGACCGCGGACGACTGGCGTGAGCAGCCCATCCCCGGTGGCGATAGCCACGGAGACATCGACTGTGGAATAGCGGCGAATGCTCGTTCCCTGCCAGGACGCGTTAGCGTCCGGGACGTCGATGAGAGCGCCGGCGAGGGCTTTAAGAATCAGGTCATTGACCGTCACTTTCTGTCCGCTGGCTGACATGTCAGCATTGATTCGCTTTCGCAGATCCAGCAAGGCTTCCATTTCAACGTCGATTGAGACGTAGAAGTGAGGCACTGTGGTCTTAGATTCGGTGAGCCTTCGTGCAATGGCCTTGCGCATCCCGGAGAGTGGTGCATCCGTAAAGGACTCCTGCACGGTAGGTGATGACTGTGGCTTTACCGAAGAAGGCATGGCTTCTGGTTTCCCAGCGACCGGGGTGGACTCTGCTTTCGCCGCTTGCACTTCGAAAGCAGACTCGACATCTGCTCGCAGGATCCGCCCGTTCGGTCCCGAACCATTGAGCACGGAAAGCTCGATGCCCAGGTCCTTGGCCAGCTTGCGGGCTAACGGTGATCCGAAAATGCGGGTTTTCGTGCCTTCAGCAGGTTCGGATTGGGCCTCGGTGGAGTCCGATGCGGTGGAACGCGTGTCCCGGTGCGTGGTTGGAGCCTCTGTGTCTTCGGGGACTGGGACGTTTGCAGCGCTGCTGACGCCTCCGGCGGTTGCAATCTGTTCGTCGATTGAGGCTTCATCCTCGCCAGCTTCGACGAGAACTGCTATGGGTTCTCCGACACTCACCGACGTTCCCGGTTCGATGAGAAGCCTACCCACAGTACCGGCAGCCTCTGACTGCATTTCGACCGTTGCCTTCTCGGTTTCAATTTCGGCTATGGGTTGCCCGGTGGCGATGGTGTCCCCCACCGCTACGAGCCAGTCCTGGAGAGCAGCCTCAGTCGCGTCTGCCACGACGGCAGGCATGGTGATGATTGTTGCCATGTTAAGTGTCCTTCGATGGATTCAGTCAGGAGTGTCCGAGGTTGCGGGCTACTTCGTCGAAGCCAGCAAGGACATCGTTAAGATCGGCGTTGGCTGCAGCTTCGAGGACTTTTGAGATGCTCGGTGCGGCTTCTTTGCCCGTAACCCGCTGGATAGGCTGGTCGAGGTAGTCAAAGAACCTGCGCTGGATCTCATCGGCCAACCATCCGCCGTACGACGTCCCCCGGGCCCCCTGCTCGACGATCAGCACGTTGTTGGTCTTCTGAATAGATGCTCCGATTGTCTCCCAGTCCAAGGAGGCGCGATCGAGCCAGCGCAAATCAATGATCTCGGGATCCAGATCGGGACGCTGCTCAGCAGCTTGCAGGGAAACGTCCACCATGTTCAGGTAGCTGAGAACGGTGACACCCTCGCCTGCCCGTCGCACTGCAGCCTTGCCGATGGGTAACTGGTAATCGAGGTCCCCCTCAGGGATCTCTCCCTTGACCCCGTACAGGTCAACGTGTTCGAGAACGAGCACAGGGTCATCGAGTTCCAGGGCGCTGTTCATCAGCCCGATGTAGTCGCGCGGAGTGGAAGGCGCCACAATCCGCCAGCCGGGGTTGTTGGCAAAAATACCGGCAGGATCCATGGAGTGCTGCGATCCGTAGCCGGACCCCATGGCTACCTTGGACCGTAGGACGACGGGCATTGTCGAGTGACCGCCAAACATGTGGCGGGCCTTGCCTATCTGATTGAAAATCTGGTCGGCAGCGACCCACAGGAAGTCGGAGTACATGAATTCAACGACCGGCTTGTAGCGGCCGGTCATAGAGAGGCCGCCGGCGAGACCGGCGAAGGCGTTTTCGCTGATCGGCGTGCCGAGCACGCGGTCCGGGTATGTGTCCTTCAGTCCTCGGGTCGCACCGTTCGTGCCACCCTTGAGCCGGTGTACGTCTTCGCCCAAAACGAGCACACCTGGGTCGGTAGCCATTCGTCGGTCCAGTACATCTGCTATCGCATCCACGAAGCGCCGCTCAACAGCATTCGACAGGGGCGGTTCGGCAAGCTCAGTGCCGGTAAGGGGCTGTTCGCTCCTGATGCCAGCGTCTACCGTGGCTGGATCAGGCCAGAATGCAGGACGGATCCGGCGGGCACCTTTGTTACTGTTTGGGTCTTTCTCGGTGATGGCATCAACGGTTTGCGTGATGAGCTCGGTGATCTGCGCTGTCAGGTCAGCCAGCTGCTCCTCAGTGAGGAGTCCCCGGCGGATCATCTCCCCTGAAACCTTGGCCAAGGGGTCCCGGTCCCGCCACTGTTTCTCTTCGTCTTTGCTCCGGTAACCAAAGGCGCTGCCGGGGAAGGGTCCGTTTTGATGGAAGTACCGGTAGGTCTCGGCCTCGATGAGGGTTGCTCCCTTGCCGGCGCGCATGTATTCCACAGCCGCGGTTTGGGCCAAATAGACGGAGAGGGGATCCATGCCGTCGACACGCCAGGACTTGATCCCGAAGCCGGGGCCTCGCGCTGCAAGCCGGGGTTCACCGGTCACATCAGCAACGTGGGTTGAGACAGCGTAGAGATTATTTTCGATGTAAAAGCAGAGGGGCAGACGCCAGGCGGCGGCAAGGTTCATCGTTTCGAGGGTGGACCCGATATTGGACGCGCCGTCGCCAAAGTAGGTCACGGTGACGTCCATTCCATCCTTCGGCCCCTCCGCCGAAGCTTCTGCGTCGTGGCGTTGCGCCCAGGCGTTCCCGGCTGCGAGGGGCACTCCCCCGCCCACAATCGCATTGGTACCGAGTGCGCCTGCCTCTAGCCATTGCAAGTGCATCGATCCCCCGCGTCCACCGCTGAAGCCGGCTTTGAGGCCCAATATCTCGGACATGGTCTTGTGGATGAAGTCCTTGATCTCGTCGGTCTTTATGCCATCCACGATCGACATGCCGTCGGGGCACAGGTAAGCAAGACCTTTGGCCAGGAATTGGTGGTGGCCTCGGTGGGTGCCGTTGACGCCGTCGCTGCCTCGGAGCGCGAGAACGGATCCAACTGCCGCGCCCTCTTGGCCAATGCTGGAGTGTGCCGGACCGTGAACCAGCCCTTCTCCGGCGAGCTGGAGCACAGCCTCCTCAAAAATTCGGATAGCACTCATCTGCACCAGCATGGACTCCAGAAGCTCAGGAGGTGCTGCGTCCCAGTCCTCGCGCGTGGCACGCAACTCCGTGCAGTCTGTTGAAAAGGTCAAGGGCGTACTGGTCGACATTTGCGGCTCCCGTGTGGATCGTGCCTGTTCTTGTGCTTTGTTTCACAGTAGATGGCGAATGGATCCAATGCAAACTCAAAGTCAGCCTAGATTGGCTAGTTTGGCCCCCGAATGGATCCAATGCCTGTTTGTTCGTATGCTGGAACTATGACCACGGGACGCGCTATGTCAAAACAGTCAGGGGCAGCCAGCTTGAGGATCGCTAACGAGCTAAGCCGCAAGATCCTCAGCGGAAGCCTTCTGCCCGGGACACGGATTCGTCAGGAACAAATTGCAGAAGACTTCGGCGTCAGCCGATTGCCGATTAGGGAAGCCCTGCGCATACTAGAGTCTCGGGGGCTGGTGGCCCTCGTTGCCTCCACAGGCGCGTGGGTCAGTTCCATGAATCTTGCCGAGTGCCAGGAGACGTATCTCATCCGTGAGCGCGTGGAGCCCCTTGCATTAGGGCAAGCCATCGACAGAATCCCACTCGATTGCATCGATAGGCTCGCTCGTCTTGCCAATGACATGGAAAGCTGCGAGGACATTGAGGACTTCGTCGAGCTCGATCGAGAGTTCCATCTGCTCACCTTTCAGGAAGCGAACATGCCAACGCTTCTGGAGATGGTGGAACGTCTTTGGAACACAACCCAGCATTACCGCCGCGCTTACGTCCAACTGATTGGGCCTGAGGGGCTGGAAGAAACCCATCTGGAGCACCGGATGCTCCTCGCAGCCATCAGAAGGCGTGATGTCCGCACTGCGGAGGAACTCCTGGCCATGCACATCCGCAAAACGCGAATATCCCTGCTGGACCACCCCGAAATTTTCAACCGTTAGTCGCAACCCTCGGAGAGCTATGAACGACCACGCCGCCCCGTACCCGACCGCAGCAGCAAAACAAGGGCTCCCCGGCATAAGGGGAACCGACCACATAGGCTTCACTGTTCCGGATATGGAACAGGCCCACGAGTTTTTTGTGGACATCATCGGCTGCGACCATGTCTATTCCCTTGGCCCATTTCCCAAGGACCCTGAGCTGATGATGAGCAAGCTCAACGTCCACCCGCAGGCCGAAATGGTAGAGATACGATTTTACCGCTGCTTCAATGGAGCCAACTTCGAGGTCTTCAGCTACCTCTCCCCCGACCAGCGCAAAGAGCAACCGCGAAACAGTGACATTGGTGGTCATCACGTAGCCTTCTACGTGAATGACCTGGATGCCGCAGTCACCTACCTCAAGGCCCGCGACATAAAGGTCCTGGGGGAACCAACATCAAGTTCCGGACCCAGCCGGGGACAACGTTGGGTCTACTTCCTCTCGCCATGGGGTATGCAGTTTGAGCTTGTCTCCTTCCCGGAAGGAAAGGCGTACGAGCGAGACAGCGAACTCCGACTCTGGAGCCCCTAAGAGGCTTTTCCGCCCCCGCCTTCCTGCTCTGCTACCACAGCTCGCATAACGGCAGACGCTGAGCAATCAGCAGCAAACCAAAGGATCTGAGGTCAGCCCGGAACTCAGAACACTCATTGCAACAGGGACATATACTCCGGGCAAGAGTGAGAGACCGGCCACGCCGCGCTCAGAAGACCGGTTCCTGTGCTACTACGCGTTTCAGGCAAGCCGGCCTTCTCAGCGTGACCAGAGTCACCAGTGGCCCATCCAGGGCTGGCTCGACTCATCACGGAGACTCAACGTCGCCCTCTCGTCTTCACAGTCATGGTCGGTAAACTCTCGGTTTGTCTCGCCGCCAATACCGTTCCCGGCCAGGGGCCGCCGCTTTCCCTGTGGAAATTCAGCAGAGACTATTCCGAAGAACCTTCGATCAATATTTCCATAGTCATTCTTCTGCGCCTACCTGGCAATGAGGCACGGTTACTGCGGTCCTCTCGCAACCGCAGTAACCGTGCATGGAGTTCTACCAGCGTTTGAATCGGGAAGGTGGGCACTGCATTCTGGTGCCCAAGGTCCTCACGTGGTTTCGGCGGCTGTCCACCCCTTGTCCTGTTGCTTGGTGCTTCGTGCCTAGCCCAGCAACCTGGCCGCGTGGTCGGGAAGCCTGGAGCGATCATTTTCCCGCAGATTCACCTCGGTAATTGAGTTGCCGCTGTCCGTCAGCCAGGACGTGTGCCGAAGGGCAATCTCAGGGTCATGGCCCGGGATGATACGGCTGGTTTCCCTTTTCAGTTCCTGCTGCAGGGTGCGGTAGAGGTTGATGAGGTTAAAAGAGTTGCCTTGCCCGTAGCCGGGTGCCCACATTTTCTCGATATTCGAGTACCAGTAGACGGTGTCGCCAGCTGCGACGTACGGACCGTTCTGGGTCTCAATCTTGAACCATTGCGACCCAAAAGTATGGGAGTCCTTGGCCAAGCGCGCAGTGACACCCGGGAGCAGTTCTGCATCTCCTTCCACAAAGCGGATTCTTCCGTCGGCGATGCCTTTTGCTGCCTTGGCAAGATCCTGAGGATCAAAGGAGGAGAAGACCCACGCTTTTTCTTCCTCAGACATCATCTGGTTTGCGTTGTTAACAGCCATCGACCAACCGACGTATTCTTCAAACTGGACGTAGAGCTGCGCATTCGGAAAAGCTTCAAAGTTCCCCATGTGGTCAAAGTGCATGTGCGACACGAGGATGACGTCGACGTCTTCCGGCGTGAAGCCTACCCGCGCCAACACGTCTTTCGGGCTCTCCCAGTTGGAGAAGGCGTAGCGGTCAAGCCAGTAGTCGTTACGGAATCCGCAGTCGACAAGGGCTACGTGCTGCTTGCCCCCCACCTCACCTCCGACCAGGAGTGTGTAAAGCATCGGAATCCGGACTATGCCCTTGTTGCTGAAGAGTCCGGCTCCGCCGAAGAAATCGTGGGGCATATCGGCATGGCAAAATTCCAAGGACCAGATTGAATAGTCTGTTTTGAGGCCGGCGGGGATTGACGGGTTGTTTCCACCTAGTTGGGTCACCGTGAAGACTCCTTAGATCAGGACTAACTGTTTACAGGGATATTTAGAGAAGCAACGGAACGCCATAGCGTCCGTGCACACCGGGGCCTCAGGCCTGGGTGAGGATAAGATCCACAGCTGAGCGGGCAAGCGATGATCCGGGATCCGCAAGCTGCAGAAGGGCTTCGAAATGGTCCGAGTCCTGGACCTGAACGAAATCGAATGCTTTTTGCCGCAGAGCTGCAGCAAACGAAGAAGCGTGTCGTTGAAATTCTGGAGTCTCTTTGGTGCCACACGCGACCAGGACCGGGCGACGTATGGAGTCCAGATGGAGCGCTGGTGAAAGACTGTCGCGTTCTTTATCAGAAAGCACAACGTAGTCACGGCGATAACTCAGCAAGACCGGGTAGAGGTCGTACATTCCGCCCAGACAAAGCGTTCCCTTGATAACATCACGTGGAACACTCGACCCACGCCAATCACTTGTTGCGAGCACTGCCGCCAAGTGGGCACCCGAGCTGTGACCGGCTATGAAAATGCGATTTGGGTCCCCTCCGAGCTGTCGACTGTTTTGGAAGACCCATTCGACGGCGGTAGAAACCTGCTCCGCCATATCGGGTATTCGGGCTTTTGGTATGGACGCAAAGTCCAAGGTGACAAAGCTGATACCAGAATCGACAAACCTTGGAGCGAGGAATGAGTACATTTCCTTAGTACCGCTGCGCCACTCACCACCGTGAATGAAAATACAGATTGGCGCACCGGCAGATGCAGCAGGAAAGTAATCTAAGGTTTCCTCTGCAGATTGTCCATACGAATGCGTTGTGAAGCTACGGGACGCCCGCACGTCTTTGCTCAATTCGGAGTACCGTGCGACAACACTCAGCCCGTTAGGAGCATAATGCAGTTGGTTGTAGGCGGCATCGAGTGATTCCTGCGTGTAGTCGAGAAAGATGTGCTCTCCATCTAGCCCCGAACTCCTTCTTGCCTTTGAGTCGGTAGCAGCACCGGCCGCAGGTGCCATGAGCGCGGCCAGGCTGCCGGCGCCTAGGGCTGCGAGAACCGGCCGCCGGCCCAGGGCCTGGCCCTTGTTTTCCTTCTTAGTCAATTGCAAACACCTTCAGTCCGTACCGACAACTTGAACAGGGAAACACCTACTAAAGGCCGACGCGACGCCATGACAGCGTAGGTAATCGTATGGTGACCCAACTGCTAGCCCGCGCTTCCCACAAACATCAGCGCCAAGGCGTCTATGTTTCTGCGGGCGCCACACGGTTACAGCATGTGACGTAGGCTACAGCTAGCCCACCCGCCAGTGTCAAGTGTGACTTGACACTACGAGCGCCCAGATGGAACAGGGGGAGGTGGTGCCGTGCTCGTTTTCCGTTTCGGACACGCGATTTTTGCACGGAATTGGGTTGCTCCTTCGCCCTTAGCGTGCGCAACTCCTTGTTCGCTTGTACTCGACTGTTCAGGTGTGCTGTACTCAGAAAGCGCAGAACGCGCGAACATCGAAACTTCTAGGAGACGCTTGTGTCGAACGCCCGTATTTCACATACTCCCGCGCCCGTAGTCCCCGGTATTTCAGACTCCGTCAGGGTCAAGTCAGGTGATCTGCTTTTCATTTCCGGCCAAGTCGGATTTGAAGAGGACGGTTCAGTCCCCCAAGACTTCGCACGGGCAATTGAACTGACCTATGCCGAGCTTGAGCGGGTGCTCAAGGCTGGCGGCGCCACGTATGAAGACCTTGTGCGAGTGAACGTTTACATCACGGAACTTGATCAGGAAAAGCTCATGATCTGGCGTAAGACTCGGGACGCAATCGTGAAGGTTGAGGAACCATCTGCCAGCACTGTCATTGGAGTTCACTCACTCTACAATGGCGCGACAATCGAGATCGATGCGATAGCAGCCGTCTAAATTTCCCCTGGCTCCAGCCAGGTGTCCGAATTCATCGGTACGGGGAGTATCCGAACATGGGATTGGGGGATGGCGGCTGTCCGTCCGCAGCTGTACTTCTTGGCGAAGAGCGGGCGGACACTTGCTTTTCTGTACAGGGAGGCGGGGAGCCGTTATATGACGAAGTTCAAACCCAAGTAGATATCCATCTTGGATTCAGCCGCGTGGGGCATGATGACGGTTCTCGACGCCCACACCGAACGGGGAGACTTTTTCAGATCTCGTCATCGTGGCCCATCGAGTCAATGCGTTGCAGAACATCGACGGGGGAGCTCCGGAGACCGGCACGGCTTCTGTCTTTTGCAGTCAAGTTTCCGCCGCTCTGTCGCCCTACAACAAACCATATGCCACGGGCAATTGCCGTTCCCCTGTTGGCAAACATATGCGAACGCATGGAGTCGAACTGCAGAGAGTCTCCCGGACCCAATTCGTAGACGCCATCTTCCAACTGCAGCGTGATGACTCCTTCAAGAACATACGCATACTCAACGCCAGGATGCCGCATCAGCTGACCATCCGGTGAACTCGAGGCTCCTGGAGCGTAGGTCACAAGTAAAGATTCAGCAGGACCTCCTGTGCCGCCAGCCAGACGTTCCCAACGGACACCGTTTTCCATTTCTATGGCAGGGTTTTCGGCGGAACGTTGCACCTCGGGAACCTTCCCGAGTGCACTCTCCTGCGGACCTGGGAGGACGCCGGCGTCCAAGCCAAGAACGTCGTCCAGCGATACACCGAGGAGGTTGGCAAAGGCATACAGCGTTGCAACGGATGGCTTGCTTTTTCCAGTTTCCACCTGGGAAATCAAACTTGCTGAAACCCCTAAATCGTGCGCAACGCTGCGCAGGCTGACTCCGCGGGCCTGGCGTGCCTGCCGGAGTCGGGTACCGATACTTTGTTCAGTGGACATTTGCTTCTCCGAAAAGTCGGTTGGGGTTTCCTACAGAATACACACCACCGTGTTAAGCTTAACTGAACAGCAGTGAACACCGACTTGGAGGAAGGTTTCGATGAGGAATACCGGCACAACGGGAACGAACGCCATCGACTGGGAAGAGCGGGTCAATTTCGACAGACTCAGAAGCGAACGCTTGGCGCGTTTGAAGGCGGAACTTGATCGGTCGGAGCTTGGCGCAGTACTGGCCTTTGACTTCTCTAACATTCGCTACATGAGCGCGACCCATATCGGTACGTGGGCCATGGATAAGCTGATCCGGTTCTCCCTGCTGACGCGGAACACCGACCCTATTGTTTGGGACTTCGGCTCGGCGGCCAAGCATCATGCCCTGTACAACCCCTGGCTTGATGTGACGACGTCGGAAATGGACGCCAATCCTCATGCGCCGCACCACGGTGCGGTCAGGCCCCGCTTGGAGAGCGGTGCGCGTGCAGGACTTTCGACACTCCGCGGCGCTTTTCCTCCCGATGCCAAGATGGCAGAAGATGTGGCCAAGAAGATTAAGCGTGAACTGGAGAAATTTGGCCTAGCTAACGAGCCTCTGGGCGTCGATGTCATTGAGATGCCGGTCCTCATGGCTTTGCAGAGGGAAGGTATCAACGTTATCGATGGGCAGCAGGTCTTCATGGAGGCCCGTCGGATCAAAACGAACGACGAAATCCGACTCCTTACCCAAGCGGCATCAATGGTCGATGCGGCCTACGAGGAGTTGTATCGCTTCCTGCGGCCCGGCGTTCGCGAGAACGAAGCCGTAGGCCTTGTTGCTAAGACCCTCTATGATCTGGGGTCCGAGTACGTCGAGGGTGTTAACGCAATATCGGGTGAGAGGTGCGCGCCCCATCCGCATGTGTTTTCGGACCGGCTGATCCGGCCTGGTGACCCCGCATTCTTCGACATACTTCACAGCTATAACGGCTATCGCACGTGCTACTACCGGACATTCGCCGTAGGCTCTGCAAGCAGTGCCCAACGCGACGCATACAAGCGCGCCCGGGAATACATGGACAGGGCAATTGCATTGGTCAGGCCGGGTGCAACAACTGCTGACATCGTCAAAGTGTGGCCCAAGGCAGAGGAATTTGGATTCCCAGACGAAATGGCAGCCTTCGCCCTCCAGTACGGACACGGCGTCGGTCTCTCCATATGGGAGAAGCCCATCTTCTCGCGTCTCACGTCGCTCGAGCATCCCGAACTTATCGAAGAGGGAATGGTGTTCGCCCTGGAAACGTACTGGCCGTCCGCAGATGGCTGGGGTGCCGCCCGGATCGAAGAAGAGGTCGTCGTCACTGCAAACGGTTGTGAGGTCATCACAAAGTTCCCCGCAGAAGACTTAATCGTGGCCGGAAAGAAGTACTACACGATCGACGGGCCGTTGAATCTCGAGCGTGACCCCCAGTCGCACAAAAACACTGTTTGGGGACGCGGGGAAGAATGACAACTCTAGGCTTTATCGGCTTGGGCAACATGGGCGGCGACATGGCCAAGCGACTGATAGACGCCGGTCATGACGTGCTCGTGTGGAACCGTTCGCCGGAGCGGGCTGAAGCCCTGATCGATCTGGGCGCCCGAGTGGCTTCCAGCCCGTCGGAGGCGCTTTCCGCTGAAGTGTCTTTTTCGATGTTGGCAAACGACGCTGCAGTCGAAGATGTCCTCACGAATGAAGCCATAAGGGCCTGCGGAGCCAACTCCCACGTGGTCATGGCATCAATCAGCCCCACCCTGTCCGACCGCCTATCGCATAGCTTCGAGGCCTCCGGGGCCAAGTACGTCGCTGCGCCGGTTCTGGGGCGCCCCGAAGTCGCTGCTGCCGGCCAACTGCAAATTCTGGCGGCAGGGGACCCGAAAGCGGTCAGTGATGTTACCCCGTACTTGGAAGTGTTGGGTAAACGCGTTTGGCAGCTCGGCACCAAACCTTCTATTGCGAATGCGGTCAAGATCGCTGTGAACTACAACATCATCCATGCGCTCCAGGCGCTGGGAGAGTCGATTGCAATGGCGGAGCGGGTTGGCGTCAATCCATCTATCTTTGTAGACCTGCTGTCCTCGACGTTGTTCGGTGGAGTCGTTTACTCCGGCTATGGCTCCCTGATTGCGGAACAACGGTACTCACCGCCCGGTTTCACGGTCGCCTTGGGGCGGAAGGACCTAGCATTGGCTGAAGAACTGGCCAGATCTACAAACCTGGACTTGGCCACACTTCCGGCGCTCATCGGCGTCTTCGAAGAGGCTCTTGCCCGTCCTGAGCTGAGAGAGGGAGACTGGAGCGCCATTGCCGAAGTAACGCGGCGACAGTAGTTTCGCTGGGGTGTACCAACGAGCATTAGTACACCCCAGCCTGCCTCACACTGAAGTCCGCTAAGCCAGAGCCGATACCGGGAGCTCCAGCCCGTTACTGCTCCCGAGCCTATATTCCCGTACGGAGCACCCGAAGGGGATCCTTGCGGCTCGCGTCTGTGCGGGAAGTGTCAGTTGGAGTTAATCCTCCCGGTTCCCGCCCTCCGGCAATAAACCAGACTCCTTTGGCTTGTTCCGAGCTTTCATTGACAAAGAGGTGAGGGCCTGTGGCGTCAAAGCTGAACGAATCACCGGGCCGGAGGGTTGTTTGTTCAAACCCCAAATATAAAGTCAGCTCGCCCTCCAACAGATATCCTGACTCAACGCCATTGTGGCGCGTCATTTTCCTGCCCGACGCACCCGGGCCGCCTGGCTCGTATGTCACCAGTATCGACTCCACATTCCAGCCCGGTTGGGCAGCCAGACGCTCCCAAACGACCCCATTCGCTCGCCTGACCTGAGGGCCAGCGCCTGCTCGCACGACCGCCACTTGCAGCGACGTCTCATGCCCTTGGGCTGCATGTTCCGCTGCATGCTCCGAAGCGCCGTTAAGCCCCAGGAGGGCATCAACTGAAACATCCAAGTACGACGCAATCTGGTACAGCGTCGCGACAGACGGATGCAACTTTCCCGTTTCCACTTGCGACAGCATGCTCGCCGAAATTCCGACCGATGACGCAACGGCCCTCAGGCTGAGTCCCTTGCGTTCCCGCTGTGCGCGGATCCCCTCGCCTAGTTCGTTTGTCACGCCACCCTCGTTGCTGTTTTTTGCGCGAGTAGTGCTTACTCCTGCTTCAGCACTGTTCAGTCCAGGTACTCAGCCTACCGTAGTGGCTTCGCAAGAGACTTGCCGGATGCGACCGCAAATGTCCCATCTTCACTGTGAACCACAGGCAGAACGACACCCCGAGCCTCCATGTGATGTACCAAGGCTGTTCAGTATTCATTGACACTTGGTGGCAATACTGTTAGGTTGTGATGAACGCCACGGTGTGTCCCAGTTCAGTGTCTTAGCAGGAGTGTTCTAGATGTCTAATGCAGGTATTCGTCCCGAGATCGAGTCGATCATCGAGCAGATTGATGGTTTGCGGCCGATGCTCATCGCCAAGGGCCGCGAAGGCGATCAGGCACGCCGGGTGCCGGATGAAGTGTTCAACGCTCTTGCCGCGACGGGAGCGTTCAGCATTTCCGCACCAACGAAATTCGGTGG
>NZ_VIVE01000015.1:0-46291 GCF_007828995.1 Arthrobacter sp. AG367
TGGTACTGCACCCGGGAGGGTGTGGGAGAGTAGGTCACCGCCGGACACACATTGGTCGAGGCCCCAACCACCAGGTTGGGGCCTCCCACATTTAAGCACGTCTCGCGGTTTGATCAGGGAGGCATCAGCGCGTAGTGGCTGTAACGGCAGTGCCGCCGGACCGTATATTCTGCCGGAATGGATTCCTGGCACCGCAACCTGCTGAATACTGGGCAGGCAGAGCTCGTGGAAGCCTGGCTCCCGGGCGTCCGATTATTGGATGACCTGTCCTGGAACATCGTCGAAACCGTGGTGCTCGCGGTGGAGCATGGTCAGCACAGGTACGTGATCAAGGCCGGAGGCCCTTCCAACCACCACATACAGCGTGAGATTGCAGCCCACCAATCCTCCGTTCATGTCTTGGCCCGCCGGAACTGTGCGCCGAAGCTCAGGTTCGCGGACCGCGCCCTGAATATCCTGGTCACGCAGTATCTGGAAGGTTGCCTGGTAGAGGGCACTGAAGCCGAATACGCGCCTGAAACATACGTCCAAGCCGGTGCTCTGCTGCGTGTTTTCCATGACCAGGCCGCGCATCGCGATCCGGATTATGAGGAGGCAGCCACCACCAAGGCCCTGGCCTGGCTAGGTGAACCCCACCGCATCGACAGCCGCGCCGCGGAAAAAGCGAGGGCCATACTGGGCGCCTACAAGCCGAAGCCGGTGATTGTTGTCCCGACCCATGGTGACTGGCAGCCGCGCAACTGGCTCCTCGACGGAGAAGTCCTAAAGGTCATCGACTTTGGCAGATACGAGTTGAGGCCGGCCGCCAGCGATTTCTGTCGGCTTGCCGTACAGCAATGGCGTACGGCTCCGCAGCTGCAGTCAGCCTTCTTCGCGGGTTACGGTTCGGACCCCAGGCACAGTAGGCTCTGGAGCGTTATGCAGTTGCGGGAAGCCGTTGCCACAGCCGCGTGGGCTTACCAGGTTGGTGATCTGGAGTTTGAGAAACAGGGCCTCCGGATGCTCCGTGACGCCTTGGACACCTTCTAAGGGACGCCGTTCCCCGGCGATGTGGCCGGGAGGGCATTATGTGATGGCGCATCATGGAAAACCCGCAGGATGTGATGGCGCGTCACGGGCCGGAAGCATAATAGGGGGCTTCAGATTGTTGAACAATCCGAGTTTTTAGGGCATTCTTGGATGAACAGCAATCCGAGACGGAGATCACAATGCCCAGCATCGACCTGAACAGCGACGTCGGCGAGTCCTTTGGGAACTGGTCCTTCGGTGACGACGCGGCCATCTTTGAAAGCGTGTCCAGCGCCAACGTGGCCTGCGGCTTCCACGCCGGCGACCCTGTAGGCATCATGGCCACCTGCCAGGCCGCCGTGAAGGCCGGCGTCACCGTGGGCGCACACCCCGGATACCGGGACCTGGCCGGCTTCGGCCGGCGCTTCGTGGACATGACCCCGGCCGAACTGACCGCCGATGTGGTCTACCAGATCGGCGCAGTCCAGGCCGTGGCCCTCGCCGCCGGCACTGCCGTCCGCTACGTCAAGCCGCACGGCGCGCTCTACAACACCATTGTCACCCACCCGAAGCAGGCTGGGGCCGTTGTGGCAGCCATCCTCGCAGTGGACCCCACCCTGCCCCTTATGGTGCTCCCCAACTCCGAGATCCAGCGCCAGGCCGAAGCCGCGGGCCTGCGGACCGTGGCCGAGGCCTTCGCTGACCGTGCCTACAACCCGGACGGCACCCTGGTCTCCCGGCGCGAACCCGGCGCCGTGCTGCACAAGGTGGAGGACGTCGTCGAGCACGTCCTGCGCCTGGCCGGGGACGGCGTAGTCCGCGCCATCGACGGATCGCTGGTTCCCGTCCACGTCGAAAGCATCTGCCTGCACGGTGACACCCCCGGCGCCGTGGCAATGGCTGCCGCCGTCCGTGCCGCACTGGTGGACGCCGGCATCCGGATCGAAAGCTTCGCCTAGCATGGCCGCCACGCAGCAGCAGCGCACCGCCACTGCCCCTCGCCCGGAGCCGACCGGGATCCGGCGCGCGGGTGACCGGGCCATCCTGGTGGAGCTGTCCTCCCTCGATGCCGTCCTCAGCCTCCAGGCGCAGCTGACCGCACACCCGCAGCCGGGCCAGATCGACGTCATCGCAGCCGCATCAACCGTCCTTGTCACCGCGGATTCGCCCCAGGCAGTCCAGGCGCTGGCCGCGCACGTCCGCGGGCTGGACCTTGAGGCGCCAGCGGACACCGAGAGCGCGCTGGTCACCATCGACGTGGTGTACGACGGCGAGGACCTGGACGAGGTGGCGTCGCTCACCGGACTGGGCCGTGAGGGAGTGGTGGCCGCGCATGCCGGCCAGCTCTGGACCGCAGCCTTTGCCGGATTCGCACCGGGCTTCGCCTACCTCAGCGGCGAAAACCCCAGCCTCGAAGTCCCGCGGCGCCGATCCCCGCGCACGGCCGTGCCCGCCGGCGCTGTGGCCTTGGGCGGCGCGTACTCGGCCGTCTACCCGCGGCAGTCGCCGGGCGGCTGGCAGTTGATCGGCCGGACCGAAGCCGCCATGTGGGACCTGGACCGGGAAAATCCCGCCCTCATCCGCCCCGGCGATACCGTCCGCTTCAAGGCCGTCCGCAGCCACGCCATCATGACGGAACGGCCCAAAGCCCCAGCCAACCGGACGGCAGAGCACCAGGGCCACCCAGGCCTTGCCGTCCGCAAACCGGGGCTGCAGGCCACCGTCCAGGACCTGGGCCGGCCGGGCTTCGCCTCGCTGGGTGTCAGCAGCGCCGGCGCCATGGACCGCGGAGCCCTCCGCCGCGCCAACCGCCTGGTGGGCAACGCCGAAGGCGCAGCCGGCATCGAACTCCTCTTCGGCGGCCTCGAACTCGAGGCCCTCACCGACCAGGTCCTGGCCGTCGCCGGAGCGGCCGTCCCGCTGCAGATCACACCGGGGGCAGACTCAACGGAAGACAGCCAGCGGACGACGGCGGCGCGGCACCCCACGTGCGACGCCCCCTTCGCGCTGTTGGCGGGGGAGAGGCTGACCGTGGGCACCCCCACGGCAGGGCTCCGCTCCTACATCGGCGTCCGCGGTGGACTCGGTGGCCCCGATGCTCTCGGCAGCCGCTCCACGGACACGATGTCAGGGATCGGCCCCGAGCTGCTCGAAGCGGGAACCATCCTGCCGGTGCACGCCGCCAAACCGGGCAGCGTGGTGGGCCACCCGGAATTGTCCCCCCTTCCGATTCAGGACGGGGCAACCGTGCTGCGGGTGGTCCCCGGACCCCGGCAGGACTGGTTCAGCACCGACACACTGCAGGACTTCCTGGCCCAGGAATGGACCGTCACGCCAAAGTCCAACCGGATCGGTCTGCGCCTCAACGGCCAGCCGCTCAGCCGCAGCCGGGACGGCGAACTCGCCAGCGAAGGAACCGTCCGCGGCGCCGTGCAGGTGCCGCCGGAAGGCCAGCCCGTCCTGTTCCTCTCCGACCACCCGGTGACCGGCGGGTACCCGGTGATTGCCGTCGTGGTCCATGCCGACCTGGACAAGGCCGCCCAGCTTCCCCCGGGCACAACCGTCCGGTTCACCGCCGCAGCTCCTCCGGCAGAACTGCCCGAAACACCTAAGGAAAGCCCCCATGCGTAAAGTCCTCATTGCCAACCGCGGCGAAATTGCCGTCCGGATCGCCCGGGCCTGCGACGATGCAGGCCTGGAAAGCGTGGCCGTCTACGCCGATCCGGACGCCGACGCGCTGCACGTCTCCGCCGCCACCGAGGCCTACTCGCTGTCAGGCTCCCGGCCCCAGGAAACCTACCTGGACATCGACAAGCTCCTCGCCGTTGCGGCGAAAAGCGGCGCCGACGCCGTCCACCCCGGCTACGGCTTCCTGTCCGAGAACGCCGGCTTCGCCCAGGCCGTAATCGACGCCGGCCTGACCTGGATCGGCCCCTCCCCGGAGACCATCCGGCTGCTGGGCGACAAGGTCAGCGCCCGCGAGGTGGCGGTCCGGGCCGGCGCCCCGCTGGCACCCGGCAGCGACGGACCGGTGGCCAGCGCCGCGGAGGTCCGCGCCTTCGCCGAACAGGTGGGCCTTCCCGTGGCCATCAAGGCGGCGTTCGGCGGCGGCGGGCGTGGCCTCAAGGTGGTCCGGGACCAGGCAGACATCGAGGAAAGCTTCGACTCCGCGGTCCGCGAATCCCTGGCCGCCTTCGGCCGGAGCGAATGCTACGTGGAGAAGTTTTTGGACCGGCCGCGCCACGTGGAGGCCCAGGTCATCGCGGACACGCACGGCAACGTGGTGGTGGTGGGCACCCGCGACTGTTCGCTGCAGCGCCGCCACCAGAAACTCGTGGAGGAAGCCCCCGCCCCCTTCCTCACCGCTGAGCAGCGGGCCGCCATCCACGCCTCGGCCAAGGCCATTTGCCGCGAGGCGGGCTACGTCGGTGCCGGCACCGTGGAGTACCTGCTGGACGGCACGGGCTTCCTGAGCTTCCTGGAGGTCAACACCCGCCTGCAGGTGGAGCATCCCATCACCGAGGAGACCTCCGGGGTGGACCTGGTGGCCGCCCAGCTGTCCATCGCGGCGGGGGAGAAGCTTCCCATCCTCGAGGACCCGGAGCCGCGCGGGCACGCCTTTGAGTTCCGCATCAACGCCGAGGACCCGGGCCGCGGCTTCCTGCCGTCCCCCGGCACCGTGGAAACCTTCGAAGCCCCCACCGGTCCCGGGATCCGGGTGGACACCGGCGTCCGTTCGGGCTCGGTGGTCCCCGGGCAGTTCGATTCCCTGCTGGCCAAACTCGTGGTGACCGGGGCGGACCGCCAGCAGGCGCTCCGCCGTGCCCGCCGCGCCCTGCGGGAGTTCCGCATCGGCGGCCTGGCCACCGTGCTGCCGTTCCACCGCGCGGTGGTGGACGCGCCGGACTTCACCCGGACCGACACGCTGGGCGTCTACACCACCTGGATCGAAAACGAATTCACCACCGCCCTTGAGGCGGATCCGGCCTTCAGTCCCGCCGCGCCGGAGGAGCCCCGCCGGACCATCGGCATCGAGGTGGACGGCAAGCGGATGGAGCTGGGACTCCCCAAGGCGCTGCTGGATTCCCTGCTCGACGGCGGCGGCAGGGGACGCGCAGCGGCTCCGCAGGACGGCGGGGAGGCTGCGGCGGAGAAGAACGACGGCGACCTGCTGGCCACCATGGCCGGCACCGTGGTCAAGTGGCTGGCTGAGCCCGGGGCCAGCGTCGAGGAAGGCGAAGCGGTGCTGGTGCTCGAAGCCATGAAGATGGAGACGGCCGTGGCCGCCCACCGCGCCGGCACCGTCGGTGAGCTGTACGCGGCGGCCGGAGACGCCGTCGGGCCCGGGCAGGTGCTCACCACCATTTCCTGAACGCACCTCACGAGGGCATCCGCGCGAACACGCGGCACACCGCCAGGCTGAACCAGAGCTGGAGGTCGTGGAACCTGTCCCGGAGCAGGTGGCCGGTGAAGAGCCCTGACGGCTCCTGGTGCGCGGCCAGCCAGTCGCGCGCCTGGCCGGTTTTTTCCGTTCGAAGGCCGGGGTGGATGATGCTGATCGCGTCGAGGGCGGAAACGAGGTCCGTCATCCAGAAGGGAAAGCAGAACTCGGTCCAGTCGGAGACGCGGCCCTTATCCGGATAGGCGTCCGGCTCGAAGAAGCGGCCCGCCAGCATTTCCGCGGCCTTCTGTGCGGAGGTGCTTGCGCGGTGCGCGGGATGGGCCGCGTAGGCCCTGAGCACCACCCCGGTGATCAGGTGCGAGAACGGCTGCGACGGATCGCCGGTGATGGTCTGCGGCTCGTCCAGCGCGTCCAGCTTCCTCCCCCGGGTGCGGAGGGGAAGGGCCCAGCCGCCGTCGTCCTGCCGCGACGCCTCAAGCCAGCTGAACGCGCGTTCCACGCGCGGGTGGTCGCCGTACCCCGCTTTGCACAGGAGCCCGATGAGGGCCGCCGTGTAGTTGGGAGACACCTGGTTGCCGTAAATCCCCCGAAGGTCACCTGGCTCGGACTGGTGTGAAAGCACATAACCGGCGGCCGCGGCGATGGCCGGATGCCGGCGGGTGAGCCCGAACATCTCCACGAGGAACCCGAGTTGCCGGTAGGTCTCCAGCAGGTCGTAATCCATGCGGTCCCGGGGCCGTCTTCCCGGATAGGCCCACGACCCGTCCGCCGCCTGGTGCCGCAGGATCCGGCGCGGGACCGGAAGGTCCCAGAGTGCCTCATCGGCCGCCGGGGTGGCCGGCAGCCCTCCCGGTCCGGGGACAAGCTCGCGGACGGCCCAGGAGCGCACGGCGGGGTGACCGCTGGAAAGCAGCGGGGCGATCGGGTCGAACCGGAGGCCGTCAAGCCACGTCATGGTCACCATGATGGCGGAATACGTCCGGTGCGGACAGGGCACCGCTGTCCTGCCCGATATCGTGGTGCCATGACGTTTGACGAGGTACTGGCCGATCTCCAAGCCCAGGCCAGGACCACAAAGCACGCCGAAACGGGCCTCTGGGTGGCCGCCCAGCTGCGCAGCCGCATCGCCGCCGGCCAGCTGGCTCCCGGATCAAAGCTCGCCGAGGAAGCCCTCCGCGAGGCCCTCGGCGTGTCCCGCAACACCCTGCGGGAGGCGTTCACGGCGCTCCATGCCGAGCACATCGTGACCCGCATCCCCAACCGGGGTGTGTTCGTGGCCCACCCCACGGCAGACGACATCCGCGAAATCTACCGGGTGCGCCGGTTCCTGGAGCCCGCGGCGGTCCTGTGGTCCGGCGATGCCCCGCTGGAGCCCCTGGCGGCAATCATCAAGGCCGCCAGGGCAGCCGCCGCCGACGGCGACATCCCCGGCATGGCCAGCGCCAACCAGGACTTCCACCGCGCCATCGTTGACCGCTCCGGCAGCGAGCGGCTCAACAGCCTCATGGACCAGGTGCTGGCCGAGATGCGCCTGGTGTTCCACTCGATGGCGGCCAACCCTGCCTTCCACGAGCCCTACGTGGAGGACAACGCCCGGATAGTGGACCTCCTGGAAGCCGGCGAACTGGCCGCGGCAGCGGACTTCCTGGCCGCCTACCTGGACCGCGCGGAAGCGCAGCTGCTCGCCGCCGTCGGCCGCTAGCCAACCCTTCCCCAAAAAAGGGGGTTGCAGGATTGTTGAACAAAAAGCTATGCTTTAGATCACACCGTTGTTCTGCAGCTCACTTAACCCTGCAGCCCTAACGTGTCCGGGGCTCCCGCCCCTCGGCGCCGTCACCCCCACCACCACACTCACGGACGCGCCGGCCCCCACTTTCGCAGACCCGTCACGGGTCCCCTGGGAAGGGATAATCATGCTTGTACTCATCGGGGTGCTGCTGGTGATCGTTGGCTTCGCCATCCGCCTGAACCCCCTGATTGTCGTCACCGTTGCGGGCATCGTCACCGCACTTCTGGGCGGCATGAACCCCGCGCAGATCCTCGACTCGTTCGGAACCGGTTTTGCCAGCAGCCGCTCGGTCACCATCTTCGTGGCCGTGCTGCCCGTGGTGGGAATCATCGAGTTCTTCGGGCTGCAGGAACAGGCCAAAGTCCTCATCGGCCGGCTCGCCAAGCTGACGGCAGGCCGGGTCCTGATCGGCTACCTGGCCGTCCGCCAGATCACCGCCGCCGTCGGCCTGAACAGCATCGGCGGCCACGCCCAGACCGTCCGCCCGCTGGTGTTCCCCATGGCCGAAGGCGCAGCGCTGCGCCGCTACGGGCACGTCCCGGACAAGATCAGCGAGAAGATCAAGGGCCACTCCGCCGGCGCGGACAACGTGGGCGTGTTCTTCGGCGAGGACGTGTTCGTCGCCGTCGGCTCCATCCTGCTGATCACCACGTTCGTGGACACCACATACCACCTGCACCTGGAACCGCTCCAGCTGGCCCTCTGGGCCATCCCCACCGCCATTGCGGCCTTCCTCATCCACGGCTTCCGGCTCCTGCGCCTGGACAAGCAGCTGGACAAGGAATACCGCGAATACGAGCTCACCGCCCAGAAGGAAACCGCAGGAGAAGCGAAATGATCAACGTTGAAGCCGTCTACTGGCTGATCGGCCTTCTGTTCGTCGCCTGGGCATCACTCATTGCCGCCGACACCAACCACCCCCGCCGCTGGGGCAGCTCCTCCTTCTGGGGCCTGCTGGGCCTGTGCTTCTTCTACAGCACCTGGGTCCAGGCCGGCACGGCGCCCGGCTGGATCCTGGGCATCGCCGTCCTGGTCCTGGTGGTGCTGGCCTCCACCGGCCTGCTGGGCCACGGCAAGCACCGCACCTCCACCGGCCACGAGCGCGAGGCCTACGCCAAGCGCTTCGGCAACAAGCTCTTCATCCCGGCCCTGACGCTGCCCCTGGTCACCGTCATCCTGGTGCTCGCAGCCCCGCTGCTGTCCATCGGCGGCACCCCGCTGCTGGACCCCAAGAACACCACGCTGGTAGCCCTGGCCATCGGCGCCGTGGCTGCCGTCGTCGTGGCCCTGGTGATCCTCAAGCCCAAGAACCCGGCCACGCCCATCTTCGAAAGCCGCCGGATCCTCGAATCCATCGGCTGGGCCGCGCTGCTGCCCCAGATGCTCACCACGCTGGGCATCCTCTTCACCAAAGCCGGCGTGGGCACCGCCGTGGGCACGCTCGCCTCCGGCCTGCTGCCCAAGGGCTCACTGATCGCCGGCGTGCTGGTCTACTGCATCGGCATGTTCCTGTTCACCGTGCTGATGGGCAACGGCTTCGCTGCGTTCCCCATCATGACCGCTGCCATCGGCTGGCCCGTGCTGGTGGAGACGTTCCACGGTGACCCCGCGATCGTCTTCGCGATCGGCATGCTGGCCGGCTTCTGCGGCACGCTCTGCACGCCCATGGCAGCCAACTTCAACCTGGTGCCGTCCGCGCTGCTGGAAATGGACAACAAATACGGCGTCATCGCCGCACAGGTGGGCACGGCCATCCCGCTGCTGGCGGTGAACATCGCGCTGATGTACTTCCTGGCCTTCCACTAACCCTTCCGCAGACCCTGCCATTCAAAGGAGCATGATGGACAACGATCTTCGCGCACAGGCGGCACCGGACTACGCGGCCGTGGTGCTGGGCAACCTTTCCGAGCCCTTCCCGCACTCGGCCCACCACACCCAGGTGTCAGCCGACGACCGGCCAACCCCCGAGCAGATCCACCCCGCCTTCTATACCTCCTTCGACTGGCACTCCTGCGTGCACATGCACTGGCTGGGGGTGAGCCTGGTGGGCGGCACTCCCGGGTCACCCTTTGCTGGGACTACCGCGGCAGGAGCGTCCGACGGCGGCACGGCGGCTTGGGTGGATGCCGCCACCGAGGCGTCGCTCCGGGCAGCCCTGGGCGCCAACCTGACCCCGGCCAAGCTGGCAGTGGAACGGGACTACCTGCTGGCCAACCCGTCCTGGGAGCGGCCCTACGGCTGGGCCTGGCTGATGCGGCTGGCCGCCACCTGCTCCGCCTCCCCGGATGCGGAGATCCGCCAATGGGGAACCGCTTTGGAACCCCTGGTGGATGCCGTGGCGGAGCTCAGCGCCGCCTGGATGGCCAAGGCGCAGTATCCCGTCCGGCACGGGCTGCACACCAACGCCGCGTTCGGTGTGGGGTACATGCTGGATGCCTTCCGCTCCCTGGGCAGGGTTGATGCCGCCAAAGCGTGCGAGGACGCGGCGCGCACCTGGTTTGCCGATGACCGCGGCTGGCCGGGCGACTGGGAGCTCAGCGGCCAGGACTTCCTCTCCGCGGGCCTGAGCGAGGCGGACCTGATGCGCCGCGTGCTTTCCGCGGACGAGTTCGCCGGGTGGTTCGCGGGGTTCCTGCCGGAGCTGTCCACCGCATCGCGCATCCTGCAGCCGGTGAGCGTGACGGATGAGACCGACGGCTACCTGGTGCACCTGCACGGACTGAACCTGACCCGCGCGGGACAGGTGGCACGGATCATCGCCACGCTTCGTCAATCCAGCGGCCCGGAAGCCGCGGCCGCCGCGGCCGTGCTGTCCGACGCGCTGGACCCGCTCCTGAAGGCCGGGCTGTCCGGACTGGAAAGCGGGGACTTCATGTCCACGCACTGGCTGGCCAGCTTCGCGTGGGATGCGCTGGGATCGGTGGCTGAACTCGACTGATTCCCGGGCTGGCGTGGCGCCCTCACCAGTCACACTCCGTTCGGAGCGTCTGGTTGGTGCATGCCACGCCGGTGGACAGCTAGTCTTGCATCACCACGCGCGAGTGCGTGACCTGGGAGCAGCGGGCAGGGTTGTAATGAGCTGACCATCCGCCCGCGAGCCCAAGGAATCCCATGCGCCAGCAGCTCACGACCTGCCCGCCAGACCCCGCAACAGCAGTGGAGTCCACCACGCTTCGGCCCAGGAGGAAGCGGACCAGGCACCCGCGGCTGGCGGTGGGGGACCGGGTCCGCTTCGCCGAGGGAACCCTGGCCGGCACGGGTGTGGTGGACGCCGTCACGTCCGACTACTCGGTCATTTGGGTGTGGACGGACGACGGCCAGGGCCGCCGGATGTTCCTGCAGGGCTACGGAAGCATCGTGTCCTCGGTTTAGGTACGACGCCGGTCCGCGCGGCGCTCATCCGCCTGGACGATTCCGTCCCGGACTGCGGCGCGGATGACGCCGTAGAGGATGTAGAAGAAGACCGCTCCGAAGAGGACAAACAGGACCAAGCCTGTGAAGTCACCCATGGTTGCTGCCCTCCTCCGGCCAGTACTGCTGGGCTGCCTTTGCGGCATCCCGCAACTTCCCGCCGTCGAGCATGATGGACGTTTCCTCAAGGCCGAAATCGGTCCACTGGGAAACCAGGCGGAGGCTGCCGGCAGGGGGAAGCGGCCAGAGCCAGAGCGAGCCGGTGCCCTGGAACTCATCCTCTCCGCCACCGCCGCCGCCATTGTTCAGGACCAGCGCCGGAGGTTCGGGTTCCTGGCCACGCTCCACGAAGCCGTGGGGACCCAGGGTGCCGGTGCTGGCTTTGGAACCATCGGGGAACTGGACGCCGAACATCAGGCCGGTCTGTTGTCCGCGGCCACTGCGGATGCCCCTTCCCGGCTGGAAGAAGAGGTGCTGCAGGTCGGCCCAGTCTTCGTCGGATTGCTGGTCACGGCGGAACAGCCAGGACAGGTTGAACACGCAGCCGGTGGAGAACACGTCCACACTTTTGACCGCCACCACCCTCCACGGAGTCCTGGACACAAACCTGCCGATGTGGACCACGGACGGCAGCTCGTAGACTGGGGCGCCCGCCCATGGCGGCGGGACGTACCGTTGAGACCTCGGCCTCGGTGGGAGCGGAGGTACTGGAAAGTCCTGGAAGAAGGTCACGGTGATCCTTGGGTCCGCTGGCTGCGACCGACCAGCGGAACAGCGGCAGCGCCGCCATGGATCCCCCAATCCGTCCTTACCCGGCCAGTCTAGCCTCCGGTTTGCCGGCCCGCGGGACGCGCGGGACCCCCGTTGACCCGGTCAATCCCGCCCGCCAAAATGCTGGCCGACGGCTGCCTGGATGTGATGGCGGTGGCGGCGGAGGTAGCGTGCGTACTGGCGATCAGTCATCGCGCGGCTGGTGCTTTGCTGGCCTAAACATATGCACTGGCCAGTTCGCTGCCCTTAACTCTTGCTGCCCTGCGCTCCGGGCATATCTCTTGGCAGCATGCCCGGACCATGGTGGACCAAACCGCCAGCCTGGACTCTGCAGGCGCAGCCGCCCTGGAAGCGCACTTCCTGGATCCTGACACGCGCAACCCGGCCCGGGGTTGCCCGGTCGGAGAGATGCCGGCCCACCGGTTCAAGGCCAAAGCCCGCATCTGGCGCGAACGCAACCACCCGGAGACCCTGGAAGGACGCCACGCCAGGAGTGCAGCGGACCGGCGCGTGGAGTACACGCCGGACTGTGACGGGATGGCTTGGATCTCCGCCTATCTGCCCGCCACCACAGCCTCGGCGGTCTGGAACCGCACCACCGCCATTGCCAGGGGACTCCAAGGCCAGGACGAGCACAGGGCCCTTTCGCAACTCCGCGCTGACGTGCTCTCCGCCGCCCTGCTCACCGGTGGCGGCAACCAGGACCTCCAAGGAGGCAACAAGCCACCGCTGTGGCCCCATGTGCGGAACCGGTAGCTCCTCCCTGGGCTCCCTCACGCCTTTGGTGGGACAATAAAGGCAGGGCACCTGTCACGGCGCCACCCAGGCGTCGGCACGTCCCACTCGAGTAACCAGGAGGGGATCCTGGTGGACGCCACCACTATCGTTGTCATCGTCCTCGTTGTCCTGCTTCTCATCGCTGCAAGAATGTCCATCCGGATCGTGCGGCAATACGAGAAGGGCGTACTGTTCCGGCTTGGCAGGGTCATTGGCGTCAGGGATCCGGGCCTGCGGCTGATTGTCCCGATCATCGACCGGCTGCCGCTGGTCAGCCTCCGGATCGTGACCATGCCCATCCAGTCGCAGGGCATCATCACCCAGGACAACGTCAGCGTGGACGTCTCCGCCGTGGCCACGCCGTGAAGTCCGTCATCGCCATCGAGAACGTGGCCTCCGCCATCGACCAGATCGCCCAGACTACGTTGCGGAAGGTGGTTGGCCGCCACACCCTGGACCAGACCTTGTCCGAGACCGAACGGATTAACGGCGACATCCGCGAAATCCTCGACGTGCTCACCGGTGAATGGGGTGTGGAAGTCACCTTGGTGGAACTCAAGGACATCCAACTGCCGGAAAGCATGAAGCGCGCCATGGCCCGCCAGGCCGAGGCGGAGCGTGAGAAGAGAGCGAAGATCATCGCGGCCGAAGGCGAGGCCATCGCCGCGGCAGCGCTCGGCGATGCCTCCGACACCATGATGGCCCACCCGCTGGCACTGCAGCTTCGCAACCTGCAGTCCCTGGTGGAAATCGCGGTGGACAAGAACTCCACGGTGGTGTTCCCCGCCCCGCTGATGAGCACCATCGGCGAACTCTCCGCATTCCTGGCGCGCGAGAACCAGGCGGCGTCCGCGGCCGGCCCCTCACCTGTAAAGGCGGCCTGACCCGCGGCCTGACTCGCGGCCTGACCCGCGCGCAGCCAGGGAGCGGGCCTCACCCGGCATGCCCCGACTTTTCGGTGCGGAACGCGGCGGCCGCTAAAGTCGTGCCATGACCACTGCTGCTCTACGGCCTGTCTACTTCCTGTCGGACAGTACCGGCATCACGGCGGAAACACTGGGCAATACACTGCTGACGCAGTTCCCGGTGGACAATTTCGACCGCGTCACCATTCCCTTCATCACCACCCCCGACCAGGCGAGGTCCGTGGTCCGCACCATCGACGGCCTGGCTGCCGCCGGGCCCCGGCCCCTCGTGTTTTCCACCGCCGTCAACAGCGAAATACGGCAGATCCTTGGCGGTTGCAACGGTGTGATCGTGGATCTGATCGGCACCCATGTGGGTGTCCTGGAGCAGGCGCTGGGCACCCCTGCCAGCGGTGAGCCGGGCCGGGCGCATGGGTTGGGGAACGCCGCGCGCTACCAGTCCCGGATGGCCGCCGTCGAGTACGCCATGGAGCATGACGACGGGCAGAGCCTGCGTGCGCTGGAGAAGGCCCAGGTGATCCTGGTGGCCCCGTCCCGGTGCGGAAAGACGCCCACCACCATGTACCTGGCGCTGCAGCACGGGATCTTCGCGGCGAACTTCCCGCTGGTGGATGAAGACTTCCAGCGGGACGGGCTGCCCAAGCCGTTGCGGCCTTTCGTGTCGAAGTGTTTCGGCCTGTCCTCCAACCCGCTGCGCCTGAGCCAGATCCGTACCGAACGGCGCCCCAGCTCGCCCTACGCATCCCTGCGGCAGTGCGGTTTTGAGCTGCGCAGCGCCGAGCAGCTGTACGTTTCCCACCGGATCCCGTACCTGAACTCCGCCACCGTCTCCGTGGAGGAAATGGCGGCCACCATCCTGCAGCGGATGAACCTCAAGCACTAGCCGCCATTTCACAAACGTGGCGTAGCGCACATCATGTGGAAAGTGCGCTGCAGACCTGCCACTGTTGACAGGGTTTTTTCTTCCGGCCGGCACTACCGTGACGGCCAGCATTGCTTACGCCACCCACTGCAAAGGAGCAGCAATCATGACGACAGACGTTCTGTGGTTCTCTGAACTTGGACTCAAGGACCTGGACAAGGTGGGCGGCAAGAACGCCTCACTGGGCGAGATGGTGCAGAACCTGACCTCGGCCGGCGTCCAGGTTCCGGACGGCTTCGCCACTACGGCAGACGCCTACCGCCGGTTCCTGTCCGACTCCGGACTGGACCAGAAGATCGCCGATCGCCTGGTGGGGCTGGACACGGACGACGTGACGGCCCTGGCCTCCGCCGGCCAGGAAATCCGCTCCCTGGTCCGGGATACGCCCTTCCTGCCCGACTTCGAAGCACAGGTCCGCGAGGCTTACCAGCAGCTGGTGGACAACCATGCCGGCTCCGCAGACCTGTCCTGGGCGGTCCGGTCCAGCGCCACGGCGGAGGACCTGCCCGATGCCTCGTTCGCCGGGCAGCAGGAGACCTTCCTGAACGTCCGCGGGATCGAGAACATCCTGCAGGCCATCAAGGACGTCTTCGCGTCGCTCTACAATGACCGCGCCATCGCCTACCGCGTGCACCACAAGTTCGAACACGCCGAGGTGGCACTCTCGGCCGGCATCCAGCGCATGGTGCGCTCCGACGTCGGCGCTTCCGGCGTCATGTTCACCATGGACACCGAGTCCGGCTTCCAGGACGCCGTGTTCGTCACCTCCTCCTACGGGCTGGGTGAAGCCGTGGTGCAGGGTGCGGTGAACCCGGACGAGTTCTACGTGTACAAGCCCGCCCTGGCGGCCGGCCGCCCGGCGATCCTCAAGCGCGGCCTGGGGGAGAAGGCCCTGCAGATGACGTACACCAACAACAGCGAGATCGGCCGCACCATCGACTTCGTGCCGGTGGAGGCTTCGCTGCGCTCGCGCTTCAGCCTGACGGACGACGACGTGGAGCAGCTTGCCCGCCACGCCGTGGCCATTGAGAAGCATTACGGCCGTCCGATGGACATTGAGTGGGGCAAGGACGGGACCGACGGCGGCCTGTACATCCTGCAGGCACGCCCGGAAACCGTACAGTCCCGCCGGGCCCCGGGCAGCATGAGCCGTTTCCGCCTGAACGCAACCGGCCCGGTGCTGGTGGAAGGCCGCGCCATCGGCCAGCGGATCGGGGCCGGCAAGGTCCGGATCCTCACCGCCATCGACCAGATGGCGTCGTTCCAGACCGGTGACGTGCTGGTGGCGGACATGACCGACCCCGACTGGGAACCGATCATGAAGCGCGCCTCCGCCATCGTCACCAACCGCGGCGGACGCACCTGCCACGCGGCCATCATCGCCCGCGAACTGGGGATTCCCGCCGTCGTGGGCACCGGCAACGCCACGGACACGCTGTCCGACGGCCAGGAAGTCACCGTGTCCTGCGCCGACGGCGAGACGGGGGCCATCTACGAGGGCCTGCTGGACTTCAGCGTTGAGGAAACCGGCATCACCAACCTGCCCGAGGCGCCGGTGAAGGTCATGATGAACGTGGGCACCCCCGAACAGGCGTTCACCTTCGCGCAGCTGCCCAACCACGGCGTGGGCCTGGCCCGGCTGGAGTTCATCATCAACCGGCAGATCGGCATCCACCCCAAGGCCCTGCTGAACCTGGACAGCCAGCCTGCGGATGTGGCCGCCGAGATCCGGGAACGGATCAGCGCCTACGACAGCCCCCGCGAGTACTACATCAAGCGCCTGGCCGAGGGCGTGGCCACCATCGCCGCCGCCTTTGCGCCGGAACCGGTGATCGTCCGGATGTCCGACTTCAAGTCCAACGAGTACGCCAACCTCATCGGCGGCCCGGCGTACGAGCCGCATGAAGAGAACCCGATGATCGGCTTCCGCGGCGCGTCCCGGTACCTGGAGCCGTCCTTCCGGGACTGCTTCGACCTTGAGTGCGAGGCCCTCTCTTTCGTGCGAAACGAGATGGGGCTGACCAACGTCAAGCTCATGATCCCGTTCGTGCGCACCCTGGACGAGGCGCGGGGCGTCATCGAACTGCTCGCCGAGAACGGGCTGCGCCGCGGCGAAAACGGCCTCGAGGTGATCATGATGTGCGAGCTGCCCTCCAACGCACTGCTCGCCGACGAGTTCCTCGAGTACTTCGACGGCTTCTCCATCGGCTCCAACGACATGACCCAGCTGACCCTTGGCCTGGACCGGGACTCGGCGATTGTGGCCAACAGCTTCGATGAGCGGGACCCGGCCGTGAAGAAGCTGCTGAGCATGGCCATCAAGGCCTGCAGGGCCCGCGAAAAGTACGTCGGCATCTGCGGCCAGGGCCCCAGCGACCACCCCGACTTCGCCGAGTGGCTGGTACAGGAAGGCGTCAACTCCGTATCCCTGAACCCGGACACCGTGGTGGACACCTGGCTTCGGCTCGCCGGGGCCTCAGCTGACGCTTCGGAAGGTGCAGCCGTGGCCGCCGTCGGGGCAGCCTGACCGGGAACGCTTGACGATCAAAGGGGCGGTTCCGCCACTGCCGACAGGTGGTGACGGAACCGCCTTCACTGGTTGGACGGTTTCACTGGTTGGACGGTTCTGGGAGCAGCCCCAGCTGGCCAAGAAGTTCCATCTGGTCGAAGTAGGCGTGGTGCGCGGTGATCAGGCCTGCCTCCACTTTGGTGATGTCGCAGCTTCGCACCCGGACCTGCTTTCCTGTCGGCGGCAGCGTCCCGCCGGTGGGCAGGTTCAGCTGCCCGGTGTTCGTGCCCACCACGAAGCCCTCCAGGATGGCAACGTCCCCGGCCTCATGAGTGGCCACCTGCTGGTACGTGACGTCCGGCATGGCCACCCAGAAGTGGAGGAAATAGTTGGTGATCGCCTCGCGGCCGGAGATCTCTCCCTGGTCCGGAGTGCTGATTACGGCGCCTTCGGCGTAGCAGCCTGCCAGCGCATCCCTGTCCTTTGCGTCCATGGCCGTCATCAGCCGGCCCATGACGTCACGTGCCTGTCCCATTGCAGCCTCCATTGTGGTTCCCGGTTTTCCTCTACGGACGGCCCGCTGCGTGCGGCGTCCGTAAAAGGAAAAGTACGACGGCGGAACACACCCCCGCGATCCCCGCACCAGGGGTTTCGGGGCGCCTGGAAAACCACCCATTTGGGGGATTGCCGGCCTGCCTGCCGGGCGGATACTGGAGGTATGTGGGAGGAGCGCGCGGAGCGTGCCCGGCGGGACATCGCCGCCATGGCCGCCGGCGGGATGGACCTGCCTGACCTCTATACCTCGGCGCTGGCCGTGGTGCAGCGGGAGGTGCCGTTCGAGCAAGGGTGCTGGGCCGCCGTCGACCCCGCCTCCATGGTGATGACCTCCGTTACCAACTGGCTGCCGTGGCCGGTGGGTGGGCGCCAGTTCGAGGAGTATTTCCTCCGCTTTGCCCAGTCCGAATACACAGGCCGGGAACCCAACACCTTCGCCGAGCTGCTGCGCCGGCCCCGCCCCATCGCGAGGATTTCGGATGCGCCGCACCGTGAGGTGGTCCGCAGCGTCCGGATCAACGACCTGATCAAGCCGCTGGGCTTCGAGCATGAGTTGCGGGCCGCGTTCCGCGTGGACGACTTGTGCTGGGGCGTGGGGAGCATCTTCCGGGAAGGCGGCAGCGACTTCACCGACCGGGAGGTGGAATTCCTGGGCGCGGTGACTGCCACGCTCGCGTCGGCCACCAGGGCCGCCGTCCGCGTGGCGCACCCGGCGGGACCGGCCGCCGTCGGGCCTGTCATTGTCCTGGCCGGGCTGCACGGCGACCTCCGCGCGGCCACGCCGGCCGCCGCCTCCTGGCTTGCCCAGGTGGAGGAAGCTGCGCCCGGGCGCTTCAGCCAGACGCTTTATTCGGTGGTGGCGCAGGCGCATGCGGCGGCATCCGGGACGGCGCGGGCCAGGATGCGCGACGCCGGGAACAATTGGGTGGTGCTGCAGGCCAGCAGCCTCATCACCGGCGATGATCCCGAACAGATGGTGGTCACCGTGGAACCGGCAACCACCCACGACCTCGTGGCCCTGCTGCTGATGGCGTACGGCGTGACCGCCCGGGAACGGGATGTCTGCCTGGAGGTGCTGGCCGGAAGTTCGACGGCGGAGATCGCCCGGCACCTGTTCATCTCGCCGCACACGGTGCACGACCACTTGAAGTCGCTCTTTGAAAAGGTGGGCGTCGGCAGCCGCGGCGAGCTGGTGGCCAGGCTCCTAGCCTGACGGGCAGTCTGTTTTAACGGGTCCGAGGACTCTGTGTCCGGGGGCGCCCGCCCTGGAAGCTGGAGGTACAGCCGGCAACCGGAGGATCCCATGCATGCCTTGGCGGAATCGGTGCGCACGCACCCGCTGTGGTGGTACTACGTTGTTACCTTCCTCTTGTCGTGGGGCGCCATTGTGCTGGCGGTGTGGGCTGTCACGGGCGGCCTGTCGCCTACGCCGGAGCAGTTCCAGCTCACCATCCCCGTAACCGTGCCGGCGATGCTGCTCGGACCAGCGTTGGCCAGCCTGGTGCTTACCGGAGTTGCGTCGGGACGGGCAGGCTACCGGGATCTTCGGGCGAGGCTGCTGAGATGGCGTGTGGGCGGGCGCTGGTATTTGGCCCTGCTGGTGGCGCCGGTCTGTTTGGCCGCGTTCGTGCTGGTGCTCTGGCTGGCGTCCCCGGATTACGCGCCTCGGATCGCCACGGCTACAGATAAGGGCGGCACCATCCTCACTGGACTGGCCATCGGGCTGGCGGCGGGATTCCTCGAGGAAATCGGATGGACCGGCTTCGCCATCCCCAAGGCGAGGCAGCGCTTCAGTGTTCTGTGGACGGGAATCCTGGTGGGGGTGCTGTGGGGTGCGTGGCACTTCTTCGTGAATTATTGGGGTGGGGGCGGGACCAATGGCGGGGTGCCCCTGGGAATCTTCCTGTCGCTGTGGCTGGTGGCCGTCCTCGTCGGCCAGCTTACGGCGTACCGAGTGCTCATGGTGTGGGTTTACGACCATACAGGCAGCGTGCTCCTGGCAGCGCTGATGCACGTCAGCCTCGCGGCGTTCCAGTACATCCTCAACCCGCTGACACCTGGCATTCCGCAGCAGGTCTATCCCTGGGGCCAGGCGGCCACCATGTGGCTGCTGGTTGCTGCCGTGGCCCTTGCCCGCCGCGGGGACCTCACAAAACAAAGAACGACGACGGCGCCGGCCTGAGCGCTGCGAGGCCGAGGCAGCATCTCAGTCCGCGCCCTTGCCGGCCAGGATCTGTTCGCGCAGGATGTCCGCGTGGCCGCAGTGCTGGGCGAGTTCCCGCAGCATGTGCAGGTACAACCAGCGCAGCGGGAGCGGTCCCCGCCGGTTGCCGGTCACGACGTCGTCGAGGCCCAGAGGGGCGGCAGCAGCCCGGGACGCGGCGCACGCGTCCCGGTGGGCTTTCCGGACGGAGTCGATGGTGTCGCCGTCGTCCAGGAAGAACGACTCGTCAGGAGTGGCGGGGATGCCGATCTCGCTGCGGGGACGGCCGGTGAAGGCTTCGTCGAACCAGACCTTCTCCACGAAGGTGGCATGCTTCACCAGCCCCAGCAGTGTGGTGCGGGAGGGAACCAGCCGACGCCGGACCTGCTCCTCGGTCAGCCCGTCCAGGCACCCGTTGAGCGCGGCCCGGTGCTCCTCCAGGAAGAACTCGAACTGGACACGCGCAGGTTCGTTGATGACGTCGTCCATCGAGTGGGAGTGGGAAGCCATAAGCAGACCCTAGCAAGCCGGAAAGGGAACGCGGCTTACTTCATCGCCCCCGTAAGCATGCCTCCCACGTAGTACTTCTGGAGCAGGACATAGATAACGATGCACGGGACGATCGTCACCGCGACGCCCGCCTGCAGTGCCCCCCAGTCCAAGGTCCCGAAAGTGCCGCTGGAGAGCACGTTCAAGGCCACCGGAAGGGTGTACTTGGACTGGTCTGTCATGAGGATCAGCGCGGCGAAGAACTCGTTCCACGAGGCGAAAAAGGTGAACAGCGCGGTGCTGATCACCCCCGGAATGGCCACTGGGAGCAGCACCCGGACCATGGCACGCAGCACGCTGCACCCGTCCACCAGGGCAGCTTCCTCAATGCTCGCCGGCAGCGCTGCGAAGGAATTCCTCATCAGGAAGATACCGAATGGCAGGTTAAAGGTGGTGTACACCAGCATGAGGCCCAGGAGGTTGTTGGTCAGGCCGATCTGGTGCAGCACCAGGTACAGCGGAGTGATGACCGCCTGGAAAGGGATCATGAAGGTGGCGAGGGTAGCGAAAAACAGCAGGTTGCTGCCGCGGAAGCGCAGTTTGGCGAAGCCGTAGCCGGCCAGCGTGCTCAATACGATCGTCAGGAGCGTTGCGCCAACTGAGACGAGGACGCTGTTGCCTAACTGCTGGACGAAGCCCGCACCGCCGTTCTCGTTGCCGAATAGCTTCGCGAAGTTCCCCCACGAGAAGGAACCCGGGAAAAGCGTGGGCGGCGCGGCAGCAGCCTCGGCAGGGGACTTGATCGACTGTGAGAGAACTACCCAGAACGGGTAGAGGAACAGGGCCGCGAGGCTGAGGTTGATAATCCACCAGGCCGTGCGCGGCACCGGGCGGAGTCTGGACTGCAGTGAAGTCATGGAGGGGTCCGTTTCCGATGGATTGGACTAGTTGTGGTCCGAGTTGCGGAGGATGAGCATCTGGATGGCGCTGACGACCGCGAGCACGATCATCAGCAGGGCAGAGAGCGCGGCGCCATAGCCGAGCTGGAAACCCTGGAAGGACACCCGGTAGATGTGGTACACCGCGGTGATGGTCTGGTTCGCCGGGCCGCCGCTGGTCATGATGTAGAACTGGTCGAAGGCCAGCAGTGAGCCGGCTACCGAAAAGACGAGCACCAGCGCGAGGGTGGGCCGCAGCAGCGGCAGGATGATGTAGCGGAACACCTGTGTTCGGCTTGCACCATCGATCCTGGCCGCTTCCTCGAGCTCCACGGGGATGGACTGCAAGCCCGAGTTCAGCAGCAGCATCTGCATGCCGGCAACCTTCCAGACCACCATGGCGCACACGATGCCCAGCGCTCCGGCGAAGCTTCCGAACCAGTTGTCCGAGTGCGAGGCCAGCCCGCCGCGGGTAAGCAGGTCCAGCAGGGGCCCGATGTTGGGCTGGGCCATGAAGAGCCACAGGTAACCGGCGGCGGCGAAGCCGACCACCACCGGCAGGAAATAGATGGACTGGAAGATTCTGGAAGCTTTGCCCGGACGCCGGATCAGCAGCGCCAGCGCGATCCCGATGACCAGCAGCAGGGGAGTCATGATCACGGTGTAGAGGAGGGTGAACCCGGCTGCCCGCAGGAAGTCCTGGTCCTGGAACGCCGTCGCGTAGTTGCCCAGGCCGATGAAGCTGATCTTGCCCAGCAGCGGCCAGCGGTTCAGGGACATCCACAGCATCAGGACCACGGGCAGGAAGAAGAAGACGGTGAGGAGGATCAGCGCGGGGGCGACCACCAACGCGCCGAGCCTGCTGCGCGAGGTGGTGAGGGTCCGCCGGCTCCGTGGCGGACGTAGGGGCGCCGTTGGGCGTTGGGGCTTGCCGGGGCGCGTTGTCAGGGTGGTGTGGTGTGCCAAAGTAGGTCTCCTTGAGGACGAGGCGGGTGCTGCCGCGGGTCCGCGGCAGCACCCGTGTATGTCAGGGTCCGGTCTGGATGATCTGCTGGGCGGCCTGCTGCGCCTTTTGCTGCGCGGCCTGGATGTCGCCGCCGAAGACGGCCTCGTTGATCATGGTTGCCCATGGTCCGTTGTTGTCATTGAACAGCTTGTTTTCCACGACGCTGTACGGCGTCTTGCCGGTCTCCAGCGCCTTGCTGAAGATCTCGTTGCGCGGGTCTGCCGAGGCGTAGACGCTCTTTACGAGGTCAGTCCTGACCGGGACGATGGAGTTCTTCGCCAGCAGGGTCTGGGCCTCGTCGCCCGTGGCCCACTTTACGAAGTCCCATGCGGCAGGCTTGTTCTTTGACCCGGTGGTGACCGCGATGTTGTCGCCGCCCGCGAAGGAAGCTGAGCCGCCGTTCTCTCCCGGGATGGGAGCGATGCCGTAGTCAACCTTCTTGTCCGTGTTCAGCGTCTGCGTGAAGAAGGCGCCGAGCACCACCATGCCCACTTTTCCAGCCTGGAACAGGGCCGGCTGGGCGGTGCCCGAGTCGGTCTTCGCCGCCTCCGGCATCACGCCGGCGTCGTGCATCTGCTTGTAGAACGTCAGCGCCTTGGTGACCTCGGGAGAGTCCAGCTTCGCGGTCTTGCCGTCGTCGGAGAGTACGTCGCCGCCGCTGGCCCAGACGCTGGGGGTGAACTCGAAAATGTTGCAGCCGCCGCACTGGCCGGCCATCGTGAAGCCGTAGGTGTCGGGGCCCAGGGCGCGGATCTTCTTGGCGGCGTTGAGGATCTCCTCGTAGTTTGCCGGCGGTTTGGCAGGGTCAAGGCCGGCCTTCTGGAAGAGATCCTTGTTGTAGAACAGCACGGATGCTTCGGCCGTGAAGGGCAGGGCGTAGGTCTTGTCCTCCCACGTGGAGAGGCGCGCGTGCGACGGGCTGAGCTTGTCCTTGTACGGCAGTTTCGAGGCGTCGTCGGTGATGTCCTGGAGGACCCCGGTGGAGGCGAAGTAGGGCAGGTAGACCAGGTCGATGGAAGCCACGTCCGGGCCCGACCCGCCAGCGGTTGCCGTGCCGAATTTCTGCACGAAGTTTCCGCTGGGCACGATGGTGACCTGGACCTGCGCCTTGTGGGACTTGTTGTACGCGTCCGCGAGCAGATCCATGAACCCCTTCTGTGAATCGCGGGCCCACAGCGTGATGGTCCCGCTCGGCTCCCCGGAGGAGGCCTGCAGGGAGTCGGAGCCGGAGGAACTGCCACAACCGGTGGCCGTGAGGGTGAGGGATGCCGCCAGCGCCAGTGCTGCAGCGAGTTTTGTGCGTTTCATATGCCGTTTCCTCTTCATAGGGATGGGTGGGAGGTGCAACTAGGCGAGGGGGATCCAGACCCGCATGGCGGCCGGCCCACGGTTGGCCCAGCGGAAATACGGGATGGCAGTCAGTTCGACGGGCCGCTGTTCCGCGGCTTCCGTTCCGGAGGTGCGGTAGAGCGCCTGCTCCGACTGGGGACGGGCGACGCCTGCGGCTTTGAGCACGGTGCGCACCCCGGGGATGCCCTCCGCCGCTGCAATTTCCACCGGCGCGGCCGCGTCGACCGCAAGGTCTTCCAGCACGACGCCGTCCGCCTGGTCATGCTGCTCGAGGCAGTAGACCACGGGGCCACGGACCAGGGCGACCGTGCCGCGCACAGCATCGACGCGGGGATGAGCGCTAACAATTTGGACAGGCATCGGCAGTGTCAGCAAGACGATGGTGCTCCCTTCCCAGTCGCGGCTGAGCCGGAGGTAGCCGGATGCATCAGTCACTGCCTCGATGGGCTTTCCGCCGATGGTCACCTCCGGGTCCTTGCACCACGAAGGGATGCGCACGGAGAGCGTCCACTCGCCGGCAGGAGCCGTGACCTCGATGCTGGCGTTTTCGTCCCAGGGATATTCGGTGGTTGTGGCAACAGTTATTTCGCCGCCGAAAGGTTCACCTGAGGCGCGGATCTCACCGTCGTGCAGCAGCTGGAGCTGAAGGCCGGACTCATCCTGCGTGGCTACGTAATGGTGCAGGGATGCCACGAGGCGTGCGAGGTTCGGCGGGCAGCAGGCGCATGCATACCAGGACAGGCGTTCCGACGGCGCATCCTCGGTGGAGCCGTCATGGCCGGTGCGCAGTTGCAGCGGGTTGGAGTAGAAGAAGCTGTTGCCTTCAACGGAGGTGGAAGCGGCGATGCCGTTGTAGAGGGCCCGCTCCATCTCGTCGGCGTATTTGCTGTTGCCGGTTGCCAGCAGCAGCCGCCAGCTGAAGTGCAGGCTCGCGATGGAGGCACACGTTTCGGCGTAGGCGCGGTCCGGCGGCAGCTCGAAGGCGTCGCCGAATGCCTCGTCCCGGTGCCGGGATCCGAGCGCCCCGGTGAGGTAGGCCTTCTGGGTGAAAATGTTCTCCCATAGCGATTCCGCGGCCTCCAGTAGGGATGCGTCCCCGTTTTCGAGGTAGGCATCGGCCACTCCGGTGGAGAGGTAGACCTGGCGCACTGCGTGACCTGTTGCCTCGTGGGCCGCCTTGCGGATGGGAAGGTGGTCCTGGAAATACTGGCGGCCGAACCTGTCGTCGGGGAGGATGCCGTGCCCGCGCAGTTCCAGCTGCCGGACGGCCGTTTCAAGGTAGCGCTTGTCTCCGGTCAGGCGGTAGAGCTCCACCAATGCGGTTTCCACTTCCGGGTGCCCGTCGATCTTTTCGGCGCCGCCGGGGCCGAAGTTCTCCACGATGCAGTCGGCGACGCGGCGGGCCACCTCGACGACGGCTCCGTTGCCTGTGGTGCGGGCCACGGCAACTGCCGCCTGCAGCAGGTGGCCGGCGGTGTACAGCTCGTGGCTCCACTGCAGCTTGTCCCAGCGCTTCCCGGGCTCAACGCCCTGGACCCAGGTGTTCAGGTAGCCGTCCGGCTCCTGCACCTTGGCCAGCAGCTCGCCCATGGACGCCACATACTCTTCCCACCGCGGATCCGCCTGCCTGCCGGCCTCCCAGCCCACAGCCTCCAGCGTCTTGTACAGGTCCGAGTCCTGGAACCAGAATCCGCGGAACGCCGCGTCGCTCTCGCCGACCAGCCGCCGGAAGTTGTCGAGGGCGCCGCTGGATTCCAGATTGTCGATGCAATGCGGAATGGTGGAGGTCCGGTTGAGCTCCTGCCAGCTGCCCAGATGTCCCTCTGGGCGCAGCTGCACGGAATCGAAGGCCAGCGGGCGCAGCGCGTAGTGCCCGGACGTCGTCGCCCCGACGGGCCCCGCTGCGGTCCCGCCGCCGGTACCCTGCCCTGCGGACGGTGCTGGACTGTGGTGAACAGATGTCATCAATGACCTCTTCCAAAGTGTGAATCGGAGGGAGACGGGACAGAATCCGGAAAAGCCGGAAACGGAAAATCAGGAAATCGTCTTCCGAGGCCCACCCTAAGTGACCTGCGTCTCACCTGTCAACGGCTTCTGCTAGGCTTTATGCGGGCGGAAAAGCGACTTTTCGGCTCTATGAGGAATTGGTCCGGCGGTGAAAGGGGGACTTGTGACGGAAAATAGTTTCCGTTCTTCCGGCATCGCGGCTGTAGCCGCGCGGGCGGGAGTATCGACCGGAACGGTGTCAAAGGCGCTGAACGGGACGGGCCAACTGCGGGAATCGACCCGGCTGCGGGTACGCGCCGCCGCGGAGGAGGTGGGCTGGCTGCCGAACGGTGCCGCCCGGAGCATCCGCAGTGGCAGGACCTACACCGTGGGGGTTATCACCACCGACAGTTATGGACGCTTCAGCATCCCCATCCTGCGCGGCGTCGAGGACGCCCTGGGCCTGGGCGAGATGCTTTGCTTCCTTTGTGACAGCAGGGACGATCCCATCCGGGAACAGCACTACGTGCGTACATTGCTGGCGCGGCAGGTGGACGGAATCATCGTCGTGGGCCGCAAAGTGGATCCGCGGCCGCCGCTCGGTGAAAACCTGCCAGTGCCGGTAGTCTATGCGTTCGCGCCGTCGAAGGACCCGGGGGACTGCTCCGTCACGGGGGACGAGCGGGGTGGTGCCCGCCGTGCCGTTGACCACCTCGTTAAGACCGGGCGACGCCGGATTGCCCATATCACGGGCTTGGAAAACCACGCGTCGGCGGTCCTGCGGGCGGACGGTTTCCTCGCTGCAATGGCCGACCAGGGACTGGAGCCGGTAGGGGATGTCTGGTACGGCAGTTGGACGGAGGAATGGGGCCACAACGGGGTCCGCGCGCTGTTGGCCAGCCACTCCGACGTCGATGCGATTTTCTGCGGCAGCGACCAGATCGCTCGTGGCGCCGCCTACGAACTTGAGCGGCATGGCTTGTCGATCCCCGACGACGTGGCACTGATCGGCGTGGACAACTGGTCCCCGTTCACCGATGGGTACAGACCGCATCTGTCCAGTATCGACCTGAACCTCTCCACTATTGGCAGGCGGGCGGGCGAGGCCCTGCTGTCAGCGCTCGACGGCATACCCCTTCCGGGCGTACATATCGTGGATTGTGACCTTATCGTCCGTGAGTCCTCCGGTCCGCGGGGGTGACCCGCCGGCAAACGGTTGGCAGCGCCTGCGGCTATGGCCGCGGTTCCGGGGGCCGCCGGTGCCTGTGGTGGAGCTCGTAGTGGTCGAACACATCGGAGGACGTGCTTCCCACGTGGCCGAACTTCCCGCGCAGCACTTCGGCCAGGTCGTCCAGCGCGGCGTAGAGCATCCGCCCGGCAAACCGGAGTTCGGGGTTGTCGCTGTCCTGCGCATCCGAGGCCAGGTGGTGGGCGTAGGCGATGGTGGCGGGAAGGGAACCCCGTTGCTCCACCTCATGGAAGTAATAGGTCTCGTGGAAGGACAGGAGATCGATGCTCACGGACGCCACGTTCTCCGCCATGGATTCCAGCAGTCCTGCTGCATGCCGTGCATCAAGTGAGGCGATGCCGGACGGACCCGCCGCTTCCCGGAACAGGTTCAACTGGTGGGCGAGTGCGCGCCGGCGGCTCAGCGCCGGGTAGGTCTGCAGGATCCACGAGACCGTGGCGGTCAGCAGGCCGAAACCGGCTACAGCCTGGAACGCCATCACCAGCCGCAGCAGCGGGTGCGTGGCCACGATCTCACCGAATCCAGCGGTGGAGAGGGCCACCAGCGAGATGTACAGGGCCTCCGCAAAGTCGGCCTGCCGGGGCACGTCGGCCGAGTAGGTGAACCCGTTCGACAAATGCGGGAGGTACAGCAGCGCCCAGCCCACGGCGGCCAGCGCCGCCCAGGCAGCGATGACAGCCGCCATGGCCAGCGGGGCTGCGATGGACGAGGCCCCGCCCCTGAGTTTCCTGGACAGCAGCCAGAACCCGCGCATGATGGTCCGGCCCACCGGGCCCGAGCCGTGCGGATACAGCAGGGTATGGAAGACGTCGGCGACCATCAGCAGAATCAGCGCGGCACCAATCACCGTCAGGAGCGCGTCCTCGAAGTTCATGCCTCATCTTAAGTGCGCGGGCTGCCCAACCGGGGACCGGACAAGGCATAGAGGTTCGACGGCGGAACACGGCGTGGGAGCAAGGGGCCACTCGTTAGGCTGGCGCCATGGACTTTCGACTTCGCCAAGCGACACCGGAGGACGCCGAGGCGGTGGTGCTCATGCAGACTCTGGCCCATGAGGAGTGCTACCCGCATCTGCTCTCTGCGGAATTCTTCCGCCGCCGCAGGGCCAGCATCCCCGAGCGGGTGGAACGCCGGCGGCCATTCCTGGCCACTGACGAGCCACGGATCCTCGCGCTGGACGCCGACAATGACCTGGTGGGCTTCGCGGACGCCGGCCCGGGGCGCGACGACGACGGCCCCGAAGCCGTGGAGCTCTACTCGATCTACACCCTCCGGCGGACCTACGGAACGGGCCTTGGGGCAGCCCTGGTGAGCGCCGCCGTCGGCTCCGGCCCGGCCTACCTCTGGGTGGTGGAGAACAATCCCCGCGCCCTGGCCTTCTACCTGAAGCAGGGGTTCCGGCCGGACGGCAGGCGCAACACGCTGCCACCCGAGTGGGAGGGGCTGCCGGAGTTCCGGTTGGTCCGGCGCAGCAGCCAATAGTGTTCGACGGCGGCCCGTGGCCTGAGTGCAGCGCCCGCCTGAGTGCAGCGCGGGGCTTTAGTGCGGAGTCAGTTCATAGCGCCCGGGCGAGCGCCCGGCCGGCGGTCAGGCCGGTGAAGAGACAGCCGCCCAGGAAGGTGCCTTCCAGCGCGTTGTAGCCGTGGGCGCCGCCGCCGCCGAACCCCGCTGCCTCGCCGGCGGCGTACAGCCCGGGAATGGGGGCGCCGTCCTGTCCGAGGGCCTGGCCGTCAAGGTTGGTCTGGATCCCGCCCAGCGTCTTCCGCGTGACAACGTGCAGCCGGACGGCGATCAGTGGGCCCGCGGCAGGGTCCAGGATCCGGTGCGGCTTGACGGTACGGAAGAGCCGGTCGCCCAGGTACCGGCGGCTGTTGCGGATGCCCGCAACCTGGACATCCTTGGAGAAGGGGTTCCTGATCTCGGCGTCGCGCTCCTCGATCTGCCGCCTTATCAGCGCATGGTCCAGCAGCGGCTGGTCAGTCAGCCCGTTCATTCCGCGGACCAGGTCCGCCAGGTTGTCCGCCACCACAAAGTCCGCGCCGTGCTCCTTGAACGCCTCGATGGGACCGGACGCGCCGCGGCCCAGCCGGGTCTTCAGCAGCAGCTTGAGGTCCCGGTTGGTGATGTCCGGGTTCTGCTCGGAGCCGGAGAGGGCAAACTCCTTTTCGATGATGCGCTGGTTGAGGATGAACCAGGAATGGTCGTGCTGCTGAAGCTCCGGCGTTGTCCGGAGGAGGCGGAGGGTGCCCAGGGTGTCGTAGCCGGGCAGGCCGGGGGAGGGAAGGCGCCGGCCCAGGGCATCGAACCAGAGGGACGACGGGCCGGGCAGGATCCGGATGGCATGGTCCGGCCAGATGGGGTTCCAGTTCTGGATCCCTTCGGTGTAGTGCCACATCCGGTCACGGTTCACCAGCCGCACCCCGGCCCCGTCTGCGATGTCCAGCATCCGTCCGTCGACGTGCTGCGGCACGCCTGTGACCATTTTCCGCGGCGGCGTCCCCAGCCGCGCAGGCCACCAGCGCCGAACCTGCCCGTGGTTGCCGCCGATTCCGCCGGACGCGATCACCACGGCCTGGGCCCGGAGTTCGAATTCGGCAACAACATCCCGGTTTGAGGACACCCCGCGCGGGGAATCATCAGGCGCCAGCACCGCGCCCCGCACCCCGGTGACCGTGCCGCCGTCGAACGTTAAACCGTCCACCCGGTGCCGGAAGAAGAACCTGGCGCTGCCCGCCCCGGAGGCCGCCCGCGCCTTGTCCGCGAACGGCTCCGAAACCCCGGTGCCGGTCCCCCACGGGACGTGGAAGCGGGGGACCGAATTGCCGTGGCCGCCGGCCCTGCCGTCGCCGCGCTCGGCCCAGCCCACCAGCGGGGTGAACCGGATGCCCTGTTCCTGCAGCCACGCGCGCTTCTCACCGGCGGCGAACTCCACATAGGCACGGCCCCACTGCTGCGCCCACTCGTCCTCAGGGTTGGGCCCGGAAAGCCGGTCCCACTGGGCGGAACCCTGCCAGTCCTGCCACGCCAGGTCGAAGGAATCCTTCACGCCCAGGCGCCGCTGCATGGGGGTGTCCACCAGGAAGAGCCCGCCCAGGGACCAGAAGGCCTGCCCGCCCAGGTTGGCCGGGTTTTCCTGGTCCACGATGGCCACCCGCCAGCCCGCACGGACCAGCTCATTGCTGGCCACCAGCCCGGCCAGGCCACCGCCGATGATGATGACGTCCGCGTCCAGGCCTGTCACCGGGCGTTGTCCCGGCTGCCGGCGGCACCGGAGCGGCCGGCGCTCCCGGCGGCACGAGCCAGCTTTTCGAACGAATCGCTCCACCCGTTCCGGTGCAGTTCCAGCCGCTCCTCCGTGAGGAACGGTCCCTGCGAGAGCACCACCCGGGTTCCGGTTCCGGTGCCGGTGAGGGAGAGGTCCACGACCGTCTCGGTGTCGTCCGGCGCCGGTTCCTCCCAGGCGAAGGTGTAGACCAGGCGCCAGGGCGGATCGATCTCCAGGAACTTTCCTGAGAGGTGGAACGGTTCGCCCTCCGGCGGGGCCATGCGGAACCGGTAGCGCCCGCCCGCCACCAGGTTGATGTCCACTTCGGGGATACTGAAGCCGTGCGGGCCCCACCAGTCGGCAAGCCGGGCAGGTTCCGTCAGCAGCAGGAACGTTGTCTCCGGCGGGGACGGGACCGTGCACTCCAGGTTCAGGACCAGCGCGGCTGGTTGCTCACTCATCGTCCCACTCTGCCATCCGCCGCGGCGGGCGGAAAGCAAGGCGCTGCGTGTGCGTGCCCGATGGGCGGTGCAGGGCTGACAGGGGAGTGCCTCAGCCAACCAAGCCGCTCGCCGCGCAATTCCTGCCGCTCGGCGCGCCAATAGTACGTTTGCTGATGATTTGCATGATGATAGCCCAAGGCAAAGGGCCCGGGTTCAACAAGGCCTTTCGCCTCTGGATCGATCAGACATCGACGTCATCGACAAGCAAAGGGAATCAACCATGGGCTTCCTGGACCGTGACCACTCCATCGCCCCGCCGGGCTTCAACCGCTGGCTGGTCCCGCCCGCGGCGCTCGCCGTCCATCTGTGCATCGGCCAGGCCTACGCCACCAGCGTCTACAAGACGGCGCTGGTCAAGCACTTCGGGGCCAGCCTGACCGAGATCGGCGTCATCTTCTCCATCGCCATCGTGATGCTGGGCCTTTCCGCCGCTGTCATGGGCACCTGGGTGGACACCAACGGCCCGCGCAAGGCGATGTTCACCTCCGCGATGTTCTGGGCGGGCGGCTTCCTGATCGGCTCGGTGGGTATCTTCACCCACCAGCTGTGGCTCGTCTACCTCGGGTACGGCTTCGTGGGCGGCATCGGCCTGGGCATCGGCTACATCTCGCCGGTGTCCACGCTGATCAAGTGGTTCCCGGACCGCCCCGGCCTGGCCACCGGCATGGCGATCATGGGCTTCGGCGGCGGCGCGCTGATCGCCAGCCCCGTGTCCCAGGCCCTGCTGAAGGCGTACGATCCGAACTCCGGCGCCCAGGGCTGGGTGGCCAGCGGCGATGCCGTGGGCAAGCTCTTCCTGACGCTCGCCGTCGTCTATCTCGCCTACATGCTGTTCGGCGCCTTCACCGTCCGGGTGCCCGCCGACGGGTGGCGGCCCGCAGGGTTCGACCCCGCCAAGGTCAAGGCGGCCAAGCTCGTCACCACGGAGAACGTGTCGGCGAAAAACGCCATCAAGACCCGGCAGTTCTGGCTGGTATGGGTGGCGCTGTTCTGCAACGTCACGGCCGGCATCGGCATCCTGGAGCAGGCGGCGCCCATGATCCAGGACTTCTTCCGGCAGTCCGACGGAAAGTCCCTGGTCAGTGCGAGCGTTGCTGCGGGCTTTGTGGGGCTGCTGTCCATCGGCAACATGTCGGGCCGCTTCGCCTGGTCCGCCACCTCCGACGTCACGGGGCGCAAGCGCATCTACATGGTGTACCTGGGCGTAGGCGCCGTGCTGTATACGGTGCTGGCGTTGGCCGGATCCACCGCCACCGCCCTTTACGTGGTGCTTGCCTTCGTCATCATCTCCTTCTACGGCGGCGGGTTTGCTACCGTCCCGGCGTACCTGCGGGACCTCTTCGGGACGTACCAGGTAGGCGCCATCCACGGCCGGCTGCTCACCGCCTGGTCCGCGGCCGGGGTGGCCGGGCCGCTGATCGTCAACAGCATCCTGGACGCGCAGGGCAAGCCCGGGCAGCTGAATGCCGCGTCCTACCAGCCCGCGCTGCTGACCATGGTGGCCCTGCTGGTCATCGGGTTCGTGGCCAACCTGCTGGTCAAGCCCGTCGATGCACGGTTCCACGAACGCCGCCCCGAGCGGCACGAATCTTCCCTGGAGGCATGAAATGAGCAGCACAGCAGACAACCACGGCGCGCACCAGCCGGTCCGCCGGTCCACCGGCAGGCTGGTACTGGCTTGGGTTTTGGTGGGAATACCGCTGGCCTTTGGGGTCTTCCAGACGCTCACCCAGGTGGCGGCGCTGTTCGGGTAGCCGCCTGGGCTGGGCCAGCGTTGGACCGTGCGTCACAGTGGCCCAGTTTTGGTCGGCAAGCGACGGCAGCCGCCCGCGATACTCAGGGTTTCATCATGAAAACTGGGCCACTCTGGGCGCGCATCACGCCAGGCGTCAGGCCGTGGCAGGGTTGGTGAGCCGGCTGCGCAGCACCGTTGCGGTCAGCCACGTGACCACGCTGCAGGCCGCGGCTCCCCACGGGATGTCCGTCACGGCCACCAGGGCCGTGAATTCCTTCAGCACAGCGAACCCGGTCAGCGCCCATGTGGCGTAGGTGAAGAACCCAAAGAGGGCAGCGCCGCCCACCCGCTGCCGCAGGCTGATGCCGGGGGTGTTGGGCCGGACGCCGTAGTGCACCATCCCCGCCACGTAGATGACATAGAAGAGGACAGCGCCGGGCAGATTGGCCCTGGGCGCCAGCAGGTGGCCGATCTGGCTCTGGTACAGCGGGTTGGCCACCAGCAGGATCCACACCACATCCAGCACCGCGAATATCAGTGCGCTGACAACGTACGTGATCAGCCAGTTTCTGGTGCGGGGGCCCATGCTTTGACTCCTTGTGTCGGTGACGGTTGCAGAAGCTGTTCGGCGCCGTGGCAAGGGATGGACTGGTCAAACGCGCGAGCCACCCATACAAGCCCCCCGCCGCTCCGAAGACCAAGTGGCAGGCGCCGTGCGTTGTGGAGAATGAAGGTGGCCGCATGATCGTTGGGACCGGCCGTGCAGCAGAGCGCGGCGGGCCAGGGAAAGGAACGTGTCCGTGAACGAAAAGAGCCGCAAGGCACTCATCAGCATCATAATTGCCGTGGTGGTGGCGGTGCTCATTGCCTTGGCCGGCAGCCAGGGCGGCTCCCGGATTGGCGGGTTCCCGGTGTTCGCGCTGGGGGTTGCCATCGCGTTCGTGATCCAGTGGCTGGTGTTCATCCCGTCCTACAGGGCGCAGACGGAAAAGTTCTACGACCTTACCGGCGCCCTGACCTACATCTCCATCACGGAGTTCCTGGTCCTGGCCTCCCCGGGCGTGGACGCGCGGGGCATGGTGCTGGCAGCCATGGTGGTGCTGTGGGCCGCGCGGCTGGGCAGTTTCCTGTTTATGCGGATCAGCAAGCACGGCAAGGACGACCGCTTCGATGAGCTCAAGCCGGACTTCTTCCGTTTCCTGAACACCTGGACCATCCAAGGCCTGTGGGTGGTACTCACCACGGCGCTGGCCTGGGTGGCCATCACGTCCGACCAGAAGGTGGGCCTGGACGGGTTCTTCTGGGTGGGCCTGCTGGTATGGGCCGCAGGGATCGCCACCGAGACCGTGGCTGACCTCCAGAAGACCCGCTTCAAGGACGACCCCGCTAACAAGGGCCGCTTCATCAGCACCGGACTGTGGTCCAGGTCCCGCCACCCCAACTACTTCGGCGAGATCACGCTCTGGGTGGGCGTGGCCATCATCGCCCTGCCCGTCCTGCAGGGCTGGCAGTGGGCGGCCCTAATCTCCCCGGTTTTCGTGGCCGTGCTGCTGATCAAGGGCAGCGGCGTGCCGCCCCTGGAGAAGAAGGCGGACAAGAAGTGGGGCGGCCAGGCGGACTATGAGGAGTACAAGAAGAACACGCCCGTGCTGGTACCCAAGCTCAAATAGGGGCTTTGGGCAGGACGTACGACGGCGGCACCCGGGCTGGGTGCCGCCGTCGCGGCTTGGAAGGGCGGTTCGCTCCAAGCAAGTAGCCCCTAACCTCCGATCCGAGTACCCCCTTACCCGTGCCCGGCGGCGGGTGGCAACGTAGTCTCGAAAGACAGTGCGGTTATGCAGAGGCCTCTTGCGCTGCACACGTTGCTGGGGACGTGGGGTTCTACTCCGGGGAGCGACATTGTCAAAGCATAGGAATTTCAACAGGGGTCTACCGGGCAGCGGAGGCAGGCCTCCCTGGCTCAACAGGCCGAAGGACATGAAACCCGGGGCGGTGCTGACGGCGCTCCTGCTTGCGGCCGAGGGCGGCATGGTCATGGTGCCGGTTGCCGCGACAGCCGCTGGCGCGCAATTGCCCGCTGCCACAAACTGTTCGGCCACCCTGCTCCCGGGCATCGGCGGCCAGGGCAGCAACGCAGTGGCGTCGAGCAGTAACGGCCTGGTGGTAGGCCTCGCCGATACTGCCTCCGGAGGATCCGCGCCGGTGCTCTGGCGCGATGGCCAGCCCACCCAGTTGGCGATTCCACTCGATGCCGCAGTCCCCACCTCCGTAAACAAGGACGGAGTAGTCGTCGGCACGGGATATGACACGGCCAATGAGGTCCTGGTCGGCTGGTGGTGGCAGAACGGTGTCTATCACACCCTTCCCGTCAACCCGGGTGACATCGCGCTCCCGTCGATGGTCTCGGACAGCGGCGTCGTGGTCGGCGCGCTGATTAACGACGAGGAGCACTCGGACGGCCCGGGCGCGGATGACGACGAGCGTCCCGCTGTCTGGTCCACGCTGACCACGGCACCCCGGGCGCTCACCCTGCCCGCCGGTGCACAAGGTGGGCATGCTTTCGCGATCGGTCCGGACGGCACGATCGGCGGGGTGGCCCTCGACAGCGGCGGCACGCCGGTCCTGTGGTCGCCGGCCGGTACCCCGACGTCCCTTCCGACCCTTAGCGGGCGCGGCGGTGTGGTCCTTGCCATCGACTCGACGGGGCAGGCGATCGGCCAGAGCGCCGTCAATGAGGGAACCCACGCTGCCACCTGGGACAAGTCCGGCTCCGTCAGCGATGCAGGCGCGGCAGCCGGCCCCTCCTCGAGTGCGGCATCGGGCGTTCCGGGCATCGCGGTGGGAACCGGCAGTTCGTCGTCCTTCCACGGGGACCGCCCCCAAGCGGTGATGTGGATCGGCAAGAGCGCACGGATCCTGCCGCCGGGCTCTGACGGCCAGTTCACCGGAGTGTCCGGGGCGGCCACGTCGGCCTCACGGCAGGCCGGCCCCACCGTTATCACCGGGTACTCCGCCGCAGCCAACGGGCTGCGCCGCGCTACTGTTTGGAGCTGTAAGTGAACGCCCGCAGGCGCATGCGCCACCCACTGCGCTTGGCGCTGGCAGTCCTTCTCGGCACTGCACTCGTCCTTGCGAATGTCTCCTTCCTTGCCACATCGTGGAACCCGCAGGCCACCGCGGCCACCACCGTGAGCCTGGGGTTCGCCGGTGACACCGGCGGCAACACGAACACCGGCAAGGTGATCGATGCGGCACGCAACGCCGGGACCTCCGCCATGTTCAACCTCGGCGACCTGTCCTACTCCCAGATCACTCCGGAGTCTGCCTGGTGTTCTTTCGTCAAGCAGCACGCCGGGACCATGCCCTATGAGTTCATCACCGGGAACCACGAGGACGACGGGCCCGACGGCGTCTGGTCCAACTTCGCCTCGTGCCTGCCGGACAAGCTCGGCGCGGTGGGGAATTACGCCCAGCAGTTCTACACGGACTATCCGGCAACCAGCCCCCTGGTCCGGCTGATCATGGTGTCCCCGAAGCTGACGTACAGCGGAAGCGGCCTTGACTGGTCCTATAAGTCCGGGACGCAGGGCTACAAATTCGTGACGTCGGCCATCGACTCGGCCCGTGCTGACGGGATCCCCTTCATCATCGTTGGCATGCACATGTACTGCCTGTCGATGGTGAACTATCCCTGTGCCGCCAGTCCTGACCTGATGAACATGCTGGTGTCCAAGAAGGTGGATCTGTACCTGCAGGCGCACGACCATGCCTACGCTCGCAGCTACCCGCTGGCGCTCAAGGGCAGCTGCACGTCCATCCCCGTCACCAGCTTCAATCCCGACTGTGTGGCCGACACCGATCCGACGGGGCAGTTCGCCGCCGGTACCGGGACCATCCTGGCCACAGTTGGTTCGGGCGGCAGGTCGCTCAACAGTGAGAGCAACACGACGACGGCTCCGTACTTCCAGCGGTTCATGGGCAGCAACAACAATCCAACGTATGGCTTCCTGAAGGTGTCGGTGACCAGCACCACCCTGAGCGGGTCATTCGTCGGCGCCTCGGGCGGGACGTTCACCGACAATTTCTCGGTCACCCGGCCGGCCCCTTCACCAAGCCCGACGCCGACAGCTACAGCTACAGCTACTGCGACAGCGACTGCCACGGCCACGCCAACGCCTACCCCGACACCAACCGCAACTGACACGGCAACGCCCACGACGACGACGCCCCCGGCGGCAGCCGTCTCGGTCCGGTCGACGGCCACGGGATCGGGTGAACTGACGGCGGCCGGGTCCTATACGCCCTCCCTGCCGGCAGGCTGGCAGCCTGGCGACACGGTATTCCTGTACTCGCAGGTAACCGTGTCCGGGTCCGCGAACACCACCGCTCCGGCGGGGTGGACACGGGCAGTGGGCGATTTCACCAGCGCCAGCTCCGCCTCGGCGCACCAGGCAGTCTGGTACCGGGTGATGCAGGCCGGTGATACCGCGCCGAGCGTGCCTGAGCCCGCCTCCCGGTATGCCTGGTCCACTGTTGCCGTCCAGGGCGCAAACACCACAACGCCGCTGGACGTCACGCCCACCACGGACACCAACAGCGGGGTGGCCTACCCGGATGTCCGGGCGCCGTCCATCACGCCGGTAACACCGGGGTCGCTGTTGTTGACCGCCCACGGCGTCAGGAACGGCACCAACTCGGCCACCACGTCCTTCACGCCACCGGCAGGGACCACCGAGCTGGGTGATGCCACCTCCAATATCGCGGCCAAGTCGAACGCGGCCATTGAGGTCAACGCCCTTCCGCTGACCGATACGTCCGCCACCGGCACGAAGGCCGCCACGGCATCCTCAAGCCTGGGCACGCTCATCAACCAGTGCGGCTCGGCCATCGTGGTGCGGCCGGCGGGTCCGTGAGCGGGAGCCAATGATGATGCAGCGGAAGCCTACGTAGCCGCCTCCGGAGGGCTTTCGACGGCGGCACCCGGCCCGGGTGCCGCCGTCGCCGTGTCTGCGCCGTACTTGTGCACGCCTGTCCGGCCCAGCAGGGCGACGCCGAGGGTGAGGAGTGCGGTCAGCAGGACCCCGAGCCCCAGGTGGAGCTGCACGAACCCGGCGCCCACCGCTGCGCCGGCCATGATGAGCCCGATCGCCGCGAGCCGCCGTCCCCAGAACGGGTGGGTGCCGGCGCCAAAGCGGGAGTCGGCCGCCAGTCCCGTGATGGTGGAAGTGACCACCACGGTGGGGACATCCTTGACATTGAGGTGCCGCGCGGTGGCGGCCTGCACACCCATGGTCACCGCCAGGGTGCCGGTGATGGCAACGGTCAGGGCTTCATTGTGCCTGGGGTGCACGCCGCTGAGGAGGAGGGTGGCCACAACAGCCATCACAGCGCTGACGCCCACCAGCAGCCCGGTGGTGCGGCGGTTCCACCCTGACGTGGTGGGCCGCAGCGCCCGGCCGGAGATGACGGCGCCGGTCATGAATCCCGTGAGCGCCACGATGGGGCCAAGGATCGGGAGGTTGTCCCCGCCCAGCAGCGCCATGCCCAGGATCACCACGTTGCCGGTCATGTTCGCCGTGAACACCCGGTCCAGGCCCAGATAACCGACGGCGTCGAGCACCCCGGTGGAAAACGTGAGGACCAGCATGAGCACCAGGTGCAGCCTGGCCGGATGGGCGGGGAGGAAGCGGGCGGGCATGCGCATACCTTTCGGCAGTCCTGGTGGCGGGACGCGGATTGTGCCCAGCAGGGGCGACTGTTCCAGTATGCGCCGGGGCCTTGCCGGCCGGGGAAACGCGGGAAGAGGGAGCAGCCGCAGGGCTGGCGCAGGAGTCGGGAAGGATTGGCCCAGTTGGTCCCCAACCGGCCGTTTTGGCAGGTGCCGGCCGCTAGGCTCGTCCGTGGCGCCAGCGGTCTTGGGGGAGCTGGCGCCGTCAATTCTTGCTGCGCACAACCTGGGGAACTGCATGTCCAGCTTCACGTCCTTGCCCGAAACAATGCCCGCGCCAGGCACGCGCTGGGCGGCCGCCGTCGTCCTTTCCGCGTTGTTGGCGCTCTTCACTCCAAACGTGGCGGCGGTTGCGGTCGACGGCAGCACCACGGCCCAGCCGTCCGGTGCCGTCCAAGCGGTCGATGTGCTGGAGACCCTCCCGGTCAAGGGCCGGGCGCCGAAGACGGGGTACGAGCGGTCGCTGTTCGGGCCAACGTGGGCGGACGTGGACCAGAACGGCTGCGACACCCGCAACGACATCCTGCGGCGGGACCTTGCCGAGGTCACCTACACCGGCAGCGTCCCCTGCACCGTCAAGACGGGCGTGCTCGCGGACCCGTACATCGGAACGGTCATCAACTTCGTCCGCGGCACCACCACCAGCAGCGCCGTGCAGATCGACCACGTGGTGGCGCTCAGTGACGCCTGGCAGAAGGGCGCGCAGCAGCTGACCACCGAGCAGCGGACGGCGTTCGCGAATGATCCGCTGAACCTGCAGGCAACGGACGGACCCACCAACCAGCAAAAGGGCGACGGCGACGCGGCCACCTGGTTGCCGCCGGCCAAGGCCTTCCGATGTGAGTATGTGGCCCGGCAGGTGTCGGTGAAGGCGCGGTACAGCCTGTGGGTGACGCAGGCGGAGCACGACGCGATCGCCGGCATCCTGGCAAGCTGCCCCGGCCAGCCGGCACCGGCGACTGTGGCGCCCGCCGCCGCTACGGCTGTTGTGTACTACGCGAACTGCGCCGAGGCGGTGGCTGCGGGAGCCGCGCCGCTGTATTTGGGCACTGCCGGCTATCGGGCCGGGCTGGACGGCGACGGCGACGGGGTGGCCTGCGAAGGGTAGCCGCGGGACTTAGCGCCCGGGGAAGGGAGCGGGCCCCGTTTCCGGTGGCCTGCCGTTTTGCATACCGGCCCCCGCAATGAGCGCGCCGGCAACCAGGAGGGCCAGCGGCGTCTGGAAGACAGAGCCCAGGATGGACAGCCCTGAATCCGCGATGGGCCTGGACGCCGCGACGAGGCATGCCACGTCCATCGCCAGGGCCACCACATAGCCGGCGACGAAACAGACCACCGCCGCGCGAGGCCTGTAGTTCCTGGTGGCGGCCCGCACCGCGGCGTCGTAGACCCGGTACTTGAGTCCGATGAAAAGGGGAGTGAACGTCAGGATGTACAGGACATCCACTTCTTCCGGAAATTTGAAGAGAGGAACGTTTGCGTTGCCGTGGTAGACGCCGTCGGAGAAGAACCACAGGGCGCCCACGTGGATCAAAATCAGCAGGACCGAGACCAGTCCGTACCGCAGCCACGCCCCGCGCCTGGTCATTCCCATCGCCATGGACCAGTATGGCATCGGCCGTAAAGGGATTTTCAAGGAATCTGCGGCAGACTTGGGACTGCGCCCACGAACGAAAGCAGGCCCCATTGATTACCCTCCAGCAGGATCCCGACGGCTTCATCCGGATGAACCGGCACTACCCGGCCAGCGTCCGGATCCGGATCGCTTTCACCGACGGCAGTACGGGTGAGTTCTCCGGCCGAACCCTGAACAACGCCTACGACGCCGCGCTCGCGGAATTCCGCGCCAAAAACGGGCTGGATGCGCGCGGCTACTCCCGGACCACCGCGGGCCGGACCAACTCCGGCAACAGCGTCGACTACGTTCCCGTCCACCCCGGGATGGGGGAGTAGCGGGACGCCATGGCCGATGACGGAGCACCCGCGGCCCTCTTTGACCGCGCCGTTGTGATCTTCAATCCTGGCAGGGCCGGGATGCACGCGCGGATCGAGGCGTTGCATCAGGACCTGGCCGCAGACCTGCCGGGCCTGCCGGTTGAGCTGCTGCCCACGGAGTATGCGGGGCACGCCCGCGTGCTTGCGCGGACCGAGGCTGGGCGGGGTGCACCACTCATCGTGTCCGTCAGCGGCGACGGCGGGTACAACGAGGTGGTCAACGGCGTGATGGACGTTTCCGGCAGCAAAGCGGTGTGCACCGTGATTCCTGCAGGCAACGCCAACGACCACTACCGGAGCCTGCCCGCCCGGACCCTCAGCCAGGCAATCCGGGAGAAAGCGGTCCGGCCCATCGACCTGCTGCGCGTCACGTTCCGCAGCGGCGGCCGGGAGGAGGTCCTGTACGCGCAATCCTACGTGGGTTTCGGGCTGACGCCCTTGATGGCCATCGGCATCGAAAAGGGCGGCAAGGGAAAAGTCCTGGAACTGGTTTCCGTTGCCCGCACACTGCGGAACCTAAGGCCGTTCGAGCTGGTGCGGGACGACGGGGCCACGGCAAAGTTCGACAGCCTGATCCTGGCCAACATCTCCCGTATGGCGAAGTACGGAACGGTCAGCGAATCGCACTATCCGGACGACGGCCGGTTCGAGGTAGTGACGCTGCCCCACGCCGGGCTGATGAAGATGGCGCTGATGACGCTCCGGGCCGTGACGCTGGGCCTGGGGGAGCAGCCCAGCGTCACCAGCTATGCCTTTTCCACGCGGAACGCTGTGCCGTGCCAGATCGACGGCGAGGTGGTCCATATCCAGGCAGGTACGCATGTCCTGGTGGAAAGCGCCGAGGGTGCCCTGGCCACTCTGTGACCGTTCGCCGCAGGACTGCGCCCGTGCGTACAGGCCGGAAGTGGTTACGGCTGCACGGAGTCGAAGAACGTGTAACCGGTGTCCGGCTGTCCGTTCGCTGCCTCATGTGATTTCATCCGGATGAAGTCCATGTCCTGCTGGGACAGCGTGGTCTCGCCGTGGACGTCGTCGTTGGCCGCTTCGCCATTGGCCGCACTGATTTCCGCGGAGAGCGTCCGCGGAAGGATCATGCACCCCGGGTTTTCCATCAGCCACTGCGTTACAGCGGAGGGAAGCTGGTTCCATTGGTCGCGGATGCGCAGATCTGTCATGGTGTGCCTTTCGTGGCAGTTGCCGGATGCGAGTCGAAGAGAGTGTCGGCTGCTGCCCGGCGGAGGGACCCAAAGGGACGTACTGCCGAGACAGGATGTCCAGTCACGGGTGTCCCGGGTACGTTGAGTGTACGCCCAATAGCGGGCTCCAACGTGCCGGAAGCCCTGGCATTTTCTGGCTGCCAGCGGGGCTGCCATCCGGCGTCCGTTCAGGGGCGTTCCATGGTGCCCGTACCGGCGTCGCCATCCACGGCGATCCGCTGCCCGCTGCTGAGCCGCTGCGTCGCCACCCCGGTTCCCAGGACCGCAGGGATGCCATACTCGCGGGCCACGATGGAGCTGTGGCTCAGCGGGCCGCCCACGTCGGTCACCACGGCGGACGCCATGGCGAACAGCGGAGTCCACGCGGGAGTAGTAATGCGGGCCACCAGCACCTCGCCGGGCCGCATCTGGCCGAAATCCCCGGGTCCGCGCAGGACGCGCGCCGGTGCGGTGACCTTGCCGGAACTGGCGCCGGCGCCCTTGATTACGTCGCCGGCCTGGTGCTGGGAGCCTGCCGGCATCCACGACCCGAAAGACCGTTCCATCCACTTGCTCTCGGGAAGCATCTGCGGTGCATTCGCCTTCGCCTGGCCCCGCCACAGCATCCGGCGATCCTCGACGGCGGCGGCCCGGACGGGACGGGCAGCTCCGGCAATCACCACGGCGGCCGGAGCCCCGGGCTCGGCGAGACCGAATTCGACGGCGCTCCGCAGCTCCTGGTGCCGGAGCCAGAACACGTCATCCGGCGCCGCGACCACGTGGGAGTCCACCAGGCGCCGGCCGAGTTCCAGCAGCATGCGCCGCATCAGCGGCCAAGCCAGCCCGACGTCGGCCAGCGCGTCTTCGCGTGCGGGTGCCGTTTCCTGGGCCCACTTCAGCAGCCGGTGGAACAGGGCCCGGCGCCGCGGCCCCAGCCGGGCGGCCATCTCCCGGGTCAGTTCCTCCCGGCGTTCGGTGAGCTGCCGCTGCCGCTCGTGCGGGTCCGTGCCCTGCCCACGCAGGTAGAACTTCACCGTCTCCAGCTGGGCGGACGGGTCGTCGGCCGGCACCGGGGTGGCGAAGTCCAGGTTGTAGACGGCATGCCCGTACAGGTCCAGGTGCTCCTTGAAGGCAAGCCGCCATTCCTGCCACAGGACGTCGTCCACCCCTTCCGGTGCGGCACCGGTGCGCTGGCACCCGGCGAGCTCCGCCGTCGGCCGCTCCAGCAAAGCCGCTGCCAGCGCCGGATCGCTGCGCGCCCAGCCCGCCAGATCGTAGAGGGACTTGTCCGCCCGGATGGGTTCGCTGTCGAAGCCCAGCAGGAACGCCTGGGCCGGGGGATCGCCGTGGCGCCGGACGGCCCTGCCATAGAACGTCCGGAAGGAAATCTCGCTCATGGCGGCGAGCGGAATGATGGACTGCACGGCCGTGTAGTACACGGTTCCGGCGTCCGGAGGGCCTGAACGCCCTCCAGCAACTGCCCGCCGGTGAGCTCCGAAGGCGGTTTCACCGACCACTCCCGGATCACTTGCTGGTAGCGCGGGTGCGAATAGTCGCGCCACCCGGCGATGCCCATGTGCGCCGTGCCGCGGAACAGTGCCCCCATCGCCGGCACCGTCCGGCCCGTCATCCGCAGCAGGGCCCGGTTGCGGTAGTAGTAATAGGCGTAGCCGTTGATGGTGGGGAACCGCACCTCGCCCTCGCGCAGGGAGTTGATGCCCAGCGCCTGGTTCATCAGGGCGGACAGCGAGCGGGACACCGAGCCGTCAATGAGGTCGGCGAAGAGCGGGGAGAGCGGGTCCGGCATCTGCTCCACGATGCTCGCCCGGAAGTAGAGCCCGTTGGGATAGGGCACGGGCCAGGTCTTGGGGACGTCGGCCGCGGGTTCGGCCAGTGCGGTGATGGGCCGGGACTGCAGCAGGAAGAACCGGCCGCCGGCCCGCGCCCATTCGACGTCCTGCGGTGCCCCGGAGTGGTCCGTGATCAGTTGGCCGTAGCGGGTCAGCTCCGCGGCTGCCGCGTCATCCAGGACAGGCGCACGACGGCGGGCTTCCGCCACCGGCTGCTCCCGGGTTCCGTTCTCCACGGGAACCGTCATGACCTCCTTGTCGGCTGTCTGCCGCGAGATGATCCTGCCGGTGGCGGACTCAACCACCAGGTCATCGGTGGTCACCGTTCCGCTGACCACGGCCTCGCCCAGGCCCCATGCGGCGCTGATCGCCGTCTGGTCGCGCCGGCCGTTGGCGGGGTTGGCGGTGAACATGACGCCGGCGGCGTCGGCTTCCACCATCTGCTGGACGACCACGGCGAGCCGCACCTGCCCGGGCAGCACACCTTCGCGGGCCCGGTAAGCCATGGCGCGGGCCGTCCAGAGGGAGGCCCAGCAGTCGGTCACGGCTTGGGCCAGGGCGTCCTGGCCGCGGACGTTCAGGTAGGTTTCCTGCTGCCCGGCGAAACTGGCCGACGGGAGGTCCTCGGCGGTGGCGGAGGAACGCACCGACACGGAGGTCCCGCTGCCCAGGCGTTGGTAGGCGTCCGCGAGTTCGGTTCTGATGGCCGGTGGCATGGTGCCTTTGCCGAACAGGTCCCGTAGCTGCCCGGAGGCGTGTTCGTAGTCCTCCGGCGAGGCGTCGGGTGGAAGGGAGGCCAGTTCCCGGATGGCCGCATCGAGGTTCCCGGTGACGAATTCCGAGTAGGCGGCGGTGGTGAGGACGAACCCCGGCGGGACTGGCAGGCCGGCCTGGATGAGGCCGCCGAGACCCACCGCCTTGCCGCCGGCTGTGCCGAGCTCGTCCCGGCCCACGTCGCCCAAGTCCTTGACATAGGTCATGACTGTGTCCCCATGCCGCGCATCGCCGTCGGCCGCTTCGAACGGCACACCCGCCTGCGTCCCGGGAGCCGTCCTCCTGCAATTGACATGTTCCAGCCTGTGCCGCGGCGCCGGGACCCAGCTAGGGCCTAACGGCCTTCCGAAAGCGTCCGCATACCCCTAATCGCGGTGTTGCCACGGCGCCCGCCATTAGGTATCTCCGCGTATTGACTGCCTGTAGCCGGAGGCATACTTTCGGCCTTGTCGGGGCCGGACATCCGTAATCCGCGGAACGTGGCGCCGTCGCATGCACATGCCAGGGAGGAAAGACCATGCCGAAGTATTTGTTTGAAGCAACGTACGTGGGCCAGGGGATCAAGGGGCTGATGCAGGAAGGCGGTACCAAGCGGCGTGATGCCCTGGCGGAGGCCTTGAAGTCCGTGGGCGGCTCGCTGGAGAGCTTCTACTACGCGTTTGGCTACTATGACGTCCTTGGCGTGTTCGAGGCGCCGGACGATGCAAGTGCCGCGGCACTGTCGCTGCTGATCAATTCGACCGGGAACGTCAACGTCCGCCTGAAGCCGCTCCTCACCGTGGAAGACCTGGACGAGGCCGCCAAGAAGACGCCGTCGTACCGGGCCCCTGGACAATAGGCGGGTTTGCACTTTGGCAGTGGGCCGGCGTCGGGGAATTTACGACGGCGGCCCGCCGGCTTGGGCGTGCCAGCGTGGAGTGTGGGGCCTAGGGTAGGGCCGGATGGCCGAAGGAGGGACGCTGGCCGGAGCGGTAGGCGGAGTCGATGATGGGCTCGAGTTCGTCGAGCACGGTGTGGTTTCCGGGGAGAACCACATGGGCCAGGAATTCCGATTCAAGCGTGGCAATGCCGGCTGCCGCCGCCCCGAGTTTGGCGTCGATGGCCAGTGCCAGGGCATGCCAGGATTTGCGGTTGACGCGTTCCAGGACCTTGGCGTTCGCTTCGTGGAGCCGGCTGTCCGCGATGTCCCCGCGGATGGCCAGGGCGCCTTCAGACTGCAGCAACTGCATGACGATCCGGAACTGCCTGCCGTCGCCCTTGAAGGCGACGGCGCCCAGGCTTCCCCGCTGGCTGAAGATGATGTCCGTTGCCCCGTAGTTCTCGAGCGCCTGCCTGATGTGTTTCCGGGAAACCTCGCTGCTGTAGGAGTCACCCCGGGTGTAAGGACCTGTCATCTTCTAACTATGCGCCCTTTTGGCAGCGTGCGCGTACGCGCACCACGGCGGGCGGGGCTATTCCGGGGTGCCAAAGACTTCTGCGACCGGCGGAGCGCCCACGGTGTGGACCGCAGGTAGGATCGGAGGATTGCCGCGGGGGTCGGCAATACGTTTGGGGGAACACCGTGATGCATCTGCCGCTCCGCCGTGCCGCAGGCGCGGCCCTTTCTGCCGGGACGGCACTGCTGGCCAGCGCTTCGCTCATGCTGGGATCCGCCGTCGTAGCCGCTCCCGCGTCCGCGGCCGATCCGAAGGTGATTGGCGCCGTCGGCCAGCCGCTGGGTATTGCGTCCGGCCCGGACGGCACGCTGTACGTCAGCGACTACAACTGGGCGGGCAGCGTCAACGCCTACAGGCCGGGGGAGACGGTGCCGTCCCGCACCATCACCACCGGGCACTTCCCCACCTCGCTGGCCGTAACGCCGGACGGGACGCTGTATGTGGCGCAGAGCGATGGTGCGCAGTCAGAAATCGGCGTGGTGGCACCGGGCACGGACGAAGTCTCGCTGGTGATGAAGGTTCCTGCCGGCACGCGGTGGCTGGCCGTGGGGCCGGAGGGATCGCTCTACGTGGTCAATTCGGACCAGAACTCGGTGTCGGTGGTGAAGCCGGGCGATGCGTGGGTGCAGCGGATCATCCAGGCCGGGCCGTATCCGGTGAAGGTCGCACTGGCCAGGGACGGGACGGCCTATGCCACCAACCAGCTGGCCGGCACCGTCACCGTGGTTCCGGCCGGTGCGCCGTGGCCGTCGCACACGATTGATGTGGGTACCAGGGCCGAGCCGCACGGGATCGCCGCAGCGCCGGACGGGACCGTCTATGTGGCCAACATCCTCACCAACGATGTTGCGGTGATCGAGCCCGGGCGCACAACGGTGGAGCGGCGGATTCCCGTGGGCACAGCGCCGCAGGAGGTGCTGGCCGCTGCCGACGGGACCGTGTACGTGACCAACAGCCTGGACGACACCGTCTCTGTCATCCCCGCCGGGGCGGCGACTGCCGCGCATACCATCGCCACCGGGGACGATCCCGCCCGGATGGTGCAGCGGAGCGACGGGTCCGTGGTGGTGGTCAACAGGAAAGGCAGGTCACTGACCGTTCTCGACGGCGGACCGGCCACCGGAGCGGCGCCCACCACGGGTGGGGGAGAGCCGGCAGCAGCAGCCGACGGCGGCGCATCCGATGGTGCCGGGTCAGATGGTGCCGTCATCGCCCAGGGATCCTTCGATGTGGCAGTTCCGGCCGTCGCCGCCGGAGCGGGCGCTTTGTTCCTGGGCGGCGCCGTCTTGCTTGTTGTGGTGCTGCGCCGCCGCCGGAAGGTCAGCGGGGCTGACGGCGCCGAGGTGTGGGCGCTGGACTAGCTGTACTGCCCAGGGACGTTGGTTCGGTGAATGTGATGACTCGCTGGAGTCGTTGAGCCAAAGGTGAGGACCTCCGGTTGCACAGTGGAGTTGCTTAGACAACCGCTGCAGCGACCAGGAGGTCCTCATGTCCCACGCTAATGCCGCTTTGACTCCG
>NZ_VIVE01000016.1:0-38484 GCF_007828995.1 Arthrobacter sp. AG367
ATCATCTGGATCTGCCGGGGCTTGAGGTTCTTGTGGTAACCCTTGTCCTCCGCGTGCAGGGAGGTCTCGGACGCATGCGCGTGACCACCATCAATCAGGTGGTCGGGAAGGGGAGTATTTGTCATTGGTGTGTCCTTCGGAGCAGGTGGGGACTACTTGCTGAGGTTTGCCAGGCGTTCGGGGCTCAGGAGTTCCTGGAGCTGGGCGTCGGTGAGGAGCCCGTGTTCCAGGACCAGTTCAGCCACGCCCTTGCCGGTGGCAAGCGCCTCCTGCGCGATGGCGGTGGCGGTGGCGTAGCCGAGGTGGGGATTCAATGCGGTGACCAGGCCGATTGACTGCTCCACGGTGCGGCGCAGGTGCTCGGTGTTGGCGGTGATGCCACGGATGCAGCGGGCCGTAAGGGTGCGGCATGCTGCTTCCAGGTGGGAGATGCTCTTGTGGAGGCTGTGGACGATGATCGGTTCGAAGGCGTTGAGCTGCAGCTGCCCGGCCTCGGCGGCCATGGTGATGGTGACATCGTTGCCGATCACCTCGTAGGCCACCTGGGAGACCACTTCCGGGATGACCGGGTTGATCTTGCCGGGCATGATGGACGATCCGGACTGGACGGCCGGCAGGTTGATCTCGCCGAAGCCGGCGCGGGGGCCTGAGGAGAGCAGGCGGAGGTCGTTGCAGATCTTGGACAGCTTGACCGCCACACGCTTCAGCACGCCGGACAGGTGCACAAAAGCGCCCACGTCCTGGGTGGCTTCAATGAGGTCGACGGCGGTCACCAGCGGCAGTCCGGTGACCTCCGCAAGGTGCCGGCAGGCCGTTGCGGCGTAACCGGCCGGGGCATTCAGGCCGGTGCCGATGGCGGTGGCCCCGAGGTTGATCTCGTGGATCAGCAGCTCTGCCTCCGCCAGGCGCAGCCGGTCCTCGCCGATGGTGACGGCGTAGCTGCCGAACTCCTGGCCCAGGGTCATGGGGACGGCGTCCTGCAGTTGGGTGCGGCCCATCTTGACCACGGTGCGGAATTCCATGGCCTTGGCAGCGCAGGCATCCTCGAGTTCTTCGAGTGCAGCCAGCAGCTCCCTCGCGGCGAAGATGGTGCCCAGCTTCACGGCCGTGGGGTACACGTCATTGGTGGACTGGCTGAGGTTGACGTGGTCGTTCGGGTGCAGCCGCGCGTAGTCACCCTTGGGGTGGCCAAGGATTTCCAGCGCCCGGTTGGCGATGACCTCATTGGCGTTCATGTTCGACGACGTCCCGGCACCGCCCTGCACCACGTCCACCACGAACTGGTCGGCAAGCCGTCCGGCCAGGACGTCCTGGCATGCCTGTTCGATGGCGTCGGCGCGTTCGGCGTCCAGCAGGCCAAGCTCGCGGTTGGTGCGGGCGGCGGCCAGTTTCACGGCGGCAAGCCCGCGGACCAGGTGCATGTTGGAGGACAGCTTCTGGCCGGTGATCGGGAAGTTCTCTACCGCGCGGAGCGTGTGCACGCCCCAGTAGGCGTGGGCCGGTACGTCGCGGTCGCCGAGCAGGTCGTGCTCGGACCGGACGTCTGCGGTGGTTTGGGTGATGGTCATGGGGTCCTTACGGGGCGTCGTTGTCGGGTTCGGACGGTGGTTATGCGGAAACAGGGGCAAGAAAATCGGTGGCCAACAGCCGGCCCACCTGGTGGCCGCCGCCCAGCACGGGTGCGGTGGCGATACCGGTGAGCGGTTCGATGTCCACGCCCAGCGCATCCAGCAGGCGGACGGTGGCGGGCATCCGGGCGCGGTCGCCGCCGTCGGAAATTTTTACACCCACGGCGCTGCCGTCGGCCAGGCCCACCAGCTGCACGCCCTCAAAACCGTCCTTGGCCACGGCGCCGGGCAGCAGGCGCATCAGTTCGGTGACGTCGCGGCCTTCCCCGGCCACCATGTGCGGGTGCTGCTGCATGGCCAGCCCGACGGCGGCCTCCGCACTTCCCGAATCCAAGGCGTCATTGTGCGCGGCCGCTTGGGCGATCCGGCCAAAGGCGCGGGCCATGCCGCGCAGGCTCAGGGCAAACAACGGGGTCCCGCAGCCATCGGTGCTCGCCGCGGCCGGCTCCTCGCCGGTCAGGTCGGTGACGGTCTGCGCAACGAGCTGCTGCAGCGGGTGGGCGGGATCCAGGTAGCCCTGCACGGACCAGCCGTTGATGGCGCAGGTGGCGGCCATGGCGGCGTGTTTCCCGGAGCAGTTCTGGGTGATCCGGGTGGCGTTTCCGCCGTTCCGCAGCCAGTCCTCACGCTCGGTGGTGCCGTAGGGAAGGTCGGTGCTGTTTTCCAGGTCGGTGGGGGCGAGTCCGTGCAGTTCCAGGATGCGCAGGGCGCCGTCCCGGTGGACTGCGGCACCCGAATGGCTTGCGGCGGCCAATGCCAGGAGGTCTGCGGGGAGTTCAAGGCCGGCGCGGACCAGGGCGACTGCCTGGAGGGGCTTGAGCGCAGAGCGGGGGTAGAAGGGAGTCTGGGGATCCCCAGCGGCTGCCGCCACTGAACCGTCAGCCGCAAGGGCGATCGCCGAGCCGTAGTGGACACTTTCCACCAGGCCGTCACGGGTGGCGGCCACCAGCGGGACGTGCTGCGGCAGGGCCAGCTGGGCCGGGGCAGCGGTGTGGGCAGCAGAAAACACGGGGGATGGCATGGAGTCCTAGGAAGGTTTGGTTGGATACGGCTAGTTGTTAAGGATGGAGTCCAGGGCCACGCCCACGGCTTCCAGGTGGTGGGCCATGGCGGCGCGGGCGTTTTCCGCCGAGCCGGCCTCGATGGCAGCGAGGATCTGCTGGTGCTCAATATCGGAGGCATGCTGGCGGTCTGCCACCATGTTCAGGGTCTCGGACTGGTGCGCCAGAGCGTCGCGGATGTCAGCCACGACGCTGGCAAACACTTTGTTGCCGCTGGCGCGTGCGATCGCGGCGTGGAAGCTGGAGTCCAGGGCCACCCAGGATTCCGGATCGGTTTCCGTGGCCATGGCGGCAACGATCCCGCGGAGGACGTCGAGCTCCTCCGGAGTGCGGCGTTCCGCTGCCAGGCCTGCAGCCGGGACCTCGATGTGCGGACGCGCTTCGGTCAGGTCCCGCGCCGAGTATTGCCCCAGCATGAGGTCGTTGGCCACCTTGCTGGCAATGACGAACGTGCCCTTGCCGGTCCTGGTGACCGTGAGCCCCAGCGCGGTGCAGGAGCGGAGGGCTTCCCGGATTACCGATCGGCTGACTCCGTACTGCTGCGAGAGGGTTGCCTCCGAGCTGAGCTTGCTTCCCACCGGAAGCGCGCCGGACTCGATGTCCTCACGGATGGCGTTGAACACCGCCTCGGCAGCGCTCAGCCGGGCAAGGGGGCGGAATGCAGGCTGTCCTGCTGTCCGGCTGTCTGACAGGTTCACGCCTTAAATATGGCACTGGTCACAGTTGCTGTCAAGCTCTCCCTAGTCCTGCCGCCGGCTGGCCGCACGCCGCCGGTCGCGCCGCCGTCGTGACCGGACGTGCCAGACGATGAGCCCTGCCACCGCCACGATCGCTATGACGACGGCGAGATCCCGGCCCGCTGCCTGGGCAACGGCTTCGTAGGAGTTGCCCGCGAGGAAACCCAGCAGGACGAAGCCGATGCCCCACACCATGCCGCCCACCGCGTTGTAGGCAAGGAACCGGCCATAGGGCATCCGGGACGTGCCCGCGAGGGCGGGCATGACGGCCCGGAAAAAGGCGGTGAAGCGGCCCAGGAAGACTGCCGAACCGCCCTTGCGGCGGAGGAAGTCCTGCGCGTTCTCCAACCTCCCGGCGTGGCGGCGCAGCATTCTTGCCTTCATGATGCGCGTGCCCAGATGCTTGCCCACTTCGTAGCCCACGCTGTCGCCGATGATGGCGGCAGCGACCACCAGGGCCATCATCGCGCCCAGCTGCACTTCACCGCGGCTGGCCACTACTCCACCCAGGACGGCCGCTGTCTCACCTGGAACCACGAAGCCCACAAACAATGCGTCCTCGGCAAAGACCAGGCAGAAGACGGCAATATATGCCACAAGCGGGCTGACGTTCAGGAGGCCGTCGATGAAGCCCGTCATGGCTGCTGGTCAGCCTTGCGGGGCCGGGACGGGGCCGAGCTTTGCCAGGAACGGGACCCGGGCCAGCAGTGACAGCCCAAAGCGGTTCCACAGGCCGGTCAGGAACGCGGCACCGGTAGCTGCGGTAAGGAAGGATGCCGTGACGTCGGTGGGGTAGTGCACGCCGAGGTAAACACGGGAGAAGGCCACGAGGACCGCCACGGCGATTCCGAGGACGGCAGCCGCCCGCTGCCACCTGGTGCCGCGGGCCAGCAGGAAGACGGCAATGGCCAGCGCGGAAGCCAGCGCCACATGCCCGCTGGGGAAGCTGTCCGTTCCCGGCTCCGGGATGAGCGGGTTGTACAGGGCTGTCGAGTCCGGGCGGTGCCGGGCCACCAGCACCTTGAACAATTCGCTGCTCACCCAGGCGCCGGCCGCAACCAGGCCCGTGGCGACGGCGTTAACGGGGCTGCGGCGGACCAGCAGCAGATAGAGGCACAGGGCTGCGATCATCAGCACCCCGCCCGCCGGGCTGAACACCACATTGATGAACATCGCCATGCCGGTCAGGGGTGCGGTGTGGTCATGGCTCAGCTCGGCGTCCACGGACATGTCCGCTGACGTCAATGCCGGGCTGAACCTCAGCGCCAGTCCGCCTGCCACAATCAGGACTGCTGCGATGACGGGCACGGCAATCCAGTGCCGAAGCTGGGGGAGCACGGCCATGCGGATGGCTGCAGCCTCCGCTGGAGGTCCTGCCTCATGGGAACGGTCGGGGTGGGACATCAAGGTCAGCCTGGTTCTCTCGCCGGTCAGGGTACCTACGAGTATGCGCCTGCGCGGCTGGAAGAAAGCTGGGAAACCGTCCGCTAAAGGTGCTGGATGCCTGCCCGCTGCATGGCATCACGGTAGGTGTCCACGCTCTTGGCCAGCAGTTCTTCCTGCTTGGCTTCGGAAACAGCAAAGGCCCTGCCGCCGAGGGCAGAGGCCTTGTAGATTTTGATGCCGGCGTTCTTCAGCGATGAATGGTAGGTCTTCTCGAACAGGGTCAGGAACGTGGAGGCGTCCGTGCCGTGCGCGATGATCGCCGAAACGCGGGAATTGATTTTGAGGAACTGCCGGAAAGGACGCAGGCCGTCGGTCTTTTCCTGGACACTCAGGGCCGATGGGCTGCCACTCTCGCGGACCCACGGGTAGGCGTTCCACGGCATGACGTAGCGCGGATCCAGTTCAGCGAGCTCGTAGATCTGGGTGGCTCGGCGGGCCGCTTCGTCGTCGTTGTTGTGGGAGACGAATCCGGACTCCGTCCCCTTGCCGGGGCTCGCCTGAAGGCTGATGATCCTGCACTCGTCTTCGTCGTGGACGGGGTCGATATAGGGGACGACGGAACCGGGCTTCTTTTCCATCAGCTCATCGCAAAGCTGGGTTACCTTCGCGATATTTGGTTCCTGTAGCAGGGCCTTTTTTTCGTCCCAATCAATCGTCACGATTTCTCCCTTTGCAGCGAGGCGTCCAGAATCAGGCGTCCTATGCCACTCTACGCTTTTGCGGGGAGGGGTGAGCACACCAAATTTGGGCCGGCCGGGCTGTGGGAGTAAATGACGACGTCAGGGGGCCTCATGCGCGAACGCCAGCCACTCTTCGTGGGAGTTGCGTGATCGTGCTCCTGCCGGCGGGCGAGCAGGGGTGTGGCGTTCCGGGTGGTGGTGGTGCGGTGGAATGGGGTGCGGTGGAATGGTAGGTGTGGCCGGTGGGGGTGGTGGTTGCCACTCTATGCCGCGGGCCGGGCACCTTTTGGGCGGTCCAGCCGGGGGTTTCCTTGGTGTGGTTGCAGGCTTCGCAGAGGCCCTGGCCGTTGCCGGCGCTCGTGGAGCCGCCATCGTGCCAGGCGGCGATGTGGTCGTGGTGCCGGATCGGGGCGTCGCAGTACGGGGTGCGGCAGGTATCGTCCCGGATCTGCAGGAAGCGTTTCAACCCCGCCGGGAACAGCCGGGCCCTGGAATCCATGCCCACCAGATCCCCGCTGCCGGGGGCGGTGTAAAGCCGGCGGACCCACAGGCTGGGTTCGGTGTGGCCGGCGCCGGTGAGGGCGACGTTCCGGGCCCAGGCGGCGGGGATGGTGCCGTAGCCGGGGAGCCGTGCGGGTTCGGCATCACCCTGGAGGAAGGTCCGGTCGGTCATCACGAGCTGGATCTCGACCCCGCTGACGCCTCCAGAGGTCCCGGTGACGCGTTCGACGAGGGCGTCAGCCATGACCTGCCCCCGGGAGCGCCCATCCCCGGCCGAACGCACCGTATCCGCCTCGCGGGACAACGCGGCGTAGGCGGCCACGGCCTGGGCGACGGGCAGCAGCGCGGTCAGGTAGGCCATGGTGTCCGGGGCCGGCCGCAGGCTCACCGTCCGTTCCGTGACCGCACGGGCGGCCCGTTTGGCGACCGCTGCCGGGTCCCGCCGGTACGCGGCGGCCCGGACCGCGGCAATGATGGCCTTGTCGCCGGCGCCGTCCAGGGTGCCGGTGTCAGCGGCGAGTGCCTCATCCACCCCGGCCCGGTCCTCCGCTGACAGACAGATGGTTTCCTTCACGATCAGGGTTGCCCGCCATTCATTCAGCCGGCCCGCCCGGAACGCCGCGAACGTGCGCGGCATCCCGGGAAGGGTTCTGGCCAGGCCGAGCAACCGGGACCCCCTGGCCGGGGATTCCCGCCGGGCCAACGCGAGCTGCGCCGCGACCCCGGCACCCTGCTCATGAGCCGGGACCCCGGCGGCGGCCTGCTCACCCCGCTGCTGTAGATCAAACGCCACCGCGGTATCGGCCTGACGGGCACCGGCAAGGCACTTCAAATCCTCCAGCCCACGCATCTGGTCGATCATCCCCGCGCTGTCGGCAGCCAGCGGAACAGAAGCGAGCAGCTTCAAGACATCACCAATCGAAGGCGCAGCAGGCGGGAACGGAAGCCCATCCTTGACACCCGTAACAGCAAACGTGCGATGCGGCGGACCAGCAGCCAACAGCCCCCGAGGCTCCGCCCCAAGCACTGCCGCCATCCCACCAACCGCTTCCATGACCAAAGTCTTCCACCAGGGTCCGACAACGACAGCCACCCAAAAGCCCTATGTGGAAAACGGCAGGCTGCAACAGTGAGGGTCCGAGGACATGCTGTTCAATGGATTATGCAGTTCACCAGGAAGGGCCTGAAGGCCGAAGGTTTCGCTGGCTTCCGGCCCATCCAGGATCTCGCGACCATGAGGATCCCGCAGGCAACAGGCCTCTTCACCGTCGTGGCTCCGGAAGGTTTCCAGCCGCGCTTCCTCACGAAAAGCACAGCAGGAGTCTTCAAGAAGAAGGAACCGTCCCTCTCTGCCGCCGCTCTGACCGCCGAGTGGGTAGAGGGCGCCGTCGTTCTCTATGTCGGAAAGGCCGGGCCGGGAAGCAAAGGTAACCGGGGGCTGCGACGTCAGATCCAGGAGTTTGTGGACTTCGGGCAAGGAAAGCCGCCCGGGCACTGGGATGGGCGGGCGATCTGGCAGCTGGCCAATGCTGGATCACTGGCCATTGCGTGGAAAGAACTCCCGGCGGAACAACTGAATGACGCAGAAGCGGCCTGCCATTCAGCTTTCGTGGCGGAATTCGGCCGGTTGCCGTTCGCTAACCTCGTGCAGGCGCGCACCAAGTCTGGCGGTTGACCTCTGCAGCACGCTCCTCACGCAGGGCCGCGCAAACGCTCCATCTCGCGACGGTCCTTCTTGGTGGGCCGCCCGGCGCCCCGGTCCCGTTGCGGCAGTCCAAGTGCCGGCAGGACAGGCCGCGGGGGAGTGTGGTCGGTAAAGCAGTGCGATGCCGCTTCGGCTCCCACACGTTTGGCGATCAGCCGCCGAACCTCCAGGATGCGCTCGTATCCCGGCATGCGGACGGTCACGGTATCACCGGTGACGAGGGTGGCTGATGCCTTGGAAGGGCTGCCGTTGAGGCGGACATGCCCGGCGCGGCAGGCTGCTGTGGCGGCGGACCGCGTCTTATAGGCGCGAATGGCCCACAGCCAGGCATCGATTCGGACACTGGCGGGGGAGGAGGGGAGGCTGGTCATGGTTGGCACCGAGTATAGCCGCGGCCGCGTCGTGCCGTCCCGCGCCTCGTGCAAGACTTGGAGCACCTGCCAGGAAGAGAGAAACGTGGAGCCCTACCGCCCTCACCAGCACCAGGACCCCAGAGCCTGTCCGGATTCATCACAAAGGCCTGCGTTGCCTGCATGGGCGGGGACGTTCCGGACGGTCCTGCTGGTCCTGGCCGCGATTTTGTTGCTGCTTCTGCTGCTCCTGCTCATGATGGGCACGTCAAGAGTCGGGGACATGTATGCCGGCGGCACTTCGGCAGTCCTGCAGGCGACCATCTGGATTGGATTGGCGCTGCCCGCCCTGGGCGTCCCGTACGTGGTGGCCAGCATTGCCTACGGAGCCTTGTGGACGGCAAGGCTGCGGGGCAGGGGCTACCGCCGCTACCCGGCCACGACGTGGATGCTTGTGGCAGGGCCGATTGTTGTGGGACTCTCCATCACGGCCCTGGTCGCGCTGGTCATGGCACCGGCCAGCCTGCTGTGATGCCCGGTAACCCTGACCGGCCGTACCCTTGCACGCAGGACTAACTTCACTCCACCGTCACGCTGACCCGCTGCACCACGTTGTTGCCCATCCCCTGGTAGTTCCAGTTCTGTTCCAGGGGCTGGGTGGCACCAGTGACGTCCGTGGCGCGGCAGGCCAGGACGTGCTCGCCGGGGTCGGCCACCCAGGGCAGGCTCCACCTCCGCCACGCGAATCCGCCGGACGGCTTGTCCAGCTGGGCCGGCAGCCAGGTGCCGTCAATCCCCACCTCGACGGCGGTCACGGCGCCTTCCCCTGACCAGGCCCTGCCTTCCAGCATGACCGGGCCCGGGCGAAGGAACCGTTGCCGGGTGAAGAAGTCCGGAACGCCCGGCGGAACCATCAACGAACGCACCCTGATCCGCGTGACCGGCCGGCCGGCGTCGTCCGCGGAACTCTGGTAGCGGTAGGCGGACTGCTGCTGGAACCCGGTGAACGGCGCCCGGACCACGTCGATGGACTGCAGCCACTTCACGCTGGCCATGCCGTACCAGCCCGGCACCACCAGCCGCAGCGGGTACCCATGCTGCGGCGGAAGGTCGGTGCCGTTCATCTTGTAGGCAAGAACGACGTCGGGACGCAGCGCTTCACGGATCGGCAGGCTCCGCGCGTACTGCTGGGGGACGCCGCCCTGAACCCCGGCATCGGCTCCGGTGAAGACCACCTCCACCGCGTCCGGCAGCACCCCCGCCTTGCCCAGGAGGTACGCCAGCGGCACGCCGGTCCAGTGCGCCGTGCCCACCGCCTCCAGCACCCAGGGCTGGCTCAGGGGCCGCGGTTCCAGGAGCGAGCGGCCGTTGCCCGCGCACTCGAGGGTGACCGGGACGGTGATGGCCGGATCCCTGCGAAGTGCCGCCATTCCCAGCTCCAGGGCACGTTCCACTGCGCCGCCGATCCGCAGATGCCAGGACGAAGCATCAAGGTCGGGAATGTCGAAGTGGGTCAACACGTAGTGAAGCCCCGGCGGCGTGACGTCGCGGCGGAGCGCCTCCAGCGGCAAGGAATGGTTCCGGGCGGCGAGCTGCAGCTCCTCACGCGTCAGTGGACCTGACACGGGCTGCGCGGCCGGGGACAGCACCGGCGCCTGCCCTGCCGCCGGCTCCTGGCCAATGGACTGCTGGTTGCTGTGATTCATGGCGGTGCGATTCTGCTTGGCGTAGTAACCCTGCTTGGCGGAGTAAAAGGTCCCCGCCACAGGTCTACGCCGGGTCCACCCGCCCGTCAACGCATAAAACTGCCCGCTACAGCACCGGCCGCGTCAGGAACTCGCCAAGGCTGATGGGGTCCTGGCCGGTCAGCCCGTGGATGTCCGGCGAGAGCCCCGCCATCTCACCGGCGGCCATCGCCGTGTAGGTGCTGACCCAGGCGTCCAGCTGCCACTGCGGCACACCGTAGGAGGCCCGGGACGCATAGGCTTCCTCCACCGTCTCGGGGTGGTAGCTGATGGTGCGCCCGGTCCCGGTGCTCAGCACCTCCGCCGCCTGTGCCAGGGTCAGTTCCTCCGGACCGGTCAGGTCATAGGTCTTGCCCTTGTGGATGGCCGGATCCCGCAGGACCGCATGGGCGCAGCGGGCAACATCCTCCCGGGCCACGCCCGAGAACACGCCGTCGCCGGCAGGCCCGCGGATCACGCCGTCCTCCCCGGCCAGCAGCGGCAGGAAGTCGAGGTAGAAGTTGTCCCGCAGGAAGGTGTATTGCAGCCCGGACGCCCTGATCCGCTCCTCCGTGGCGTGATGGTCCCTGGCCAGGGTGAAGGTGGCGTCCGGCGCGGCACGGTAAAAGGACGTGTACACCACGTGCTCCACGCCGGCATCAGCAGCGGCGTCCACAAATGCGTAGTGCTGCTGCAGCCTGTCTTCGGCCTCCGCGGCGGACACCATGAAGAGGATTTTCGCCCCCTCCAGGGCGCGCCGGGAGGCAGTGCCGTCCCCGTAGGAACACACCACGGGATGGGCGTCATCCAGCTGTGGCGCCCGTGCCGCATCGCGCACCAGCAGGCGCTGGGCGAAGCCGGAGGCGGCAAGCTGCCGCGCCAGCATTCCGCCCAGGCCTCCGGTGGCCCCGGTGACCGCAAGCTCCGGGAGCTCTGACGGGGACAGTTCCGACGGGGACGCCACTTACGCTTCCCGGGTGGCCGGCGACTTGGTCTGTGCGGGGTCCCGTTCAGCAAGGCCACCGACGGCGTCGTCGATCTTCTTGAGGACCTCCGCCTCCAGCTTCACGCCGGCTGCGCCCACGCTGTCGGCAATCTGCTCGGGCCGCGAGGCACCCACGATGGCTGACGCAACGTTGGGGTTCTGCAGCACCCATGCCACAGCCAGCTGCGGCATGGAGAGGCCCGCTTCCTGGGCGATCGGCTTCAGTTCCTGCACGGCTGCCAGGACGTCGTCGCGCATCCAGCGCTGGATCATCTTGGCGCCGCCCTTTTCATCCGTGGCGCGGCTGCCCTCCGGAGCGGGCTGGCCGGGCTGGTACTTGCCGCTGAGGACGCCCTGGGCCATGGGCGACCAGACAATCTGGGAGACCCCCAGTTCCTCCGACGCCGGGACCACCTCGGCTTCGATCACGCGCCACAGCATGGAGTACTGCGGCTGGTTGGAGATGAGCTGGAAGCCAAGCTCTTTGGACAGCTTGTGGCCTTCCCGGAGCTGGTCCGCGGTCCACTCGCTCACGCCGATGTACAGCGCCTTGCCCTGCCGGACGATGTCCGCGAAGGCCTGCATGGTTTCTTCCAGCGGCGTTTCGAAGTCATAGCGGTGGGCCTGGTAGAGGTCCACGTAGTCCGTTTGCAGCCTCCGCAGCGAGCCATTGATGGACTCCATGATGTGTTTGCGGGACAGGCCAAGATCGTTCTTGCCCTTGGGGCCGGTGGGGCCAAAGACTTTGGTGAAGATTTCCAGGGACTCGCGGCGCTCGTCCTTCAGGGCCTGGCCCAGGACGGTTTCCGCGGCTGTGTTGGCGTAGACGTCGGCGGTATCGAAGGTGCTGATGCCGGCGTCGAGGGCAGCCCGCACGCACTGGGTGGCAACGTCGTTTTCCACCTGCGAGCCGTGCGTCAGCCAGTTGCCGAACGTGATTTCCGAGACTTTGAAGCCGCTGTTTCCGAGGTATCTGAATTCCATATGTTCACGCTAACCCAGATGGTTGCTCAGGGTAAGGGCTTGGCCGTTTCTCCCTTACGACTGGGGGCGCGGATCCTGCGCCTTCTCCTTGAGCACCTGCTGCGGGCCGGCTATGGAAACCAGGGACCCGGTATCCAGCGGCGGTACCGGATGGGGCGGCTGGGGCTTCTTGAAGGACCTGGGCAGCTCATGCGGCGGCCGGTGGTTGTGCAGGGCGGACTCCACCAGCGGGGCTACCTCGGACACCTTCTCGGCAGGGACGGCCGGGTCTGGAAGGTCCCGCACCGACAGTTTGATTTCGGGCGCCGCGGCGCGCGCCCTGGCCTGGGCGCGCTTGTCGGCCTCGGCGACCGCGGAGGCCCAGTCCTCAGCGAGGACCGGGGGTTCATGGCGGGCGGCGGCAAGCTTGGGATGGCGTTCGACGGCGGTGCGGAGCGACTTTTTCAGCCGGTCCGGCTTGAGTGCGGAGGCCCGAGCCCGGAGCGGCCTGCGGGCTTGGTCCGGATTCACGGGGGCGCCGGCGGTACCGGGAGAATCCCTCCTGCCGGGAACGCGCCCGAACAAGGCCATCAGCACAAGGGCGGCAAACCGGCCCAGGCCCGCGAGCACCAAGGTGATAACGCCCAGCAGGAAGAGGACCAGAAACATAAGGAGGGCAACGCCCACCGTGCCCAGGAATGTCAGGTTGAGGACGAGAGTGTCCGGGTTCTCCACGTTCTCTCCTCTCCAATCAACATCCTGGGCCGCCCCGGCACTCACGGCCGGCGGCAGCTCCTTCTCCACCATACGGATTTTTATCAGGCGATGCCGCCGCCTGCCCGGCACGGTTCGAGGTTGTAGCGAAGCTGTTACCGGATATGGCAGCATCACCGAATGACCGAATCGATGGAGTCCGCGAACTGCACGTGCCTGTCCGGGGAGCCGTACGCCGAATGTTGCGGCAGATTCCTTTCCGGCCGCGCATCTGCAGCCACTGCCGAACAGCTGATGCGGTCACGCTATAGTGCGTTCGTCCGGCTGGATGAGGACTACCTGCTGCGCACCCACCATCCGTCCACCGCACCGGCCAGCCTGGACCTGGACCCGGCCGTGGAATGGCGCCGCCTGGACATTGTGTCCACCAGTAACGGCGGTCCCTTCGATACCGAAGGGACCGTCGAATTCAAGGCCTACTACCGGCAGGGCCGGGAACGCGGGGTCCTGCACGAGAAAAGCAGGTTTGTCCGGGAGGATGGCCGGTGGCTGTATGTGGACGGTGACATCCTCGCCTGACTACTCCCCGTCGTCGTAAAACTCGCTGTCCGGGGTGAAGCCGGCGCGGTCGACCTTCCGGTGGAACCGCATGCCCGCCAGGCCGCCCAGCAGCGCGCCGACAAGGGCGACTGCCGCCACCACGATCGCGGCGATGATGCTGGTGGTGGTCAGCTGTCCCTCGTTGATTGGGATCCGCGGGAAGCTGTTCAGGTTGGCCAGGACGTTGAACTGTTGCCCGGCCACCAGGCCCAGGATGGCCACCACAACGGCTGCGATCAGCGCCCAGATCCAGACCATGAGTCCCTGCTTGAGGCCGTTGAAGCGGGCCATCCGCCCGGCCACGTAGCCGCCGCAGTAGTAGGAGAGGAAGAGGATCACCAGCAGCACGATGATGCCCACCAGGCCAACCGTGCCGCTGTTCTGCGCCGCCTGGTTCACGGCCTCGTTGACGTCGGTGTTGCTCGCCAGGCCCACGGCGGTTCCGGCGGCTGCCACCAGTGCGGTGAGGAGCACGGCCATCCCGGTGGCGGTCAGCCATCCGAAGAAGGCCGAGCCCACTTTGATGCCGCCAAACCGCTCCTTCTGGCGCGCGACGGCGGTTTCCCGGTTCGCAAGCGTTGGGTCTGCCACCGGTTCCACCACGGGTGCGGCCCTGGTGGGGGCAGGCTGGTATTCGCGCTCCGCGGCGGGGGCGCGGGTGTAGTCCCGCTCCCGCTGGCCGGCCGGCGCCTGGTCCATCGAGCGCGTGGCGGCATCGTCTGCGGCTGCCTCCCGGTAGCTTCCGCTGCGGGTGGTTTCGTCCTCCCGGGCACGCCGGGGAGGCAGGTTCTCTGGTTCCGTTGAGCTGCTCATGGCTCAACTCAACCACCCGCCCCGGGTGATAGCAAGCGTGCTTACTATTTTGTGACCTGCGGCTTTACCGGTATTTCCGGTGCAGGTCCTCCTTCCTGGATGGGCCCGGCGAGGCATCGGCGATCCACGGGCCGGTGCCTTCGGACTGGTCCAGGACCCCTGCCTCAAGCCATAGGTAGTCACCGGCGAGGACCTTCCGCGTCAACGCCCGGTCGGCATCGTCGGTGTTCCGCCATAGCTGGTCAAAGTACTCGTCCACCCGCACCCTGGCCTGCTCGCAGTAGGCGTCGGCAAGCTCGTAGGCGCCGGCAGCCTTTTCCGGGGCGGTTTTCAGCAGCATCTCTGCACGGGAGCAGCATGCAGTCATGGCGAACAGTTCGGCGCCGATATCCACCACTCGGCCCAGGAACGCCTGCTTCCGCTCCAGCTTGGCCTGCCACCGGCCCATGCCATAGAAGGTCTGCCGGGCCAACCGGCGCGACGACCGTTCAACGAACCGAAGGTGTTTGGCCAGCCTGCCGAACTCCCCGTAGGAGCGGGGGTCCATGCCGGCGCCGGCCACCAGCTTGGGCAGCCACTTTGCATAGAACCCGGAGGCGCCGACGGCGGCCTTCGCTTTGTCCGCCATGCTCGCATCCAGCGAAGCAAGGTCGCCGGCGGCAGCCAGGTGCGCATCCACCGCCTCGCGCGCAATCAGCAGCCGCATGATTTCGGAGGACCCCTCGAAGATCCGGTTGATCCGCATGTCCCGCAGCTGCTGCTCCGCCGCTACGGCACGTTCACCGCGCGCGGCCAGTGAGTCAGCGGTCTCAAACCCCCGTCCGCCGCGGATCTGGACCAGTTCGTCCGCGATCCGGCAGCTGATTTCCGTGGCCCAGAGCTTCGCGAGCGCGGCCTCGATCCGGACGTCCTTCTGCCCGGCATCGGCAAGTTCTGCGGAGAGTTCGAACACGGCATCCAGGGCAAAAGCCGTGGCCGCGATGAAGGCGATCTTCTTGCCGACTGCCTCATGTTCACCCACGGGCCTGCCCCACTGGGTACGGGCGTTGGACCATTCACGGGCAATCTTCAGGCTCCAGCGCCCGGACGCCACGCACAGCGCCGGAAGCGCCAGGCGGCCGGTGTTGAGCGTGGTCAGCGCGATCTTCAGTCCCTGGCCCTCCCGGCCCAGCCGGTTGGCGGCCGGCACCCGCACCTGGTGGAACCGGGTAACCCCGTTCTCGATGCCGCGCAGGCCCATGAAGGCATTGCGGTTTTCCACCGTGATGCCCGGCGAGTCCATTTCCACCACGAACGCGCTGATGCCGCCCTTGTGCCTGGTGCCGTCCGGATCGGTGTGCGCCGGGACAACTGCCATGACCACCACCAGTTCCGCGATCACCCCGTTGGTGGTCCAAAGTTTCACGCCGTCCAAAAGGTACGCGTCGCCGTCGTCCGTGGGAGTTGCCGTGCTGCCCAGCCGGGCGGGATCGCTGCCCACGTCCGGTTCGGTGAGGAGGAAAGCAGTGACGGCGCCGGCAGCGCACCGCGGCAGGTACTCACGCTTCTGTTCGGGCGTGCCGAACACCTTGACCGGCTCGGGCACGCCGATGGACTGATGGGCGGAGATGAGGGCGCCCAGGCTGGGGTGCACGCTGCCCAGCAGGGCAAGGGCCCTGCCGTAATAGACCAGGGAGAGGCCCAGGCCGCCGTATTCCTCCGGGATCTTCATCCCGAAGACGCCCAGGGCAGCCAGATCCTTGATGTATTCGTCCGGAATCTTCGCTTCCCGTTCAATGACCCGCCCGGACATGGTTTTGGCGAACTCCGTGAGGCGGGCCATGAATGCCTCGCCCTTGTCCACGGAAGCGGTGTCGGCAGCCGGCCAGGGATGGACGAGGCCCAGGTCGAAACTGCCCAAATAGAGGCCCTTGGCGAAGCTGGGACGGTCCCAGCCGGATTCACGGGCGGCTTCGGCAACGGCCCGGGCATCTTCGGCGGTGGCTCCGGCGCCGATGTTGCCGGCGGGGACGGGGGTTTCTTCAGCCGGGGCGTCTTTGGCCTGGCTGTCAGTTGCGGAGGTCATGGGTTATCTCCTTGGCCGGAGTGGCCGGTGTAGCCATGGATCCGCCGGGTTGGAGAACCCTTCAGCTGTCCCTCAAGATTACCCGCGGGTAGGTTCCGGTGCTAGGGGATGGCTGCGCCTGGAAATCGCCGGGCAGTTCCACGGTGGAGGCCCGGTGGACCAGCCGGTCCCAGCCGGAGTTGATCCCGTGGACCACCGCCAGGAGCGTATTGGCCACCACCATCCAGGTGAGCTTGCCCACCCCCAGCAGCGCCAGGGCAACCAGCCCCGCCGAGAGGACGAATGCGGCCAGGACTGCGCCGAACACCAGCGTCCCGATGAAGACCAAGGTGGCTGTTTCCACTGAGCTTAGATCGAACTGCATGAATCCCCCTGCTGCGACGTTGCTTTGCATAAGACTGCGGTGGCGAAGACCAGTAGCAGAAGCGTAGGGGGACAGCTGCGCGGCCAGCCAGACCCGGCACGGGCGGGGGAGCCTGTTGATATGGGATCGAAATGCTACCGGCAGGTAGGTCACGGAGCGGTCGCGGCGGCTGCGTTAACCTTGTAGTTGGCAGTTTTCCGGTTCGTCCCCTGCGTGCCGCCCCTGCCCGGTCCCCGTTCAGCCCCCGTTCAACAGTCCAAGGAGAGTGCGTGCCCCGCTCCGCCAGGTCATCCGCTGACGCCATCAGCGCCCGGCTCCGGGACCTCGAACTCCTCACCAAGGGGCCCGCGTGGGCACTGACGCGTTCGGCGCCCTGGGTGATCGCCGTGCTCCAGGCTTCCTTCACCCGCACCCGGCCGCAGGTGCCGCTCGAGGAATTCCATGCCGACGTCGACTCCTTCCTTGAGGAGCTCCGGCGCCAGGATCCGGGCCTGGGCGGAGGGGCCAGCGGAAAGGCGTTCGGGGATGAGTGGACCCGGCGGCAGTTCCTGACCCGGCGGAACCAGTCAGGCCAGATCGTCTACGAGGCCACCGAGCCTGCAGCACGCGTGCTCGCCTTCCTTGACAGCCTTTCCAGCGAGCGGTCCACGTTGAACGGTTCCCGGCTGGGCACCCTGCTGGGGGACGTGGAAAAGCTCGCCAACGAGACCAACCCGGACCAAAGTGCGCGCCTCGAAGCCCTGGAAGAGGAAATCGAAGAGCGGCAGCAGCTGATCCAGGACATCAGCACGGGCGACTTCGACGGCCTGCTTGACGACGACGAGGCCGTGGAGGCCGCCGGAAACATCCTGGACCTGGCCGCCAGTTTGCCCGCGGACTACAAAAAGATGCGCGACCGGATCGAGGAACTGGTGGGCGGACTGCGCAACCAGATCATCGAGGAGTCGCTGACCAAGGGCGCCACCATGGCCCAGGTCCTGGAGGCGGACAAGCGGCTCCGCCAAAGCCCGGAGGGCAGGACGTTCCGGTCCTTTACCGCCTTCCTGGAGGACCCGCAGCAGCAATTGCGGTTCCGGTCCGCGATTGGGGAGGTCCTGAGCCGCCAGTTCGCGGATGACCTGTCACCTGACGACCGGGAGACACTGAAGAACCTGGTGGCCGAGCTCCGGCAGCAGCACAGCCAGATCCAGCGCATCTACGGCAAGCTCAGCGAAAGCCTGAACACGTACGTCCAGAGCGACGACTTCCGCCAGTCGGTCCGGCTCCGGAAGGTCCTGCGTGAGGCAGAACAGGCCATCCGTTCACTCCCGTACGAGCGTGAACGGCCCGGCCTGGTTCCCGGCCCCGTCCTGTACAACGCAGGGTTTGAGTCACTGTCCATGGTGAAGCTCTTCGACCCCGACGAGTTCGCGGCACCACCCAGGCTGGCCGATCCCATCGCGTTTACCGACTCGGACCGGGTGCGCTCGCCGCGGACGGGCAAGGCCAGGCCCGACGTCGTCCGGTCCGCCATGGCTGGGGCTGCCACGCTCGCCGACGCCTGGCAGCAGCTGCCGCCCGAAGAGCAGCACATCAACACCATCCGCGCACTGCTGTCCGAGGCCCTGCACGCCGGGGCCGACTTCAACCGCAGCACCTGGGATGGCCTGGACTTCGAACAGATAGACGGCTCCACCCGCAGGGCCTACCTGCCCGTGGTTACGCTCGCAAAGGATCCACATGACTGAAGTTTCAAACGCTGAGGGCCCAGAGCTGATCGAAGACCAGCCGCGCGGCGAAGGGGCGGTGGCGGCACCGGGCGTTGAGCGCCCCTTCGCAGTGTCCCCGCGCGACACCTTCGTCGACGGCGCTGCCCTGTTCCCCGGCGATACCGGCGTCCTGTCCATGAAAGTGCGCCAGGCCCTGGTGAAGCTGTTGAAGGGCCCGTACATCGACGGCGGCCGGGACGAAAAGCTCTGGACGGTACTGCTGGACAACCAGGTGATCCTGCGCAGCCGCCTGTCCGAGCTGTTCCTGACCCTGCAGCTGGACCACGAGCGGAAAATCGCGGTCCTTCGCCCCGTGGACCCGGACGTCATCGGCGGGAGCGCCCGGTCCAGCATCCTGCGCCAGCAGCGTGCCCTCAGCCGGGTGGAAACCATTGTGCTGCTCCGGCTCCGCCTGCTGCTGGACCGGCACGTCACGGCCCAGACCGACCCCACCATCACCCGCGAGGAGATCACGGACCTGGTGGCGCACTACCAGCCCGCCGGCCAGCAGGACGCCCTGCGCGACTCCGATGTGGTCACCCGTGCCATCACCAAGCTCCTGGCCCGCCAGCTCCTGCTCCCCACTGGACTGGACGACGTCTACACCATCTCCAACGCCCTGCCCCTGGCCCTGCCGTTCGAAAACATCGGCGACATCCCGGCCCACATCGAAGCCCTCGTAGCCGCCTCGGCTGACCAATCAGGAACGGAGCCGCTCCTGGACCTGGAGGACACAGCCGCCGCGGAGACGAACGGAACCACGTCCGAGGAGGATGACCAGTGACCATCGCAAGCATGCTCCCGCTGGGGGATGTCACCAACCCGGGCCAGATGCGGCTTGCGTTGGTGCAGGTGGTCAACTGGGGGACGTTCCATGGAGCGCACACCATGCATGTTGACCGGAACGGAACCCTGCTGACCGGTAACTCGGGCGTGGGTAAATCCACGCTGTTCGACGCGATGCTGCGGGTCTTCGATGCGCGGCCGCGGTCAAACGAGGCGGCGGCGCAGCGGTCGGGCGGTGCCGTGGAGGACAAGCGGACCACCTTCACGTACATGCGCGGCAAGGTGGGGGACAAGGCGGTGGGGGAGGGCTCGGCGAGTGCGTTCCAGCGCCCGGGTGCCACCTGGTCCGCCGTCGCCCTGACCTTCGACAACGCCGCCGGGACGCGGGTGACGGTGTCGGCGCTGTTCGACCTGCCCAAGAACGGCACGGAGTCCAGCGTGGGCCGGTTCTACCTGATCGACAACGTGCCCCTGGACCTTGAGGCGGTTGAGGGCATCGCCGACAAACGGTTCACCAAGGGCGCGCTTGAGGCGATCTTCCCGCACGCCCAGGTCTTCGACGTGCACAAGGCGTTCGCGGAGCGGTTCCGCCGGCTGCTGGGAATCAACTCGGACCAGGCCCTGCCCCTGCTGCGCGTCATCCAGGCCGGCAAGGGCCTGGGCGGCAGCGTCAACACCTTCTTCCGCGACCAGGTGCTGGATGCCCCGGCAACCCTTGCCGCCGCCGATGACGTGGTGGAGGAGTTCAGCAACCTGATGTCCATCCGCCAGCGGCTGGAGGATGTCCGGCAGCAGCGCGACCAGCTGGCGCCGGTGCCGGGACTGAACCGCGAATATGCGCAGTCGCTGCTGGACGCGAACCGGCTGCGGGAGCTGGTGGGTGGGGAGTTCGAGGCGTACAGGCAGCAGCTCGCCGTCACCGTGCACCAGAAGACGCTGGTCCGTTTCCGCGAGCTGGCGCAGGCGAAGGCGAAGGAACTCGGCGCCGAGCGTGCGGTCCGCGACAACCTGGCCAAGGAACTGCGGCAGCTGGAAACCGAGTACAACAACCAGGGCGGCAACGCGATTTCCGCGATTGAGCAGTCGCTGGAGAACGCCCGGGTTGGCCTGAAGCTGCGGCGCCAGGTGGAGGAGGCGGCGCAGCAGGCATTGGCCGACGCCGGGCTGCAGCTTGAGTGGAGCGCGGCCGGCTGGGAGCAGGCACACGAGCAGGCGGCGGCACGGTCGGCCGAGCTGAAGGATGATTCGCAGGCTCTGCAGGAGCTGCGGTTCGAGGCCTTCGACGCCCACGCCAGCCGCAAGCGGGAGCTGGCGGCTGCCGAGCAGGAACTCGTGTCGTTGAAGACGCGCAAGTCCCTGCTGCCGCCGTCGAGCATTGAAAACCGTGCCGCCATCGCCGCTGCCACCGGTATTGCGGAAGACCGCATGCCCTTTGCCGGCGAGCTCATGGACCTCGCAGACGGCGAGGAACGGTGGCGCCCCGCTGCCGAGCGTGCGCTCCGCAGCCTGGCCACCACCCTGCTGGTGCCCGGTGAGCACTTCGGCGCCGTCACCCGCTACCTGAATGACCACAACGTCCGCGGCGCGCTGCGGGCAGTGGACGTCTCCAAGCCGCTCGCCGGCGGCGCGCTCGCTGTGGAGGACGTGCGCGACGGCGACCTGCTCACCAAGCTGGATATCCTCGAGTCCGGCGCGGCGGCCGAAGCCGGCGGGTGGGTCCGTGAGCGCATCGCGCTGGACTTTGCCTACCCCTGCGTGGAGGACCCGGACGAGCTGGCAGCCCTGGACAAGGGCCTGAGCCTGGGCGGCGTGGTCAAGCGGAACCGCCACACGGTGGAGAAGGACGACCGCTTCACCAGCCGCCAGGACTACGTCCTGGGCTTCGACAATGCCGCCAAGCTGGAACTCGTGGCCGGCCAGGTGGAGGACCTCCGGCAGGAAGTGGCCAAGGCCGCCGAACTGGCGCAGAGCCGCGAGGACTCGCACCAGGGCATGAGCCGCCAGCTCGACGCCCTGCGCCGGATTGCCGAAGACGACCGGCCCTGGGAACAGGTGTCCGCGGCCGTTGCTGCCGATGAGCTCACCAGGATCGAGCAGCGGCTCAAGGACGCACTTGCCGCGCAGGCGGACCTGGAGCCCCTGCGCGCCACCATCGAGGAGGTCCGGCAAAAGCACCAGACCAGCACCGAGTCCGCGGCCGTCCTGCAAAGCGAATACAAGGCATTGGACCGCCAGCTCACGGCTGCGGATTCACTGCTGGAAGCGGCGCGTGACCGCCTGGCCCAGGCGCCGCCGTCGGACGCTACCGTGACGGCGCTGGAACCGTACTTTGCGGAATTCGGCGACGTTACCGAAATGCACGAGCTGGACAACCTTGCCAACCGCGTCCGGACCACCCTGCTGGGCGAACTGCACACTGCTGAATCACGGGGGCAAGGGACAGCCGAGCGGCTCACCCGGATTTTCGAAGGCTTCGTCCGGGAGTGGGGCAGCGCCATTTCGGCGGACCACGGCACCAGCATCGGCGCGGCCAGCGAATTCGAAGCCCGCTACCATGCCATCGTCAACGACGGCCTGCCGGCGCAGGAGGCGGAGTTCCGGCAGTTCTTCAACCAGCGCACGCACGAATCCTTCAGCACCCTGCTGCACCTGCTGGACGAGGAACGCCGCTCCATCACCAGCCGCATCCTGCCCCTCAACGGCATCCTCTCCCAGGTGAACTTCCATGAGGGCAGTTACTTGGAGCTGGATATCAAGCAGACGCTGCCGCCCACTGCCAAGCAGTTCAAGGACGCCATCCAGAACGCCTTGAAGGCCCGCCACGCTCGGCCGGCCAGGACGGACGCCGCCAGGGGGGAGGGGCCGGACGGTGACGACGCCGAGCTCACCGCGCGCTACAAGTCCCTGGAGACCCTGGTCAAGAGGCTTGGCTCGCAGGCGCCGGAAGACCGGCGGTGGCGGGCGGAGGTGCTCGACGTCCGCGGCCACCTGTTCATCCAGTGCAAGGAGCACCGGGAAGTGGCCGGCCCGGCGGCTGGCAAAAAGAAGGGCGGCGGCACGAAGACCGAGGTCTTCATGCACGCAGACACCGGTTCCATGTCCGGCGGCGAGCGGCAGCGGTTCACCGCGTTCATCATGGCCGCGGCCCTGAGCTACCAGCTGGGGATCGCCGATCAGGGCTTCACCACCTACGGCACCGTGATGATGGACGAAGCGTTCGTGCTCGCCTCCGAGGAATTCGCCGGCGCCGGCATCAAGGCCCTCCACGAATTCGGGTTCCAGCTGCTGCTGGCCGCCCCGGAAAACGTCATCGATCTGTCCCGGCACCTGGGCTCCGTCACCGAGATCCTCCGTGACCGCCGCACCAACCGCTCCGGCGTCCTCACGGCCCCGGTGATCCGGCCGCGTCCGGGGGAGGAAGGAGCCTGGCGCTCCGAGGCAAACCCGGTGGATATCGTCCTGCGCTGAAACCGGATCCAGCAATATAACAAATTGATGGATTTATCGCTCCGGCCGTGGTGGCCGGTCTTTTCGCTGTGCCACTCTGGGCTTTACCAACTCACCTCGCCAGAGTAGATCCCATAGGTACTGCAGGATGCTGGGTCCGCACTTTCTCCGAGAGAACGATGGCGTCCTCTTGAAAGGCACCCCCATGCGCCCACGGCACCCCGCTCCAATCCTCCTTGTGATAACAGCCGCAGCGGCGCTGTCCCTCGCCGCCTGCGCGGACTACGCCCCCGCAGGGAGCGGGGGCGCGTCCACGGAGACTGCCGTTCCGCCGCCCTCGCCTGCTCCCACGTCCGCGCCCACTCCTGCCGGGATGGTGACCTATACCTTCCCCGATGGCCGGCTGTCCTTTGCCCATCCGGCGGACTGGCGCGTGGTACATGAGCAGGTTTCCGCATCACCCCCGGTGGAAACGGCCGCCGTCATTGATGCCAACGGCGCCGGGCGGGTCAACATCTACTACAGCCAGGTGGGTGACGCCGTGGCCGGTCCTGATGCCAGGTTTGTCCTTGCGGCGGACCCTGTGCCGGGGCTGGTGGGCCACACAGTTCCCACGCCCCATTCGTCGTTCTTCGCCGATCACGTCAATGGTGCCGTTGAGTACCGCATGGGGCTGACGGCGGGATTGCCGGTGTCACCGGACGGCAAGGTGCAAAACGGGCCCGTCATGCTCGGCGACCGCATTTTGGCCGCAGACGTGCTGTTCACCGGTCCGCCGTTTGCCAATGACGAGGCGGCGAAGGCGTGGTACTGGGGCGGGGACGGCCAAAAACTGAAGGCGTTGCTGATGAGCTTCTCTTACCGCTGAGGCACATGGGGAAGCCCTCCGTCACCGGAGTGATGGAGGGCTTCCGCTGACCGCCTACTTATTCTGCACGCGGGCCAGGAACTGCGCGGTGCGGTCCTGCAGGCCCTGGATCTGGCGTACCACGACGGCCGCCGGATCGGGGTTGATCTCGTTGGCCGGCGGTTCCTTGCGGACGTTGCCACAACACAGGAAGTCGGCGCAGATCAGGGTCCCCACGGTGTTGCCGTCGCGTCCTGACTGGCCTGCGCGCCTTGCGACCCAAAGGAGCACGTCCTCCTTCGAGAACACATCCCGGCACAGTTCGCACAATACCGAGCGGTTCTTCCTGGCTCCTCCTTCGGGCGCCCGGAGGAGGATGCCCGTGAGGCCCTTGGGGCCGGGAACCACCAAGTACCCGCGCAGCGGCATCTTTTCATCGCGCCAGCCCAGGAACTCCAGGCTGTCCCAGTCCAGGGCGTCGAAGTTCCTGGGCAGTGTCAGCTTGGCTGCTTCTGAGCGGCTGGCGTTGACGAAGGATGAACGGATTTGTTGGGGCGTGACTGATTGCATGGCTGAACTTTCGTAAAGGGTGGGCGGCCCTAAGCCGGGCCGGGGTAACAGGGGAGTCAGTCAGTCTCCGCGGAGCAGGCCAAAGCGGCCACCCCGCTTCCCATGGCAGCGGCGGCCGGAACGACCTTTTGCATGCGCATTGTTCCCGTTGTTCCGTTTCTGTTCAGCGTGCCCTGGTAAGGGTGCCCTGCCGGCAAGGCAATCCTGCCAAATGTGCCCCGCCCTGTCCAAGAACCTGATGGCGGATGTGGCCTTTGTCACGTTGCGGGATTAGGTGACAAAAATGTTGCGTAATCGACATTTACATAGGTTAGCCTTACTTAAGTTTCCAGCAGCCTGATCCAAGGAGCCCCGTGACGTCCCCCCTCTTTTCCGGCCCTCTCTCCACCCGCCGGACGCTTTTCTCTTCCGCCGGCAAGGCGGCTGCGGTGCTCGCCGCGGCAGCCTTGACCCTGTCCGCCTGCAGCACGGGTCCGGCCTCTTCAGTGGCTGGCACGGGCGGCACCGGCAGCAGCACCCAGTTCCCGGTGACCATCGGCCATGCATTCGGCCAAACCACCATCGAGAAGCAGCCCGCGCGCGTGGCGACGGTTTCATGGGTGAACGACGACGTCGCGATTGCCCTCGGCGTGGTGCCCGTCGGTATCCCCAGGAACGAGTGGGGTGGCAATGACAAGGGGTCCACCCCCTGGAAGGACGCGGCGCTCGAAAAGCTGGGGGCCGGATTCGGATCGGCCAAGGCCCCCGTCCAGTACTCGGAGGCGGACGGCATCAACTTCACGGAAATCGCCAAGCTCGCCCCGGACGTCATCCTCGCCGCCTACTCCGGCCTCACCGAGGAGGACTACAGGAAGCTCAGCGAAATCGCCCCCGTGGTGGCGCACCCGGAAGTGGCCTACGGAACCTCGTGGCAGGACTCCACCACCATCATCGGCAAGGCCCTGGGCAAGGAAGCGGAAGCGGCCAAGCTGGTCTCCGACACCGAGGCCACCGTTAAGGACAAGGTCTCCCAGTACCCGCAGATCCAGGGCAAGAGCTTTATCTACGGCAACCTGGAGCCCGCCCGGGGTGACGGCGTCAACGTCTACACCGCCAACGACAACCGTCCCCGCTTCCTCACCGAAATCGGCATGACCCTGGCCCCGGTGGTCGCGGAGAACTCCAAGGGTTCCAAGGAGTTCTACCTTTCCTGGTCCGCCGAGAAGGCGAACGAACTGCAGTCGGACATCTTCGTCACCTGGGTTCCCGACGCGTCCACCGCGGAGGCCATCAAGGCTGATCCGCTGCTCGGGCAGATCCCGGCCATCAGGAAGGGCGCCCTGGTGGCCGACCAGGACAACACCCTGACCCTGTCCATCTCGGCGTCGTCGCCGCTGAGCCTGCCGTGGTCGCTGGATACGTTCCTGCCGCAGTTGGCCACGGCGGCGGATGCAGTGAAGTAGGGGCCGCGCCTTCATGGGTACGACGACGGTACGTCCGGCCGCCGGCACGGGCACCCAGGTGCGGGCCGGGGCAGCCGCTGCTCCCGTCTGCGGTGATGCGCCGGGAACGCGAGCCGCCTGGCTGGCCAGCGCCGTCGTCGTGCTGGTGCTGGTGGCCGGGGCGTCGCTGGCCGTAGGGGCACGGGAGGTTCCCCTTGCGACGGTATGGCAGGCCCTTTCCGCGTTCGATCCCGCCAACGGTGACCATGCCGTGGTGCTGGCCCGCATTCCGCGCACGGTCCTGGGCCTGCTGGCCGGCGGCGCGCTGGGCCTGGCCGGGGCCGCGATGCAGGGAGTTGCCCGCAATCCGCTGGCCGACCCCGGCATTCTTGGCGTCAACGCCGGAGCCGCCCTGGCGGTGGTCGCCGGCATTTACATCTTCGGTGTGGCCACCTTCTCCGGCTACGTTTGGTTCGCCTTGATTGGGGCCGCTGCTGCCGCAGTGGTGGTATACCTCATCGCCTCGCTGGGCAGGGAGGGAGCCACCCCGGTCAAGCTCGCGCTGGCCGGAGCCGCGCTCAGCGCCGGACTGTCCTCGCTCATGAACATCATCCTGGTCTCCAGCCAGGACACCCTGGACAGGTTCCGCTTTTGGCAGGTGGGCGGCATCGCGGGCCGTGACTGGACCGTACTCCTGCCCGGCCTGCCGATCCTGGCCGCCGGTGCGCTCATCGTGCTCCTGGCCGGCCGCACCCTCAACAGCCTGGCGCTGGGGGACGACATCGCGCGGGGGCTTGGCCGGCGCGTCGGGCCCTCGCGGGCCCTGGTGGCCCTGGGCATCGTCCTGCTCTGCGGCACCGCCACGGCATTGGCGGGCCCCATCGGCTTTGTGGGCCTGGTGGTACCGCATGCCGTGCGTGTCCTCACCGGGCCCGACTACCGCTGGATCCTGGCCTTCTCCCTGGTGGCGGCTCCGGTCCTGCTCCTGGCCGCCGACATTCTTGGGCGGGTGGTGCTGCCGCCGGGCGAAGTCCCGGCCGGCATCATGACCGCCCTCATCGGTGCGCCGGTGTTCGTGTGGCTGATCCGCCGCGGAAAGGGGGCCGGGCTGTGATGGCCAAGGGGGCCGGCAACCGGACCGCCGTGCTGGGCGCCGCCGTCGTGCTCCTGTTTTTCGTATCCGTCCTGCTGGGCAGCTACACGGTGACCGTTCCGGACTTCTTCGCCATCGTCTTCAACCATGTGACGGGCGGCGCCAGGATTCCGGGCGCCAGCTTCATCGTGATGGAGAACAAGCTTCCGCGGGCCGTCATCGGCACCATGACCGGGACTGCCTTCGGGCTGGCCGGCGCCCTGTTCCAGACCATGCTGCGGAACCCCCTGGCCAGCCCCGACGTCATCGGCATCAGCTCCGGGGCCAGCGCGGCGGCGGTGGTTGCGATTGTCATCTTCGGCGCCTCCGGTGCGCTGGTTTCCGGGGCGGCGCTGGCGGGTGCACTGGCCGTGGCAGGCCTGATCCATGCGATCTCCAGCGGCGGTGCCACTCGCAGGGCAGGCCGGGGGAGCGCCGCCGGAAACCGGCTGGTTCTTGCCGGCGTCGGGATCGCTGCCGCCCTGCACGCAGTGGTCAGCTTCCTGATGACCCGCGCGGACATCCGCACTGCCGCCGACGTCCTGGTCTGGCTCAATGGATCCCTGAACTCCGCCAACTGGGACCGGGCCGGAGTCCTGTTCCTGGCGCTCGCGGTGCTGGTTCCCGCCGTTGTGCTCATCGCCGGTCCGCTCCGCATCCTGGAACTGGGTGATGATGCCGCAGCCGGGCTGGGGGTCCGCGTCAATGCCGCACGCCTGGCGCTGGTGGTCATCGCGGTATCCCTGGCGGCAGTTGCGACGGCGGCCGCAGGGCCGGTGTCGTTCGTCGCCTTCCTGGCCGCTCCCATCGCCCGCCGCTTCGCCGGCAAGGCCAGCCTGCCGGCGTCGGCCCTGGTGGGCGCCCTGATTGTCCTGGCGGCAGACTATGTCGCCGCCAACCTGGCCCCCCTGTTCCTGGACGGCACCGTCCTGCCGGTGGGTGTTGTCACCGGCGCGCTCGGCGCCCCCTTCCTGCTGTGGCTCCTGGTCACGGCCAACCGAAAGGATGCCTGACGTGGCACTTCTCGAAGCACGCGACCTGACGCTCACGTACGGCCAGCGCTGTGTGGCGGACGGGCTCAACGTCCGGATTCCCGAGGGCAGGGTGACCACGATCGTGGGTGCCAACGCGTGCGGAAAGTCCACCCTGCTCCGCGGGCTGTCCCGGCTCCTGAAGCCCGCCGGCGGCACCGTGACCCTGGACGGCAGGGACATCCACACCCGTCCGGCCCGTGAACTGGCCCGGACCCTCGGCCTGCTTCCCCAGCACCCCACCGCCCCGGACGGCATCACCGTCCGAGACCTGGTGGGACGCGGGCGCTACCCGCACCAGGGTTTCTTCCGGAGCAGGAGTGACAAGGACGACGCCGCCGTGCAGCGCGCGCTGGAAGCCACCGGGACGCTGGACCTCGCCGGGCGCGACGTGGACGAACTGTCCGGCGGCCAGCGGCAGCGGGCCTGGATTGCCATGGCACTCGCCCAGGAAACCGACGTCCTGCTGCTGGACGAACCCACCACCTACCTGGACCTGGCCCACCAGGTGGAGGTCCTGGACCTGGTAACGGACCTCAACCGCAGACGGGGTATCACCGTGGCAATCGTCCTGCACGACCTCAATCTGGCGGCCCGCTACGCGGACCACGTCATCGCCATGAAGGACGGCACCGTGACAGCGGTGGGGTCCCCGCGCGAGGTGGTGACGGAAGGACTGGTCCGCCACGTCTTCGGCCTGGAGAGCCGGGTCATCCCGGACCCCGTTTCGGCCACCCCGCTGATCATCCCCATCGGCCGCCACCACACTGCCTACGAACTGGAGCCCGTCCCATGACGACCCGCGACACCGCCCGAGCACAAACGGCAACTGCACAACCGGCAAGTGCCCAGCCGATGAGTCTCGCCTTTGAGGTCACCGTTTCCTCCGTCCAGCAGCTCAGCCCCACCTTCCGCAGGATCACGTTCGGTGGCTACGCGTTGCGTGACTTCGGCGTCCGAGGCCACACCCTGGACCTCCGGATCAAGCTCCTGATTCCGTCCCTGGCCCCGGACGGCTCGCAGCTGCCGCTGCCGGCCGTCAACACCGGCCAGCCCGGCTGGTATCGGGATTGGCTGGCCATGGACCCGGAGGTGCGCGGCTCGATGCGGACCTACACCGTCCGTGAGGCGCGGCTGGACGCGGTCTATCCGGAGATCGACGTGGACTTTGCGATGCACAAGGACGGGCCGCACAACAGCGGGCCGGCCGCGGACTGGGCCCTGAAGGCCAAACCCGGTGACGCCCTCACCATCATCGGGCCCAGCAACCGTGCCGCCCACTGCATCACCGCCGGGACATACTCCGGCATCGAATGGCGGCCCGGCCTGGCCCAGCGCATCCTCCTTGCCGGTGACGAAACCGCAGTTCCCGCCATCTCCGCCATCCTCGAAACCCTCCCGCCGTACATGAGCGGGCACGCCCTCCTGGAGGTTCCCCAGGCCGGCGACTTCCTTGAACTGCAGTCCCCGGCGGACATCGAGATCACGTGGCTTGCCCGCGGCGCCGTCATCGGCCGCTCCCGGCCGCACGGCCAGCTGCTGCAGGAGGCCGTACGCACAGCAGTCCCCGTGCCGGGCTGGGTGGGCATCAAAGCGGACGGCGGCGGCGCCGGCCCGGAGCCCGAAGACGTCAACGTGGACACGGACATCCTCTGGGAAACCCCCGCACGCCTCGAAACGGGGGACATCGGCGCCGCCGGCAACCCCGGAATGCCCGCCGGCGCCATGCCCTTCTACGCCTGGATCGCCGGCGAAGCCGCCGTCATCAAGGACCTGCGGCGCTACCTGGTGCGCGACGTGGGGATGGACCGGAAACAGGTGGCCTTCATGGGTTACTGGCGGCAGGGCAAAGCCGAAGGCTAACCCCGGCCCGCTCGGCGCCTCCGCGCAGTAACACAAATTTTTTCAGCAATTTCCAATTAAGGAAATTGCTGTGTCACAGGGTGTGACACGCGTATGCTTCGGATATTTCAACTGGAACATTAAGGTCTCATTCCATGAAAACTATTCTGCGGCCAGCTGTTTCCGTCCTGACACTCTTAGTCATGCTCGCCTCACTTGCCGTAGTGGGCAGCGTGGCGAACGCGGTGGGAGCGCTGACATTCGCGCCGACCGCCGACAGTTACGTCCAGGCCGACCGGCCAACGGAGAACTTCGGGACCAGTGTGCGTTGGTCCACGGAGGGCCGGACAAGCATCTCGCGGAGCAGTCTCCTGCGGTTCAACGTCCAGGTCCCCGCCGGGGAACACGTCGTCTCGGCAAAGCTGCGGGCATATTCTGAGGCGGCGGCAACGTCGACCGAGTTTGTGGACGTTTACACCACCAGCGGCACATGGGCCGAAACGGGCGTCACCTGGAACAACGCACCGGCCCGCGGGAGTTGGCTGGCCAAGGCCGGCGGGTTCGCCACGGGGGCCTGGGTGGAATGGGACGTTGCCAAGGGCGTCGGCGCCACCGGCGGCGAGCAGAACTTCCGGCTCGAATCCAGCGCGCAGAAATGGCTGGGCTTCAAATCGAACCAGGCCCTGGACGCGGCACTCCGCCCAAAGCTGGTTGTCACCACCGCCGCTGACGCCGTGGTGACAAGCCCCGCCCCGACGCCAACCCCCACCCCTACCTCCACCCCTGCGCCCGCGCCCACTGATGCGGGCGGAGTCCAGGCTGCTGCCACGCAGAACTGGGGCGCACCTGTGGCCGGGGACGAGTTCAACTACACCGGAGCCCCGAACGCCACCAAATGGAGCGTGTACAACAGCGCAGGGCACGCCGGCCAAGGCATCCGCAGCCCGCAGCAGGTAACAGTGGACGGTTCCAAGATGGTCATGAGCGGGACCCCGGACGGGACCACTGCCGGCATGTCCGCGAAGTTCGCCAAACAAAAGTACGGGCGGTGGGAAGTCCGCGCCGCCGGGTCGGGCGACAATGAGTACCATATGGTTTCGATCCTGTGGCCGGACAGCGGAAACTGGCCTTGCGACGGCGAAGTGGATTACGCGGAAACAACGGGCGCCTGGAACGTGATCAACTTCTTCCAGCACTTCTCCTGCAGCAACTCCCAGACCAGGGCCAGCAAGACGCTGGACGTGACCCAGTTCCACAACTACGCAGTGGACTGGTCCCCCGCCGGGATGGTCGGATACGTGGATGGCGTGAAGTGGTTCGAGGACACCGACCCCAACCACCAGCCTCCGGGCAGTATGCACCAGACGCTGCAACTGGACTGGTTCCCTGATTCCACTGCTGACGGTGCTGCGGAAATGCGCGTGGACTGGATACGTGTCTACCCGGCCGCCGGCGGGACGAGCCCCACCCCGACTCCAACCCCCACCCCGACTCCAACCCCGGCGCCTACCACGCCGCCGGCGGGCGATTCCTTCGAGTTCGCCGCTGTTGGCGACATGAACCCGTCAGGAAATACGTCCACGAGTTCGGCGTCCGGCAAGAACGCTGCCAGCATCATCAGCGGCCTCAACGATGGTTCGTTGGATAATTTCCTTGCCATCGGCGACTTCCAGTACGACAAGGGGACCTGCTCGGCGCTTGGAGCGTGGAACACGCTGTGGGGCGGGTTGAAAGCCAAGACGTACTGGACCACGGGCCCCAACCACGATGTGGAGCCGGGTGTGAACGATGACGTGGACCGGTTCATGGACGGCCAGTGCGTCAACACCACCAAGTCCGCTACCAGCACCACTCTGGGCCGGTTCCAGGATGCGCTGGAGTGGTATTCGTTCGATAAGGGGAACTGGCATATCCTGGTGGCGCCCACGGCCACATGGCGCTACAACGTGGCCCGGGCGCAGGCGATGACCGCCGAAATGGACGCTGACCTGAAGGCGGCCAAGGCCGCGGGGAAGCATCTGGCGGCCGTCTACCACGACCCGTATTTCACGTCCGACACATCCAGCCACACGCGCTTCACCCAGGCGAAGCCCTGGATCGACATGTTCTGGAACAACCGGGTGAAAGTCCTGCTGTCCGGGTCCCAGCACAACTATGAGCGGACCTGCCCGGTGAACAACGCCGACCAATGCGTCCCCGACGGCATGCAGCAGTTCCAGGTGTCCACCGGCGGTATCGGCCTCCGATCGTTCGCGAGCAACCCGGCCTACGTCCAGCGGAAGTTCAGTGATACCTGGGGCCACCTGAGGATGAGCCTGAAAGCGGACGGCTCCTACACCTGGGAGTTCCGTCCGGTTTACGGAGGAATGCAGACGGACAGCGGGTCCCGGACGCCATAAGCGCTCCACCGATCCCGCAGCGCTTTCCCAGGCTCCCGCTCACTTACTGTTCATCCCGGCGTCGTCCTTGCTTTTCCCAGCGCCGCTACGTTGGGGCGGTGGTGACTGGATCCTTGCTTCCTGACTCCGGGCGGCGGGTGTTTGTGGCCCTTGGCGACTCCTTCACCGAAGGCGTGGGGGACCGGGATGAGCGGCTGCCCAACGGGGTGCGGGGGTGGGCCGACAGGGTTGCCGAGAAGCTCGCCAAGGCGCAGCCGGGGTGGAAGTACGCCAACCTGGCCATCAGGAGCAAGCGGCTGCGGCACATCATCGACGAGCAGCTGGAGCCGGCACTGCGGATGCGGCCAACACTGGTGACCTTGTACGCCGGCGGTAACGACATCCTGGACCTGAAGACCGATATGCCCGCGCTCATGGCGGACTATGAACAGCTTGTTGCCCAGCTCGCCGGCACGGGGGCCACAGTGGTCCTCTTCACGGGGTTCGACGTCAAGGTTTCCGCGCTCCTGGAGCCGTTGAAGAAACGCAACGCCTACTACAACCAGCGGGTGCGGGACATCGCGGAAAAGTACGGGGCCGTGCTGGTGGACTACTGGTGCCTGGATGCCTTCCACGACGCCAGGATGTGGGACTCTGACCGGCTCCACATGTCCAAGGCCGGGCACAAATACCTGGCCGGGCAGGTGCTGGACCAGCTGGGCGTGCCGCACAAGATCAAACCCAGGGACTGGGAGCCACCACCAAGGTTGGGCCTGCGCGAATGGGAACGGCGCCAGCGGCGCTGGGTCCATGACTGGGTCCTGCCGCTCTTTGGCCGCAAGCTCCGCGGGGTGACGCTGGGGGACAGGCTCAGCCCGCGCTGGCCCAAGCCTGTGAAGGTGCCGCGGAAAGGTGGCCTGAAGAAGCTCGCCGCAGAAGGGTACGACGGCGGCAGCCCACCCTAGCGGCCGCGTCACCTTAGGTGGTTTGCGCGGGCGGGGTGTCCAACAGGTTTTCGAACCCCGGGGCCACCCGGCCGGCGTGGAACTCCAGCACCTCGAAGTCGGCCACGCCGTTGATGTAGAACGGGTCCTGCGCAAGGCTCGCGTCAAGGGTTTCCCGTTCAGCCTGCGAGAGCAGCAGCCCTCCAGTGCGGGGAATCTTGCGGCCGGCGGCAATGAAGACACCGTCGTCGAACGCCTTTTGCAGCCAGGCGATGTGGGCGTCGTTGTGGAAGTCGACGATCTCCTGCGGCACGCGGTAGGTGAGGGAGACAACATACATGGGGCAAGCCTACCGGTGCCGCTTCCAGCTACTTGAAAGATCAATCGTAGAATGGGGGCCATGACCGAACCCCGCTGGCTCAACGCTGACGAACGCCGCGCCTGGCTGGCGCTGGTGAGCATCAATACGCTGCTGCCGGCGGCCCTCGACACCAGGCTGCATGCGGCCGGGAAGCTGTCGCTCTTCGACTACACGGTCCTTGCCATGCTGTCCGAGGCAGACGACCGGTTCCTGCCCATGAGTGAGCTCGCCGCCCGCAGCAGCGCTTCACTGTCCCGGCTTTCGCATGTGGTGACCAAGCTGCAGAAGCGCGGCTGGGTGGAGCGGCGTCCCCACCCCCATGACGCAAGGGTGACCACCGCGCACCTCACGGAGGAAGGCATGGCCACCATCGTTGGGCTGGCCCCGGGCCATGTTGAGGACGTCCGCGACCTGTTCCTCGATGCCCTGACCGGGCAGGATGTGCTGGACCTGGCGCGGATCGGCGAGAAAGTGGTGGGACGCCTGGACAAGGACCACTGGATCCTGCGCGAAACCCAGCCTGACCAAGCGACATAACCGGCGATTGGTTGCTTCCGGCAACGGATGGCAAACTAACCGCATGGATTTCACTTCCCGGTTCGTGGCCCTTGGCGACTCGTTTACCGAAGGCGTCGGTGACGACGACCCCACCCGCCCCAACGGGGTCCGCGGCTGGGCGGACCGGGTGGCGGAGCAGCTCTGCGCCGCTGATCCGGATTTCGGCTACGCCAACCTGGCCATCCGCGGCAGGAAGCTTCGGCAGATCGTGGCCGAGCAGGTGGACGCCGCCGTCGAACTTAAACCCACGCTGGTGAGCATCTACGCCGGGGCCAATGACATCCTCCGCCCGCGCGTGGACATCGATGACCTCCTGGTGGAGTACAACGACGCCGTCGGGAAGCTGGCGGCCACCGGCGCCACCGTGGTGATGTTCACGGGTTTCGATGCCCGGGGTTCAAAAGTGTTCGGCACCATGCGCGGCCGCACCGCCATCTACAACGAACTGGTCCGCGGAATCGCAGGGGACCACGGCGCCCTGCTGGTGGATTACTGGCGCTTCAGCGAGTACTACGACTGGGGCATGTGGGCCCACGACCGGATGCACATGTCCGCCGCCGGCCACGCCAACATGGCCAAGCGCGTCCTCGAGGTCCTCAAGTACGACCATTCCATCGACGTCCCGCCGATGACCCCTGTTCCGGAGTTGAGCGGCGCCGACGCCCTCCGCGCCAACGCCCGGTGGTTCCGCGAGTACGCCGCGCCGTGGGTGGTCCGGCGCGTCACCGGCAAGTCGTCCGGCGACAACCTGCAGCCCAAGTACGCCCAGCTCACCCGGCTGTAGCGGTTGTAGCGGCGGTGGGGCGCGGGCGGCTCAGGCGGGATGGAAGGCCGGAGTCGCCAGCATGGAGCCGTCAGCGCGGATCGCCAGCACGGCAACATCCCAGATGTCCGTGGCGCGGTTCAGCATCTGTGTTCCGCCGGCGACGATCGCCGTGGCCAGCACGTCGGCGGTGACAATGTCCGCGGCGGCCACGGTGACCTGGACAAACCCGGCGCCGCGTCCCACCCGCCAAATGTGCTCACCGCGTTCAGCGGAGCCGGAGGTGGCGATCGCACTGTGCCGGCTGCCCGCGCCCAGTGCGTAGCCGGTAATCAGGGTTTGGCGGTCCGCCGGATCCACGATGCCGGCTTTCCAGGGCTCGGCGCTGCCGGGGCGTGGTGAGCCGCTGACCAACACGTCGCCCCCGGCATTCAGGCACCAATCGTGCCGGCCCAGGGCCTGGAGCGACGTGCCCGCCTCGCGGAGGGCATGACCCTTGATGATCCCGGACAGGTCCAGGACGCCGTCAGGCCGTTCCGGGGTGAAGGCGCCCTCCGTGCGCAGCCGCCATTCGTGCGCCTCGGCGTACCGCTCTCGCATCCGGGCTGAGGCGCCCCGCAGCATCAGCTCGCCGCGGGCCAGCCTGGCCGCTTCCGAATCCGGGCGGTACAGGCTGAATTGTTCGTCCAGGTCGCGGAAAAGGCGTTCGACGACGGCGGTGGCGGCAGCCAGCTCATCGAGCCCAGGCTGCCCTTCCGCAGGGGAGCTGACGGGCAGCGTCAGCCCGATGACCGTGCCCATGCATTCAAAGGTGCGGGCCTTCAGCATGGCGGCGGGGGTTGCGGCGTCCAGGGGGCTAGAGGTGGGCTGCATCGATGGCCGCCTGGACTGAGGTCAGGTACGCATCGCTGGTAATGGTGGCGCCGCTGACGGTCTGGACATCCGCCGACTGCGCCGCGAGGACCTTGCTCCGGAGCAGGGGTGCCGCGCGGTTGCTGATCTGGATGGATTTGCCATCGGTGTTGGTGAGCTGGAGGGCGGTGATATCCGTGATCTTCCCGTTGGCCACCGTGATCTGGACCTGCACGGGACCGAACCGGGTCTGCACGGCGGTTCCCTTATAGGTGCCGGAAGCCGAGGTGCCCGAAGAGCCCGAGGAGCCGGACGTACCCGTACCCGTCGAGCCCGTACCCTTCGAGCCCGTGGTGCCTGACGCCGTCGTGCTTGATGCGACGGTGCTGATGCCGCCTGCCTGGGTGCCTGTTTGCCATCCCGCCAGGAGGATCCCGGCGGAGGCCAGGGCCGCTGCGACTGTTCCGCGTATTTTCACCAGTCAAACCTTTCGTGATGGATCTGTTCCCCGGAGACGCCGGCTTTCCCGGCATCCGCTATGACGTCGGCCGCCCACGCCGCCGGGCCGCAGACGTAGACGTCCGCATCCGCGATGTCAGGCACGTAGGAGGTGAGGCTGTAGCCGTTCCGCACGGCGTCCCCGGGAAGCCAGGTGGAGTGGCCGTGGGCCCTCGGCCCGGTGAGGTGGAAGAGCCGGACCCCCCTGGCTTGGCAGAGGTCGAGGATTTCGCTGCCCAGGTACAGCTCCTGGTCGGTGTGGCCGCGGAGCAGGACTGTTGCCTCGCCGGGAGCAAACGGCGTGGTTTCCAGCAGTGCGCGCAGGGGTGTGATGCCGATGCCGGCACCGATCATCACCACCTTGTTCCTGGTCCTGGCAGCTGTGCTGAGCAGTCCGTAGGGACCCTCCAGCGCCACCTTGGTCCCCTTCCGCAGCCGCAGGAGCTGGGCGGAGCCGCTGCCAAGGTTCCGTACGGTGACCCGCAGCGTCCCCTGGCCGTCCGGGCCCTGGAAGACGGGTTCGGCGGACAGGCTGAACGGGTGGGGATGCCACCACAGTCCCGGAGCCAGGAAGCGCCAGATGAAGAACCGTCCGCCCGTGCCCGCCAGCTGGTCCAGTTTCCGGCCATTCATGACGATGTTCACCACGCCCGGCGCCACGGCCTCCACGCGGGCCACCGACAGTTGGTGCCGCGCCGTGGCCAGTACCGGTTCCAGTACCCGGAAATACACCAGGGCAGCGCCGGTGTAGATGCAAATGGCCAGCCAGTACCAGCGCTGCCATGTGCCTGCCGCAAAGAGGCCTCCCACGCTGAACTGGTGGGGCAGCGACGTTGCCACCGCGGCGTAGGTCAGGAGGTGCACCACGTACCAGAACTCGTACGGGAAACGACGCCGTACAGCCACCAGGGACGTGACGACGACCGCGATGAACAGCGCCATGGAAACAAACGCCAGCCACATGTCCGGCACCTGCACCCAAAGGTTGACGGACTCGGTGAACGGATCCAGTCCTTCGGCCATGCCGTACCCAGCCGCGACCAGGAGGCCGTGTGCCAGAAGCAGGTACAGCGAAGGCTTTCCCAGCTTCCCGTGGAACTCCAGCGCGCGGTCGTGGCCGATGGTGCGGTCAATGAAGGGAATCCTCGCGGCCAGCAGCAGCATGAGCAGGACCAGGTCCATGCCCGCCAGCCCGGCCACGATGCCCGCCGCCGTGAACAGGGACGCCGGCGACGTGATCGCGGTGGCCCCGCCGTCGGCAAGCCAGAGGGCAATTGCGGCGGCAACGGAGGCCCAGGCAATGAGCGTCAGGAGGTCCGTCCGCAGCATGCGCTGCCGGTACTGTCGGGCAAACCAGCCACGGCCGGGCCTCTTCGTTGAAGGTGATGAAAGCTCCGGGCGGCCGGAACTGCTTGCGGCCGGAGATGCCGGCAGGAGCTGCGTGTTCATGTATCCAAGGTGCTTGGCGAAGCTATGTGCCTGCTGTGAAAAGGACCAACCTGTCGCTGTGACCTTTCGGCGGCCCTTATACACCCGATGACCCCCGATTGGTCTTTAATTGCGCCAACTCGTAGACTTGGTAGGCGCTAAGTGCGCGGAGCGTGCGCAATTGCTCCGGTTGCCCGGTAATTTTCTCCAGGGTGGCCGGTAGTTAGGGGCTCAAGTTGCGTGACTAACCGTTGCCCTTCTGCATTTTTGGGTCGCCCTTAGCAGCATGGTCCAGCAGCAGATATGCGGATCATTACTTTCAATTCTTGAGGAGAAGTCATGGCAGCACACTGCCAAGTGACCGGGGCCGAGCCGGGCTTTGGGCACAGCATTTCGCACTCGCACCGCCGCAACAAGCGTCGGTTCGATCCGAACATCCAGAAGAAGCGCTACTGGGTTCCGTCCCTGCGCCGTAACGTCACGCTGCAGGTCTCGGCACGTGGCATCAAGACCATCGACGTACGCGGCATCGACGTAGTCGTCGCCCAGATCCTGGCTCGTGGGGTGAAGCTCTAGTGGCTAAGGACAAGGACGTACGTCCGATCATCAAGCTCAAGTCGACCGCGGGTACGGGTTACACCTACGTAACCCGCAAGAACCGTCGTAACGATCCGGACCGCATGGTCCTGAAGAAGTACGACCCCAAGATCCGCCAGCACGTCGAATTCCGAGAGGAGCGCTAAACATGGCTAAGAAGTCCAAGATTGCTCGCAACGAGCAGCGCAAGGTCATCGTTGAGCGTTACGCTGCAAAGCGCCTCGAGCTGAAGAAGACCCTGGTTGACGAGAACGCAACCGACGAAGCACGCGAAGCAGCCCGCCTGGGCCTGCAGAAGCTGCCCCGCAACGCGTCCCCGATCCGTCTGCGTAACCGCGACATCATCGACGGCCGCCCCCGCGGTACCTTCCAGAAGTTCGGCATCTCCCGTGTCCGCTTCCGCGACATGGCCCACAAGGGCGAACTCCCGGGCATCACCAAGTCTTCCTGGTAATCCAGCACCGCTGAATCCAGCTGCTTGAGAAGGGCCGGCAACCTTAGGGTTGCCGGCCCTTTTGCTGTCTGCCGTGATGGCTGCCGGATGTGCGGCAGCGCACACAGCGGAATTACGACGGCGGGAGGCCGGCGGGTGCCCCGCATGGCCGTTCCTGCCCCGGAATCCCGGGGAATTGCAGCCATTGGATGACCGGTTTGCGGTGGGCTACGAGTGCGTGTATTGTTTTCTAAGTCGCCGCGGGGGAGACAGCCAAGAGCTGGTAACCGCGGGTGGCCAAACCCCCAAATTCAAGACCAAATTCTGGTCGCTCCTTAGGGCGCCGGAAATTGGTGGGGGACCGTCTTCTGGTCTGATGGGAATCCTGAGAAATGGATTTGCGTCGGGGTGGTTGATCGGGTAAGTTTGGAAAGTTGCTCCGGAGCGAGCCTGGACGTTGGTTTGGGTGGTGCCGGGTGTGTCTGTTGTTTGAGAACTCAATAGTGTGCCAA
>NZ_VIVE01000017.1:0-3424 GCF_007828995.1 Arthrobacter sp. AG367
GGGGGTTGTTGGTTGGGAACCACATAGTGGACGCAAGCAGAGTTTTGTATGTATCTGTGTGGTGTAAGTTGTTGGCCTATTAGTACCGGTCAGCTTCACGAGTCGTTAGTCCTCGCTTCCACATCCGGCCTATCAACCCAGTGGTCTGGCTGGGGGCCTCTCACACCCGAGGGTGTATGGAAATCTCATCTCGAAGCGAGCTTCCCGCTTAGATGCTTTCAGCGGTTATCCCATCCGAACGTAGCTAATCAGCGGTGCACTTGGCAGTACAACTGACACACCAGAGGTTCGTCCGTCCCGGTCCTCTCGTACTAAGGACAGCCCTTCTCAAATTTCCTGCGCGCGCAGCGGATAGGGACCGAACTGTCTCACGACGTTCTAAACCCAGCTCGCGTACCGCTTTAATGGGCGAACAGCCCAACCCTTGGGACCTACTCCAGCCCCAGGATGCGACGAGCCGACATCGAGGTGCCAAACCATGCCGTCGATATGGACTCTTGGGCAAGATCAGCCTGTTATCCCCGAGGTACCTTTTATCCGTTGAGCGACGGCCATTCCACAATGTACCGCCGGATCACTAGTCCCGACTTTCGTCCCTGCTCGAGATGTCTCTCTCACAGTCAAGCTCCCTTGTGCACTTACACTCGACACCTGATTGCCAACCAGGCTGAGGGAACCTTTGGGCGCCTCCGTTACTTTTTAGGAGGCAACCGCCCCAGTTAAACTACCCATCAGGCACTGTCCCTGACCCGGATTACGGGCCGAAGTTAGATGTCCAAAGTGACCAGAGTGGTATTTCAACGATGACTCCACCCGAACTGGCGTCCGGGCTTCAACGTCTCCCACCTATCCTACACAAGCCACTCCGAACACCAATACCAAACTATAGTAAAGGTCTCGGGGTCTTTCCGTCCTGCTGCGCGTAACGAGCATCTTTACTCGTACTGCAATTTCGCCGAGTTTATGGTTGAGACAGCGGGGAAGTCGTTACTCCATTCGTGCAGGTCGGAACTTACCCGACAAGGAATTTCGCTACCTTAGGATGGTTATAGTTACCACCGCCGTTTACTGGGGCTTAAATTCTCAGCTTCGCCTTGCGGCTAACCGGTCCTCTTAACCTTCCAGCACCGGGCAGGAGTCAGTCCGTATACATCGTCTTGCGACTTCGCACGGACCTGTGTTTTTAGTAAACAGTCGCTTCCCCCTGGTCTCTGCGGCCCCGATCCCCTCCACACCGCGAGGGTGTATCAAGGTTGGGGCCCCCCTTCTCCCGAAGTTACGGGGGCATTTTGCCGAGTTCCTTAACCATAATTCTCTCGATCGCCTTGGTATTCTCTACCTGATCACCTGTGTCGGTTTGGGGTACGGGCGGCTAAAACCTCGCGTCGATGCTTTTCTCGGCAGCATAGGATCACCAAATCCCCCCAAACGGGGGTCCCATCAGATCTCAGGCACCATGAGTGGCGGATTTGCCTACCACTCGCCCTACATCCTTAGACCGGGACAACCATCGCCCGGCTCGGCTACCTTCCTGCGTCACACCTGTTAATACGCTTGCCTCCCGGGATCAGGTCCTGCGCTCCACCAAAACCCTCACACCACAAGGGCGCTCGGGCAGGCTTCGGGCAGTTAGTATCCCCCGCTCAGCATGGGCGGTTTTTCGCCGGTACGGGAATATCAACCCGTTGTCCATCGACTACGCCTGTCGGCCTCGCCTTAGGTCCCGACTTACCCAGGGCAGATTAGCTTGACCCTGGAACCCTTGATCATTCGGCGGACGGGTTTCTCACCCGTCTTTCGCTACTCATGCCTGCATTCTCACTCGTGTAGGCTCCACCGCTGGTTTACACCGCGACTTCACCGCCCACACGACGCTCCCCTACCCATCCACACGCCTGAACCACAAGGGCTTAGCTAAAATGTGAATGCCACAACTTCGGCGGTGTACTTGAGCCCCGCTACATTGTCGGCGCGGAATCACTTGACCAGTGAGCTATTACGCACTCTTTTAAGGGTGGCTGCTTCTAAGCCAACCTCCTGGTTGTCTGGGCAACTCCACATCCTTTCCCACTTAGCACACGCTTAGGGGCCTTAGTTGGTGGTCTGGGCTGTTTCCCTCTCGACTATGAAGCTTATCCCCCACAGTCTCACTGCTGCGCTCTCACTTACCGGCATTCGGAGTTTGGCTGACGTCAGTAACCTTGTAGGGCCCATTAGCCATCCAGTAGCTCTACCTCCAGCAAGAAACACGCAACGCTGCACCTAAATGCATTTCGGGGAGAACCAGCTATCACGAAGTTTGATTGGCCTTTCACCCCTACCCACAGCTCATCCCCTCCATTTTCAACTGAAGTGGGTTCGGTCCTCCACGACGTCTTACCGTCGCTTCAACCTGGCCATGGGTAGATCACTTCGCTTCGGGTCTAGATCACGCCACTCACACGCCCTATTCAGACTCGCTTTCGCTACGGCTGCCCCACACGGGTTAACCTCGCGACGTAACACTAACTCGCAGGCTCATTCTTCAAAAGGCACGCCGTCACCAGAATCAGACTGGCTCCGACGGATTGTAAGCACACGGTTTCAGGTACTGTTTCACTCCCCTCCCGGGGTACTTTTCACCTTTCCCTCACGGTACTGGTCCGCTATCGGTCATTAGGGAGTATTTAGGCTTATCAGGTGGTCCTGACAGATTCGCACGGGATTTCTCGGGCCCCGTACTACTTGGGATACTCTCACAGGCGGTACAAACACATTACGGTTACGGGACTAACACCCTCTCTGGCCGGCCTTTCAAAACCGTTCACCTATGCGCGCACATCACACCCCACCAGCCCGGCAGAACTGGTATGGAAAGTCCCACAACCCCGACCATGCAACGCCCGCCGGCTATCACACATGGAACGGTTTAGCCTGATCCGCGTTCGCTCGCCACTACTAACGGAATCACTATTGTTTTCTCTTCCTGCGGGTACTGAGATGTTTCACTTCCCCGCGTTCCCCCCACGCACCCTATGTGTTCAGGTACGGGTCACCGAGTCACTCGCGCGCTCGGCGGGGTTTCCCCATTCGGACACCCTGGGATCACAGTCCGGTTATCGACTCCCCCAGGCTTATCGCAGATTCCTACGTCCTTCTTCGGCTCCTAATGCCAAGGCATCCACCGTGTGCTCTTAAAAACTTGACCACAAAGATCAAAAACATTTCTCGAGAGAACCACAGAAACCAACCACACCCCAACACCCAAAGGGCATCAACAGCGCAGCCAGATCCAGGTTCATTAATCTTGGAAATTGCTTCTTATACAAGATGCTCGCGTCCACTATGTAGTTCTCAAACAACAACCCCACACCACACACCCCACACACCCAAACAGGCGCACGGAACGTCACGGCAGGGAAACCAGAAACAAACAAACCCAGGG
>NZ_VIVE01000017.1:3517-5368 GCF_007828995.1 Arthrobacter sp. AG367
AGAAAAAACACGCAGCCGCTATTTGCTGATATTCCACCCATGAGCACCCGCCACGGAACAATCGTCCATGCTGCGGGCTTGCTTCCTGACAACCCCCCACACCGGCATTCACCAGCACAGAAGAGTTGGAGGTGCTCCTTAGAAAGGAGGTGATCCAGCCGCACCTTCCGGTACGGCTACCTTGTTACGACTTAGTCCCAATCGCCAGTCCCACCTTCGACAGCTCCCTCCCACAAGGGGTTAGGCCACCGGCTTCGGGTGTTACCAACTTTCGTGACTTGACGGGCGGTGTGTACAAGGCCCGGGAACGTATTCACCGCAGCGTTGCTGATCTGCGATTACTAGCGACTCCGACTTCATGGGGTCGAGTTGCAGACCCCAATCCGAACTGAGACCGGCTTTTTGGGATTAGCTCCACCTCACAGTATCGCAACCCTTTGTACCGGCCATTGTAGCATGCGTGAAGCCCAAGACATAAGGGGCATGATGATTTGACGTCGTCCCCACCTTCCTCCGAGTTGACCCCGGCAGTCTCCTATGAGTCCCCACCATCACGTGCTGGCAACATAGAACGAGGGTTGCGCTCGTTGCGGGACTTAACCCAACATCTCACGACACGAGCTGACGACAACCATGCACCACCTGTAAACCAGCCCCAAAGGGGAAACCACATTTCTGCAGCGGTCCGGTTCATGTCAAGCCTTGGTAAGGTTCTTCGCGTTGCATCGAATTAATCCGCATGCTCCGCCGCTTGTGCGGGCCCCCGTCAATTCCTTTGAGTTTTAGCCTTGCGGCCGTACTCCCCAGGCGGGGCACTTAATGCGTTAGCTACGGCGCGGAAAACGTGGAATGTCCCCCACACCTAGTGCCCAACGTTTACGGCATGGACTACCAGGGTATCTAATCCTGTTCGCTCCCCATGCTTTCGCTCCTCAGCGTCAGTTAATGCCCAGAGACCTGCCTTCGCCATCGGTGTTCCTCCTGATATCTGCGCATTTCACCGCTACACCAGGAATTCCAGTCTCCCCTACATCACTCTAGTCTGCCCGTACCCACCGCAGATCCGGAGTTGAGCCCCGGACTTTCACGGCAGACGCGACAAACCGCCTACGAGCTCTTTACGCCCAATAATTCCGGATAACGCTTGCGCCCTACGTATTACCGCGGCTGCTGGCACGTAGTTAGCCGGCGCTTCTTCTGCAGGTACCGTCACTTACGCTTCTTCCCTACTGAAAGAGGTTTACAACCCGAAGGCCGTCATCCCTCACGCGGCGTCGCTGCATCAGGCTTTCGCCCATTGTGCAATATTCCCCACTGCTGCCTCCCGTAGGAGTCTGGGCCGTGTCTCAGTCCCAGTGTGGCCGGTCACCCTCTCAGGCCGGCTACCCGTCGTCGCCTTGGTAGGCCATTACCCCACCAACAAGCTGATAGGCCGCGAGTCCATCCAAAACCACAAAAGCTTTCCACCAACCACCATGCGATGGAAGGTCATATCCGGTATTAGACCCAGTTTCCCAGGCTTATCCCAGAGTCAAGGGCAGGTTACTCACGTGTTACTCACCCGTTCGCCACTAATCCACCAGCAAGCTGGCATCATCGTTCGACTTGCATGTGTTAAGCACGCCGCCAGCGTTCATCCTGAGCCAGGATCAAACTCTCCGTTGAAGTAAAACAAAAACAGACACAACCACAACCACCGGAAATAACGGCAGAAACAGCTGCACAAAATTTGAAACCAGCTAAAAACACCATGCACACCACGGGGTGGCGGCACAGCACAATCAACCAATTACATACATAATCGGTATCAACAAACTTGGCACACTATTGAGTTCTCAAACAACAGACACA
>NZ_VIVE01000018.1:0-4527 GCF_007828995.1 Arthrobacter sp. AG367
CGTTCAGTAAGGGGTTTGGCCGCTATCTTTCCGCTTCAGCGGCGGCGACTCAGAAAACAATACCCGCCCCCACACCCAACCGCAAATCGACCCCCGGGGGCCTCTTGTGCTGCCGGAAACCCCGGAATTCCGCGGTTTCCGGCAGCGTGGGCAAGAGATTTCCGCTTCTGAAGCTCGTTTGCTGCTTCTATGGAGTGGCTCACATCCGAAGAGGAGCCGAGGGAGTAGCCGAAGGGGGAGCCGGGACTTCCCTACCCCAGTACCTTGAGGACCACTTCGAAGTCGGCCTGCCTCGGCTTCAGCCGGTACGGCTCCAGAACGCCGGGGCCGCAGGCGGCGGTGCCAACGCCACGCATGAGATGGTCCACGTAGATGTAGCTCCGCCCGTCCGGCACCAGATCCGGCCTGTGGTTTGCGGCATCCAGAGCCTGCATGCTGTACGGCCGGACTGTGAGGGCAAAGGGCTCGCCGGAAAGGTGCAGCTCCCTTCCGCCGGCGTGCAGGACAGCGGACCGCACGCCGGACCGGGCTCCCGACTCCTGGGGACGGACGTACTCAACGTCCAGCGCGGCAAGGGGCAGCTCGAACCATCCCGTCCGCGCACCCTGGCCGGTGTCCGGGTAGCCCTGGTGCGGGCCCTGGCCGAACCACCGCACCCCGGTGGTCCGGGAACCCAGCACCAGCTCCAGCCCGATCCGCGCCCATTCCACCTCGAAGCCGGCATTGACCCAGTCCCCCACGGGCCTGACCTGCGTCCGTAGTCCCAGGGAGTCGGAGCTGGCGGTCCACAGGTAATCCACCAGCACACCGAACTGCTTGTCCGCGGCACCCATGCGCGTGCTGACGCGCAGGTACTCTCCGCCGTCAGGAGAAGATTCCGCCCGGATGCCCAGCAGGCGGGTGCGGAGCCGGTCGAGTCCTGCGTCCTTCCACTGCGTCGCAAGGGGCCGTTCGTCCGGGCTTCCCCACTCGCGGCCGAGGTCGTTGTCGGTCGGGGGCCACCACAGGACCAGGCCGAACTTTTCCACGGGAAGTCCGCCAATGGATGTGGGCATGCCGGTTGCCCGGTTGAACACCGCGGTACCCAGCTGCAATTCGTCCTGGCCGGCCTCCACCAGGTCCCGGGCCTGCACCCCCGTGCCTGGTGAGGCAAGGCGGACAGCCTGCCCCCAGGCAACCTCGTGTCCTGCGGCAGCCCACCCAGTATCGGCGGCCAGCACAGCGCTGACGGTGAGCACCGCACCCGCGTCCTGCGCCAACCCCGCCACACACGCGGCAACCTCCGCCGGCAGCTCAACAACAGCCGTGGACTGCGCCGCAAGCGGCGCAACGGCCACCGTTCCCTCCAACCGTGTTCCGCCGTCGTCCTCCACCTTGTACTCAAAGCGGTAGGCGGAGGTGTCCGCAAAGTCCTGCCGGTTCCGCAGCGTGAAGCGGGCCCATGGGGAGGAAACGTCAATGCCCAGAGGCTCGATGACCTTCTTGAAATCCAACAGCCCGGGACGAGGTTTGCGGTTGGCATCAACCAGCCCGTCCGTGACGAAGTTGCCGTCGTGGACTTCCTCGCCAAAGTCCCCGCCGTAAGCGAAGTGTTCACCGCCGCCCGGGGAGGGAACAAGGATCCCGTGCTCCAGCCACTCCCAGACAAAACCGCCCATCAGCCGCGGATACGTGTCGAACAGGTCCTGGTACTCGGTCATGCCACCCGGCCCGTTTCCCATGGCATGCACATATTCGCACAGCACGAACGGCATGGCTCGGCGCCGAGCGTCCAGTTCGGCGTCCTCAAGCGCCGGCTCGATGCCCTGCCCGATGAGCGCCGTCTCGGCCTGGCTGGCATACATCCGGGAGTAGACGTCCACGTACGGTGAGGACCAGTCGCCCTCGTAGTGGATGGGACGGGACGGGTCACGGTCCTTGGCCCAGCGGGACATCGCCGCAAGGTTCCGGCCGGTGCCTGCCTCGTTGCCCAGCGACCACATGATCACGGAAGGGTGGTTCTTGTCGCGCTCAAGGGTTCGCTGCATCCGGTCCAGCAGGGCCTCCTCCCACTGCGGATCGTCGCTGGGGTTCTGTGCCCAGCCGGCGCTGTGGAAGCCGTGCGTTTCCAGGTCGCATTCCAGGACTACGTAGAAACCCAGCTGGTCTGCCAGCGCCAGGAACTCCGGGTGCGGCGGGTAGTGCGAGGTCCGGATGGCATTGATGTTGTGTTGCTTCATCAGCCGCAACTCCGCCTCCACCACGTCCCGCGGGACCACACGGCCCAGCCGGGGGTGGTGCTCGTGGCGGTTCACTCCCCGGAGCAGGATCCGGCGGCCGTTCACCTTGAACTGCGCGTCCTCGATGACGATGCTGCGGAAACCCACCTGCAGGGCAACGGTCTCGCCCGGGGTGCTGACCGTTGCGCCATAGAGGCGGGGAACTTCGGCGGACCAGGGCTGCACGCCGGGGACACGCTGCTCCGCCCCTGCTGGAAGTTCCTGGCCAAGTTCCGGAATGCGTACGACGGCGTCAATCGCCCGCCCGGCCCGGCTCACCTCGACGCGGAGCGTGCCCTCGCCCGTGCCCGGCTCATAGCCGGCGTGGACGAAGACGTCGTCGATGCCGTCCACCGGCCGCGCCTGCAGGGTGACGTCCCGGAAGATCCCCGGGAGCCACCACATGTCCTGGTCCTCCACATAGCTGGCGGCGGAGAACTGGGCCACCCGCACGGCCAGCGTGTTGGCTCCCTCGACCAGGATGCCGGACACGTCGAATTCGTGGGCCAGGCGGCTTCCGCGGGTGGTCCCGAGCTCCACTCCGTTCAGCCACACGGTTCCGGCCGAGTCGATGCCGTCGAACCGGAGCACGGCGTGCGGGAAGAACTCCGGGCCGGCCTCAAAGGTCACCAGGTGATCGCCGATGGGGTTGGCGTCCGGTGCGTAGGGAGGTTCCACCGGGAAGGGAAACTGCACGTTGGTGTAGGCCGGAGAGCCGTGCCCGTGCATGTTCCAGCTGGAGGGGACGGGCAGCAGGGTGAAGCCGGAGAGGTCATTGCCCTGCTGCCAGTCGTCGTGTGGGGCCGTCCGGATTCCCGGGCTCAGCCGGAACTGCCATTCTCCGTTGAGTGGGAGCCGGGGTGCGTCGGACTCCAGGTAGGCCCGCGCCGGGAGGCTTCCCCGGCCGGGTCCCAGCGAGGCTAATTCTGCGACGTCTGCGGCAGCCGGATCGAGTCTGCGGTAGGAGGGTTTGGTCGCCGGAGCGGAGCCGTGGCCGGCAGTTGCGGCAGGGGTGTGGGCTGGCATGGAGGTCCTTGAAGGGAGTTTCGGAAGTGCCTACGTGAACGTTCACGCAGTTGCATGTTAAGCCTATCCGCTCGGTCATGATTTGAGTAGGGGTCAGGCTGATTGCCGGAGGACCAGTTGGTGCTGCAGGGTCAGGTGGGCGCCTGGGGTGCGGTCCTGGATGGCACCTGTGAGTAAACCATCCAGGAGTCCGACGGCGGCGCGGCCCACGGCGCGCAGGTCCAGTGCGAGGGTGGTCAGCTCAGGTGTGAGCAGTTCCCCCAGCGGTATCCCGTCCATGCCGATGACGGCACACTCATTGGGGACGGAGGTGCCTGACTCCCGCAGTGCCTTCAAGGCGCCGGCTGCCATCAGGTCGTTGAAGGCGAGGATGCCATCGGGGCTCCCGCCTCCGGCCAGATGGAGGGCCACCGCCGACCGTGCCGCGGCCGCCGATGGCTGTGCCTGGAGGCGGGCGAGCTGGATGCCTGCCTCCGCTGCCACCGCGGCGGCGGCCGCGCTCCGGCTGCCGGCGGGGCCGCCCTGGTCCGAGTCCAGGAAGAGGATGCTCCTGCACCCGTGGGATGCGAGATGGCGGAGGGCGAGCCTGGCAGCGTGACGGTAGTCAAAGGAGATGCTGCCGGCGGTGCCGGCGTCCGGGGAGTCAAGGGCGACGACGGGACGGCGGCCCATCAGCGCCTGCGCCTCGTCCTGGTGGGGTGCAAGGTATCCGATCAGTGCATCCACCTGGGGCGCAAGCCGCGCGGCGGCGTCAACGGCGCTGCCGGTCCCGTGGCCGTAGTCGTCCACCACCACGTTCCAGCCGCGCTCCGTGGCGGCCTCCACCACGCTTGAGGCAAAGGCCGGGAAATAGGGGTTGGTCAGGTCCGGGATGGCGAGGCCAACAGAGATCCGCGCGCCCTGCACAAGGCCCTTGGCGAAGCGGCTGGGGCTGTAGCCCATTTCTGCTGCGAGCTTTTGGACCCGGGCGCGGGTTTCCGCGCTGATGCCTGCCATGTCATTCATGGCCCGGGTGACGGTTTGGCGCGATACGCCTGCAGCGGCTGCCACATCCAGGATGGTTGCACGCCGGTCCCTGGGACTGGGCGTTCGGGGGGTCATAAACGGTAAGTCTAGGCGGTGGTGAAGGCCCGTTTTGATACCGGTGATTGGTGGGTTAAATGTGGGAGGCCCCAACCTGGTGGTTGGGGCCTCGACCAATGTGTGTCCGGCGGTGACCTACTCTCCCACACCCTCCCGGGTG
>NZ_VIVE01000019.1:0-2728 GCF_007828995.1 Arthrobacter sp. AG367
ACACACCCTCGCTGCCAGCGGATACGAAGCCTTCGGCAAAGTCACCTTCAACCGCCAAGACGAAGCCCGCCACGTCCTCCCCATCGTCTAACCCGGCCATATACGTAGGCCAAAGCAAGCCATTAGAAAGGATTCAAAATGCACGCGCCAGTTGTTAATCAGGAGATCTCCGCAGAGGATTTCAAATTCGCCTTTCGGCATCATCCAGCAGGTGTAGGAATTATCACGGCGGACGTGGGAAACGGCCCCGTAGCCATGACGGTAAGTTCCCTGGCCTCGGTGGGTATCAACCCGCCGTCACTGGTCTTTTCCGCGTCTCCCATGTCATCAAGCACACAGACTATCTGCGCTGCCGAGACCGTCGTCGTTCATCTGCTGGCATCCGATCAGGTGGAACTTGCGAAGCTTGGCGCAACGAGTGGCGTGAACCGCTTCGGAGACGACGTGGAGTGGGCGCGGTTGCGTACCGGTGAGCCGTACTACCCTAACGCCAACTCCTGGCTCCGTGGACGTGTTGTTAACCGCATTGACGTGAGCGGTTCGACTCTCATCGTTGTGGAAGCCATCGAGGCTAAGCCTCGGGATGAAAATGAACGTTCAGATGCTGCTCCGCTCGTCTACCACAACCGGAAGTGGTTCGCCCTCGGAGAGCACGCAGCACTGAGCTAAACCTGGTTGGGTTCAGGCAACGAATGAAAAGTGTGCCTCGTGAATTGTTGGAGCCCTCGCTGGCAGAAAAGGCGTCCTTATCCTGCCGGGCTCACGGTTTGTAGAACGGGCTTCCCGGTCCGGCTGGGCAGGGACTCCTGCACGAATCCCCGGTGGGCTAGGTTAGAGAATCACCAAAACCCGGCTGGTTGCAGACGGCCGCAGCTGTGGCTTGTGGTGCGAATTAGCTTTTGCCGCAGATGAGGCTCAGGAATCCGCGCGCCAAGCCCACATTCCGCCTGGCTTGCACCCGAAGCAACGCTTCACGCACACGTCCATCGCCTCGACAGCTCATCCCTGGCTCATGACCTGGGCACGTCGTGGACATGCGTATTGTGGCGACAGCAGTGTTCTAGCCGATCGTCAGGCAGCGTTGTAGTGCGCCGTAATGCTGATATTGGCATGGGAATCTCGCGGCACCCAGACCAGAACCGGGGCATCATATATGAGCAACGTGTCCCCGTGCACCTTTAGGAGGCGTCGGCATTCGACTGCGTTCTGATCGCACAACGTCGTACGAGAGAAAATCCATTGAGAAATCACAATATTATTCCTGGAGGCAGGAACTAGCTCGATGACTGTTTTGATTGTCGGCTGCGGTGATGTGGGTACTGAGGCGGGCTTAGGCTTTTCACGTAAGGGGTTCCGCGTGGTGGGGTGGCGCCGTTCCCCGGATAAACTCCCCGCTCCCATCGAAGGCGTGTTTGCGGACCTTGAAGGCCAACTACCTACTATTCCGGCCGATACCTCCATCGTTGTCTATTGCGTAGCTGCCCAGGGTCACAGTGAAGACGCTTACGATAGGGCCTATGCAGCGGGGCTGCGTAAGGTGCTCGATGCACTTTCCCGTGACCAAGTGAAGCCGCAGAGATTTCTTTTTGTCAGCTCCACGGCTGTCTACGGAAACGCCGTCACAGGTCAGGTGGACGAGAATACAGAGGCGTCGCCCACTTCCTTTTCGGGGCGGGTGATGCTTGAAGGCGAAAAGCTGCTTCGTAGCCGCTTGGGCAGGACAGGGACTGATGCGGTTGTCCTGCGGTTAGCCGGCATCTACGGACCTGGCCGTACTCGGCTAATTGACTCGGTAGCGAGGGGTACAGCGGTGATTCCGGCTGAAGATCGCCTCACTAATCGTATATACCGTGATGACGCTGCCGCCGCGATCGTGCATTTGACAACGATGAATACGACGCCGCAATCCACCTACCTTGGCGTCGATGACGAACCGGTGGAACTTGGAAAGGTCCTAACGTTTTTGGCCACCGAATTGGAACGGCCGCTGCCCCCGCTCGGTGAGGTGGTAATAGGTCGCGGCGGTGATAAACGCTGCGTGAACACAAGGCTGCGCAGCACTGGATTGCGCTTTGAATATCCGGATTACAGGGCAGGTTATCGGGCTATCCTGACTGGCAGCGCACGGCGCCACCCATAAACTCCACCACGCGCGCGGTGTTGATGTGATTTTGGCTTTGAGATCACCTGCCGGCGAACGTGAAATGTCCTCGCGTCTGACATCCGCATCGCGTGTGTGGGTCTTTTGCAGCGGAACAAGCGCCCGGTAATGGAGAGACCTGCATCATGGCAGCTAGCCAAACGTACTCTGGGCCCCAGATGTGTCCACAGGTCACACAGTGCTCGGCTGAGTCGGTGTTGCTATTAAAGGGTTCCTCAGCCGCCAAAAACTTGCGCCAGGAATTCAGGATCCTGGCTAACGTCGGCCTGTTGAAGGGTCCTTCTGAGACTCCCACGTGAAGTCCTTCCTGGCTCTTCATGTCCTCGTACGTCGATGTACAGACAAAGATCTGCAACATTGGCTTCAGCACTATCGCTAAGCCAGTTTCATAGTTACTCTACATAGAGTACCGCGCCCGTTCAGTATTTGTTCACACTCCGGTGTACTCCTTGCCCTTGGAGGTGAACGCGCCCGGTGTGTCCCAGTTCAGTGTCTTAGCAGGAGTGTTCTAGATGTCTAATGCAGGTATTCGTCCCGAGATCGAGTCGATCATCGAGCAGATTGATG
>NZ_VIVE01000020.1:0-1133 GCF_007828995.1 Arthrobacter sp. AG367
CCGGTGTAGCCGTCGCGGGTTTCGGCGATTTGGCGGATGCGGGTGCGGCAGGCGTACCAGCCGGCGACCATGAGGATGGAGGCGATGGCGGTGACGAGCATGGTCAGGGGTGAGTCGATGAAGACCATGATGAGGACGCCGATGAGGAAGAGCAGGGAGAGGTAGCCGGTGTAGGGGGCGCCGAACATGCGGAAGGAGGGGCGGGTGACCCAGCCTTTGTCGGCCCAGCGTTTGAGTTGGATTTGGCACAGGACGATGGTGGCCCAGGTCATGATGATGCCGACGGAGGCGATGTTCAGGACGATTTCGAAGGCTTCGGCGGGGACGAGGTAGTTCAGGGGGACGCCGAGGAGGGAGACGGTGGCGGTGATGGCGATGCCGCCGTAGGGGACGCCTGCTTTGTTCATGCGGGAGGCGAAGCGGGGTGCGGAGCCGTTGACGGACATGGAGCGCAGGATCCGGCCGGTGGAGTAGAGTCCGGCGTTCAGGGAGGACAGGGCGGCGGTGAGGACGACGAGGTTCATGATGACGTCTACGCCCTGGACGCCGATGGAGCCGAAGAAGGTCACGAAGGGGCTGACGCCTTTTTGGTAGGAGGTGAAGGGCAGCAGCAGGGCCAGGAGGATCACGGAGCCGACGTAGAACACGGCGATGCGGAAGACCACGGAGTTGATGGCCTTGGGCATGATTTTTTCGGGGTTTTCGGTTTCGCCGGCGGCGGTGCCGACGAGTTCGATGGAGGCGTAGGCGAACAGGACGCCTTGCATGAGGATGATCATGGGCAGCAGGCCGTTGGGGAAGATCCCGCCGTTGTCGGACAGGAGGCTGATGCCGACCTGTTGGCCGTCCACGGGGGTGCCGAAGATGACGAAGTAGGTGCCGATGATGAGGAACGCGACCAGGGCGGCGACCTTGATCAGGGCGAACCAGAATTCCATTTCGCCGAAGACCTTGACCGAGACCAGGTTCAGGGCCAGGACGACGATGAGGGCGGTCAGTGCCCAGGCCCACTGGGGGACGTCGGCCATCCAGGGGATGTAGTTGCCGAAGAAGTGCATGTAGAGGGCGGCGGCGGTGATGTCCACGATGGTGGTGGTGGCCCAGTTGATCCAGTAGAACCAGCCGGAGACGAA
>NZ_VIVE01000021.1:0-1120 GCF_007828995.1 Arthrobacter sp. AG367
CGGGTTAGACGATGGGGAGGACGTGGCGGGCTTCGTCTTGGCGGTTGAAGGTGACTTTGCCGAAGGCTTCGTATCCGCTGGCAGCGAGGGTGTGTCCGTGGCGGCTGGCGGTGGCCTGGTCGCGCCACATGCGCTGAAGCAGGGAGGTCTCTGCGAATCCGGCGGAACCATGGGCGGTCAGGAGCTGGTCGATCATGTTGGTGATTGTTTCGACGATCCAACCGGCTTTGGCGCGCATTTCGATTCGTTCACCGTACGGGGCGTAGTAGCCGCGGCCGGCACCTTCGTAGATCTCGTCGGCGACCTGCTGGGCGACCAGTTCGGCAGCGTTCAGCTGCATTGATGCCTTGGCCACTGCGAGCTGGAAGGAAACAGCGTCGGCCTGCTTGTCGTACCCGGTGTAGGCGATGGCCTTGGATTCGGCCTTGTCGATGACGAAGTCCAGAGCTGCCCGTCCCATGCCCAGGTGCGGGCCGATGAGCTTCATGAACAATGACGGGACGAAGATTGTTTGGTAGGTCTGCTCGGGGTTGTGGCCCAGGTATCCACCTTCCACTGCTGCGGTCAGAGGGAGAATGCGGTGTTCAGGCACGAAGACATCTTCGGCGATTTGCATCACGCTGCCGCTGGACTTCATGCCGGCGACGTACCAGTTGTCCTCGGAGGTCAGGTCCGAGGAGGGGATGAGCGCGAGGCCGGCGTCGACTACTTCACCGTTCTCGTCCTTGAGGGGAATGCCCAGCAGTGACCACTGTGCGTGCAGGCTGCCCGTGCCGTATCCCCAGCGTCCAGTGACCCGGTATCCGCCTTCCACGGGTTCTGCTTCGGAGGAGGTGGCCAGAACGATGGAAATGAAAGAGTTCAATCCGTCTTCCTGCCCCCATACGTCTTCTTGTGCACGGGAGTCCATCAGGCTAAGAACCCATGCGCCGGAGTCCAGGATCCCGGTGATCCAGGCGGCTCCGCCGTCACCGCGGCCAATAGCCCTCGCAACAGCGTGGGCCTCGCGCGTGTTCGCAGCAAGCCCACCGAATTTCGTTGGTGCGGAAATGCTGAACGCTCCCGTCGCGGCAAGAGCGTTGAACACTTCATCCGGCACCCGGCGTGCCTGATCGCCTTC